>CAWEDK010000020.1:0-403348 GCA_963807865.1 uncultured Alphaproteobacteria bacterium | reverse complement strand
TTCAAATATTACTTGATGTGATGTAATTAATTATGTTCTTCTCAGCCTAGTCCGACGCAGCTAGATAAATATACAAATACAGCAGTATGCAGCTATTTATTTTATTTTAAGCTAGTTAACAATATTTTTTCTATTTTCAGCTGAACTTCGATACAAATCGGATCCAGTTTTAGTTGAGACGATCAGAACAAATGCCAGTAAAAAGAAGAAGAAAGGTTGGTTCGGAACAGCAGAAGAAAGCAAAAGTATCCGTGGATTGACGATCTTAGACAAAGAATTGTTTGTTGTGAGTGAAAAGAGTTCAGAAGTTGAAGTTTATGATTCGATTAAATTCAGTTTCAGTCGTCAATGGAATTTGAGGGAATTAATTTATCCATGGGACATAGCATCCTGCAACAGAAATAAATGTCTCTACATCTTCGATTTCAAAGACTCATGATCAGTCGAAGGAAATCTTGAGAGTTGATCCAAATGGAAAATTAATAAAGAAATGGTCAACAGGAGACGATTATGGATGGGGTCTGTCTGTTACAGATGAATCGAATGTCATTTTAACTGTTTATAGTAAAAATAAATTAAATGAATATTCGCCAGATGGACAATTGATCCGTGAAATAAATCTATCATTAGACGCAAGTATTCGTTATCCATATCATGCAATAAAACTGACCAATGGTCATTTTGCGGTCTGTCATGGCAGTTATGGTATGCACAATGTGTGTACAGTGGATGCAGATGGGAAACTTAAGAAGTCATTCGGTGGTAAATCTGGATCGACCGTCGGACAAATGGATTGTCCAGTCTATTTGTCCGTCGATGGAAATGGGTTCGTGATGGTCGCTGATCGGATGAACAGTCGGGTTTTGTTATTGGATTCGGATTTGAAATTTCAGAGAGAAATTCTCACAGAAGCTAAACACGGATTACGAGATCTATGGAGGATTCATCTGGACGAGTCAAATGGTCGACTGTTTGTGGCTGACAACCAATCGGACAATGAACGGATTTTGATTTTCGATTTTAAATAATAATATTTAAATATTATAATATTGTTTCTTCAAATCAAAGTAATTTACTTTGAAATCTTTTCGTCATCTAGAATCTTTTACTAAATAATCCAAAGTAAGTTTGGTTGGTTTGTTGCTGTTTAACGACGCTATGTTAGGCTAACAAGGATGATTAGCGTCGAACTCCGCCTTTAGCGATCGAGGCTTGGGGTTGGTAGTGTCAGCCTCATGCCTGGATAAAGAAAAAGGGCGACGGTAATCATCTTTCAATACTTTGTATTTATTGTGACGTGCTTATTTAATTATCTTAGAACCTCAACCTTTATGATGTTACGATGTCTCGCATCACTTTTCGTTTATTACATTATATATTTGCATGATAAATGACCGAGGACAATGGAGAACATTTTATTTGTAGGCTACACATCGCCGCCAAATGGTTGTCGTGAGGAACTGATGATGATGAGATTATATATTTAGCCTGTTTTTATTTTGCTAATTTACGTTTCTATGTGTGAAAACTTACTTAGCCAAAAGAACCACTTAATTGTTAGCTATAGAAATTTTATATTGCCGATAAAGAATATTTTCCTTGAAACTGTGTGTTTAGTTATTTACTTCGGACATTTTGAACATGGTCTATCGAGTACCGACCTAAACAGATGAGATTTGCTGGATAGCCAACTATTGGGTAGTTCAAAAAATGCTGCTGAATTTCTTTGATGGCTTAATAGAGATCACTGAGTGCATTTACACGTTACAACAGACGACAATTTTTGTAAGAGGTCGTTGCAGACAACATATGACGCTGGCGCCATCTTGCTAATGATACGCGAACAAAGTAATTCCATTGCACTTGGCCCGGGAGAGAGGGGAACAAGGTGGGAGAGAAAGGGACGAGTGGGAGATGGTAGGAACGGGACAAGGAGTGGGCACGGTTGTAATTAACGGGGAGCAACACGGCATTCCTTTGAAGGGGCATTTTGTTGAACTCATCATGCAGATGCTCTGTACAGGGTAGAATTATATATAGCTAATAAGAAATGATTACCTCACTTAACTTTACACCACCATAATCATAAAGTAACCTTATTGACAGTATAGCTGAACTGCGCCACTTTTGCTGTTTTTCGCGGTGCCAGTACAAAGCCTGGACAAAAGAGGAGGGTGACGCTAGTCATCTTTGCTACGACACAGCGTCGTTAAACATAAACTACCTACTACCTAGAACCGTACTTAACTCCGCCATGTCTGTACTCTGGCAGTGCCAGTCCGGAGCCTAGAGAAAGGAGGAGGGCGACGCTAATCATCTTGTTATGACAGTGTCGTTAAACAGCAACTAACCAACCAAACGCTTATTTACTCCCCCACTGTTCATACTCTGGCAGTGCCAGTCCGGAGCCTGGAGAAAGGAGGAGGGCGTCGCTAATCATCGCTATGTTATGAAACAGCGTGTTAAACACTATCCACCAACAGTGTAGCTGAAAGTCAAGACGATAGAGAATAATATCACGTGGTTTACTATGGCATCTTTATTGCAGTGACTTAACGATCTGGTTTCAACGAATAAATTAATTACACTAACAACTGTCTAGAACATATTATGCACATCACAACGGTTTCATGACTTCCACGACATCACAATATCAACAATAAAACGATTTTCTTAAGCCAAAGAAATCTCTACACATTACAGAATAACATATTCTACATATTTTGAGTGGGATCTTTCCCAAAGGACAGAACGATATAGACACAAAATTTAGGAAAAATTACTAGTTACAATTTGTTTCTTACTCTCTTAAAATTCTACAAATGTAAGAAAACTATCCACGTAAGTTTTATTTTTAAGTTACAATTTATTCTGTTCTTACTCCCTTAAAAATTCTACAAATGTGAGAAAACTAGCCCAATTCTTAGTTTTTAGTTTCAAGCTAATCTTTTATTCTTGCTCCCTTAAAAATTCTACAATTGTAAGACAACTAGCTATCCCATAATCTAACCTGTTTTAAGTTACAGTTTTTTCTTATCCTTTAGAAGTGATAAAAAACTGAGAAAAATGCCTATTTCGATCTCTTCCCGGTAACATTTTTATAACCGATTTAAAATTCTGTAAGTCTTTACTTTCAACAACCCTTTGTGAATGACCCCAATCACTGTCAGCCTGTGCTAAATTGTGTGCTGATCATAACACTGAGAGCTTTACAGACACATAAAAATGTCTTTGGAAAATTTGTACATGATCTACAGCTTACACAGACTGGAAATCTGTCTCGAAAACTTGAGACATTCTGTGTAACAACAAGAAACGCTCAAGATCAAGTTTTTCGACTCTAATCTTAGCAACGTAAATACGAAAAGCGGCGTTTATTCAAAGCACATCTGAAGATCAACTTAACTTATTGAAATTACTACATGATCTCAGAGAATCTTCACATCTAGCACGAGCCAATCTGGGGGATAATCGGGCCATGTCCCATTTCGTTTTCTTTGGGTCATGCCACAGAGTTCCCCTACCCCAAACCGAAAGGGCTCTCCACAGAAAACGTGCATTAGAAAATGGCTATAGTAATACTGAAATGTGAATGAAAATAGGAAAACTAAAGTAATTGGACAACTAAAGCAAAGCTGCCGTGCAAAATGTGCCAACATCGGACAAAATATGCCAACATCGGAAAAAATATGCCAACATCGGACAAATGTGCCAACATCAGACAAAATGTGCCAACATCGGACAAAATTGGCCAACATCGGACAAAATATTGTGCACAATATTGGATCAGAAAGATGTGCCAATATTGTACAAAATGGCCAATATTGGATAAAATTGGCCAATATCGGACAAAATGTGGCTATATCGGACAAAGGATGGGAAAAGTCAAGAATTGAAGGTTGAAACAATAACAAATCACATAAACGAGGAAAGAAACGAGTCAAATCAGCTATTCCCACGAAAGCATTCTCTCAATCCCAAAACTTATTACAAGTGTTAAACCACACAAGACCTCAACCCCATTAAAATGTTAGACCCTCATTTCTGAACTCCTGCATTCATCGGCCAATGATATCTGGAGACCTTAGTGATTTGCCTAAAGGCCAGAGATCAGAATTGATAGAACATAAGTCAGACTGTTTTGTAGTCATGGAAAGGCTTTCCAGTGCAACTCCCAGCCAGAGTATTCACATTGGAACAATGTTGAATGTTGAGACAATTTTGGACAATGCTGGGACAATGTTGGACAACATTGTCACAATAATGGACAACACTGTCACAATTTTGAACATTGTTGAGACAATGGTGGACATCATTGTTACAATAATGTCCAACAATGTCACAATTTTGAATTGAACATTGCTGAGACAACGATGGACAATATTTTCACAATAATGGACAACATTGTCACAATTTGTAACATTGTTGATCTATCATAATCGTAATATCAACATCTACAAAGTGCTACTAATTAGCTGAGAGCAGGCAACCAGCTTGTTCATAAGCACTGTGTCATGCCAGAGGAGTTGTCTTCTTATTGCGCTTTCCGTGTTATGCATTTATTAAGCGCTGCTAGCTTAACGCCCAAGAATCAGTCGATGGCGCTGAGCAATTGTGAGTGAAGGACTTGCTCAAAGTTACTAAACGGTAACCGCTCTGGAGAGGGTAACAGTCATTTAACACTGGCATATAATATTCATCACAGCTCAAGGCGAGCACTTTTGAGCAGTATGAAAATTTAAAAAAGTGGGGGGGGTTAGAAATTGATTTATGTGCAGTTTGGGTGTGAAATGTAGACTTTACTGTGGGATCCTAAGAAAGACTAAAGGGGTTGAACCCCCCCCCCTTCAATCCCCCTCGGCAATTATCACCCTAGTCTTTATGAGACAAGACTGGTTTAAATGCAAGTATCTACATCGACAAACTTTAATAATTTATTACACTTAAAATACAAATTACGCACAAACATCTTCTCTAGCTGCTAAGAAACGAACAACGAAAAACACGTCCTTAACATCTACAACAAAAACTCATGAGATCGCTTCTTCCTCTATTAACAATTTATTATTAAAATTAAACACATAAAAAACGAACAACAGAGTTGTTGAGTGTTGTGTGCTTCAACGAGATTATGTACAGAATTAGCTTGCCAAATATATGGTAAGAAAACGAACCAAAATCTGATATAAGTTGCTGCGGAGGTATAAAAATGCTCTAAATAAATGATTGGTTACATACATCATTATGCTGGTGTGTTGAATTTAACTCAGTAGGGCCTAATGGCGATTAGTACCTTGATGGCGCCGGCGCTGAACGATCTCCTCGCCGGGCAGATTCCGATGACCTTCGCAACCGTCATCCAGGCTTTGCCGCAGTACCAAGCTGGCCTTGTGCGCGCGCTCGGCGTGGCGGCCTCCGAGCGACACAAATCGATACCGAACGTACCCACGTTTCGGAGCAAGGCTTCGATATTCTCGTGATGGAGTGGTACGGCCTGCTCGCGCCCGCCGGCACGCCAAAGCCCATCATCTCGAAGCTCAGCACCGAGATGCGACGCATTCTTGCGCTGCCTGACGTCGCCGAGCGCTTGGCCGCGATCGAGATGCTTGGCTCATCGCCCAAGATCTCGGCACGTTCATTCGCGCCGAGATTGATCGCTGGACCCCGATCATCAAGAAATTAGGGCTCAGCAGAGTGAACGCGAAGCGCTTGCACCCGAGGCGGGCGAAGCGCTAACCATATCACCAGGACGTTCGGAGTGCATCACACTACGATCGGCCGACTGCGGGCGATGGTCCGGGTTAACTCCAAGCAGGATCTCAACCGCGCTTTGTCGGGTCGGCCCGTTGACTCCGCTCAAGGCGGTGTCTCGCGGTTCTCATGCGCTGTATCTCTTTTTCAAGAGCCTCAGTTTTCTCGTCTTGCCGTGTGATCTTCGATTTTGGCACATCGGTGCTACGCAGCTTATCGAGGACTTTACCGACGGGGAGCTTGTTTATTTCAGCCATATTGAAATCCTCTGCTCGATACGCGGGCGGTCCCCGGTGACATGTTCTGGGAAGGTCGCCGTATCAGAGTTGTTCGGCACGGAAAGTGTCACAGCTCGAAACGCTTCCCGACTTCAAGCCAATCATGAACCAACGGGTGCGCTGTGCCGAAGAGCCGTGGGTGAAGGCGTCTGGGACAACGTATCCCTGGCTCTCTTTCTGCAATCGATCATCGCCGATCGCCGAAGCCGTCTGTAGCGCCGCTTCGACGTCCCCAGGTTCAATGAATTGCCATTTAGTATGCGCGCGGTTCGCCCAGATTCCGGCAAAACAATCGGCCTGAAGCTCCACCCGGACTTGCAGGCTATTGGCCTCCGCCTTGCCCATTCCACGTTGCGCCTTCTGGACCTCCGGTAGCAGCCCCAACCGGTTCTGCACATGATGTCCGATCTCGTGCGCAATCACATAGGCTTGGGAGAATTGGCACGTCTTGCTGCCGACATCGCAAGCGTGGAAACGTTGCTCGAGGTCCTGAAAGAAACTCGTGTCGAGGTAAACTTTCTGATCAAGGGGGCAATAGAACGGCCCCATAGCCGATTGCGCAAACCCGCAACCCGACTGGGTTGCTCCGGAAAACATCACTAGCGTCGGCGGTTGGTATTTTTTCCCAGCTTGAGCGAAAATTTCGGTCCATTCTGCCTCGGTGCTACCGAGAATCGCTGAGACAAACCGACCTGTCGCATCGGATGGAGTGCCTGGTTTGGTCGTCGATTTTTGTTGGGACTGACCGGTTTTCGACAGCATGTCGGCGCCCTGAATGAGGACGCGCGGATCGATACCCAATGCCCAACCGACGAGACCGAGCACGACGACCGTGCCTATCCCGATCCCGCCGCTGCGGGCTCCGCGAATGCCACCGCTGCGTCCACCGCGCCGGTCTTCAATTCGATCGCTCTGGGGCAGGTTATCTAAGCGCATGACCTTCCCTCTCTCTTTAGTTAGAGAATACCGCCCAAGTCAACCTTAGTTGCCGAAATCTTGCGATTTCTCAGGCTCCTTGGGCGCGGCGATTTTCAAAAACTCCCCAAACTACCAACACTATGATTGCACCAACGATTGCTCCAAGGAATCCAGCGCCTTCACCGGCTTTGTACCACCCGAGCGCTTGGCCCAGATACGTCGCAACAAATGATCCCGCGATTCCGAGCAGGGCGGTTAAGATGAAACCCGAGGGCTCATTCTTGCTTCCAGGATGAAGGAATTTTGCGATCAGGCCCGCCACAAATCCGATTATGATGGTCCAGAGTATACTCATTGCACGCTCCCTCCTTCGGATTGAGCGCTTACTTTGCGCTCCAATAGCATCATTTTCAATTGCTGAGATCGCCCGACTCGTGGACGGTCCTGAGAGGACGGACGACCAGATGGGAACGTGAAATCAGAAGTGAGCTCTCGTCGCATGAGAAAAACCGGTAAGTCGAACAAGAATAGGCTTCGAGTGCGCCGCGTGGTCGGCGTGCCACTTCGCGAGGTCTCCGGTATTTGCTTACGTCGCGGCCGGAACGGCCGGATGTCTCTGATCGCGGTCGGCGACCGGGTGGCGAAGATCGCCTGGTTTTCCCAACCGCGCAGCGACGAGGGCCAAATCGACTGGCATACGAGCGACATCGCGAAGCTCTCAGGTTCGATGCTTCCCAAGCATGACCCCCCAGATTGCGGCTGTCTGCGCTGACGGAATAGAACTCGATTGCTGCGATGCAGGAGCTCCGGTTTTGACCCCATCTCTGCCAATTGGCGGTTAAAGCTGCTGCGCCGCACAAATCGCTCGAAATCAATTAACGTGCTAGTGTGCTGTCGTGGGCACGAGGGAGCCTATGAGGCGGCGTGAGTTCATCGCAGCGCTTGGCGCCTCGGCGGCGTGGCCGCTTGCGGCGCGCGCGCAGCAGCGGGCGAAGGTCGCCCACATCGGATATTTGGGCCTTGCCTCTGCGTCATGGCATACCCCGCGCGTTACTGCCTTTCGGGCCGGACTGCGCGACCTCGGCTATACCGAAGGCAAGAATATTGTGATCGTGTTTCGTTGGGCCGAGGGACGGTATGACCAGCTGCCGGCCCTGGTGGCGGAACTAGTGCGACTCGATGTCGACGTCATCGTGACCCACACGGTGCCCGGCGCCATCGCGGCCAAGCAGGCGACGTCGACGATCCCGATCGTCATTACGGCAGCCTCTGATTTGCTCGCTTTTGGTCTCGTCGAAAGTCTCGCGCGTCCGGGAGGAAACCTGACCGGATCGAGTTTTTTCAATGCCGAGCTCGTTGCGAAGCGGCTCGAATTGCTCAAGGAACTGGCGCCGTCTCTGGCCAAGGCTGCTGTGCTATTGAATGCGAACAATCCGGCCGGAACCCAGCTCATTCTCCGCGAGTTGGAGCCGACCGCGAAGGCTCTGAAGGTGGAATTGCTGACCTTCGAGGCGCGTGGGCCAGGTGATTTCGAGCGCGTCTTTGCAGCGATGGTCAGTCAGCAGATTGGCGCAGCGGTCCTCCACGAAGATCCGATGTTTAATGCAAACTCGCAGGCGATTGTGGATATTTTGGCCAGGCACCGGCTGCCAACATGCGGCTTCCCGGAATTCGCGGCAGCAGGCGGCTTGATGGCCTATGGGATAAACCTGCCAGAGTTGGATCGGCGCGCCGCGGTCTTCGTAGACAAGATTTCTCAAGGGTGCAAAGCCGGCGGACCTTCCCGTCGAGCGCGCGTCGAAGTTCACCACGATCGTCAATCTCAGGACGGCCCGGGCCATGGGCATCGACATGCCCACATCGATCCTGCTGCGCGCTGACGAGGTGATCGAATGAAGCGACGCGAGTTCATAGCGGCGCTTGGCGGCGCGGCGGCTTGGCCGGTGGGGTCGCGGCCGCTCGGGGCGCGGGCGACTGCCGGGATTGCGCTGTGCGATACAGCCGGGTATCCACCTGAATGATCTACCCGTTCAATGCGGCCTTCCGCAGCCTGGTGGGGGAGCGCTGCGCGGAGTTCACGCGCATACCGTCACTCGATACGCACGGCCTCAAGCGGGCCGCTGTCGCTGTCACTTTGGTGGAGAGCGATGACGGATCGGGCGAGACGGCTTTCGTCTTAATCAAACGCAGGCGCGACCTGCGCGCCCATAAAGGACAATACGCGCTACCGGGCGGGCGATGCGAGGAAGGCGAGCCCCCCGTCGCATCAGCGTTGCGCGAAGTCGAGGAGGAGCTTGGGCTTCGCCTCAGCGCCGACGACGTCCTGGGGATGCTCGATGACTATCCGACACGTCCGGCTATCTGATCACGCCGGTGGTCATGTGGGCCGAGCAAACGGGGTCGTTGCTACCCAGTCCCGAGGAGGTCGCCTCGGTGCACCGCATTCCGCTCGCGGAGATCGCGCGGGCGGATGCCATTGACTTCATCACGATTCCGGAAAGCGAGCGAAAGGTTATCCGCATTCGCATGAGTGGCGCCCTGGTGCATGCGCCGACCGCGGCCGTGGTCTATCAGTTCTACGAGGTGCTGGCTGGCCGCCACACCCTGGTCGGCGACCTGGAGCAGCCGGTGTTCGCCTGGCGCTGACGGCAAGCCGCTCGGTGCGCATTCCTATGCTTAACCAGCCACTCCCGTTTCGAGGTTTTTTGGGCAGCCTACATTAAAGTTAATTCTCCTCTCTTCTTGGGCAAATAACCAGCAATTAAACCACCGCAACCACACTGAACGCAAAACGCGTCAGAAAGTGGGGGCGATAACATGATACACGTACGACCCGATACATCCGCAAATTGGAATACTCTGAAATTGGCCGCAGGGGCCGCACTTTTGGTCGTTCTTGCGGGCTGCGCAGTTGCGGTGCCGTTGCGGCCGCTAGCCATGGCTTCGCAAGACCGTCGTGATCGTGATCTTGGCTGTGCAGCTAGTTCCAAATGCCCCAATGCGACTACGAGCCATCGACCTACTTCTCGCCCTTCGCAGCCTGTTGCCGGCGGCAACATCGCTGAGGATGATCCACCCGATTTTATTCTGAACAGCCCGGAGGGCATGCTGCGCTAGTTAAAGGCGCGGCCACGGCAGGCATCCGTCCGGGTGTCGGGCGCCCGCGTTCCTTGCTCTGCGCATGGGACGCTCCTTGCTGCATCTGCTTCACGGCCGGTCATGGGCCCAAGTGGCGCTTCGTTGCGCGAAGAAAGCCCGCCGAAAGCGACATGCTGCTGGATCTGGCTACTTCCGGGACGAGCCGGATTTGAGTTCCCGTGCTACTGTGGACTCTAGCTGCATTCGCAGCTGGGAGGACCACAATGTTCACCAAACGCGCGCTTCTGGCCGGCATGGCCGCCACCGGCTTCGGGCTCGCCGCCGCCCGACCGGCATCGGCCCAAACCTATCCTACGCGCGTGGTGAAGATGGTTGTGCCTCTGCCACCGGGCTCCGCGCCCGATGTCCGCCATCGGCTCATCGCACAGGCGTTGACGCAATTGTGGGGCCAGCAGGTGATTGTCGAGAACCGCCCCGGCGGGGGTGGCATCATCGGCACCCGAGCCGTCCTGGGCGAGCGGCCCGACGGCTATACGCTGCTCGCGGCGTTGGCATCGATCTACATGATCCTGCCAGCGCAGCAGGAGAACCTGCCATTCGACGTCAACAGAGACATGATTCCGATCGGCTTGACAGCGTACGAAGGCTTGGTCATGGCCTGTTCGCCGAAGCTCGGCGTCAACTCGCTGGCGGAGTTCATCGCGCTCGCCAAGAAAATGCCGGATAAGCTGGTCATCGGCACTAACCCCGCCGGCAGCCTGCCGCACATCACGGCAAAACTGTTTGTCGACCTGACGGGCACTGGTATCACCGTCGTGCCCTACTCGACCGGAGGCACCGCCGATGCGATCCGCGATATCCTGGGTGGACGCGTTCATGCGGTAATCGACGGATGGGCAAGCTTGCGCGGTGGCATCGAGTCGAAGGACCTCACCCCACTCGCGATTTTGTCGCCGACACCGTCGGCTCTACTTCCCGAGCTGCCAGTGGCAGCCGCCACCGTTCCAGGCTTCAACTCGATCGGTTGGCAGGCGCTCACCGTGCGCTCGGGGACGCCGGAGCCGATCGTGCGTTTCCTGGGCGACAGCCTGCGCAAGGTTCTTGAGGATCCGCAGCTGCAGAAGCGACTTCAGGAAACCGGCCCTCAGTTCCAGCCACTCTTCGGCGCAGACTTGACGCGCTTCATCGAGGACGAGCAGAAGTTCTGGCTGCCGCTCGCAAAGAAATACGCGACCTGAGCCGACCGACACACGTGGACGCACGCCTTCCACAGACAGCGTGATCGACTTGTAGGTCAGTTGCGCCCGCAGTTAGGTCGGGACCTACCTCCGGTCTCGGAGTTACAAGGGACGAAGTATTGGCGATGTCGCCCTCCGGGGCCGAAAGCGATTTCCCGCTGGACCCAACTGACTTCCGCTATTTGGGGCGAACGCACCATCTCACGCTGGCGAGCTCGCGCTGTCCAGCCAGCACTGCCGTGCGCCTACATGAAGAGAGGCTGTTACTGGGAGAAAACTGAAGGCACCCATAAGTGATCTGTGCGCGCGCTGAAGACGCTCGGCCATCCGTTGGCCGACCACGTGCCCACGCCATTTTCGTGGAGATCGCCCGCCGCGGGAAATCAGCGACCCTATGTCGGTCGCGAGCTGCGGTGAGCGCTGCTAGTCCGGCCAGAATCAGAGTAACATCAGGTCCGCCGACTTCGATAGGCCACAGGGCTTGCGCGCCCCAACGCCGAAGCGACTAATGTGACGATCGCCATGAAGCCGTCGCAGGAACCATCAGCCCAGGAAGTGCTGGCCGGCCTCGTCGAGCGAGTCACCTATCATAACGCCGAAAATGGCTTCTGCGTCCTGCGCGCCAAGGCGCGTGGCCATCGTGATCTGGTGACGCTGGTCGGACACGCCGCAACGATCTCGGCCGGTGAATGGATCACCGCCTCGGGCGAATGGATCAACGACCGTACTCACGGCCAGCAGTTCAAAGCGCGATTCTTGCGTACCTCGCTCCCCGATTCGGCCGACGGCATCGAGAAATACTTGTCGTCCGGCATGATCCGCGGTGTTGGCCCGGTGTATGCCAAGAAGTTGGTTCGAGCCTTCGGCAACAAGGTGTTCGACGTCATCGAAGCAACGCCGGACCGGCTGCGGGAAGTCGATGGCATCGGGCCGGTTCGCGCCGCCAGCATTCTGGCCGCCTGGGCCGAGCAAAAAAGCTGTCCGGGAAAATCATGCTGTTTCTGCACAGCCATGGCGTCGGTACGGCGCGGGCGGTGCGGATCTTCAAGACCTATGGTTCCGATGCCATCCAGGTCATGACCGAGAACCCATATCGGCTGGCGCGCGATATTCGAGGTATCGGATTTAAGACCGCCGACGCGATTGCGATGAAGCTTGGCATCGAAAAAACCGCCATGGTGCGGGTCCGAGCAGGAATTTCCTATGCGCTGACCGAGGCCATGGATGAGGGACACTGCGGCCTGCCGACGGAAGAGCTAATACCTCTAGCCGAGAAGCTGCTCGAAGTCCCACAGGAGCTCATTCGCACCGCGCTCGATCTCGAGCTGCATGAAGGCACGGTGGTCGCCGATCGTGTCGGTGAAACAGCTTGCGTATTTCTGGCCGGTCTGCACCGAGCGGAGCGCGCCATCGCCGAGCGTCTGATGCGGTTGGCAAATGGCGCGTTGCCGTGGCCCTGGATCGACCCAGACAAGGCGTTGCCGCGGGTCGAGAAGCATATCGGTCTTGCCCTTGCCGAAAGGCAGGTCGCCGCGATCCGGCTCGCACTGATGTCCAAGGTGCTGGTCATGACTGGTGACCCCGGTGTTGGCAAGACCACCATCGTCAAAGCCATCCTGCGCATCCTTGCGGCAAAGGGTACTGACATCCTGCTGTGCGCACCTACGGGTCGCGCCGCGAAACGGATGACCGAAGCGACCGGCTTCGAGGCTAAGACCATCCACCGGCTGCTCGAGGTTGATCCCAAAGGGGGTGGCTTCAAGCGCGGCGAGGGTAATCCGCTCGATTGCGACCTGCTGGTGATCGACGAAACTTCGATGGTCGATGTCATGCTGATGCAGTCGCTCATGAAGGCGGTGCCTGACACCGCCGCCCTCTTGATCGTTGGCGACAACGACCAGCGTGCATCCGCACCGCCGCAGCGTTCGCGATCTCCGGCGCGGTCACGCCGAGCTGCTTGTGTGCGAGCGCGACGTTGTCGACACGTGTGCCGTTGTCTTCATGTCGATCGGACGCGCCGCCCGCCGTTTGAAAACAGATCAAAAATCACCCACACGACTTCACGAAGAGGCTATGTTTGAATGTCAGCTCTTATTCGATCACGCGCACCGCTCCAGATACACTGTCGAGGATTTGAGCCATATGCCAGGGGAGCGATTTAGCGAATTGTACATGCGGCCGCAAGGTCTGGCGCAGGACAGCGCTAGAGCGCGGCATCGCGTCGGCGCATTATTCGGCGAGGCCGTCTTGCGCAATAATGCTGAACAGCTTGCCGCCCACCTCGACCGCCAACTCGGCGTTTCGGTGCCCGGTGACGGCAGACTTTCGTCGGACTGGCAGCGGTTTATTCGAGAGTGTCGTCCCGAGGAGTTTCTCGACATTGTCACCGTCGTCTATCGCTATCTCTTCTGGCGCGTCGGTGAAGGGATCGCTAACTGGTGGCGTGACGTCGTGAGGCAAATCTTCGCAGAGGAGTACCTCGTCTACGAGATAGATAACGCTGGCGGCGTGCACCCCAGGGTCGATCGAGAGTTTCAAAACAACATCGGGTCCACGCTCGCCGGACTTCAGGCGCCACGCTACCAGACCGTCCGCGACTGGGTTGAAAGCGCGCAGAGAAATCTCAACAGCGCCCCCTCGAATTACAGACAGTCATGGCGAGCGACGTTGTCGGCGGTGGAAACGTTGTTCGGACTGATGTTCCCGTACGTCCGATTGACCGCCGATGAAATCGAACGCTGCCTGTCGCCCGTCATCGAGCGCGCATACCGAGGTGACGCGACCGCGCAAAGGACCGCGCAAACGATGCTGGTCTGTTTCAAGGCGTGGATCGATGCGTCTCGTGACTATCGCCACCAGCCTGGCGATACGGAACCCAACCAACCTCCCGCGGACGTCACCATTTTGGCTATCAGCCATGGTGCATCATTGCTGCGCTGGTTGGCAGGACTTGATGAAGGCCGATCGACGTGAACCCGGCGCTCCGGGGCTACCGCATTGGCCGGCGCGACAGGTTCGTGCCGCTGCGCCTGCCCCCGTAGACTCGGCTGATACTGGCGCGCTACTTTGCAATCGTCCGGGTGTTTGTCGGCCCCCCACCCCCTTGGGGCCCCAATTGGGGAGCGGGTGGAGATGCTGGCCATATCGTCATCCCTTGCCCCACAGGCTCGTTGACGCAAGCTCGGCGCCCTCGGCTAGGACCTTGAGCTTCGCCCAGGCGAGATCGGGGTGGACGCGGCCACCGAGCCCGCAATCGGTGCCGGCGATCACGTTCTCGCGGCCTACGATGGCGGCGTAGCGCAGGATGCGGTCGGCAACGAGCTGCGGATGCTCGACCAGGTTGGTGGCATGGCTGACGACGCCCGGCATCAGCATCTTGCCTGCAGGCAACTTCGCTGACTGCCAGACGCGCCATTCGTGCTCGTGACGAACGTTGCCGGCCTCGAACGAATAAGTCTTCGCCTTAACGGTCAGGATGAGATCGACGATGTGCTCGAGAGGCAGATCGTGAGTGTGCGGGCCGTGCCAGCTGCCCCAGCACAGGTGGTAGCGCACCTTGTCCTCCGGGATTCCGGCGAGCGCGTGATTGACTGCGTCGATGCGCAGCGTGGCGAACTTGCGATAGGCCTCGACCGTCGGCTCGGGCTTGAGCATGTCCCACCAGTCGGGCAATCCGGGATCGTCGATCTGCAGCACGAACCCAGCATCGACCACCGCGCGATATTCCACGCGCATCGCCTCGGCGAGCGCGAACAGAAATTCCTCATCGCTCTTATAGTGCTCGTTCCAGATGAAGTGATCGAGCCAGCCAGGTGCCAACAGTGCGATGAAAGCCTCCTCGACCTTGGCGCCTGAGCGCGCGATGGCGGCCTTGAACGTGTCGATCTCGCGGTTGATCGCCTCGGGTCCCTTGGATTTCACCGGGCCGCGCGCCACGACGCGCTCGGTCATCGGCGGCATCGGCTTTTCGCCCGGCACGAAGAACAGCGTGCCGAGCTTATCCATCTCGCCGTAGAACTCGGGGAATTCATCGCGCTCGCGCGTGGAGTGGCGCGAGGTCGCCGGCTCGCCGGGCTTAAGCGTACGCACCTCAATGCCGGCGAAATGCGCGGCGTAATGGGCGGCGCTGCGTGAGGTAAAGAACTCGCCATCGTTGATGCAGTCGATGCCAAGGTCGACCTGCTTCTTTACGGTCTCCGCGATCGCCGGCACTACTTGCCGTTCGATCTCGCCCCGGTCGGTCACCTTGGCCTCGGCGAGCCGCGCCGGCACGTCCTCGAAACCCTTGGGCGCCGGCAGTCGACCGACATGAGAAACTCTGATGCGTGTGGTATTCTTTTGCATGGCCCGATCCTCCTGAAGCGACGCTTAGCCTGCATCAGCGTGCACGAAATACAAAGAGGAGGGGCCGACGACTGCGGCCGTGACGGCATTGGTGTTGCTGCCCATCCATGGTGAAATGACCGACGTGCGGTGGGTTATCGCTTCCCGCAAAAGAACCGTTCATATCATCGGTCGTCGTGGCGTAGGCTGCGGCGCACAAGCGAGAGTTTTGTTCAGTATCGGCAGGGGAGCAACCGGCGCCGCGCAGGTCATCAGGGGTGTTGGGGGGGCGAGAAATCGGCCTGAAATGTGACCGATACGCCAGCAAATAATCTAGTTTTTTCCTTCCTTTGGGCGCAGTGCCTGCCGACGCTTGAGCGGGGTTAATGGGGGAGCGGGCGATGCACCAATTCCACGTTGGTCAAGTGGTGACCGTCATTCCAGACATGGTTCTTCGCCACGCTGCACCTGGCGGTTACAGGGTTATTGCTGCGATGCCAGATCGAGGCGGTGATCATATCTATCGGATCAAAAGCCCTCTCGAGGAGCACGAACGCGTTGTAGAGGAAAACCTTCTCGTCAAATCCGAGGGCTATTTGCCGGAAGTCCCACAGCGGGGCGAGCGCCGGAGATCAATCACGCTAGCCACACTGATGCGACAATAGGGCGTCATTAGCCGGCGGTCATATATATGGGGAAAATTGGGGCCATCGGATTGCGTTCGATCGCCTGGGCGCTGGCCGCTCTGGGGATTTTAGGCGTGTGCGGGCAGGCGAATGCCGCCGCCTATGTGCTAGGCGACAGCCTCGGGCTCGGCGTGGCGCAGGCCGGTCACCTCAAGAACCTCTCCAAGATCAGCATCCATATCCGCGGCAAGAAGATGTTGGAGCAGATCGCGCAGACCCCGCCGGGGTCGACGGTCTTCCTCGTCCTCGGCACGAACGACGCCAACGGCAGCATCGCTCGCCTCGAAAAGTCGATCGACGACATCGTGCTGGCGATGGCGAAGAAGAACATCACGCTTATCTGGCTGGGACCACCCTGTGTGCGCCAGTCGTGGGATACCCGCGCGCGCGACCTCGACGTCATGCTGCGCAACCGGTTCGAGAACACGTCGGTGCGATATGTCAGCATGCGTGACGAAGAGATGTGCTCTGGCGTCTTCCACGAACGCGACGGTGTGCACCTGAAGATGAAGGGATATGCCCATATGTGGGAAAAGGCGCGCAACGTCACCGGTTACGTAGTCGCAAGCGCCGATCCTTCAGCCGACAGCATTCCGACCGGCTCTACAAGCACATCATCCCGCACGACCTTAAAGACGGCGTCGCACACGCCGACGAAAAAGCTCGCTGGTATTCCGCTTCCTGTACCACGTAAGCCGTACCCTTAAGCTCACGAAAACCAAACGAACTCCAGCCCATGGCTTGCGCGGTGCAGCATGCTCGCTGTTGCGCTGAGCTTGTGAATAAGTCGAATAGCGAGGACAGCAGTTGGCGTTCTCTTGCTTGCACCGGGTCGATGCCGCATGGTGGTGACGCTTGCAGCGATGGCTTCGGCCATCACGTCGGTTCGGCGAACCACGCGCGAGGTGCGCCGATGAGCAGGGGTTCCCGAGTAGGATACGGCCGGGAGATAGGCCCCCGGTGCAGAGGTCCGAAATCGCCCGTTAATGTGGAACCGCTGCAGGCTTTGAAGGACCGCTCGGGGCAACTCGGCGGTCCTTCGACATTTTCTCCAACAAAGAATTGGCCCTAGAGGCGCCGACCCTGCGGCGCATGCTGCTCGCCCGCGCCGATGAGGTGATCGAATAGTCGAAAGCAAAATTGTTGCACTTGCTCAGGTCTGAAAGTGGCCCTTCGCGTCATTTAGCTGCCGCGCAACAAATGGGACGCTTTCGGAGTAAAGCGGACATCCCCGCCGAGTGAGACGAATTGTCTTACGGTGGGTACCCTAAATCACTCATGCACGTAGCTCGCGCTCGATTCGCTGTACAGTGCCGACGCCTACACCGTGAATGGCATTGCAGCCCGGCCGTCTTCTGCCGAGCGCCGCCCGTATCCCCCTCGCTCACCATCACGCCTTGCCTTTTTGGCCGATCGCGATGAGCGCGTATCTCGCCATACTCTCGGGGCTTTTGTCCCGTAGCTGCGCCGTGCTCTCACCGAGCTTAGTCCTTACGCGGACCGTCTCGCCCTCTACGGTATAGGAACTGCGCAGGCGGCGGCCGAAGGCCACCACGTCGATTGTCCGCCATACGGTGATTTCCGTCATCGCCCAGTGCCGAGAGCTTGTTGCGAGCCGAGTTACTGAACTCATCGCATTGAAACTCGTCACTTCGATGGCGCTCGGTTGACTGTTACACTTCTATCATGATATTGTAACAGTCTACTTTGCTGAGCGAGGATTTTCATGGCCAATATGGCATCGGTCGAAGCGGCTCCAACGGCAGTAAATGTAACAGTGAAGCGGCCCGTTCGCCCGCGCGAGTATCTGACCGAGAAAGAGATCGAGGCGCTGATCGAGGCTGCGGCGGACAACCGCTGGGGGCATCGGGACTCGACCGCGATCCTGCTGGCCTATCGGCACGGCTTGCGCGCCAGCGAGCTTGTAGAGCTACGCTGGGATGACTTCGACCTGACAACCGGCAAGGTGCACATCCGTCGCGCCAAGGGCGGCCAGCCGAGCGTCCATCCGATTGGCGGCAAGGAGATGCGGGCGCTGCGGCGCTCGACGCGAGTCGCAAGCTTGCGCAGCCCCTACGTGTTCGTGTCGGAGCGCGGCGCACCGCTCAGCGTGGCAGGCTACCAGCGCATGGTGGCGCGGGCCGGGGAAGCGGCAGGCTTCGGCTTCCTCGTGCACAGCCACATGCTGCGCCATTCCTGCGGCTACAAGCTCGCCAACGACGGGCAAGACACGCGGGCGATCCAACACTACCTCGGCCATCGCTCCATCGCCTCGACTGTCCGCTACACCGCGCTAGCGCCAGATCGGTTCAAGGGCTTCTGGAAGGACTGACTCTCGGGTCCCGGTTGTGGGCCGATTGGGTGTCTCGGAGTATCTACCGGGAGGCCGCTCGGGGGAGCGAGGGGGCGCGGTTGCTGTTCCTGCACCTCTCCAACATCCACACCCATTATGGGAAAGGGGTGTCATGCTTTGTCGGAAAAGGGGTTCCACTGAAAGGACCCATCATTATCCCGAAAGGGGTGTCACGTTTCCGGCCGGGAAGTCCCTCCCGATAGGGGGTAAAGTGCTGGCGGACTCCTAGGCGGAAAAAGCCCGCTTTAGGGGGTGGGTAGCGGCCTCACTCATTGGCGCAATGGGCGGTGCCTCTGGCACCGTTTCTTGCGTGTCTAAATCGGCAAGGGCCAAACATATGGCCGCCTCTTTGGCGCGATCAAGATTTGCCATGTCGCTAGAACGGCCATCGGGCAGTATGACGCGCCACATGTTTGGAAACGTCGCATCGCGCTCGATGGTGGCGACTGGCGCGCGACGGAAATGCAGCGCATGTCCCGTCCAGATCAAATCACGTCGCCCAACTATGGCAGCCCGCCCTTTGTCGGCGGCTGGTGGCGATGCATCATGCCGCGCCATTTGCGCCAGCTTGTCCGCGACTAGCCAAGCGGCACGTTCGGGGTTCATTCGGAACCACTCGCCGCGAGTGTGGCGGCGCTTGAAGTCGGGCATACGGTGAATTGCCTGCTCGATTTCGCGAGCGTCGTCAGGATTGACCGGAAACGCTTCTACCAGCCGCAGCGGACGCGGTGATGCGCTCGAAAGGTCATACAGCCGCTCCTGCGGATCGGCCGAGTAACCGACTTTGACGAAACCGTGATCGTCGGTGATGACGTAGATCGCGGCGCGCTGTTTGGCAATCCGTGCGGCAATCTCCTCATAGGCGTCGGCAGTCATCGCGGCCTGCTCACGCCTCGGCCTGCTGCTCGGTCGCCTTGGCGATGCAGCCGTGGCAGCGTTTCGGATACTTGCCCGTGGCAGCGGGCTGAACCGGCTGGCGGCATACCCGGCATAGTCGAGGCGGCGGCTCCTTGCCACCCTCCACCACGATCTTGCGCACTTGCTGGAAGGTGGCGACGCCCGGCCCCAGGCCGAACTCACGCTTGGCCAGTTCAAGAAGCTGGTCATAGTTTCGGCAGCGCGTGGGATGCTTGCGCGCCTGCAACAACTTCTCGACTTCGGCCCATGCCCGCTCTTCCGACATGGCCGGGATATCTAAACGAGATTCGGGAATTTGTGACCAGTCTCGGCAGTTAGCGCTTAAAAGTCATCGCGCGCCGAGCTTGCGGGTTCATCCTTTTCGGACACGAACACGCTTTGGTTCAATCGGCATGCCACCTTGAGATCGGCTGATCAGCACTTCGCTTTCCGGATACCACTCCCGAGGTACTGTCACCACCAGTCCGACTGGGCAACTCGGGATACTTCGCAACTCACCGACCGTACTCGCCGTGATCTCGATGTCCGGTTCTACAGCGACCTTCATCTCATCGGGCAGGCCCTCAACTTCCTTGAGTAGCTCTTCCTTTGTGAGGATAAGTCGAGTCATTGGTGCCGATCCTTTTGCGGGCCTGCTTCGTCTTCGAGCATACCCGTGACGACAGCGCCGCCGGAATTAACGATGTCAAAGAGCACGTGCAGACCATCACTATTCGACTTGGACGCCGGTCTTGCACTTCCACCGAGCCATCACTTCCACGACGGTTCGGCTGATGCTCGCTCATATGGCCGACGTTGATGGCGGCGCAAGTGGTGCGGCGAGACTCATAATGGCCGGCACCGACTTCTCCCTGCACATCTTTACTGCGCCACAATCCATATCCACCCACAATGATTGTGGGGCGGCAGGGCGGAACTCATCGGGTGCGCCAGCGCTGCACGATGGTATTCATATAGACCAAGCGGGAAGCGTCTTCGGGTAGCAGATCGTCAAGCTGGCGCGTTAGAGCCGATCCAAGAAGATGTTGAGTCGGATGAATCGGTTGTGATTCCGTGATGGGCGCGTGATTCGCATAGGAGCGCCCGATGTGGAAGCCCGAGCATCGTCGTGCCGCGAGCGGCATGGCCTTCGTTATCCGAGCGATCTGACGGATGCGAGTGGGCGCTGGTGGAGCCGATGATTCCGCCGGCCAAGCGCGGCGGCCGGCCGCGTGACGTGAATGTGCGCGAGGTTCTGAACGCGATCTTCTACGTGCTGTCGACGGGCTGCCAGTGGCAGGCGCTGCCGAAGGATCTGCCGCCGAAGAGCACGGCGCACTATTACTTCATGCTGTGGGACTGGGACGGCACGCTGGAGCGCATCCATGACGCGCTCTACGTCGCGGCGCGCGAGCAGGCCGGACGCGAAGCCAGCCCGACGGCGGCGATCATCGACAGCCAGAGCGCCAAGGCGGCTCAAAAAGGGGCTCTGCGCTCGATCCGCAGGGCTTCGATGCGGGCAAGAAGGTCAAGGGACGCAAGCGCCACATCCTCGTCGATACGCTCGGCCTTCTGCTGAGCGTGGTCGTCCACCCCGCCGACGTGCAGGATCGCGATGGTGCTCGCCAAGTGTTGCGGACGGCGCGCCGTCTGTTTCCCTTCATCGAACGCATCTTCGCCGATGCAGGGTATCAGGGGCCGAAGATGGCGAAGGTCGTCGCCGATACCGGGTGCTGGAGTATCGAGATCGTCAAGCGCAGCGACGCGCACCGCTTCGTCGTATTGCCCAAGCGATGGATCGTCGAGCGCACCTTCGCCTGGATCAGCCGCAATCGCCGGCTGGTGCGCGACTTCGAGCGCCACGCCCGAACCGTCGCCGCCTTCGTCCGCCTCGCCATGATCCGTATCATGCTCAGACGCTTGACCAAACCAAGCCCTTGCTTATGAATCGCAACTTCTTGGATCGGCTCTTAGGCGTTCAGTCGAGATGCGAGAAACTCGCGTAACCCAATATCCAGCGCCGGCCGCCTCGGCCGGCAGCGTGGGCAGGTGCCGGCGTTGTCGAGATCGTCGTAACCGTCAGTCATCTGACTAGCCCATACCGCTGGCGGCGTGCGGCTGCGCCGAAGTCGCCAACCGGGCGCGAAACCGGCTTCCGATCGCTTCCGACAGCCTCAGGGTCGCTGAGGACCCCGCCGCCCCAGTCGCAGTGGGCACAATGGAAAAGCCAGCCACGATCGTCGCGCTTCACCGCCAAGCACCTCAGATGCCGTTTCTCTCCGGAGGTGAGAGCACTGCGGGCAGGTAGTGTACTGATTGCCCGCCTTGCTTTCGTCGATTTTGATTCCGAGGTCAGCGAGCGTTCTCATCCGCACACCCATCAACCGTGCAACGGATGGGGGGCCAGCGACCAGAAGTGCGAAATCCTCGGCCGGATGACTCCCCGCCGCCGGCTGATCGTGCCGTTCGCGGCATAAGCATCGAATTTCGCCGCGTAATGGTCCGTAAAGTGCGGCAGTTGCAGTGGCAACTGGTCGCGGGTCCTGGCGTCCAACAGCATCGTCGTGACGCCATCGATCGGCACGGTACCGCAAAGGCTTAATCGGCAGCGTTCACACATAGGCACATCCTCCAACTTGGCTTGGATTTATACAGTACATTTGCGAACTCAGCACGCGGCCTCACCTTCGCTGGTTATCGGAGTCTGCGTCGGTGACCCTGCTGCTGTGCCGGTCATACCAGTAGTACCCTGCCTTCCAGGCCGGTTCGCCATCTGGCCGCACGCCCCTCACGATCGTCGCGCCCTGCATGCGGGCAAAGACGACGACGCCCGGTTCCGGGACCTCACGAATATCGGGCAGCCGCGCGGGAGACGACGGCTGCCGCGCTGCCGCCACCTTCGAAGACCGCGCGATCCCAGCAGCGACTTCGTCGCGTGCATCGGCAACGTCATCGACCGCCTCAACCGATTTATTTTGCGCTGCCGAAAGTATTGGTTGGCAGGGCATCTTATTGAGAGAGTCCCGATGGGTGCGACGCGCCAGCGGAGCACCGATAGTAGTGAGCGTTAGCGAACTACTATCGGGATACTCAGATAGGCTAACTGCTATAAGTTTGTCCGCCATTTTTGACGGGTACGAAACGACACTTTTGGCGGGTACGAAATCGTGCTTGCGGCCAGCACCGAAGGTCCGGTTTGTGTCCAGCGGGAGGAGGCAGGCAGCCTCTGGAAAGACCGGCTTGCCGTCGATGCAAGGAACCCAGAGCGCGGTGTTTTTGTCGCCGCCCAGCCTGCGGGCTAGCAGGCGCTCACTGCGCATCATGGCCGTCAAGCGCTCGACAGTCCTTACGCCGAGCCCGAGCTTCTTGGCGATCCTGTCCTGCCCGGCAAAAACATAGCCCCAGTTGGAGGTGGGAAATTGTGTCTGCGCGCGGGCCACGCGGCCGGCATTGGGCGGCAGTGCCCCCTTGGTGATCGCGTCCTCAATTGCAGCGTGCCAAGCGCCGTTTAATTTTGTTGCCCGGAGGCGGATGCGGCGGGCTTCCTCGGGCTCCATCAGCTTGAGTTTGGGCGGATGCCGTGGAGCGGTGAGCATCCAGGCCGACGCGTCCGTGGTGCCGACTTCGGCCGGGCCGCCGGTCGCGGTCAGCGTGCCGGTATCAGTCGTGTCGCTGGCAACCGACAGCGTGCTGGTGTTGTCGGGCTTGTGCCCGTGGAAATCGATCGTCTAGATTTCTCATTACGAAGCATTGCTTTCTCTCCCGTTTTTGATGGACGTGGGGAACGATTAAAGAGCCCGGCGCTCAACACGCCGGGCTCTTGCTTTTAGTCAAAGTCACGATGGCGTCGCAAGCGCATTCAAAGACTTGAGGCGCGCCGTCGTCCAACTTTGACGAAACGAAGGCGTCGGATTTTCCTGCGGGGTTCAATTGAGAAACCAGCACCCACAAATTATGGGCGGCTCCATAATCATCGCGACGACTTACTCGCTGACTGCACCACAAACCCACAATCCATCCACAATGCATTGTGGATGTCAGAAAGCTTTCAGACAGTCGTCGCGCTCGTTGACAGCTTCCCGGCTAAGAATTACGTGCGAGCGCATCAACACCTCAGTCGGGAGATGAGGATGATCTTAGCGGACGGATATCGCCGTGAAGACTTCATCCATGACGGCCGACGCCCTGAGGGCGGCGGCTGGTTACTCCCACAGGGTCGCCGCGCCTGATCGCGCCGGTAAATCTGCCGCGCCCCCGTCCGTCCATCGTGACGGCGACAGGGGGCGGGCATGAGCCGGGCCCCCTCCCGACTTTCGCCAAGCTGACGTTCGCCGGGCTATTGCGGCTGTAAAGGCCGAGGGACTGGAGATTTCGGCAGTGAAAGTCGCTTCGGACGGTGTGATCGAGGTTGTGATTGCGCCACCGGCATCGCACGATATGGCACCCGGCAAGGAGCCGAACGAATGGGACAGCGCCAACCCCTCGGTCGCCGAAGTACGTACACGGCTTCATCGACCGGCATGGAAAGCCTCGGTTCTATTTCCGGCGAGCCGGTTTCCAGCGCACTACCCCTCCCCGGTCTACCGTAGGTCGCCCGAGTTCATGGACGCCCATGCGCTTGCGATGGGGAAAGCGCCGGACGGTTCCTCAATCGGCGCGAAGAATACGCACCCCGGCACAATCAACGCGCTGGCCGTTCATTACTACCAGACGGAGGCATGGAATCGACTAACGCCGGATACACAAAAGACCCGGAAGCGGATTATCGAGAGGGTTCCGTGTCGAGCACGGCAACAAGCGCGTCGCGATGCTCCAGCGCGACCACATCGCCAGCATGATGACGAAGATCGGGAAGCTGACGGCCCGGCGTCACTGGCTTATGGCCATTTCAGGGTTGCTGGAGGCAGCGGTGCCGCTCATGCGGAAGGACAATCCTGTCACCGGCATCGCGCGTGTTCAGCCTTCCGAAGAGCCGGGGCCATCACACTTGGACCGACGACGAGATCGCGCAGTATCGCAAGCATTGGCCCCTCGGCACTCAGCAGCGCTTGTGATGGAGTTCGCGCTTGGAGACGACATCCCGGAGCGGCGAAGTCGTCCTGCTCGGCCCGCAGCATGTCAACAAGGGACGCATCAATTTGCTCGAGCGCACCCACGGGAGGCGATGTCGATATCCCGATGTACCCCGAATTGCAGGCCGCGTGCGAGGCGATGCCGAAAGCGCATCTGACCTACATCGTCACCGCTTACGGCAAACCCCGGTCAGAAATGGGCTGGGCAATGATTTTGCCAAATGGGTAGCCGAGGCAGGCTTGCCGCGCAATGCCGGTTGCATGGTCTCAAGAAAGGCGGCATGCGGCGGCTCGCCGAGACGGCAGCGACCACGCACGAGTTGATGGCGATCTCTGGCCATCGCACGCTGAGCGAGGTTCAGCGCTACACCGACGAAGCGGACCGCAAGTTACGCTCGCGGACAGCGGCATGGCACAGCTGAAGGGCGGACGAGAACAACGAAGTGGCAAACCCGGTGGCCGAAAGTGGCAAACCTTTCGAGCCAAGTCAGATACAACAACGGCAGATCCTGCATTGGCGGTCCCGAGAGGACTCGAACCTCCGACCTTCGGTTTAGGAAACCGCTGCTCTATCCGGCTGAGCTACGGGACCGTCTTGATATTCTAACAATATACCTGCCGACGTTGAAAAAGAATTTCCAGCAGCGGCTATAATCAGCCGGCACGCCGCCGCATCTCAAACTGCAAGGGCAACGGCGTCATGGTGATCTTGTTCGGCCAGCCGACGCTCTGATCGACATCCGCCGATCCGCGCTCGCTATTGAAACTCCACCGAGTCCATCTTGCTCAGCGTCACCTGGTTGCTGATCCGCGCGGCAGTTGACAAATGCCAGGCGGTGTAAAGTTCCGGAAACAGATCGTCCGCCGACATGCCGTCGACTGGCACGACGACCTTGAAGCCGCGCAGCGCAGCTGCCCCCGCCGTGTGCAGGACCGACGTCTGGGCCTGCGTGCCGATCGCGATCACGGTCTTGATGCCCTTGTCCTTCAGGGTTTTCTCGAGGTCGCTGTTGATGAACTTGTCCGGTCCAAGCGGCGGGAGCACCGGATCGCCGGCGGCCGGGACCACCTCCTTGAGGATGTCCGCCGCAGTCGAGTTGGGGACCGCGACGCTGTAGATCACGAACACGCCCTTGGCGCGGGCATCGTCGATCAGCTTGCGCACTTTCGGCACCGAATTTGCGCAACGCGGCCGGCGCTGCGGCGTGCAGGTCTGGGTGGTGAAATCCATCACCAGCAAGGCGGTCTCCTTGCCGTCCAGCTTGACCGGCTTGAGTTGCGGCGGCGCCGGCAGCTTTGCCGCCGTCCATTCGTCCACGATAGTCTGGGCCTGCGCGGAGACGAGCGGAGTGCCGAACGCCGCCCCACAGACGAGCAGCAACGACGCCAGCGACCGGATGTTCGGCATGATTTCCTCCCTGCTTTATTTGTGTCGCAGCCTACACTGGCGGCATGGGCGACGCATGGGCCTTCGGGCGCGGACACTCGGGTGCTTTTCGACTTGACCCGCCGCAGTTGCGCCCCAATCCGGCACTCCCCTGACTGAATGAGCGGTCGGGGGCTTCTCATTCGGTGCGGATTCGTTCTGTGCGGAGTTGGCGCGGCGATTGTTGCGGCGATTGGCGAGGTCCACGCACAAACCGCGCCCCTCGGCCGCTGCCGGTTTGAGCCGGTGGGCGGGGGCCTGGTGCGAGCCGTCCCGGATGGGAGGACCATCGTACTCGAGGACGAACGCGAAGTTCGCCTCGACGGCCTTGAGGTCCCGCACATGCCCGCCGCCGGACAGTCCGACCAGCCGCCGACCGAGCCTGCGCACTCCGCACGGTCGGCGCTCGCAAGGCTGCTGGTCAACCAACAGGTTGAACTGCGCCAACGGGTGCCGGGGCTGACCGACCGATACGGCCGCCTGCTGGCTTTCGCGTATTTTGCCGGGGCATCATCCAGCCGATCGGCCGGGCACGAGATGCTGGCCGCAGGTTATGCCAGGGTTGCCGCCCAGTTGGGCGACCGGGCCTGCGCGGGCGAGCTACTGGCGCACGAACGCGCCGCCCGCGACGCGAAGCTTGGCCTCTGGGGCGAACCGTACTATTCCGTCGTCCAGGCGGACAGCGGGACGCTGCTTTTGGACGGCCGCGGCCGCTTTACGCTAGCAGAGGGCAAGGTGTTGTCGGTCCGCGAGAGCGGGGGCACTATATATATAAATTTCGGGCGGCGGGGGTCGCAGGCGCTGACAGTTACGATCTTGAAACGGCATGAGCGCATCTTTGCCGCAGCGGGCGTCGCGCCGAACAGGCTGGAAAACCGCCATGTTCGGGTGCGTGGATGGGTTGAGGAGCGCAATGGGCCGCGGATCGAGGCCTCCGGCCCGGAACAGATCGAGATACTCGAGCGGAATTGACGATCTACGAATGGCCGTCAACGGCACATCGATTCGACCGCAGGGTCCTGGTTTCACGCGTAAGTCAGCATTCGCGGCCCTCGTGATCGCGGGGCTGCTGTTGGCAGGCTGCAGTTCCGTGCTGCTCGGGCCCCTGCCCCAACCGCCGTCGATCAGTTCGACCGGTCCGACGCCGCAAGCCAAGCGGGAAATGCCGGCGGCGTCCGAACGCGAGCACCAGCGCATCCTGGCGGCCTACAACGGCATGTACAAGGATCCGCGCCTCGAAGCGCTGCTCAACCAGACCGTCGCCAAGCTGGTCGCCTCCTCCGAGCGGCCGGATATGAGCTACGACATCATCATCCTCAATTCGCCCTCGGTGAACGCGTTCGCGCTGCCGGGCGGGCAGCTCTACGTCACGCGCGGGCTGATCGCGCTCGCCAACGACACGTCCGAGATCGCTTCCGTGCTGGCGCACGAGATGTCGCATGTCATCGCCCAGCATGCCGCGATGCGCGAGGACCAGGTCAAGCAGGCGGCGCTGGTCGATCGCGTCGTCAACGACGTGCTGAGCGATCCGGAAACCGGCGCGCTGGCGCTGGCGAAATCGAAGATCAGGCTGGCGAGCTTCTCGCGCGCGCAGGAATTCGAAGCCGACGGCATCGGCGTCGGCATCGCGGCTCGCGCCGGATTCGATCCGCACGGCGCCACGCGGTTTCTCGCCTCGATGGGACGCAACGCCGAGCTGCGGGCCAACCCGGGACAGACCCGCATCGATCCGCGCTCGCCGGATTTCCTCTCGTCCCATCCGGCAACGCCGGAACGCATCAAGAATGCGGAAACCAACGCCCGTCAGTTCAACCTGCCGGGTGGCGGCGAGCGCGACCGCGCCGCCTACCTCGAGGGCATCGAGGGCATGATCTACGGCGAGGATCCGAGCGAAGGTTATGTGCGCGGCCGCCGCTTCCTGCACGCCAAGCTCGGATTCACCTTTCTGGCGCCCGAAGGATTCGTCCTCGACAACACCGCGCAGGCCGTGCTCGGCGTCAAGGAAGGCGGTGGTCAGGCGTTGCGGTTCGACGTCGTCTCGGTGCCGGCCGAGATGAAGCTCAGTGAATATCTGACGTCCGGCTGGATCGAGAACATCGATCCCAAGAGCGTCGATGAGTTGACCATCAATGGCTTCCCGATGGCGACTGCGAGCGCCAAGGGCGATCAATGGTCGTTCCGGCTGTACGCCGTGCGATTCGGCAGCGAAGTCTATCGCTTCATCTACGCCAGCAAGCGCCTGACGGCGGACCTCGATCGGGTCTTTCGCGAGTCGGTCTCGACCTTCCGGCGAATGACGGTGGCGGAAAGCCAGGCCACCAAGCCGCTGCGTCTCAAGGTCGTCACGGCGGGCCCGAACGACACGGTCGAGCGGCTCGCCAGCCGTATGGCGATCTCCGACCGTCAGGTCGAGCGGTTCCGCATCATCAACGGCCTGGCGCCCGGCCAGCGGCTGAAGCCCGGCGACCAAGTAAAGATCGCGGTCGAATAGACCGACCGCGCACGCCATTGCCCGCGACATTCGCTCGCGAGCCTGCGGCGCTGTGGGCAGCGAATGTCAAATCCACTCCACTAGTGTCCCGATTCCGAAGTTCGCATCATTCTGCGGCAATCCCATTGCGAACTTCGGAATCGAAGGACACTAGCCACTCATTGACCTAGTGTGGCTTTGGTTCAGAAGTCCGCATGCTGAACTCGCCGCAAGAACGATGCGGACCTCTGAACCGCCACACTAGCGTTCCTGAACATTCACCGCCATCATGCGCGCGAGCTAGCTTTCGCCCGCGATCGGCCGCGCGGCGTCCCGGACAACGAATTGCCAGCACGAGGAGGAAGAATGAAGATCGGTTTCGTCGGGCTCGGCGCCATGGGCGTCGGCATCGTGCCCCGGTTGATGGCCGCCGGTCACACCGTGACGGGCTTCAACCGGAGCCGGGACAAAGCCCAGGCGCTGATCCAGTCAGGAATGCGCTTCGCCGACACGCCGCGCGCGGCGGCGGCCGACGCCGATATCGTCTTTTCCATCGTGACCGACGCGCCCGCGGTGAATGTCGGTCGCGCTCGGCAAAGACGGGATCATCGCCGGCCTCAAGCCGGACGCCATCTATATCGACATGAGCACGATCGCTCCCGACGCCAGCCGCGCGCATCTCGGCGGAGTTCGCCGCGAAGGGATTTGCGATGCTCGACGCACCGATCTCCGGCAGTCCGGTCACGCTCGCGCAGGGCAGTGCCTCGCTGATGGTCGGCGGCGAGCGGGCGGCGTTCGAGCGCGCCGAACCGGTGCTGCGCGCCATCGGCCCGAAGGTGACGTATATCGGCGACCAGCGGGCTCGCGGTGCAGATGAAGATCGCCGTCAACCTGCTGCTGATGGTCGAGGTGATCGCGTTCGGCGAGGCGATCGCGCTCGCCGAGAAAGGCGGCGTCGCTCGCGATGTCGCGGTCGATGCGGTGCTCAAGAGCGTCGCGGCTTCGCCGGTGCTCGGCTATCGCGGCCCGTTCATTCTGGAAGGCAAGATGCCGGATGTGCCGCTCGCCGACGTGACGCTTGCAGCAGAAGGACATGCTGCTGGCGCTCGACCTCGGCCGCAAGCTCGGCAGCCCGGTGCCGCTCGCCGCCGCGGCGAACGAAATGATGAACGCCTGCCGCGGGCTCGGGATCGACCACCGCGATTTCGTCACCGCACATGAAGTCTATCGCCGTCTGGGAGGTCAAACGTGACATCGAAGGCAGAGAAGATCGGCGCCGCGCTGGCCAAGGCCGTCAAGGCGACGACCGGCATCACCAGGCGCGCTCGGAGGCATGATGTATCGCACCAACATTCGCGATGTGCCGAAGGTCGACGGCCTCAAGCGCGAGGACGGCTGGATCGACATGCAGGTGCAGTTCCTGATCGACAAGAAATCGGCCGGCGCGAACCATGTCGTCGGCTGGACCGTGCTCAAGCCGGGCGCCAGCCACGAGCGTCACCTGCATCGCAACTGCGACGAGTTCTTCATCGTGCTGAAAGGCCAGGGCCACATCATCTCGGAGAAAGGGCTCGAGCCCTCGGTCCAGGGCGACGTGGTGTACTCGCCGCGCGGCTGCTGGCACGGTTTCAACAACACCTCGAAGGACGACGTCGTGCTGGTGTGGGGCTGGATGGGCGCGGGCTCGATCGAGGACTCCGGCTACGAGGTCGATCCGAGCACGCACAAGGAATAGATGCGCATGAGCATGTGGGAGGATCCGCGCATCGTGCGCGGGATGCAGGCGCAAGCCGAGATGCGCCGCCAGCGTTTGGCGGCGGGCGACCGGCTGATCGGCTGGAAGGTCGGTTTCGGCGCGCCTGCGATGTTGGAACGCCTGAAGATCGACGGCCCGCTGCTCGGCTTCCTCACCCAGAACGCCCACGTGCCGTCCGGCGGCAGCGTATCGTTCGCCGGCTGGTCGAAGCCGGTGATCGAGCCGGAGATCGCCGTGTTCATCGGCCGCGATGTGCCTGCCGGCGCCGACCGCGAAACCGCGCGCGCCGCGATCGCCGGCATCGCGCCCGCCATCGAGGTCGTCGATTTCAACGAACCTCCCGAAGACCCCGCGCGCATCCTCGGCCACAACATCTATCAGCGGCACGTCGTGCTCGGCGCTCCCGGGCCGGCCACGGGCGGGAAGTGCGTCGGATGGCCTGACTTGCCGTGTCATTCGCAACGGCGTCGAGACCGCGCGCACGACCGATCCGCAGGCCAACACCGGCGAATGGGTCGCGATCGTGACGCACGTCGCCAACCTGCTGGCGGCGTTCGGCGAGCGTCTGCGCGCGGGTGAATTCATCATTACCGGCTCGGTCGTGCCCCCGCTGACGGTCGAGCCGGGCGAAGACAGTGCGACGTTTGCGGCCGATCCGATCGGCAGCGTCTCGGTTCGCTTCTTGTGGACGTAAGGTTGTCAGCACTCAGGTGAAGATTGTGATGGCCCGGATCACGCGATCGAGCTCTGTCGCTGCTGGCAGGCGTCCTGCTCGCGGCGGCGCCGCTGCAGCCGCGCTGGCGCAGACAGCGCCCGCGGCCTGGCCGCAGAAGACGGTCCGCTTCATCGTGCCGCTGCCGCCCGGCAGCGGCATGGACCTTTCGGCGCGGCTCGCGGCCGAGCGGCTTGCGGAGCGCTGGGGCCAGCCGGTGGTGGTGGAAAACCGCCAGGGCGCCGACGGCATTCCGGCGGTGACCGCCTTCCTGTCGGCCCGCGACAATCACACGTTCCTGTTCTCGTTCGCCGGCATCGTCACCTTCAATCACCTGCTGCACGACAAGCTGCCGTACGATCCGAAGGAACTCATTCCGATCGTGCCGGTGATCGACAATTATCTCGGCGTCGCGGCGACCGCGGTGTTGAAAGTGAATTCGCTCGCCGAGTTCGTGCAAACCGCCAAGGCGCAGCCGGGCGAACTGAACTGGGCGGCGACTCCGGGCCTGCCCTACTACGTGCTGCTCGCGCTGCAGAAGCACGCCGGCATCAAGATGGTGCAGGTCGCCTACCGTGACTTTGCGCCCGCCTATCAGGATCTCAACCAGGGCCGCCTGCATGTCGCCGGCACCGGCGTGCCGACCCTGGTGCCGCATCATCGCGCCGGCACCGCCAAGCTTCTGTTCGTCACCAACCGCGACCGTTCGCCCCAGGCGCCCGACGTGCCGACCGCGCGCGAGGCGGGCTACCCGGACCTGACCTTCGAAGGAACCTCCGGCATCTACGGCTGGCGCGACATGCCGCCGGAGATCAAGCAGCGCATCGTCAACGACATGCGGCGCGATCAGCGCCGATCCGGCATTCCGCGCCCGGATCGTCGGCGTCGGGACCGCCCCGCGCACCGGGACGCCGGAGGAGTTCGCAGCCGCGATCGCGGAGCAGCGCGACAAGATCGCAGCCATCCACGAGACAGCCCCCAAGCCCGCGCGCTAGTCCCGATTCCGAAGTGACATTCTCCGGCCCGCGAACTGGAATTGAGGACACTAGCACTTGATCTAGTGTGTGCAGAATTCGAGTCATCGGGCAGAATGATGCGGACTTCTGAACCGCCACACTAGCACAGTTGTGCTGGTGGCGCCGTTTCGGCTTCACCGGGTCGAGAGGATGCCATGGACATGACAAGGCTGCGCGCGCTTGCCGCGCTGATCGGACTTCTGGGAGTTTGCGTTGCGCTCGCGACGCCATTGCAGGCGCAACCGGCGCAGACCACGACGCAGGCGTGGCCGCAGCGCGCGGTCAAGTTGATCGTACCGTTCGGCCCCGGCGCCGGCGCCGATATCGGCGCGCGACTGATCCAGGAGAAGCTGTCGGCGCGCTGGGGCAAGCCGGTCGTGATCGAGAACCGGCCCGGCGGCGACAGCATCATCGCGATCCAGGCGGTGCTGTCCGCCAATGACGATCACACCTTCTACTGGGGGCCGAGCGGAAGCTTCATCGTCCATCCGCACCTCTATCAGAAGCTGCCCTACAACATCGACGAGCTGCTGCCGATCGCGAGTTTCTCGGCAACACATCCTGTCGCTCGCGGTTCCGGCATCGATGAACGTCAAGGACCTCGCCGACTTCGTCGAGCGCGCGCGCGCGGCGGACGGCAAGTTCAATGCCGCCGCCGTTCCGGGCATCACCGAGCTTGCGTTCGACTATTTTGCCAACCGCGCCGGGCTGACCTTCACCAAGGTGCCGTACCGCGACATCGTGCAGGCGGTGAACGATCTGTCCGAGGACCGCCTGCAAGTCTACACGTCGTCCTACGCCATCCAGCGGCCGCAGCGGGAAGCCGGCCGGGTCAAGGTCCTGGCGCAACTCGGCAAGACGCGCGCGCCGAGCCTGCCGGACGTTCCGACCGGCGTCGAACAGGGTTTCCCGGCGCTGGAGATGGAAGGCCTTCTCGGCCTGTTCGGCACCAAGGCGACGACGCCCGAACTGCGCGAGCGCATCGGCGCCGATATCGTCGCGGTCTCCAACGACAAGGAGATCGAGGCGAAGCTCACCGCCACGGCGCAAATCCCGCGGCCGCCGGCGCGAAAGCGTTCGCCGCCGCCATCGCCGCACAGCGCGCCCAGGTCGCGAACATCGTCAAGGCGCTGGGGATCAAGCCGAAGCAGTAGCGTCTGACGCTCGGCGTTTCCAACATCGTCATGCCCGGCCTCGGGGGGCCGGGCATCCACGTCTTTCTTGGCTATGACGACAAGACGGGGTGGCCGGGACGATGCCCGGCCATGACGTGGAAAAGAGCAGTGACGCCAGTCAAGACTGATCGCCGGCCGCGCTATGGCGTCAGGTCTTTCACGACCTGCTTCTGATCGAGGTTGATCAGCTTGATCGCCTTGGCATCCATGTCGGTCTTGCCGAGATCGACCATCCGCAGGTCGGCATTGTCGTAGGTCTTGATGTAGTAGCGCAGGTTCTTGAGATCGGAGACCGAGATCCATTCGGTGGTCTCGAAACCGTCCACTCCGCCGCCCTCGCCGCCGCCCTTGGCCGAGGTGCCGATCGAGCCGGGCGGCAGGTCGAAGCCGTTCATCAGATGGAACGCGAGCCCCACCGTCTCGCTCGAGGTGTTGAGCTTCGGGGCATTGGCCTGCGCGAAATAAGCGCGCACGAACCGCGCGGGAGCAAGGAAGCCGCCCGGCAGGCCGTTCATTCCGTCGCCGGAACTCGAAGCCGCAAGCTCGACGTTGCCGACCTTCATGCGGCGGCAGCACCGCGGAGGTGATGTACTGATACTGCGACAGGTTCTGCAGGTGGAACGGGAACGGCGGGGCGTTCGTCATCACATGCGTCGGGTTATCGTAGATATGCAGCGTGCCGCCGTCGGTGTATTCGATCACGATGCTCTTGCCGCTGGCATCATGGATCGAAAAGTGGGCGGGCGGCACCATGTTGCCGAACTGCGGAAGCTTGACGCCGGAGACGATGATCTTCGGCACGCCGGCCTTCACCTCATCGACGGTGGCGAAATTGGTGAGGATGTAGGTGAGCAGCTCGAACGAGGCGAGCGATTGCTTCTCCTTGCCGGGCGGGACGGTCTGGAATTCGGCTAAGCCCGGGAAATTGAACAGCCCGCCGGCGAGCCCCTTCTCGTTGAAGCCGTCGAGAATGACCGGCAGGCCAAGCGCGTTGGCGCCGGTCGCCGCATACTTCGTCGTCCAGGTCATGCCGCCCTGCCCGACCTGGCCCTGCGGGCCGGTACCGGTGAAGGCGAGCTTGCGCGGAATGACGATGAGCTGCGATTTCAGATCGAGCCCGAATTCGAGCGTGCGGCCGTAGACGAAGCCGCCGTCCTTCGCGGGCAGCAGCATGGAGGTGCAGGCCTGCGCGCCGGCGACCGGCGTCAGCAGCAGCGAGCCCGAGAGGATCGTGGAGAGCCCGAGGCGGGCGAGGCGGGACGACATGAGGCCTTTGGACATGATGGCTGTTTCCGTGCGCAATGAGTTGCGGCCGAGACGCGCGGTGAGCGACGCGCCGCGATTCTCGATGCAGCGTTATGACAGACCGCCATCAACGGCCCGGTAAAGATTTCGCGCGACTGCAATCGCGCCGATTCATTCTTCATTGAGGATCGGCGCGGCTGCAACATCGCAGTCACTTCTGAGCGACGCAGCCTCGACGTGAGGCTGCCGATCGGATGAACTTCTCGTCCTCGAACACCGAGATCACCGGCGGGCTGCCGCTCAATCCCAGTTCCTGCCAGCGCGACACGACGTTGTCGTAGGCCGCCTTCGAGAGCTTGGTGCGCTTGGAGAACGTCTTGTAGTAGCGATAGTCCATGCAGGCGTTGATCAGCGCCTTCGAGCCCCACGGCCTGATTTCCGGCGGGTTGAGGCTCGGATCGAGATAGGTGCTCCAGGTCTCGCGCAGGATGTCGATCGACTGCGCCGGACGCGAGCGCGTCGCCATCGCCCACAGCACCTGATGCACATTGGTCGGATCGACGTCGTCGTCGACCACGATCACGTATTTGCCGAAATAGGCGCCGGCGGTGCATTGCGCGGCGAGCGCCATCACCTGCGGCGCGTGGCCGGCATACATCTGCTTGATCGAGACGACCGTGATGCCCCAGCCGGCCGCCTCCGGGATCGACCACACGCCCTGGATGCCCGGCACGCCGAGCTTCTGCAGGTCGGCCCAGATGCCGGCCGAGCGCAGCGCCGCCCAGAACAGCCCGGCCTCGTTCGCGGCGCCGTCCGCCATCAGCGCGCAGGTCAGCGTCGGGTTGTCGCGATAGCGCACGCGTTCGACCCGCATGTACGGCGTCGCGCCCGACGGCCGCCCGTAATAGCCGGTGAACTCGCCGAACGGCCCTTCGGCGAAGGTCTCGTCCGGATAGAGGAAGCCCTCGAGGATGATCTCGGCGCGCGCCGGCAGCGGCAGCCCGGTGAGGTCGGACGTGAACACCTCGATCGGCGCGCCGTTGATGCCCGAGTAGTACTCGTACTCGCTCTCGGTCTTCGGCAGGCTGGTCGCGGCCACCAGAAACAGCAGCGGATCGATGCCGTAGGCCGCGGCGATCGGCATCGGCTTGCCGAGCTTCCACCACTTCTCGCGATCGATGGTGGCGTCCTTGCCGGGCGAGGTATAGACGCCGACCTCGCGCGGTCCCTTGATCATCATGCGGTAGGTGCCGACGTTGATCCGGCCGGTCTCCGGGCACTTGGTGACGACCGCGTCGCCGGTGCCGAGATACATGCCGCCGTCGAGCGGCCACATGCGCTGCGCCGGGAACATGCGGATGTCGATCGCGTCGCCTTCGACGATGTTCTGGTTGCAGATCGCGCTCGCGGCCGGAACCTCCTTCGGCGGCATCTTGCGGCCGAGCTTCTTCTGCAGAATCTGCACCGCCTTGAGCGGATGATCGACCGGCGCTTCGCCGATCATCAGGCAGAAGCGCGAGAGGTTGCAGCCGATCATGTTGTAGAGCGCCTTGTGGCCGGGATGGCCCTTGATGTTCTCGAACAGGAGCGCGGGCGATTTCTCGCTGCCGACCAGGTAGGTGATGGTCGCGGCTTCGAGGTCGGAGTCGACCTCGGCGGTGATGCGCTTGAGTTCGCCCAGCGCCTCGACCTTCTCCAGCCAGGTGTCGAGATCGCTTGAATTGGCGCCCCGCGCCGCCGGCGTTGCGGCCGCCGGCTCGCGCTGACCGCCGGCCGGATTGACCGTGACGCTCATGTCCATCGCCGCCTCCTGTTTCTTGTCGTTTGCCTGCCCTGTCTTTTCGCGGCCAAGTCTATGCGAGCATCACGGCCGCGTCTTTGTTCAAATTTGTCGCCTCGGGAAAGCGTGCGCTATAACGACCACAGGTGCAAATTGAACCCGGTGGCGCGGCGCATCGAGCCGCGGCATCATCAAGCAAGCGCGACCGTTTTCGACGGCAGCAGGGAGGGAATGAATGGCCAAGGTCTGCGATTGCTTTCCGGAACTGAAGGCAACCACCGAAGCGCGCGAGATGCGTTACCGCGCGCATCCCGAAAAGCCTGCGCCGGAGGGGCCGCAAAGTTCGGTCGAGATTCGAGTTACCTCGATCGGCCAGCTCAACGAACTGGTTGAGACCAAGAAGAGCGGCCACAAGTTCATCATCAGCGAGCCGGTGCATGTCGGCGGACAGAACTGCGCGCCGACACCGCTCGAATTCCTGCTGTCGGGCGCGGTCGGCTGCTACGCCGCCGTGTTTGCCTTCTACGCGGCCAAGATGGGCGTCCGCTATGACAGCTTCGAGGCGGTTGCGCGCACGAGCTTCGACGTGCGCGGCCATATGATGCCGGACGCGCCGCCCTCGGGCTTCCAGAAGGTGACGATCGACATCACCGTGCGCAGCGACGCCCGGTGGAAAAGCTCAAGGAAGTCGAGCGGCTGGCGCTGGCGGGTTGCCCCGGCATCGCCACCCTGCGAGACCCGGTGGCGGTCGAGTTGCGCCTCACGGTCGCCGGTGCGGCAGGCGAGCAGGCCGCATAGTGTGGCGGATTTGACGTTCCTATCAGCATTGCGGCGAGTCGATAGTAGGAACGTCAAATCCAAAGCCACACTAAAATCATAGAGTTGCTAGTGTCCCTTTGGTTCCGACGCTTGTAAACGTGCGTGCTGCGATGGGATACAAGCGTCGGAACCGGGACACTAGCGACAGCCGAGCGCCCCTTGCGATGAAGCAGCGAAAGCGGCGAACGACCGGCAGGCCCTTCCGGGTCGGCCGCACACCGACCGGGCTCGGGCTGTTCGCCACCGAATCGATGGCGAAAGGCGCGTTCATCGCCACCTACCGCGGCGTCCGGATCAGCCACGCGGAGGCAGTGCGGCGCGAAGCACGCGGCGCCCGCTACATCTTCGAGCTCAATAGCCGCTGGTCGATCGATGCCTCGAACCGGCGCAACCTCGCCCGCTACGCCAATCATTCGTGCCGGCCCAACTCCGAAAGCGCGCTCAGCAACGGCAAGCTGATCCTGCGTGCGATCCGGCCGATCGCCATCGGCGACGAAATCACCTTCGATTACGGCGAGGAATATTTCGATCTCTTTATCCGGCCGGCCGGCTGCCGATGCGTGAAGTGCCGAAATCAGCGAGCGGCATCGCGTACGCGGAAGCAGTAATCCGCAGCCGTCGGTCCGTCCTGTCTTGCGCGGCACGACCCCGCTTGGCACGATCTGTTCCCGCAATGGAGGGATACCACCATGTCGCCCGACCCGGCCGTGACTTTTGTGCTGTTGCTCGGCATTGGCATCGTCGCCGCAATCCTGTTCGACCGCGTTGCCGGGCCCGGGTGGTTCAAGCGGCAGGTTTCGGGGGCAACCCCTATTTTGGTGACGACTGCACTTATCGGCATTGCGGGATCATTCGTCGGATACCATCTCGCAGGCCTGCTGACGATGACCGGGTACGCCGCGTTCATCGGCGCGATCATCGGCGCAGCGGCCGTCCTCTACGGCTGGCGAATGGTGAGATAAGCCACGGTGCTTGCGGCTCTGGGTCCCCGCTTCCGCGGGAACGGCCGGAGAGTGAGCGATGTCCCGCGAAAGGGATGCGCTCTATCGCCCTGACGTGTCGATCGGCGCACAATTGCGGCGGCCCTGCGCGACGCAGTCGTCGATCTGCCGCTGTTCGATCATCGCATTGACCAGCCAGATTCCGCTGCCGACGATCACGACGAAGAACACCAGCAGGAAAATATTGGTGACCCGGCGATCGCGCTCGTCGTCGTCCTCGCCGGTCGGTTTCGTCGGCTGAAGCGGCTCGTCCATGCCGCATTTTCTCCAGCAATTGGACCGGGACAATAGCAGCCGTGGGCGATGGTCCTAAGATATAGGCCGCGCGCGTTCAGACCATCGTATCTTTGACGGCGGCGATCAACTGCTTGAGCGTGAACGGCTTCGCCAGGAACGCCGGCCGGTCGTCTTCCGACAAGCTCTTGCCGAAGGCATCCTCGGCATAACCGGACACAAAGATGATGCGGACTTTGGGATTGCGCTTGCGCAGTTCCTTCAACAGCGTCGGCCCGTCCATCTCGGGCATCACCACGTCCGAAACCACCAGGTCGACGTGGCCGCCGTGGCGCTCGAGTTCCTCCAGCGCCTCGACGCCGTTGCCGGCCTCGATGACGGTATAGCCGCGCGACCTGAGTCCCCGTGCGTTGAGGATGCGCAGGCCTTCCTCGTCCTCGACCAGGAGGATGGTGCCATGGCCGGTAAGATCGGCGTCGGGGGCGCGCGCCCCGCCGTCGGCCGCCGCCTTCGCCCCAGCCATCGCGGGCGCGGCTTCAGCCGGCTTCGGCGTCTCCTTGTCCTCGGCGGTCGGAATGTGGCGCGGCAGGAAGATCCGGAAGACTGTGCCCTTCCGTAGCTCCGAGCTCACATAGATGAAGCCGCCGGTCTGCTTGATGATGCCGTAAACGGTCGAAAGCCCAAGCCCGGTGCCCTTGCCGATTTCCTTGGTGGTGTAGAAGGGATCGAAAATCTTGTCGATGATGTCGGGCGCGATGCCCGATCCGGTGTCTTCGACCTCCACCAGCACGTATTCGCCGAGCGGCAACCCCTTGTACTGATAGCTGGCGCTTTCTTCCGCCGTCACGTTGGCGGTGCGCAGCGTGAGCTTGCCGCCGCCCGGCATGGCGTCGCGCGCATTCACCGCGAGATTGATGATGACCTGCTCGAACTGCCCGATGTCGGCCTTGACCGGCCAGAGATCGCGGCGGTGCACCACGTCGAGCGTGACGTTCTCGCCGATCAGCCGGCGCAGCAGGACGGTCAGGTCCGACACCGCTTCGCCGAGGTCGAGCACCTGCGGCCGCATGGTCTGTTTGCGCGAGAACGCCAGCAGTTGCCGCACCAGGCTCGCCGCCCGGTTGGCGTTCTGCTTGATCTGCATGATGTCCTGGAACGACGGATCGGTCGGCTTGTGGGCGTTGAGCAGAAAATCCGTCGCCATCATCATGGCGCCGAGCAGGTTGTTGAAATCGTGCGCGATCGAGCCGGCGAGGCGCCCGATCGTCTCCATCTTCTGCTGCTGGTTGATCTGGTTTTCCAGCGTGCGCTGCTGCGTGGTGTCGAGCGCATAGACGATGACGGCTTCCTGTTCGCGCTCGTCGTGCTCCTCGATCGCCGTGACATAGAACGTGGCGAAGCGCTCGCCGGCGCCGTCGAGCGCGGCTTCGACGGGGTCGATCTCGCTCTGCCCCGACGCCGCCCGGCGGATCGCGGCGTCAAGCGCCGCGCGATCGCGCTCGGCCACGACGGCGAGGATCGAGCGGCCGGCGAGCCCGGCGCCTTCGACCGCACGCACCGGATGGAACAGGCGCGCGAACCGAGGATTGGACAATGCGATCCGGCCGTCCCGGTCGACGGTGGCGATCGCCATCGGCGTGTTGTGGAAGAAGCGCATGAAGCGCACTTCCGCCGCGCGCTGCGGGTCGGTGCCGTCGTCGCGCGAGCGGTTGATGACCAGCGTGCGCGACGGGCCTGGCGCGCCGTCCGCGCCGAACGCCACCTTGTGGAACAGCCGAGCCGGAACGGTACGCCCCGCCCGGGTCTTGAGGTCGATGTCGAACACTTCGGTCCGCACCTCGCCGGGCGTTGCGACCAGCGTGGTGAGCAGTGCGGCCCCCTCGCCGGCCACGATATCGTCGAGCTTCAAGCCGCCCGCGGAGAACTGCGCGAGATCGTGGTCGAGCCAGTTCGCGAGCGTGGCGTTGAGATAGACGATGCCGCCGCTGCCTTCCGCCGAAAAGAACCCGGCCGGCGCATGGTCGAGATAGTCGATGGCGTGCTGCAACTCCTGAAAGACATTCTCGTGACGCTCGAGTTCGCGCGTCACGTCGGCCAGCGACCACACCGTCATGCGCGACTCGCGCTTATCGGTGCCGAGCGGGCGCACGCGCATGCGCAGCCAGCGGCCCGCTTCGCCACGGTGAGCGCCGATCCGGACTTCCTCCTGCAGACGACGGCCTTCGCGCGCGGCCGTGAGCAGGCGGTAGACGGCTTCCGACACGCCCGGATCGCCGATGAAGGCGCGTTCGACCGGCCGCACATCCTTAGGGTCGGAGGCCCCGACGAGTTCCAGGTAGGCGGCGTTGGCATAGATCACGCGACCCCGGGCATCCGTCACCAGGGTGCCCTCGGGCGCGGCGTCAACCACCGCCTTGACGAGCGGGCTCCCGCCGTCCCGGCCGGAGGGACGCAGGATGCCGGCGGCAAGCGCAAACAGCAGGAACACCCCCGCCGTCGCCATGACGGCCAGCAATCCCAGGATGTAGGGCTGGGCGTTGGCGCGGCCGACGAACATCAGCGCGACCGCGGCCCCCACCAGCACGACGGCGATGAGCAGCACGAGACCGATGCTGCCGCCGCCCCGGCTTGCTCCGGTTCGATCGACCGCCACTCGGGCGCCTGCTTCGGTCGACTGGATGTCCGCCATGATGGTCGTCGCGACCCTGCCCACGTCGCCGCGCTTGTGCGGCGAATCACTTCCCGACTGACTCGTTGACCGTTAGCGCGCAAGATGTGCGGGTGCCAGCGAGTTCATCTCCGGCCGCGAGCGCGCGGTTGAAACCCGCGATACAGCCGATCACATCGGCCACCGGCTGATCGTCCACCGGCCGATCGACGCGCTCCGCAATGCAAACCGGCGTGGCCACGCCGCGATCGTGTTTCAACGCCGTTGCGAAATGCCACCGCTGACGCCGCGCTTGCTGCGCATCAGCCGTTGCCGTGCCTGCCGGGCTCATCGTACCCGAGCACCTCGTGAGTGGCGTACGCCGCCAATTCCAACACGGCCAAGTTATGGTTAACGGAGCGTTAAATCGGCGGGAACTCGGGCACCTGCCATTAAACCGCCGTTTACCAAGGGAAATCTTTAGCTCTAGGAGCGAGGGGTCCCGGGGGATATCCTTGTTAATTCTTTGTTAGTATTCGTGGCAGCAAATGCTGCCGCTGGCGTTAACTATTCGGACGAGTCCGATTAGCCCGCCGGGCCCCTGAACCCAGGGAGGGTCGATGTTCGAGACACTTTTCGGCGAAGGGCAATATGGGCTCAAGTTCGTCCTCGCCTTCATTGTTGTCCTCGCCTTGATCGCCCTCACCGCCTGGCTGGTGCGGCGGTTCGGCGCTGAACGCATGGGCACGGGAACCACGCGTGGCCGGCAGCCGCGGCTGGCCGTGATCGACGCGGCATCGGTCGACGGACGCCGGCGCCTTGTCCTGATCCGCCGCGACAATGTCGAGCACCTGATGATGATCGGCGGCCCGACCGACGTGGTCGTCGAAGCCAATATCGTCCGCGCGGCCGGTCCCGCTCGCGACACTCAAGCTCCGCGCGCACCGGCGGCGACCGACACCCTGCCGCGGGCCGTCCCGCTCGGCGAGGGCAGCATGTGGCCGCTGCAGCCGGAGCCAGCCCCCGCGCCGGTGCCCACGGCGCGCTTGGAGCCGCCATCGTTGCCACGCCCGCCACAGCGGAATAGCCCTCCTCCGCCGCCGTCGATGGCCGTCGAGGAGGAACCGGAGTGGTCTCCGGAACCGGCGGCGCCACCGCCGTTGCCGCCGCAACCCGAGCCGCAGCGCCGCGCCCGCGCATCCCAGGATCCGCTCGCGGGTCTGGCGGATGAGTTCGCCCGCACCCAACAGCCGCAGCCCGAGCCCGCGGCCAGTCCGGAGCCGCGATCCGCACGCCGCGAGACGCGCATTCCGCGGGCGCAGATCCCCGCTCCTCCTGCACCGCCGCCACAGCCCGCTCCTGCGCCGGCACCGACGCAAGCCGCCGAGCCGCAGTTCAACTCGCCCGCCGACCAAAATCTGGCCGAGATGGCGCACCGGCTCGAAGCCGCGCTGCGCCGTCCTGGCAAGCCCGACGGCTTTGCCGAGGCGCCATCGCGGGCGGCACCGGCCTATGATGCGCAGCAGGCCGATGAAACCGGCGATTACGAACAGCAGGCACCGCCACCGCCGCAGCGCGCTCCCACCGCGGAGGCACGACCCGCGCGGAACGAGCCGCGGCCGGCGCGGGCCGACAAGGCGGCAGCGCCGAAGTCGTCGCTCTACGATAGTCTCGAACAGGAGATGGCGAGCTTGCTGGGCCGTCCGAACGGCAAGCCTTGACCCACCAACGTGCAATCGTCCGCCGCGCCCCTCCGGTGACGGGGTAGCGGACGTTTGGACGTTGCATCATGGCCGCGCGGCCGCACCGCCGGACGTCGCCACGCTTTCCGCAAATTGACTCAAATGCCGGCGCGACAGCGACCGGCCGCTTGACCGTACGCGCAGCGAATCCCCGGCGAGCGGACCGCGTGCGTCCCGTTGTTAAGCCGCCAGTTACCGGCGGCGCGGCAACGCTGCGCGCGCATTCAACGCGAGGCCCGCCGATGACTCTACATGCTCCCAATATCGCGCTTTTCGTGATCGCCGGCTGCCTGGCGATGATGGGCGTTCTGGCGTCTTTGCCGATCGGGCTGCCGATCCCCGGGCTGGTTGCCGACAACGTCGCGCTATACATCTTCCTCGGCTGGTTCCTGCTGGCGGCCGGCACCGTTCTGCCGCCGCCCACCGCCAAGGCAGCGGCGGTGAAGCAACGCTAAGGCGCCAGACCGATCATTCGATCACGTCGTCGGCGAGCGCGAGCAGCCTCGCAGGGACCTCGATCTGCAGCCTCTTCGCGCTCTTGAGATTGATCACCAGTTCGAATTTCGTCGGCGGTTCGACCGGAATGGTGCCGGGATTGCCGCCGCGCAGGATGCGGTCGACGAACGACGCCGCGCGCCGGTAGATATCGGCGACGTCGGAGCCGTACGAGACGAGGCCGCCGCTGGTCGCGAACAGCCGGTACGGATAGATCGCCGGCAGGCGGTGGCGCGCCGCCAGCGCGATGATCTCCTGGCGATGATTGACGGTGCTGACGTCCGGCAGCACCAGAAGTCCACCGCTCGGCCCCTGCGCGAAAGCCTCGATCATCCGTTCGAGCCCGGCGGCGTCGCGCGCCGCGACGACCGTCGGCGCCACCGAGAACGCCGCGGCGGTCGTTCTGATCGGCTGGACGAACAGGTCGGCGAACGGCGCGGTATCGGGATTGAACACGATCGCGAGCCGCTCCAGCTTCGGCGCGATGTCCTTGAGGGTCTCGACCCATTTGCTGCCGATCGAGAATTCGAAATTGGTGACACCGGTCAGGTTGCCGCCGGGCTGCGCCAGGCTGGCGGCAAAGCCCTGGCCGATTGGATCGGTGACCTGCACGAACACGATCGGCACCGCGCGGGTCTGCGCTTGCAGCGCCGCCGCCACCGGCGTGCTGTTGGCCAGGATCAATTCCGGCTTCAGGTTGACGAGCTGCGCCGCGTTATCCCGCAATGAGGCGCCGTCACCTGCCCAGCGGTAGTCCACGTGAAGGTTGCGCCCCTTGATCCAGCCGAGATCGCGCAGCCCGCGCTCGAACGACGTCATCCGCAGCTGCGATTCCGGATCGTTCTCGGCCAGGCCCGACAGCACCGCGATCCGGCGCACGCGCTCCTGCTGCGCAAGCGCGAGCCGCGCAGCCGAGAACGCTGCCGCACCGCCGAGAAGCCCGATGAACGCGCGCCGCCTCATATGAACCTTGCAGCGAGAAACGTGTGACGACACCAGCAGCCTAACACGCTGCCCACACCGCCCGTGTGCCCTTTCGCCTCAGCGGCACCCCGACTGATCGGCGCGCAAGCCGGCCGGTGTCACGGCGATGCCCGCATGAGCGGAACATTGAACGCCTTGATCGGCCGGTGGAACCCTTTCAGCATGAGATCATCGGCGGGTTCTGCCCCAAAGGCCTCCTCGATCGACGCATAGACCTTGCCGTCGATGAGGATCTGGCCGTCCTTGGCATCCGAGCAGAGCCGGGCCGCCAGATTGACCACGGTGCCGATCGCCGCGTAGTCGTAGCGGCCCTCGTAACCTACCCGGCCGAGCGTGGCATAGCCGCGTGCGATGCCAATCCCGAAACCGAGGTCGTACCCGGACTTGCGCCAGTTGACGGCAAGCGAGGCCACCTGCTCGCGCATGCTCACCGCCATCTTCACTGCTCGCAGGCTTGGATCGGGAATCGGCAGCGGCGCGTTGAACAGCACCAGGATGCCGTCGCCTGCGAACCGCTCGACCGTTCCTTCGTGCTCGTTCACGAGCTCGCCGAGCAGCCGGTGATAGTCGCGCAGCACCGACATCACCTCCTCGGGCTCGGCGGTTTCGGTGAAGGCGGTGAAGCCGCGCAAGTCGCAGAACATCGCCGTCACTTCGCCGCGGCGGCTTTCCAGCATCTTCTCGCTGCCGGACGACAGGATAAGCTCCGCGACTTTGGGCGAGAGAAACCGTTTCAGACGGCTGATCCGTTCGATCTCGGAGAGCTGCTGGCTGACGCGCTCTTCGAGCGTGCGGTTCCAGGTCGCGAGCTGGGTGGCCTGGGCGTGCACCTTGTCGTGCAGCTCCTTCAACCGCAGCACCGATTTCACCCGCGCCACCAGCGCGAGCTGATCGAGCGGCTTGGTGAGATATTCATCCGCGCCGGCTTCGAGGCCCGGCCACCACATCCTTGGAGTTGGCCTTGGCGGTCACCAGGATGATCGGCATGAACGGCAGCGCCGCGTCGCCCTTCAGCCGGCGGCAGACCTCGATGCCGTCGATCTTGGGCATCATCACGTCGAGCAGGATGAGGTCCGGCAAGTTTTCCCGCGCGGACACCAGCGCTTCCTCGCCGTCGGCCGCCTGCAGCAACTCGTAGCCGTGCATGCCGAGCCGCGTCACGAGGATGTCACGATTGGTCTCGTGATCGTCGACGATCAGGATGCGCGGTGGATCGTGCATAACAACGCCTCTCGACGACGCTACGGCCGATTCCAACATTCGCACCCCGCTTCAGCCAGCACCTTTGCGAATGTTGGAATTAAAGGACCACTAGCAAAATCTTATGTTGTTAGTGGAGTTTTGGATTTGACATTCGCTTTGCAGTTGCGGCTAGATGGGTAGCGAATGTCAAATCCACTCCACTAGGGCAGATATTCGCAATTTGCCAGCAACTGACGGGGACTGTACGGCTTGGTCACATAGGCGTCGCAGCCCGCGGCACGCGCCTTGCCCTCGTCGCCGCTCAGCGCATAGGAGGTGACGACGATGATCGGAATGGCATTGAGCTCCGGATTGGCCTTGATGCGGCGCGTCGCCTCGTAGCCGTCGAGCAGCGGCAACTGAATGTCCATCAGGATCAAGTCCGGCCGATGCTCGGAAACCTTCACGAGCGCCTGCTCGCCATCCTCCGCCTCGATCATCTCGAATCCGGCGCTGTCCAGCAGGTCGCGCAAGATTTGCCGGTTATCCTCCTGATCCTCGACCACCAGAATGCGTTTTGCCATGGCTGCCCTGTCTGTGCCGTCGGGTTCGCGGAATTGCGACGCAGGAACGCTTGGCTGAGTATTACCGGCTCATCCCCGGGCTATCGAGATCATTGCTTTCGCCGCCCCAGGCCGGCGCCCGGGAGGCCCTCAGGTCAACGACCGAGCGGCTGTGTAGCACTTTGTCCGCCGCGAGCCTACGGATGGTCTCGCAAATCGGCACTTGCTCAAACATCCAGTCTTCCTCCTTTCCACGAACTAACCGCAGCGCCGCACCATCAGGAACGCGACGAACACAAACGCGTAGAACGCACCGGTCGCCCACAGCGCGTATTTCAGCCGGCGGCCCTTGCGGGCGCGGATGAACGACAGCTTGAGGACTTCGGCCGTCAATTCCGGCTCGACCGACAGTTCCTGCAACCTTGAGACAAATGTGCTGCTGGCCGTCTGCGGATCGTGAACATAGAACAAGCCCTTGGCGCGGATGTTCTTGACCAGGTCGTCCAGCGGCTTGATCGGCCAGAGCACGTAGCAATAGACCATGATCGTCGCGATGAACGCACACAGCAGAACCGCCACGATCGGCCGCGATGCCACGTCGGCGCAGGTCGAGCTCAGGATCGACCACAGGGGATTCATCGACACGACGAACGCCGCCATCGCGATCTGTGACTTGGTGTCGTAGGCGCGGATCGTCGATTCGGTGAACGCGATCGAGTGCTTCAGGAACTCGAGGCGCTCCTCGGGCGTCGCGATCGGCGGCTCGTCGTCGAGGCCGAGCGGCGCAGCGGCCGATGCGACCGGCCTGTCCGGCAATCGATGCGGCGCATCGCCGACAGCTTCCACGGTATCTTCTTCAACACCTGCTCGACGGTTCGCCATCAGTGCCCAACCTGCTGATCGACGGTCACCGGCACGGTGAACGAAAAGGTCGATCCCTCGCCGAGACTGGAGTCGACCCAGATGCGCCCGCCGTGCATCTCGACGATCCGCTTGGAGATCGACAGGCCGAGCCCGGTGCCGCCCTTTTTCTTGGTGGCCGAGCTGTCGGCCTGCTGGAACTCCTCGAAGATCTTGCCGTGGTCGGCCTCGGAGATCCCGGGCCCGGTGTCGTGCACCGAGAGCGTATACGAGCCGTTGCTCGCCGAAGCCTTGATGGCGACCTCGCCGGTATCGGTGAACTTGATCGCGTTGCCGACCAGATTGAGCAGCACCTGCGCGAGACGGCGCTCGTCGCCATGCGCGGTCGGCAGGTTGGGCGGCATCTCGATCTTGAGCGCAAGCTGCTTGGCGGTGGCGAGCGACTCGACCGCCGAGAACACGCTGTGCACGACGTCCTTGATCGAATAGTCGGTGAGCGACAGCGTGAGCTGGCCGGCCTCGATCTTCGACAGGTCGAGCACGTCGTTGATCAGGCCCAGCAGATGCTTGCCGTTCGACTGCACGCGCTCGAGCACGCCGCGCACCTTGTCCGGCATCTCGCCGTAGATGCCGTCGAGGATGAGCTCGGTGTAGCCGAGGATGGCGTTGAGCGGCGTGCGCAGCTCGTGGCTCATGTTGGCGAGGAACTGCGACTTGTGCTGGCTCGCGACCTCGAGCTGCCGGCTCTTCTCGCCGATCTCGCTGAACAGGCGGGCGTTCTGGATGGCCAGCACGGACTGGGCGGCGAAGGTCTGCAGCAGGTCGACGGTGCTCTTGGAAAACTCGCCCGGCGCCTTGCGGCGCACGACCAGCGCGCCGATCGACCTTGTCGGCGCCGAGCAGCGGCACGATCAGCAGCGCGCGGAAGCCGGCGCGCACCACGACGTCGAGCACGTCGGAGGCCGGCTCGGCTGCGCAGGTCGGCGATCTGGACCGGCACGCCGCTGCGCCGCCGCCTGCCCGACACCGGCGTCGCCGAGGCGGATATGCCGCTCCTTGATCGCGGCGATCAAGTCCTCGTCCATGCCGTAGGTCGAGCGCAGCTGGAACTCGCCGCTCGCCTCGTCGAAATCGTAGATCGCGCCGGCATCGGTGCCGGAGAGCTGCACCGCCTTGGCGACGATCGTGCTCAGCACGGTCTTCGAGATCGAGCGTCGAGTTGACCGCCTGGCTGACCTCGCCGAGCGCGCGCAGCTCCTCGACCGATTGCGCCAGCTCGGTCGTGCGGGCGCGCAACTCGTTGAGCAGCCGCACGTTCTCGATGGCGATGACGGCCTGGCTGGCGAAATTCGTGACCAGCTCGATCTGCTTGTCGGTGAAGGGGCGCACCTCCTGGCGATAGATGCCGATGGCGCCGACCAGCTCATCCTCCTTGAGCATCGGCACGGTCAGCAAGGTGCGGGCGCCGGCGGCGTCGACCAGCGCAACTGACGGCGGATCGCGCTCGAGATAGGCCTCGTCGCTGCCTGAGGTCGGCGATGTGGACGACTTGCTTTGGTCGCAGCGAGCCGAGCGAGCGCGATGCCCGGCGACCGGAAGCATCGGCTCGCGCTTCCACACTGCTCGGCGAATGCCGCCGGCGCGCCGTGCAGCGCGACCGCGCCGAAACGCCGTCTCCCTCGCACAGGAACAGGTTGCCGAATTTCGCCTCGCAGATGCGGGTCGCGTTCTCCAGCATGGCCTCGAACACCGGCTCCAGTTCGCCCGGCGAACTCGAGATGACGCGCAGCACCTCGGCGGTCGCGGTCTGCTGCTCCAGCGACTCGGACAGCTCGCGGGTGCGGTCCTCGACCTTCTTCTCCAGGTCCGGCATAGGACTCCTCGCAGCTTGCCGGCCATGTCGTTGAACTGGTCGGCGAGCGCTCTCGAGCTCGTCGCCGGTCTTGATCGAGATGCGCTGGCCGAGATCGCCGCTGCCGATGCGCGCCGCGCCGGCCCGCAGCGCCTGGATCGGCACCACCATGCGGCGGGCCAGGAACATGCCGGCGAGCACCGCGAGCGCCAGGCCGAGCGAGCAGCAGCAGGCCGAGCGCTGGATCGATTCGAGCAGCGGCGCGTAGGCCTCCTCGCGCGGCAGCTCGACGAACACCAGCCAGCCGGGCGCCGTGACCGGCGCGTAGGCGGTCAGCACCTTGCGGCCCTGGATGTCCTCGGCCTCCTGCACCGGCTCCTGCGACCGCGCCGGCGGCCGCCGCGCGCGCCGCCTGCACCTGGGCGAGCCGCGTCATGTCGGTGTTGCGCAGCACCAGGCTGATGTCGGGGTGCGCGATCAGCCGGCCCTGCGCGTCGACCACATAGGCCTGCCCGCGCTCGCCGACCTTGATCTGCGAGACCACCTCCCAGATCAGCTTGAGATTGACCTCGGCGACGCTCACGCCGGCGTCGCGGCGCGTGCCGGCGAGCGCCAGCGTCATGTAGGGCTCGGATTCGCGGCGGAAATAGACCGGGCCGTAATAGACCTTCTTGGCCACCGCCTCGGTGAACTTCGGGTCCTTCGAGTAGTCGGTCTGGCTCGCCACCACGTCCATCGCGAGCCGCGACACCTCGCAGCTGCTCCTTGCCCTGGGCATCGAGCTGGGCCAGCTCGGTGATCGCCGGCACCTGGCGCAACAGGCGCAGCCCGTCGAACCGGCGCGGCCTCGATGGTGCCGGCCGACCACGGCAACTGCGTGGTCCAGCCGACCTGGCTCTTGATCCCCTTGATGAACTGGTCGATCTCCTTGGCGGCGGCCGCTGCCTGCTCGCGCTGAATGCGGATGAGCGCGGCCTTGTGCTCCTGATAGGAGAACCCGACCTCGAATGCGCCGTTGGTGATCAGCGCGACGCACACGACAGCGATGAACAGCGCGACGTATTTGCGGAACAACGGGCCGCTGATCGTTCGCCAATTGACCCGGTCCGCGAGGCGCCCGAGGAGGTTGCCGGACGGCGCCTTCATCCGCTCACCTCAAGGACGCAACGCGGCATGGGCAAGCCGCGCGCCCTGTCACGGGCGACCGGACCCCGATCAAAGGCCATCGCTTCGCGGGATGTGGCGGTCATCGCAATACCCATAGGGCATCGGCCTCGCTGTCGCGGCTTCCGGCGCGATCGAGCGCGCGTCGTCCCGGTCCCAGCACCCGGCGGCAATCTATCGTATCCCGCCACGCTTCACCAAGGGTTCCCCGGCCCGCCAAGCACCGTGGGGCGCGACACTCTGACTGCGGTTGCCGCGGCGCAGCGACCGAGGCCCCTCGTCGTCCACCTCAACGAAAATCGATGGGCCGGCTGACGGCCGGTGGGCGAGCCGATGCGGCGCCAGACGTCGCTACTTCAACGTCACCCCGGCGACCTTTACGGCCTCGCCCCAGAGCGCGATCTCCCTGGCGACGAACGCCGCGAACTCGGCCGGGCTGGTGTCGACCGCCGGGTCGGAGCCGGCCTTGCGCACATGCTCCACGAAGGCCGGGTCCTTGAACGCACGGCCAAACTCCACGGCAATGCGATCGACGATGTCCTTCGGCGTATTGGCGGGGGCCATCATGCCGGTCCAGGACACCATGTGGAATCCGGGAAAGCCCTGCTCGGCCAGCGTCGGCACCTCCGGCGCTTCACTCGCACGCTGCGCACTCGAGACCGCCAGCATGCGGATCAAGCCGGCGCGCGCCTGCGGCAGCGCTTCGGAGATCGGCACGAACATCGTCGGGATATGCCCGGCAATGAGGTCCGTCATCGCCGGCGCAGTGCCGCGATAACTCACGTTCGCCATTTCAAGCCCGGCGCGCTTCAGGAAGGTCGCCATGATCAGATTGCTGGAGCTGCCGGGACCACCGCCGCCGGCGTAGGCGAGCTTGTCCTTCTGCGTCTTCGCATGGGCGACGAATTCGGCCACCGTGTTGGCGGGAAATTTGGGATTCACCACCAGCACCTGCGGCGCGATGCTGAACAGGCTGATCGGCGTGAAGTCTTTCACCGGGTCGTATCCGACCTTGGAAATCGCCGGGAACGTCGCGATGGTGGAGGTCGGCGCCCACAGGAACGTGTAGCCGTCCGGCGCCGCGCGCGCGACCGCCTCGGTCGCGATGCTGCCGCTGCCACCGACCCGGTTCTCGACGATGAACTGCTGACCGAATGCCTCGCTCAGGCGGTCGCCCGCCAGACGCGCCATCACGTCGATGTTGCCGCCGGCCGCGAACGGCACCAGAATCTTGGGCGGCCGCTGCGGCCAGGTCTGCGCCGCGGCGAACGTCGGCGAACCCAGCCAGGCCAGGCATGCGGCAGCGGCGGCGAGCCAGGCCGGAGTTGCGAAGGTGCGGGATAAAATCATCGGCGAACCTTTATCAAAGCCGGGGGAACCCGGACGCTGCGCGCAGCGCAACAGGCTGTCAACTCGGTCAAGCGCCGCAAGCGCGGCGCGCCGGCGCGGGCTCGGAGCGGCCGCAGCGCCTCACTCGTCGCGATAGATGCGCTCGCGGCGTTCGTGCCGCTCCTGCGCCTCGACCGAGAGGGTGGCGATCGGCCGCGCCTCCAGCCGCTTGAGCGAGATCGGCTCGCCGGTCTCCTCGCAATAGCCGTAGGTGCCGTCGTCGAGCCTGGACAAGGCCGCCTCGATCTTGGCGATCAGCTTGCGCTGGCGGTCGCGGGAGCGCAGCTCGATGGCGCGGTCGGTTTCGGAGGACGCGCGGTCGGCCAGATCGGGATGATTTTCGTTTTCCGCCTGGAGGTGCGCCAGCGTCTCCTTCGCCTCCTTGAGGATATCCTCGCGCCAGGCCAGGAGCCGCACGCGGAAATACTCCCGCTGGCGCTCGCTCATGAACGGCTCTTTGTCGTTCGGACGATAGTTTTTGTCGGGCTGGGCCTCGGGGGCCGCGTGGCCGTTCTTCTTTTCGGGACGCATTTTTTCGGAACGCATCGTTTTCCTGTGCCAGGAACGAAGCCCCTGCTCGCGCGGCGAGCTTATATAGCGACCCATCGCAATGGACAATAACGGAATTGCGACAAAAACGACCGGCACCGCAACGCAGCAACAACGGTGGCCGATTGCCGTCAGACCGCCTCAAAAACCAGCATCGCCGAGACCCGGCGCGCGACCGCTTTCTCCCCGAAACGCCGTTTTTTGCCGCCGATACCGCCGAAGCCGCCTCCCCCGGTCCATGGTGCCCGGGCATCCATAGGGCCGCCGGCATCGTTCCGGCCGCTGAGGACCCGCCGCGCCGGCGCCGCTGATTCGCACGGACGCGTCGTCGCGACCCTGCATGTCCTGAAGGATTAAGGGACGAGCGCCTGGATCGGCGATCAGGCCGGCAGGTCCGGCGTGAACGTCATGGCGACGCCGTTCATGCAGTAACGCTGCCCGGTCGGCGGCGGCCCGTCGGAGAACACGTGGCCGAGATGCCCGCCGCACCGGCGGCAGTGCACCTCGGTGCGCGGAATGAACAGCGCATGGTCGGTACGCGTGCCGATGGCATTGGCGAGCGGCCGGTAGAAGCTCGGCCAGCCAGTTCCGCTATCGTATTTGGTCTCGGAGGCAAACAGCGGCAGTTCGCAGGCCGCGCAACCGAAGATGCCCTTGCGCTTCTCGCGGTTGAGCGGGCTCGACCCCGGCACCTCGGTCCGGTGCAGCCGCAGCACCTCGTATTGCGCCTTGGTCAGGAGACCGCGCCACTCGCTGTCGGTTTTCTGAATCTCGAACGTGCTGGCCGCCTCGACGTTCGAGGAGTTCGAACCAGCGGATCGCGCCATAGCCCAGGAGGGCGGCGCCACCGAGCAGCAGAAGCCTGCGATCGATCATGTCACTCCACCTTGCCCCACAGTTGCTGCAGCCTGGCATCACGCCCGCAATTGAAGCGGTAGAACTTGTACCGGAGCGGATTCTTGGTGTGGTAATCCTGGTGATAATCCTCGGCCTTGTAGAAGGTGCCGGCAGCGGCAATTTCGGTCTGGACCGGCTCCTTGAAGCGTGCCTGCACGGCAACCTTCGACTTCTCCGCCAGATTGCGCTGCGCATCGCCGAGATAGAAGATCGCCGAACGGTATTGGTCGCCGTGGTCGCAGAACTGGTAGTTCTTCGCCAGCGGATCGATGTTGTGCCAGAACACATCGAGCAGCTTCTCGTAGCTCACCTTGGCGGGGTCGAAGCACGACCTCGACCGCCTCGGCGTGGCCGGTGCCGCCGCGCGAGACCTGCTCGTAGGTCGGATTGGGGGTGCGGCCGTTGAGGTAGCCCGAGGTCGTGCTGATGACGCCCGGCACCTTGTCGAAGTCCGCTTCGGTGCACCAGAAGCAGCCGCCCGCGAAGATCGCCGTGGCTGGCTTCGCCGGATCGGCGGCCGGCTGCTGCGCAGCGGCGGAAACAAGCGCCGCAAGCCAAATCGTCAGTGCGATCGCGATGCGCTGCATGGAAACTCCTCAGCCCTGGGCAATTCCTTCATGTCTTATACCGCGGCTGCCCACCCGCACCGCTTCAAACTCGCCTCACGTTTCTGCGACTTCCGCGCTACCAAGCGCCCGCGCACCGACCGGAGGCTCGGTCAATGCAGCTCCGCTTGCCGGTCGGGCCCGGCCCGATTTCACCGCCCATCCGGATGTGCCATAGGTGGCCGGCCGGCAGTCCATCCACGAGGCATTCATGCGTTTTGAAGGCACCAGCGCGTATGTCGCCACCGACGACCTCAAAGTGGCGGTCAATGCGTCGATCACGCTTGAGCGGCCGCTGCTGGTCAAAGGCGAGCCCGGCACCGGCAAGACCGTACTGGCGCTCGAAATCGCCAAGAGCCTCGGCGCCCCGCTGATCGAGTGGCACGTCAAGTCGACCACCAAGGCCATGCAGGGCCTCTACGAGTACGACGCGGTGTCACGCCTGCGCGACAGCCAGCTCGGCGACGAGCGCGTCAAGGACATCCGCAATTACATCAAGCGCGGCAAGCTGTGGGACGCCTTCGTGGCCGACGAACGGCCGGTGCTGCTGATCGACGAGGTCGACAAGGCCGACATCGAGTTTCCCAACGACCTGCTGCTCGAACTCGATCGCATGGAGTTCTTCGTCTACGAAACGTCTGAGACCGTGAAGGCGCGGCGCCGCCCGATCGTCATCATCACCTCGAACAACGAGAAGGAGTTGCCGGACGCCTTCCTGCGCCGCTGCTTCTTCCACTACATCCGCTTTCCCGACCCCGACACCATGCGGGCGATCATCGACGTGCATTTTCCCGGCATCAAGCAGCGGCTGGTCTCGGAGGCGCTCAAGCTGTTCTACGAAATCCGCGAAGTGCCCGGGTTGAAGAAACGGCCTTCGACCTCGGAGCTGCTCGACTGGCTCAAGCTCCTGATGGTCGAGGATGTCGGCCCGGAGATCCTGCGCGAGCGCGATCCCAAGAAGCTCATTCCGCCGCTGCACGGCGCCCTGATCAAGAACGAGCAGGACGTGCACCTGTTCGAGCGGCTCGCCTTCATGACGCGCCGCGAGGGGCGCTGAGCGCACGCCCGGTGCCCATGTACGACATCGGCAGTCTCGGATTGCTGCTACGCGCGAAATGACCCGGGACCCCGTTTCGTTGGTCGCAAACTTCTGTTTTGATAGATGGAGTTTAAGGCCAATTTTGGCGTGGTCCCGAGCCGAGGAAGGCAATGCGACGACGCGATTTCATAGCAGGAATTGCAGGAATTGCGGGATTGGCGGCGACGTGGCCGCTTGCCGCACGCGCGCAGCAGAACGATAGGATGAGACGCGTCGGTGTTCTGATTAACCTCGCCGAGAGCGATCCGGCAGCACAAAGGTCGGTCGAAGGATTCCGTAAAGGCCTGCGAGAGCTGGGCTGGGTCGAGGGTCGCAATGTGCAAATCGACATCCGATGGGGCGCGGGAGATCGTGAGCGCTACCGTAGATTCGCGAACGAATTGGTCGCTTTGGCGCCGGACGTGCTTCTCGGTGCCACCACCGATCCGGTGATTGCCCTACAGCAAGTCGCTCAGAACGTGCCAATCGTCTTTGTTGCCGTCATCGATCCCGTAGGATCGGGCCTCGTAGCAAGCATGCCCCGGCCGGGCGGCAAGATCACTGGCTTCACCGTATTCGAGTACGCACTGAGCGGGAAATGGCTTGAGTTGCTCAAGGAAGTCGCACCGGGCGTAAAGCGGGTGGCGGTATTGCGGGACGCTGCGCTCATGTCTGGGATCGGCCAGTTCGCGGCCATTCAGACTGTAGCCCCGATCAACTTCGAACTCAGCACCATCAACCTGCGCGATGCCGGTGAAATCGAACGGGGAATTGCCGAATTCGCCCGCGAGCCGAACGGCGGACTTATCGTGACGGCCAGTGGTTTTGGCGCCAATCATCCCCAGTTGATTGTCGCGCTGGCGGCTCGATACAATCTGCCAACTGTCTATCCGTTCAGTTATTTCGTAAGCGCCGGTGGCCTGATTTCGTATGGCCCTAATCAAATCGAACAATATCCGCGTGCAGCTTCATACGTCGCTCGCATCCTGAGAGGTGAGAAGCCTGCGGCTCTGCCGGTTCAGGCACCGACAAACTACGAACTAGCGATCAATCTCAAGAGCGCCAAGGCGCTCGGCCTTGACGTAGCACCGATGCTGCTCGCCCGCGCCAACGAGGTGATTGAGTAGAGCCTCGGAGGATGCACGGCCCGGATGCGGCCGCGAATTGGGGCCGTCGCCCTTCGAGGCTTCAGGGTGGAGAGTGAGTCATTCTTGGATGCCGTTGGTATATGACGTGGATGCCCGCGACAGCGCGGGCATAACGGAAGAACTTGCCGCTACTGGTATCAGTCGTCCTGAGGCCATCCTCCGCGGGGCATGCGCGGGCTCGGACGGCTCTGGTCTGGTCGGGGCGCGTTCTCGTCTTGCTCGGCCGTCCGCCGGCGGTCGCCGCGCCGGCCACGCGGTGTCGAAATCCTCCACCTCTGGAACGCGGCGCCTGGGTTCGAAGCCGGTTTGCCGCGGCTGCGGCTCGAAGCTGGCGGCACGCGATTGGTCCTGTTCGCCGGCGGCGCCCGCCATAGCGGACAATCCCGCCAGCGCAGGATCGGCGGGCATCGAAGCCGGCGCCGGCTCCGCCGGCAGGTCAGCCGCCGACACCACGTCCGGCTCGATCCTCGCCGCCGGCCCATCGGCAAACTGCGGTTCGCGGCCGTTCGTCCGCTCGACCTCCTCCTCGCGCTCGCGGGCCTGACGCGCCTCGTAGCGCTCGCGGGCGCGGAACCACCAGGAATAGCCCTGCTTGATGGCGCGGCCGAGCTTGCCGCCGGCCCAGACGAATTCGTAGGGCGAGAACAGCCGCCATGTGTCTTCGCCGTCGACGATCGCGCGCGCCAGAATATTTCCCGCCATGGCGGTCGTATTGAGACCATGCCCGCCGAAGCCGGACGCCATCCAGAAACCGGGGGTCAATTCGCCGAGCTGCGGCATGCGGTGCAGCGCGTTGCCGAGCACGCCGGACCAGACGTAGTCCACCTGGACATTGCCGATCCGCGGATAGAGCTCGGCGAGATCCGCCTTGAGCTTGTCGACGTAGCGGCGCGGGTCGGCTTCCCAGGTGGTCGAGCGCCCCGAGAACAGCAGGCGGTCGCCATCGACGATCCGGTAGTGATTGTCGGCCAGATCGGTGTCGCTGACCGCGCCGCGATAGCGGATCGCTTCGAGCAGGCGCCGACCGAGCGGCGCGGTGACGAACATGTAACTCCAGATTGGCAGCAGCGTCCCAGCCGCCCGCGGCATCAGCGCGCCAAGGTGGACGTTGCAGGCGAGCACGATATGACTCGCCCGGATCCGCCCGTGCGGGGTGGCGATGCGCTTGCGCACGCCGTCCGGATCGATCGAGAGCGCAGGCGTGCCCTCGAAGATGCGCGCACCCGCCTGTTCCGCCGCCGCCGCAAGCCCGAGCGCGTAGTTGAGCGGGTGCATGTGGAACGCGCGCGGGAAATGCATCGCATGGAAATAGTGCCGGCTTCGCAGCACGTCGCGCACGCGCTCGGTGGGCCAGCCTTCGATTTCCGCGCCGAGCACCTGGCTGTAGAGTTTCAGGTCGGCGATAGCGCCTTCGGTCTTGTCGACCTTCGAGACCTTGAGCCAGCCGTTGACCGGCGCCACGCCCGGCATGCCGGTTTCACGGATGGTCTCGCGTACATATTCGAGCCCCATCTCGGACAACGACCACAACGCCTTGGCATGATCGAGCCCGACGCGGGCAATCACCTGGTCCATCGCGACCGCGAAACCCGGCAGGACGAAGCCGCAATTGCGCCCCGACGCGTTCCAGGCGACGCGCCGGGATTCCAGCACGGCTACCGACCAGCCGCGCCGCGCAATCTCGCGCGCCGCCGTCAGGCCGGCGAGACCGCCGCCGATGACACAGACCTCGGCGTCGAAATCGTACGTCAGAGGCACCCGCTCGCGCGCGGGCGCCATGGTCGCCGCGTACCAGCTCGGCCCGTAGGCCGCCTGATCGGGCACGTTCGCGATGTTGTCCTGCTGGGTCACGGCGCTCCGTCTCGGCCGGAAATCGTCAGCCCAGATATCCGCAAAACATGCGGCACAACAAGGGCCTGTTCGCGTTTTGCGGTTCCCGAAACGGGCAAATCGCTTTACAATGTGGGCGGTTCAGAAGTCCGCATCATTTCTTGCAGTTCACGTGCGGACTTCTGAACCAAGCCACACTAATCGGTAGTGTCCTCGACAACGACTGCGGACGATGCGACTTCGAATCATACGGTCTCGCGCCATGCGCCTGATGTTGCTTCGACATGCCAAGGCCGAAAAGGCCGAGCCGGGCGAGCGCGACCATGAGCGCGCGCTCGCTGCCCGCGGTCACAAAGACGCCGCCCGGATTGGCGCCTACCTGGCCAAGCACGCGCTCGTCCCCAACGGCGTGCTGGTCTCGACCGCCCGGCGCACACGAGAAACCTGGGACGGGGTGTTGGAGGCGCTGCCGGGCGAGCCGGTCGTGCGCTTCGAGGACCGCCTCTACAACGGAACCAGCGACGGCATCCTGGCGGTACTGCGCGAGACCAAGCCCGCGCAAGCGACCCTGCTGGTGATCGGCCACAATCCGGGCATGCATGATGTCGCGACGCTCCTGATCGCGTCGGGCGACGTCGAGGCCCGCGAACGCCTCAACGAAGGACTGCCGACCAGCGGTCTCGCGATCATCGATTTTGCGTCGGGAGGCTGGGCGAAGCTGCATCCGCAGGGCGGCCGGCTGGAACGCTTCATCACGCCGCGATGGCTGGCGGAAGCCGAACTCGGCATAACGGCGGCCGCGACGAAGACGCCTTGATCGCGGCGAGCGAGCAGCACGCGGCGCCGGGTGCGTGTGGCTCACCGCGCGACAGCGCCGTGGCGTGATGTGCCGCGCCAGAGGGAGTGAAACATGTACCGACATATCCTGGTCCCGATCGATCTCGGATCGCCCGAGCTCAACAAGTCCGCGATCGATACCGCGCTGATGATGGCCAAGCTGTCGGACGCGACGATCCGCCTGATCAACGTGCTGCCGATGACACCGGTATTGCTGGCCGAATACGTCCCGCCCGACTTCGAGGTTCAGCAGCGCACGGCGGCCGACGAGGCGCTTGCCGCGGTCGCGAAAGCGACCGGACTGGAGCCGGCGCGGATCTCGTCGACGGTGCGTCAGGGCGGCATCTACCAGGAGATTCTCGAAGAGGCGAACAGCATCAAGGCCGACCTGATCGTGATGACCTCGCACCGTCCGCACCGGCACGCGGTGCGGACCTATTTTCTCGGCTCCAATGCCGGCCACGTGGTGCGCTACGCGCCCTGCTCGGTGCTGGTCGGTGCGCAACTGACACATTTGTTCGGTCACATGCTCTTGCCCGAAAGTCTGCAACTTTGCGGGATCATTTACTTCGGCGGCACGAGCTTCAGCGGCACGGCGTCCGGCCGATACGTCGCCCGGTCGGTTGCGGGTAAAGAACCCGCCGCTCTGCCAACCGAACAGCGCGAAGAAGCCGCCGATCAGCGCCGCCGCCGCCCACTCGCCGGCCAGCAGCGCCCGCACCGCAAGCCCCGCGATCGCCAGCGAAATCGTCAGGAACGCCACCAGGCCCGGCCAGTACAGCAGGTCCGGCAAGCCGGCGCGGAACTGCGCCGCGCCGCCCGTCTTCGCAATCCGCTGCGTGCAGGTCGCGCACGAAGACGCTGTAGGATTTCGAGCTGATTGGCCTGCTCGACCATGCTGCGCCAGGAGCACGAGGCGATCACCAGGCGCGGCCCCTTGGCCGACCTGATCTCGGTGATAAAGCGGCGCGTCTGCATCGTCATCGGACGGTACGACAGCCGCACGCTGGTGATGTCCCGGTACGGCGTCTCGCCCTCGTGCCGCCCGACCCGCCACGCCAGCCCATTCGGCCGCAGCCAGAATTCCCACGGCGCCCCGACCAGCGACGGCCTTGTAGCCATAGTACGGGTCATGCTCCTGCGGCTCGGACGGAGTTGTTTCGCCTGGCATCATGGGACCGGACGTTCCCGTCTCGGCCGACAGCTTCTCGACGTTGCGCAGCTGCGGAAACGCCCACATCCAGATCGCCATGACGGCGATGGTGCCGAGCCCGCCGATCAGCGCCGACGTCACTGCGCCGAGCGACGCCGCAACCGCACCGGCGCGAAACTCGCCAAGCGTACTGGACGAGCCGGTGAACAGCGCGTTGACCGCCGACACCCGGCCCAGCATGTCGTACGGCGTGCGCATTTGAATGAGCGATTGCCGGATGACGACGCTCACCGCATCCGACGCACCGTAGACGGTGAGCGCGAGGAACGACAGCACCATCGACGTCGACAGCGCGAACACCAGGGTCGCGAGGCCGAACAGGCCGACGGACGCGAACATGATGACGCCGGCCCGCCGCTCGATGGTGTAGCGCGCGAGCACGGCCGACAGGATCAGCGCGCCGACGGCGGGCGCCGAGCGCAACAGCCCGAGCCCCCAGGGCCCCGCATCGAGAATGTCGCGAGCGTAGATCGGCAGCAGCGCGGTCACGCCGCCGAGCAGCACGGCGAACAGATCGAGCGAAATCGCGCCGAGCAGGATCGGATGCGCGCGCACATAGTGGAAGCCCGCGAACAGGGTTTCGAGACTGACCGGTTTGCGTTCGCTGGCCCGGCGGGTGATCGTCACGAGGGCCATCAGCACGCTCGCGCAGACGAATACGGCGGTGCAGAGCGCGTAGACGCCGGCCGGTCCCACGCCCGCATACAGCAGTCCGCCGATCGCCGGCCCGCAGATGGTGGCGGTCTGCTGCGCGGTCGCGGACGCCGCAATGGCCCGCGACAGCAGCGGCCCCGGCACGATCCCGGGCAGGATCGAATGCATGGTCGGAATCTCGAAGGCCCGCGCCGCTCCCGACAGAAACAGGATGGCGAACATCGCCTCGCGGCCGAGCCAGCCCTGCGCGGTCCCGATCGTCAGGAGGAGCGCGGCCAGCGCCTTGCCGACCTGGCAGGCGCCCGCGACGAAGCGCCGGTCGAACATATCCAGCAACTGCCCGGCGGCGACCGACATCACGACGATCGGCAAGAACTGCACCAGGCCGACGAGGCCGAGATCGAGCGGATCGTTGGTCAGCGCATAGAGTTGCCAGCCGACCGCGACGCCCTGCATCATGAAGGCGCCGTTGCTGAAGGTGCGCGCGCACCAGAACAGCATGAACGATCGATGGCGCGACAGACGTGTCGGCGAGGCGGCAGCGTCGGACATTCCTGGATGTGGCCCGGTTCGGTGACTAGCAGTCTGCTGAAGAGCCTTCTCGGTCATTCCGGGTCCGCCGCGCGCAGCCAAGTTTACGCAGGCTGCTAAACTTGCCTGCAATGCGGGGTCCCGGAATGACGGCGGAGAGCTTTTAAACAGCCCATTAAAGCGGAATTGCCAGCAGGGTATCGATCAGGCGGCTGTCGAGAACAACGATTTTTTCCAGAAAACGCGGCTCGCCGGCGTCGGCATCGAGCACGATGCGGTCCTGGTAGCACCCGGTCGCAAACAGCATGGTCTCGCCGGTGTGCATGATGCGGGCCACCATGAAACTGGTCCGCGCCTGCACGATGCCCTCGCCGGCGGCCTCGACCAGCGGCGGGCTGAGCACGTGGCGATAGCGCTGCGCCTCGTAGACGTTGGCATCGCGCAGCGAGCGCACGCGGTCGCGCAGCATCGCGCGCGACGTCGCGTGGACGAGACCGAGCGGCAAGTCCGCGCTCGACGTTCTCGGCCGTCGTGATGCGGTAGCGGCCATGCTCGGTGAAGAATTCCGCCCAGGCCTCGAGATCGTCGTTGTCGATGGCGAGCGCATAGCGCCCGTTGAGGTCTTCCACCTGCAGCCTGATCGCGGGGTCCATTCTGCTAGTACTCACCATCTTGAAGCGTGAGTTCGAATATCGAGTTGATCCGATGATCTGCCGACAAGTTCGGTCTGCTCCCTCTCCCATAGGGAGAGGGGTGGGGTGAGGGGTTAAGTCTATCGAAAGAGCGGTAACCCCCTCACCCCGACCCTCTCCCCTCCGGGGAGAGGGAGCGCACCGAGATTCGCGGCATCACTACGCGTCAGAGCGCCATGTGCGCGCGGTAGGCCTTCCAGAAGCCACGCACCGCCGCTTCGGTGACGCGGCTCTCGTCGGACGCGACGCTCGCACCGCCCATTTCGACCACCGACAATTCGTCCTGGGCCGACTGCACCGCACGCTGGACGAAGCCCGGCGCCGCGCCGTCTTCCATCGAGATGTAGCCGGCGGGTCCGATCAGGTTGGCCTGCAGCAGCCGCCGCTCGGTCATGGCTTCATCGTCGTCCGTGAAGCCGAAGCACGTCCAGGCCAACTCGGTCGCCTCGGGACCGAGCGGGATGAGCCGGCGAACCGCCAGGCTGTTGCGGGTCTGCTGCAGTGTGAAGGTCGGGAACACGGTGAGAATGTGCAGGCCGACGCTGTCGCCGTATTCGTCGACCCAGTCGAGGACCTCCGGCGCTTCGAGCTTGAAGTTCTCCTGCGCGGCGCGCATCCCGGCATAGTCCTTCTTGCCGGTTTCGCCGGCCGTGATCGAATAGCTGACGTGATTGCCGCCATCCTCGCTGACCACGAGCCCACCCTTCTGCGACAGCCGGTTCATCTGGAAGGTGGTGAAGAACGTGTGCAGCAGGCTCGCGTGATAGCTGTCCTTCACGTTCTCCATGTAGAGCTTCCAGTTGTTGGCGAGCCGCTGGCTGTAGCCGCCGAGCGGCTTGACGGGCGCGCGCATGACGCGGCGGATGCGGGCGGCGATCTCCGGGCCGAGATAGCGTTCGAGCGGCGGCGTCGCCTCCGACAGCGTGCCGAACACAAGGCCGGCGAGCGTGGCGATCCTCAGCTTGCGCGGCGGATAGGCGTCGGGCCTGGCGTCCGGCGGCATGCCGCCCTTGCCGCCGATCCCGCGGCGGAATGCGACGCCGGTGAGCGTGCCGCACAGGTCGTAGCTCCAGTTGTGATAGACGCAGATGATGTCCTTCGCCTCGCCGCTCTCCTTGAGCACCAGCAGCGAGCCGCGGTGCGCGCAGCGGTTCTCGAAGGCGTGCAGTTCGCCGTCCTTGTCGCGGGTGACGACGACCGGCATGGCGCCGAGATTCGAGCGCCGGTAGGTGTTCGGGCCCGGCAGCTCGGCCTCCAGGCAGAGGAAGTTCCAGGTCGCGCCCTGGAAGATGCGCTCCTGCTCCGCCGCGAAAATGTCGGCGTCGGAATAGATCCAATAGGGCACGCGGGTCAGACCTTCCGCGGGCCATTGCCGGATAGCGGCTGCAGCAGTCATCCTCACCTCGACCGTCAATCCAACTTGATGTTGGCCGCCTTGATGACGTTATGCCAGCGCTCGACGTCCTCGCGCATATAGGCGGCGGTGGCCTGCGGCGTGCCGCCGATGGGCTCGGCGGAGAGTTGTTTCAGACGCTCGAGCACCGCCGGATCGCGCAACGCCTCGTTCATGTCGGCATTGATCTTGTCGACGATCGCCCGCGGCGTCTTGGGCGGCGCCACGACCGCGAACCAGGCCGCCGATTCGAAGCCCGGCAGGGTCTCGGCGATCGTCGGCACGTCCGGCAACGCTGCCATCCGCTTCGGCGTCGCCACCGCAAGCAGCTTGAGCTTGCCGCCCTTCACCAGCGCGAGCGATACGCCGAGATTGTCGAACATGATGTCGACATTGCCGCCGACCAGATCGTTGAGTGCCGGCGCCGAGCCGCGATAGGGCACGAGCTGGAACTTCACCTTCGCCATCAACTGGAACAGTTCGCGACGTCAGGTGCGAGGTCGTGCCGTTGCCCTGCGTGGCCGACGTGACCTTTTCAGGATTGGCCTTCGCGTAGGCGATCAGCTCGCGCAACGCTGTTGGATGGCACCTTCGCCGGGTTGCACCACCAGCGCGTTCGGCACCCGCCCCATGATGATGATCGGCACGAACTCGGTCGGATTGAAGCCCAGCTTCGGGTAGAGGTTGTGGTTGATCACCAGCGGCGGCGGCGGCGCCGAGAGCAGCGTGTAGCCATCGGGCTCGGACTTCGCGGCCGCTTCCGCGCCGATATTGCCGGCCGCGCCGGTGCGGTTCTCGACCACGACCGGGTGGCCCCATTTACGCGAGAGCCAGTCGGCAAAGACCCGCGGCATCACGTCCGCGGTGCCGCCGGCCGGGAACGGCACGATGATCTTCACCGAGCGAGTCGGATAGTCCTGCGCCTGCGCGAGCGGCGGCGCCGCCAACAAGAGCGCATAGCACCGCGCCGGCGCAGCCGAGGCGCCGCGCCACACGCCAGAGCGGCACCCCGCGTTGTCGTTGTCCCGGAATCATATCGCCGTGCTCCGCCTCGTTGAGTGCATCCGTCCCTATTCGGTGATCAGTCGATGCTGATCTTGGCCGCTTCCACCACCGGTCCCCAGGTCGCGAGACTCTGCTGGATCATCTCCCGCATCTGCTCGGGCGAGTTGCCGAGCGGTTCGGCTTCGAGGCCGAGGATGCGCGCTCTCATTTCCGGAGTCTGGAGGCCCTGGTGGATCGCGTCGGAGATTTTCTTGGTGATGTCCTTGGGTGTGCCCGGAGGCGCGGAGACCGCCATCCAGGTGTCGGCGTAAACCCCCGGCAAGGTCTCGGCGATGGTCGGAACGTTCGGATAACCCTTGGTGCGCTCGCGCGCGCCGGTCGCGAGGAACTTGAGCTTGCCGGCGTCGATGTTCGCCTTGTTGGCCAGGAGATAGTCCGGCACCAATTCGATGTTACCGGCAAGCAGGTCGTTGATCGCCGGCGCGCTGCCGCGATACGGCACCTCGGTCATCTTGAAGCCGCCCTTGAGCATCAGCAGTTCGCCGAGAAGGTGGCCGGTGTTGCCCTTGCCCTGGTGGCCGTAGTTGATCTTGTCTGGATTGGCGCGCGCGTAGGCGAGCATCTCGGCGAAGTTGTTGGCCGGCAGCTTGGTGCTGCCGATCAGGATCAGCGGATAGGTCGCGAGCACGCTGATCGGCTCCAGCGTGCGGGTGTCGAACGCCGCCTTGGTGAATACCAGGTGCGTGATGCTGTAGATGAGCTGAGTGCCGCACAGCAGAGTGTAACCGTCAGGCTGCAGCGCGCAGCACCTGTTCGGTCGCGACGCGCCCGCCGGCGCCGCCCGGACGATTCTCGACCACGATCTGCTGCCCGAGGATGCCGCTCGCCTTGTCGGCCGCGAAGCGGCACAGCAGGTCGGCGGTGCCGCCGGCCGGCAGCGGAACGACGAGGGTGATCGGGCGGGTCGGAAAACTCTGCGCCTGCGCGATTCCCGTGCCGGAGAACAGGGCGGCGGCGACAATCGTGCAGGCCGTGATGGTGCGGTTCATGCAATTCCTCACTCGTCCGAATTTGCTCATTCGTAGAACGCGGGCGCCATTTTCTGCGAATCGCGCTGCGCCTTGTCGTGGTTGATCCAGAGCTGTGCTTTTTCCTTTGCCAGCAGGTCGGCCATGCGCTGCAGGGACGCCGCGCTCTTCTCTTGGTTGTTGTTGTTTTCCGGAACGCGCCGGTTGTCCCAGTTGTCCTTGAAGTGCACGGCGTCGCCCGACAGCAGGAGCGCGCCGGTCTTGGGCAATCTTACCAGCAGACTCTGGTGCCCGGGGGTGTGTCCTGGCGTCGCGATGATCGTGACGCTGCCATCGCCGAACACGTCGTGATCGCCCTCGAGCTTGTTCACCGGCTGCTCCGGCTTGAAACGCGGGCCGACCGGCGCCGGCCAGTCGTATTCGGCCTTCTGAACCAGCAGCGTCGACTGCGGGAACAACGTCACATTGCCGATATGATCGGGATGAGAATGTGAGACCGCCACGAACTTGATGTCGGACGGCTTGACGCCCAGTTGCTCCAATTGTGAGACGAGCGTCTTGGGCCGCTTCCAGTGCGTCGCGCGCGGATCGGCCGGGCGCTGCCCGTCCGGCATCGCGGCGATCGCGTCGGCGACGCCGGTATCCCACAAGAACCAGCCCTGGCCGTGCTTGATCAGATAGCAGTTGTCGACGAACTCCATCGACTTGCCGACGTTGACGCCGGGCGACCAGCGCGAGATGTCGCCGGCGACGCCCTCGCCACAGTTCAGGATATAGAGGCGCTCGATTCCGGGTTTCGCCTGGGCAAAGCTCGGCGTGCTTTCGAGGCAGAGCGCCAGAAGCAACGCGAATGCGAGACCGGCAGGAGCGCGTGTCATGATGTCCTCCAACGGATGATTCGTTTCTTTTCGGCCCTGCGAGGCGTTCGCTCCGGCGCTGCGCTGCCGCGCGGGACCGTCGGCGACGGCAGACAGCGTCATTCTACGGCAATTTCCACGCCTTACAGTCGCGACGCCCTCTTCTATCGCTTCGGCCCTTCTGCTAACCATGGCGCGTCGGTTTGTGCAGAGTGCAGCAGTCGCTCGGCCCCATGATGGAGAAAAGGCCGGGGGTTCACAACTGGGCGTGATCGATTCGACGGCGCGCCACGAGGCCAACACGAGGTCCCAATGATCTATTCTTCTGCCCGCGGTATCTCCCTGGCGGCGGGGTTCGCCGTTCTTCTCGCATTCGGCGCTTCCGAGGCGAATGCGGCAAATCCCTTCGACGGCAATTGGAGCGTGAACATCCAGGTGACGCGCGGCGAGTGTAACGGCAATGTCCTGTACGGCGTGGTGATCACCAACGGCTCGGTTCGCTATGCTGGCGGCGCCAACGTCGCGGTCGGCGGCACCGTAACGCCGAAGGGCGCCGTGAGCGTTCGGGTGTCAAGCGGCGGGCAGTCGGCATCAGGCACCGGGCGGCTGGCGCTGAGCGGTTCGGGCGGCGGCAGTTGGTCCGGCGTCGGCGACAAGGGCCGTTGTTCGGGCCGCTGGAGCGCGCAACGCTCGGGTTAAGAGCCGCAGAACGCCCGGAACAGCGCGGAAGTCGGGTTTCTGCCGGCCAGTCTGACGCTTTTTTGCGCGCCGTGGGCTGATTGGCGCAGCCCGCGGCCCCAGAAATGCTGGAATTTCATCGGAATCCAGCGGTTCGACATGACCGGAGATCACCTGTGCAGACGCTGCGTCTTTTGCCCCGACTAGCCGTCGCCCTCACCGCGTGCGCGCTGCTGGTGTCGTCGCTGTCGGTCGAGCCGTCGCCGGTCTATGCACAGACCCAGACGAAGAAGAAGACTGAGAAGAAGAAGCCTCCCGTTCCGCCCAAGGAGCAACCGGCAGAGCGTACGCCCTTCACGGCGGAGGAAAACGACGCCGCGATTGTTCTTGGCCTGCCGGACGGACGAGCGTGGGGCGATTCCGAAGCCGAGTTTGCGCGCATGCTGCCGCAGGTGAGCGGGCCGTGGCTCGCCATCTCCGGCGGCGGTGCCGACGGCGCGTTCGGCGCGGGCCTGCTGACTGGCTGGAGCCAGTCCGGCAATCGGCCGGAATTCGCGGTGGTGACCGGCGTCAGCATCGGTTCGCTGATCGCTCCTTTCGCCTTTCTCGGCGCCAGCCACGACGAGGAGTTGCGCAAGAATTTCACGACCATCTCGGCTGCCGAGATCTTCGAGGACCGGCTCACCCGCGACAGCCTGTTCGATTATTGGCCGTTGCGGCGCGCGATCGCCGATCGCGTGACGCCGAAGCTCCTGTCCGAAATCGCTGCCGAGCACCGGCGCGGACGCCGGCTATTGGTCGCGACCACCAGCCTCGATACCGGCCGGCGCGCGGTCTGGAACATGGGCGCGATCGCCGAGCGCGGCGACGAGAAGGCGCTCAAGCTGTTCCGCGACATCCTGCTAGCCTCGTGCAGCATTCCGGGATTCTTCTCGCCGGTCGCGATCGAGGTCGAAGCCAACGGCAAGAAGCTGCAGGAGATGCACGGCGACGGCACGTTGACCGCGCCCTTCTTTGTCGTGCCGGAGTCGATGATCGCGCCAGGCGGCAAGACCCGTCCGCCGCTTAATCAGCTCTACATTCTGGTGAACTCGAAGCTGGTGCCCGAATTCAAGCTGCCGGATCGCAGCATCCCGGCAGTGCTCGGCCGCTCGATCGACCTTGCACTGACGTCGGCACTGCGGGCGGAGATCATGCTGATCGACGTAGCAGCGGGACGCCATGGCATCGGCATGCGAGTTGCGCACGTCGACGCAGCCTTCAACTTCCCTTCGCGCGGCCCGTTCGACGGCAGATACATGCGCGCCCTGTTCGACTTTGGTGTCGAGCAGGGGAAGAAGGCGTCCGCCTTCGAGGAGGCGCAAGTCAGCCGCTCGATGCGAGGAGCTGCCAATCCGCCTCTCGGCGGATCGAACGGCCCGCAGTAGAATCCCACAATAGGCTGTCCTGCTACCTTACCCACGGCGCGCGGCCGACGGGCGCAGCATCAGTGCGCCGGCCGGCCGTCGCACTGGAGGCTAGGCAGGCTCGGCGGTGTCCTTCGGCTTGGTCACCCGCAAGGCGATCTGCCAAGCCAGCCAGAACATGAAGAAGTACAGCGCGATGAAGGCGAGCAGTCCGCCATAGGACGAATAGTAACGATCGACGAGCAGGCCGACACCAATCGAAATGGACTGGGTCACCACCAAAGTGATGAGATAGGCTACTATCAGGCGCATGGTCGCTCCCCTTGAGTTACCCAAGTTTGCTACGTTTTCCTTTCGCACCTTGAGCGTCCAAGAAGCCCGGCACGCGATCAATCGTAGCGGGACGACAAGTCGCGCCCCTCCGCCCTGGGCGTAATGTCGCAGTCAGCCCCTGACGACACGGAGTCTCCTCGCGCGGTCCGTCGGCGCCAGGAACTTTGTTCTCCACGCCCACGCCCGAGCGTTCCGGCGAAGCCGATCAGGCGCGGTCGCTGTCTCAATCAGGCCGCGAGAACTAAGCGTCAACCAGATTTGAACCATTTCCTGTGATGGTGCGACCAAAGGGAATGGCGCACACAAAATAACCTAAATCACCGCGGTTGGACCCGGGGATCGGTCCGCGCCACGTGACAACAGAGGGGCTATCATCATGAATGCAAAGGCATTTACCCGTAAGCATGTGTCGCTCGCCGCGCTCGCGGTCTCGGCCGCGGTTGCGCTTCCCCTGCTGAGCCCGGCCGAAGCCGCGCCGCCCAGCTATGACGGGCTCTGGAGCGTCGTCATCATGACCCAGCAGGGCATCTGCGAGCCGACCTACCGGGCGCCCATCCGGATCAACAAGGGCAACATGGCCAATGCCGGCAGCTCGAGCTTCACGATCAGCGGGCGGGTCGGCAAGAACGGCGCCGTCGTCGTTCAGGTGACCCAGGGCGCCAACAGCGCGACCGGCAGTGGCCAACTCAACGCTACGCGCGGTGGCGGTTCCTGGAGCGGTGGCCCGTGCTCGGGCACTTGGCACGCCGAGAAGCGCGCCTGACGATCCTTCGCTGTGGCCTAGTTGCAACGAATTCCTGATGCCCGGGTCCTCGCCCGGGCATCGTCGTTCCGGAGCGAGCCCGTGCGGGCGCCATGCAGCCTTCGAAACGTGAACTGCCCCGAACCCTGATCTACTCGGCCGCGATTACCACCGGCGTATTGGCCGCTCTCGCGGTCCAAATCTGGTTCACCCGGGCTGGGTATGCCCCGGCGGGAATTTGGCAGGATCTCTTTTCCTCCAGAACGCTGCAATTGCGGGCGGCTGGCCCATGGTGGGCGATGTCCGGCGCAGCGTTCATCGCGAGCGGAGCGACCGCCGCCGCCCTCAGCCGGTTGCCCCTTCCCTGGCGCCGGTTGCGAGCGATCCGCTGGCTTCTGGCGACGCTGCTGGTGTTTGGCCTCGCTCATGTGGGCCACTCGACCGCCTCCGCCGCCATTGACGCCCAAGCCGGAATGCACGTCGCCGTCAGCCTCGGCGCGCTGTGCGTGGCGGCGGTGATGGCGCTCCTTGGCGCCTTCCTGACTGCCCGCCGATAGTCATCCGGCAATCCGGCAACACTCGGCGGCGCACGCCTCCGGGAGCGGACTTTTTTGTCACAAAATTTGGAAAAAATTTTCTGAGTTTCCTTTGAACCTTGACCCCGCTGACGCGACTAAGTGTCAGGCCGTCATGCGACCATTTGCGGCCTCACTCTGATTCCTAGAGTGCGCGGGGACACTGGAGACGTATTGGAATGGCAGTTGCCGACTACGCCCGAAGCCGCGCCGACGAGGCCGGCGGCCCCTCCCCGCGGGTCGCCGCTTTGCTGACGCTCCTGACCCCGGGCCTCGGTCACATTTATCTTGGGCTGGTCTGGCGCGGGATCGCGCTGTTCGCCCTGGTCATTGTTGCTGACACCCTGCTGATGTTTTCGCTGATGGGCGTGCTCGCCCGCTTCTGGATGTTTGCCATCAGTCTCGGACTGCTGTTCGGCCTCTGGCTGTATATCGTCATCGATGCCACCATGCGCGCGTCGCAGATGCGTGCCCACCCGGTGCGATTTGGCACCCGCTGGCCGGTCTACGCGGCCATAGCGGCTTGTGCGTGGCTCATCACCGCCATCCCCTTTCTCTATGCGGCGCATGCCAAAGCGTCCGGCCAGCTCGGCTATTTCCACGCGACCGCGGCGAGCATGGAGCCTACGCTGCGGGAAGGCGAATACGTCCTCGCCGATGCCACGTATTACCGCAACCACAAGCCCAGCCGGGGTGACGTGGTGGTCTACGTTCATCCCAAGCAGCCCGGCGTGCACTTCATTCGCCGCGTCGTCGCCGTCGAAAACGATCGGGTCGCGGTTCGCGGCGGCCGCGCCGTCGTCAACGGCATGATGGTCGAGGAACCATATGTCGACGTCGGCGATCCGCAGGCGCCGTTCAACAACATGGCCGAAACCCGCGTTCCGGTCGGCCAGGTCTTCGTGCTCAGCGACAGCCGGGCACAGGGCTCCGACAGCCGCGAATCGACCGGGCACGGCGCCGTGCCGGTGAACAGCCTGATCGGCCGCGTGACTGACGTCGCGTTCTCGCGCGTGCTGACCCGAATGGGCCGCTGGATCGGCACCCCAAGCCGGCTGTAGCCGACCGTTCCTTCCCCGTCTAAATCTACTTCTGCGCGCTCATGCGCTCGATCAGGCGCTTCTTGGCCTCGATGTCGCGTGCGAGCCGCTGGCCGAAGGTGGCTCGATCCGCGTAGTAGGAAGGTGGCTGTGCCGCACGCTTGGCGGCGGTCGCGTAGGCCTCGTCGCGAGCCGCACCCGCGCATGCGGTTTCCAGCTTGCTCAGCACATCGACCGGTGTACCCGCCGGCGCCAGCAGCCCTCCGAAGCTCACCGGCGCAACATCGAAGCCCTGCTCCTTCACAGTCGGCGCGTCCGGAAAGGTCGGGTGGCGGTCCTCGGCGAACACGCCGAGCACGCGCACATTCTGTCCAGGCACCGATCCAAGCACGAGCGCACCGACGTCGATTTGTCCGCCCAGCACGTCGGTCAGCACCGCTGGATCGCCTCGGTACGGAACCTGATTGATGCGCAGATTGGCGGTTTGCAGGAATTCTTCGGTCGCCAGGTTCGGGATCGAGCCGGGTCCCTGGTGGCCATAGGTGATCTTGCCGGGCGCGGCACGCGCCGATGCGACAAGATCGGCCAGTGACTTGAACGGCGAATCCGGACGGACCACCAGCACCATCGCATTCGACACGGTCTGGCAAACCGGCACCAACGAATCGGACCGGTAACCGACCTCCGCCGGCCGAAGCACCGGCAGGACCGACAACACGTACACGGCGCCGAACAGCAGCGTGTAACCGTCTTGCGGCGCGCGGGCGACGGTCGCGGTGCCGATCGCGCCGGCGCCGCCAGCCTGATTCGAAACGACGAACTGCTGGCCAAGCCGGCTCGACATCCCGACCGCGAGCGCACGCGCCAGCCCGTCGGTCGTCGATCCCGCGAGGGTCGGGTTGACGATGGTGACGTTACGGCTCGGATATGGCTGGGCCTGCACGGTCGTGCCGGCCGCAATGAGAAAAGCAAGCGCGCCAGCGAGGCGCGCAACACTGGTATGCTGCATTTTTCCTTCCCTGCAATTTGCGGGCGCGTTTCGACGCGCTCATTTTCCAAATCGCAGCATAGAGGACAGAGACAGGAAGGAACATCATCCGGCGAAAACAGCAGCAATTTCTTGCCGTGGGCCGTCCGGTGGGCAGCCTAGTGGTCCAATTCCAACTAGGCGACCTGCGCGCCGACGTCGGGCCTGTAAGCACGGTCGAAATTCAGCTTCGTCAACGGGGTCGGATGACCGAACAGAAAACCCTGAACCTGGCCGCAACCAGCTACCCGCAGCAAATCGAACTGCTCGACCGTCTCCACGCCCTCTGCCGTCGTGATCATATCGAGATTTCGCGCCAGGCCGATGACCGCTGTGACGATCGCGGCGCAATCCGACCGCGTGGCGATCTCTGCGACGAACGAGCGGTCGATCTTGATCTTATCGAATGGGAACATCCGCAGATAGCTCAGCGACGAATATCCGGTCCCAAAGTCGTCGAGAACAATCGACGCCCCGAGCGATTTTAGCTGGTGCAGCTTTGAGACATTGGGCTCGTCGGAGCGCAACAGGACGGACTCGGTAATCTCCAGTTCCAGCCGCTCCGCCGCGAGCCCAGTGTCGGAAAGCACGCGGTTGACGGTTTCCACGATACTGCCTTTGCCGAACTGGATCGGCGAGAGGTTCACCGCGATCTTGATGTCCGCCGGCCAGGTGGTCGCATCGGCGCAGGCCCGGCGCAAAATCCACTCACCGAGCGGAACGATCAGGCCGGTACTTTCGGCAACCGGGATGAAATCCCGCGGCGGCACCATGCCGTGAATGGGATGCTGCCACCGAACCAAAGCCTCGTAGGCGCAGATTTCCTTCGTCGCGACGTCGATCAGCGGCTGGTAGTGCAGTTCGAATTCTTGCCGGTTGATCGCGTGGCGCAGATCGAGTTCGAGTTCGTAGCGGGCGCGCGCCTGCTCCGCCATCACGTCCTCGAACAACCGCCAAGTATTGCGGCCTTCCGCCTTCGCCTGATAGAGCGCGAGATCGGCGCTCTTGATGAGCTGTTCGGCCTCCTGCCCGTGTTCCGGCGCGAGCACGATGCCGATGCTGGTTTCGACAATGGCGCGATGACCATCGAGGTCGCAGGGCTCGCCGATGACGGCGAGCACCTTGTCTGCCAATGCAATCGCGTCGGCGCGCGGATCACCCCGCACCATCTGCAGTATCGCGAACTCGTCGCCGCCCAGCCGCGCGACCACGTCTCCCTTGTGGATACAGGATTTGAGGCGGCCGGCGACCTGCCGCAGCAACCGGTCGCCGGCGAGGTGCCCGAGCGAGTCGTTGACGGCTTTGAACCGGTCGAGATCGAGCAGCAAAATATTGAAGCGATCGCCATGATGGCATAGCCGCACCACGGCCCGGTCGACGTGTGACTGAAACAGCGCGCGGCTGGTCAGCTCAGTCAGCGCGTCGTGATGAGCCAAGTGCAGCACCTCGCGCTCGGCTCGGGTCTGCTCGGTGACGTCCTGATGGGTCGTTACCCAACCGCCCGCCTTTACCGGACGCAACGAGATCGCATAGAACCGGCCATCGCGGCGTTCAATGAGTTTGTCGACCGGCCGGCCGGCGTTGATTTCCTGCAATGTCGCCGCGAGATATTCGTCGACCTGCACCGGCGACAAGCCTTCGGCGCGTTGGGCGAACACCTTTCGAATGGAATCACCCGGCTGCACCTGGTCCGCGGTCAGTCCATACATCTCGCGGTAGCGATTGTTCACCAGCAATAGGCGCTCCGATTCGTTGAACATCGTGAGGCCCTGCGACATGCTGTCGAGCGCGGTATCGAACCAGAAATTGACCCGTTCGAGTTCGGACTTGGCGACCATCAGCCGCTTTTCGCGCACCGCACCCAGCGCAATGGCCACCAGGATGGCGAGCGTCAGAAGCCCGGCAATTCCCAGATAGACGCGCGAGACCGCGTTCCACTGCTTGAAGGCTGCGGCCTGCGAAATCCCAACGATCGCGATGAACGGGAAACCTTCGACCACCCGGTAGGAAACCAGCCGCTTCACGTCGTCCAGCGTCCCGGGCTCGTTCCAATAGACACCCACCGGCGCCTGCGCCGCATGCCTGAGAACACCGGCGCGCGGGAACCGCTGGCCGATGAGACTTGCCTGTGAGCTGTCCTCCACCGTCCGCGAATAGACCACCCCGTCGAAATCGATCAGCGCAATTCCGCTGTCTGCACCAAGCTCGACTTTCTGAAACAGGCTTTGCACCTGCGGAAGATCGAACGAAGTCGTCAGGATGCCGGCGAACGAGCCATCCGGCGCGGTGAGCCTGCGCGCCAGAACGAGGCCCCATTTTTCGATAGCATCGAGCCAGACCGGCTTGCTGACGAACAGCCGGTCGTCGGCCCCCGCGAACTGCGCCTTGAAATGCTCCTGGTTGGAAATATCGAGACCTACGGTGGCGGGCCCGTAGGTAGATGCTCTGACGATGCCGTCGGGCCCGATCAGGGAATATTGAAATTTGAGGTCGTTCTTGAACCCGGGACCGTGGGGCCAAAGGATAAATTCGGTTTTCTGCGGATCGCCTTCATACACCTGCCGCAATAGCAGCAACGTGTTGTCGGCATTCGTCAGCAGGCGGGTAATCGACTGCGCGAATATGCGTACGATGTTTGCGCCGCTGCGCTTGGCCTCGTCCTCTTCGACCGCGCGGGATTGAATGAGCAGAAAGCTCAAGCCCACGAAGATAAACAGCAGCATGGCGACGCCGAGATAGGTGGTCGGCTGTGCGAGTGCACGCAACCAACGGCGCACTTCGTTTCCGCTCATCCGAACGCTCAGCCCCGGGCTATCGTGGGCGCAAGTTCCCAGAATTGCATTATAAAACTCTTGCAGAAATAAGTCTAAGCTGCGCCCAAAGGCCGTCAAATCAATAGGTTGCAGACAATTCCCCGACGCTCACGCGAGCTCGGTAAACAGTTTGGAAACACACCTCCGGCAAATCGGCGCTGTCCGGTTTGCAAACGTGAGATCGCAGCGTTACCTCACCAGTTCCCGCATTGCGGCATCGAGGCCCTCCAGCGTCAGCGGATACATCCGGTCGCCGAGCAACTGGCGCATCATGCGGATCGACTGGGTGTAGTCCCACTCGCCTTCCGCTACCGGATTGAGCCAGACGCAGGCCGGATAGGTGCGCACGATTCGCTCCATCCAGGTGCTGCCGGGCTCTTCGTTGTAATGCTCGACGGAGCCACCCGGCGCCATGATCTCGTACGGGCTCATCGAGGCGTCGCCGACGAAGACCACCTTGTAGTCGTGCGGGTACTTGTGCAGCACGTCCCAGGTCGGCGTGGTGTCGCTCCAGCGCCGGCGGTTCTCCTTCCACACCTTCTCGTAGAGGCAGTTGTGGAAGTAGAAATGCTCCATGTGCTTGAACTCGGTGCGCGCCGCGGAGAACAATTCCTCGGTGGCCTTGATGTGCCAGTCCATCGAGCCGCCGATGTCGAAGAACAACAGCACCTTCACTGAATTGTGCCGCTCCGGCCGCATCAGGATGTCGAGATAGCCCTTGTGCGCGGTGCCCTTGATGGTGCCGTCGAGATCGAGTTCGTCGGGCGCACCGGTGCGCGCGAACTTGCGCAGCCGCCGCAGCGCGACCTTGATGTTGCGGGTGCCGAGTTCGACGTCGCCGTCGAGGTCCTTGAACTCGCGCTTGTCCCACACTTTCACGGCGCGGAAATTGCGGTTGCCGTCCTGGCCGATCCGGATGCCTTCCGGGTTGTAGCCGTAGGCGCCGAACGGCGACGTGCCGCCGGTGCCAATCCATTTGTTGCCGCCCTGGTGGCGGCCCTTCTGTTCTTTCAGGCGCTCGCGCAGCGTCTCCAGGAGCTTGTCGAGACCGCCGAGCGATTCGACGAGCTTCTTCTCCTCGTCGGTCAGGTATTTCTCGGTGAGCTTCTTGAGCCACTCGGTCGGGATTTCGGCGATCAGCGCGTCCTGCAGGAGTTCGAGCCCCTTGAACACGTGGCCGAACACGCGGTCGAACTTGTCGAGGTTGCGCTCGTCCTTGATCAGCGCGGCGCGCGCCAGATAGTAGAAGTCCTCGACCCGGCGCGAGGCGAGGTCCTTGTCCATCGCCTCCATCAGGGTGAGATATTCGCGCAGCGTCACCGGCACGCCGGCGGCCTTGAGATCATGGAAGAAGGTGACGAACATTTCGGCAGCATAGCGCGACCTTGCCCGGCCTGCCACGTCTTTGCAGATGCCGGTTCAGGTGTCGCCGCAGGGCTCGCCGATCCACAGGAGATCGACGGCACCGCGGCGCGCGACTGCGCCCCACCTCAATCGATAATGTGGTAGCCGCCGTCGATGTAGAGCGTCTCGCCGGTGATCAGCCGCGCTGCGTCATGGGCGAGGAAACGCGGTCGCGACCCCGACGTCGTCGATGCTCACCAGGCTGCGGGCCGGCGCCTTTTCCTTCGCCTTGTCGAGCAGTTCGTCGAACTCGGGAATGCCGGATGCGGCTCGAGTTGCGAGCGGACCCGGCGAGATGGCGTGAACGCGAATGCCCTTCGGCCCGAGCTCCGCGGCCATGTAGCGGACCGCGCTCTCGAGCGCCGCCTTCGCGACCCCCATGATGTTGTAGTTCTTCACCACCATCTGGCTGCCGTAATACGTCATCGTGAACATCGTCCCGCCTTTGCGCATCAGCGGCTCGGCGAGATGCGCCATGCGAATGAAGGTCCAGACCGAGACGTCCATCGTGGTCAGGAAGCCGTCGCGGGAGACGTCGACGACGCGGCCCTGCAAGGCATCCTTGGGCGAGAAGGCGATCGAATGAACGAGGAAATCGAGCTCGCCCCATTGCTTGGAGATCTGCTCGAACACGGCCTCCATCTGGCCCGGCGTGTTGACGTCGAGCGGCATGAAGATCGGCGCCTCAAGCTCCTCGGCGAGCGGCGCGACAAACTTCTTCGCCTTCTCATTCAGATAGGTGACGCGCGAGCTCGGCGCCAAACGCGCGGAAACGCCTTGGCGCAGCCCCAGGCGATCGAATTCTCGTTGGCGATCCCGACGATGAGACCGCGTTTGCCCTCAAGTAGCTTGGCTTTGACGGTAGGTATCATGGAGGAACTCCGTTTGCCCTCGGGTTTGATGGGCTGCCCTTCGAGGTAGCGGTCGGCGATCTTCTTCATCTCGCGGAAGGCCTGGCGCCGGTCCTTGGCATCGCTTACATGGGCGATCTCCCGGCCATTGACCTTGAGGCTTCCCTCGCCCCAGGGCGAGACCTCGATTTGAAGAGTCTCGCCTCCCACCGAGGACGTAAACGCCTGAACGGTTGCACCTCGTCCGAGCGGCAGGCCCTCGACGGACTTCCATTCGGGCTTTATCGCAGGCATTCGTACACTTCTTCCATCCGTCACGTGCCGCTTCACAACGGCATTTCAATCACCTGGTCCGGAATGACGAGCGCCGCCGCGGTTGCCTCGGTGACCTGCGCGACGGATACGCCGGGGGCGGTCTCGAGCAGCGTAGCCCGACCCTGTGGAAACATGATGACGGCAAGCTCGGTGACGACCATGTCGACCGGGCGGGTCGCGGTGATCGGCAGCGTGCAGGTCTTGACGATCTTCGACGCGCCCTTCGCGGTGTGCTGCATCGCCACGATCACGCGCTTGGCGCCGCAGACGAGGTCCATGGCGCCGCCCATGCCGGGCACCATCTTGTTCGGAATTGTCCAATTGGCGAGCAACCCGGATTGATCGACCTGCAGACCGCCAAGCACGGTGAGATCGAGGTGACCGCCGCGGATCAAGCCGAACGACATGGCGCTGTCGAACGTGCTGGCGCCCGGCAAGGCGGTGACCGGCCGGCCGCCCGCGTCCGTCAGCATGGGATGCGCCATGCCCTCCGCGGGCGGAGCGCCGGTGCCGATGAGACCGTTCTCGGACTGGAAGAACACGTGAATGTTGGCGGGCAGGTAGTTCGCCACCAGGGTCGGAATGCCGATCCCGAGGTTGACCAGCATCCCGGGCTGCAACTCCCTGGCAATGCGGCGCGCGATGATGGTCTGCGGGTCCATGCGGCTCACGCGTTGGCAACGAGGAAATCGACGACCGGCGCCGGCGTCACCACATGATCGGGCGAGATACGCCGATCGGGACGATGTTGTCGGCGCAGACGATGACGGTCGAGGCCGCCATCGCGATCACCGGATTGAAGTTGCGGGACGTCAGCGCGTAACCGAGATTGCCGAGATAGTCGGCGATGAAGGCCTGCACGAGCGCGAAATCGGCGCGTAGCGCCACCTCCACCAGGTAGGGTTTGCCATCGACCTCGACCTGCTGCTTGCCGTCCTCGACCGGCGTGCCGATGCCGGTCTGCGTCAGGACGCCGCCCAGGCCAAAACCGCCGGCGCGGATGCGTTCGATCAGCGTGCCTTGCGGCACGAGTTCGACGTCGATTTCCTTCGCCATCATCTGGCGCTGGGTTTCCGGATTGAGACCGATGTGGCTGGCAATGACCTTGCGGACCGACCGTGCCGAGATCAACTTGCCGATGCCGCGGCCCGGCGCCGCCGTGTCGTTCGCAATCACCGTGAGGTCGCGCTTTCCCTGCCGGACGATCTCGTCGATCAGGCGCTCCGGCGTACCCACCGCCATGAAGCCGCCAACCATCACGCTTGCGCCGTCCGGGATCATGGCAACTGCTTGATCGAGCGAGACGGTTCGCATGGCTGATGCCCGGTCTATTCTCGCGGGAAGCGCATCGGCGGCGACTGGCCGCGCAGGTGATTGCCGTGCTGCTTCTGCATGGACAGCAAGGATTCCTCGAGACGGCGGGCGTGTTCGGCGCAACCGATCCGATGCAGCTTGCGGATGACCTGCGCCCAGTCACGCAGCGGCGGTTACCGCATGGGAAGCACGATCGGTTCCTTCATTCGCGCCCTCGTTTGCTCTGCTGCTCCGGCGAGTTGCTTGCAAAAATGCAATCGACGACGTTCTGCTGGAAACTTATGAGCCTCCGCCGCTCCCCGGCGACATCGTGCGAGCGACCTTCTGCGCAAGCTTCTGACAGTCGGCGGCAAATTTCTGGCTGTCCTCGGCCGCCATCTGCATGCGCTGGGTCATGGATTGTTGGTAGATTTGCACCGCCTCGGGCACGGAATGGGTCGAGGTCAGTTTCTTGCCGAGTTCGGTCCAGAGTTCGAGCTCGGTCCGCATGCGTTCGCTCCAGGCGCGGCCGGCCTCTTCGTAGGCTTCCATCAGCTCCTTTTGCAGGGCCGTGAATGCCTCTGCCTGATCCTTGCCGACTTTGAGCGAATTTTGTCGCGTCTGCGTCACGAGACTTGGTCATTGTTCTCGTCGCTCCTACTTAAGCTCACAATGAGGAGCCGATTGCGGAACATTGTCTTACAATCTTATTTTTGCGCAGTTCGGCCTCGAACGAGCACTTTATATAGCGTAGTATACCAAAGTTTTCTGCGCCTTGCGACAAATCAAAGACCACAGCTTGTTGCAGATGTCAGACGGTCGGGTCAGACGAGCGCTGAGATTATCGACAGCGGAGACAGGGACCATGCCAGCAAACCAGAACCAATCGGTATCGGGCGGCGCCTCTGGGCCGTCGCTCGGCTTCTTTGCACCGTTCATGGAATACGCGGTCGATGCGGCGCAGCGATCGGTTCTCTTTTGGGATGTGATGCGGCAACGCGGTAACCAGTACCGCGAACATATGGCCGAAACCGCGCCGCATGTCCTGAACTACAAGGTCGAACTGGTCATGGACGGGCGCACCTTCGAGCGCCCGGTGAACTACCTGCTCGCGCGCGTGCTTCCTCCCGACGGCGTCGAGATCGATCCGAAGCTGCGGCCGTTCGTCATCGTCGATCCCCGCGCCGGGCACGGTCCCGGCATCGGCGGCTTCAAGGCCGACAGCGAAATCGGCGTCGCGTTCAAGGCGGGGCATCCTTGCTATTTCGTCGGTTTCCTTCCCGATCCGATGCCTGGCCAGACCATCGGCGACATCGCCCGCGCAGAAGCGCTCTTCCTCGAAAAGGTGATCGCGCTGCATCCCGGCGCCGACGGCAAGCCGTGCGTGATCGGAAACTGTCAGGCCGGCTGGGCGATGATGATGCTGGCGGCCCTTCGTCCCGAGCTGTTCGGCGTGCTGATCATTGCGGGCTCTCCACTGTCCTATTGGGCGGGCGTGCACGGCCAAAATCCGATGAGGTACTCCGGCGGTCTGCTGGGAGGCAGTTGGCTGACGGCGTTGAGCAGTGATCTCGGTCACGGCAAATTCGACGGCGCGTGGTTGGTGCAGAACTTTGAGAATCAGAATCCGGGCAATACGCTGTGGACCAAGCAGTACAATCTCTATTCCAAAATCGACACCGAGGCGCCCCGCTATCTCGAGTTCGAACGCTGGTGGGGCGGCCATGTCAACCTGAACGCCGAAGAGATTCAGTTTATCGTCGACGAGTTGTTCGTCGGCAACAAGCTGGCAGCCGGCCTCATTCAGACATCGGATGGCGTCGCGATTGATCTGCGCAATATCCGGTCGCCGATTGTAGTTTTCTGCTCCAAGGGCGACAACGTCACGCCGCCGCAGCAGGCGCTCGGATGGATTCTCGACCTTTATGAGAACGTCGACGAGATCAGATCGTTTGGACAGACCATCGTCTACACGGTTCACGAGACCGTCGGGCACCTCGGAATCTTCGTATCCGGTAGTGTCGCGCGCAAGGAGCACGGCGAGTTTTCAAGCAACATCGATCTGATCGATACGCTGCCGCCCGGACTGTATGAGGCCGTGTTCGAACGCAAGAACAAAGATACCGTCCACCTGGATCTCACAACAGGCGACTGGGTGATGCGGTGCGAGGCCAGGACGCTTGACGACATTCGCGCGCTGGGCGGCAACGACGCCGCCGACGAGCGCCGGTTTGCTGCTGCCGCGCGCGTCTCGGAAATGAATCTTGCGCTCTACCGAACCTACTCTCAGCCCCTGGTGCGCGCGATGGTGAACTCGCCGATGGCGGAATGGCTGCAACAGATGCATCCGCTCCGGCTTCAATACGAGTTGTTTTCCAACGCCAATCCGGTCATGGCCTGGGTCGGCACCTTGGCAGATCAGGTGCGCAAGGACCGGAAACCCGCAGCTGCCGATAATCCTCTGCTCAAAGTGCAGGAGACGATGTCTCGACAGATCGTCAGTGCGCTTGATCGCTGGCGCGACACCAATGAGGCGCTGGCGGAACGGATGTTTCTCACGATCTACGGCGCACCCAGTCTGCAGGCTGCGGCCGGCATCGATTCGTCCGGCAATCGCCCGCCGCGCAAGGCGCCGAAGAGTCCGCTGCATCACGAATTGGTGGAAAGCCGGATTGCCGATCTCAAGGCGCGCACTTCTGCCGGCGGTCTTCGCGAAGCGCTAATCCGCGGGCTCCTCTATGCCGGCATGTCGCGTGCGGCGATCGACGAGCGCGGCTTTGAGATGGTGCGGCGGATCCGTCAGGAGAACGACGGCCTGCCTTTGTCCGACTTCAAGGCGCTGGTTCGCGAGCAGTTCAGCATGCTGCTGATTGATCCCGACGCGGCCATGGCGGCGATCCCCTCGATGCTGCCGGCCGATTCCAAATTGAAGCAGCAGGCACTTGATATGATCCGGCAGGTGCTGACGGCACGCGGCGAATTGTCGGACGAGGACAAGTGGCGGTTGGCCGCAGGTGGCCAAGCTGTTCGGCGAAGATACCGACACCGCCCCCAGTCCTTTTCGCCCGCGGCATCGTGAGCTGCGGGCAAAGGCCTCATGATAAGAGATGCAGCCGGGACGTCATCGGCGGCGATCGAGTGACCAACTTGTCCGAGCAGTCCGGTGACCTCGCCATGACCCGTGCAAATTCGACCGTCCCGCCGCTTTACCGCAAGTACGAGCGGCTGATCGCGGTCGCCAAGGGCGTGCCTTCGGTGGCGACCGTGGTGGCGCATCCCTGCGACGAGACTTCGCTGCGGGGCGCGGTCGAGGCCGCGGAAGCTGGGTTGATCAAGCCGATCCTGGTCGGACCGGCCCAACGGATCGAGGCGGTCGCACGCCAGCACAACATCGATATCGCTCCATACCGGATCGTTGACGCTCCGCACAGCGAAGCGGCCGCGGCGCGCGCCGTCGAGCTTATCCATGAATCCGCGGGCGAACTGCTGATGAAGGGCAGTCTGCATACCGACGAACTGATGCGTGAGGTTGCGTCCAGCAAGACCGGCCTGCGCACCGCCCGGCGCATCAGCCACGTCTTCGTGATGGACGTGCCGACGCATGCAGAGACGCTGTTCATCACGGACGCAGCCATCAACATCTTTCCCGATCTTGATGCCAAGCGCGACATCGTGCAGAACGCCATCGACCTGTTCACGCAGATCGGATTCGGGACGCCCCGCGTCGCCATCCTGTCGGCGGTCGAGACCGTCACGTCGAAGATTCCATCGACCATAGAGGCAGCGGCACTGTGCAAGATGGCCGACCGTGGTCAGATCACCGGCGGCCTACTTGATGGGCCACTGGCGTTCGACAACGCGATCGACCCGGAGGCGGCGCGGATCAAGGGCATCAAGTCCGAGGTTGCGGGCCGCGCGCAGAATCCTGGTCGTGCCCGATCTCGAGGCGGGCAACATGCTCGCCAAGAACCTCACCTTCCTGTCGAAGGCGGACGCCGCCGGCATCGTCCTTGGCGCGCGGGTACCGATTATTTTGACGTCACGGGCGGACTCGGTCCGCGCCCGGATGGCCTCCTGCGCCGTCGCGATGCTGTACGCACATGCGCGCCGCAGCAAGGCGGCCGTGCCGGCGGCCTGACGCGATGGGCGTGATCCTGGTCATCAATGCCGGCTCATCAAGCGTCAAGTTCCAGGTATTCGCGGCCGACGACAACGGTGGCCGCCTCGATCGCGTCATCAAAGGACAGGTCGACGGCATCGCCACGCATCCGCGTTTGCGCGCGAGCGCGGCCGACGGCACGACCCTGATCGACCGGACCTACCAGGCGGAGAAGGTCGCGAATGTCCCGGCGGCCATGGCGCTCGCGGGCGGATGGCTACGCGACGAACGCCATCTCGCACCGGCCGCCGTCGGGCACCGCGTCGTGCACGGCGGCCCCGATTACGCCAATCCGATTCGCATCGACTCCCAGGTGCTGGCAAAGCTCGAACGCTACGTCCCGCTCGCGCCACTGCATCAGCCGAACAATCTCGCGCCCATCCGCGCCCTTCTGGCGGGCCAACCCGACCTTCTTCAAGTCGCATGCTTCGATACGGCGTTTCACCGCGTCTCACGATGCGCTGGCGGATCACTATGCGATCCCAAACCGGCTCTATGACGAAGGCGTCCGGCGCTATGGTTTTCACGGCCTGTCTTACGAATTCATCGCCGACCGTCTGAGCATCGTAGCACCCGACATTGCCGGCGGGCGGGTGATCGTCGCGCACCTCGGCAGCGGGGCTTCGATGTGTGCGCTCGCGGACGGCCGCAGCGTCGAGAGCTCGATGGGCTTTACGGCGCTTGACGGGCTGCCGATGGGCACGCGGCCCGGCCAGCTTGACCCCGGAGTCGTGCTCTACCTCGTTCGTGAAAAGCAGATGGACGCCGCGCAGGTTCAGGACCTGCTGTACGGCGAATGCGGATTGAGAGGTCTTTCCGGCATCAGCAACGATGTGCGCGACCTTGAAGCGAGCCACGACCCGCGGGCGCGCTTCGCGCTTGAGTATTTCGCTTATCGCGTCCGGACTGCAGGCCGGCTCGCTCGCCGCGGCGCTCGGCGGACTGGACGTCTTCGTGTTCACGGCCGGCATCGGCGAGAACTCGACCGCCATGCGCAGGCGCATCGCGCAGCGCCTGACATGGCTGGGCGCCGAACTGGACGAGACCGCAAACGAGGCAGGCCGCCTCGTCATCAGCACGCCCGGCAGCAAGGTCCGCCTTTATGTCGTGCCGACCGACGAGGAGCTGATGATCGCGCGGCACACCGCGGCGCTGATGTCTGCGTAACAAAATCGCAGAGAACCCGCGGTGGCAAATCACCGGCCCCGATCCGGCTTGTCGCGTAGCGTGCCAATTGCCGCACGCGGCTGGCGGGGCACGCGGAAACATGCTTCGCTGCGGAAAATTTCGACGAACAAAAGTTGGAGGACGTCCAATGAAAGAGTTTGCGCGCGCTGCGTTCGCGGCGACATTTGCCCTCGCCGCGGTGGCGTGGCCTGCGCTCGCGCCGGCGCAGGACTATCCGAACCGCCCAGTGCGAATCGTCGTCGGCTTCCCGGCCGGCACCAGCGCCGACATCACCGCACGCGTGGTCGGCGCGCGCATGGGCCAGATTCTCGGCCAGCAGTTCGTAGTGGAAAACAAGCCGGGCGCCGGCTCCAGCTCGCAGCCGACCAGGTCGCCCGTGCGCCCAAGGACGGCTACACGCTGCTGATGGCGAACATCGTCCAACACGATCACCGACGTCGGCCAGCGCCACCCCAACCTTCGATTTCCAGAAGGACCTGACGCCGATCGTGCAGCTCACCACCGTGCCCAACGTGCTGGTCGTGCATCCGTCGATCGGCGTCAAGACCGTGCAGGAACTGATCGCGCTCGCCAAGGCCAAGCCCGACGAGCTGTCGTTCGGCTCGTCCGGCGTCGCGACCGGCACGCATCTGGCGGGCGAACTGTTCAAGATGCAGACCGGCACCAAGATGGTGCACGTGCCCTACCCCGGCAGCCCGCAGTCGGTCGCCGACCTGATCGCCGGCCGCATCCAGGTGCTGTTCGCGCCCGCCTCGACCGTCCTGCCGCACGTTCGCGACGGCAAGCTCGTCGCCCTCGCCTCGACCGAGGCCAAGCGCACTGCCAGCGCCCCCGACCTCCCGACCATGACGGAATCGGGCCTATCGAGCTACACGACCGGTTTGTGGTTCGGCCTGATGGCGCCCACGGGCACGCCCAACGAGGTGGTCGACAAGATCAACCGCGCCGGCAACGAGGCCCTCAAGGCCGAGGAGGTCAGCAAGGCGACGAGTTCGCTCGGCATCGATCTGGTCGGCGGCACCCCGGAGGATTTCGCACGCTTCATCGACGGCGAGATCAAGCGATGGGACGAGGTCGTGCAGGCCGCCGGCTTGCGCAAGTAACAAGAAATCTCCGGAGGAAGACGTCATGCGCCGATTGATGCACATCGCCGCCGCCGCAATCGCGGGGCTCGCGCTCGCCGCGCCGTTCGCGCGAGCGGAAGAATACCCGGCCCGGCCGGTACGGATCATGGTCGGCTTTGCGCCCGGCTCGTCGGCCGATATCACGTCGCGCACGCTCGGTCAGCGCATGAGCCAGATTTTGGGCCAGCAATTCGTGGTCGAGATCAAGCCGGGCGCGGCCTCGGGTGTCGCTGCCGAATTCACGGCGCGCGCGCCCAAGGACGGCTACACGCTGTTCATGGCCTCGTCGGCCAACCTGACCAACCAGGCGATCAACCCCAACGTCTCGTTCGACATGGTCAAGGATTTCGCGCCGATCGCGCTCGCCACGTCGGTGCCGATCATGCTGGTCACGCACCCGTCGAGCGGCGTCAACAGCCTGCAGGATCTGGTCGCGCTCGCGAAGTCGAAGCCGGGCGAAGTGCTGTACGCCTCCACCGGAGTGGGGACCGCGCCGCACCTCTCGGGCGAACTCTTCGCGCAGCGCGCCGGCGTCAAGCTCGTGCACGTGCCGTACCAGGGCAGCCCGCAGGCCGCCACCGACCTGCTCGCCGGCCGGGTCACGATGATGTTCTCGCCGATCTCGGCCGTGACCGCGCACGTCGAGGCCGGCAAGCTCAAGGCGCTCGCCTCGGCCACGAGCAAGCGCCCGCTGATCGCCCCCAACGTGCCAACGATGGCGGAGGCGGGAATGCCCGATTTCGACACCAGCATCTGGTTCGGGCTGGTCGCACCGGCGGGCACGCCGCGCGAAATCGTCGACAAGCTGTCCCGCGCGGTCGCCGAAGCGCAGAAATCGGACGAAGTCGTCAAGATGCTGCGCACACAGGGCTTCGAGGCGATCACCGGCGGCCCGGACGAGTTTGCCAAGAGCATGCAAAGCGAGATCAAGCGCTGGAACGACGTCGCACAGGCGGCAGGGCTCAAGCGTTGATTCGGGCTGCGCCGTCACGAGGACCGATGTTGTGATGGCCGGGCTTGCTCCGGCCATCAACATCTGGCCGTAATTTTGCATCCCATTCGAAGCAGTTGAACGTTGACGAGGCGCCGGCGCGCGGGATGAGGATGTCAATTTGCACGCAGCGCCTTTTGGCTGCGCTCCTGTCCGTTTTGCTGCTGCTCACGCCGGCATTGTGGAACGGCTTCCCGCTGCTCCAATACGACACCGGCGGCTACCTTGCGCGCTGGTATGAAGGCACGCTCGAGGTCAGCCGTTCGACGAGCTATGGCCTCTTTCTCGTCGCGCTGGCGCGGCCGGATTTCTGGCCGGTCGTGCTCGTGCAATCCGTCCTGACCGTATGGGTCATCGCACTGGTGCTGCGCGCGCAAGGGCTCGGCGGCCGCCCACTCGCCTTGCTGGTCACGGTCGGCGTGCTGACGCTGACGACCACGCTGCCGTGGCTTGCCGGCGTCCTGCTCACCGACGTGTTCGCCGGGCTCGCCGTGCTGGCGCTCTATCTGATCGTGCTGCGCGGCGACGCGCTGGCCACGATGGGAACGCCTCGGCCTTGATCGTGCTCGCCGCCTTCTCGGCCGCAAGCCACAGCGCCACGCTGGTGTTGCTGCTGGGGCTTCTGATGGCCGCCTTCGCGGTATTCCTGGCCTGGCGCCGGCTGGTGCCGCCTTCGGGACTGGCCCGCGGCGCCGCGGCGCTCGCGCTCAGCGCCGTCTTGCTGCTCGCCGCCAATTATGTCGTGGCGGGCCGGCTCGCCTGGACGCCGGGCGGCATTGCGCTGTCGTTCGGCCGCATGCTGCAGGACGGCATCGTGGCGCGCTTTCTGGCCGAACGCTGTCCCGATCCGCGTTTCCGCCTGTGCGAGCATCAGGCCGAGCTACCCCGTGACGCCGACGAGTACTTCTGGGGCGAGGGCATTTTCGACCGGCTCGGCCGCTTCGACGGACTGGGCGAGGAGATGCGCACCATTGCGATCGAAAGCCTCAAGGCCTATCCGCTCTGGCAAGTCGAGGCCGCGCTGACGGCGAGCGGCCGGCAATTGTTGACGGTGGCGAGCGGCGAAGGCGTGCTCGATTCGATCTGGCACACCCACGGCATGATCGAGAATTTCATGCCGTCTGCCCTGCCCGCGATGCGCGCTGCGCGCCAGCAGCAGGGGCAAATCGATTTCCATCTGGTCAACAAGTTGCATGTGCCGGTCGCGTTCGCATCCATGGCGCTGCTCGCCGGACTGATTGGATTTGGCGCGCTGCGGCGGCACGACGATCGCGGCTCACTTCATTTGCGGAGCGGCCTGCTGGGCGGCAACTTCATGGAGCTCGCCGTCACCGTCAGCCTCGCGATTGTCGGCAATGCCGTGGTCTGCGGCGTGTTCGCCAATCCGCACGACCGCTACGGAGCGCGCATCGTTTGGCTCGCGACGCTGGTCATCGCGATTGCACCCTGGTTGCTTGCTGCCGATCGCCGGCCGCCACCGCAAGCAACGGACATCCGCTAACCACCGACCGAACGAGAAAGGGCCCCGGTGGAGGGTTCGATCCCCGGGGCCCGAATTGCCGTCGTAAAGCAGGTAGGTCTTGCTCGACGGGATCTCAGTACTTGGCGACGACCGGAGCCTTGCCCTTGCCGAACGTGGCCCAGTCGAAGCGGTAGTTCATGCCGACGCGCCAGATGTATTCGTGCATCTTGACATCAGCATTGGCGCAGCCGGCGGTGCAGCCGTTCACGATGCCGGGCTCGTCGCCGTAGTGCATGGTGCCGAAGTTGGCATAGAGCCACTCGCTCTTCACCGACCAGCCGCCGAGCAGGGCGTATTCGGTGCCGACGCCGACGATCCAGCCGGTCTTGTTGACGCGGGTGGGCTGACGCTGCGCGGTGGCAACGCCGGTGCCGTTCCAGTTATTGACGTCGAAGCCCGACCAGGCGGCGCCGCCGGTCACGTACCACAGCCACTTGTCGGCAGCGTAGCCGAGACGGCCGCGGGCGGTGGAGAGCCAGCGCTCGTTGGTGGAGAACAGGAAGTTCTGGTTGAGGCCGAGCGCGATGGCGTTCGCCGCCGGGCTGGCCTGGCCGCTCGCCGACGACCACGCGCCGTCGACTTCGACGCCCCACACCCAGGCGCCGGTCTGGTAGTTACAGCCGCCCTGGGCGCCGCCGACCGGACCGTTGACGTTGTAGTTGTCGGTCATGTCAGCGCCGGTCGGCAGGAAGGCGTTCGGCACGCCGTTCACGAGTCCGCCGTACTGCTGCTTGCTCTGGCCCCACTTGTAGCCGATGTGCACACCCACATAGCAGCCAGTCCAGGTAAAGACCGGCGCCGGCGCGACATACTTCACCGGCATGTCAGCCGCCTTCGCGGGGGCAGTCATGCCGACCGCAACGAGCGCAAGGCTCGCGAGTAAAAGCTTATTCATAACGACCCCCGTTTCGCCGACGCCCCAAGTGCCCGTCGGCATGATTGTTAACCCTAACGTCCATAGCGCAGGACGTGACGGTTGGCTGTAACCGTTCCGCCACTCCGACCGGAAAACATGGAACTCGGACAAACTGCAACTTGTCCAACATGGCGTCACACAGGATGGCGTGTGTAAGCAGCCGCGGCGGCACCCAACGTCATTCCGCCGATGCGCTATTCGCGAAACGGGCAGAGCCGTAACCGCCTCCCTTCTCGCGAATCGCAATCCTCGTGCGGGACGCTTCTTGCGCGAACTCGTCAGGCGCGCCGGTGCCGGCCCCGTGTCCCTCCCCTCCGAGCGCGCGCACGAAGTCGACCTCCCTCCCTGAGTTCAGGGAAGTCCCTGGCCCGAGTTGCCCGGCCGCCCGCACCTCCATTTTGACGCGTTGACTCGGAATTAAATAAAGATATTATCTTTAGTATGTTTACGGGCGTGGCTTTGTTCCCGCCCAAACACTCGTATTATCAAGGGCATGATGCGACGAGTTCACCCGGCCATGAGCAGCGAGCGGAAGGTGATCCCGTTCCGCACCGCGACGATGTCGACCCAGATCGTCGCGCAGGTGCGCGAGGCGCTGTTCGCCAAGGAGCTGCGGCCGGGCGATTTCCTCGGCACCGAGAAGCACCTCGCGGCGCGCTTCGGCGTCAGCCGGATCGTGGCGCGCGACGCGCTGCGCACGCTCGAGGCGCAGGGCATCGTCGACATCAAGGTCGGCTCGGGCGGCGGCGCGCGGATTTCGCAGGGCAATGCCCGCTTGTTCGCCGAGGCGCTCGCCGTGCAGCTCGATCTCACCGGCGTATCGGTCGGCGAGATCATGGACGCGCAGCGCGCCATCGAGTGCCTCGCCGCCGAGCTCGCCGCGCTCAACTCCACCGCCGGCCGATCACGCGCGGCTGCGCGAGCTCAACGCCGAGGCCGAACGCCGGATCGACGACGTCGCGGCCTATACGCGGCTCGGTGCGCGAGTTCCATCTCGCGGTGGCGGAAGCCTCGCACAACCGGGTGCTGGTCGTGCAGCTCATCTCGCTGCAGCACGTGTCCTGGCCGGCGCAGAATCCGACGCTGACGCCGAAGGTTGCGCGCCGCATCCTCGCCGTGCACCAGGAGCTGGCCTCGCTGATCGAGATGCGCGACGCCGCCGGCGCACGGCGGCTGATGGACGACCACGTCAAGATGATCGGCGCGCGCCGCGTCGCCGAGCATCGCGGCAAGGCTGCTGCCGAACGGGGCTGCTGTTGAGAATGGAAAGCAGTTTCAAGCCGCATCGCGTGGCCGCGCCTGATCAAGATTGAATCGAATGCTGAACCAAAAAGGAGCGAAACATGGCCAAGGACAAGTTCATCATCGAGCCGCACTTCCGGCTGCAGGAATGGGTGGCGGAGGAGAAGGGCTACTTCAAGGACGAAGGGCTCGACTACATTTTCCAGGAACTGATCAAGTCGACCGACGGCACGCACCACTACAAGGGCGACAAGGTCGGCGCGATGCAGTCGCTCGAGACGCGGCCGCACCTCGGATGTGAGCTGCGCCTGCCACTGGACCGTCGGCGTCGCGGCCTCGAAGGGCAAGGGCCAGCTCTATGCCGACGTCTATTCGGTCGCGCCGTCCGGCGTGTTCGTCCCGGCGAATTCGCCGGTGAAGACGCCCGAGGATCTCGCCGGCGTGCCGATCGCGGTCGGCTACCAGTCGGGCAGCCACTACTCGACCATCCAGGCGCTCGAACAGTACATGCCGCTCGACAAGATCAACCTCACCTTCGCGGACGGCATGCTGTTCCACCGGCTCGACCAGTTGCTCGACGGCAAGACGCAGGCCTCCGCGCTGTTCTCCGGGCCGTACTACTTCGCCGAGCAGCTCGGCTTCCGCAAGATCATCGACACCACCTTCATGATCGCCACGTCGGTGACCGGCGATCCCGATCCGGAGGATCTGCGCAAGTTCTTCCGCGCGCTGCGGCGGGCGCAGCGCGACATCGACCTGCGGCCCGAGCCGCTACACGCACTACTACAAGAACGAATTCCCGGTCCGCTATCACGCCCGGATGGACACGCGCCGCTGGGGCCCGGGCGAGCGGCTGGTGTTCGAGCCCTACACCAAGGAGGTCTACGAGGAGACCTTCAAGTGGATCGCCGACCGCGGCATCTTCGCCGACACCGGCATGGGCTCGGGCAAATACGACGAGGCGGTGATCACGCTGGCGCAGTGATGCTACGACGAACTGACGGCGCATCGAAATCGTCATGCCCGGCCTTGTGCCGGCATGACGTTCAGGCCACCGCGACGCGCAGCCCCACCAGCCGGTCGAGCGTCGCCTGATCCTGCAGCAGTTCGGCCGAGCGCGCGCGATGCACGATCGCGCCGCGCTCGAGCACGATCGCGTCGTCGGTCAGCGACAGCGCCACTTCGGCGTGCTGCTCGATCAGGATGAAGGCGGTGCCCTCGTCGGCGATCATGCGCCGGATCGCGCCGGCGAGCTCCTCGACGATGATCGGCGCGAGCCCTTCGAGCGGCTCGTCGAGCAGCAGCAGCGCCGGATTGGTCATCAGCGCGCGCGCGATCGCCAGCATCTGCTGCTCGCCGCCCGAGAGATGGTTGCCCCGGCTCGTCGCGCCGTTCGTTGAGGCGCGGAAACAGCTCGTAGACCGCCTTGAGGTCCCAGCGCCCCGGCCGCGACGCGACCGTGAGATTTTCCTCGACGCTGAGCGAGGGAAAAATCTCGCGCTCCTGCGCCACCCAGCCGAGCCCGTCCAGCGCGCGCCGGTGCGGCGGCAGCCGCGTGATGTCCTGCCCGCGCCAGCGCGATCGTGCCGCGGCTGACGTTGGTGTAGCCCATGATGGTGAGCAGCAGCGTCGTCTTGCCGACGCCGTTGCGCCCGAGCACCGCGAGGCTGCCGTGCTCCGGCACCTCGAACGAGATGCCGTCGAGCACGACGGCGTCGCCGTAGCCGGCGCGCGACATCCTCGAGCGCCAGCAGCGGCTCAGCCATGGCGCGCTCACCGTCCTTGCCATGCGACTTGCCGAGATAGACCTCGCGCACGCGCGCGTCGGCGGCGATCTCGCTTCGGCGCGCCCTCGACCAGGACGCGGCCGCCGACCATGACGATGATCCGGCTGGCAAACCGGAACACCACGTTCATGTCGTGCTCGATGAACAGCACCGCGATGTCCTGCGACAGGTTGGCGATGACGGCGAACAGCTCCGCGCTCTCGTCCTGCGGCACGCCGGCCGCCGGCTCGTCGAGCAGCAGCACCTTCGGCCTGGTCGCGAGCGCGAGCGCGATCTCGAGCAGCCGCTGCTGGCCGTAGGCGAGCTCGTGGGTCGGCCGATAGCAGCTGCGCGCCGAGCCGCAGCGAGACCAGGATCGCGTAGGCCTCCTCGATGGCGTCGCCATAGGCCGGCAGCTTGCGCCACCAGGTGCCGGCATAGCCGCGCCGCTCGCAGACCGCGAGCGTCACCGCTTCGAGCGCGTTGAGGTGGGGAAACAGCGTGTTGATCTGGAACGTGCGCACCAGCCCGCGCTTGACCGCGCTCCTGCGGCCGGAGCGCGGTGATGTCGTCGTCGCCGAGGAAGATCTGGCCGCCGTCGGGCCGCAGCATGCCGGTCATCAGGTTGATCAGCGTGGTCTTGCCGGCGCCGTTCGGCCCGATCAGCGCATAGCGCTCGCCGTGCGGCAGATCGATCTCGATGTCGTTGGCGACCACGAGCGAGCCGAAGCTCTTGTCGAGCCCGCGCGTCGAGAGCGCCGGAGCGCTCACGTCGCGGCTCCACCGCCGCCGGCATCGAGCCGCGCCAGCCCGCCGAGGATGCCGTTCGGCAGGAAGATCACCACCGCGACCAGCAGCGTGCCGATCCAGAAGTACCAGTATTGCGGATTGATGCCGGAGAACTGGTCGCGCGCGACCATGTAGATGATCGCGCCGATGATGCCGCCGTAGAGCCGGCCGGCGCCGCCCAGGATCAGGATCACCAGCACGTCGGCGGAGCGCTGGAAGCTCAGCGTTTCGAGCGACACCGTCTCGGTGGTCTGCGCCAGCAGCGCGCCGGCGACGCCGGCCATGACGGCGGCGATGGTGTAGACCTTGCGGATATGCGCGGGGCTCGGCGCGCCGATCGCGGGCATGCGCACCGCGTTCTCGCGGATGCCGCGCAGCGCCAGGCCGAACGGCGAATTGATCAGCCGCCGCGCCACCAGGAAGCTCAGGAACAGCACGACCAGCGAATAGGTGTAGGCGGTGTTGCCCTAGAGATCGAACTCGAACATGCCGAACAGCTTCCACATCCGCACGCCCTGCAGGCCGTCGGCGCCGCCGGTCAGCCAGCTCGCGCTGTTGGCCGCTTCGTGCAGCAGCAGGCCGAGCCCGAGCGTGATCATGATCAGCGCGAGATGGCGGAAGCGCGCGATGATGAAGCTCGTGAGATAGCCGAGCAGGCCGGCCGCGGCCGCCGCGACGATCGAGCCCGGTCAGATCGGCTCGCCCCAGCCCCACTTGGCGATCAGCCCGGCGGTATAGGAGCGCGAAGCCGAAATACGCCGCGTGGCCGAGCGACACGATGCCGGCATAGCCGAGGATGAGGTCGAGCGAGAGCGCGAACAGCGCGGTGATGGCGATCTGGCTCGCGAGCTGCAGATAGTTCGGGAACACCACGAACGGCAGCAGCGTGGCGAGCCAGAACACGATCTCGATCGGCCGCCAGCGGGTCTGCGCCTCGAGGTAAAGCTGCGGCTCGGCAAACCGCGGGCGACGTCGCCGTCATCGCTCAGCGCCTCCCGAACAGGCCGACCGGCCGCCACATCAGCAGCGTGACCATCACGAAATAGATCAGGAAGGCGCCGAGCTCGGGAAAGTAGTACTTGCCGGCCATGTCGCTGATGCCGAGCAGGCTCGCGGCGACGAACGATCCGCCGATCGAGCCGAGCCCGCCGACCGACACCACGATCAGCACATAGACCAGGTAGGTGAAGGCGAACGCGTGATCGAGGCCGATGATCTCGATCGCCAGCGCGCCGCCGAGGCCGGCGAGCCCGCTGCCGAGCGCGAACGTCAGCGCGAAGACGGCATCGACGTTGATGCCGAGCCCGCGCGCCATGCGCTGGTTGTCGACCGCGGCGCGCACCTTGGCGCCGAAGCGGGTGTATTCCAGCGACAGCACCAGCACGAGCGTGACCAGCGAGCGACATGCCGATCAGGAACAGCCGGTAGACGCCGAAGCTCTGTCCCATGACCGTGACGGTGCCGCGCAGATAGGACGGCAGCGTCACCGGCTGCTGGATGGTGCCGTAGACATAGGCCGCCATCGCGACCGAGATGAACACGATGCCGATGGTGAGCAGGCACTGGTCGAGATCGGTCGCGCGATAGAGCCGCCGGTAGAGCAGGCGCTCGAACGCCACGCTCACCACCGCGGCCGCCAGGAACGCGATCGGCAGCGTGGCGAGGAACGGCCAGCCCAGACTGTTGGTCAGCGTGACGGTGACGTAGCCGCCGAGCATCGCGAAGCTGCAATGCGCCAGATTGACGAAATTCATCATGCCGAGCGTCACCGACAGCCCGACCGACAGCAGGAACAGCAGCATCCCGTAGGCGAAGCCGTCGAACAGCACGCCCACGGCTGATCCGATCATGCCGGCTGTCTCCCCACCAAGCCCTGCATGATTGATAGGCTCGCGATCGGTGCTGGAGCCCGGCACGCGGCCGGGCATGACCAGGATCGGCCAGCGCCGGACATTGACCTACTTCTTCGCCCGCGCCTTGACCGGATCCTTGACGTTCTCGATCTTGTCGAACTCGACGTTGACCAGCCGGCCGCCGACCTTCTCGACCCGCCGGATATAGACGGTCTGCATCACGTCGCGGGTTTCCGGATCGATCGACATCGGCCCGCGCGGGCTTTTCCACGCCATGCCCTTGGCGGCGGCGATCAGCGCTGTCGCCATCGGTCTTGCCGCCGGTCTTCTTCAGGCCTCGTAGATCAGATGCATGCCGTCGTAGCCGCCGACGGCGAAGAAATCCGGATTGCGCTTGTGCAGCGCATTGAAGGCGGCGACGAAGTCCTTATTGCGCTGGGTGTCGAGATTGTAGTCGTAGTGCGACGAGGTGATGATGCCGAGCGCGGTGTCGCCCATGCTCTTGAGCGCCGGCTCGTCGGTCAGTTCGACCTGCGCCATGATCTTGGTCTTGCGCGGATCGATGCCGCGGTCCGCCAGTGCCTTGGCGATCGCCGGCGACTGCGCGCCGCCCGGCACGAAGATGAAGATCGCCTCCGGGTTCAGGTCCTTGGCGCGCTGCACGAAGGCCGAGAAGTCCGGATTGGCGACCGGATAGCGCACCGCGCCGACGATCTCGCCGCCCGCCGCCTTGAACGCGCTGTGGAACGCCGTTTCGGCGTCGTGGCCGGCGGCGAAGTCCGCCACCATCGTGTACACCTTGCGCACGCCGTTCTTGTAGGCCCAGGTGCCGAGCGGTTCGTTCAACTGCGGCAGCGTGAACGACACGCGCGCCATGTAGGGCGACTTGGTGGTGACGATCGACGTGGCGGCGTTCATCACCACCATGAATTTCTTCGCCTGCACCGAGATGTCGGCCGCGGCCAGCGCGTTCGGCGTCAGCGAGAAGCCGGCCAGGATGTCGGCGCTGTCGCGCACGACCAGTTCCTGCGCCAGCCGCTTGGCGACGTCGGGCGCGATCCCGCCGGTATCCTTGCGGATGATCTCGATCTTCTTGCCGGCGACCGTGTCGCCGTGCTGCTGCATGTAGAGCTTGATGCCGTTGTCGGCCTGCGCGCCGGGATCGGCGAACTGCCCGGAGAACGGCAGGATCAGTCCGACCTTGACGGTGCCCTGGGCGTGCGCGGTTGCGGATGCCAACAGACCGGCCGCAAGGCCAGCCAGAATGCCAACGAGCGATCGTCGCATTGCCATCCTCCCGATGATGTCCATGGTGGCAACGTACCACATGACCCGACGGGAGGGCGACGGGTGTTGTCACGCCCTCCCCGATACGAACGGATGACGCACCAATCCTGACTAGGCGTCAGCGCTTCGTCGGATCCTTGACGTTTTCGACCTTGTCGAACGGCACGTTGACCAGTTCGCCGCCCTCCTTCTGCACCCGGCGGATATAGACCGTCTGCACGACGTCGCGCGTCTGCGGGTCGATCGACATCGGGCCGCGCGGGCTTTCCCACGCCATCCCCTTGGCGGCATCGACCAGGGTTTCGCCATCGGTCTTGCCGCCGGTCTTCTTCAGCGTCTCGTAGATCGCGTGCATGCCGTCGTAGCCGCCGACCGAGAAGAAGTCCGGGTTGCGCTTGTGCATCTCGTTGATAGAGCTTCACGAACTCGACATTGCGCGGCGACTTGCCCTTGTAGTCGTAGTGCCACGCCGAGATGATGCCGAGGCTGGCGTCGCCCATGTTGGCAAGCGCCTGCTCGGCCGTCACCTCGCCCGAGGCCAGGATCTTGGTCTTGTTGGGGTCGATGCCGCGTTCCGCGAACGCCTTGCCGAGCGCGGCTGGCTGCGCGCCGCCCGGTACGAAAATGAAGATGCATTCCGGATTGAGGTCCTTCGCGCGCTGGATGAAGGCGGAGAAATCCGGATTGGCCACCGGGAAGCGCACCGATCCGGTGATCTGGCCGCCCGCCTCCTTGAACGCGTTCGTGAACGCAGCTTCCGAAGTCGTGGCCGGGGCCGTAGTCGGTCACCATGGTGTAGCACTGCTTGATGCCGCTTTTCGCCGCCCATCGACCGAAGGTATCCATGATCTGCGGCAGCGTGGTCGAGGTGCGGATCATGTACGGCGACTTGGTGATGACGATCGAGGTGGCGGCGTTCATCACCACCATGAATTTCTTGGCCTGCGCCGACACGTCGGCGGCGGCGAGCGCGTTCGGGGTCAGCACCCAGCCGGCCAGAATGTCGGCCTTGTCGCGCACCACGAGTTCCTGCGACAGGCGCTTGGCGACGTCGGGCGCGGCACCGCCGGTATCCTTGCGGATGATTTCGATCTTCCTGCCGGCGACGGTGTCGCCGAACTGTTTCATGTAGGTCTTGATGCCATTGTCGAGTTGCGCGCCGGCATCGGCGAACTGACCCGACGACGTCAGCACCACGCCGATCTTGACGGTACTCCTGCGCATGCGCGGCGGACTGCGCGCATGCGGCGAACGCAATTGCGCCCGCGGCCATCAGCAATTTTCGCATGTCTTCCTCCCAAATCTTGTTCTGCCGCAACGGTACTGGCTGCGTTGCAGGAGGTCAATTTTACAGCCGGAACCGGCGCCCGTTCGAAGCGCCGAACGGTGCGACAAATGCGCAGAAGCCGGCCGCGCACGCTTCTGCCCAATGATCGGCGCGCGGCGTGTGGGCCGCGGCCCTCGCCGGCAGCCAAAGCGAGTTCGGCCTGCCAGCGAAATCCGCCGCATCTGAGACTCGATGCTCCGGCGCGGGACGCCGAAACCCCTCATATTTCCGCCGCAACGGGGATGCTATCGATGGCCCTGCACGTCAGCGAGCCAACCGAGCGAACGATGCGCAAATTTGCACCTTTCGGCATCATTGCCGCGCTGATGGCGCTGACCGGCGCACCGGTTGCCCACGCCGAGCCGGATACGCCGCGCATCGAGTGGGAGGTGAAGAACCGGTTTCGCCTGTTCCGCAGCGAGGCCGACTTCCGCCGTCATGTCGCGGCGCGTGGCGACAGCGTGCTCGCCTCCGAGCAGCGGCTGGCGCGCGAGAGTGACGGGCGCGGCTGGGCGCGCGACACGGTCGAGCGGCTGTGCGCCGACCGCGGCGGCCGGCTGCTCGAAACTTGCGAGCGCGACGGCGAACGCGGAAACCTATCTCAGTCCGCGCGATCACCGCATCGGCGTCACGCTCGAAGGCATCCTGCCGGCGTTCGACTCCTGCCTCTGGAGCTTCGACGACGGCGATGGTCCAGCACGCACCATCAAGACCGACTGCATCGAGGAGGTGAAGCTCAGGGTGCGCTACGGCCGGCCGACGCAGGCGGCGGTCGACATCATCCTGCGCGACGGCACCGCCCAGCGCGTGACGACGGAAATCCAGGTGCGCGACCTGCTGATCGCCGGCATGGGCGACTCGATCGCGGCCGGCGACGGCAATCCCGATCGCGCGGTCCGGCTGTCCGATGACGGCTTCTGCTTCCGCCGCCTGTCCGGCGGCGAATACTTCCGGCCGGGACGCGCGGGCTTTACCGGCAACCGGTCGTGCGGCACGGCGGCCGGCGATGATCCCGGCACCGCGGAATGGATGCGGCAGAGCGCGCGCTGGATGAGCGGGCCGTGCCACCGTTCACTCTACGGTTATCAGATGCGCACCGCGCTGGCGTTGGCGGTCGAGTACCCGCACATCGCCGTCACGTTCCTGCCGCTCGCGTGCTCGGGCGCGACCGTCAACCAGGGCTTCCTCGACCACCAGCGGGCGCGCGAATGCCCGAGCCCCGGCACCGGCGCCGCCTGTCCGGGCCTGGCGCGCGCGCAGCTCGCCGAACTCAACGATCTCACCGCTTTGGCGCGCCGCCAGCGGCCGGATCGCGAACTCGACCTCGTGCTGCTGACGATCGGCGCGAACGACATCCATTTCTCCGGCCTCGTCGCCAACACCATCGTCGAGGGGGCGACCGAACGCACGCTGCTCCGGCGCGGCGGCGCCATCACGTCGGTGGAAGAGGCGCAGCAAGTGCTGGAGCGCGAACTGCCGGCCAATTTCGCGAGGCTGCGCGCCGCGCTCAAGCCGTACGTTGGCGGCAACCTGGCGCGCGTGGTGTTCGTCAGCTACGGCAATCCGGCACTGTCGGGGCCCGACACGCCATGCCCCGGCGGCCGCGACGGCTTCGACGTGCACCCGGCGTTCGGCGCCGACGGCGAGCGGCTGCGCCAGACCGCGGACTTCGTAGCGAAGAAGTTTCTGCCCGGAATCAGGTCGCTTGCGCTCTGCGAGCCGGGAAAGCTCTGCCGCGATCCTGCGAGTGAACGCATGACGTTCGTCGACGCGCATCAACCGGCGTTCGCCGCGCATGGCGTCTGCGCGCGTTCGAACCAAGATCCGGCATTCGACCGCGAGTGCTTCTCATCCAAGGGCGAAACGTTTTCCAGCAGCCTCTCGAAGGGCGCCACCGATCCGCTGCTGTGCAGTTACGTCGCTAGCGAGTTCCGGCCTTACGCGCCGCGCGCACGATGGGTGCGCACCGCCAACGACAGCTACCTGACCGCCATGACGTACCCGGAAGGCTTGCCGGCGCTGCTGCAACCGATCGACCTGCACGACGCGATCTGGGGCATCTTCGCCGCCGTCTACGGCGGCGCCGTCCACCCGAGCGCCGAAGGCCACGCCGCGATGGCGGATGCCGCGCTGCGAGCCGTACGCGAGGTCCTCGCCTTGCCAGCGGCCAGCACGGTACCGGTGTTCGCGGAGCCGCTCGATCCGGCGCAGCCCGCACAGAATGCGCCGATTCAGGACTCGCCTGCGCCGCCGCCGTGAGGGATCAAGTCTGCTCGCCTTCCCAGGGCCGTAGGCGCGCGCCGTGCCGGACATAATGGATCACGACTTCGTTCGCAGCGACCTCGTATACAATCAAATAGTTGCCTACTGGAAACCTGCGAAAGCCGGGCTTGCGCGTCGCCTCGCCCATGTGTGGCGTATCGGCAATTCGCGCCGCCACGCTCTCAATTCGAGCAACCAACCGGGCCGCGGCCGCCGGACTGTCGGCCGCAATGTATCCAAAAATCTCATCGAGATCGGCCAACGCGCCGCGCTCGAAGCGAACCTTCATGCGCTTCGAAAACGGCTGAAGAGCTGTTCGACTTCTTCGTCGGTCGCCAGGTCACGCCGTGCGGCGCGGAGTTCGATGATCTTCCACTCCTCGTCGGTCAGATCACCACGGTCCCGGCCAATTTCGATCTCGCGCGCGAATTGCGCAACCCGCTCTTGTTCGGCGGAGGGCCACGTCAAAACGCGTTCCAAAATCTCTTTCACCTGCTCTTTGGTCATACCGACAATATAGCAAACTGTCCGACAGATGCCACTGTGCACCGCCGCCCGCCGCTCACGCCACGCCGAGCTTCTTCTGCAGGCTGGTCGACGAGGTCGTGTACTGGAACACCAGCCGCTTGTCCGGATAGATGTAACGGTGCGCCTTCTGCGCCATCAGCGCGCCCTCGTGGAAGCCCGACAGGATCAGCTTGAGCTTGCCCGGATACCAGTTGATGTCGCCGATCGCGAAAATGCCGGGCACGCTGGTTTCAAACGTCGCAGTGTCGACCGGAATGAGCTCGCCGTCCTTCATCTCGATCCCCCAGTTGGCGACCGGGCCGAGCTTCATGGTCAGGCCGAAGAACGGCAGGATCGCATCGCAGGCGATCTCGAAGTTCGAGCCGTCGTTGCGCTTGACGATCGCCTTGGCGATGCGGCCGCCCTCGCCTTCCAGCGATGACACCTGCCCGAGCACGAAATCGATTTTGCCTTCGCCGACCAGCGCCATCATCTTGTTGACGCTGTCGGGCGCGGCGCGGAAGTCGCTGCGCCGATGCAAGAGCGTCAGGTGGCTCGCCAGCGGCGCGAGATTGAGCGTCCAGTCGAGCGCGGAATCGCCGCCGCCGACCACCAGCAGCCGCTTGCCGCGGAAGATCTCCATCTGCCGCACCGCGTAGTGTACCGAGTTGCCCTCGTAAGCCTCGATGCCGGGGATCGGCGGCCGCTTGGGCTGGAACGAACCGCCGCCCGCCGCCACCACGATGATCTTGACCTCGAACACCTTGCCGCGGTCGGTGGTCACCCGGAACAACGGGTCGCCGATCTTTTCGACCTTCTCGACCATCTCCTGCAAATGAAAGGTCGGCGCAAACGGCTTGATCTGCGCCAGCAGCGCGTCGACGTGACCCTGCGCGGTGACGTAGGGAACACCCGGGATGTCGTAGATCGGCTTTTCCGGATAGAGCTCGGCGCATTGGCCGCCGATCTTGTCGAGGATGTCGACAAGGTGCGCCTTCATATCGAGCAGGCCGAGCTGGAACACCGCGAACAGCCCGCAGGGCCCGGCTCCGACGATCAGCACGTCGGTCTTGATGGTTTCACTCATATATGTCTTCCGCTCCGCTGGCCGGCGCCTGTGTAACCGCGCTCCTCAACGGCGAAAAGACCCGAAACCGAAAAACAACGTTGTCTTTCCGGCATGGGCGGAGCCTTGCGGCCGGCGGCGCGGTTCGGCTAGAGCGAAATCGCTTAGGTTGATTCAGATTTCGCTCTCTAAGCATTTGTCCGGGCGCATGATCTAATCCGAAAAGTCTGCAACTTTTCGGGGTCATGCGTTAAGGGACCCACCGGAGACCGCCTTGTCGCCCGCAAAACCGATCCCCCACCTTGAAGCCTTTCCAATCCGCGTTGGCGATATCGTCCGCCTCGGCGATCTCGACCATCAGGGCCACGTCAACAACGCGGTGTTCGCGACCTATTTCGAATCCGGGCGGGTCGGCCTGATCTACGACAAGGAGAACGGCCTTCAGGTGCCGGGCGCCACCTCGGTGGTGGCGCGGCTGGAGATCGATTTCCTCGGCGAACTCAACTGGCCCGGCACGGTCGAGATCGGCACCGCCATAGAGAACATCGGGCGAAGCTCGTATCGCTTCGTCCACGCCCTGTTCAACAAGGGGACCTGCGCCGCCACCGGTCGCACCACCATGGTGCTGATCGATCGCGAGACCCGCCGCTCGCGGCCGTTGCCGCCCGAACTGATCGAGCGGCTGCGGAGCCTCATGCTGGCCGGGTGATGGCGTCCGGTGAGCTGTCCGGACTTATTTCGGGCAGAGCAGGAATGTCAGCGGCGGTCCGAACACATCCTCGCTGGTGACGACGAGTGAACCGTCGGCGCCGGTGGCTACAGCGATGGTCTGCTGCGAGACTTGGCCCATCTCCTCGCATGCGGCCTTGACCGCCCAGCCGGGCTTGTCGCCGGCCACCTTGCTGGACGACCGGAACTTGCAATGGGTTTCCCGGGGACTGGTGATGCCTTCCCGCGTCAGGACTTCCCCATCCAGATTTTTGAACAGCGCCTTGGAGAATGGCCTGCCCTTCGCCAGCAGTTTGCAGTCGCCCTTCTCGACCGCGTATTTGCCGGCAACGAAGCTCCAGTCGTCAGCCGAATACGCGGTCGTGACGATGGCGCCGGCGGCCAGGAGAACCACGGTGAGAGCCTGAAAATACCTGCTCATAGAAGCGTTCCCAGAGGAGCCAAACACGATTTGGCGGAAAGAAAACTCACGTCCGCACGATGTATTTTCTGAGTTCGCCGGACCAACGGCAAGCGCTTTCGAAGCCAATTCGTGGCCGCCTCTGATGAGCGTCCGATTTAGGGCGCTTAAGCCTGCCGCTCCGGCGTGCGCACGATGAGGCCGTCGAGTTCCGCCGTCACCTTGATCTGGCACGAAAGCCGGGAGTTCGGCTTAACGTCGTAGCCGAAATCGAGCATGTCCTCTTCCATAGGCGAGGGCTCGCCGACCGCGCCGCGCCACGCTTCCTCGACGTGGACGTGGCAGGTGGCGCAGGCGCAGGCGCCGCCGCACTCCGCCTCGATGCCCGGCACGGCGTTCTTGATCGCCGTCTCCATGACGGTCGCGCCGATGTCGCCCTCGACCGTGCGGGAGGTGCCTTCGAAGTCGATAAACGTGATTTTTGGCATGGAAACGTAGATTGGAGGGGGTGCGGACGGCTGGATATAACGGCTTGCAGGCCCCCACGCCAGAGCACGTGCCGGAGCCTGAACACCGGACGACCCCGGTCCGGCCGGCCGCCGATCGATGCGAGGCGGCCTATTGCGGCGACAGGAGCCGGACGATGGCCGCCCGCGCCTCCCCGAGCGCGCCGGCCAACCGCGCGAGGGCCTCGGCGAGGCTTTCCGGGCCGGTGCCGTCGGTCGCCCCTTCTACCGCCTCGGCCGCGGCCGCCACCGACCAGGCACCGATCGCGCGCGCCGAGCCCTTGAGGGTGTGGGCGAAAACCAAAATGGTCTCAGGCGGAGCGTCGTCCATGCGGGCAAGCAGAATACCGGCCTGGCGGTCGAACAGTTGCAGCACCTCCACTTCCAGGCTGCGCTCTCCCAGCGTCATGCGCTTGAGGTGGGCGCTATCGATCGCTGGCTCGAGGGCCGGTCGCCGTGATGTGGACGTACGGTGCATGGGTGCAGCGGACAACGCGAACATGGATGACCTCCCCCGGCGGCATTTCGCCCCTGGAGCGTGATCCTGAACCACCCAAGAGCGGGTAAATTTCAAGCCGCCGGCCAAACCTGCGCGGCATTTCGTGTCTGCATGGTTAAAGCGGCGCCGGCACCCTGCCGCCCGCCCGCCAATTCCCCGGGATCCGGCCATAGACCAGCGCCCTGGCCAGCCGCCCTGGAGGCAGGTCGGGCCCGGCCGTATGCCGGCCGTAATGTGGCTCGACAAAAGTTCACGCTGCGAGAGACACTGGCGCGGGACCGGCGTAGACTGGTCCTGCCGGACAGCAGACGTTAACGATGATTAAAGAGACCTTAACAACCCGTTTTCTTCAGTTCACCAAGCCGATAGGATGACCAGGCGGCAGTAGCATATCAGCGCGGCGCGTAACGAGGCCGGCTGCCCAGAGGGGATCCAAAGGGTTCTCGCGGCTCACGTGCTCGTGGCGCGGTCAGGTGTACGTCCTGCCGCGTGGGGGTTTTGCGTAAGACGAGGCGACGACCGACATGGCGAACACTCCGAAGAAAATGAAGGACCCGACGGAAGCGGCGCTGTCGGCGATCCAGGACGCGCTCAATGTCCGGGATACCGATCCCGCCACCGGCGCGACCGGCGCGACCGACACCGCGGCGGCAACCCCGCCCGCCCCTGATCATTTTCCGGCGGAAACCGCTGCCGAGCCGGCATGGCGCACGATTCCCCGGGAAGAGTCGTTCGACGACGATGTCGCACGCCTCGAGGAAGCCGCCACGATGCGCCGGCCGGCCAACGACGACCGCGAGTCGATCGGCCAGATTCTGCGGTCGATCCAGCGCCGCCCAGCCCGCACGTCTTATCTGGTGGCAACCGTCTTCGCCGTGGTCTGGGTTCTGGCCGGCATCGTTCTGGGCTGGATGTACCTGCCCGACCTGAAGGCCTCGCTCGGCCCGAGCGGGCTCAGCGCGCCCATCCTGGCCGTTCTGGCGTTGATCTTCTTTGCGCCGATCATCTTCTTCTTCGTGCTCGCCCATATGGCGTGGCGCTCGCAGGAACTGCGCCTCATCACCCAGTCGATGGCCGAGGTCGCGATGCGGCTCGCCGAGCCCGAGACGGTGGCGCGCGAATCCATCGTCACGGTCGGCCAGGCGATCCGGCGCGAGGTCGCCGCCATGGGCGACGGCATCGAGCGCGCGCTGGCGCGCGCCGCCGAACTCGAGACCCTGGTCGCCAACGAAGTGTCGGCGCTCGAGCACGCCTACAACGACAACGAGGTGCGCATCCGCGGCCTGTTGCAGGACCTCGGCAAGCAGCGCGAGACCCTGGTCGGCCAGGCCGACCAGATCCGCGACGCCATCAACAGCATCCATCTCGATCTCGGCAACGATATCTCGCAGATCAGCGAGCTCGTGGCCGAACAGGTCAACGAAGCCTCGCGCCGGATCACTCATGCGCTGGCCGAGAAGGGCGAGCACATCACCCGCGCGCTCGGCAACGCCGGCGACACCATGATCGAGTCGCTCGGCGCCCGCGGCGGCGACCTGCTCGACCGCCTGGAGGTGACCAGCGCCGAAACCAGCCAGGCGATCGGGGCCGCCAGCGACCGCTTGACGTCGACGCTGAATTTCAAGACCGACCACATCGGCGACGAATTCACCGAGATTGCCGCCAACCTGCAGCACATGATGTCGGTGCGGCTCGACCGCGTGACCGAAGGCTTCGCGCAGAAGTCGGGCGCCATCCTCGACATGATGACCGACCGGTCGCAGGAACTCACCGACATGGTGGTCGACACCGGCAACCGGCTGTCCGAGACCATCGCGACCCGCGTCGACGAAGTGAATTCGACGCTCAAGACCACCGGCAACTCGCTGGTGCTCGACCTCAGCCTGCGCGGCGGCGACGTGGTCTCCAAGCTCGAGCAGACCGGCGCACGCATCACCGAGACCATCGTCCAGCGCGCCAACCGGGTCGCCGACACCTTCCGCGAGAGCGCCGAGAACCTGGCCGACGTGCTCGGCAACCGCGGCGATTCGGTCCGCGAAATGCTGGCCGCCCGCCTGACGTCGTTCGAGGACATGTTCAACCACGGCGGGTCGGAGCTGGCCGAACGCATCGCCCGCGACTCCACCACGCTCGGCAACCTGATCACCCGCCATCTCGGCGAGTTCGACCGCACCGTGAAGACCTACGGCGGCGAGATGGTCGAGCGGCTGGGCGAACGCAGCCAGGAAATCGCCAGCGCCATGCGCGATTATCTGGACAATTTCGACACCCGCGTCACCACCAAGTCGGCCGAAGTCACCGCCAGCCTCGACCAGCAGTTCGTCCGGTTCCAGGAAGCGCTCCACGGCCGTACCCAGACGCTCAACGAGGCGCTCGGCGCCCGCGTCATGGAGATGTCCAAGTCGCTCGCCGAGAGCGGCACCGAGGTGGTCGCCGCGCTCGACAAGCGCATCTCGGACGTCACCAGCGTCATCAACGTGCGTGGCGCCAAGCTGGCCGAGAACCTCGGCGCCAAGATCGACGACATCGACCGCGCGATGGGCGCGCGCGCCATGGAAGTCGCCGCCAATCTCGACACCCGCATCGGACGCTTCGAGGAACTGCTGCTCGGCCGCGCCGAGGCGGTGACGAAGGAGATCGAGGTCCGCAGTCAGAGCGCCGCCGAACTGCTGACCTCGCGCATGGAGCAGTTGTCGCACACCATCCGGACGCATACCGGCGAAGCCACGCATTCGATCGAGCAGTTGACCGCGACCTCGGTCGAGACGATCACCAGCCGCGTCGAGCATATGGCGAACACCATCAGGACCAATGCCGGCGACGCCGAACGCACCATCGGCAACCTGACGGCCACGACGTCCACGATGCTGACCACGCGGCTCGAGCAGCTCAATCAGACGATCAAGACCAACGCGGGCGAGGCGGAGCGCGCGCTCGCACAGCTTGCGACCAGCACCACCGCCTCGATCCGCGCCAGCGCGCACGACGCCGAACGCAGCCTGACCGGGGTCTCGACCGGCGTCAGCAACGTGCTCAAGCAGAACGCCGGCGAAGTCGAACGCACGCTGCTCGGCGTCAGCTCCGAGGTGGCGCGCAGTTTCGTCGGCAAAGCCGACGAAATCGCCACCGCGGTCAGCCAGCGTTCCGCCGAGATGACCCGCATTCTCGACGAGAAGTCGAGCGTGTTGCTCGCCGCGCTCAGCACGAAGAGCCAGGATTTCTCGAGCGAGGTCGGCCGCGTCACCGACCACGCGGTGAAGGCGATCGAAGCGAAGGGGCTCACCTTCACGCAGACGATGATGGACAACAGCGAGCACATCGCCCGGCTCATCAACGAGGCCACCGAAAGCGGCACGGGCTCGATCGCACGGTCGCTCAAGGAATTGCAGAGCACCCAGAGCGCGGCGATCACGGCCTCGAGCGACGCCGTTCACCGCGCCGTCAAGGATCTGCGCGACAGCGCCGAACTGGCGACGCAGGGCGCCTCGAAGTCGATTGCGCGAACGATGCGCGAACTGCAGGAAACCACGCAGGCCGCCGTCGAACAGTCCAAGCAGACCGCATCGGCCGCGGTCTCCGAAATGCTGGAGACGCACGGCATGCTGCGGTCGGACACCACCGCGCTGTTCGAGCGTCTGCGCGAGGCCAATATCCTGCTGCAGGAAGTGCTCAGCGGCGCGCACGAGAACATGAGCGAGATCGAGCAGACGCTGGTCACGCGAGTGTCCGATTTCGTCACCGCCATGAACGAGGTCGCGTCAAAGACCGGCGTGGCGAACAACCAGGTCGAGCAGCACATTACGAGCTTCCAGACCGTGACCGGCCAGACGCTCACCGATCTCCAGCAGCTTTCGGGCCAGTTCGACGCCCACGGCCGCGCGCTGGCGGAGGCGGTCGCGCTGGTCGACCGCAGCAACCGGCGCACCGAAGGCGCACTGATGGAGCGGCGCACCGAGCTCGACACGCTGGTGACCACGCTCGACAACAAGGGCAACGACCTCGAACAGCGCCTCGCGCGGTTTTCGACGCTGCTCGACCAGTCGCTCGAAGGCGCGTCCGACCGCGCCCGCGACATCGCCCGGCTGGTGGCCGAGTTCGACGACCGGCGGCGCTCGCGCCATCGCGGAGAATTTCGACGCGATCCGCACCGGCGCCGAGGAAGAGCGCAAGCGTACCGCGGAGACATTGCGCAGCGTCTACGAGCAGGCGTCGGGCGAATCCAACGCCATGCTGGCCGAAGCGGCCCAGCGCTTCACCGAGGTCATCGGCGGGCTGAAGCAGATGACCGCCGAAATGCAGCAGGAACTCGAAGCCACGCGCACGGAACTGCGCAAGGGCATTCTCGAACTGCCGCAGGAAACCGCCGAGAGCGCCGCCCAGATGCGCCGCGTGATCGTCGATCAGATCGAGGCGCTGGCCGAACTCAACCGCATCGTAGCCCGGCATGGCCGCACGCTCGACGCGGTCGAGCCGCCGGCGCCACCGCGCCGGATCGAGGCTGCCGAAACCGCGCAGCCGCGCCGCATGGTTCGCGAAGAGCCGGCGATGACCAACGGCGGCGGTCGGATTCCGGAGGCGCCGCCCGCCCGTCCGCGGGCCGATATCACCGGCATGGGCACCCCGCAGGTGCCCGCGCCGCCGGCGCGACGAGGCGAGACGCCGGCGCAGCCGCAAGCCGGCGGCGGCCGCGCGGGCTGGCTGTCCGACATCCTGACGCGCGCCTCGCGCGAGGAGCCCGAGCAGCCGCCCCAGCGGAACGAGCCGCGTGGCGAGCCGCCGCGCGGTCCGGCGCCTGACGCCCAGCGCTCCGATCGCAACCCGATCGATTCGCTCGACTCGCTCGCGGTCGACATCGCCCGCATGATCGATCACGAAGAGGCCGCCGACCTGTGGGATCGCTACAAGCGCGGCGAGCGCAACGTGTTCACGCGCAAGCTCTACACCATGCAGGGCCAGCAGGCGTTCGAGGAGATCCGGCGCAAGTATCGCGGCGACCGCGATTTCATGCGTACCGTCGATCGCTACATCGCGGAGTTCGAGCGATTGCTCGAAGAGGTTTCGCGCGACGACCGTGGCCAGGTGGTGGCGCGCACCTATCTCACCTCCGAGACGGGCAAGGTCTACACCATGCTCGCGCACGCGGCGGGACGCTTCGACTGATTTGACAGTTGGATGGGAACACCGACGGGCGCGCCTTGAGCGCGCCCGTTTCGTTTTGGCGGGTCGCGTGCGCCTGACGCAGCGGGGTGAAGGAACGAAGAACGCGCGCTCTGGGATCCGATCCGATGGAGTAAAGCCGCTCCCTCCGCTCGTGCCCGCGCAAGCGGGCACCCAGTCCTTCTGCTTTTCTTCTCTTGCACGCACATTTTGCGCTGGGTCCTCGATTTCGCGGGGACGAACTGACATCTAGGGGGTGTACTCATAAATCGGTTATGTGACCTGCCCCGGCTTAATGTCCGCTTCTCTAATCGGCCGTATGGGGTCAAGCGCTTTCAGGCTATCCACCATGACGGTGTCGATGTCGCTCACGGGCTCGTGCTTCTCTTCGGAATCGGCACCAAGGCCCTTCCAGCATGGGATTCGAAGACGAGGGGAACAATCTTTGCCACGGCCGTACCGTCAGCGTGACGACAGGTCCAAGCGGACATGCGAACTCACCTCATCCATCGTCCCGCGAGGGACATCATTCCACCGCTTGGTGGAGCTCGATTTTCCTCCTATCGGATTTGATACTGTACGGTTGTCATGCTGCCGCCGCAGCTTGTTCCCGGGTCCAGCGGAATTCGGTGCCATCGACCCATATACGGTGCATGATCACGGCCAGCCGACGGGCCAGAGCCACGATCGCCTTTTTCATCCCACGGCGCCTGGCGATCTGCATCGCCCAGGCCTTGAGCCAGGACCATTTCTTCGAACGCAGCATGGCCTGAGCTGCTTCGTAGAGCATGACCCGCATCATCTCATCTCCGCAGCGTGATATTCTGCCGCTCCAATCGATCTCCCCAGATTGATACTTGGCGCACGTCAGCCCAAACACAGCCCCGACTGCCTTGGATTTGCGGAAGCGAGCCGGCACATCGACGGTGGCGCGATAGGTCAGCGCCACCACCGGGCCGACACCAGGGGTCGTCATCAGGCGGCGGCACACGTCATCGTCCCGGACGATGGTCAGCAAGCGGCGATGCAGAACGATGATCTGTTCGCGAAGCGTCCGCCGGACAAGGAGTAGCGGTTCGACCAGCACGGCTAGGTCGGGGAGGTTCTCGACAAGCTCCTTGATACGCGCCTCGAACCTCACCTTTCCGACCATTCCAACCTTAAGGCCGAAGTTGCGCAGGGTGCCGCGCAGATCGTTCTCGATCGCGATCGCCTTGGACTGCAGCAGCTTGCGATGGGTCAGCAGCATCCGCAGTTTCTGACTGCGTAGCGTCTTCACATGGACCGGACGATAAAGCCCTACTCGCATCATCTGCGCAATGCCGCGCGCATCGTTGCGGTCCGTCTTGTTGATCTGCGCCTTCAGCACCGCTTGCATGTGCCGCGTTTCGACGCAGATCACCGGCAGCTCTGCTTCGGCGAGCGCGCTGTATAGCCATTGCGACAGTGGTCCGGCTTCCAATCCAATTCGCTTGAAGTGGTAGGCTGGGTTCTTCAGAACCGCCAATAACGCTTCAGGTTCGCTCGCCACCTTTACTTCTCGAACGATCTTGCCTGCGTCATCCACAATGCAGACGCTTGTCTCCTTGACCGAAACGTCCAGTCCAGCAAAATGGTCCATGCTGCGCTTCTCCTTCTGATGCTTGAGGCCGTAATCACGGACCTCGTTTCACCATCAGCCTGAAGCGCAGCACCCAAAATCTTCAGCTATCCACAAGCTGCCGGCCGATTACCCCATCTTTGCCCCAAGAGCGACTGAAGTGCGCGTTGCCGTGAACGGACGCGATGGGCCATGGGCAGACATCCTGGCCGTCGTCGCACTAGATGATTTCTGTCTGCGCGCCCTTCGAGGTATGTGCGGGTTTCCAGTCCCAACAACCTGTACGCCAAGCCGCAAGTCGCGTGTTCATTCGCTTCGCGGTGCGAACTAGCAAAATAAACTACCCCGGCGGGTGATGAAGCCGCCGGGGCCAAATTACCGGGGGGTTCAATCCCGGTAATCCATCGGGATGGTTCCCGATGGAAGCTCTGCCTCAGTACTTGGCAACAACCGGAGCCTTGCCCTTGCCCCAGGAGGCCCAGTCGAAGCGGTAGTTCATGCCGACGCGCCAGACATATTCGTGCATCTTGACGTCGGCGGAGAAGCATTGGAGGCAGCCACCCGTCGGGGACTGAACGTCAGTGTAGTGGAACGTACCGAAGTTGGCATAGAGCAATTCGCTCTTCACCGACCAGCCGCCGAGCAGGGCGTATTCAGTGCCGACGCCCACGATCCAGCCACCGCGATTGACCCGAGTTGGCTGGCGATCGAATAGTGCGGCATTGGCAATGGCGGCGGCGGCGGCGTCGTTGTTGACGTCGAAGCCCGACCAGGCGGCGCCGCCGGTCACGTACCACATCCAGCGGTCGGCGGCCCAGCCGAGACGGCCGCGAGCAGTGGCGAGCCAACGCTCGTTGGTGCTGAAACGGCGAACCGGATTGATGCCAAGCGCGATCATCGCCTGCGAGGTAGTTGCTTGCCCGCTCGCCGACGACCAACCGCCGTCGACCTCGATGCCCCACACCCAATTGCCGGTCTGATAGTTACAGCCAGCTTCGCCACCTCCGACAGGACCGTTAACGTTGTAGTTGTCCGTCAAGTCGACCCCAACGAATTGTGGGAAGAACACCCCACCGAAATTCCCATCAGAGGTCTGCTTGCTGGTGCCCCACTTGTAACCGATGTGGACACCCACATAGCAGCCGGTCCAGGTAAAGGCCGGAGCTGGCGCAACGTACTTCACCGGCATGTCCGCCGCTTGCGCGGGAACGCTCAGGCCAAGTGCTAGGAACGCGATGCCTGCAGTTACGAGTTTGTTCATTTTCATGACCCCCCAGTCATATTAAGGAAGACAATTAACCATAGATTTTGTGAAATGCATGTGCCCGACTGGCCACAGTTGCGGCTAAACGCGATGGTTGCGGCGGCAACTAACGTTCTCGCAGCTTGATCATGGCGTTAGAACGCTGAACGCAAACATTCTGCGTTGAGTCATTCGCGTCATGGTGAGCCAAGCCCGCCCGCCCACGGATGTCCGCCGTGGACCCAGAGCCGGACGTCGAGGTTCACAACGGGCGGGCATCATCAGCTGCTGACTCGCGAGGGCCGCCCTTAGCGCGCGTTCCAGTTCTCCGAGCGGACCCTCTGCGCGGCTATTGCCGCCGGCGCCTTCGTCTTGATATCAACTCCCGCGAGTTGCCGGAGCGAGCAGACTTTAGGTCAGCGCCTTGCCGAGTGAGCCTGCTAAAGCACCCACCAATTGGCCGGCCAGACAATGCCGGGATATTGCGCAGAGACTTCGTCGTAGGTCAGCGCCCGCTCCTCGTCTTGGAGAGCCGCCGGCGGTAAGTCCGCGCGGTCGCCGGAAGGAGGATCCGTATCCTGCATGGCGTCGATCCCGGCCGGCGTGTCCGGCCGTGAATCGCCGTTGTCAGTCGTGGGGTCGGCGGAAAGATGACGCCCGGATGCCAACCCGGATCATCGTCGAAGTCGGGTGTGATCCGCCAGTCGAGGCCCGCGGGACCGGTGTCCTGAATCAAGCCGGTCCCTGCATCGCCTTGTGAGGGCGTATCCAGTGCTACAATCCCATCGGTCGGCGCAGCGCTCTGGCCGAACAATGGCGGCCATTCGATGCCCGAAAAGAGCGACGAGATGTCAAACACTGGGCCGGCTCGTTCCACGACGTCGTGCAACAAAGGGTTCTGCGAAAGGATTTCTCCGATCATTGACGCGATCTGATCGGATAAAGATGGCCACGCGATTCGGGGGTAGAGCGACGAAAGTTCGTCAAAGGTCAACGACGAGGTTTGCGCACCGCCGGGCGACGCCGGCGCGGATGTCGCGTCGATAAACGCGAGCGGCTCGTCCACGAAGCCGATGCCGACATGGATCGGAGTTGTCGAAGCGGAAGTCGTGGACGTTTGGACCAAGGTATCGAACTGAAAGGGCGGGTGGCTGTCGGTGATCAGAATTGACACCGCAGGGAATGGCGCCCCGACGTTCGCTCCGATGTCGTCGGAAGCGAGCGGGCCCCATATGTTCCTGCGATACGTCATGGCCCCACAATTCCCGTTGCCGACGTGAAGTGCGCCGCGTGACGAATGGCGATTGGTCGCTGTGATTTACGGACGAATGAGCGAACTGTCATCCAACTACCTAAAGAGTCCTAGTCCCGTGGTAGTCAAGACGCACGATCCCACAAAGTTCGATTTTCGGCTGTGGCCTGGCCGAATGCCACTAGGCTGCCGTCGATTCGGTGCCGACAGTTTTCTGCCACGGTGCGATGGTTGACGGATGGTTCCGGTGGACGACTAACGAGAGTCCGCACTGCCCTAATAGCAGACGGGACATTGCACCGCAGCGAAATGACTTGATGGGCCATGAACAGACTCATGCAGTGCAACGAACGACGTGCGCGGTTGTAACGTCTTATTCGATCACCTCGTCGGCGCGTAGGATGATCGATGGCGGAGTGTCGATGCCAAGCGCCTTGGCGGTGGCGCGGTTGATAGCAAGCTCGAATATCGTCGGCTGTAGGACCGGCAATTCGGACGGCTTGGCACCCTTCAGAATCTTGCCGACATAAGTGCCCGCCTGCCGGTAGGCTCCGGTGAAACTCGACGAATAGCTCATCAGGCCGCCGTCAAGGACAGCCTCTCGGACGTCGAAGCTCGAGGGGAGTCGATGGCGCAACGCCATAGCCGCCAGAACTCGTCTCTGGCTGCTGAAGAATGGCCCACCCGAGATCAGCACGGCACCTGCGCCAGCCTGAACCATTGTGGCAAACGCCGGTTCGAACTCCGTCTCACTTGTAGCTCTTAGGAATACGACGCGGCGCCCCAAGGCTTTGCCTGCCGCCTCGATTTCCGGCAATTCGAATGCCGGAAAATTCGGATCCGAGAGAACGGCGATCACAGCGGCATTTGGAACCAGATCGCGCAATAGCTCCATTCGCTTGGCACCAAGCTGACTACCGCCAAAAAATGTGACGCCCGTGATGTTGCCGCTTGGGCGGTTGAGACTGCTCACCAAACCTGCTTTGACCGGATCGTCGCCTATGACGAACACGATCGGGATCCTTGTTGTGACAGCCTTGAGGCTCGGCACTGCGGGGCTATTGCATACGATCGCGGCAGTCCCGCGGCTCACAAGGTCGGCGGCAAGAGCGGGCAATTGGTCGAGATTGTTGTCCGCCCAGCGCTGCTCGATCGCGACGTTGTGGCCCTCCGCGAACCCTTCATCCTTAAGTCCCTGGCGCAACCCATCCACGACATGAGCGAAAAGGGCAGCCGGTGTGCTGCGCAACAGGCCGACCACTGGCATCGTCAGCTGCTGAGCGCGCGCCGATAGCGGCCACGCCGCCGCTCCGCCGAGCAGGGAGATGAACTGGCGTCGTCTCATGTGCTTCTCTCAAGCCGGGGAGCACCCTACCATATCCTTGGAAACGCCGTGTTGTGCATCACAGCATTTTGGCCCACCCGACTTCCGCAACGGGTCATTTTCGACCGAGTAAACCCGAGTTGCCTTGGGGGCTACTTCCGCTAAGCCCCCAAAAGCGGACATTCGGCGAGCGCCCGCGTTTATAAGTACACGGCCTAATGCGATTCAATCTGTGCGAACCCGACCCTACCGCAGGAACAGCTCGTTCCAGAGCTTTTCCCACTTCGACGCTTCGTCGGTCCATTTCACCGGATCGACCATCACGTGCTTGTGCCGGTCGAGCAGCGTCTTCTGCGTGCGGCTCGCCGGTACGCGGCCCATGTCGGCCAGCAGCTTCTGACCTTCGGGCGACAGCACGAAATCGATGAACAGCAGCGCGGCGTGCGGATGCGGCGCGTTCTTTGCCACCGCCAGCGCCTGCGGACGGCCGACCAGCGGCTCGACCACCGCCCAGTCGATCGGACCACCCTTGCTTTTGATCGAGTCGGCGTTGCCGCTGTAGACGGTCAGGCACACCGTCAGTTCGCCGGCGGCGACCAGTTGCGCCACCAGGACATGCCCCTTGCGCATCTCGGGCTTGAGCGCGGCGAGCCGGCGGAACAGATCGATGCCCTTCGCCTCGCCGGCGTCGCTGATGACGCCGTACATCCAGTCCGCGTCGGTCGCCTCGAGCGCGATGCGGCCCTTCCACTTCGGCTCGGCAAAACCTTCATAGCTCGCCGGCAATTCGTCGCGCTTGACCTTGCCGGTGTTGTAGCCGGTGACCCAGAGGTTGGCGCGGTCGCTCGCCCAGCGCCGGTGCGGCGGCTTCGCCCAGGCCGGCAGATCGTCGAGGTACGGGCTGAAGAATTCCGCCACCACCTGTTCGCGCGCGAGCGCCTCGACCTCGGGCGCATTGGTCTCGACCACGTCCATGGCACGACGGCCGCCGCGCGCCTCGGTGAGTGCACGCTGCAGCACGTTCTCGCTCAGCGCGCGCCAGAGCTGGACCTTGATGCCGTACTTCTTCTCGAACGCCTGCGCGAGTGGCGCCAACTCCGTCGTCGCCATCGACGTATAGAGCGTGAGGGTCCCTTCCCCGCGCGCCTTCTCGAGCAGGCGAAGTTCGCGGTCGGCGCCCCGATACGTGTAGATGTCGGGCGCACCCGCGGTCTGCGCCAGCGCGCCAGTGGTGCAACCTGCGACGAGCAGCAGCGCAGATATCATCGTGGCCGTCGCCGAGGCGCCAGGACGCGGCATCGTTCATCTCCGCTCGATTGATCCGCGCACATGGAGCCAAATCGCCTGGGTCGAAGCACGATTTTGCTCAAAGCGTTCGTTCGATCGCATGATCTTATCCGAAAAGTCTGCATCTTTTCGAGATCATGCTTTAACCCGCGGCGATTTGCCGGGCAACGTGACCGGCGTGTGTTAGGGTTTTCGCATGACCACTTCGTCTCATTCGCTCGCCGTGCATGTCGAGCGCTGGCCGATCGCCGGCACATTCGCGATCAGCCGCGGCGCCAAGACCGAAGCGGTGGTCGTGATGGCCGAAGTCTCCGACGGCCACTGCCGCGGGCGCGGCGAATCCGTGCCGTACGCGCGCTATGGCGAGACGGTCGAAGGCGTGGTCGCCGCGCTGCACGGCATGGAGGATGCGATCGCGCAGGGCCTCACCCGCGAGGCGTTGCAGACCGCGATGGTGCCGGGCGCGGCGCGCAATGCGCTCGACTGCGCGCTGTGGGATCTGGCTGCCAAGCAGGCCGGCCAGCCGGCATACGAACTTGCGGGACTTCCCGTTCCACGACCAGTCACCACCGCGTTCACCATTTCGCTGGCGGAGCCTGACGCGATGGCCGCGGCCGCCGCGCAGGCCGCCGGGCGCGCGCTGCTGAAGATCAAGCTCGGCGGCGCGGACGACTCCGCGCGCATCGCGGCCGTGCGCGCCGCGGCGCCCGATGCCGAACTGATCGTCGATGCCAACGAGGGCTGGACCGCCGACAACCTCGCGCAAAATCTCGCAGCCTGCGCGCAGGCCGGCGTGACGCTGATCGAACAGCCGCTCCCCGCTGGCAGCGACGAGGCGCTCGCATATGTCGGCTCGGCCGTTGCCGGTGTGTGCCGACGAGAGTGCCCACGGCATCGGCTCGCTCGCCGCGCTGGTCGGCAAATACGATGCGGTCAACATCAAGCTCGACAAGGCCGGCGGGCTGACCGAGGCGCTGGCGATGGCGCAGGAGGCCGAGCGCCTGGGCTTCAGCGTGATGATCGGCTGCATGGTGGCGACCTCGCTCGCCATGGCGCCGGCGATGCTGGTGGCGCAGCGCGCGCGCTACGTCGATCTCGACGGACCGCTCCTGCTCCGGCGCGACCGGCCGAACGGGCTGCTGCTATCAGGGCAGCAGCGTGCATCCGCCGACCGCCGCGCTCTGGGGCTGACGGCGGCAAAAGGGCGCTACGCCGCGGCCGGATGCCGGGGTAATCTCTGCACAGCGGCCGCAAGAGCTGCGATCAAGGGAGGCGCATCATGTTGGGCCGGCGGGTCATCCTGTCCGCGATCGCCATCGTTGGCGTCACGGTATTGAACATCAGCGCCGGGATGGCGCAAACCTATCCCAATCGCCCGGTCAAGATCGTCATTCCGTTCGGTCCGGGCGGGCCGACCGAATTCATCCTGCGCCTCATTGCGGACCGGCTGCAGGCCCGGCTCGGACAGCCATTCGTCGTCGAGAACCGGCCCGGCGGCGCCGGCGGCACGGTCGGGGCGAAGTCGGTGGCGATTGCGGAGTCCGACGGCTACACGCTGCTATTCAGTTCGCCGGGACCGCTGGTGACCGCCGCCGCGATCTACAAGAATCTCGACTACGATCCGCTCAAGGCCTTCGCGCCGATCGCGATGGTCATCTACAGCCCGCAGATGCTCGCAGTGCATCCCGCGCTGCCGGTGAAATCCATGGCCGAGCTCGTGGCCTATGCCAAGGCCAACCCAAAGAAAGTCACCTTCGCGTCGTCGGGCTATGGCACGCAGCCTCACCTGCTCGGCGAGTTGCTCAAGCTGCTGACCGGCATCGACATCGTGCACGTCCCTTATCGCGGCGCCGGGCAGTCGGTGGGCGACCTTGTCGCGGGCCAGGTGCAGATGATCTTCGAGACCTTCCCGATCCTGCTGCCGCACATCGAGGCCGGCAAGCTGCGGCCGCTCGCCGTCGCGGCCGAGGTTCGCTCGCGTCACCTGCCCGATGTACCGACCACCGCCGAAAGCGGTTATCCAACTCTCCTCGCCTCGTTCTGGTCGGGGCTGCTGGCACCGGCCGGCACGCCGCCCGCCATCATCGATACGCTGAGCGCTGCGACCAACGACATCTTGCGATCGCCGGAGGCGCAAACCGGGCTGGCACGGCTGAATGCCGAAGCGAGGATTGGCTCGCCGCAGGATTTCGTCGCCTTCATCGCCGCGGAGGCGAAGAAATGGGCGGACGTCGCAAAGGCCGCTAACATCAAGGTCGATTGAGTTTCCTCATGGAGCGCGTTCCGACCAACGACAAAGCCCCGGGCGATGCCCGGGGCTTTTCTTTCGTGCGCCGCTGATGGCCGGCGCGTGAAATGTCGCCGGCGGCCGCCGCTCACATCTTGAACCTCACGATCTTCTGACGCTGCTCGCCGAGACCATCGATACCGAGCGTGACGACGTCGCCGGCCTTGAGGAACTGCGGCGGCTTCATTCCGAGCCCGACGCCCGGTGGCGTGCCGGTGACGATCACGTCGCCCGGCTCCAGAACGAAATACTGCGAGCAGCACCAGACGATGTAGCGGCAGTCGAAGACCATCGTCTTGGTGTTGCCGCGTTGGCGCTTCTGGCCGTTGACGTCGAGCCACATGTCGAGGCCCTGCGGGTCCTTGATCTCGTCCTTGGTGACGAGCCAGGGCCCGAGCGGGCCGAACGTCTCCGAGCTCTTGCCTTTGGTCCATTGCCCGGCGCGCTCGATCTGGAACACGCGTTCCGAGACGTCGTTCGCCAGGCAGTAGCCCGCCACGACGTCGAGCGCCTTGTCCTTGGTGAGATAACGTGCGCGCTGGCCGATCACGATGCCGAGTTCGATCTCCCAATCGAGCTTGGTGGAGCCTTTGGGAATCATCGTGTCGTCGTTCGGGCCGCAGATGCAGGACGGCGCCTTGTTGAAAATGATCGGTTCCTTCGGGAGCGCCATTCCGGCTTCCTTCGCGTGGTCGGAATAGTTGAGGCCGATCGCGATGAAGTTGCCGGTGCCGCTGACGCAGGCGCCGAGCCGCGGCGTACCCTTCACGAGCGGAAGCTTGTCGATCGGCGCCTTGCGAATCTTGGCGAGCCCCTTGGGCGAGAGCGAGTCACCCGCGATGTCCGGAACGACCTTCGACAGGTCGCGGATTCGGCCCTTGGCGTCGACGATTCCGGGTTTCTCGCGGCCGGGCGGGCCATAGCGAACGAGCTTCATGGCAATTTGCTCTCTTTGCTCAGGTGGGAAACGGGGTCGGAGAACGACAGAAATCGGATCATGCGTCGGCGCTGCTGCGAGGGCAAGGCAGGCCAAGAACCACCCCTAACGCCTTGATTTTTATTGTTCCGGTGCTTCAGACCGCAGTGTTGTGTAGCTCTGCGGGCGGTGCATAGCCATGTTGCATATCCGCCACGTAAAGGAACTATCCAAGGTATCTCCGTCCGCCTAAACGATTCCCCAATTGCATTGTTCGGCGCCACCGGACAGGATGGCCTCAATCCCGTGCGTTCTGCTGCAAACGACATGGGTACAGAGATTCACGATGGGCCCGCTGTTCCGCGCAGTTCCATTGTGACCAGATAAATCCGCGGGGGCGCGACAAGGCCGGCTTAGCCGGCCTTGTTCGTTTTTGGGACACCTACATCGCGCCCGGAAATGCACCGCCGTCGATCAGCAGGTTCTGGCCCGTGATGTAGCCCGCCTGTGCCGAGCACAGGAACGCGCAGGCTGCGCCGAACTCGTCGGGCGTGCCGAAGCGCTTCGCCGGCACCGTCGCCATGCGCTCCGACCTCGCCTGCTCGACCGGGATGCCCTTGGTCTTGGCGTTCGCCGCCATGTTGGAAGCCAGCCGTTCGGTGTCGAACGTGCCGGGCAGCAGGAAGTTGATCGTGACGTTCGAGGCCGCCACCGAGCGTGATACGCCGGCGAAAAAGGCCGTGAGGCCGGCCCGCGCTCCCGAGGACAGGTCGAGCCCCGCGAGCGGCATCTTCACCGAGCCTGAGGTGATGTTGACGATGCGGCCGAACTTCCGCCGCACCATCGGATCGATGACCTTCTGCGTCAGTTCGATCGCCACCACCATGTTGGCGATCACGCCGTCGATCATCATCTGGCGGTTCAACTGCCGGAAGTCTCGGAACGGCGGTCCGGCATTGTTGTTGACCAGGATGTCCGGTTCGGGACAGGCCTTGAACAACGCCGCCTGACCTTCCGGCGTGGCGACATCGGCCTGCACCGGGATGATGGTCGCGCCGGTAGCGTTCTTGATCGCAGCGGCGGTCTCGTCCAGCGCCTTGCCGTCACGGCCATTGACGATCACCTCGCAGCCCGCCTCCGCCAGCGCGTGGGCGCAGGCGCGGCCGAGCCCACGGCTCGACGCGCACACAATGGCCTTTCGTCCCCGGATACCGAGATCCATGCCGTTCTCCTGTTGATGTCGCGGGATGATACGATTTCAGACGCTGCCGTTCGACCTGCCAGGCGATGGCAGGCGGCGGCTGTAATGAAGACTTGCGGCGGGGCTGCCGCGCCGGACAGATAGCATCGCGCAAGGGGCCCGCCCAACCAGCCCCGAGTCGTCGGCGAGTCCATCGCTCACGACAGTTTAACCTCGGCTTAAGGTTAACTGTAGTAGATATATGTAACATAGTTAATGAATACTTCTCATTCCTCAATATAAATCCTGTGATCTATCAATAACTTGAGCGTATATACTGATATTTAACAGTATAAATCGGGATCAAGCCTTACCCGTGTGGCGAAAACGTCACCCCTGCCCTTCCGAAGCCGGTTAGGAACGCGTCATCGAACGCCTTTGGAGGGGGTCCACATGAACAAGTTGATGTTTGGAGTTGTCGCGGTCGCGGCGCTTGCCGCAGCGCCCGCCGTCGCCGCCGACCTGCGGGCGCGGCCGGCTCCGGTCTACAAGTCAGCGCCGCCAGTCACGCCCTACGCGTCTTGGACGGGCTGCTATATCGGCGGCAACATCGGCGGCGCCTGGGCACAGAAGAGCTTCAGCGATTCGCTCGGCACGTATTTCCCGTTCTTCGCCGGGCAGGATCTGGGTACGCACACCGCAGGCGGCTTCACCGGCGGCGGCCAGGTCGGCTGCGACTACCAGGTCGGCAACTGGGTCGTCGGCGCGCAGGGCATGTTCAACTGGGCGGACCTCTCGGGCGACAATCTGCAGCCGAATGGCGCGGTCTTCAACCAGACGCACATTCCGTGGGTGACGACCGCCACCGGACGGCTTGGCTACACCGCCACGCCGAGCCTGCTGGTTTACGTCAAGGGCGGCGGTGCCTGGGTGCGCGACAACTACACCAGCTACACGGGCGCCGGCGCGCTCGCGACCGCGGACGTCAAGCGCAGCGGATGGACCGTCGGCGGCGGCTTCGAGCAGAGCTTCGGTGGCGGCTGGTCGTGGTTCACCGAGTACAACTATCTGAACTTCGGCACCAACTCGGTGAACTTTACGACCAATCTGCTGCCGGCCGCGTTCCCGATCGACGTCCATCAGGACATGCACATGCTGCTGGTCGGCGTGAACTACCGGTTCGGCGGCCGCTACTGATCGCTACGAGGTTGCGGAATGGAAGCCCCGGAGCGCCGGGGCTTTCTTTGCCCTTTCGCGCAAAATTCGCAGCGAAGCAGTGTCATCGAGCCGGCCGACGGCGGGCCAAAAAGGGGCGAATTGTGGGCTCTGGATGTGACGGTAAAGGAGGAAGGAGTTCACGGCCGTTTGATTCAAAACGACTGTGGCTCGAATGCCACGGACTCGCCAGCTTTCATGCGTTAAGAAATGGCTTGGGCGTAACTACAAAGGGGAAAGTCAAATGAAGAAGTTTTTGCTTGCTGGCGTTGCTCTGACTGCACTTGTCGCAGGTCCCGCAATGGCGGCCGATCTGCCGGTGCGGGCGCCCGTGTACAAGGGACCGCCGCCGGTCGTGACCTACTTCAGCTGGACCGGCTGCTACGTCGGTGGCCATGTCGGTGGGCTCTGGGTCAAGAAGGACTGGAACGACGCGGTCTTCGGCGGCAACATCGGCAGCCACGACGCCAACGGCTGGCTCGGTGGTGCGCAGGTCGGCTGCAACTATCAGGTCGGCGGCTGGGTGTTCGGCATCCAGGGCGACTACGCCTGGACCGATGCCAGCGGCTCGAGCGCCAAGCGTGCTGAACCCGTTGGGCACGATCGCGTCGAACGTGAAGGGCCTCTCGTCCGTGACCGGCCGCGTCGGCTATGCCTGGGATCGCTTCCTCGGCTACGTCAAGGGCGGCGGCGCCTGGGAGAAGGACGAGTACACCGCGACGGTGCCTGGCTTTATCGCCACGGCGAGCCAGACTCGCAGCGGCTGGACGGTGGGCATCGGTGGTGAATATGCCTTCACCAACAACTTCACCGGCTTCATCGAGTACAACTACTACGACTTCGGGAACAAGAACGTCTCGTTCGTCGACCAATTCGGCGGAGCCTTTGGTATCGCTGATATCAAGGAGACCAAGAGCGTCGTGAAGGTCGGCCTGAACTGGAAGTTCGGTAAGGGTCCGGTGGTCGCGGCCTACTGATCGCACGCACCGCGTACGAACAAGCGAAGCCCCGGGGACCTCCCCGGGGCTTTCCGCTTTCTGCGCCATTTGCGCGCCGGGCCTATTTTTTTAGCAATCGCCCTTGTTTCTTAGCGGTTTTTGGCTGGTACCGGCCGAACTGTGCCTTTCGGCGGATGATCCAAACGTCACCTGAATACGAAATACCTACCAAGCCCGATTCATCCGAGGTGTTGCGCATGGGTGACGGACTTGCCGTACTCAGCCGGGTATTAATCCATCTTAATAATCTATCCATCGAGCACACACGACGGGGGGTTCTATGAACAAGCTTCTGTTTGCAGGAATTGCACTGGCTGCTGTCGCGGCGGGTCCCGCGTTGGCGGCCGATCTTCCAGTCCGTCAGGCCCCGCCCGTCTACGCGCCGCCGCCGGTGAGTCGCCTACTTCAACTGGACCGGATGCTATCTCGGTCTCAACGGCGGCTATGGCTGGCGCAAGGATCACACCGTCGATGCGGTGGTCAGCAACGGCCGTCACCTTCGGCAGACGCCGGTTCGCTCGGCGCGAGCGGTGGATTTGGCGGCGGTCAGGTCGGCTGCAACTATCAGGCCGGTTCCGCGGTGTTCGGCATCGAAACGGATTTCCAAGGCGCCGGCGCGAGCAAGAGCTTTGGGCCGACCACGCTTACCGTTCCCGGGGTGCTCACCGTCAGCGGCAGCGACAAGCTGAAATGGTTCGGCACGCTTCGCGGCCGGGTTGGCTATGCGGCTGATCGCGTGCTGCTCTACGTCACTGGCGGTCTTGCCTACGCGAACAATAGCTTCGAATTCACCGGGATCGATGCCGCCGCCAACACGTTCACGTTCTCCAACAGCAAGACCAAGACCGGATACGTCGTCGGCGCAGGCGTCGAATGGGCGGTAGCTGGCTCGTGGACCGTCAAGGCCGAGTACCAGTATCTCAACTTCGGCTCGGTCGGACCGTTCACTGTACCGGTACTGAACGCGGCTGGCGTTCCGAACGGCGTGCTCGTGACCACGTCGTCGCACAAGAGCGACTTCCAGACCATCCGGATCGGCTTCAACTACCTGTTCAATGCCGCTCCGGCTGCGGTTCCGGTCTACGGCAAATAAATCGCGCTGAGACGCACAAGCGTGAGCCCCGGGAAGCATGCTTCCCGGGGTTCCGTTTGCCAAATTCGATGCATTGAGGTGCGCAACCTGTGCCAGCGCCCTTGCCGGATGGGTCATCGCGGCGCTACCGTTCGCCTATGGCATCCTCGTCAGACACCATTCTGCCGACCTCCGCGGATGTCGATGCCGCGGCGCGCACGCTCGCGGATGTGGCGCTCCACACGCCGCTCGTGACCTCGCCGGTGCTCGACGCGCTCACTGGCGCGCGCGTCTTCCTCAAGGCCGAGACCCTGCAGCGCACCGGATCGTTCAAGTTTCGCGGCGCCTACAACAAGCTGTCGTCGATCCCGCAGAGCGAGCGCGGTGGCGGCGTGGTGGCGTTCTCCTCCGGCAACCATGCGCAGGGCGTGGCGGCGGCGGCCCGCATCCTCGGCATGCCGGCCGTCATCGTCATGCCGTCCGACGCGCCGCGCCCGAAGCGCGAGCGCACCGCGGCGCTCGGCGCCGAGGTCGTGCTGTATGACCGCGTGCGCGAGGATCGCCAGGCCATCGCACGCGACATCGCGGAGCGCCGCAACGCATCGCTGGTTCCGCCCTACGACGATCCGCTGGTGATCGCCGGACAGGGCACGGTCGGCCGCGAGATCATCGAAGATCTGGCCGCGCTCGGCCTCACGCCCGACATCGTGGCGGTCACCGCGTCCGGCGGCGGACTGACCGCCGGCATCGCGCTCGCCGTCAAGGCGCGCGCCCCGCACGCCAGCGTCTACACCGCCGAGCCCGAGGGCTTCGACGACCACGCGCGCTCCTTCCGCAGCGGCCAGCGCGAAAAGAACGCGGCGCTCACCGGCACGATCTGCGATGCGCTGATGGCGCAGACGCCGGGCGTGCTCACCTTCGAGATCAACCGCGTGCTCGTCGGCCAGGGCGCGGCCGTGAGCGACCAGGAGGTCGCGGCGGCGGTGGCGTTTGCGTTCCGCGAACTCAAGCTCGTGGTCGAGCCGGGCGGCGCGGCGGCACTGGCGGCGCTGCTGTCCGGCAAGATCGACCTGAAGGGCAAGATCGCGGTCGCGGTGCTCTCCGGCGGCAATGTCGATCCGGAGCTGTTCTACCGGCTGGTGGCCTGACCGGAGTCGATGTCAGGCAACCGTGCGTTCAACTGAACAGCGCGATCCGTTCCTCGTCCGACAGCGCCATAAGCGCCGCGAGCGGGTCGTCTTTCGTTGACGGCGACGGGCGAGCGACAGGCGCCGATGTCTCTGCGGGCTGCGAGACCGCGGGCGGCCGCGGCAAATCCACAACCGGCTGAGCGGATGGCACGCGCTCCCGCCGCGCGGCCTCGAAGGATGCCTGTTGCAGGAACGCGGCCCGCGCCGATTCAGGCGTGGCGGCGTCGTCCGGCGGAGGCACCGCAGCCGGCTTCGACGCGGGCCTGTCTTGGGTCGGGAACAATTCGCGTTTCTCGCCTCGCAGACTCTCGAACGCATTCAATTCGGCGAGCAGGTCTGCCGACGAGCGTTGCACCGACCGCTCCGGTCTGCACCGCCAGTATGCTGCGCACGACCGGAGGCTTGTCCGCCGGTTGCGCTTCACCTACGAGCGACGGCGTCACCGCCACCGCCGGGACGGGCGGCTCGGCCGGGACTTGCGGCTGCGGCTTGTCAGGCTGCCCGCCATCAGGATGCGCCGAGTCAGGACACGCCGAGTCAGTCTGCATCGGAGCGGCGGCGGTGCCGGCGAGCATCGCCTGGATGCGCCGCTGAAGAAAGCTGAGCACGCCGGCAAGCGTTTGCGCACGGCCATCGGCTGGATCGTGCAGCGCCGACGCCGGGAGAACCGTCCCAGCCAACGCTTCGATGACGTTCGCCATTTCCAGAAGCTCGCCGCGAAAGCTCTGGTAAGGTTCGCCGCTACGCTCGCAAATCACGTCTTCGGTGCGCGTGATCGCGGCAAGCATCTGCATGGTGTCGGCGTGCCGGTTCCGCCGCGCAAACTCCTGCAGGAACTGGCGGCCGCGTGCGCTTGCCATGATGGTCGCGCAAATGACGTCGTACTCGTCCGCGTCCTTCGCGGACGGGGACGGCATTCTGGCAAGCGCGGAAGGTTCATCCGTCATGGCGCGGCACGTGACTGGAACCCGCCATCGGCAGATTCAAGCCCAAAGTTAGCACGCGCGATCAGCCGGCATGTCACGCAATCCTCCGATTCCCACAGGCAAGGCCTTCGCATGGCGGCTCGCGGTATTCTACGCCGCGCTGTTCACGGCGCTCGGCGTGCAGTTGCCGTTCCTGCCGGTCTGGCTTTCAGCACGCGGCCTCGATGCCGGCGAGATTGGACTCGTACTCGCGGTTCCGATGATCGTCCGCATCATCGCTATTCCGCTGGCGACGCGCATCGCCGACCGGCACCACGCGGTGCGCGGCACGCTCGCCGTCGCGGCGGCGGCGGCGGTGGCGGGCTATGCGCTGGCCGGGCTGATGACCGGCGTGACGGCGATCCTCGCAGCCCTGGTGCTCGCCGCTTTCTTCTACACGCCGCTGATGCCGCTCGCAGATGCCTATGCGCTGCGCGGCCTGGCCCAGCGCGGCCGCAGCTACGGCCCGGTGCGGCTGTGGGGATCGGCGGCTTTCATTTTCGGCAGCTTCGGTGCGGGCCTCATGCTCGAACTGATCGCTCCCGGCCACCTGATCTGGCTCCTGGTCGCCGCCATGCTACCGGCAGCATTCGCGGCCTGCGCACTCGGGCCCGCTTCCACCGGCAGCCCCGGCAACGCCCGCGCGTGCCGGCATCTGCCTTGACGCCTCCTGCGCAGCCCGGCGTTCCTGCTGGTCGCTCTGGCCGCAAGCCTCATCCAGGCCAGCCACGCGGTGTACTACGGCTTCTCGTCGCTCGACTGGCAGGCTGACGGCCTCGACAGTACCGCGATCGGCGCGCTGTGGGCGCTCGGCGTGATCGCCGAAATCGTGCTGTTCGCTGTCTCGGGCCGGCTTCCGCTCGGACCGATCGCGCTGCTAATGCTCGGCGGCGTGGGAGCGCTGGTGCGCTGGGGCGCAATGGCGCTCGATCCCGCACCTGTTTGGCTGCCACTGCTGCAGTGCCTGCACGGGCTGTCGTTCGGCGCCACGCATCTCGGCGCCATCGCCTTCATGGTGCGCGCCGCGCCTGCCGAGATCGGTGCGACCGCGCAGGGCTACCTCGCAGTCGCGCAGGGCCTCGTCATGGCTGCCGCGATGGGGCTCGCGGGTCTGCTCTACGGGCGCGACGGCAACCTCGCCTACGCGGCGATGGCGCTCATGGGCGCGGCCGGCGCCGCGTGCGCGTTCGCGGCATCGCGGTTTGCGCAGCCGCCCGCGCGCCAGGCTGTAGACGATAGGTAGACAACGAGAAACGCCAGGAGGCGCCGCCTACCGGCAGGTCGGGTACATCGCGGAGAGTTCGGGACCGCTCAGGACGATCATCCGGCGCGACAGCCCGCCGCGTCCCTTGATCCAGGTCCGCACGTGCTCGGGATAGATGTCCATCAGGAACTTGGTGGCCGTGTGACTCGTCACCGGCTGACCGTTCTGGCCCGGATTCCAGGCGGCATGAAAGCCGAGCCGCGCCCGCGTCGTGACGCAGATGCGATCGCGCGGGATGACGCCGAGAACCATGGTGCAGGCGGAGAGGCACGGCCCATCGATGGCGACGCGCTCGCCGGAATTCTTGAGCGCCATGAGGTTTTCAAGATAGGGGCCGATCTGGCCGCCCGTATCCGCCTTGATCCGCACCAGCGCGGACGCCGACGAGACCGTGAGCGTCGCCAGTACGGCGCCCATCAGGAACGCAACAACCCGCATGTAATCGTCCCCCCTGCCCCTCGCGATTCACGTGCTCCGCCCGCGGGCGCTATTTGGAGACAGCAAATGTGAACGAAATGTGGAGTTAACCCCACGCCGAGGCGGTGATTGGCGGCCAAATGCGCACCAATTACGGTACAATCTTGCAGGAAGGCCCTGCACTAGGGGCGTGTGCTCGTAAACGCGCAGGAATGTCCGCTTGCGGAAGTAGGCGGACGTCCAAATCAAGGACGCCACTTCAGCTTTTGACCCGAAGCGCGAAACGTCCCGTTCTAATAGCCGAATGGCACTTGGTTCCCTTACTGTCGCAGTGCAGAATAGGTCGCAGAAGGCGTACGAGGAGGGTGTCCATGGTGAACTCTACCATCCCACCTTCAGCCGCTGACCTTCCACCGCAAGTCGCTGACGATGTCGACGAAGCCGCGCTGGCCGAAGTGATGCGCGTTGCGCCACTCGGCGCCGCCGTTGTGGCCGGCACGGCCGTAGCGTTGCTGGTGGCCGGCTATTTGGCAATGTATCTGCTCGTCTTCCTGCCGCGCGGCACGGTGGGATAGCCATGACCGACCGCCCAGTTGAAGCTCACGAGCGGCGAATTCTCGGCACGGAGTTGCTTTGGGCATTTGGCGTCGGCGTTCTCATCGCTGCAACGCTTTCAGTGATCATCTTCACGGCGCTATCCATGGACATTAACCCGCCGAGCAACGTCGAGCGGATCGACCCAAAGACGTTGCATCTGTCGGGCGAGTTCTGCCGAACACAATCTCGGCACCTCGGTCGGACCGGACGGCCGGGTCGCCGCCCGGATCGTCGCCACGCAATTCATGTTCGTTCCGCGCTGCGTCGCCGTGCCCCAGGGACGGCCCGTTACGCTCCGCTTCGCGACACCTGATGTCATCCACGGACTTCTCATCACCGGAACCAATGTGAACACCATGGTGGTGCCCGGCTTCGTCGCTCAGGTGCATACCGAATTCACCCGCACCGGCGACCTGCTGATGCCGTGTCATGAATATTGTGGCCTGGGCCACAGCGAAATGTGGGCCACGGTTCAGGTCATGACCGGAAAGCCAATTCAAGCCGGGTCCGGACGGGAGGATTTCCTGTGCGCAACGTTGATCGGCTTTGTCTTGCGCATTTCTGGGTAGCCTTTGGGGCGTTCCTGGTCGCCTGTTTCCTCGGCGCGTGGCAGATGTGGGTTCGCAGCCCCCTGGGCGCCGACATCGGAACGCCGGGGCAGTACTTCATGTCGGTCACGGCGCACGGCGTCTCGATGGCCTATGTGCTGACCACGTTCTTCATCATGGGGTTTGGCTATTTCGTCGCGGTGACGTCGCTCAATCGTCCGCTCCCCGGCAAAGGCTGGGCGTGGGCGGCATTCTGGATTGCGATCGTCGGAGTCGTGATGACGGTGATCCCGATCCTGATGGGCAAGGCTTCGGTGCTCTTCACGTTTTATCCGCCACTCACGGCAAGCCCCTGGTTCTACATCGGGCTGGTGCTTGTCGTAGCGGGCTCCTGGATCTGGTGCGTTCTCATGCTCGTCGCGATGCGCGACTGGAAACGCGAGAATCCGGGACTGCCTGTGCCTCTCGCAATGTTCGCAACGGTGGCCAATGCGATGCTCTGGCTTTGGACCACGGTTGGCGTGGCGGCGGAACTGGTCTTTCAGGTCATTCCGGCGTCGCTCGGCCTCGTGCAGACCATCGACGCCGGTCTTGCCCGCACGCTGTTCTCGTGGACGCTTCACGCCATTGTCTATTTTTGGCTCATACCGGCCTACATCGCGTTCTACACGATGGTGCCGCGCGCGGCCGGCGGACGGCTCTACAGCGACACGATGGGCCGCCTCACGTTCATCTTGTTTCTGATCTACAGCCTGCCGGTCGGCATGCATCATCTTCTGATGGACCCGCAGCACGCCAACGGCTGGAAGTTTATCCAGACGCTGCTCACGGCTTTTGTCGCCGTGCCGACGCTGTTGACGATTTTCACCATCACCGCATCGCTTGAGATTGCAGGACGTCTGCGCGGCGGCCGCGGTGTGTTCGGCTGGATCGGCGCGCTGCCGTGGGACCGGCCGATGGTGCTCGCGACTGGCCTCTCTTTCGTCATGCTCGGCTTCGGCGGCTTTGGCGGCCTCATCAACATGGGCTACGGCATGAACGCGATGGTGCACAACACCGCGTGGATCACGGCGCACTTCCATCTGATTTTTGGCGGCTCCGTCGTCATCATGTACTTCGCGATCGCTTACGAGATTTGGCCGCGGCTGACCGGTCGCGAATTTACGTCAGCAGCACCGCTTCGACTGCAACTGTGGCTGTGGTTCCTCGGCATGATGGTGATGACGCTGCCGTGGCACTGGCTGGGCCTGGAAGGCCAGTGGCGGCGCGTCGCCAATTTCAATTACGCCGACCCGATCATCGCCGGCTGGGGACCGTGGGTCATTGTCTCACTCGGCGGCGGGCTGGTGCTGCTCGTTTCCGCGCTGTTGTTCGTGCGCAATCTCGCCGTGCTTCACCGCAGTCCATTGCCTGTACAGCCACGGCCGCTCTATGCGCTGGCGGTGCATCCGCCGCATCGTGTTCCCGCCGCACTCAACGGCTTCGGACTGTGGAACGTCTTGGTGCTTGTCCTGATGATACTGGCCTATGGCTATCCCATTGCCCAATTTGTGATCGAACCCTCGCCGTCCGCAATGGTCCATCGGATGCACTAGGAGCGCAGGATGGCGCAATCATCGGACCCTCATGTTCTCGATCAGCCCTGGCGCATCTGGGCAACGATCGCTGTTTTCAGCATCATGCTGGCCGGGATTCTCTTGGGCGTGATCATCATCCCCGTTGTCCAGGGGCGGAGCGATGGGATCGATGCGTTCACTGCGATTTGCCGAGCGCTCGGAATATTACCAGGGTCGCCCGCACGGCAGCAGGTTTCCGACCGCACGCCGCCGAGCCCGGTGTCTCAAGTGGTTTGGACCCCGGGTGTGCTGCAAATTCTCGCTGATGCCAAACCGGAGCGGGGACAGGCCAAGGCACATGAGGTTTGCGTTGCCTGCCACGGTGACAAGGGCGTGTCGGTAGGTGCGCAGTTTCCGCACTTGGCTGGTCAATCTGGGGCGGCGATTTACAAGCAACTCAACGACTATCGGACAGGCAGCCGCGCGCATCCGCAAATGACGGATGTCGCGAAGGCGCTAGATGAACCGGATCTGGCTGACGTCGCCGCCTATTACGCCGCCCAGCCGATGCGCAATCCAAATCCCCTGACGTTGGCGTCGGCCCCTGCAGCGATCGTGCGGCTGATTGATCTTGGTGACCCCAGGCGCAACATCCCACCCTGTTCGTCGTGCCATCGGACCGGTTCAGGCGGCCCGATTGAAACGCCAATTCTCGCCGAACAGGTGCAGGAATACACCGCCTTGCAGTTGAAACTGTATGCGTCTGGCGAACGGCGCAACGATGTGTACGGGCGCATGAGGGTTATAGCGTCGAAGCTCACTCCGGCCGAGATCGATGGATTGGCCTCGTATTATCGAGCCGGCTTCAAATAGTTTGTCAGCCATAGGCCAAACAGTCAGACTTTGATGTCCGCTTCTGGGGCCGAAAGCGGACATCTCGCGAATCGCAGCACCGCCCGCACCGGGCTCTTGCGCCGGTCAGCCCCGCACATTCGTCGTCCGCAGCTCATGTTGCAGTCGCTCGCGGATAATGCGCATTAGATCGGCCGCAAACGCAGGCAGAGTTCGCCGGGGGCGCGTCACGAACCCGACATGGCGGCGCATCACCGGTTCGATCAGCGGGCGAACCGCCAAACCGCTGCCCTTGAACATCGCGAACGTGAGCGATGGTAGTGCGGTCACACCGAGGCCCGCCTCCACCAGCGCGACTGCCGAAGGTATCTGCTCGACTTCGTAGCGCGGTTCGACTGTCTGCGCACCGTACACGAACGCCGCATCGCTCAGTCGTCGCACTGAGGAAATTCGAGTGATGCCAATGAAAGGCTGGTCAATGAGGTCGCGCCAACGCACTTTTTGGAGTCGGGCCAGCGGGTGATCGCGCCGGCACACCAAATGGGCCGTGTCGAAAGCCACGCCATCGAACACGAGTTTTTCGCCCAGTGCTGGCTTGAGTGTGACCGCTATGTCCACGATGCCGTCACGTAGCATCGCCATTGCGCGCTCGTGTTGCACGTCATGCAGCATAACTTCCACTGCGGGATGCGCGCGGACGAATTCGGCCAATGCGGAAGGAATTGCTGCGCAAATCACAGACGGCAATGCGGCGATTGCGATGCGGCCAGCGCCTGCGTCTCCGGTGAGACGCTCTAGACCGTGCGTGAAATCCTGTACCAGTTCTCGTGCGATGGCTGCTGCGCGGCGACCTTCCTCGGTGAGTTTCAGCGAGCGCGTGGTTCGCTCAAACAGCACGAGGCCAACCGCGCGTTCGATACGACTGACCAATTCCGACAGAGAGGGCTGCGAGATGCCAAGTCTTTTGGCGGCAGCGCTGAAGGTGGGCGCCTCTGCCGCGGCCACCAAGATTTCCATTTGCCGAAACGTCAGTCTCATCGCAAATGCCTATGAATTTATAATGTTACATTATTTTACACGATGAATGGCCTGGGGCTAGCTTCCGCTCCGTGGAGAGCGCGATGGTCGGGAAAACCTTCATAGGCGCAGGCTCAGGCTTCGCCGGTGACCGGACAGATGCTGCCGGCCCCGTAGTAGAGGCACTTGCGACTTGCGATGGTCCCCGCTTTCTCATGTTTGAGACGCTGGCCGAGCGCACCCTCGCGTTGTCGCAGCTCGAATATCGCCAGCACCCTGAGCGCGGTTATAGCCCTGCGCTTGAGCGCATTCTCACGCCGATCCTCGCGCGTTGTCTTGCGGCCAACATCAAAATCGTCGGCAATTTCGGCGCGGCCAATCCACTCGGCGCAGCCCGGCACATCGCCGCGCTCGCCAACCGGATGTCATTGCGAGCGCTGCGGATCGCGGTGGTCGAGGGCGACGACCTCATGGGTCGATTGACGCCCGCCGAGCTTGGCGCGCGCGAAACCGGTGGCAGCCTGCTCAAACAAGGCCGCGACGTCATTTCGGCCAATCTCTATCTCGGTGCGCAACCGATAGCGCAAGCGCTCGATCAGGGTGCGGATATTGTAGTGACCGGCCGGGTCGCGGATTCTGCTTTGGCACTTGGCCCGCTGATGCATGTCTTTGGTTGGCGCGCCGACGACTGGGACCGCCTGGCGGCTGGTACGCTTGCCGGTCATCTGCTCGAATGCGGCGCGCAGGTCAGCGGCGGCTATTTCAGCGATCCCGGTTTTAAGGAGGTGCCCGATCTTGCCGAGGTCGGATATCCGATTGCAGAGATAGATGCGGATGGCGACATTATCATCGGTAAACCACCTGGCACTGGCGGGTTGATCGACCGGCACACCGTCATTGAACAGCTGCTCTACGAAATTCACGACCCATCGGCGTATCTCGCGCCCGATGTGGTGCTCGACCTGAGCGAGGTCGACGTCGTCGAAATCGGGCCGAACCGCGTGCGCATCTACGGTGCGAACGGGAAACCGGCACCGGAAACGCTCAAGGCTACCGTCTGCATCGATGGCGGGGTTCTCGGCGAGGCGGAGATTTCCTACGCCGGACCAAATGCCGCGCCGCGCGCAAGGCAGGCTGCCGATATTGTATGCCGTCGCCTGCGCACGCGCGCGCCCAACCTGGACCTTCGCATCGATGCCGTCGGGGTACTTAGCGTGCTCGGGGCTCAAACTGACGCGCCGGATCTCCAGGGCTGCGACGCAACCGACATTCGCTTGCGCTTTGCCGCGCAGTCGGCCGACGCCGCGCAGGTCGAGCTTATGCTCGACGAGGTCGAGGCGCTGTATTGCACCGGTCCTGCCGGCGGCGCCGGCGTGCGCCGGCGGCTAACCCCGCGAGTGGCGAGCGCGTCGTGTCTGATCGAGCGCCGGTATGCCGCGCCACGCGTAACGGTATTGGGGCCGCATCCATGACGTTACGCAGAGTGCGCCTGCAGGAAATCGCCAATGCGCGTTCTGGCGACAAGGGGAACAGGCTCAATATCGCGCTGGTCTGCCGCGACCCCGCGCATTATCAAGCGGTCGCAGAACAAGTCACACCCGAGTGTGTTGGAGCAGCGTTCACCGCGCGCAAACCGACACGTGTGGTGCGCTACGACCTGCCCAAGCTCGCCGCTTTCAATTTCGTGCTCGACGATGTGCTTGAAGGCGGGGTCAATGCCAGCCTCGGCCTTGACGGCCACGGCAAGTCGCTCTCGTTCCTCCTGCTCGATCTAGCAATCGACATCGACACGCCTCGAACGGCATGAGACGCAATCTGCTAAGGGAGGGTAGAATGAAAAAACTGATCATAAGCTTGCTGGCGCTTGCCACGCTGTCGGCCGCTGGGTCCGAGGGGCATGCGCAGGACGCCTATCCGTCACGCAATATCCGTTTCGTGGTGCCGTTCACTCCGGGTAGCGCGACTGACACGCTGGCACGCCTGCTCGCAAACAGAATGAGCGTGACGCTCGGCCGCACAGTCGTGGTTGAGAACATTGCTGGCGGCAACGGCATCCCGGCGTCTGTGAACGTGGCGCGGGCAGCGCCGGATGGTTACACCGTGATGGTCACCGCCAACACCACGCACGCCGGCAATCAGGCACTCCTCAAGCAGCTGCCCTATGACGCAGTGGCCGATTTCGAGCCGATTTCCAAGCTCGGCAGCATCACGCTGGCTCTGGTCGTCAATCCCTCGGTACAGGCCAACAATCTCAAAGAGTTGATCGCATATGCCAAGGCCAATCCGGGCAAACTCACTTTCGGAGCTGGGTCCTCCTCCTCGCGCATGTCGGCCGAGCTTCTAAAATCCATGGCCGGAATCGACATGCTCTACGTGCCCTATAAGAGCAACCCTCAGGCTGTGACAGACCTGCTCGGCGGTCAGATTTCGATCTTCTTTGGCGATGTCTCGACGGCATTGCCGCCAGTGCGCGCCGGCAAGTTGAAGGGCCTCGCCGTCTCTGGCCTCAAGCGTTCGCCGCTTGCGCCGGATTTGCCGACGATCGATGAGGCCGGTCTGAAAGGCTACGAGTTGACCGCCTGGTTTGGGGCCTACGCGCCAGCGAAAACGCCGAAACCGATCATCGACAAACTCAACGCCGCGTTCCGCGACGCGCTCGCCGACAAGGAGGTGTCGGGCCGGTTGCTCACCGCCGGAATCGAGCCGGAGGCGAGCACGCCGGATGAACTCAAGACGTTCCAGGCCGCTGAGACCGCGAAATGGAAGAAGATCGCCGCCGACGCCCGCATCGAACCCGAATGAGTTAAACAACCTCGCTGAGAGTTCGCACTGGGACGCACGATGATCTCGTTGACGTCCACGTCACCATCTTGGCAGCAAGTGCTTTGATTGTCGGTTAGCGCTGCGTGCCTATCCAGCGCCTGCGGGCGGCAACCACTGTGAACTACCCGATGCTACCGGCAAATCGTTCGGCTAGACGTTGGCGGCGGAATGCCTCTACGACGAAGTCGACGAAGACGCGGGTCTTGGCCGGCATCAGTGTTCGGCTGGCGTAGTAGATCGAGATCGGCCCCGCGTCGGCGTACCATTGCGGCACCAGCCGCATGAGCGCACCGCTCTCCAGATGCCGCAGCGCGTGCGCCGTCGCGATCTGCGTCACACCAAGTCCGAGCACCGCCGCCTGGCACATCGCCTCCGGGTCGTCGAACGCAATAGTGGCTCTTAGAGGTACCGTCATCTCGTCGCCCGCGGCGTTACGCATCGGGCGCTCGCGGACCCGCCGTGTTTTCGATGAGCGCATGACAATGCCATCGAACGAGGCGAGTCCTGACGGATCGGCGGGCGGCGTTCGTCCTTTAAGGTAGGACGGCGATGCCACCGCGATGATGTGTGCGGGCGCAAGGACTCGCGATACCAAACCCGGCGCAAGATCGATGCCGCCGCCGATCGCCGCGTCGAAGCCTTCGGCAATCAAATCGACTTGCCGGTTCTCGAACTGCCAGTCGGCGCGGACATGCGGATAGCGTTTCAGGAAATCCGGCAGTAGCGGCAGGATGTATTCGACCCCGAATGTCATGCCCATGCTGACCCTGAGCACGCCTACCGGTTCGCCGCGATCCGCGGCGACGCTGGCGATCGACGTCTGCAATTCGTCGAGATTGCCGCGGATCGCGAGCAGGAAGCGCTCGCCGGCTTCGGTCAGCGTGAGTTTCCGCGTGCTGCGCTGAAAGAGGCGAAGACCGAGATTGCGCTCCAGCATCGGCAACGTTGCGGCTCACCGCGGCGGGCGTCAGCGACAGCCGCCGTGCGGCGGCAGAAAACCCGCCTGTTTCGGCGCTTCGGACGAAGGATTCGAGGTTTACGAGCGTTTCCATGGATCCATTTTCAAGTAACAATTGAAAGTAATAATAGCCATTACCGGCTAATCACGCAGCAATAAAATGGCGATATCGGTTCCGGAAACAGTCATCCCAAACCGGAGTGAACGCCATGCCCCAGTCCCCCGTCCTCAAGAACGGCGTGAACGCCCTTCTGACCCCGGAAGAGTCCGTGCTGGTCCTGATCGACCACCAGGCCTTTCAGTTCGCCAACCTGCACAGCCACGAGCCGACGATGATCGTGAACAACGTCGTCGCGCTGGCCAAGACCGCGAAGGTTTTCAACGTGCCGACCATCCTGAGCACGGTGCTGGAAGATCGCGGCGGCAAACTCATCAAGCCGCTGCAGGACGTATTCCCCGAGCAGAAGCCGATCGACCGCACCTTCATCAACACCTGGGAAGATTCGCGCGTCGTCGACGCGGTGAAGAAGACGGGCCGCAAGAAGATCATCATGGCGGCGCTCTGGTCGGAAATCTGCCTCGCCATGCCGGCGATCCAGGCGGCCGGCGAAGGCTACGAGGTTTATGCCGTCACCGATGCCTCCGGCGGCGTCAGTGCCGAAGCTCACGAGATGGCTATCCGCCGTATGGTGATGGCCGGCGTTGTCCCGATTACGTGGATGGCGGTCGCGGGCGAATTGCAGCGCGACTGGGCGCGCCAAGAGCAGGCGGCTGCGATGGCCGGGATTTTCCTCGAGCACGGCGGCGGTACCGGCATCGCGCTCGCTTGGGAGCTTCAGCTTCTCGGTCAGAAGGCAGGCGCCGGGGCATAGCCCGGCGCACTCCGACCCAAGACAAACACTCAAAGCGCCAGGAGCAGGTCATGATCGCCAGCGACATCAGCGAAGCCGCCAAGGCTGTCATTCGCCGCAACACTGAGGAGGTGCAGGGCGGCGGGAATTTCGAGGTGTTCGAGGAACTCTTCGCCGACGATTTTCTCGACCACACGCCGCAGCCGGGACGCACACCCGACAAAGACGGCGCGCGGCAGCTCTACAAAATCCTCCGGACGGCGTTTCCCGACTTTCACGCCGACATCCATTGGCAGCTTGCCGATGGAGACCGCGTGACGACGTACAAAACCTATCACGGGACGCACCGGGGAGAATTCTTTGGCGTGGCGCCGACGGGCCGCAAGATTCAATTCGAGACCGTCGATGTCATGCGCGTGCGCGACGGCAAAATCACCGAGCACTGGGGCGTAGCCAATCTGTTCTCGCTCCTACAGCAACTCGGCGCGTGGCCACCCGCAACGGCGGCTCGCTCCTGATCTCGTTTCGTCATTCAATTGCAACCTGAAAAGGAACATCCCATGACCATCGGCATCATCGGTTCAGGCGCCATCGGCACAGCCTTTGCCCGGACGCTGGCTCGCGCCGGCATCGAGGCGACGATCTCCAACAGCCGCGGCCCGGAGTCGTTGAATGAACTCGTCCAAGAACTTGGCCCATCGATCAAGGCTGGAACGCGCGAGGAAGCCGCACGCGCCGACATCGTCTTCGTCGCCGTCAACTGGACGAAGCTGCCCGCGGCGCTGGCGGGACTGCCGGAGTGGTCCGGCCGCATTCTCATCGACGCCAACAATCCGATCGAGGCGCCGCTGTTCAAGCCGGTCGATCTGAAGGGCCGGGTATCGAGCGAGGTCGTCGCCGATCTGGTGCCGGGAGCGCGCGTCGTCAAGGCGTTCAATCATCTCCGCGCCGAAGTGCTTGGCGGGGACCCGCGGTCGGACGGCGGCCGGCGCGTGCTGTTCTATTCCGGCAACGACAGCGCCGCGAAGGCGGAGGTGGCGGCGCTCATCGACCGCATCGGCTTCGTCGGCATTGATCTCGGGTCGCTGGCGGTCGGCGGCAAGCTTGCTCAATTCCCTGGTGGGCCATTGCCGAACCAGAATCTAGTCAAGGTCGGTTGAATGTCCGATGCTGGCCCACATGCAGATCCGCCACACAAAATGTCCGCGGGAAGAGCAGACGCCGAATTCTGTGATGCACGCCCTAACGTGCGCCCCTACCCGTCCCTCGCCTCCAGCACCGCCTTGATGGAAATGCGGGACCAGGCCGCGGTGCGCTCGCGGAAGGCGATGTAGGAATCGTGGATCTTGCGCGCGGTCTCGTTCTTCGCGCCGAGATCGCCGACCACGTCGTGCGCCTGCCGGCGCGCCGCCGCGATCAGCGGCTGCGGAAACATCTTGAGCTTGACGTTGTGCTGGCCGGTCAGCGCCGCCAGCGCCTCGGCGTTGAGCCGCTCCATCTCGGACAGCGCATAGGCGGCCTCGTTGGCGCAGGCATGCTGCACGATCGCCTTCATCTCGGGATCGAGGCTCGCCCACGACTTGAGCGAGATGATGCATTCGCCCGTGCCGTTCGGCTTGTTGAAGCCAGGCGCGTAGTAGAAGTTCGCCACCCGGTAGAGGCCAAGCGCGATGTCGGTGCCGGGACCGACGAATTCCGCGCCATCGATCAGGCCGGACTGCAGGCTGGTCAGCATCTCGCCCGGTGACGTGGTCTGCGGCGTCGCGCCGAGCCGGCGGTAGACTTCGCCGCCGAGGCCGAGCGAGCGGATCTTCAAGCCTTTGACGTCATCGACGCTGTTGATCTCGCGGCGGAACCAGCCGCCCATGCAAACGCCGGTGTTGCCGCCCATGAACGGCTTGACGCCGAACGGCGCGTAGAGCGCATCCCACAGCGCCTGTCCGCCACCGGCGTCGATCCAGGCGACGTGCTCGTTCGGCGTCAACCCGAACGGCACCGTGGTGAAGAAGTTGGTCGCCGGCTGCTTGCCCTGCCAGTAGAACGCCGCGGTGTGGCCCATGTCGGCGACGCCGCCGCCGACTGCGTCGAGCACTTCGAATGCCGGCACCACTTCGCCCGCCGCGTGCACGGTGATCTGCAGCCGCCCGCCGGACATCGTCGCGATGCGCTCGGCCACCCGCTCGGCCGACATGCCGGGACCGGGCAGCCGCTTCGGCCACGACGTCACCATCCGCCAGCGCCGCGTCTGCGCGCGCGCGACCGCGGGCGCCGCGATCGCTCCAGCGAGGCCGAGCGCGCCGGCGCGCGTCAGGTTGCGTCGTGTAATGTGCGTCATGGTTTTCTCCTTACGTGTTCGCGTGGTGCGTTCGCATGCGGCAAGTTCACCACCAGGCGTGGAAATGGTGCACCGGCCCGTGGCCGGAGCCGATCTTGAGGCGTTGCGCGGCAACGATCGCGTCGGTCACGTAAGCTTTGGCGGCGCGCACCGCCTCCGCCAGCGTCAGGCCCTTCGCGAGCCCGGCCGCGACGGCGGACGACAGCGTGCAGCCGGTGCCGTGGGTGTTGCGCGTGATGACGCGGTCGGCGGCGAGCCGCGTTACCGCATTCGGCTCGACCAGCAGATCGACGCTCTCGGCGCCGGTGTCGTGCCCGCCCTTGATCAGCACCGCCCGCGGCCCGAGCTTGAGCAGCCGCTCGCCCTGCGCGCGCATTTCGCCTTCGCTGCGGGCGACCGGCGCATCGAGCAGCGCCGCCGCTTCCGGCAGGTTGGGGGTGATCACCAGCGCCATCGGGAGCAGCTTCTTCTTGAGGTTGTCGATGGCGTCGGGCGACAGCAGCCGGTCGCCCGACGTCGCGATCATCACCGGATCGAGCACGATCGCGTGCTGCTTCCAGCGCGCCAGTCCATCGGCGATCGCCGCGATCGCGGTCCGTTGCGACACCATGCCAATCTTCACCGCGCCGACGTCGAGATCGGAGAACACCGCGTCGATCTGCGCGGTGACGAACTCCGCCGGCACGTCGTGGATGCCGGTCACCCCTTTGGTGTTCTGCGCGGTCAGCGCCGCGATCACGCTCGCGCCGTAGACGCCAAGCGCCGAGAACGTCTTGAGGTCGGCCTGGATGCCGGCCCCGCCGCCCGAATCCGACCCGGCGATGGTAACGGCGATCGGCGTGCTCATGCATCCACCCGCTGGGCGAGCGCCGCATCGACCACGGCGCGCAGCTCGCGCGCGGCCACGGCCGGATCGCCCGCGAGCGACAGCGCCGAGATCACCGCGACGCCGTGAGCGCCGGCCTTGATCGCGGGCGCCGCATTGCCGGCGTCGATACCGGCGATGGCGCAGAGCGGAAACTTCGGCGCACGGCGGCGGAACACCTCGGCGATGCGCGCGAGCCCATCGAGCCCGATCGGCGGGTTGGGATTGTCCTTCGAGGTGGTGGCATAGACGCCGCCGACGCCGACATAGTCGAGCAGTTCGATCGGCGCAGCTTCCGCCAGCGCCACGCTCTTGATCGACAGGCCGATGATGGCGTCGCGTCCGAGCAGCCGCCGCGCGATCTCGACCGGCATGTCGGTCTGCCCGACATGGACGCCGTCGGCCCCCATCGCCAGCGCGACGTCGACGCGGTCGTTGATCACCAGCGGCACACCGAGCGGCTCGAGCGCCGCCTTGATGGCGCGTGCGCGTTCCAGCATGACGCCGGTGTCGCTCCGCTTGTCACGCAGTTGGATCAGCGTCGCGCCGCCTTCGGCCAGCGCCCGCGCCAGGTCGGCGAGATCGTGGCCGCCGGAGCGCTCCGGATCGACGATCGCATTGAGCCGCACGTCGACTGCCGTCATGTCACCCTCCCCCGTTTTCGCAAGGTGTCCTCGGTCAAGACCGTAGAGCGCATCGACGATCTCGACCGCCAGGCTGCCCGGCCCGCGTGCGCGCGCCGCCGCGACTTCGCCCGCGACCGCGAACAGCAGCAGCGCAGCGGCAACCGCGGCGAGCGCGTCGGTCTCGACCGCGAGCGCCGCCGCCACCAGGGCCGCGCCCGCGCAGCCCATCGCGGTGACGCGGCCCATCATCGGATCGCCGTTGGCGATCCGCACGAAACGCGCGCCGTCGGTGACCTCGTCGGTTGCGCCGGTGAGCGCCACGATGCAGGCGTGATCGCGCGCATAGCGCCGCAGCGCCTCGCCGTCCGGCGGCGCTCCGGCGAGCGCGGCGAATTCCGCCGCATTGAGGCGCACCGCCTGCGGACGCTTGCGACACCAGCGACTGCGCGAAGGCGGCGCGCGCCGGCGAGCGGTCGACGAACACCGGATCGAGCACCCAGGGCCGGCCCGCACGGCCCGCCTCCACAATGGCGATCTCGGTGGCCTCGCGGCGCTCGCGATCGAAGGTGCCGAGATTGACCAGCAGCGCATCGGCCCGCGCCACGAAGGCGCCGACCTCGTCCGGCGCGACCGTCATCGACGGGATGGCGCCGGCCGCCAGCAGCACGTTGGCGGTGAAATTCTGCGCCACCGCGTTGGTGATGCAATGGACGCGCGGCTGCCGGGCGCGGATGCGCGCCAGCACATCGCCCGCGATTGCGGGCAGTTCGGACGTGAACGGAGGCGTCGACGGCGCGTGCATCTCAAGCTCCCTCCGCCGGCATGATCCGGATCAGGTTCGATGGGTTGGCCGTTATGGCCTCTCAGCCCGGCGGCGTATCCGCCGGACACCCCATTGAGATTGCGGCGTAAACCTAAGGGGCCGGCGGGGCCGGCGCAAGGGTCGCAATACGGGGCGCGACGCCAAAGCGGGCGCAAAGCCAACGGACGCAAAGCCTTGTCAATGCGGTGCAATTTTGCTGGATTGCGGGGGCCGGCGCAGCCCGGCGCGGAGGCGCGCATGATTCCCTTTTTCGTGCAGATCAAATGCAAGCTCGGCCAGTCCTACGCGGTGGCGAACCACCTCGCGGACGCCGAGATCGCCTCCGAAATTTATTCCACCGCCGGCGACTTCGACCTGCTGGTCAAATTCTATATCGAGCCGGGCACCGACATCGGCCACTTCGTCAACGAGCAGGTGCAGACCATCCCGGGCATCCAGGACACCCGCACCATCATTACTTTCAAGGCGTTTTAGGCCGGTTGATTGCAACAGCGCTGAATTTTGGAAGGCGCCCCTCTCCGCTCGTCCCCGCGCAAGCGGGGACCCAGCGCAAAAGCAGGCGCGAATCACCCCAGCAAGAATGTAGGGCGCAATGCGCTCCGCTTACTGCGCCCTATATTCTGTGACTAGGAGCATCCTAACCTCCGAGCCGCGAATCCTGCGCGCTCAGGTTTTCGGACCTTGGGCGTGCAGCGGCGGAGGCCTTCCGGCGCCTGAGGTTCGTCCGGACGAGGTATCGAGCACGAGGCAGCGCGTCGACAGCAGAATTCCATAGATCAACTTCTCGCCGGAGAATTCTTCCGCGTTCCGGACACTGATCGTGCCGCCGCTGTTCTCCTCGATGGCCTCCTTGATAACATTCGCGACCGCGACTTTGGCTTGCGCTGTGACATCCGAGCGCCGATCAAACCGTATCTTGTAGGATATCGACGCGGTCAGTGACGAATACCCCGAGCAGACCCGCTTGTTGGCGCTCAACAAGGCATTCACCGTGTCGTCGCAGTCCTTCTCGCTCATCAGTACGCGCTCGATCTTGCCGAGGGTCGCCTCGGGGATCTCCCTGATGACGACATCTTTCATGCCGTATTCGATCGTCGCGACGCGGGCGCCCTCCAATTTTCCATTCAATGCGTTCACAAAGCTTCCGCTCAGAGAGAACCGGCTGTTTTCCGAACTGTTGTGGGTCCGGTTCACCGTAATCAATTCATCAACGAACCCGCCCAGCACCTCGGGGGTAGCTTCGCAGACCTTTCTCACTGAACTGCCGTTGACGTGGTAGATCGCGCCCGGTCCGCGAAGCCGGCTGGGCGGTGTCAAGGGATCGAAACCGTAGTAGCTCTTGATCACGGTTTCGATGTCATGGGCCGGCGCCGGTGACGGGCTTGTTACGTACCAAATGGCCGGAATGACCAGGGCGACGGGCAACGCCAGGGAGGCGAGCCAAATGCTTCGGTTTCCGATACGGAACGATCCGAAAGCCGGCGGTGTCGTCCGCCAGACGTTACGGCGGTTCATCGCGCCGGACAGCAGGAACGAGTACCGCAGGGGACATAGCCGTTCGGGCAGGCGAAGCTCGGAGCGATGTTCGCGGCCAAAACGGCGAAAGCAACCAGTGCAATGATGGCAAGACGCATGACGGCCTCCACCTTCGGTTGGTCGGCGTGATAGAGAGGCTAAACGAAATGAAGGAAGCCCTATGTGAACTGCTTCACAGTCGCTCGGGCTAATCGCGCACAGGCCGATGCGATTGGCCACAAGATCGCCTCTGTAGCCGGGGCGCGAAGGTGCCCAAGCTCACTTCAGCGTCACATGGCTTGGCTCCGGGAAGCACAATGCGTTTGTTGCGCCCTACAAAGCTTCGCGAGAGTTGATCGCAAGCGCACGCTCACGCCCCGCTTACGTCCCGCCCGGCCCACCGGCGCGGGGGCGGCGCATGCGCAGCCGGCGTTCGCGCCAGATCACGAACAGACCGGCGCCCGCGATGATCGCCGCGCCGACGAACACGAACACCGTCGGCACCTCGCCGAACACCAGGTAGCCGAGCACGAGCGCCCACAGCATCGCCGTATAGTCGAACGGCGCGATCAGCGATGCCGGCGCCCAGCGGTAGCTTTCGGTCAGCAGGATGTGCGCGATGCCGCCGCACAGTCCCGTCGCCATCAGTGCCAGGAGATGCGTCCAGTCCGGGACCAGCCAGCGAATCTCCCACGATGGCACGACGAAGCCGAGCGGCCAGGTCGCAAGCCCGGCGAGCGCGCAGATCAGCGAGAAATAGAACACGATCGAGGACGTGGTCTCGCTCTCGGTCAGGCGGCGGGTCTGGATCACCGCGCCGGAATTGCAGACCGCGCCCGCCAGCGCGAAGATAATGCCGACCGTGGTCGCGCTGGCGGCGGCGGTGGCGTAGTGCGCCGGATCGAAATGCGGCGCGAGCATCACCAGGATGCCGATGAAGCCGACGATCACCGCCCACCAGCGGTACATGCGCACGCGCTCCTTGAGGAACACCGCCGCCAGCGCCACCGTCATCAGCGGCGCCGAGAACTGGATGGCGGTGGCGTCGACGATCGGCAGCCGCGCCAGCGCCGAGAAGTTGAAGAACATGCCGCCGATGCTGACCATGCCGCGGCCGAGATGGCCGCGCAGCCGCGTGGTGCGGACCGCCGTCATCAATTCGTTGCGCCAGGCGTAGATGACGACCACCGGCAGGATCGCGAACACCGATCGGAAGAACACGATCTGCCCGACCGGGTAGCGCTCGCCGAGCCAGCGCACCAGCACCGACATCACCGCGAACACGAACGCCGAGCCGACCTTGAGCAGAATGGCCTTGAGCAGATTCATCGCCGGCGGGAGTGTGCCACGGGGAGGAAAAATCCGCTCCGCTTATGCCGCCGCCCGGAAGCGCGGGGAAGAGCGGGGAAGAAGCGCAGAAGATGCCGCAGTGTCCCCGGAGGACGCGGGAAACTCGACGAAGAGCGCGGTTGGGTCAGTGCTTGGGGCCTTCGACCGGCGGCAGCGACTTGACGTAGGACGCCATCGCGGCGCGGTCCGCTTCCGACAATTGCGAGACGTTTCCGACCACCTTCCCCATGCTGCCGCCGACGGAATCGCCGCTCGGCAGGTCGCCGGTGGTGAGCACGGTCTCGATCTCCTTCTCGGAGTATTTGCCGATCCCCTCCTGGGTGATGTTGGGCACCCAGCCGTCGCCGCCTTCGGGGTCAGGCCCGCCCGCAAACCGTTGATCCTCCACGATTCCTCCGAGCAAATTGCGCGGGCTGTGGCACTCCGCGCAGTGACCCGGGCCGTTGACCAGGTAGGCGCCGCGGTTCCAGGTCGCCGGCCGGTTCGGGTCCGGGGTGAATTTCTCGCCGTCGAGGAACAGGAATTTCCAGCCGCCGAGCATGCGCCGGAACTTGAAGTGCGCCGGCAGGTCGTGGTCGCGGACCTGGCCGGGCACCGCCGGCAGCGTCTTCATGAACGCGAACAGGTCGCGCACGTCCTCAAGCCGCATGCGCTGGTACGAAGTGTACGGGAAGGCGGGATAGTAATGCTTCCCGTCCGGCGACGTGCCCTTCAACATCGCGGTGACGAAGTTGGCTTCGCTCCAGTTGCCGATGCCGTCCTTCGGATCGCTGGAGATATTGGGCGCGTAGAAGGTGCCGAATGGCGATTTCAGCGGCCGGCCGCCGCCGAGACGGGTCTTGTCGTCCTGATCGGGGCTCATGTGGCAGGACGCGCAGCCGCCGGCGTAGAACATCGTCCGGCCGTTCTCGGGCTTGGGCGCGTAGGCGCCGAGCGCACTCGCCGGAACCGTGGCCGGAATCGTGATGAACCAGAACACCCCGAGGCCGACCGCCACGAGAATAGCCACCACGAGCGCCAGTTTCCGCAACATTAGACGTTCCTCCCGGCCGCGCTCTGCGTCTTCCGGTTTCTTCCGGGGCCTTCCCGAACTTCCATCCGCTTCCCGGCAGCCCCGGAGGGATGCGATCCGTATCCCGCATCCTAAGGCGCACGCGCAGGCCACGGAAGCGGCAGCGCCAAAATAGAAGGCGGCCGCCTTTCGGTGACCGCCCAATGATCGTGCCAGGCCCGCGGAGGCAGGCCCCGCAATGAAGCTACGACGCCTTCTTGCGGTACGGCGTGTGACAGCCGCCGCAATTCTTGCGGACCTCGGCGATCTGCGCCTTGAACGTATCGAGATTGGTGACAGCGGCGGCTGCCGCCTTCGCCTCGCTGGAAAACTTCGCGAGCTTGGCTTCGAAGTCCGCCTTGTTCTCCCAGATCGCCGGCAGAGAGGCGGTGTCGCCGCCGGTCTTCGAGTTGTCGGGGAACAGCGCCTTGGCCGTTTCGCCGCTCTCCGAGAAGGTCGTCAAAACCTTTTTCGCCGCATCAAGATCGAACGGCCGCTTGCCGTCGATCATCTCGGTACCGACGCGGTTCTGGTCGCCGTTCGTCTTCATCAGCGCCTTGCGGGCCGCAATCGGGTCGCTCTGCGCGACGACCGCGGAAACGCCGAACGCGAACACCGCCACGGCAAGCACGGTACGGATCATCTCGTCTGCTCCCTCTTTGGATTATAGCTCCGAGCCGGTGGGCACGGATGGTACGCGAACAATCCAACCCTGAACCTAGATTGATACTCCTCCAAACTAGAATGGCCGGAGGAATACAGCGGGTTCACGATTCCGTGATCGGTGCGGGTCGCACGACCTGGTGGTCTAGGTCGCGTGGTCAACCCTGGCCGACGTGCATCGGTTTGATGCCGCCCGCGCTGGGCCTCACCGTGCCACTGGTGGAACTCATTGCCGATATCGATCAGCCCGGCTATTCCGGCCTCAGCACGCGCTGAAGCGAGGATGACGTTATCTCGACTCGAAAATTGGGCAGCGAGCCCGGTCCCATACTCCAGGCAAGGCCAACAACTTGTTCGATGCACTCGACGACAAGATCAATCGGGCACTGGAGGCCTATGCAATTCCAGGCGCGGCGGTCGGGATATATTACCAGGGTTCGGAGCATGTCCGGGGGTATGGGGTCGCGAACATCGAGCGCCCAGAACCTGTCACCGAGAACACACTGTTTCGCATCGGTTCGACCACCAAGACGTTCACCGGCACGTCCATCATGCGCCTGGTCGATGCAGGCAAGCTGGACCTTGACGCCACAGCACGGACCTATCTGCCGGACTTCGCCACGCGCGATCCGAGTGTGGCCGAGAGGGTGACGCTGCGTCAGTTGCTCAACCACACCGCGGGCTGGTTGGGAGACGACCTCCAGGATTTCGGCCGCGGCAAGGATGCGCTCGCGAAATACGTGGCCAGCATGGTCGAGCTGCCGCAGCTCACTCCCGTTGGTAGCACATTCTTCTACAACAATGCGGCGCTCTCGCTGGCCGGCCATGTGCTCGAGAAGGTCGAAGGCGCCACCTACGAGAAGGCTGTCCAGAACCTGCTCCTGGATCCGCTCCGCCTCGATCACACTCGCTTTTTCACCGACGAACAGATCGGACGTTCCTTCGCTGCCTCGCACAAGGTCGTCGATGGCAAGGCGGTCCTCGACCTCTCTTCGTGGTATTTCCCCCGCACACTGAACGCCGCTGGCGGGCTGATCTCCAGCGCCCGCGACATGCTCAGCTATGCCCGCTTCCATCTCGGCGACGGCAAGGGACCCGATGGTCAGCCGATTCTCACCGCGGCTTCCCTAAAGGCCATGCACTCCAACCCGGGCCCCGGCGGCACGCTGATCGTCGAACTTGAGGGCATGGGCGTGACCTTCATGCTCCGTCCAAGCGCCGAGGGTATACGCATCGTTCAGCACGGGGGTAACTGGCCCGGTCAGCACAGCGGGTTCTTCTTCGTTCCGGATCGCGATTTCGCCTTCGTGCTGCTCACGAACTCCGAAGCGGGACCGAGGCTGGTATCCGAACTTTGTACAGATGACTGGGTTCTTTCGCGCTTCGCAGGTGTCCATAACCTTCCCGCAACGCCACGCGTCCTCAGTGATGACGAGTTGGCTGACTACGAAGGCGATTATGCCGTCTCCGCCATCGAAGCCGGCGGGCAAGTCATCACCATCACGACACAGCTTTCCGCTGATCAGGGCCGGCTGCGGATGCGCCAACTGGGCCCGGATGGGAAGCCCGTCGTTTCCCCGCGCGGCACGCCCGAGACCATTCTTGCATTCTACCGCGACGACTACGTGATGCTGCTCGACGGCGACAGCAAGACTGCGGGAATGCGCGCAAACTTCGTCCGCGACGAAGCCGGCCGAGTGCAATGGTTCCGTATCGCCGGCAGATTGAACCAAAAGAGCCGGAGCTAAGATCGAGCGAGCGGAATTCCCGATGCCTCCTCCGGCATCGAAATGGCGTAGTCCCGGCCACGTTTACCCAGGTGATCGATTGAATCCTGAACCTTCGACGAACGCGGCGGCTGCATCCAGCTCGTTTGCAGCCATGAAGTCGCCGCCCTATCGCGCGCAGTTCGCGGCGTTCGTCCTGGCCATGATGGCCGACAACGTCGAGCATGTGATCAGCTATTGGGTGGTCTTCCAGAAATTCCACTCACCCGCGTTGGCCGGCTTCGCGGTGCTGTCGCATTGGCTGCCATTTCTGCTGTTTTCCGTCGCCGTCGGCGGGCTGGCCGACCGGTTCAATTCGCGCCGTATCATCCAGTGCGGGATGCTGCTCTTCATCGTGGCGTCGGCGGGATGGGGCATTCTCTTCATCACCGACACGCTTCAGATGTGGAGCGCGATGCTGCTTCTGGTCATCCACGGCTGCGCCGGCGTGCTGTGGCAGACGCCGAGCCAGTTGCTGCTCTACGACATCGTCGGCCCCGCCGATCTGCCGAGCGCGGTCCGGTTGAACGCGATGGCGCGATACCTGGGCGTGCTGGTCGGGCCGGCCGTGGGCGGCGTGATCATGCTGGCCCTGGGTCCATCCCACGGCATCATTCTCAACACGCTGTTCTACTTCCCGATGCTGCTTTGGCTGTTCTGGGCGCCGACCCGCGACTGGACCGCCGCGCCGAGACGCCTTGCTATCCGCGGCCTTGCCGACATCGTGCAGACCATCCGCGCAATCGGCACGCACCGGGTTCTGACCTCGATGACGCTGCTCGCCGGGCTGACCTCCTTCATGGTCGGCAACGCCTACAACGCCCAAATGCCGGAGTTCGCCAACGAACTCGGGCACGGCGACCCTGGCGTGTCCTACAGCGTGCTTCTGGCCGCTGATGCGGCCGGTGCGCTGCTCGCGGGCATCGCTCTGGAAGCGTGGGGACGGCTCAAAACGACCCCTCAGACGGCCATCGTCCTGGCAATTCTATGGTGTCTGTCCTTGCTCGCATTCGCAACGGCGGGGACTTACACGCTGGCGATCGCGTTGCTGTTTGCCGCGGGGTTCTTCGAGCTGTCGTTCAACACGATGGCGCAGGCCCTGGTCCAATTGAATGCGCCCGTCGAAATCCGCGGCCGCGTTGTCGGCCTGTTCAACATGGCCGGACTCGGCATGCGAGCCTTCAGCGGCATCACCGTGGGCGTCCTCGGCGCAGGGATCGGTATTCACTGGTCGCTCGGCCTGTCGGCCGCCGTGCTATTGGCTTTTCTGTTCGTCCTGCATCGCCGCGCGAATTGATTCACCCACATCGCGGTCGCCCGTCGCTCACTCCGCCGGCAGGGTCTCCGGCGCGGGCGGCGCGACGCGCCGGCGGCTCAACTTCTCGGCGATCCAGCGCGAGACCACGTAGAACGCGGGCGTGAAGATCAGTCCGAAAATCGTCACGCCGATCATGCCGGCGAACACCGCCGTGCCGAGCGCCTGACGCAGTTCGGCGCCCGCCCCTTGCGCCCACACCAGCGGCACCACGCCGAAGATGAACGCGAACGACGTCATCAGAATCGGACGCAGCCGCAGCTTGGCGGCCTCGACTGCGGCGGCGAAGCGGTCGCGGCCCTGATCCTCGAGCTGCTTGGCGAATTCCACGATCAGGATGGCGTTCTTCGCCGCGAGGCCGATGAGCACGACAAAGCCGACCTGCGTGAGGATGTTGTTGTCGAGCCCGCGCAACACCACGCCGGTGATCGACGCCACCAGGCACATCGGCACGATCATGATGATCGCGAGCGGCAGCGTGAGGCTTTCAAACTGCGCCGCGAGCACCAGGAACACGAACACCACAGCCAAGCTGAAGGCGAACATCGCCGTGCTGCCGGCACGCAATTGCTGATACGCGAGCGTCGTCCACTCGTAGCTGAAGCCGTCCGGCAGAACCTCGTTTGCGATCCGCTCCATGGCGGCGATCGCCTGGCTCTGCGAGTAACCGGGCGCCGCCACGCCATCGATTTCGGCGGCCGGGTATAGATTGTAGCGCGGCACGCGATACGGCCCGGCGATGTTGTTAACGGTGGTGAACGATCCGAGCGGCACGGTCCCGCCCCGGTCGTTGCGCACGCGCAGCTTCAGCACGTCCTCGGGCGAGTTGCGAAATTCATCAGCCGCCTGCACGGTCACGCGGAAGGTGCGGCCGAACAAGTTGAAGTCGTTGACGTAGAGCGAGCCGATATAGATCTGCAACGCGGTGAACACTTCCGACACGTTCACGCCCAGCATTTGCGCCTTGGTGCGGTCGATATCCAGGTAGAGCTGTGGCGTCGAGACTTCGAACAACGAGAACGGGCTTGCGATCTCTGGCGCCTGCCGCGCGCGGGCCATCACGGCGTTGACCGCTTCGAGCAGCGGCTGCGAACCGCGCCCGGCGCGGTCCTCGATCATCATCCGGAAGCCGCCCGCGTTGCCGATGCCCTGCACGGGCGGCGGCGGCACGACCAGGACGAGGGCCTCCTGGATCGACCCCAACTTGCCGTAGAGCTGACCGATGATGGCATTGGCCGACTTCTTCGGATCGCCGGCGCGCTCCTCGAACGGATCGAGCACGACGAAGATCGCGCCGGCATTTGGCGCATTCGTGAATGTCGCGCCCGAGAAGCCGACGATGTTCACCGCTCCCGCGACACCCGGGATTTGCTTGGCAAGATCGACCGCGCGCTTGTTCACCGCGTCGGTGCGTGACAGCGACGAGCCCGGAGGCAACTGGATGATGGCGATCAGGTAGCCGCGGTCGAGTTGCGGAATGAACCCGACCGGCGTCTTGCGGAACTCGTTGAGGCCGAATGCAAGGAGGCCGCCATAAACCACCAGCGTCAGGACGGCATAACGCACAACCCGCGCCGACAGCCAGCCGTAACCGGCAGCGACACCGTCGAACCCCCGGTTGAACAGCCGGAAGAATCCATACAGCGGCCGCATCCAGAACCGCGGTTCTTTGTGTTCGTGCGGCTTGAGCAGCAGCGCGCACATGGCGGGCGAGAGCGTCAGGGACACGATCAGCGAGATCACCGTCGCGCCCGCAATGGTGAGCGCGAACTGGCGGTAGAACTGGCCGGAAATGCCGGTGATGAAAACCGTCGGCACGAACACCGCGCACAGCACCAGCGCGATTGCGATCAGCGCCGAGCCCACCTCGTCCATGCTCCTGACCGCCGCGTCATGCGGCGACAGCCCCTCGGCGATGTTGCGCTCGACGTTCTCGACCACGACGATCGCATCGTCCACCACGATGCCGACGGCGAGCACCAGGCCGAACAACGACAGATTGTTGAGCGTGAAGCCGAACAGGGACATCAAGAAAAAGGTGCCGACGAGCGAAACCGGGATCGCCAGCAACGGAATGACCGCGGCCCGCCAGGTCTGCAGGAACAGGACGACGACCAGCACCACCAGCAGGATCGCCTCGAAGATCGTCGTCTTGACCTCATCGACCGACTGCTGAATGAACTGGGTCGGGTCGTAGACAATCTTGTATTCGAGGCCGGTCGGAAACCGCTTGGCGAGTAGCGCCATGGTATCGCGGATGCGCTGTGCGGTTTCGAGTGCGTTCGATCCGGGGCGCTGGAACACCGCGAGCGCAACCGCAGGCTCGTTGTCCAGGTAGGAATTCGACGAATAGTCGAGCGCCGCAAGTTCGACCTTGGCGACGTCCTTGAGCCGCACCACGGCGATCGGCGTCTGTTTGATGACGATATTGGCGAATTCGTCCGGATCGGCCAGGCGCCCCAGGGTCTTCACGGCGACCTGAAAGGCGCCGGGATTGCTCACCGGCGGCTGGTTGAGGACGCCGCTCGCCACCTGGATGTTCTGGCGCTGCAACGCCAGCGACACGTCAGCGGCGGTCAGGCCGAGCGACTGAAGGCGATCCGGATCGAGCCAGATGCGCATCGAATAGTCGCGGCTGCCGAACACCGTGATCGAGCCGACGCCGTCGACCCGCGTCAGCGCGTCCTTGATCTCGAGCGTCGCATAGTTGGAGATGAACAGCGTATTGCGCGATTTGTCGGGCGAAATCAGATGCACGACCATCATCAGGTCGGGCGAGCTCTTCTGCACGGTCACGCCGATCGCCCGAACGTCAGGCGGCAGTCGCGGTTGCGCGATCGCAACGCGGTTCTGCACCTGCACCTGCGCGATGTCGAGGTTGGTGCCGAGCTCGAAGCTCACCGAGATCGAGAAGCGCCCGTCAGCCGTCGAGTTCGACGACATGTAGATCATGTTCTCGACGCCGTTGATCTGCTCCTCGATGGGAGCGACCGTTGTCGCCGCGACCACGTCCGCGCTTGCGCCTGGATACTGCCCGGTGACCTGAATGACCGGCGGCGCGATTTCCGGATACTGCGCGACCGGGAGCCGGAAATACGCGACCGCCCCGAGGATCACGATCACGATCGAGACTACGGAGGCGAAGATCGGCCGGTCGATGAAGAAATGGGACAGGCGCATCGCGACCGATCGCTACTTCGAACTGGCCTGCGGCGACGCCGCCTGAGTGGGGGCGCCCTGTTCCTTGGGCGTCACCTTGCTCCCCGGCCGTGCCCGCATCAGACCGATCACAATCACCCGGTCGTTCGGATCGAGTCCCTGCTTGATCACCCGCAGTCCGTCCCGGACGTCGCCGAGCGTGACGAATTTCTGCCGCGCAATGTCGTCGGAGCCGACCACCAGCACGAATTTGCGCGCCTGCTCGGTGCCGATCGCCTCGTCAGGAACCAGCAGCGCTTCGTACGGCGCCGAACTGGCGACCTCAATCCGCCCGAACATGCCGGTCGTGAACAGGCCGTCGGCGTTGGCAAACTGTGCCCGGCCGCGAATCGTGCCGGTGCCGCGTTCGATCACGTTGTCGACGAAGTCCATGTATCCGATGTGCGAAAAGTCCGGCTCGTCGATGAGCTTGAGCCGGACCGTGCTCCGCGCAGTGCGCCCGGTCACGTCCTTGCCGTTGCGTGCCAGCCGCTCGTAGCGCAACAGCGAGGCCTCATCGAAGGTAAACTCAAAGCGGATCGGATCGATCGACACGATGGTGGCGAGCAGCGTGGTGTTGCCGCCGGTGCCGCCCGTCACCAGGTTGCCGGGCGTGACGTGCCGGTCGCCGATGCGGCCGGTGATCGGCGCGCGCAGATCGGTGAATTCCAGATCGAGCGCGGCCTGGCGCACCAGGGCTTCGTTCGCCAACACCGAGGCCTGCGCGTTGCGGTTCGCCTGGGCGCGCTGCTCATAGATCTGCTCGGTCACGGTCCGGTCGCGCACCAGTTGCTGCGCGCGCGCCAGATCGGACGCCGTGAAAGCCGCGTTCGACTGTGCGACCTGCAGATTGGCGCGGGCCTGATCGAGCGTGTTCTGGAACGGCCGCTTGTCGATGCTGAACAGCAGATCGCCTTCCTTGACGATCTGGCCATCTTCGAAATTCACCTTGTCGAGATAGCCGGAGACACGGGCGCGGACCTCGACCGACTGCACGGCGACGAAGCGGCCGACATACTCGTCCTGATCGACGATGGTGCGTTTGACCGGCGGCGCGACGGTGACCACGGGAGGCGGCGGCGCCGGCGGCGCCTTCGGAGCCTCGCTGCAACCCGCGAGGACGAGCGCCCCAAGCACCGCAAGGGCAGCGGAACAGGCGCGGAGGCCACATATTGCGAGGAAGGGGATCAATCATGGCGGGTCAACTAACAGATATATCCGGCCGGGTGTGGCGATAAGTGGGTGCGGATGTGCTGCGAATATGGGTCGCGGAGTTGTGAACGCCAGCGCTCCCCTTCCCTGCAATCGCCCGGCCCCCCATATCTGCGTCAATTCTCACTTAAACGCCCGGCCGTGACCGGACGATGATCGGCTTTGCCGGCATCGCACGACGGCCCCTACCCCGAGTTCGCAAAATGCTCGACATCACTGCCCCAAACGTAACCGAGCCTGCATCCGAGATTCCGCCCGAAGATCAGGCACTGCTTGATGCCTATTCGCGCGCCGTGATCGATGTGGTCGATCGCGTCGGCCCGGCCGTGGTCCGGCTCGACGTCCTCAAAGGCGCCGACGACCGCCGGCAAGGCGGAACGGGCTCCGGCGTGGTGGTCGCGCCGGATGGGCTGGTGCTGACCAACAGCCACGTGGTCGGCGGCGCCTCACGGGTGAAGGTGAACACCGTCGAGGGCCGCGGCTTCACCGCCCGGGTGGTCGGCGACGACCCCGACACCGATCTCGCCTTGGTGCGGATCGACGCGCCCGTCACGCTGACGGCGGCGGCGCTCGGCAACTCCAAGCAACTCAAGCGCGGCCAGTTGGTGATCGCCATCGGCAATCCGCTCGGCTTCGAGTCGACGGTGACGACCGGCGTGGTCTCCGCGCTCGGCCGCTCGCTGCGCGCGCAATCCGGCCGCCTGATCGACGACGTGATCCAGACCGACGCCGCGCTCAATCCGGGCAATTCCGGCGGGCCGCTGGTGTCGTCGCGCGGCGAGGTCGTCGGCATCAACACCGCCGTCATCATGGGCGCGCAAGGCATCTGCTTCGCGGTCGCATCCAACACGGCGAACTTCGTGCTGGGCGAACTGGTGCGGCACGGCCGCGTACGGCGCGCCTATATCGGCATCGCCGCGCAGCAGTTCGCGGTCTCGCGGCGGCTGCGGCACACCGCGGGGCTCGCGCAGGACAGCGCCGTGATGGTGGCGAGCGTCGAACCGGGCAGCCCGGCCGACCGCGCCGGGCTCGCCTCAGGCGACATCATCCTGACGCTCGACGGCGTGCCCGTGACCGGCGCGGACGATCTCATCCGGATGCTGGCGGGCGACAAGATCGGCCGTGCCGTCGAGGTCAAGACGCGGCGCAACGGCGAAGAGCGGCGGGTCACGCTCACCCCCGGCGAGCGGACGCCGCGCTAGCGTGTATCCCGTTTTGAGGTGACGCGCTCCATCTCTGCTCGTCCCCGCGGAAGCGGGGACCCAGAGCAAAGCATTCGGTATTTGTGGCACTGGGTCCCCGCTTCCGCGGGGACGAGCGAAGAGAGCAAACCTGCTTCAATTAGTCGCCGTCCCGCACGGCCGGTGGCGGCGGCTTGGCGCGGCGTTTCAGGGCTGCGAGCCACTGCCGGCCGAACAGCGCGAGCACGATGCCGAAATAGACCACCGCGCCGAGGCTCGCGAGCAACGCCAGCGTGATCTCGGCGCGCAGCGTCGGCCAGTCGGCAAACCAGCCGGGGATGATGCGCGCGCCGAAGAACAGCGCGACCGCGAGCGCAATGCCCTGCGATCGCCAGCTTGCCGGCCGCGGCCTTGAGCCGGTCGTCGATCACCAGCAGATCCTGGCGCGCCGCGAACCAGATCAGCAGGCCGAAATTGATCCAGGCGCCGATCGAGGTCGCGAACGCGAGACCGACCTGCGCGTAGTCTCCCATCAGCGCGACCTTGAGCGCGACGTTGACAACGACACCGACTGCCAGCGCCTTCACCGGCGTCAGCGTGTCGCCGCGCGCCAGGAAAGTGACGGTGACGCTGCGCATCAGTACGAACGGAAATAGCCCGATCGCGTAGGCGGCGAGCGTGGCAGCCGACGCACGGGCGTCGGCGGCGGTGAAGGCGCCGCGGCCGAACAGCGCCTGCATGATCAGATCGGGCACCAGCAGGAACGCGACGACGCACGGAATCGACAGTAGCAGCGTCAGCTCGATGGCGCGGTTCTGGGCGTGGTGGGCGCCGCGCTCGTCGCCGCCGGCGATGCGGTTCGCCATTTCGGGCAGCAGCACGGTGCCGACCGCGATCCCGATCACGCCGATCGGCAACTGGTTGAGGCGGTCGGCGTAATACAGCGCGGACAGCGAGCCGGCCGCCAGGAAGCTCGCGATGATGGTGTCGGCGAACAGCGCGATCTGGGTGCCGGCCGAGCCCAGGATCGCCGGGCCGAACCGCTTGAAGAACGTTCTCACCTCCGTCGTCGAGCCGCGGCCAGCGGAATGCCGGCAGCAGCCCGTTGCGCCAGGCGTCGCCGCCGACCAGCAGCGCCTCCAGCACGCCGGCGATCAGCACGCCCCAGGCCGCCGCATGGCCCGGCGTCGGGAAGAACGTCGCGACCGCAAGCGTCGCCACCATCGAGATGTTGAGCAGGATCGGCGCCGCCGCCGGCGGCCGCGAACCGGCCGAGCGCGTTGAGGATGCCGCCGTAGAGCGTCACCAGCGAGACCGCGAGCAGGTACGGGAAGGTGATGCGGGTGAGATCGACCGCCAGCGCGAACCGGCCCGGATCCTTGGCGAATCCCGGCGCCAGCAGGTCGATCACGCCCGGGCGTGAACAGCAGCGCAATCGCCAGCAGCACGACCTGGCTGGCGAACAGCAGCGTGAAGATGCGGTCCGCGAACAGCTTGGCCGGATCGTCGCCGTGCTGCTGGCGGATGCGCGCATAGGCCGGCACGAACGCGGCGTTGAACGCGCCCTCGGCGAAGATCGCGCGGAAATGATTGGGCAGCCGCAGCGCCACGAAGAACGCGTCCGCCACCGGGCCGGCGCCCAGCACGGCCGCGAGCACGATGTCGCGCGCGAAGCCGGTGATCCGCGAAAGCAGCGTCAAGCCGCCGACGGTGAAGATGCGTCCCAGCATGGCCCGGGGTCGTTGCTCCGTCATGCCCGGCCTTGTGCCGGGCATCCACGTCTTGGGGAATCATGCGCAGAGTAAAGCCGTGGATGGCCGGAACAAGTCCGGCCATGACGCGAAATGAGATCGCCCCGTCAGCGGCGGCTATTTCGGCCAGCGCGCGCCGCACCGCCGCGATGATGCGATCCTGCGTCGGCTCGTCGAGATAGGCGTGCATCGGCAGGCTGATCACTTCCTCGGCCAGCCGCTCGCTCACCGGCACGCCGCCGTCGGCGACCGGAAACGCCCGGTAGGCGGCCTGGTGGTGCACCGGCTTGGGATAATACACCGCGGTCGGGATGCCCTGCGCCTTGAGCGTCGGCCGCCAGCGCGTCGCGCCGGCCGGCGGCAAGGCGGATGGTGTATTGCGCCCACACCGAGGTCGAGCCGTCGGCGACGCGCGGCAGCGGTCGCCACATCGGCGAGCGCCGCCGAATAGCGGCGCGCGACCCGCTGCGCGCGCAGCGATCTCGTCCGGAAAGATCTTCAGCTTCTCGATCAGCACCGCCGCCTGGATCGGTGTCGAACCGGCCGTTCATGCCGATGCGCACGCAATCGTATTTGCTCGCTGCCCTCGCCATGCATCGCGCAGGCTTCGCATCACCGCCGCGAGTTCGTCATCGTCGGTGAACACCGCGCCGCCGTCGCCGTAGACGCCGAGCGGCTTCGCCGGGAAGAAGCTCGTCGCGGTCGCGTGCGCAAGCGTGCCGAGCGCGGCGGTTGCCGATAGGTCGCGCCGAACGCCTGGGCGGCATCGTCGAGCACGAACAGCTTCTCGGCGTCCGCCATCGCGTCGATGCGGTCGTAATCGGCGGGCTGACCGAACAGGTCGACCGGGATGACCGCCTTGGGCGTGAGCCCTTCCTTGCGAGCGGTGGCGATCGCCCGCTCCAGGCTGTGCGGGATCGAGATTGAAGGTCGCTTCCTCGACATCGGCGAACACCGGCGTCGCGCCGACCAGCGCCACGACCTCGGCGGTCGCGGTGAAGGTGAAGGCCGGGCAGATGACCGCATCGCCCGGGCCGATGCCCTTTGGCCATCAGCGGCAGCAACGAGCGCATCGGTTCCGCTCGCGCAGGTGATGGCATGGCGCGCGCCGCAGAACGCCGCAAGATCGGCCTCCGACGCCCGCACCTCCGGACCCAGGATGAACTGGCAATGGTCGAGCACGCGCGCGATCGCGTCGTCGATCGCGCGACCCAGCCGCCGGCGCTGGGCGGCGACGTCGATGAACGGAATCGGCGCGGGATCGAGGCGAGCGGGCTGGTTCATCGTCGATACGATCGTCAGGAGCGGTCGGATCAGCCGGTGAGGCGCCGGGCATTCGGCGCGCCGGCGGCACGACGGCTCGGATGCGGCTTGCTCTCCAGGCAGCGGATCGCGATCTCCAGGCCCGCGACGCCCTCCTCGCCGGTGACCGCGGGTCTCTGCCGCCTGCGGACCGCATTGACGAAGGCCTGCAGCTCGGCGCGCAGCGGCTCGGCATGGCCGACCGAGAGGTGCCGCATCGAATAGCTGCCGTCCGGCTGGAAGCCGAAACATTCGGTGACCTGCCGCGTCAGCAGGTCGCCCATGATGTACTTGTTGCGCGTCGCGATGGTGACGTTGCGCGCCTTGAAGGGCGTGAGCCAGTTGGTGTTGATGTGGGCCAGCACGCCGGAGGCGGTGCGGAACTGCAGCAGCGCGATGTCCTCGCGCTCGGCCACCGCGCTCGAAAGCTGCGGCTGCACCTCGACGATCTCGGAATCGGTGAACCAGCGGATCAGGTCGATATCGTGCACGGCGAGGTCGATGACCACGCCGACATTCGACATGCGCGGCGGAAACGGGCCGACCCGGGTGATGGCGATCGACAGGATGTCCTCGTCGCGGATCGCGTCCTTGATCGCTTCGACCGCCGGATTGAACCGCTCGACATGACCGACCATCAGGGTCACGCCGGCGTTGCGCGCCGCCGCGATGATGGCCCGCCCCTCCTCGACCGAAGAGGCGATCGGCTTCTCGACCATCACATGCACGCCGCGCTCGATGCAGTGGAGCGCGATATCCCGATGCAGGTGGGTCGGCGCCGCGATGGTGACCGCATCGACGCCGGCCGCGATCAACCCATCGATGTCGAGAAAGGCCGGCAGCCGATGGCGTTCGCCACCCGCTCACGCTGTTTCGGGTCCGGGATCAGCGACACCGACGAGCTGCACCCCCGGCAGATCGGCAAACACGCGCGCATGGTTGCTGCCCATGACGCCGACGCCAACGACGCCGACGCGCAAAATTCGGTCCGCGCGACCTTTCGCGGCGTGCACCATGGCTCCAAGCCCCCCGTGGAACAAGTCGGCCGTTTCACTAGCACGGCGGCAGGCGACTGGCGATGGCCCAAATCGGCCATGCGGACACGTTTCGATTCAAAGAGTTACAATGAAAACCGTTACAAACAGCTGTCCCGCTCAGCCCGGCCGGTACTGCTTGAGCCATTCGAGGAAGCGGCGAACCCCTTCGGAAATCGGGGTTTTCGGCCGAAAACCGACCGCCCGCTCCAGGTCGGCAACGTCCGCGCAGGTCTCCGGCACATCCCCAGGTTGCATCGGCAGCATCTCACGCAGCGCCTTCTTGCCAAGCCCCTCCTCGATCAGGCGGACGACGTCGAGAACCTCCACCGGACTGTTGTTGCCGATATTGTAGACGTGCCAGGGGGCGTTGCTGGTGGCCGGATCGGGAGCCATTCCCGACCAGTCCGGGTTGGGAGCCGCGGGCTTCGGCACCAGCCGGGTCACGGCCTCGACCACGTCGTCCACATAGGTGAAATCGCGCCGCATCTGGCCGTGGTTGAACAGCCGGATCGGGCGCCCAGCCATGATCGCATCCGCGAACAACCACATCGCCATGTCGGGCCGCCCCCAGGGACCGTAGACGGTGAAGAAACGCAGCCCCGTCGCCGGCAGCCTGAACAGGTGCGCATAGGCGTGCGCCATCAGTTCGTTGGCCTTCTTGGTGGCGCCGTAGAGGCTCAGCGGATGGTCGACATTGTCCGAGGTGCTGAACGGCACGCGAGTATTGCCGCCATATACCGACGAAGACGAAGCGTAGACCAGATGCCGGCAACCGTGATGACGGCAGCCTTCGAGGACGTTCAGAAATCCGAGCAAATTGGCGTCCGCGTAAGTGTGCGGATCGACCAGGGAATGCCGCACACCGGCTTGCGCCGCGAGGTGCACGACATAGTCGAACCGGTGCGCGGCGAACAGGTCCGCCACCCCGGTGCGGTCCGCCACGTCCATTTTCTGGAATTGAAAGTTGGCGGCCGGGGCCAGATTGCGGAGCCGCGCCTCTTTCAGCCGCGGATCGTAGTAGGTGTTGAGATTGTCGAGACCCAGCACGTGATAACCGTTCGCCAGCAGCCGCTGCGAGACGTGCATCCCGACGAAGCCCGCGGCTCCGGTCACCAAGACTTGTTCACCAGCCATCCGCCTGTCCTTGCTCTCGCCGCCGCATGCTTACCGCAAGTGTCCCGCACCATATAGCCAATGCGGCCAAGAACGGTTACTGCCGTCCAGCATGAGCCAGCTTTTGTCACGCCGCGGTGGCCCGCTGTGCCGAGCCCTATGAGCCCCCTCCCCGTCGAGGTCGGCGAGCTTCGGCGCTGGTTGGTCGACGTCGCGCTGCCGCTGTGGTGGGAGGTGGGAGCGGATCGTTCAGGCGGCGGCTTTCATGAAGCCATCAATCTCGACGGCAGCCCCGCGCCCTCGCCGCACCGGGCGCGGACGATCGCGCGGCAGGTTTTCGTTTATGGCGAAGCCGGCCGGCTCGGCTGGAACGGGCCATGGCGCAAGGCCGCCGCGCACGCGCTCGATGATCTGCGCAGCAGGTTCATCCAACCCGACGGCACCATCGCCTCGGTGGTCGGTCTCGACGGCCGTATCCACGACGCGCCGTTCGATCTCTACGACCAAGCCTTCGGCCTGCTGGCGCTGGCAACCGGACATCGCGTGTTCGGCGAGGGGTCCGGATGCCGGACCGCAGCGCGCGAGCTGCGCTCCGCGCTGCAGGCGTTGGCGCATCCTCACGGCGGATACTTCGAAGATCGCGACCGCCGCCTGCCCCAACGCGCCAATCCGCACATGCATCTCCTGGAGAGCGCGCTCGCCTGGGGCGCAATCGACGACGACCCAGTCTGGCGGCAAATGGCGCACAACATCGCGCAACTGTGCCTCGCCAGATTCATCGATCCCAAGACCGGTGCGCTGCGAGAGTTCTTCGCCGCCGACTGGTCGCCCGCGCCCGGCATCGAAGGCCGTGTTGCCGAGCCGGGACATCACTATGAGTGGGCATATCTGCTCGCGCGCTGGGCCGCACTGGCCGGCCGGCCGCGGCCTGACGCGATCGGCCGGCTGATCGCATTTGCCGACCGGCACGGTCTCGACGAACGGCGTGGCGTCGCGATCAACGCCGTGCGGATCGACGGGCGCCCGCACGATCCCGTGGCGCGGCTATGGGCGCAGGCCGAGCGCGTCCGGGTCTACGCGATGGACCGGACGGCCAACGACGACGCGCGTATCGCCGCCGCCATCCGCGGCCTGCAGCGATTTCTCACGGCCCCGACGCCCGGCACCTGGTACGACCAACTGGATGCGAACGACCGCTTCGTCGATGAGCCTGCGCGTGCGACCAGCCTGTATCACATCGTCGGTGCGGTCATCGAACTCGCCGCGATGGAGGATCGGGCAGCGGCCGCGTCACACGACCGCGGAACCACGATCCCGCATCGTTTATCTCGTGACCGAAGACTGGTACTTCGTCTCGCATCGCCTGCCGATGGCACGGGCCGCGCGCGAGGCCGGCTTCGACGTGCATGTCGCGACCCGCGTCGACCGGCACGGCAAAGCGATCGCGGCCGAAGGATTTCATCTGCATCCGCTGTCGTGGCGCCGCGGCAGCTTCAACCCGCGCGATCTCATTCGTATCGTGCGCGAGGTGCGCGCGCTTTATCGCCAGCTCAAGCCCGACCTCGCCCATCATGTCGCCGTGCAGGCGGCGGTGGTCGGCTCGCTCGCCGCCACCGGACTGCCGATGGTCTGCCTCAACGCCATCACCGGGCTCGGCACGACATTCCTCGGCCGAAGTCTCAAAGCCCGCACGGCGCGGCCGCCCCTCCTGATGCTCCTGCGCGCCTTGCTCAACCGTTCGCAATCGGCCGTCCTGGTGCAGAACCCCGACGACCGGGCGGAGGTCGAGCGGCTCGGCGTCGCGCCCGAGCGGATCGCGCTGATCCCCGGATCGGGCGTCGATACCGTCCGCATGACGCCGTCGCCGGAGCCCGCAGGCCCGATCACGGTGGCGTTCGCCGGCCGGCTGGTCGAGGACAAAGGCATCCGCACGCTGATCGAAGCGCACGCGATACTGACGCGAATGGGTCTCGACATCCGCCTACTCATCGCCGGCACGCCCGACCCGGCCAATCCGACGTCGGTCTCGCCGGCGCGAGATCGACGCCTGGTCGCGCCAACCCAACGTGACATATCTGCGGCTTTGTCAAGGACATCCCGGCGTTCTGGGCTTCGGCGCACATCGCGGTGCTGCCGTCGCGACGCGAGGGCCTGCCGATGACGCTGCTCGAGGCCGCGGCCTGCGGGCGGCCGCTGGTCGCGACCGACGTCCCAGGCTGTCGCGAGATCGCCCGTCCGAACCTCAATGCGCTGCTGGTGCCGCCCGACGACCCGCAGGCGCTCGCCGACTGCGATCGAGCGGCTCGCCGGCGACCGCGAGCTGCGGAGGCGGTTTGGTGCGGCCGGCCGCGCGCTGGTCGAGCGGGAATTTTCCAGTGCCCGCATCGGGCGGGACGTGGTCGATCTCTACCGCCGCCTGCTGCAGTCGCAGCCCGCTCGGCAAGCCAGTCGCAAAATGACACATCTGCAGGCGTTGCGGCGTGTTTACGAGGACTGCGCCAATTCGATTGCGAGCGCAGCCACCGCTGAGTAAGACAATCCGCCCGCAATTTGGGCCCCGGCGTTAAGGAGTTTGCGTGTCCCACGGTCGAAAGCTCGCGGTCATCGGCCTCGGATATGTCGGGCTGCCGGTCGCGGTCGCGTTCGCGCGGCACGGCGCCGACGTCACCGGCTTCGACATCGACGCCACGCGCATTGCCGAACTCAAGGCCGGTTGCGACCGCACCCGCGAGGTCGAAGCCGGCGATCTGCGCTATCCCTCGCTGCATCTCACCTGCGATCCGGCCGCGCTCGCCGCGGCGGACTTCTTCATCGTCACGGTGCCGACGCCGATCGACAATGCCCGCCGCCCCGATCTCTCTGCGCTGCTCGCCGCCTCGCGCACCGTCGGCAAGGCGCTCAAGACGGGCGACATCGTGGTTTACGAATCGACGGTCTATCCGGGCGCCACCGAAGAGGACTGCGTGCCGGTGCTGGAGCAGGCGTCCGGGCTCACGGCCGGGCGCGACTTCACCGTCGGCTATTCGCCGGAGCGGATCAATCCGGGCGACAAGGCGCATCGGTTCGAGACCATCCAGAAAGTGGTCGCTGGCCAGGACGCGCGCACGCTCGACATCATCGCGGCGGTATACGGCTCCGTCGTCACCGCCGGCCTGCACAGGGCGCCGTCGATCAAGGTGGCGGAAGCCGCCAAGGTGATCGAGAACTCGCAGCGCGATCTCAACATCGCGTTCATGAACGAGCTGTCGGCGATCTTTCACCTGCTCGGCATCGATACCAAGGACGTGCTGGCGGCGGCCGCCACCAAGTGGAACTTCCTCAACTTCACGCCCGGTCTCGTGGGCGGGCACTGCATCGGCGTCGACCCCTATTATCTGACGTACCGGGCACAGAAAGCCGGCTACCATCCGGACGTGATCCTGGCCGGCCGGCGCATCAACGATGCGGTCAGCGTGCGGGTCGCGCGCGAATGCATGAAGCGGCTGGATCGCGCCGGATCTCGCACCGGCCGCGTGACCGTGCTGGGCCTGACCTTCAAGGAGAACGTGGTCGACATCCGCAATTCCCAGGTCGTAGAAATGATCAGCGAGTTTGCCGAGTTCGGGATGGACGTGCAGGTCCACGATCCGGTCGCCGACCAGGCGGCCGCGGTCCGCGAATACGGCATCACGTTGAAGACCGAGGACGAACTGGCGCCCGCCGACGCGGTGGTGGTCGCGGTAGCGCATGACGCCTACCGTGCGGCCGGATGGCCGCTGATCACGCGGCTCCTGCAGGATGGGCGCGGGCTGGTCATGGACGTCAAGGGCATGCTCGATCCGGCGGCCCGGCCTGCCGACATCGAGGTCTGGCGGCTATGATGCGGCCCAACTGCGCGGAGCCTCTCTGATGGCGTCGTCACGCATCGTCCCGGTCATCATGTGCGGCGGCGCGGGCACGCGGCTGTGGCCGGTCTCGCGCGAAAGCATGCCGAAGCAGTTCGTGCCGCTGGTCGGGCCGCGCTCGACCTTCCAGCAGGTGCTCGAGCGCATCGCCGACCCCGAGCTGTTCGCGCGGCCGATCGTCATCACCAACACGGACTTCCGCTTCATCGTCGCCGAGCAGCTGCGCGAGCGCGGCATCGAGGCCGACATCGTGCTCGAGCCGGCGCGGCGCGATTCCGGTCCGGCCGTCGCGGTCGCGGCTGCTGCTTGGCGGCGAAGCGCGATCCGGAGGCGATCGTGCTGGTGCTCGCCGCCGACCATGTCATCCGCAAGCCCGACGAGTTTCGTCGCCGCCTGCCGCGCAGGCCGCGCGCAGCCGCGGCCAAGGGCAGATCGTGACGTTCGGCATCACGCCCGACCGCACCCGGCGACCAACTACGGCTACATCCGCCCGGGCGCGCAAGCTCAACGGCGCCGCGGCGCTCGCGGTCGACGCCTTCGTCGAGAAGCCCGATGCCGCGACCGCCGCGCGCTACGTGGCGGACAGCTATCTCTGGAACAGCGGCAACTTCATGTTCCGCGCCGACGTCATGCTCGGCGAGATCGAGCGCTTCGAGCCCGCGATGGCGGAGGCCGCCAAGGGCGCGGTCGCGCGGCATGACGCAGCGACCTCGATTTCCTGCGGCTCGCCGCCGAGCCGTTCGCGCGCGCGCCGAAGAAGTCGATCGACTATGCGGTGATGGAGCGCACCAAGCTCGCCGCCGTGGTGCCGGCCGATTTCGGCTGGTCGGACGTCGGCAGCTGGAGCGCGGTCTGGGACATCTCGACCACGACGCGACGGCAACGCCGATCGAAGGCCCGGCCGTCGTGCATCGACAGCCGCAACAGCCTGGTGCGCTCCGACGAGTCGGTGCTGACCGCCGTGGTCGGCCTCGACGACGTCGTCGTGGTCGCGACCGCCGACGCCGTGCTGGTCGCGGCGCGCGACAAGGCCGGAAGGCGTCAAGGCGCTGGTCGAGCAGCTCAAGGCGCAGAACCGGCGCGAGGCGATCGAGCACCGCCGCATCTACCGGCCCTGGGGCTACTACCAGGGCGTCGACACCGGCGACGCGCTATCAGGTCAAGCGCATCGTGGTGAAGCCCGGCGCGCAGCTCTCGCTGCAGAAGCACTTCCACCGCGCCGAGCACTGGGTGGTGGTGCAAGGGCACCGCCGAGGTCACGGTCGGCGACGAGGTCCGCACGCGTGCACGAGAACGAGTCGATCTATATCCCGATCGGCAGCGTCCATCGCCTGGCCAATCCCGGGCAAGATCCCGCTCGAGCTGATCGAGGTGCAGGTCGGCAGCTATCTCGGCGAGGACGACATCGTGCGGCTCGACGACGTGTACGGGCGGCAGTGAGACGCGGGACGCGCGGGCGTATCCGGCGCGTCAGCCGCGGCCGACGCCGCAATAGCGGAAGCCCTCGCTCGGCCATGTCGGACGGCCGGTAGATGTTGCGCAGATCGACGACCACCGGGCTCTCGCAACGCCGACTTCATGCGGTCGAGATCGAGCGCGCGAAACTGATCCCATTCGGTCAGGATCACCATCGCGTCCGCGCCGTCCATGCAGGCGTAGGGATCGGTCGCGGTCTCGAGCGTCGGCATCAGCTTGCGGGCTTCCGCCATGCCGTGCGGATCGTAGGCGCGCACCTGCGCGCCGTGCGCCAGCAGGGCCGGCACGATCACCAGGCTCGGCGCCTCGCGCATGTCGTCGGTGTTGGGCTTGAACGTGAGGCCCAGCACCGCGATGGTCTTGCCCTGCAGCGAGCCGCCGCAGGCGGCCAGAATCTTGTCGACCATCGCCGACTTGCGCGCGGTATTGACCGCGATCACGGTTTCGACGATCCGCATCGGCGAGCCGTAGCGCTGGCCGATCGCCGATCAGCGCCTCGGTGTCCTTCGGGAAGCACGAGCCGCCGAATCCCGGACCGGCGTGCAGAAACTGCCGGGCAATCCGCCGGTCGAGCCCCATGCCGCGCGCCACCTCCTGGACGTCGGCGCCGGATTTCTCGCACAGGTCCGCCATCTCGTTGATGAACGTGATCTTGGTGGCGAGGAACGCGTTGGCGGCGTACTTGATCAGCTCCGCCGCGCGCCGGCCGGTGAACAGCATCGGCGTCTCGTTGATGAACAGCGGCCGGTAGATTTCGCGCATGATCCGGCGCGCGCGCTCGTCCTCGGTGCCGACGACCACCCGGTCCGGATGCTTGAAGTCCTCGATCGCCGCCCCTTCGCGCAGAAATTCCGGATTGGAGACGACCGCGAATTCGGCGTCCGGCCGGAGCTTGCGGATGATCGCCTCGATCTCGTCGTTGGTCCCCACCGGCACGGTCGACTTGGTGGCGACCACGGTGAAGTCCGCGATCTCGGCCGCGACCGCCTGCGCGGCCGCGTAGATGAAGGACAGATCGGCAAAGCCGTCGCCACGCCGGGACGGCGTGCCGACCGCCAGGAACACCGCGTCGGCCGAGCGCACCGCCGCACCCGACCCGGTAGAGAACGACAGGCGGCCGGCCTCGACGTTGCGCGCCACCAGCATGTCGAGGCCGGGCTCGAAGATCGGCATGACGCCGCTCTGGAGCTGCGCGATCTTCGCAGTGTCAGTATCGACGCAGATCACGTCGTGCCCGAAATCGGAAAAGCAGGCGCCCGAGACGAGCCCGACATAGCCGGTGCCGATCATCGCTATTCGCATGACGAGAGCCTGCCGCTTTCGGCGCCCGCGACGGGCGCGCCGTTGTTGCACGATCCGAGCATTATCTCACCGTCGCCGGCGGGACAGAATATGTCAGCCAGACCAGCGCGCCGGGCAGCGCGCCGGCGACCAGCACCAGGCCGAAACTTACCGAGAACAGCAGCGCCCGCTCCGGCGCGAGGCCGTAGTCGCCCATGACGGCCACCACCGCCAACTCCCGCAAGCCCCAGCCACCGACCGAAATCGGAACGAGCGCGATGCCGACCATGACGACGAACAGCACCGCCGCGTCGAATGCCGGCAGCGCAAGACCTTGCGCCTGCCCGAGCAGCCACATGATCAGGATGGTGAGTGCGTGCACGCAGCAGCCGATGGCGAGAATGCCGGCGCTGCGCGGACCGAGAAGAACGCGTCGAGCATCGAGCGCCGCGGTGGCGAGCCAGCCGGTGTACCGCCAGCGCCGCAGGACGCGCCGCGATCGCGGGCGTCGCCACCAAGCCGAGGATGCCGGCCAGCAGCAGGGCGCCATAAATCGTGAGCACGACACCGCGATAGCCGGCGAGCGCGGTCAGCGGCGAGGGTATCAACAGAATGACGAAGGCGAAGCGCCACCATCAGCCCGATCCCCACCCCGCGGTCGATCAGCACGCTGATCAGGCCGTTGCGCCAATCGCAACCGAGCCGCGCGAGATACCAGATCCGCATTCCCTCGCCCGCCACATTGGGCAGCACCTGCGTGAAGAACGCCCCGATCGCGGTCACGCTGAGCACGGCCATTCGCGTCATGCGACGATTGCGAAGCGCAAGCGCATCGAGGACCTCGCACCAGCGCAGGCCCAGCAGAACAAGTTGCAACAACGCGGCCAGGACCGCGAGGCCGATCCACCGGAGGTCGAGCGTCGGCAACGTGCGAACGGCCGCGGCGAAATCGACCCGGCTGCGACACGTACCAGAAGCAGAGCGCGGTGATGGCGAACTTGGCCGCGAAAATCGCAAGCTTCGTGACTCCGCGGCGCGCCGGACGATTCGGCGGATCGACGTCGTCGGCCCCCGCCCCCTGCTGCGCGCGATCGGTCATGGCAGGGGCGTAGAGGACGCGAGGTCTTGATGTCAAATACGCGACGACGGTGACGCGACCCGCCTTTCATCTGGTCGAGTCGTATGACGGGGCGGTGACACTCGCGACGAGGCTTGCTACGCGCCGCCGGGCGAGCGCACGCCCCGCACGTTGTGGGCGAAGACCGGGCGTTGAAAACCCTTGAGCGTCAGTTCGCCGACCGGCTCCGCGTCGATTTGCGATTCCACCTTCGAAAACACCCGCGGCGCGATGAGTATCTGGCCGTTGCCGGCCTCGCCGCACAGGCGCGCGGCGAGGTTGGTCACGGTGCCGATCGCCCCGTAGTCGAGGCGTCCTTCGAAGCCGATGGTGCCAATCGTGGCATAGCCGCCAGCAACACCCACGCCGAAGCCCAGCGAAAAGCCGCGCTTCTTCCAGCCCTGCGACAGCCCGGCGACCGAGTCCCGCATGCGTATGGTCATGTGGATCGCCTGCATTTCGTGCTCCTCGACCGGCACCGGGTCGTTGAACAGGATCATCACGCCGTCGCCGGAGAAATGCTCGATGGTTCCCTCGTACTGCATGATCGCGCGGCCGAGTTCCGAGTGGTACTCGCGCAGCACGCCCATCACCTCCTCCGGCTCGGCGGTCTCCGTGAAGGCCGTGAAGCCGCGCAAATCCACAAACACGACCGTGATATCCCGCCGCCGTGTCTTGAGCGGATCATCCGCATCGCCGGACATGATCAGGTCGCTGACCTTGGGGGAGAGAAATCGCGTGAGCTTTCCCATCCGAGTGAGCTGCGTTACCTGCTCGGCAACACGTGATTTGAGCTTTGCATTCCATTCGGCGATCTGCGCCGCCTGCTCTTCGAGCTGTCGGTTCTTGTCCTGGATCTCGCTGTAGAGCGTTTCGAGCACCCGGTTCTTTTCCGTGACCAGCCTGTGCGCTTCTTCCGTTCGCCGCTTGGCGTCAAGCAGGTCGCGCTCGGCCTGTTTGAGCTCGGTGATGTCGGTCATCACCGTGACCGTGCCGCCGCCCGACGCCCGGCTGCGCAGGATGCGATACCAGCGGCCGTCCGGTGTATGATCCTCAAAGCCTTTCCCGGTCGGGTTGCGCAGGCTCTCCACGCGCCGAGCGACCAGGGCAGCCACCTCGCCCTCGCCGTAATAGCCGTTCACCGCCAGGTAACGCAGAAAATCAGGATAGGGTCGGCCGGCCTGCAGCAATTCCTTGGGCACTCGATACATTTCTTTGAAGCGGTCGTTGCAAACGACGATGTTCAAATCCTGATCAGTGAAAATGAGCGCCCCCGGCATGTTGTCGAGTGCAACATGCAGCTGGGCCTCCTTGCTCGCCAAGTCCCGCTCGGCCTGCTTTTGCTCGGTGACGTCGGTCATCACCGTAACCGTGCCGCCGGTCGCCACCGGACAGCGGAGAATGCGATACCATCTGCCGCTCGGGGTGCGATCTTCGAAGCTCTTGCCCGTCGGGTTGCGTAAGCTCTCGATGCGCGGTGCAACGAGGGCATCAATATCGCCCTCGCCGTAGTAGCCATTCTCGGCCAGATAACGCAGAAAGTGAGGGTAGGGCCGGCCCGGCTGCAACAATTCACCCGGCACCCGGTACATCTCTTTGAAGCGATCGTTGCAGAAGACGATATTAAGGTCTGGATCGGTGAAGATGAGCGCGCCCGGCATGTTGTCGAGCGCAACGTGGAGCTGGGCTTCCTTGCTCGCAAGATTTTGTTCGGCCTGTTTTTGCTCGGTAATGTCCGTCATTACCGTGACCGTACCGCCGGTCGCTACCGGACGGCGGAGAATTCGATACCATTTGCCGTCCGGCGTGTGGTCCTCGAAGCCCTTGCCGGTGGGATTGCGCAGGCTCTCCACCCGCCGCGCGACCAGGGCATCGACATCGCCTTCGCCGTAGTAGCCGTTCTCGGCCAGATAACGCAGAAAATCGGGGTACGGTCGGCCGGGCTGCAGCAACTCCTTCGGCACGCGATACATGTCTTTGAAGCGCTCGTTGCAGAAGACGAAATTGAGATCATTGTCCGTGTAGGCGAGCGCGCCCGGCATGTTGTCGAGCGCGATGCAAAGCTGATCGGCGAGATTTTCGGGCCCGCCGCCGGCGGCGTCGACTTCGCGCAGGAGCGACATGTTCCCCCCACTTTCACACGCAGGGATTGCGGGCCGAAGCTACAGGACCGACAGCCTCGCCACCAGCCCGAATGGAGCGGTCGACCGGCCGATGACGCCGTGCCGCAGGCCCGCTCAAAACGAACGGCCGCAGCCCTGCTGGGCCGCGGCCGTCAGAACCCGCGGGGTGCCCGCGGTCAGGCGCTCAGCGCTGCGCCTGTGCCTTCAGGGCCGCAAGTTCGGCTTCGGTGCGCACCGTCATGACGCCCATCTGGTTGGTGCGGTAGACCGGCACGATCACCTGCGTTCGCTCGCCCCTTTCGTCGAGCGCGATGTGGCGGATCTCGGTGCCGCGCACCGGCAGGTCGAAGATCGTCCACTTGCCGCTCGCCGGGTCGTAGCGCGTGATCTGATCGTTGGTCCACATGTTGCCCCACACCCCGTGGTTCTTGTCGATCGCGAGGTGATAGGGCTGCATCGAGCTCGGGTCGGGCAGCGGCACGATGGTGGTTTCCAGCGTCCGTGTATCGATCCGCGTCAGGCTGCCGCCCCAGGAATTGCCGACCCAGAGGACATCGGCATTCTTGTCGGTGCCCATCCGGCGCGGACCCTGCTGCCACGGCAGCGGCGTCCCGAACGACAGGCCGTCGTACTTCTCGTAGAACGCCTTGGCTTCCGGCGACGCACGATCACGTTCCGACGCCACCACCGGCAACTGCACCTCGATCGTCTGGCCGGTCGTCGTGTCGGCTTTGCCGACGATGTCGAACGCCATCTGCGTCCACCAGCCATTGCCGTCGCGATCGCCGGCGGCGCCATAGGTCAGGCCGGTGCCGCGCGCGGTCTTGAACGCCTTGGACTTGAAGTCGGTGAAGCGCTCGGATTCCGGATCGAAGCGCACGGCGCCGTCCGGTGCCGAAGCCCACACCTTGCCCTTGCCGTCGACGTCGACCGTCACGGCGCCGCCGAGCGGCGACATGTTCTGCGGCGTCTGATAGACGGTGATCCGCTCGGTCTTCGGATCGAGCTTGCCGAGGCTGCGGCGGCCCGGATTGACGTCGAACCAGAAGTTGCCCTGCTGATCGCGCGCCAGACCATGCGCGGTCGCGGCCAGCCCGTCGTTGCGCGGCACCTTCAGGAATTTAACCTCGCCGGTCTTGCCATCGACCCGGCCGACCGTGGAGTGCCGGTTCGGCGCGTTGGTGGTGAACCAGAGATTGCCGTCGAAATCCATGCCGCCGTCATGGGTGATGAGGCTGAGCTTGGACGTCGTCCCGAGCGCCCAGTCGGTGCCGTCGTTGGTCTGATATTTCGTGCCGATGCCGGCATCCTGATTGGTCGGCAGGTCATAGATCTTCCACACAGCGCGGGCGGCCTCGCCGGTGAGCGGCGCGCGCGACTTGATCTTCAGTGAACTCGGGCCCGGCCCGCGGGCGCGCGCCAGATAGGCCGCAAGCTCCTTCTGATGGTAATCGATCAGCGCGTTGGGCTTGGGATTGGCAGGATAGACCCCGTTGTTCGGGACCACCTTCATCATGTCGATGATCTTGCTCCAGCCGTCCTCGTCGAACCGGAATTGCAGCACGTAACTCGACGTGTGGCAGCCCATGCAGAGATTGCGGAAGATGCGCTTGGTATTGGCATCCTCGGGCGTGTCCTCCGGCAGCGCGGCCATCAGCATTTCGCCTGGCATCTGGCGGATGCGGCGTTCGGCGTCGGTGATCGGCTTGAGGACGAGATCGGCGCGCCGCGCGTTGCCGAGATCGACCGCGCTCTTGCTCATTTCGAATGACAGCGTCTGCGCCCAGACGTCGTATTTGCCGGCCGGCATGGGCGGGAAATAGTAGTTGCCCTGCTCGTCGGTATAGACGCTGGTGGTGATGGTGCTGCCGTCCTGCCTGGCCGAGACCGTCGCCCCCGGCATCTTCTCGCCGGCGGCGGACGAGATCGTGCCGCTCAGGATCACGTCGGCGGCGGCGGCCGGGTACAGCGTAAAGGCGAACATGACGAAAGAGGACGCGAGGACTGCGGAACGCCTCGCCAGTGTACGAGATCGTGCACTCATGACGTTGTCTCCTCGGATTGAATCGCCAGCTAGTGGTTCAATTCCAACATTCGCATCCCATTTCCGCATGCACCTTTGCGAATGTTGGAATCAAAGACCACTAGCAAATTCATGATGCTAGTGGAGTTTGGATTTGACATTCGCTTTGCGAGCAAGCGGCATGGTGGGTAGCGAATGTCAAATCCACTCCACTAGCGCGTCTGTGCCGCCGGGGCGGGAGATGGTGCCGGTACGGGCACGGTCTTGAGATACGCAATGATCGCATCGATCTGCGGGCGTTCCAGATAGTACTTGAAGCCCGGCATGCGCGGAGTGCCATCGCTGATGACGCCGCGAATGACCTCATCATTGCCGGATGCCGTGTCCTTCGACAGCGCCGGCCCAAAGGTCCGTGCATTGATCGCCGGCGGCAGATGGCAGACGCCGCACGACTGGGCAAATATCTGGCGTCCGGTCCGCTGGGTGTCCGTCAGGCCATCGCCGGCAGGCTGCGCAGATGCAGCAGGCAGGGCGACGACCGCGGCGGTCGCAATAAAGCAAATGGCCGATGCACGGCGCATGGCAGGTTTCCTCCGTGTCCCAGGCTCTTTCTCTTTTGTGTCCGGAGTTTTTTGAATTGTTACAGCCTGCAATATACCTGAGCTAGAGGACAGTTGCCCAGGCAGTCATGCCAAAGATGCACTGCCGCCAGCCGTGTTTACGCTGCGGTTATGCGCACACCAGAGCAACTTCAGCTATGTAGGAATCATTCAAGGCGCGACGCGTGCCGCGCGCTTACCTCCCCGTGCGGCCTGGAGGCAACTCGGACTGCAGGCGACGGCCGATGTCGCGCAGGCGGTTGAATTGCTGCGCGAGTAGCGGCACATTGGCGATGCCGATCACGTACATCAGCACATATCCGAGCACGGCGAAGATGGTTCCGGCGTCGACGCCGGGCCGGGCGCACGTGCGCACCAACGCCGCGGCCATTGCGACGAAGATGAGCAATTCCAGAATGCCGAAGCTCCAGGCGTCACGGTCCGAAAGCATGATTCGCCAACGCCGAACCAGTTCGAAATGGCCGCGCACTTCAGTCGCCTGGGCGCGCTCGATGATCTCCACCTCGTGTTCCAGCTGGTCGTTGAGACGGCGGTTGAGGATCAAGCTCTGGCGGCCCGTCCACCGGCTGAGCAGGTAAGCCGGCAGCAGCAAGGCGAGACACCACGGCACCAGTACCCAGTCCGCCCAGTACAGCATCACGAGCGCGCCGACGACGGAGAAGACAATGTAGATCACGACCGTCACGTCGCGCTCGAAGAAGTCGACGATCTCGCGCGACAGGGCCGAGCGCGCCGCCACTCGTGAGACCTCGACCTGGCGGCAGCGCTGATCCAGGACGAGTCCGGCCGCGAGATCGGCGTGGATCCGCGTAAAGCAGCGCGTGTCGTTGAGCCGCCGGGCGGCGCCTAGCGCTATGTACGAGACGTGCTGGCAAAAGAAGATCGCCAGGCCGAGCATGGAGGATCGCAGCAGGTCGTGAATCGCCCAGCCCAGCACCATTGGCTGGGCGAGGCGCAGCAGGTTCTCCACGCTAAACAGCGCATAGGTCGTGAGGATGCGCCAACGATAGGCCGAGAAGATCGACCACATCCTCGAAGTCGACACCGACAAAGTCGCGATGGAGCCTTGCGGCAGGGCACACGTCGTGGTGGCGGTCATGAGCGATATCCGTTCGATGGGCTTAGGCTCATGCCGCCATTGACGCGGCGTCGGCATGCCCTTGCCGCGCCGGACCCGATTGGCGCTGCGGCCGCCCCCGTTGCTGCGTCAACCAGAGCAGGAGCGAGAGCGTCCCCTCGAACTGCAACATGGCCCCGGCATCACCAGAGTTTCCCAGCGCCGCGCGCTGCAGACAGTCGATGAGGCTCGGCTTGTCGAGGAATCCAAGTCATCGACCGGCGCCTGCTCCACCAAGGCCTCCAGATACGGCAGGTTGCGCGACAGTCCCGATGTAGTAGGACCTCGTTGAAATGCCCCTTGAGGGGTCGGTTCAGGATGCATTCGGGGAGGATGCCGCGCATGGCAGCGGCCAGGATCGGCTTCTGCCCGCCAGGCTCGGGCGGACACGCGACCGGATTCCGAGCCCCAGGCTGAATGCACGGCGATCAAAGAAAGGATGGGTGACCATCATCCCGTGCGGGGCCGCCAGATGCAGGCGACTGAAACCCTCTTGGCATACCCGAGTGCTGTACAGCGCCAAAGACATCTCAACCGGCCGGCACGCATGATAGGTGCGGCGAAGATTGGCCAGGGCTCGTCCGCGCAGGTCCATGCGCCGCGCGAAATCGGGCCTGATCCATGGCGCAATGGTCCATTGGGAATTCCGCCCCCAGGCCGCGTATCCACCGCGCATCCAGTTTCCCATCCCCATGCGCACAACGGCAGGGAGGAGATTGGCGAAGCCATACGGCCGAAGCTGCTTCCAGACATTGCAGTTGCGTGCGCGCGCCCAGCGCGACGCCTCGCTCCAGGCGGACCACAGCCGGCCGCTGCGCAGCAGTTCGGCGAGATGAAATGGCTGCATGTCGAAGATCTCGTCGGCGCCGATCCCGGTCATGATGGTGGCTGCGCCCGCTTGCGCCGCCGCTGCGGTCAACGCTTGACCCGCGGCACAGGCGCGCACCAGCCCTGGAACGGGCTCGTCGTGGGCAGGCGCGGTGTCCAGGCGATCGAAGTCGAGGACTTCGTCGCCGTTGATGCGGTGCGCCGCGAAGCCGGGCTGCCCGAGCGCGCTTTCCAGATAGGGCCGCTCCCGCGCCAACAGGGGGAGGCGGTCATAGACGAGCGAGAGCGCGTGTACGGGCTCGCGACCCCCAAGGCAATCACGTGCGATAAGGGCGATGCCGGTGGAATCCATGCCGCCAGAGAGGTGGGATGCCGTACGCCCGCGCAAGCGCGTGCGCACGGCACCCCGCAGCACGTCGAGATATTGCTCGCCAAGCTCCGCGATATCATCGGTACCCGGATCAATCCGGCGCTCTAACCAATCCCAGTAGCGGCGCTGTTCCATCCTGCCGCTTGTCAGGTGGAAGACGACGATTGAACCCGGCAGCACGCGCTGAATGCCCTCATAGGCGGTGCGGCCATCGACCGTATCCTCCAGAGGAAGCCCGGGCGACATGAGGTAGTCCGCCAAGTACTCCGGGTTCAACGTGCGGCTCCCCCGCGCATCCAGCAGCGGATCCGTGTGCGTGCTCGCCGCGACGCCACCTTCGTGCACCGCATAGAAGAAGGGATAACCACCGATCGGGTCGCGCATGCAGACCAGGCGTTGCTCGCCTGCATCCCAGATCACGAGGGTGAAATCGCCTTCGAGACGCTCCAGGCCTTCGAGGCCGCGCTGTCGGTAGACCGCAAGAGCGAGCGCGGCATCGCAGTCTTGCGCGCGATTGCGCGGCCCCAAAGCCGCCAAGTCTAACCCCACGCGCAGATCCGAGCGATAGTAGAGCCGGCCCATGAGCACGAGTCGCACCCCGGCCATTTCCGCCTGCGTCACCAGGGCCGGCCGATCCGCGTGGCCGTGATCGCGCAGGCGAAACTCCGCCTTGCCATCGCGAGTGAAGACCGTAAACCCGACATTCATGGCATCCTCCTTGGGATTCGAGCTTGGCGTCCGCGGTCCTACCAGCGGGCCGCCGGAGTGAATTCGTCGCAACGTTCCCGATCGTCGCCCAGCGTTCGCGTTCCGACCTCGCACCAACAATGCCCGGCGATGGGGAACAAGAAGACGCCGACGACGATGGAGGCCTGCAGGCCGGCAGCCCGCGCCAGCGACCAGGAACAAAGGCCGCGTTCCTTGCACGCCACGGAGACAGGATGGCTCGCAACTGCAGCGCGCACGGCCCGGTCCAGCGCCTCCACAGTCTCCGCGTCCCGCTCGCTGGCCCGCCGCGCAGGAAAGCGAGCATGCGCGTCCTTCCAGGCCGCAACGGTTCGCGACCAACCAAACAGCGCGAAGGAGAGGCGAGCCAGAGCCAGGAGGGTCCGAGCCTTTGCTTCAGGCGATCGCAGAAGCCGATGCGTTGCCTCGAGCGAAGGCCGGAGCAGCAGGCGCGCTAGACCGGAGGCCTCGCCCCGGCGGCTGCGCTCGCGGCAGAGCAATCCCTGCCTCTCCAGTTCGCTCAGGAACACCGCAAGATCGTTCTCAACCTGCTGCCGGGCGACGCCGTAATGCGCGGCGATCCGCGTCGCGGCCACGTCGGCGCCGTTCGCCAGGGTTTCCTTGAGCATGCGGGCGCCCACGGCCGGCACTGCGTGGAAGCTGCCCGTCATGTCCAGCAGCCGGGCGCTGCCGTCGTCGACCGTCACGAGGATGACATCCGGCGGCAGACAATACGCGGCCCCTCGCTCTTTCGGCGAAACAGAGGCCTCTCGCTCGTTCGGCGAAACAGAATAAGCCTGAATGGTCGCGGTCACGTTTTCCTCCCTGATCCGACTGAAGCGCGTTGTGGCGAAGGAGAGCTTGCAGCCTCAAGGAGCGTGGCTCCGCACAGCCGTGTGGGCTCTCGCTGGCGAAGCCGGAGGCCCTGAGCAGCTCTCAGGGCCTCCGCGCCTGCGATGCTAACCGTGTCGGCCTTGGCCGTAGTTGCCGGGGCTGTCCTGGTAGAGGCCAACCCCGCCCTGCACGAGGTCGACTGTGGTGCCGAGACGCACGAGCCGCGGAGCGCGATAAGTCGTCCGTGCTCTGGAGCGTCTCGTTCTTCGGCCCCTCAACGTGTTTGATAGTCGTCATGGTAGTCTTCTCCTTTGATAGTGTCCGCCTCAGACCATCCGAGGCGAATTCAGCGATGTCGTTGCAGCGCTGCTGTGCGAGTGATTATTCGGTCGTGGGTTGGCACGATGTGTTGGCCGTCACGAAGGTGCGATTTCGCGCGATCTCTCGGTGTCCCCACGAGAAGGTCGGCGATACGCTGGAAAGCGGACAATTCGAAAATCGTCGGTCAGTGCCACGCCCTAGCGCTGCGCCAATGAAGCCCGCGCTGCGGGACGGCGATGACGGCAATCGGATGGTAGGCAAATTCTCGCAGGCAAGCGAAAACGATGAAGGCCTTCCGTCGGGCGGAAGGCCTTCATACGCAGACGGTCGGCCGTGAATGAGCGGCGCCCGGAAGGAACCCGCGAGCGCCGCTTGCTGGCCGAGTTAGCGGACCGGAGCGGCCGCCTTGGCCTTGGCATCCGGGCGCTTGGCGGCCGCCGGAGCGTGCGCGGGAAGATACTTGGCAACGACCGACCGATCGAGTTGCGCAACCGCGCTGTCCGGCAACCGCTCCCAGACCTCGTCCATGCCCAACAGTGGGATGCCGAGGTAGCCGCGCAGCGTCAGCTTCTGGCCGTCCCGGCTTACCGACATGATGGCGTTGTAGATCTTGCCGTCGCGCGGATCGACGATATTGCCGCCCTCGTAACGCAGGCCGGTACGTTTCATGTCGCGAACAAGCGGCATGCCGACGATCGGCATGTTCTTGCGATCGTCCTGACATTTGGTGCAGCGCGGAGTTCGCTTCCTCGCCCGGCCGCGGGAAAATCTTGGCGATGGCGCCTTCGTACACGCCGTCACGTTCGGCGAAGACGAACCATCCCACCGATTTCCCTTCTTCGAGCTTCTGCCATAGACCGGTGGCCGTTGGCTCCGCGGCGGCCGCCGGGAGGCTCGAGAGAGCGAACGCCGCAAAGCCGATAAGTGCGATTGCGATTCGGTTCATGCTGAATCCCCGAAATCCCCGTTGAAAAGTCGTTGACAAGGAATTAGCCCGCGTCATTACTCCACAATATGGCCATTTCGGGGTAGTTTCGGCAGCTTGCGCCCTGCGGCTGATGCGCTGGCGCTCTCCCCGCGGGTCGCGCGTTGATGCGTCATCCCATCGCAGGTTCCCTGCCCTGTTCGGTGGTTTCGGTGCCGATTTGGACGTATCTAGATATTTCGTCGCCCTGCGTATTCCCTCACGGCGGCTGCGCCGTCCCCAGCCGGGGGCCCGGACGTTTGCCGCGTATCTTTAATGCGCCGTAGAACCCAATCCGAGACCACTTCACCACACCGGGCAGCTTGAGGATGTCAAAGTCCAGCTTGGCGCTCAGTAATCTGCGGGCGGTGGTCATCCTCATCGTGTTGGCGTTTCATTCCGTGCTCGCCTACCTCGATTTCCTCCCGGCTCAGCCCTACCGTTTCGACACCCCGCCATTCGAATGGCAGGCGTTTCCGATCATCGACAGCCGGCGCTGGATGCCATTCGACATCTTTTGCGCCTGGCAAGACGTCTACCTGATGTCGTTCATGTTTTTCCTTTCAGGCTTGTTCGTCTGGCCAAGCCTGATGCGAAAGCAGAGCGGCAGGTTCCTGGCCGACCGGTTCCGGCGAATCGGGCTGCCGCTGATCGTGGTGGTGCTGTTCGTGATGCCGATCGCCTACTACCCCACCTATCGGGTATCGGCGACCGATCCGAGCGTGGCTGCCTACTGGCAGGCATGGCTGGCGCTGCCGTTCTGGCCGAGCGGCCCGCTGTGGTTTCTGTGGCAGTTGCTGCTGTTCGATCTGATCGCCGCCGGCCTGTTCAAATTTGCCCCGCAGATCGGTCAGGCTATTGGCGGGCCTGTCGGCTTCGGCGCGCGCCTATCCGCTGCGGTATTTCGCCGGGCTCGTGGTGGTGTCGGCAGTGGCTTACGTCCCGCTGGCGCTGATCTTCACACCGTGGAAATGGACCCATTTCGGCGCCTTCGATTTCCAGATCAGCCGGCCGCTGCATTACCTGGTCTATTTCCTGGCCGGACTCGGGATCGGCGCGGACGGCATCGACCGCGGCCTGCTCTCGACCGAGGACGGACTGGGTCAGCGATGGGGGGCCTGGCTCGCGGCCGCGCTGGTCTCGTTCCTGGCCTGGATGGGCTTCACGGCGCTGATCATCGACGACGGCGACAAGGCGCCCATTGTGTTCCAGCTCGCCGCCAATCTCACCTTCGTCCTGGCCTGCGCGAGCGGCTGCTTCTTCTTCGTGGCGCTGTTTCTGCGCTTTGGCCAGCACCGGTCGTGGGTCTACGACCGCCTTTCCGAGAGCGCCTATGGTATGTATCTGGTGCACTATGTATTTGTCGTCTGGATGCAGTATGCCCTGCTGGACCTTCCGTTGTTCGCCATCGTCAAGGCTGCAATCGTGTTCGGTGTCGCCCTCCTGCTGAGTTGGGGAACGACCACCGCGGTTCAAAGCGCGCCTTTTGGCGTGCGATTGATCGGCTCAGGAGAGCGGCATCCATCCATTCGGCGGAATTAGAATTCGGACGTTCATACAGACCATGTCGCTGATCTTTCGACTCGCTTCGCGCAACCTGCTTCATGACCGCCTCCGATTGATCGCCACGGTCATCGGCATCGTCTTCTCGATCGTTCTCGTCACCGTGCAGATGGGCCTTTACCTCGGGTTCGGTCACATGGTCACGACCATGATCGAGCACGCACCGGCGGATCTCTGGGTGATGTCGCAGGGCACGAAATGCTTCGAGGATCCCTCGCTGCTGGACGAACGCCAGCGCTTCCGCGCACTCTCGGTGAACGGCGTCGCTGATGCGACCCCGGTCGTCATCGGCTTTGCCGAATGGCGCATCCCGGCCGGCGGATCGACGCCGGTTTTCCTGGTCGGCTCGGACCTGCGCGCTACCGGCTTGCGGCCCTGGAACGTGGTGCAGGGCAGCGTCGACTCGCTCACCGTTCCGCACGCGGTCGCCGTCGACGAAACGTATTTTGACCGGCTGGGGATTACAGGTCTGGGAGCGACTGCCGAAATCCGCGACCAGAAGGTCGAGGTGACGGCGGTGACCAAGGGCATTCGCTCCTTCACCACGACGCCCTACGTCTTCACGACGATCGACCGGGCGCGCGCCTACATCGGAGTGTCCCCGAACAAGGCGACGTATTTCCTGATCCGGGTCGCACCCCATGCCGATGTCACGGCCGTCCGCACCCGGCTGCGCGCCACCCTCACCGACGTCGAGATTCTGACGCCCGCCGAATTCCGCGACCGCAGCCGTTCGTTCTGGCTGTTCGACACCGGGGCCGGAGCCGCGCTGTTTGCCGGCGCGTTGCTCGGCGTCATCGTCGGCACGGTGATTGTCGCACAGACGTTATACTCCAGCACCAAAGATCACTTGACCGAGTTCGCCACCCTGCGCGCGATCGGGTCGTCGGGCAGTTACATCTACAAGGTGATTATTTGGCAGGCGATTCTGAGCGCGGTGATCGGGTTCTCGCTCGCCGCGGGCATCGGCGCGCTGATCGTCAAGCTGACGGCGGAATCCGCCCTTCCCATCATGATGACACCGGGCCTCACGCTCGGCCTCTTTCTTCTCACGGTGATCATGTGCATCGCCTCGGCGATCGCGGCAATCGTACAAGTCATGCGAATTGACCCCGCCGTGGTATTCGCAAAATGACCGAGGCGCTACTCGAGGCGGCCGATGTCGTCAAACAACTCGGCAGCGGTGCGGGCGCGGTGCAAGCCCTCAAGGGCGTGAACCTGTTGCTGACGGGCGGCCAGATGACGTTGCTCATGGGCCCCTCGGGAAGCGGCAAGACCACCCTGCTCTGCATACTCGGATGCATGCTGACGCCGACCAGCGGGACGGTCCGAGTCCGCGGCCATTCCACCGCGGGCGCCGGGCCGGAAGAACTGGCCAAGTTGCGGCGCGATCATGTGGGTTTCGTATTTCAATCCTATCATCTGTTTCCCACGCTGACCGCGACCGACAATGTGCGGCTGGCGCTGGACGTCCGCGGCGAGCGTTCGTCGAAGGCTGCGGAGAAAGCGAAAAATGCGCTGGCCCGTGTCGGCCTTGCCCACAAGTTCAAGGCGTATCCCCGTGAGCTCAGCGGCGGCGAACAGCAGCGCGTCGCGATTGCGCGGGCGATCGTCGGAAGCCCTTCGGTCATTCTGGCCGACGAGCCCACGGCCGCGCTCGACAGCGAAAACGGTCAGGCGATCATGTCCGTGTTGTCGGAGATCACCAAGGACTCGGCGCACGGAGTGTTGGTGGTGACACACGACCCGCGTATATTGCCGTTCGCCAATCGCGTCATTCGCATTGAAGATGGACGCATCATTGGCGAAGAGCCCGGACTCGCGAAGATCAATGCAAGAAGCGATGGGAGCTGTTCAGGCCATGGTCACGCCAAACCGTAAATCCGCATTGTTGGCCGCGCTGTCGTTGGCGACCGCCGTCAACCTCCTGCTCGTCCCCGCGACATTCGCGCAGGAGACGCCGCGCGCAGCGAAAGCCGAGCCACCGCCGGACGACAAGCGCTGGCAGGCCGTTGCGCCCGGGCGGATCGAGCCGAACTCCGGTGAGATCAAGATCGCTGCGCCGGTGATGGGGATCGTCGGCGAAGTTCTGGTCAAAGCCAACGATAAGGTATTCGCTGGCGAGCCGCTGATCCGCCTGGTGGACGGTGAGGCGCAGGCACGGATGGCGACAGCCGAGGCGCAGATCGCGCTGCGGCGACGCGTGCGCGCCGACGAGAACGCACCGCGGGCTGCGGCGACGCGGCGGCGGGCCGAGGATGCAGTATTCGACGGCGAGAAGGCGGTCATCGACGCACGCGCCGCGGTCGACCGCGCCGCAATCGAGCGGCGCGCGGGACGTGGCTCCGATGCCGATGTTGAGTCCGCCCGCACGACGCTGACGCGCGCGCAGGACCGGCTCAAGCAGCTCAAGGCCGAACTGCGGCGCGTCGAGAACGACAATGCCACGCCGTTTCCGAGCTCGGCCGAAGGCCAGCTCAATATCGCACGCACCGAACTGCTGGCCACCGAAGCCGGCCTGGAGAAGATGACCATCCGGGCGCCGATCGACGGCACCATTCTGCAACTGAATGCCAGGCCCGGCGAACTCGCTTCGCCGTCGGGGTCGCAGCCGCTGATCGTCCTCGGCGACATTTCGGGGCTTCGCGTGCGGGCCGAACTCGACGAGCGGGATTTCGGAGAAATCAAGGTCGGGCAGCAGGTCATGGTGCGGCCCGCCGCCTTCCGCGGGCGCGAATTCGCCGGCACCGTGTCGTTCATCGCGCCGCTGGTCGAGCAGGGCCGCAATTCGCGCGGCCAGCGCAACGTCACGGACGTCGATGTGGTCGAAGTTCTGGTGTCGCTGACCGAACCCGGGCCACTGGCGGTCGGCATGAAGGTCGACGTCTATTTCCGTCAGGACAGCCCGCGCGCGGAGAGCCCGCCGCGTCAGTGACGCGGGCCAGCGGCGTTCTTCGGCGACTTTCCCGCCACTTCCCGGCTTGCTCGACGAGGTTCCGGACACGGAACCTCGTCTTCCCGTCTCTTCCATGCGGTTTTGAAACGTCGTCCCAGGACGCTTGACTTGCGGCGGCACGTCGCGTAGTAAACCGATCGGTTAATTAACCGACTGGTTTATCATGTCCACCGACCGCCTCAGCACGACCTTCGCCGCGCTCGCCGATCCGACTCGCCGCGCCATCCTGGCGCAGCTCGCCTTGGGCGATGCGTCGGTCTCCAAACTCGCCGAACCGTTCGAGATGAGCCTCCCGGCGATCTCGAAACACCTCAAGGTGCTGGAACGCGCGGGGCTGATCACGCGCGGACGCGAGGCGCAGTGGCGGCCGTGCCGGATCGAGGTCAACGCGCTCAAGGGCGTGGACAACTGGCTCGAAGATTATCGCCGGCTGTGGGAGGAGCGTTTCGACCGCCTGGAGATTTACCTGCAGGAGCTGCAAGCGAAGGAGCCCAAGCGTGGCCGCCGGAAGTAGCAGCATCGACCTGGAGCAGGACCCGTGCGTCATCGTGACGACGCGCGTGTTCGATGCGCCGCGCGATCTGGTCTGGGCCGCATGGACGGACCCGGCGCACCTGGGGCAATGGTGGGGCCCGGACGGTTTCACCACCACGACCAGCGCCTATGATCTGCGGCCCGGTGGAACCTGGCGCTTCATGATGCATGGGCCGGACGGGACCGACTATCCGAACCGCATTACCTTCGACGAAATCGTGCGGCCCGAGCGGCTGACATACCGTCACGGTGACGACAAAGAGCCGGCGCAATTCAACACCACGGTGACGTTCGAGGATATCGGCGGCCGGACCCGGCTCACCTTGCTGGCGCAGTTCCCGTCGGCCGCCGCCCGCGACCGCGTGATCCGTGACTACGGCGCCGACAAGGGCGCGGCTCAAACGCTGTCGCGTCTCGCCGAATTTCTGGCCGCGCGAACCGGCTGACCACAACACCATCATCGCAGGAGGACAACGTGCCGATCGTCTCATCGAAGATCATGCCTTGCTTGTGGTTCGATACGCAGGCCGAGGCCGCGGCCAACCACTACGTGTCGATCTTCAAGAATTCCAAGATCGGCAAGGTGAGCCGCTATTGCAACGAAGGAACGGAAATCCACGGCAAGCAGGCTGGCAGCGTGATGACCGTCGACTTCGAGCTTGACGGCATGCGCTTGGTTGCGCTGAACGGCGGACCACAATTCACGTTCGACGAGGCGATTTCGTTCCAGATCCACTGCGACACCCAGGAAGAGGTCGACCACTTCTGGCGCCGGCTGTCAGAAGGCGGATCGGGAGGGCCGTGCGGCTGGCTGAAGGACAAGTTCGGCTTGTCCTGGCAGGTGGTTCCGAAAGCCCTGATCGAAATGCTGCTCGACGACGACAAGCAGAAAGCCGGGCGTGTCATGAAGGCGATGTTGCAAATGGGCAAGATCGACATCTCGGCCTTGCGGCAGGCCCAGGCCGGCTGACGCATTACTTCCTCACTTCGCGTTCCATCAACCCGGAAAGGACAATGTCATGGCGGTAACTCCTTATCTCTTCCTCGACGGCCGTTGCGAAGAAGCGATCGACTTCTACAAGAAGCACCTGGGCGCCGAAGTCGGCATGATGATGCGTTTCAAGGACGCACCGCCCCAGGACGGCTACACGCCGCCACCGGGCAGCGAGAACCGGGTTATGCACGCCTGCGTCACCATCAACGGCGCGCCGGTGATGATGTCGGACGGCTGCGAGCCCGGCAAAGCGGAATTCAAGGGCTTCGCACTCTCCCTCGACGCTAAGAATCCCGCCGACGGCGAGCGGATGTTCAAGGCGCTGTCCGACGGCGGAACGGTTCAGCAACCGCTCATCGAGACGTTCTTCGCCGATCGGTTCGGCATGCTCGCCGACAAATTCGGCATCGGCTGGATGATCGTCGCGGGGCCGAAGAACCCATGAGCACCGCCAGCACATCGACACAAACCGCCACGCGTCCAGACTTTGTCATCTCGCGGGTGTTCGACGCGCCGCGTAATCTGGTGTGGCAGGCCTTCACCGAGCCGGAACGCATGCGGCAATGGTGGGGACCGAAAGGCTTCTCGGTCATCGTTTCCAAGATGGACCTGCGTCCTGGTGGTACCTACCTCTACGGCATGAAGGCCCCGGACGGCTCCGACATATGGGGCAAGTTCGTGTTCCGCGAAATCGTGCCGCAGGAACGCATCGTGTTCATCAACTCGTTTTCGGACGAAGCGGGCGGCACGATGCGTCACCCCATGCATTCGTCCTGGCCGCTGGAGATGCTCTCCACCTTCACGTTCGAGGAACAGCCGGGCGGGAAGACCAAGGTCACGATCCGCTGGGTGCCGCACGACGCCACCGCCGAAGAGCGCAAGACGTTCGACGAGGGTCACGGCAGCATGCAGCAGGGCTGGACCGGAACTCTGGATCAACTTGTCAATTATCTGGCCAAGGCGGCAAGGGGCTGACAATGTGCGGCCGGGTCGAACCCGGCCGCCTCCACCATTCCCACATAGGAGATTTCACATGGCGTATATCGATGGATTTGTCGTGCCGGTGCCGAAAAAGAAACTGAACGACTATCGCACCCTGGCCAGGAAGGCCGGCAAGGTCTGGCGTGAGCACGGTGCGCTGGAGTTCCGCGAGACCGTCGCGGACGACGTGAAGGTCGGCAAATGGACGTCGTTCCCGCGTAGCGTCAAGCTCAAGCCGACCGAGACGGTGGTGTTCTCGTACATCGTCTACAAGTCGCGCGCGCATCGCGACCGCGTGCTCGGCAAAGTGCTGAAGGACGAGCGCCTGGCGAAGATGATGAACCCGAAGGACATGCCGTTCGACGCCCGGCGGATGATCTATGGCGGCTTCAAGAGCCTTGTCGAAGCCTGAGCCGGCGGACCAGACGACGAACATCTTTTCGCCGCCCGCCCGGGGTGCGACCAGGCAGTCCCCAGCCGCACCCGCACGCGAGCCAACCGCATCCCCTCGCGATACAGCCGACATCATGGACATCTCAGTGCTCAAAATCCTCGGTATCATTGCGATCGTTCTGCTGATCGCGGTCGCGGCGATCGCCGCCTATGCGACCACCAAGCCGGACTCGTTCCGTGTCGAGCGCTCGCGCGACATCAAAGCGCCGCCCGACCGCATCTATGCCCTCATCAACGATCTGCGCGGCTGGCGGGCCTGGTCGCCCTACGAGAAACGCGATCCGGACATGCAGCGCAGCTTCGGCGGTGCCGAAAGCGGCAAGGGCGCGGTCTATGAGTGGGACGGCAACAAGAATGTCGGCAAGGGCCGGATGGAGATCATCGAGACCACGCCGCCATCCAAGATCGTCATCAAGCTCGATTTCATCAAGCCGTTCGAAGGCCACAATACGGCAGTGTTCACGATGGCGCCGCAGGGCGACATGACGCGCGTGACCTGGGGGATGTACGGGCCGGCGCCATTCATCTCGAAAGTGATGCAGGTCTTCATGAATTTCGACAATATGATCGGCAAGGATTTCGAGGAAGGCCTGAGCAACCTGAAGACGGTGGCCGAAAAATAATCGCGACGCCGCTCGCACGGCTGCGTAACGCCGGCGGAGGAGACAAGGTATGGCCGCGGAAACCCGTTCGACAGCCGAACCGGCGCAGCGCGAACTCGTCGTCACGCGCGAGTTCAACGCTCCGCGAGAGCTGGTCTACGAGGCCTGGATCGACCCCAAGCATGCCGCGCAGTGGTGGGGACCGCGCCACCACCCGGCACGACTGGTCAAGATGGACGTGCGGCCGGGCGGCGCGTGGCGGCACTGCCTGCGCTCGACCGAAACCGGCAACGATCTCTGGCACGGCGGCGTGTTCCGCGAAGTGGTGCCGCCCGAGCGGCTGGTGTTCACCTTCGCGTGGGAGGAGGAAGGCGAGCGCGGCCTGGAGACGCTGGTGACGGTGACGTTCGCCGATCTTGGCGGCCGGACCCGCATGACGCTGCGTCAGACACCCTTCCAATCCGACGGCGAACGCGACGGACACAACGGCGGCTGGAACAGTACCTTCGACCGGCTTGCCGAGCACCTGGCGCGGACGTAGTCGCGACCGCAGCAATAAGATGCATGCCACCGCCCCACTCGATACGCAGATGCTCAGACGCTGCATCGAGTTGTCACGACAGGCAACACGCCGCGGCGAGAATCCATTCGCCTGCATCATCTGCGACGGCGACCGCATCGTCGCCGAAACGACGACGCGAGCGGCGCGCGACGGCGACATCACCAGGCACGCCGAAATGATCGCGATCTCGGAAGCGCAGCACACGCTGGGGACCGCCAAGCTGGCGCATTGCGCGATCTATTCCAACGTCGAGCCGTGCGCGATGTGCGCGTTCTGCATCCGAGAGACCGGGATCAGGCGCGTGGTCTACAGCATCGCCTCGCCGGTGATGGGTGGCTGCTCGAAGTGGAACATCCTGGGTGACGCCGAACTCTCCGATGCGCTGCCGGAAGTGTTTGGCGCACCGCCCGAGATCATCGGCGGCCTGCTGGAGGAAGAAGCCGAACGGGTATGGCGCGAGTGGCATCCGTTCGATTGGGCGATTCTCCAAAGCCGACACGCCATGGGAAACTCGCAGGGCGGCGGTTCCCACGTCACCGTGACCCCAGGTGCCCCGGTTTCCTCGGCCCGCGCGTTATGGCTAGCCGTTTGTTCGTGGCTCGGCTTCGACCGGACGCACTTGCCGCCCGGCTAATGCTTGACGCCAGTCGTCAGAATGACGCGACCGGCGCCGAAGTACGCTGCAGCCGGTACCAGGTCGCTGTAGCACCGCGCGGAACGCGATACGGCACGTCGCTGTCTGGCGCGCTCCAGACGATGGCCCAGTACGGCGCCAGCCAGCGCTCGATATCGGTGCGCTCAGCGCCGCGCGGGCCGATCAGAAGCTTGTTGGGGCCGAACGCGAACAAGATCACTTGCGCCTCCGCGCCGGCAACCCGCGCGATGCTTTCACCGTAATGACGGCGCTCGTCGTCCGACAAGATATGGAAACAGCCGAGATCGAGAAACAGATCGAACGGGCCGCGGATGCCGGCACGCTCGATCTGGGTGACGTCGCCGTGCACGAATTCAACTTTCACGCCCGCACGCTCGGCGCGCAGGCGCGCGACCTTCAGCGCGCGTTCGACCGCGTCGATGCCGGCGACCTGCCATCCAAGCTGCGCGAGGTAGATCGAGCCGCGCCCCATGCCGCAACCGACGTCGAGCGCGCGGCCCGGGCGTGGCGCCTGCGGCCCTTCCAGAAGCTCCCGCAGGCGACGCAATGGCTTTCCCTGCCAGCGATCCCAGGGCGCATAGCGGAACAGGTAGGCGAGTTCGAACCTAAGCGACATCGGTCGGCCGGCCCTCGGCGTGCGGACGTTCCGTCATCGTGACGACGCGCCACAAGAAGACGCTTCCGCGTCTGAGGGGCGAATGTGGTGAAAATACGCGGCCACAACTCACTCCAAGAGCGGCCTCCGCTTACTCCAAGATGTGAAGCAGCAGGACCTCCTCGTCCGGCGTCAGTTCGCCTGCTTGGGCGGCGGTGGCGGCGGGAACCGCGAGCGCCTCATACAGCGCCCGCGCGCCGTCACGTACTGCCTCGCGGTGCGCCTCGTCGTGGCGCGGCATGGCGGAAGCGGTCTTCGCCAGTTCTTTCAGGATGTCGGCGAATAGCGAATAATGGAAGTGCATGCGTACCGCCTTCTTCTCGGCTGGGTCGCCGGTGCGCTCCAGTGTGAGCGACACCCCGGCCTTGTCGAGATGGGCGCCGAACCGCGCGGTGCGCTCGAAGGTTCCGATATAAAATTTGTTGGGATACTCGATCGCGATCTCGGCCTTGTCGGGAATGGGCTTGGTCACGACACCTGGTCCTCTCGTTCGCAGTTCGGCAATGCCCGGCATTTGCGAAGACAAACCAATGGCGGCGTGTGCGCATTGATGTATCTCAATGCCTCGAGCACGAACACTCGCTCAAGATAGCAGTGCCGGGTGCTTATGCCTCAGGACACTTACTTAGGGTGAACATCTGGATGTCGGACGCACCGATCGCTTGGTAACGGTTCCGCCCACAAGGTTGGATCGGACAGTTTGGTGATCGAACGGGAGCACCGCCCATGCAAGTCAAGGATATCATGACCTCTCCGGTCGTGTCGGTTGAGCCCGACAGCAGCGTCACGCAAGCGATCCGGATCATGTTGCAGCGGCATATCAGCGGGCTGCCGGTCGTCGACAAGGACGGGCGGCTGAGCGGCGTGGTGACCGAGGGTGATCTGCTCCGGCGCGCCGAAACCGGCACGGAACGCAAGCGTCCCCGCTGGCTTGAATTTCTTGTCGGGCCGGGCCGTCTCGCCGACGAATACACCCGCACGCACGGCCGCAAAGTGTCCGACGTGATGACAGCCGATCCGTTGACGGTGACCGAAGACACCTCGCTCGATGAGGTCGTGAAACTGATGGAGAAACGGCGGATCAAGCGCGTGCCGGTCGTGCGCGGACAGGCCGTTGTCGGCATCGTCAGCCGCGCCAATCTGCTGCATGCGCTGGCGGGTGTGGCACGCGAAGTGAAGCCGGCGCTGGCCGCCGACCAAGCCATCCGCGAGCAGCTCACGGCCGAGCTCGCGCGTCAGTCGTGGGCGCCGGTCGCGCTAATCGACATCGTGGTGCGCAACGGCGTGGTCGAACTGTGGGGTTCGATCACCGACGAACGCGAGCGGCAGGCGATCAAGGTCGCAGCCGAGAACGTTCCCGGCGTCAAGGCGGTCAACGACTATCTTGCCTGGGTCGAGCCAACGTCGGGCATGGTGTTCTACCAGCCGAACGAGCCGCCGGCAGCGAAGGCCTCCTGAGCGCAGCAGCCGCCTTCTTCGGCGCCGGCGGGTACGCAGGCTTTGGCGGAGCATGACCTGCTTTGCCGCACGCAAGCGATCGCAGGCTGTGTAAACTTGCCTTGACCTAAGGCAAGTTCATGGCTCATTTCGACGTCATGGTGTGCGGACTGGGGGCGACCGGCTGCGCCGCGCTCCATCGCCTCGCGGCCGCGGGCGCGCGCGTTCTGGGGCTCGACCGCTACCAGCCGGGGCACGACCGCGGCTCCTCGCACGGCCTCACCCGCGTCATCCGCCTCGGCTATTTCGAGCACCCCTCCTACGTGCCGCTGGTGCGCCGCGCCTACGAACTCTGGCGGGAGACCGAGACCGCTGCCGGCCGGCCACTGCTGCACGTGACCGGCATCGCCGAGATCGGGCCGCCCGACGGCATTCTCGTGCGCGGCACCCTCGCCTCAGCGCAACGCCACGGACTGCGCCACGAGGTGCTCGACGCCAGCGAGCTGATGGCGCGCTATTCGGCTTTCGTGCTGCCGCGCGACGTCGTCGGCGTCGTGCAGCCGGACGGCGGGTTTCTCGAAGTCGAGCCCGCGATCGCGGCGTTCGTTGCGCTGGCGGCGGCCGCCGGCGCCGAGATCCGTGGCGGCGAGACGGTGAGGGCGCTCGAGCCGTTCGCCGGCGGCGTACGGGTCGTAACCGATCGCGAGGTCTTCACCGCGCGGCACGCGATCGTCGCCGCCGGGCCGTGGATGTCGACGCTGATCGCAGGATTGCCGCTGCGGGTGACGCGTCAGGTCACGGCATGGTTCGCACCGACGGACGAAACGCTGTTCGCGCCCGGCTGCTTCCCGGTGTTCCTGGTCGAGAGCCGTCACGGCGTGCATTACGGTGTTCCGCCGGACGGCGGACTCGGCGTGAAGGTCGCCAAGCATCACCACCGCGACGAGACGGTCGATCCCGAAACCTGCGATCGAACCGTGTCGGCCGATGACGAAGCGCAGATCCGCGCACTTGTCGCCGACTATTTGCCCTCGGCGAACGGCGCAATGACCGACGCCCGCACCTGCCTCTACACCATGACCCCGGACGGCGATTTCATCGTCGATCGCCTGCCGGGAGCCGAGAACATCATCGTGGCATCGCCATGCTCGGGCCACGGCTTCAAGTTCGCGCCGGTGATCGGCGAAATCCTCTGCGGGCTCGCGCTCGAGGGGACGACGCCGCACGACATATCCCGTTTCCGGTTGAGCCGATTTGGATAAAGCCGTGCTGCAACGCAAACATCTTTCGGAATGGACAACCCGGTCACCCGGGACCATGCTTCGTCCGTCTTGCAGTTGCCCTGACCGGAGGCTTTCATGATGGACATCAAGCGACGGGATTTCCTCAAGGCGTCTGCCGCGCTCGCCGCGACGTCGGCCGCCGGCCTTTCCTGTGTGGAGATCGCCAGCGCGGCGCCGATCCAGGCGCCGGTTGTAGACCGCGTATCGGTTCGAGTCCTGATCGACGGCGCGTACAACCTGTTCCTGCGCCCTGGCGAGGTGAAGGGCGTGAAGATCGAACGGCCGCCGCGCGAATCCGACTATCGCCGCGCGATCCACAACGAGTGGGGGCTCTCGCTCTTCATCGAATTGCAGCGTGCCGCCGAACAGCGCAGCGTCATGCTCGACTTCGGCTATACGCCGACCGCACTTCTCAATAACGCGGAGTTGCTCGGCGTCGATCCCCGGAAGATTAATGCACTGGTCGTCAGCCATGGACACTACGACCATTTCGGCGGACTACTCGGTTTCCTCGATAAGTTCCGCAGCGTCATGCAGCCCGATCTCACGCTCTACGTAGGCGGCGAGGATAATTTCTGCACCCGGCACCAGGTGCTGGCCGTGCAAGGGATGGCGGTGCAGGGCGAGCCAGGTCTCAGCCAATGGGGAACGCTCGACCGGCGCGAGCTTGCGGCGCGCAACGTCAAGACCGTGCTGGCCGAAACGCCGGCGGTGATCGCCGACCATGCCTTCACCACCGGCCAGATCAAGCGCCAGACCATCGAGAAAGTCACGGGCGGCGCCCGCGTCGAATACGCCATGAAGGACGGATTCGGCTGCAATGCTTCGCACTTCGCGCCGGCGGAGCAACTCGGCAAAATCGTCGATGATCAGCATTATCACGAGCACGCTACCTGCTTTAACGTAAAAGATCGCGGACTCGTCGTGCTGAGCTCCTGCGGCCATGTCGGGATAGTCAACTCCGCAAAGCAGGCGCAGGAGGTCTCCGGCGTGCAGAAGGTTCACGCTCTGGTCGGCGGTTTCCATCTCGGCGCCACCGCCGATCCGCAACTCAAGCTCGTCATCGACGAGATCAAGGCGCTCAATCCGGACGTGATCGTTCCGATGCATTGCAGCGGCGACAACTTCGCCCGCGCGATCCGCGAGACCATGCCGGACAAGCTGATCGTGCCGTCGACCGGCGCGCGCCTCAGCTTCGGCGCGTGACCGGCGGCCGCGTCTCCGGGTACGGCCTGTGACCAGGCGGCCGATGGCACTCGCGCTCGCCGCCGGCATCGCAGCCGGCGGCGTCGCCGGCTGGCTGCTGTGGCCGCAGGCCGCGCCGGCCGATCCGCCGGGGCGATCCTCCGCCGAACTGATGGACGCCCTGATGTGGAACCGCGAACCGGTCGGCGGTCCGTTCGCGCTCACCGATCACACCGGCACGCCTCGCGCCGATACCGACTTTCGCGGCCAGCTCCTGCTGATCTATTTCGGCTTCACGTTCTGCTCGGACATTTGCCCGATCGACCTGCAATCGATGGCCGGTGCGGTCGATCAGCTCGGACCCGCCGGCGATGTGGTGCAGCCGCTGTTCATCACCGTCGACCCCGAGAAGGATACGCCTGAGCAGTTGCGGGGCTATGTGGCGCTGTTCCACCCGCGGCTGATCGGCCTGACCGGCGACCCGAGCGCGATCAAGCGGCTCGCCCTCGCCTACAAGGTCTACTACGCCAAGCCCGCCGGCGAGGCCACGCAGGTCGATCATTCCGGCGTGGTCTATTTGATCGACCGGGACGGCCGCTACGCCGGCTTCTTCCCGCCCGGCACCCCGGCCGGCCGCATGGTCGAAGTCCTGCGGCCGATGCTGGCCGCCCAGCGCCGCGACGGCGCGGGTCACTGAAACCTCGAAATCGCTGCAACTTCCCGAAGCTTTGGCCGTAGCTTATCCGGGCCGGGCCGGTCGCGTTGGTTGAACGCGGCCAAGCCCGCCGTTAGTCTTCGTCAAAAGCCTGCCAACAACCGTCACCGAGGAAATTGCCATGCTTGGGCTGATGCAGGACTGGCCGCTGCTGTGCCATCGCGTGATCGACCATGCGGCGGCCAACCACGGCGAACGCGCGGTCATCTCGCGGTCGGTGGAAGGGCCGATCCACACCACGAACTACGCCACGCTTCGCGCCCGCGCCCTCAAAGTCGCGCAACGGCTCGAGCGGGACGGCATCAAGCTCGGCGACCGGGTCGCGACGCTGGCCTGGAACACCTGGCGCCACCTCGAAGCGTGGTACGGCATCATGGGGATCGGCGCGATCTACCACACCGTCAACCCGCGGCTGTTCCCCGAGCAGATCGTCTGGATCATCAATCACGCCGAGGACCGCGTGATGATGGTCGACCTCACCTTCCTGCCGCTGCTGGAGAAGCTCGCCGACCGGCTGCCTTCGATCGAGCGCTATATCGTGCTGACCGACGCCGCCCATATGCCGGCGACATCGCTCAAGAACGCGGTGCCGTACGAGGAATGGATCGGCGAAGTCGACGGCGATTTCGCCTGGAAGAACTTCGACGAGAAGACCGCCGCCGGCATGTGCTACACCTCCGGCACCACCGGCCATCCGAAGGGCGTCATCTACTCGCACCGCTCCAACGTACTGCATTCCATGATGGCGATGGCGCCCGACGCCATGGGCGTCGCCTGCCGCGACGTGGTGTTGCCGGTCGTGCCGATGTTCCACGCCAACTGCTGGGGGCTGGCGCTCACCTCGCCGATGACCGGCGCGACGCTGGTGATGCCGGGCGCCAAGCTCGACGGCCCCTCGATCTACGAACTGCTGAGCGACTACCGGGTGACGTTCTCGGCCGCGGTGCCGACGGTCTGGCTGATGCTGCTGCAGCATCTGGAAGCGACCGGCGCCAAGCTGCCGCATCTGCGGAAGGTGGTGATCGGCGGCTCGGCCTGCCCGCGCGCCATGACCAAAGCTTTCCAGGAGACCTACGGCGTCGAGGTCTGCCACGCCTGGGGCATGACCGAGATGAGCCCGCTCGGCTCGCTCGGCTCGCTCAAGCCGGAATACGCCAAGCTCGGCACCGAAGAGCGCCTCGACGTACAGATGAAGCAGGGCCACCCGCCGTTCGGCGTGGAGATGAAGATCACCGACGACGCCGGCAAGGAGCTGCCGCGCGACGGCAAGACCTTCGGACGGCTCAAGGTACGCGGCGCCGCGGTGGCGCGCGCCTATTACAAGGAGGACGACGTCGAGATTCTCGACCGCGACGGCTTCTTCGATACCGGCGACGTATCGACCATCGACCGCTACGGCTACATGCAGATCACCGACCGCGCCAAGGACGTGATCAAGTCGGGCGGCGAATGGATTTCGTCGATCGACCTGGAGAACCTGGCGGTCGGCCATCCGAAGGTGGCAGAAGCGGCGGTGATCGGCGTGCGCCATCCCAAATGGGACGAGCGGCCGCTGCTGGTGGTGGTGCTGAAGAAGGACCAGACCGCGTCCCGGGAGGATATCCTCGGCTTCATGCGCGGCAAGATCGCCAACTGGTGGCTGCCGGACGATGTCGCGTTCGTCGACGAAATTCCTCACACCGCGACCGGCAAAATTCTGAAGACGGAACTGCGCAGCCGGTTCAAGGACTACGTCCTGCCAGGCGTGGCGGCTTAATGGCGCGTAGTGCCTGCGCCGCCCTCGTAACTCTCACCACTTCCATCCACCGCTCTCGCCACAATGTCCCTCCCCGCTGGCGGGGGAGGATCAGGGAGGGGGCACACTGGCACGCTCGCGCAAGCTCACCCCCTCCCCACCCCTCCCCCGCAAGCGGGGGAGGGAGCGCACCGCTATCGCGGCTTGAGCCATCAACCCAGCACCTCACCCTCGCATCCACATCTGGCGATGCGGTATGGTGCCGCCTGCTCGATTGCCTGAAGGCCACCCATGTCCACGCTCGAAGCGGCCGTTCCGCCGGCGCCAGCACCGATCGCCGCGCCCGCGGGCGGACCCGTTCGCTTTTTCGGCGACGGCCGCAGCTACTGGCGGCTGCTGATTCGCGGCGCCGTGCTGCTGATGTTCACGCTCGGCATCTACCGGTTCTGGCTCGCCACCGACATCCGCCGCTTCCTGTGGTCGGAAACCGAACTGTCGGGCGACAGCTTCGAATACACCGGCACCGCCGGCGAACTGCTGCTCGGCTTCCTGATGGCGCTCGCCATCCTGGTGCCGCTCTATTCGATGTTCTTCATCGTCGCGCTCGGCGGCGGCATGATCGGCGAAACGTCCGGCGTTCTGAGCTTCGTGCTGCTGACATTGCTCGGCCACTACGCGGTCTACCGCGCGCGCCGCTACCGCCTGACCCGCACGATCCTGCGCGGCATCCGCTTTCACCAGACCGGCTCGGCCTGGCGCTATGCGATCTGCGCGCTGTTCTGGTGGACGCTGACGATTCTGACGCTCGGCCTCGCGTTCCCGGCCGCGCAGGCGCGGCTCGAACGATTCAAGATGCGCAACACCTTCTTCGGCGACCTGCCCGGCCGGTTCGAGGGCAGCGCATCGCGGCTGCTGCTGCGCGGCATCGTGCTGTGGATGCTCGCCGTCGTGCCGCTCACCGTCGGGACTGGTCGCGACCCTCGGCAGCATCGACTGGACGATGCTCGCCGAGCTTGGCGGCCTCGGCAGCGAAGCGCTGATGACGTCGCTGGTCGCAAGCGGCATCGCCGCCGCGACACTCTACCTGTTCCTGACTTTGATCTGGCTCGTGCTCTCGCTGCTGATCCTGTATCCGATCTTTCACGCGATGTTGCTGCGATGGTGGGCATCCGGGCTGCGGTTCGGCGACATCACGGTGACGTCGCGACTGCGCACCGGGCAGATTTTCGGCATCTATCTGCGCTTCCTCTGGTACGCCTTCCTGTTCACGCTCGTCGCCATCGTGGTGGGCTTCATCGGCGCGATCGTGGTCGGCGCCGTGGTCGGCGACAGCACGTCGATCTTCGGCGAGATTTTCGCCACTGCGGCGGCGATTGGCCTGTACGTGTCGATGGCGCTCGGCTACTCGACGATCTATCAGGCGACCGTGAAGCTCGGCGTCTGGCGCTGCGTGGTCGAATCGCTCGACCTCACGAATATCGCTTCGCTGAACCGGGTATCCGCCGCCGGCGAGCCGAGCTCCCCGGTCGGCGAGGGCTTGGCCGATGCGCTGAACGTAGGCGGGATCTGACGCACGATGGTTGCAGCCGGCACCGCGACATTCTTCGACGGCATGACCGCCACGCGGCGGCCGGTCGACGTCGAACTCGGCGCCACCACGTTGCGCGTGCGCGACGCCGACAACCAATTGCTGGCCGAATGGCGCTACGACGAGATCGAGAGCCGATCGGCGCCGGAAGGCATGCTGCGACTGGGCAAGACCGGGAACCCGATCCTGGCGCGGCTTGAGGTCCGCGATCCGCGACTGGCCACGGCGATCGACGAGTTGTCGACGCCGATCGACCGCAGCGGCCGGGTGGAACGTCGCGACCGCGCCAAAGTGATCGGCTGGAGCATTGCGGCGACCGTATCGCTGATGCTGGTGGCAGTCTTCGGCGTGCCGGAGATCGCCAACCGGCTCGCGCCGCTGGTGCCCTATTCGGCTCGAGCGCAAGTTCGGGGCCGCGCTCGACGCGCAGGTTCGCCGCACGCTCGATACCCGCCACGCGGGTGCCGCATTCGAATGCGGAAATAACGAGGGCGAAAAGCCGGGACGCGCGGCATTCGACAAGCTCATGGGCCAACTCGAGGCGGCAGCCGCCCTCCCCTTACCGCTCGCCCCGGCCGTGGTGCGCCGAGGCGAAGCCAATGCCTTCGCCCTGCCCGGGCGGCCGCATCTATGTCTTCCAGGGCCTGATCGAAAGTGCCGAGACCGTCGGACGAGCTTGCCGGCGTGCTGGCGCACGAGATCGGGCATGTCGCCCACCGCGACGGCAACCGCATCGGTGCTGGAGGGCGCCGGCCTGTCGTTCCTGTTCGGCATGCTGCTCGGCGATTTCGTCGGCGGCGGCGCGGTGATCTTCGCCGCCAAGACCATCCTGCAGACCAGCTACTCGCGCGAGGTCGAGACCGCGGCCGACGGCTACGGCGTGGCGCTTGATGCGCAAGATCGGCGGCGACCCGCGCGCGCTTGGCACCATGCTGACCGCGGATCGCCGGGACCACGCATCCCGGACCGAAGCTGCTGCTCGACCATCCCGATACGCCGAGCCGCGTCGCCGCCATCAATGCGCTGGCCGGCTCGGACCCCGACGCGGCCGCTGCTCGATCCAGCCGAATGGGCGGCGCTCAAGCGCATCTGCTCGGCCAAGCCAGAGTAAGGGTCGCGGATGGCGCGCCGATACGTCCACGAAGAGCCGACCTCGCAGCTCGCCATCTGGGCGCGCCGCACGGCGTTCTTCGCGCTCGTGGCCGCATTCCTCGCGATCATCATCGTGCGATCTGGACTGCTCGAGAACATGCCGGCGATCGGCGACCTTCGCGGGCGCGCTGGCGATCGCCGGCATCGCGCTGCTGCTGTCGTTCGCGGCGTTCGTGGTGATCTGGATGGAGGGCCGCGCCGGCATGGGCGCCGCGCTCGCGGCGATGGCGATTTCGCTCGCTGCTCCTCGCCTATCCGGCCTATCTCGGCATCCGGGCCTACAAGCTGCCGTTGATCTACGACATCACCACCGACCCGCTCGATCCGCCGCGCTACGAGGCGCTGGCGCGGGTGCGGCCGCGCGACGCCAATCCGGTCGCCTATGCGGGACTTTATGCCGCCGACCAGCAGCGGCGAGCCTATCCGGACATCGGCCCGCTCACCGTCAACGCCACGCCGCAGGCGACCTATGATGCCGCCTACGCGGTGATCAACAAGCGCAAATGGCGCATCGTCGATGCCCGCGCGCCGCAGGCGGCGCGCCGCGAGGGCCGCATCGAGGCGGTCGCGCGCACGCCGATCATGGGCTTCCGCGACGACGTCGTGGTCCGCATCCGCGCCGACGGCGACGGCGCGCGCATCGACATGCGCTCCTCCTCGCGCTACGGCAGCTTCGATTTCGGCGCCAACGCGGCGCGCATCCGCAGCCTGATGAACGAGATCGACGACGCGATCGCGCAGCAGAAGCCGGCGCGGCCCGCGCGCCGCCGCCCGCCGCAAGAAGGGCGCGCCGACCGCCAAAAGAAGGACGATCAGCGCAAGCGGTAGCGTGCCGCCGATCGCCGGCGCGCCATCGGTCACGACTTCGCCGCGCGCGACCAGGTCCTCGAGATGGGCGAGCACCGACAAGTCCGGCCGCCTTGGTGAGCCGCGGATCGAGCCCGATATAGATCGCGCGCACGATCGCCGGGATGTCGGCCTCGCCCTTGGCGAGCCGGTGCAGGATCGAGGCCTCGCGCGCCTTGCGGTGGCGGATGTAGTGCTGCACGAACCGCGGCGCGTCGCGCACCGGCGCCGCCGTGGCCCGGCAGATAGACCGGCCTCGGAGCGCCGCGCGAGCTTCTCGAGCGACGCCATGTAGTCGCTCATCGCGCCGTCCGGCGGCGCCACCACCGGCGTCGACCAGGCCATGACGTGGTCGCCGGAGAACAGCAGCTCCGTGCCGCGCAGCGCGAACGCCATGTGATTGGCGGTGTGGCCGGGCGTGGTGACCGCCTCCATCGCCCAGCCGTCGCCCGACACGACCTCGCCGTCGGCAAGCGCGTGATCGGGCCGGAAGTCGGTGTCGCCGCTGGCATCGAGCCGCGGCGCCTTCGCCGACATTGAGCGTCCGCGCGGCGCGGTGCGGCCCTTCGGCATAGACCGGCGCGCCGGTCGCGCGCCTTGACGGGCGCGGCCGCCGGCGAATGGTCGCGGTGGGTGTGGGTGACGAAGATATGCGTCACGGTCTCGCCGCGCACCGCGTCGAGCAGCGCCGCGATGTGCGCCTCGTCGAGCGGGCCCGGATCGATGATCGCGACGCGGCCGCGCCCGACGATGTAGGACACCGTGCCCTTGTAGGTGAACGGGCTCGGATTGTTGCACAGGATGCGGCGCACGCCGGGCACGACCTCGTCGACCTGCCCGGGCGGCAGATCGAAGGTCTTGTCGAACGGGATGTCGTCGCTCATGCGAAGCCAATGTGAACTGTGTGGTTGTGGCCGCGGTGGCGCCGCGTCGTCCCCTCCCCCGCTTGCGGGGGAGGGTCAGGGAGGGGGCACGCAGAAGAACTCGTGCAAGTTCACCCCCTCCCCACCCCTCCCCCGCAAGCGGGGAGGGAGCAGACCGCACAAGCGGCACTGCTGAATTCTTCAGGCGGATCAACCGAGCTTGCGGCCGATGACGTCCTCGCAGCGCACGCCCTCGGGCGGCTCCTCGCCGAGATACATGCCGCCCGACATGGCGAAGCGCATGCGGTTCGACGGCAGCCCGGCGGTGCCCCAGCGGTCCGGCGTCGGCGAGACCTTGTCCCAGTATTCCGGCCCCTGCGGCACGTGGGTGGCGTCGTCGAGCTGATCGAGCTCGGTGGTGTACTCGGCGACAAATCCGTTCGGCTCGATGAAATAGGAGAACACGTTGCTGCCCGGGCCGTGGCGGCCGATGCCCCACTCGATGTCGAAGCCGTTCTTCTTGAGACGGCCGGTGCCGCGCATCAGCCCGTCGATGTTCGGCAGCTCGTAAGCGACGTGATTGAGCGAGGGGCCGTTGTTGCGGAAGATCGCCATGCTGTGGTGATCGGCGCTGCAGCGCAGGAACTCCATCATGTGCGAGCTGTCGGACAGCTTGAAGCCCAGCACGTCGACGAAGAACGGCACCTGGTCGTCGGTGCTCGGCGCTGTTGAGCACGACGTGGCTGATCTTGGTCGGCCGCGAGCGGTCGAGCACGACGTCGGGATGCTGCACGCCGTCGGACGAGATGCTCATCGGCAGGCCGTCGGGCGTGACGAAGCGGAAGCCGTAGCCGCCGCCCGCGCTGCCGGGAAGCTGCATGGCGTCGCCCGACCTTGACGCCGTAGCCTTCCGCCTTGGCGCGAAGCTGGTCCACCGCCAGGCGGTCGGTGGCGGCGAAGTGCACGCCCGAGCAGACTCGGCTTCGGCCGCTCGCGGATGGTGAGCACATGGTGCTCGCTGCCGGTCGCGCGGAAATGGATGCAGTCGCCTTCCGAGGAGACCTCCTCGAGCGCCCAGATCTTGGTGTAGAAGTCCGCCGACTGATGGAGATCGCGAACGCCGAGCTCGATGCTGCGGACGCCGGTGACCCTGGCATGCGTCATGGTGGTTACCTCGCGTGGTTCGGGGAAATCTCGCACAATTCGCCGAAGAAAAAGCGGCCGGTGGCCCGGCTACACGGCCGCATGGCAGCCCTCATGCTGAGGAGGTCGGCAGCAAGCCTGCCGCCATCCTTCGAACACGCGCCTCCTCAGGATGAGGTCTCAAAGCCGTGCGAGCTTCGGCATCACCTCGGTCGAGAACAGCGCGAGCGAGCGCAGCGCGTCCGGCAGCGTCATGTTGCCGAGGAAGAGATAGGTGAGGAGATAGTTGACGCCAAGCTCAGCGACCTGCCGCTCGATTCCTCATACACCCGCTGCGGGGTGCCGGCGATCACCGAGCCGTCGGCAACGCCGTCCTCGAACGTCGCGCCGCGCGGCACGTTGAGCCGCGAGGTCAGGCCGGTCACGCCGTGGCGGCTGCGCAGCCAGTTCAATTGCGCGAGGTGCAGTTCCATCGCCGGCTTGGCGAAGCGGTTCGGCTTCCGCGTCGGTATCGGCCACGAAGATGTGCCGCTGCACGCCGATCGCCGTGCCGCCCGGAAACTCGGCCTTGGGCTGCGCCGGCCCGCCGCGCTTGGCGAGCGCCTCGCGGAACGCGTCGATGTTGGTCTTGGCGAACGGCGTCGGGCCGAGGCTGACGAAATGCATGCCGTGCTCGCCCGCCCAGGTCGAGCCGATGGTGTTCGAGGAGCCGTACCAGAACGCCGGATGCGGCTTTTGCAGCGGCCGCAGCGCGATCGGCACGTTCTCGTATTTGTAGTGCGGCCCCGAATAGTTGAGCGTGTCGGTGGTCAGGCCGGCGCTCAGGCACTTGTAGGCGTCGATGAAGATATCGCGCGAGTCGTCGTGCTCGACCTTGTGGTACTTCAGCTCGAACGGCGAGACGCCGCGGCCGATCCCGACCTCGAGCCGGCCGTAGCTCAGGTGATCGAGCATGCTGATTTCCTCGATCAGCCGCAGCGGCGAATAGAGCGGCAGCAGATAGACCAGCGGACCGAGCCGCATGCGCCTGGTGGCGCGCGCCACCGCGCCGAGATAGACGCCCGGCACCGGCACCATGTTGAGCGGGGTGGCGTGATGCTCGGCCACGTGCAGGCAGTAGATGCCGGCCTCGTCGGCGGCCTTGGCGAAGGTGAGACGTTCGTCGAACAGCGTCGCCAGCGGCCGGTCGGCGGCCTCGACGTGATCGAACAGTCCGATTTTCATTTCTCGTCCAGTCTGCCGATTTTCTTCACCACCGGAATGAGCCGCGCGGCGTCGGCCTCGACGAAGCGCGGCGAACTCCGGCTGATCCATGTAGGCGGCCGGGCTGCCGGCCTTCTCGAAGATCGCCGTGACCTGCGGGCTGGTCATGACCTCGCGCATGGCTTCGCGCAGCCGGTTGACCACCGGCTCGGGCGTGCCCTTCGGGGCGAACAGCCCGGCCCAGATGTAGTACTCGACGCCCGCGTAGCCGAGATCGATCATGGTCGGGATGCCGGCCAGTTCCGGCGTGGGCTTGCCGCCCCAATGCGCCAGCAGCCGGACGTTGCCGTCGCGGGCATGCGGGTTGATGACGCCCGGCGCCTGCGCGGTGATGTCGACCTGGGCGCCGATGAACGCGGTCAGCGCCGGCCCGCCGCCGCGATAGGGAACGTGCAGCAGCTTGATGCCGGCGGCCTGCTGGAACATCTCGAACGGTACGTGCGAGGCGCCGTAATTGCCGGACGAACTGAACGAAATCTGGCCCGGCCGCTTCTTGGCGTCGGCCACGAGGTCGGCGACCGACTTGTAGGGCGAATCCTTGCGCACGCCCAGCACGCCCGGGTCGGCCAGCACGCGCGCAATCGGCACGAGCTGGTCCATCTCGTAGGACGGCTTGCGGTCGTAGAGCCGCTCGGCCTCCGGCAGGAACACCATCGAGGACAGCGCCATCAGCAGCGTGTGGCCGTCCGGCTCGGCGCGCGCCGCCGCGGCATTGCCGATCATGCCGCCTGCGCCGGCGCGATTGTCGACCACGACCGAGCTTGCCGAGGATCTTCTCCAGCGCCGCCGCGACCGGCCGTGCGGCCAGGTCGGCCTGTCCGCCGGGCGGGAACGCCACGATCATGGTGATGTTGCGCGTCGGCCAGGTTTGCGCCTGCCCGGCGTCGGGGACGGCCAGCGCAACGGCGAGCACCGCCGATGCGCCGAATCAGGCATCTGCCCATACTCATGCGATCTCCTCCCTGATGAACACGGGGACGATTTCGTCCCTCTTTGTTATTCGGCTGTTACTCGGCGTGCGGTCGGCACCGACCTCGCGGCTTCGCTGGCTTCGGCGACCGGATTGCGCAGCACGCCGATCTTTTCGATCTCGCACTCGACGACGTCGCCCGGCAGGCAATATCGGGTCGCCGGCACCAGCCCGGCCTGCGTCACGCCCTTGCCGCCAAGCTCCTTGTCGGCCGACCAGGCGGTGCCGGCCGGCGTGCCGGTGATGATGACCATGCCGGGCCTGAGCGTGAAGTTGCGCGAGAAGAAGTGGATCAGCTCGGCGCAGGTCCAGATCATGTTGGACGTGCTGCTCGACTGCCGCAGTTCGCCGTTGACGCGCGACTTGAGCGCGAGCCTCTGCGGATCGCCGATCTCGTCGGCGGTCACGATGCACGGGCCGAGCGGCGCGCTCGAATCGAACGCCTTGCCGCTGCCCAGTTCGTACCAGGTCATGCCTTCGGGCGTGCGCCGCACCTGCCGGTCGCGCGCGGTCACGTCATTGACGATGGTGTAGCCGAACACGTGATCGAGCGCGCTCGCGACCGGGATATGCCGGCCGGCCTTGCCGATGACGACCGCGAGTTCGACCTCGCAGTCGATCTTCTTCGATAGCCGCTGGTCGTACACGATCGGCTCGTCGGGACCGACCACGCAGTCGGCGGTCTTGACGAAGAACTCCGGCTCCTTGCCGCTGATCGGCGTGTTCGCCTTCTCGGCGTTGTGGTCGTGATAGTTGCTGCCGCTGCACAGGATGGTCGAGGGCCGAAGCGGCGCGCACAGCGTAATGCTCGCGCTCGCGATCAGTGCCTGCTTCGGCGGGTTTGCGAGGATCGCTCGCGCGGCTGCTTGATCGCCTCGCTCGCCGGACCGGATGAACGCGAGCGCGTTGCCGAACAGCGCCGGGTCATTCTGCGCAGCGCAGCGGATCGACGATAGGATCGCCGTGCAGCAATCCGAGACGCTCCTCGCCCGGCCTGCAAGAAACTCACGAGCTTCATCGTTCCTCCCGTTCGGCTTCGATGATCGCGCTTCATCCTGCGCGGTGACCTTTTCGTAGACCCGGACGACACTCTGCCCGCTGGGCACTCGTCAGGCAACCGACCGGGCGGCATGCCACGGCCCACGTAGGCGCAATGGGAACGCCGCTGCGGACGGCAAACCACGAGCCCACGCAGTAACGAGACGAACGAGGGAGCACCGAGGCAGCCGCCGACGGATTACCAGCCCATCAGCTTCTTGGTGCTCTGCTCGTTGTCCTTGAGGAAGGTGCGGTAGGCGTCGCCCTTGATCACCGACGGCTCGAGGCTGAGCTGTTCGGCCTTCTGCTGATGCTCGCGCGAGGTCAGCGTCTTCTCCAGCGCGGCGGTCAGCGTCGCCTGCACGTCCTTTGGCAGTCCCGCCGGGCCGGCAATGCCGCGCGATACCGACCAGACCTGGTTGAAGCCCTGCTCCTTGAAGGTCGGCGCATTGGGCAGGAATTTCGAGCGCGCCGGCGACATCACGCCGAGAATACGAACTTGCCCGGCCTTGACTTCCTCGGCGACCTCGCTGATGTTGGCCGCCAGCACCTGCACGTGGCCGCCGAGCACCTGGGTCTTGCCTTCCGCGGTGCTGCGATGATGCACGATCACGAATTTCGTGCCGGTCTCGGCTTCGACTCCCGAGCGCCGCGATGTGATCGTCGCCGCCGCGCGCCGAATCCCGTGACGGTGATCGTTTCCGGCGCCTTCTTGGCGGCGTCGATCACGTCCTTGACGGTCTTGAACGGGCTGTCCGCCTTCACGGCCCAGATATTGTAGTCGAGGACGTGGTTCATCAGCGGCGTGAAGCTGTCGAGCGTCTCCTTGCGGTTATACTGGCGGTCGAGATATCCGGCATACATGCTCGGCACATTGAGATAGCCGAGCATGTAGCCGTCGGGCCGGCGGCAGCGAGCGCGCCCCAGCCGACCCAGCCGCCGCCGCCGGCACGGTTCTCCACCGTCACCGGCTTGCCGAGCACGCCTTCGACATCCTTCGCCAGCAGACGGGCCGTGATGTCGGTGCCGCCGCCCGCGCCATACGGCACGATCAGCGTGACCCCGCGTTCGGGATATTGCTGCGCCAGCGCAAGACCGCTGATGCCGGCGGCGCACAGGCCGCGCAACGGCTGCGGCCAGAATGCTTCGTCTCGCTGTCGAACGCATGGGTTCGCCTCCTTGAAGGGCCAGTCTCAGTCGCCGGCCATTGAATCCAGATCAGCAGAACGCCCCTCCCCGATCAAGCTGCCGCCACGCCGCATGTACGGTCGGGAAACGCGCAGTCAATGAATCTCCGGCTCCGGGTCGGCGCGGTGCCCTGCAGGAAATCGAAATCGCAGCCCTCGTCGGCCTGGCCGATGTGCTGCGAGAACATCGCGCCGTAGCCGCGGGTATAGCGCGGCGGCGGCGCCTGCCAGGCGGCGCGGCGGCGGTTGAGTTCCTCTTCGGACACCGCGAGATGGATGCTGCGCGCGGCGACATCGACCTCGATCTCGTCGCCGGTCTGCACGAAGGCGAGCGGCCCGCCGACGTAAGCTCTCGGGCGCGACATGCAGGATGCAGGCGCCATAGCTCGTGCCGCTCATGCGGCCGTCGGAGATGCGCACCATGTCGCGCACGCCGGCCTTCACCAGCTTCTTCGGGATCGGCAGCATGCCCCATTCGGGCATGCCGGGGCCGCCCTTGGGGCCGGCATTCTTGAGCACCAGCACGTGGTCGGGCGTGACATCGAGATCGTCGCGCTCGACCTCGCGCGCCATGTGGTTGTAGTCCTCGAACGCGATCGCCTTGCCGCGATGCTTGAGGAAGCGCTTCTCGGCGGCGGCCGGCTTCATCACGCAGCCGCGCGGCGCCAGATTGCCGGTGAGCACCGCGGTCGCGCCTTCGCCGTAGATCGGATCGGCGAGCGTATGGATGACGTCGGGCATGTAGATCTCCGCACCGGCGATGTTCTCGCCCACGCTCTGCCCGGTCACCGTCAGGCAGGACAGATCGAGCCGGTCCTTGAGCGCATCCATCAGCGCGCGCAAGCCGCCGGCATAGAAGAAATCCTCCATCAGGTATTTGCCCGACGGGCGGATATTGGCGATCACCGGGATGTCGCGCGAAATCTCGTCGAAGCGCTGCATGTCGAGCTTGAGGCCGGCGCGGCGCGCCATCGCGACCACGTGGATGATGGCATTGGTCGAGCCGCCGAGCGCCATGTGGACCTTGATGGCGTTGTCGAACGCGGCCGGCGTCAGGATGCGGTCGAGCGTCAGGTCCTCCCACACCATGTCGACGATGCGCCGGCCGGCGGCGGCGCACATGCGCGGATGCGCCGGAATCGGCGGCCGGGATCGAGGATGCGCCGGGCAGCGTCAGGCCGAGCGCCTCGGTGATCGCCATCATGGTGGCGGCGGTGCCCATCACCATGCAGGTGCCGAACGAGCGGGAGATGCCGCCCTCCATCTCCTCCCACTGCGCGTCGGTGATGTTGCCGGCGCTGCTTCTCCATCCAGTATTTCCAGACGTCGGAGCCGGAGCCGAGATACTGGCCGTGCCAGTTGCCGCGCAGCATCGGGCCGGCCGGCACGTAGATCGCCGGGACGCCCATGCTGATCGCGCCCATGATCAGGCCGGGCGTGGTCTTGTCGCAGCCGCCGAGCAGCACCGCGCCGTCGATCGGATGGCAGCGCAGCAGTTCCTCCGCCTCCATCGCCAGGAAGTTGCGATAGAGCATGGTCGACGGCTTCACGAACGGCTCGGCGAGCGACATCGCCGGCAGTTCCATCGGAAAGCCGCCGGCCTGCAGGATGCCGCGCTTGACGTTCTCGGCGCGGGCGCGCAGATGGGCGTGGCAGGCGTTGATCTCGCTCCAGGTATTGATGATGCCGATCACCGGCTTGCCGCTCCAGTCCTCGGAGTCGAAGCCGAACTGCTTGAGGCGCGAGCGATGGCCGAACGAGCGCATGTCGTTGACGCCAAGCCAGCGGTGGCTGCGGAGATCTTCGGGACGCTTGCGGTTCATGGGCGGGCTTGTCTGTGTGGCGGGGACCGCCACTCTACCCTGCGCGCCGGCGCCGAAGCAGAAGGTGGTCGGCGTACGCAATCACGTGCCGAAGTGCGTGCGATACGACGCAGTGCGACAGTCACGGCGCGATTGCCGCAGCCCGATTTCGCCCGTCGCAATCGCGTGCCATGGTCCGAATCGATGCACAGCCTGCGCAACATCGGCGGCCGGATCGCATTCGGGATCCTGATCTTCGCCGCCCTGGCGGCGGCCATCCTGGCGCGGCCGGAGAAATGGCTGAGCGACTTCGACCAGTCCTTCTATCTGAGCATCGCCTACGACCTCAACCATCACGGCGTATTCAGCAACGGCGTGTTCGACGACGTCGACAGCACCAAGGAGCGCCCGCCGCCGGGCCTGTTCTTCGCGCCGCTCTATCCGGCGCTGATCGTCGCCGTGACCAAGCTCGATCCGCGGTTCCGCCGGGCGGCCGACTGCGTCATCGAGGCCAACCACAAGGCGCGGGACGGCGGCGAATGCGAGGTCTATGCGCGGTCCGATGCTGCTCGTCCATGCGCTGCTGCTGGCGCTCGGCGTGCTGGCGATCGCGCGGGCGGCCGAAACGATCTTCGACGACCGCGCGGCGTGTTCTGGCTGACCGGCGTCGCTGGCGACCGGCGCGCTCATTCCGGACGCCGACCTGTTCTCGTTCGTGATGACCGAGAGCCTGACCTTCTCGCTCTACAGCCTGGCGGCGCTCGCGATGGTGCTGGCACTGGAGCGCGCCGAGCATCGCCAACTACGCGCTGGCCACCGGCCTGCTGTTCGGCCTGCTGTGCCTGACGCGGCCGTCGTTCCTGGTGCTGGCGCCGGTGGTGGTCGGTGCTGATCGCGATCAACGGCCGCTGGTTCGTGCGAACCGAGAGCCGCGTCGGATCGGATCACGCAGAGCCTGGTATTCGCGCTCGGCCTGGCTGGCTGGTGGTCGGACCGTGGATCGCCCGCAACGGCGTTTCGGTCGGCAAATGGGCGACTGACCGAGGAATACGGCTCGGCCGCGATCATCGAGCGCTTCGCCTATGACGACATGACCTGGCGCGAGTTCGTGCTGGCGTTTCCCTATTGCCTGCCGGAGATCGGCGAGCCGATGATCGACTGGGCGTTCGGCCCGCAGGCGATGGAGCGGTTCGTCTATTATTCGCCGCAGAGCTTCTTCCACGTCGGCCGCGCGCATCGCGACAAGCTGGTCGAGGCGCATGGCCGGCTCGATCCGCTGATCGGCGGCATCGATCCGCGACGAGATGCGCCAGCGCGGCTGGTGGTATCTCGCTGGTCGCAGCATCCCGCTCGGCTGGTGCGGCATGTGGGTCGGCGGCTATCTGGGCCTGCTGCTGGTGCCGCTGTTCGCCTTCGCCTGCGTCGCGGCGGTGCGCCGCGGCAAGCCGCTGTTCCTGCTCTACGCGGCGCCGGCGTTCGTCATGCTCGGGCTGCACGCCGCCGTCGCCAACCACTACACCCGCTACAACCTGATCCTGATCGGTCCGTTCTGCGCCGGCGCCGCCTGGATCATGATGCGTCGGTGGCCGCGCGCTGTCGCGTTCGCGATGGCAAGCTCGCGCGCCAGCACGGTGATCAGTTCGATTTGCGCGCGCAGCTTGAGGTGCAGGTTCAGCAGCATCAGCAGGCTGATCACCACCCAGACATAGATGATGAGGTCGACGCCGCGGCCGATGCCGACCAGCGCGGCAAGCCGCGTCGCGTGCGCCGGAACCCAGACGAAATAGAGCCCGACCAGCGCCGCCGCCCAGGCGAGAAGCCCGACCGCGGGCGAGCGCAGATACTCCATCCAGGCGTAGAACATCACGCCAAGCAGCAGCGCCGAGAGGACGAATTGCGCGATCATCGGTGCAGCCTCCGTGCAGACAGGTCGGTCAGGATGACGAGCGCGTCGCCGACGGTCTGCCCCTTGGCGAGCGAATAGGCGCTGTATTCGATCGTCACCGGCGCTTCGACGAACTTGAGCCCGCTCGTCGGCGATCTGGTGGAGGATCTCCGAGGCATGCGCCATTCGGTTCTGCCGCAGCGTGATGCGCGCTCGCGCCTCGCCGCGTCATGGCGCGCAGCCCGTTGTGCGTGTCGGTCACGCGCAACCCGGTGGTCAGCCGCGTGAACACGGTCGCGAGCTTGAGCAGGATGCGCCGCGACAGCGGCTGATTCGAGCGCACCGCCCAGGAAACGGCTGCCGAGCGCGAAGTCGGCGCCCGTGCGCGTGCAGCGCGGCGATCAGATCGCGCCACATCCGCCGTCCGGTGCTGGCCGTCGGCGTCGAAGGTCACGACGATGTCGGCGCCTTGCCGCAGCGCACACTCGATGCCGGTCTGCAGCGCGGCGCCCTGCCCCAGATTGATCGGGTGTTGCAGCACCGCGGCGCCGGCGTTCGCGGCTGCGTCGCCGGTGTGGTCACGGCGAGCCGTCGTCGACGACAATGACGCGGTAGCCGGCGCGAATCACGCCGGCGACCACGTCGGCGATCACCTGCGCCTCGTTATAGGCGGCGATCACCACCAAAATGCGCGGCACGGCCATCGTTCATCCCGCAACGAAAAGCAGCCCACACGAGGATCAATCCAATGCCGATAACCAGGCGGAGCGGCATCGGTTCCGAAAACACCAACGCACCAAGCGCCGGCGTCAGCGCGAACGCCAACGCCACAAAAGGATACGCACGTGACAGTGGTGTGAAGCTTAGGATCCAGACCCACAGCACCGTCAACGCGGCATAGAGTCCGAGCGCGAGAAGGAAGTAGCCGTTGAGCAGCAGGGCGGCGAGCCGATCGACCAGCGGCCCGTCTCCGGTGCCGCGCAGCGCCGCCATCTTGAAGAGAAGCTGCCCGCCCGTCATGGCGGACGCATAGGCGACCAGGATCGCGATCTGGACGGCCGAGAGCCGGTCGCTCATGGCGCGGGCTTCCGCAGCACCACCCGCATGGCGTCGAACAGGTTGACCGGCAGTCCGACGCCGCCCGGCGCCGTGACGCTGGCCGGGCCGCAAGCCGGCCATGCGCCGAAGCTGGAACGTGATCAGCGACAGTGGCACGAGCTTCCAGGGATGGTCGAAATGCTCGAGCGTCAAGCCCGAGCGACGCCGCCATCCGCCGGATGCTTTCGCGCGAGAAGAACCACAGATGCTGCGGCGGCGTCATCAGCCGCCAGCGCGCGCCGGCGAGCCGCGCGGTCAGCGCGCCGAAATCGCCGGTGGTGATCACGAGGATGCCGCCGGGATTGAGATGCCGCGCGCACAGCGCGAGCGTCTCGCGCTGGCGACGGCAGGTGCTCGATGACGTCGAGCAGCACGATCACGTCCATCGCGCCGAGCTGCGCCAGGTTGGCCTCGTCGGCGACGCCCGAGAGCACCCGCAGGCCCGTCTGGCGGCAATGGGCGGCGGCATCTTCGGCGAGCTCGATGCCGGCTCACGTCGTAGACGCGCTTGGCCTCCTGCAGGAAGAAGCCGTAGGCGCAGCCGACGTCGAGCAGGCGTCCGGACGGCTGGAACCTGCGGATGAAATCGACGGTGCCGGCAAACTCCCGCCGCAGGATCGGCTCGGCGCCGAGATAGTCGGCATAGCCGTCGGCGTGCCCGCCGGAGAAATAATCCGCCGTGTAGTAGCTTTCCGGGTCGAAGCCGCTGGTCGTCGGCGCGGCCGAGCCCGCACTGCGTGCAGCGCAGGATGTGGCAGCCGTTCTTGGCGTAGAGGAACTGCTGCAGCGGTCGCGCGTGCCGCAGGCCGGGCAGAACAGCGGCCGCTCGCGATCGGCGCGACCGCTTTGCCTTCGGCGCGCGGTGCCGGCGCGAACGGCGGCCGGCGATCGCGGCAGCGCCGCGCGCCGGCTCGGTGCGTTCGCTGCGGATTCATGCGCTCGACGATGACCTGCAGCGGTCGAGACAGTCCTATTCCAGCTCGACGCCGCCTGGCCTTGATCACCTTCGCCCACTTGTCGGTCTCGCTCGCGACCATCTTGCCGAAGTCGGCCGGCGTGCCGCGCGATCGTCGATGCCGCCGAGTTCGGCGAGCCGCGCCTTGATCTTCGGGTCGGCGAGCGCCGCGTTGATCTCCTTATTGAGCTTCTCGATGATCTCGGGCGGGCGTGCCCTTGGGCGCGCCCATGCCGAAGAAGGCGCTCGCCTCGTAGCCCGGCACGGTATCGGCGACGGTCGGCACGTCGGGCAGCGCCGGCGAGCGCTGCGTCGTCGTCACCGCGAGCGCGCGCAGCTTGCCGGCCCGGATGTGCGGCAGCGAGGGCGGCATGTTGTCGAACATCACCTGCACCTGACCGCTGATCATGTCGGTCAGCGCCGGCGCCGAGCCTCGATACGGCACGTGGGTCATTTTCACGCCGGTCATCATCTTGAACAGCTCACCGGACAGATGAACCGACGTGCCGTTGCCCGACGTCGCCCAATTGATCTTGCCCGGATTGGCCTTGGCGTAGGCGATGAACTCGGCGACGGTCTTGGCCGGGACCGCCGGATTGACCTCCATCACGTTCGGCACCCGGATGATCCCGGCGACCGGCAGCATGTCGCGGATGAAGTTGAACGACAGCTTCGGGTAGAGCGAGGCGTTGATCGCGTTCGCCGGATTGACCAGCAGCACCGTGTAGCCGTCGGGCGGCGCGTTGCACGACGGCTTCGGTGCCGATATTGTTGCCGGCGCCTGGCTTGTTCTCGATGATGAACTGTCTGGCCCAGCCGCTCCGACAGCCATTGTCCGATGATGCGCGCCGTGATGTCGGTGCCGCCGCCCGGCGGTATAGGGGACGATCCAGCGCACCGGCTTGGTGGGGTAGTCGGCGGCAGAAGCCGCGGATATGCCGAGGACCAAGCCGGTCAGCGCCGCGACCGTCAAGCGCAAGACGTCAACGCGCAATTTCATGGGGTTCCTCTCCTGCTGCCCTGCGGTTCGGGCTTTGAATCGAAGCATTTTCAGGCCGCTTGCGGCGAAAGTTACGCGGCCGGAGCGCCGCCGCACAAGGCCATTTCGCCGTCGCAACGAGGCGCAGGGCTCCGGCCCACGGTACCTGGATGGGCGTGGTCCAAATGCCGCGCGCCCGATTTGGCTCGGTTGTGGCGCGCCCGCCACGGACTCACCGGCACCGGGCGGCTAACATGGTTAAGGGTCCGTGGTTGCGTGCGTGGGGGGACGTGACATGAGGGCATTTCTGCTGGCGGTCGTTGCACTGAGTTCGATCCTCGGCGATGTGGCCGTCGCGGCCGATTTGCCGATCGCGCAGCCCAGGCCGGTCTATCGCAAGCCGATGTACTTCACCGGCTGCTATCTCGGCGCCAACGTCGGGACTGGCTGGAGCTGGGCGAGCGTCAACGACCCAACCAACTTCTTCGGCTTTGGCATCGGCGGCGCGGACCTCGGCACGCATCAGACCGCCGGGCTGGTTGGCGGCGTGCAGGCCGGCTGCGACTACCAGGTCGGCAGCTTCGTGTTCGGCGTGCAGGGCATGTTCGACGGCTCCTCCATGAAGGGCAATTCCACCTGGCAGGCCAATCCGTGGTTCAGCAACAACGGCAAGATTCCGTGGTTCGGCACTCTTACTGGGCGCGTCGGCGTCACTTTCGTGCCGTCCGCGATGTTCTACGCCAAGGGCGGCGTCGCCTGGCTCCATCACGATTACAGCCGCGACTTTTTCAGCGTTCCGATCGCCACCGGCAGCGCCACCGGGATCGGCTGGACCGTCGGCCTGGGGGTCGAGTGGATCATCGCCGGAAACTGGTCGCTCTGGGCCGAGTACAACTTCATCGGCGTCGGCCAGCGCGACGTGACCTTCACCCTCGTGGCCCCACCCGGAACATCGTTCCCGCTCCGCGTCGAAGAGAACATCAACCTGTTCCAGGTCGGCTTCAACTATCGCTTCATCGCTCCGCAATACTGAGCGGCGGCGGCGATTCGTTGAGCCGCTGCGCGAGGTCGAGGGTCGAATCGCGCGGGTCTTTCTCTCCGTTCGCCCCCGGTAACGACATCACCGGACGAGCTCGATCTCGCTCAGCCTCCACGCCTTGGTGAAGAACGGCTCGAGCGGACTGTACAGGCGAAGGACCGTGAACCAGCCCTTGCCTGGAACGGTCTGGATCCAGTTGCCGCGCTTCACGCCCGGCGGCTGGGTCGGTGCGAAATAGACTGTCGTCGAGCCGTCGGCATTCGGCTCGGTGGCGGGCGACGGATAGCTCTGACTGCCGGCGCGCGGAAAGCGCTGCGGCGTGTCGAGCATCGAGCGCGTCATGTTGTCGTACACCGTGAGCGACCAGAAATTCGCCTCCGGGATGCCCTTGGGCAGCGTCACCTTGTAGGTCTTGGCGCCGTCGAAGGCGTTCTTGTCCGCATCCAGCATCGCGAGCAGATACTGCGACCCGATGCCGGGCAGCCGCATGGCCATCGCGGGCGTGATGCCGGTGACGCCGTAGAAGAAGTTCGTGCGCGCATCCATCGTCCGGTAGCCGGTGGGCGGGAACGGCTTGACGCCTTCAGGCGTGATCATCGGGATCGGCGTCTCGAACTGGTAGCCGGTGTTGAACAAGTAATTGAACCACGCCGAATTCGGATAGTAGGCCCAGCTCGGGTCGCGCGGACTCATGAACAGGCTGCGCGCGGTTGCGTTGGCGACCGCGAGCGCCTCGGTCATGATCTTCTTCATGCGCGCGTCGGGCGCGAACGGCTTGCCCTTGATGATGCCGATGGCGGCCAACGGCCCCATCAGTTCAGGGTCGAGCGAGGTCGCCGGCTCGTGCTGCACCACCTCGTTGAGGAATTCGAAATAGCTCCAGTCGTTGGGCGGGATGGTGTTCATCACCTTGCCGCTGCCCTCATGGAAGACCGTCGGCGGCGGCGGCGTGACACGGCCGAGCTTCGCTTTGCCGGCCAGGAACTCGGCGATGGGCGTGCCGACGCCGCCTGGCTCGTACGGATAGACCTTGGTGAACCTGCGGATCGTCTCGACCACCGGCTTCGGATCGCTGTGATTTTCCAGGAACGACCGGCCGAACCACACGACGGAGTTGGTCCGCGAGCGCGCGACGAAGAACCCTCCCTCCGGCAACGGCCCGGTGTAGTCCGGCGGCACGATCAGATACTTGCCGCCTTCGCCGCGATCGGGACCGGGCTGGCCGAGGTCGATGACCCAGCGGAACCAGGCATCCTGCACCGCGCCGAGAAACTTGGGCGGGGTCTCCAACACCACGGGTCCCTTGGTGAGATCGAAGGAGCCCATGACGTAGATCGTGTCGGCATTGGCCGTCAGGAACAGCGACTTGGCATCCATCAGGTCGGAGAAGACCAGGACCTCGTTGTCCTTCACGCCGAGGCTCATGCATGCCTTTGCGCAGGGCGTGGATGCTGACGCCGCGCATATTGTCCATGAACGCGCGATACGCGTAGGTGAAGTCGAGGTTGTCGTAGACCTTCTCGGCGGTCGCCTTGCTCGGCACGCCGTCCTTGAACTCGAGCGTGCCGAACCGGCTCTCGACCCGGTCCGGCGTCGCGATGGAGGGCGGGATCGCTGGGCCGGTTTGAGCCGCCGCCGAACCTGGAATTGTCAGCACGGCACACGCTGCGGATGCACAGAGAAGCCGGAAAAGCTCGTTCATGATCTCCTCATCGTTTGGCGATCGAGAATTTATCTTTGAGCTGGGATATTCCTGCAGAGCGTCCGGATCGTGACATCAATTCCGGGCGTGCTCGACGTATTCGCGTCGCGACGTTGGTCGAACCGCAACGCCGGGATCCGCTCGAATCTCTCGCTTTAACGATGCGCAGAAGCGGACGTCGTGTGAAGTGCTTTCACGTAAATCCGAAGATCATCGGAACGCGTCCAAGTACGCCCCTCGCGTACGCGGGCGCGTCGAAAACCTCCGCCACCACAAATAGATGCGGATTTTCAACAACTGGCGGGATAGATTGGTCGGAGTGGCAGGATTTGAACCTGCGACCCCCTCGTCCCGAACGAGGTGCTCTACCAGGCTGAGCCACACTCCGACTGATGGCCGGTCTTATAACCATGCCCCCGCAGGGCCGCAAGGCGCGAATACCGGTATGACAGTGCAGCCCGCAACCCAGATCGCCGATGCGGTGAAGGACGGCCGCCAGGCGGCGGAACTCGCCGCCCGCGTGCTGGCGGCGGGCGGCCTCGTCGCCTTTCCGACCGAAACCGTTTACGGGCTCGGCGCCGACGCCACCAACGGCCGCGCCATCGCGCGGCTCTATGAGGCCAAGGGCCGTCCGGCGTTCAATCCGCTGATCGCGCATGTCACCGGCCTGGCGGCGGCGCGCGCGCTCGGGCGGTTCGACCGTGCGGCGGAACGCCTCGCCGAGGCATTCTGGCCCGGACCGCTGACGCTCGTGCTGCCGAAGGCTGCCGATTGTCCGGTCGCCGATCTCGCCACCGCCGGCCTCGACAGCATCGCGCTGCGGGTGCCCGACCATCCGGTCGCGCAGGATTTGCTCGCGGCGTTCGGAAGGCCGGTGGTCGCGCCGTCGGCAAATCGTTCGGGCCACGTCTCGCCGACCACGGCGGCGCATGTGCTGGCCGACCTGCGCGGACGCATCGAATTGATTCTCGATGGCGGGCCGACGCGCATGGGGCTGGAATCGACCATCGTCGCCTGTCTCGACGAGCCGGCGCTGCTGCGGCCGGGCGCACTCGCCCGCGCCGAGATCGAGCGCGTGCTGGGCCGGCCGCTCGCCGCGACCGCCGCGGTTGCGCAGGACGCGCCGACCGCGCCCGGCCAGCTTGCCTCGCACTACGCGCCGCGCGCGCGGCTTCGCCTCGACGCCACCGCGGTAAATGCCGGCGAGGCGCTGCTGGCGTTCGGCCCGGAATTGCCGCCCGGCGCCGGACACGCCACACAGGTGCTCAACCTGTCGACCGCGCGGCGACCTGATCGAGGCCGCCGCCAACCTGTTCTCGCATCTGCGCGCGCTCGACGCGGCCGCCGGCGGCATCGCCGTCATGCCGGTGCCGCATGAGGGGCTGGGCGAAGCCATCAACGACCGGCTTGCGCGCGCCGCCGCGCCGCGGGAAAGTTAAGTCGAACAAGGCCGGACCCCCATGAACGAAATCATCAGCCAAGCCCGTTGCCGCGCCCTCGCCTGCCCTGATCGAGCGCTTCATCGCGATCGTCGGCGCGAAGAACGCCATCACCGATCCGCAGGCGCAGGCGCCATATCTGCTCGAGATGCGCGATATGTATGCCGCGCACACGCCAGTGGTGCTGCGGCCCGGTTCGACCGCCGAAGTCTCGGCGATCGTCAAGCTCGCCAACGAGACCGGCACCGCGATCGTGCCGCAGGGCGGCAATACCGGCCTGGTCCGGCGGCCAGACGCCGATCCACGGCGAGATCGTGCTGTCGCTCAACCGCCTCGACAGGATCCGCGAGGTCGATCCGACCTCGAACACCATCACCTGCGAGGCCGGCGTGACCCTGCAGCGCGCGCGCGAGGCCGCCGCCGAGGCCGACCGGCTCTATCCGCAGCTGCTGCCGTCGGAAGGCACCTGCACGATCGGCGGCAATCTCTCGACCAATGCCGGCGGCACCGCGGCGCTCGCGCACGGCGTCGCGCGCTCGCACGCGCTCGGCCTCGAAGTCGTGCTGGCCGACGGCCGCGTGCTCAACAACCTCAACAAGCTCAAGAAGGACAACACCGGCTACGACCTGAAGAACCTGTTCATCGGCGCCGAAGGCACGCTCGGCGTCATCACCGCCGCGGTGCTGCGGCTGGTGCCGCGGCCGCGCTCGGTCGAGACCGCGTTCGTCGGCGTGCCGTCGCCCGAGGCGGCGCTCGAACTGCTCGGCATCGCCACCGAGCGCACCGCCGGCGGCGTGACCAGCTTCGAGATCATGCTGCGGATGGGCGTCGAGCTGGTGATCGAGCACGCCACCGGCTGCCGCAATCCGCTGTCAGGCCCGCATCCCTGGTACGTGCTGATCGAGCTGTCGTCGCAGGCGCGCTCCGGCCTGCGCGAGAACCTGGAGGGCATCCTTGCGGAAGGCTTCGAGCGCGGGCTGATCGAAGACGCCACCGTCGCCGACAGCCTCGACCAGGCCAAGATGTTCTGGCGCATCCGCGAGATGTTCGGCGAGGTGCAGCGCCAGGTCGGCGGCTCGATCAAGCACGACGTGTCGGTGCCGGTCGCGGCGGTGCCGGCGTTCATCGCGCGAGGCGAGCGAGGCGGTGGTGAAGCTCATCCCCGGCGCGCGGCCCCTGCCGTTCGGCCATCTCGGCGACGGCAACATCCACTACAACGTCACGCAGCCGGTCGGCGCCGACAAGGCAGAGTATCTCGAGCGCTGGCACGACGTGAACGACGTGGTGTTCGCGGTGGTGAAGAAATTCGGCGGCTCGATCTCGGCCGAGCACGGCATCGGCGTGATGAAGCGCGATCTGCTGCCGAGCGTGAAGGACCCGGTCGCCTACGACCTGATGCGCACGCTCAAGCGCACGCTCGACCCCAAGGGCATCCTCAATCCCGGCAAGGTGCTGTAGGCGGCGCTTGTGTAAATCGGCCGGCGAACTCCGACACCTCTCTCCGCTTGCTCCGTCACCCTCTCCCACGGAACCCGGGCTTGCCCGGGTTCCACAGCATGTTGCGCAAGTCGGGCAGGCCCGACTTGCGTTGGGAGAGGGTGGCGAGCATCGAAGAAAAGCGCCGATGCGAGCCGGGTGAGGGGTCAGTTGTGAGTTCGCGAAGATGCCCTCACCCGCCCTGCTTTCGCGACGCAGTCAAGCTTGCGCAGACTGCGTAAACTTGTCTGCGCTCCTCTCCCGCAAGACAAACGGCATATTCCTCACCGTTGTTGTGGCAATGGTCCCTCAAATTGAGAGACCTCCCATGAAGGCGGCGCGAGTTCATCACGCTGCTCGGCGGCGCGGCAGCTCTGGCCGCTCGCGGCGCGCGCGCAGCAGCCAACGATCCCGGTGGTCGGCTTTGTTAGCAGTAGATCGCTGGATGGCTCCGCGCGACATGCAGCCGCGCTCAGTAAAGGTCTTCTCGAATCTGGCTACGTCGAGGGCCAAAATATGATGGTCGAGTACCATTGGCTCAGCGGCCAACACGATCGCCTGCCATCCCTAATGGCCGACCTCGTCCGGCGAGGGGTGGCCGTCATAGCTACAGCTGGTGATCCTCCTACGCTCGCGGCTAAAGCTGCGACCGCGACCATCCCGATCGTCTTCGGCGTCAGCACGGATCCAGTCGGACTTGGTCTAGTCGCAAGCCTTGCCCGGCCGGGCGGCAACGCTACCGGCATCAATTTTTTCACAACCGAGGTTCTTGCCAAACGGCTAGCGCTGCTGCGCGAATTGGTCCCCAAGACAGTTCGTGTTGCCGTTGTGATCAACCCAACCAACAGCGCGTCAACAGAGTCGACGCTCCGAGAATTGCCGGAACCTGCTCGCGCAATGGGGCTGCAAATTCAAACAATCAATGCGAGTACTAACCGCGAAATCGAGGCTGCCTTCGCGACTGTTGTACGCGATCATGCCGACGCCTTGTTCGTCGCCCCGGACGGGTTCTTCAATGCCCGACGCGTCCAATTCGCGACCCTTGCAAGCCGCTATGGCATTCCCGCAGCCTATGCCACGCGCGAGATCGTCGAAGCCGGTGGGCTAATGAGCTACGGAACCGATGTTCTGGACATGTATCATCAAGTGGGCGTCTACACTGGGCGCATCCTCAAAGGCGCCAAGCCGGCCGACCTGCCGGTCGTGCAATCGACCAAATTCGAGTTCGTCATAAACCTGACCACCGCCAAAGCGCTCGGCGTCGAAGTGCCGCCGATGCTGCTCGCCCGCGCCGACGAGGTGATCGAATAGAGTTATCTGCGCGGTCCGTTCCTGGATAGCCCACTGCGTTATTTCGCAGCGATGCGGCGCATGGGTGGCTTTCAGAGTGAAGCGGACATGAACTTCGGCTGTTCACCGAACCAGAATTAAGAGTCCGCATCCCTAATCGAACAGCGACGGCTGGCGCTCGTCTTTCTTCTTCGCGCGCGCGTACGGCCTCATTCGGGCCTACTTCGGCTCGACGCCGCTGTCCTTGATGATCTTGCCCCAACTGGCAATTTCTTCAGGGATGAATTTCTTCAGATATGCGGGCGTACGGCGCTCGGGAGCGACGATCGCGACGCCAACATCGCGCAGCCGCGACGCGACGGCGGGCGCCTCGAGCGCCGCCAAGGCAGCCTGGGTCAGCTTCGCCGCAATCGGCTCCGGCGTCCCGGCCGGCGCGAAGATGCCGAGCCAGTAGTTGCCGTTGATGCCGGGGAGGCCCTGTTCGGCCAGGGTCGGCAGATCCGGCAGCAATGGCGAGCGCTGGTCCGTGATCACGCCGAAGAACTTGATGGATTTCGCCCGGATGTGCGGCAGTGCGCCCGCTACCACCGGGCAATAGAGGTCGAGGTTGTCGGCGAGCATGTCCTGGATGCCGGCGGCCGCGCTCTTGTAGGGCACATGCGCGGACGTCACGCCGATCGCGTGCATGACTTGGGCACAGGCAAGGTGCGTCACCCCGCCGACACCCGATGAGCCGAAATTCGTCTTGTCCTGATTGGCCTTCAAGTAGGAGATCAATTCTTTCAGGTTGTTCGGCGGCAGGCCGTTGCGCCCGACCAGCACGAGGGGCAGGTCGACGGCGAGCACGATCGGGATGAAGTCGGTCGCGGGATTGTAGGGGGGCTTTTCGAACAGCGACTGGTTCTGAGCCATCGTGTCGGTCCCGCCGATGACGATGGTGTAGCCGTCAGGGGCGGCGCGTGCCGCACGCAAGGTGCCGATCGAGCCGCCTGCGCCGCCGATGTTCTCGACGATGATCTGCCGGCCCAGCAGCTCGGACATGTGCGTGGCCATCAGGCGGCCGAAAATGTCCACGCTGTTGCCGGGCCCGAACGGGACGATTGCCGTGATATGTCTGGTTGGCCATTCCTGGGCCGCAGCCGCACCGAGCTGCGACAGCATCAGCACGGCGGCCGCGACGAGGCGAAACGAGCTCATCAGGTCACTCCTGGGAAATTGGATTCGGCACCGACCATGAATTCGGTCAGCGCCTTCGAGCATCGGCGATGCGTTGTGGGAATGTGCTGAGAGCACGAATTTCCGCGGTGTCGGGACACGAAGCGCGCTCGCGATGCCGGCAAGGCTATTGCACGGGGAGCCAGCAGGGCCATCTCCGACATCTCGAGCCAATCATCCCGGGACCGCGGCCTCCCGAAGCGATGCAAGTTTTGTGCGCTCGATTTTCGGCTCTCCCGGCCAGCAAGCAAGGCTAAGATTCGAGCAGGTATTGAGTGATGTTTGATCGGTTAGTTCGCGGCGACGCGGCAAATAGCAAATGGTGGCTTTCAGAGCGAAGCCGGCATTAACGTCGGCTGTTCACGGAACCAGAATTAAGAGTCCACGTGCCTAATCAAACAGCGACGGCTGGCGCTCGTCTTTCTTCTTCGTACGCGCGGCCGGCTTGTCGGGCGACGGCGCCGGCGCATCCGCCTCGCTCACCGGCTCCAGCACCTCGGGGCCGTCGTTCGCCACGCGGTTGACGGCCGTGGAAATCTCGTACGCCTCCATCGCGTCTTCGGGCGCCGGCACCAGCAACGCGGCGGCCGTGAACGCATCGACGTTGGCGCAGTCGAGCCACATGTCGAATGCCTCGGGCGGGATCACCACCGGCATGCGGTGATGGATCGGCATCAGCGTGCGGTTGGCCACGCTGGTCACGATCGCGGCGGTCTCGGTCTCCTCGCCGTTCGGACCCATCCAGGTCTCCCACAGCCCGGCGAACGCGACCGGCTGGCCGTCCTTCGGACGCACCAGGAACGGCCGCTTGCGGCCGCCCTGCTCGGTCCACTCGTAGAAGCCGTCGGCCAGGAACAGGCAGCGCCGGCGCTTCATGGCGTTGCGGAACGCCGGCTTGTCGTTGACCAATTCACCGCGCCCGTTGACCAGCAGCGTGAAGCCGCGCGGATCCTTGACCCACGCCGGGATCAATCCCCAGCGCACCAGCGCGAACTGCCGCTTGCCCTCGACGATCCGCACGATCGGCACCGGCTGCGTCGGCGCCACGTTGTAGCGCGGCGGAAAGTTCGGCTGATCGAGATAGCCGAACAGCCGCCGGAACGCTTCCGGCGCCGAGGTGATGAGATAACGTCCGCACATGACGCCCGTCCGATTAAGAGCTAACCATAGCCCAACAACCCGCGGCCCTGGAGCGACCCTGTGAGTGAATCCCGATCATATCCCCAGCGCCCGTTTCTGGCGGTCAGTGCCGCGATCGTGCGCGACGACGACCGGCTGCTGGTGGTGCGGCGGTCGAACCCGCCGGCGCAGGGCGTCTACACGCTGCCGGGCGGCGTGGTCGAGGTTGGCGAAACGCTGACGCGAAGCGATCAGCCCGCGAGGTGATGGAGGAGACCGGCCTGACCATCGAGCCGGTCGCGCTCGCCGGATATCGGGAGGCGATCGTCCGCGACGGCGAGGATCGAGGTCGAGCGGCATTTCGTGATCCTGTGCTTTGCCGCCCGCTGGCAGGGCGGCGAGCCGGTTCTCAACGAGGAACTCAGCGAGGCCCACTGGCTTCGCCCGGACGAGCTCGCGGGCCTGACGACCACCGCGGGCCTCGCCGAGATCGTCGCCTCGGCCTACGAGCGCCTGCGGCTTGCCGGTTGAGCCTCTCCTTCCGGTGCCTTTTTTCCGTCCGTTTGGGGCGCAATACAGGCCCCCTGCGTCCGGCAGGTGCCGGACATATAAGCTGCTTCTGCGATGATGCGACGCCTGCTGATTGCCACATCGATTGCGCTCGCGCTCGCCCATCCGGCCAGCGCGCAGAACCCGGCCGCCACCGCGTTCGAAGGCAGCCTGCAGCGGCTCGCCGAAATCCTCGGCGCCCTGCATTACCTGCGCAACATCTGCGGCTCCAACGAGGGCCTGAAGTGGCGCAACGAGATGCAGGCGCTGGTCGACGCCGAGGCGCAGGGCGGCGAGCGCAAGGCGCGGCTGACGGCGGCGTTCAACCGCGGCTATCGCGGCTACCAGCAGAACTACCGCACCTGCACGCCGGCCGCCGAAGTGGTGATCCGCCGCTACCTCGACGAAGGCTCGAAGATCGCCCGGGACATGACGGCGCGCTACGCCAACTGAGCGCCGGACCGCTCGGTGATCAACGCTCCAGCGCGTCGAGTTCGCGGCGGGCGACAAGTCCCACGAAGCCATGTTTAGAAATTTCGCGCTGGGCGGCCTTGGCCTGCGCCTCGTTGCGCGGGTATTCCACCACAAGCACCGGCTTGCCCTCAGCGGTCAGCTTCTTCAGCCGTGCCACGCTTTCGCGGATGCTGCCGGCGCTGTTGCGCACACCGTCGGCGTTCTCGCCGAACAGCAGATCCTCACGCGCGAACGCGTCGATGGCCTTGCGGAATTTCGGATTGGTGATCAGTCCATCGCCGTTCTGCGACACCACGATGAAGGCCGGATTCGCCGCCTTGGCGCGCGCTGCAATACGGGCGACGAACTCGACCATGTCGTTCTTGTGGCCCATGTCCTCGTACTCGTCGACCTTGTCGAGATAGACGCCGTCGAAGCCGGCCGCGAGAAGCTTGTCGGTATATTCAAAGATGACCTTCTGCCAGCCGTCATGCCAGAAGCGCACGCCGTAATTTCCGGGCCACTTCGGATTTTCCGGCCCGAGCCAATCGGCCGAACGGTCCGGCCAGTACCAGCGATAGTCCTCGGCCTCGCCGATGCTCATGTAGGACAACACGATGCGCCGTGAGCCGTCCGGCTTGTGCTTCATCTGCTCGACTTCCGCCGGCGTGAATGGCCCGTTGTTGCCGCTGAAGTCGATCACCACGAGATCGCTGGACGAGGCGGCGATCGCCGCTGGATCGATGTCCTGCAACTGATAGCGCCAGCTCTTGATCGGCGACGCCTTGCCGATCGGCAACGCGACCGGCGCGGCGGCCGGCATTTCCGGTGCGGCGACGCCGACCGCAAAGGGCGCGGCCGAGGCGACGACGTTGGACGCCTCCGGCGCGAACCGAACGGTCCTGACAGCGCGCGGATAGTTGAGCGGAGCGGGCCGCTCGGGCGCGACCGCCTCGGCCTGCCCGTCGCCGTCATGTCTCGCGCGGGCATCGCTGCGGTACAGCACCAATTCGCCGGCGCTGCCGGGCGCAGGCATTGTTGCGATCGCCGGCAGCACAGGAACTTCAGGACGAGACCGCGGCGGACTGAACATGCCCAGCGCCAGCGTCGCTCCTGTCAGCACGCTGCAGCCGAGCTTAAGTCCGAAAATTCCGGTCTGAATAACGGAAGGACCGGCAGCGGCAACGGGTAACGGCGCACCGGCAGGATCGGATGCCCGCACGAATCGTCGCTCGCCACGCACGCGGCGATTCGTCAGCAGCGCTCGAGCGCGCAACGCCGAACATCTGGCGCTCAAATTCTTGAAACTCTCCGCAATGGCTTGTTTTGCGATCATGCAAATCGCCCCGCGCCGACCGGCATCGAACTCTGCGATGAGGATGTCTCGCCGACGCTGGCGAAACGTCCCCCACCAAAGGGTCCGTAATCCTTCCCCAAGGATCACAACGGCAGTTACGCCGGGACGTTCCGATACCAGCTTAAAAAATGAGATCGCTCCCCGATCGACAGCTCAAGCTCCCCGTTCAACGTGAGAAAGATTCTATTGATCAATGCGGAAAAATCGGGGCACCGAGCGAACTGAAATGGCCGCCGTGGATCAACTGTGGCCGAATTCTGGCGCGGCCGTCATGGCTGGGTGGTGATCACCACCATCGCATAGCCTCGCACCAGCACCTTGAAATCGACCCGCTCGGCAGTGGCGGTGAAGGGCAGCCGCGCCGCCGCCTGCGGCGGCTTCTGCAACGGCACCGGTGACGTGACTTGAACGTCCTTGATGCGCCTCCCTGGCGGGAGCGCAAGGCTGACGGCGATCTCACGCTGTTCGGGCGCCTTCTTGTCCCAGAGCCGCTCCGGATTGACCAGATGCACGAGCGTCTCGTCACCCAGCGTGCGAACTTCGACATGAACGCTCGGGCCGGCATCGGTTTGCAGCGTGCGGCGCGGCTTCGCTCCCAGCATTTCGCCGATCGCAGCGCTGGCCTCTGGCGAACTGGCTGTCAGGTAGTCCTTTCCGAGCCACCGCGGCGAGTGCACGGCGGTTCGCGCAAGCGGCCCGGCGACCGCCGGCTCGGCGGCGGGACGATTGCGAGCCTCGAGGGATTGCAGGATCGGCGCCGGGCGCGGGTTGCCAAATTCGTCGAGCATCGCCGCATCGGGGCCGGTCACGACGAGGTGCCCGCCGTTCGCCACATACCGGTCGAGCACGCCGGCGGCGTGCGCGGAGAGCGCCGCGAGCGATGGAGCGATGACGGCGTCATAGGCCGACAATTCGTCCGCCTGCGGCCGCACCACGATGTCAAAGGGTACGTGATTGTGCACCAGCCATTTGATGATGCCGCGATACTCGGCCAGGTACGTGCGCAGATAGAGGCTGTCCTTCGGCTCGTTCGACCACCAGCGCGAATCGTCTTTGCGGATGACGGTGTACAAGCCGGTTCCAATGGCGCGGTCGAGATAGTCGCGGCTCTCGGGCGAGAAATAGACCGCGACCTTCGCGCCGGAACCGCTCGCGAACAGCCGGCGCTCCTGCTGCTTGATCCACGCGTAAGCCTGACGGCGATAAGTCGCCCCAGCCGTCGTCGTCATCTTCGGGATCTTCGTTTCGAACGGATTGTTACCCGCGGCCAAAGCCTCGGCCATGACGAGCAGGCTGTCGTCGGGCCGATCGCCATAAACGAACATCCACGAGGGTTTGCTTCCGGACGCGCCGCGCGCGAACTTCGCCATGCCGATGAGGCTGATCCAGTCGTCGGGCAGCGCCTCGCGCATCGCGGTCTGGTCGCTGACCGCATCCACTTCCCATGCCTGGATGATGCCGGGGGCATCCTTCAGCAGACTGCCGTCGAGGCCGACCAGCGTGGCAAGGCCGTAGTCGAGCGTGACGGTCTCCACCACGATGCTGATGCTGTCGGATACCGAGCGCGCGGCATCGCGCACGCGCAGCAGGAACGTCGCCATTTCCTGATAGCGCCAGGCGATCCATCGCCGCCACACCGGATCGGCCCAATCGACGGCGCGCGGCACCTGCATGCCGGTGTCGGCGAGGAATTTCGCCGCGGCCTGCGGACCGGCATCCGGCCAGGCCGCCCCCAGTTCGCTGTACAGCGGCACATCGAGCCAGATGCCGTCGAGGCCGGTGGCCGCGATCCGCTTGATACGATCGAGAAAAACATCGACGTAGCCGGAGTGGATCGACATCCAGGCGCTCTCGGAGCCGGGTTCGACCCAGTGGACGGACCCGAGCGTACCGAGCGGCTGGCCGACATAGACGTTGGGCTTGCCATCGATGCCGCGCTGCAGCCAGTCAGGACGGAGTTCGGAGATGGTTTTCTGGCCCGGCGCTGCCTTTGCACTCAGCACCTCGAGGGTTGAAACGTACCAGACCACTTTCAGTCCGAGCCGATGCGCCGCCTTGACGTACTGGCGCATGAAACGGAGCTCGGCTTCGAACTCCTGTTCGGTCAGGAAGTGCGACAGGTTGGAATCGGCTTCGACGACCGAGACGTTCTGCGCCGCCAGCGCAGCCAGGTCCTTCTCAATCGCGCCTGCGCTCATGTCGGCGGACAGTCTGCTGCCCGCAACGCGCGCCTGACGCAGCCACGCGGAAGTCAGGCCCGACGCCTCCTGCGCCGCCAGCGAACCGCTTCCTGCAATGACCGCCAGCGCGGCCAGCAGCACGGCCAGGGCCGCCATCCCGGCGAGCCGGACACACAGCCCGGGGTACCGGCTTTGCGGAGAAATGAGGGGGCGGCAAGCTCCCCGGCGATCGATTCCCAGATGCGAACCCGTCGGCCTCACGTCACCCATCCGCCCCCGAACGCGACCAAGGATGCGACTGAAAACAAGGCAACCTTACGTCCTCGCTAGTGTCCCGTTCCGACGCTTGTATCCCATCGCAGCACGTACGTTTACAAGCGTCGGAACCAAGGGACACTAGCAACTCTATGATTCGAGTGTAGCTTTGGATTTGACGTTCCTATGATCGACTCGCCGCAATGCTGATAGGAACGTCAAATCCGCCACACCAAGCTTTCCGCCCCGTCCGCGAAGCCGCAGAAGAACTCCCCGGGCCGGAGCGGCCATTAACCTTTCCTCAACTTCCGCGTTGGTGTGCCGCATTCGCGTGCTAGGTAGCACCATCGGGTCGGCGTGGGGACATTGCCGCCAATCGCATGGACATCACAATGCAAGCGATTCAGCAGGCTCCGGGGGTTCTTCCGGAACACGAACAGAAGAAGGCTGCGCTGGGGTATCTGAACGAGGCCTGGAACGAGGCCCGTGTCGAGGGGATCGATGGCGATTGCCTGGCGCAAGCCTGCCTCTTTGCCGCCTTCGCGGAATTCGTCTCGACCTATGGCGAGGACGCCGCGGCCCACTTTGCCGAAGGTCTAGCCGGCCGCATCCGCAACGGCGAGTTCTCGCTGACATTCACCCGTCAGTAAGACGCACTGCACGGTGACGCCGGACCGAAGGCGCCGCCGGACAGACTGCTAGGATGAGGGAAGCGCCTCGAGAAATTGCACGGCCTCGCCGCGCGATGCATCGACCAGTTCGCCGTCCCACATCACCCGGCAGCCGCGCACGAAGGTTCCGACCGGCCAGCCGGTGACCGCCATGCCGTCGTACGGCGTCCAGCCGGCACGGGACTTGATCCAACCGTCGGTGATGGTCGCGCGCCGCTTGAGATCGACCACCGTCAGGTCGGCGTCGTAGCCGACCGCGATGCGGCCCTTGCGGGCGATGCCGAACAGGCGCGCCGGCCCGGCGCTCGTGAGATCGACCAGCCGCAACAGCGAAAGGCGGCCGGCGTTGACATGATCGAGCATCAGCGGAACGAGCGTCTGGACCCCGGTCATCCCGGAAGGGGTGCGCGGGTAGACTCCGGCCTTTTCCTCCAGCGTATGGGGCGCATGGTCCGAGCCGAGCACGTCGACGACACCCTGCTGCAGTCCATGCCAGATCGCCGCGCGATGCTCGCCGCCGCGCACCGGCGGATTCATCTGCGCACGGGTGCCGAGCCGCTCGTAGCAGTCCGGCGCCTCCAAGGTGAGATGATGCGGGGTGACTTCGACCGAGGCCACATCCTTATGGTCCCGGAGGAAGACCATTTCCTGCGCGGTGGTGATGTGCAGCACGTGCACACGCTTGCCGGTCTGCTGTGCCAGCCCGACGAGACGCTGCGTGCAGCGTAGCGCGGCGGTCTCGTCGCGCCAGACCGGGTGGGAGCGAGGATCGCCATCGACCCGCTGGTCCTTGCGCTCATTGAGACGATATTCGTCCTCGGAATGGAACGAGGCACGCCGCCTGATCGCCCTCAGAATGTTGCGTACGCCATCGTCGTCCTCGACCAGCAGCGAGCCGGTGGACGATCCCATGAACACCTTCACGCCGGCGCAGCCTGGCAGCCGTTCGAGTTCGGGCAGGTCGCGGGTGTTCTCGCGCGTGCCGCCCATGAAGAACGCGAAATCGCAGTGCATGCGGTGATAGCCGCGCCGGACCTTGTCGGCGAGTGCCTCGGCGCTGATGGTGAGCGGATTGGTATTCGGCATCTCGAACACCGCCGTGACGCCACCCATGACGGCGCCGAGCGAGCCGGTTTCCAGATCCTCCTTGTGGGTCGCGCCGGGTTCGCGGAAGTGCACCTGGGTATCGATCACGCCCGGCAGCACGTGCAGCCCCCGGCAATCGACCGTCGTGCCGGCGGAGGCTTGCGACAGATCGCCGATCGCCGCGATGCGCCCGGCCGTCACCGCCAGATCGCGCGCGCCCTCGCCGTCATGATTGACGACGATACCGCCGCGAAGGATCAAATCGAAGGTTTGCGCCATTCCAATCTGCCGCTCTTGTGACCGCATCCCCAGCGCCTTACGTTTGCGGATGACATCTGGCAAGTACCTAAAGTAATATGAAGGCAGCGCTTCTTCCGGACCGCGGCGTGCTCAAGGTTGCCGGTGAGGACGCCGGCAAGTTCCTCAACGGGCTCGTCACGGTCGACACCGCGACGGTGACACCCGGACGTGCGCGCTTTGCCGCGCTGCTGACCCCGCAGGGCAAAATTATCGCCGACTTCATCGTGGCGGCGGCTCCGCCGGAGGATGGCGGCGGCTTCTTTATCGATGTCCCGCGCACGCTGGCGCCGGCTCTGACCCAGCGGCTAAATTTCTACCGGCTGCGCGCCAAGGTCCTCGTCGAAGACCTCTCGGAGGTGCTCGGCGTGCTAGCGGCCTGGAACGGCAGCGCGCGGACCTCGGTTGGCCTGTCCTACGCGGACCCACGGCTGCCGGAGCTTGGCATGCGCTGCATGCTGCCGCCGCATCTTGCCGGTCAGGCCATCGCCGATCTGGGCGCGCAACGTGTCGATGCAGCGGAGTACGAAGCCCACCGGATCGCCCTCGGCGTGCCACGCGGCGAACTCGATTTCGGCTACAGCGATGCTTTCCCGCACGAAGCCGACATGGATCAGCTTCACGGGGTGGATTTCGACAAGGGCTGCTTTGTCGGTCAGGAGGTCGTCTCGCGCATGGCGCACCGCGGCAGCGCCCGGACTCGCGTCGTGCCGGTGAGCTATGACGGCGTGGCGCCTGATGCCGGTACGCCGGTCCTGGCTGGAGACAAGAGCGTCGGCACGCTGGGCTCGGCGGCAAACGGACAGGGCCTTGCCATGCTTCGCCTCGACCGCGCGGCGGAGGCCCTGGCCACCGGGGCGCCGCTCGTCGCAGGCGGCGTTGAGCTTCGCCTCGTCAAGCCGCCCTGGGCGCGCTTCGCGTTTCCGGGCGAAGCGCGCGCCGCGGAATAGTGAATGTGCGGCCGCATCGATTCGGATCATCCGACAGCGCAAAATGAAGCGTGAGGCATGTCGGCCACAGTAGTGTAACGATCGAAACTTGAACTCGAGAGACTGGCGAAGGAATGAGCCCTCCCCTCCTCCACCCCGACGGCCTCAAGCGCTGTCCGTGGCCGAAGACTGACCCGTTCTATGTCGCCTATCACGACGACGAGTGGGGCGTGCCGGAGTATGACGACCGCGCGCTCTACGAGAAGCTGATGCTCGACGGCTTCCAGGCCGGCCTGTCGTGGATCACCATCCTGCGCAAGCGCGACAATTTCCGCCGCGCCTTCGACGGTTTCGACCCTGCGAAGATCGCGCGCTACCGTCCGGCCAAAGTCGAGAAGCTGATGCAGGACGCCGGCATCGTACGCAACCGGCTGAAGATCGAAGGCGCCGTATTGTCCGCGCGCGCCTATCTGGAGGTGATGGAGAAGGGACCGGGGTTCTCGGCGCTCCTGTGGAATTTTCTCGATGGCAAGCCGAAGGTGAACCAATTCCGCAGCACCAAGCAGGTGCCGGCCGAAACGCCGCTGTCACGCCAGGTGTCGAAAGAGCTTGCCGGGCGGGGCTTCAAGTTCGTCGGCCCGACGATCGTTTACGCCTTCATGCAGGCGGTCGGCATGGTCAACGACCACCTCGTCGATTGCCACCGCCACAAGACCCTGACCGGGCGCTGATCGGCCTGACCGGCGCGAGCGGAACGCCGAGGCCATGCGCCCTCTTCGCGCGCGGCCCATCGTTGTGGCACATTCGTCCGGATGGCACTCAGCACAAAGCGGTCCGTTTCCCTTTCCCCGCGCCGCGCGCCTGGCAACGCATGCTGTCGGGCCGCCGCCTCGACCTGCTCGATCCCTCCGCGCTCGACATCGAGATCGAAGACATCGCCCATGGCCTTGCGCGCGTGGCACGCTGGAACGGCCAGACCGTCGGATCGCATATCTTCTCGGTTGCCCAGCACTCCCTGCTGGTCGAAACCATCGCGCATGCACGGAACCGTCTCGATCGCCGGCACCGCCTCGCGGTGCTGCTGCACGACGCGCCGGAATACGTCATCGGCGACATGATCTCGCCGTTCAAGGCGATCATCGGCGACAGCTACAAGGCGGTCGAAGCCCGGCTGCTGGCGGCGATCCACCTGCAATTCGGCCTGCCCGCGGTGCTGCCTGCCGACCTGACGGTGCTGATCAAGGCTGCCGATCGCGGCGCCGCCTATTTCGAGGCGACCCGGCTGGCGGGATTTTCCGCCGACGAGGCGAAGAAATTCTTCGGAAGGCCGCCGAAATTCACCGCCCTGATCGAACGCGATTATCTCACGCCCTGGCCTGCCGAAACCGCCGAACGGCGTTATCTGGAGCGATTCGCCAAGCTGGTCCGCGATTGACGCTTTCGCACCGCCGGGCCGTGTCCTATATCTGGCGCGACACATTCACGCGGTTCCGATGATCCACGTCTGCTCACTTGCGCATCTCTACGAAACCGTCGAGGGCACCGGCGCGCGCCACGTCGTGACGCTGCTGAAAGACACCGACCGGGTGCAGTGGCCGGATGGCCGCGCGCCGCCGAACCATCTCATCCTGGGCATGGACGACATCGTCGAGCCGATGGACGGCTACATTCACCCAGCCGACGAGCACGTCAATCGGCTCATCGAGTTCGTGCGCGGCTGGGACCGCGCCAATCCGCTGGTGGTGCATTGCTATGCCGGCATCAGCCGCTCGACCGCGGGCGCCTATGTGGCCGCCTGCGCGCTTAACCCTGGCCGCAGCGAGCTTGCGATCGCGCAAGCGATCCGCCAGGCGTCGCCGACCGCAACTCCGAACGCGCGCTTTGTCGCGCTTGCCGACCGGGCGCTCGGCCGCAGTGGACGCATGACCGCGGCAATCGAACAGATCGGTCGCGGAGTCGTGGCCTACTCGGCCGACCCGTTCCGGCTCGATCTGGAATAAGACGCTTCATCCGGCTTTAGATCCGCTTCCAGACTTCGGTGCCCTTCGAGCCGCGGTCCGTGCGGCGCAGGGACTGGCCCGAAAGCGAGCCGTCGGGGCTGATGTTCATGACCAGGATCGTGGTCCGGCCCCTCGCCAGACTGGCGACCGCCAGAACATTCCCGATCACCTGGCCGACGCCGACATGGCGGCCATTGTCCCACGTCAGCTCGAGCGCCCCGGACGGCGTGAGTGTAATGTCGAGGATTCCCGACGCGACATAGGGCGTGCCGTCGGGCTCGGTCCCGGTGACTTCGTAGGAACCGATCAGTCCGGGCTTGAGGTCGTCCAGCGACGCCGTGAGACGCGCAGGAGTGAGTTCCGTTGCACCGGAGCTGCTTGTTGCAGATCGCGCCCATCCGCCCCCCGCGCACGCCGCTACCAGAAGAGCGATCAGGAGGCCTTTGTTCTGCCAGGGCCACAATGCCCCCGAGCCGTTCATCGTTGCGCTTTCCATAGCCATCTCCACACCGTTCGACGCCTGGGCTCAGGTCTGGATGCGAACATTCGCTTTCGCACGCCTGCGATTAGCATCATGGCCCTCTAGGTGCGGAGTGCGGGTGAGGCGGTTCACAGACCTCGAAAGAAATTGTGTGTCGGACAAAAAACATTCTTGGGAGCGGCTGGACGGCATGGCGAGGCACAATATTGCCCGGTGTGAGCCAGCTCACGCTCTCTCAACAGGACCGGTGGCATGATCCGCGCGGATCAGGAGTGCCACCATGCGAGGACCGCTCAACAAGTGGACAAGGCCCGAGACGGTTCTCGAGTTCGTCTCGAGATGCCGATCATGCTCACCATCTGCGCTTTGCAGCTCGGCCTCGCATTGAGCATCGTCGACGCGGCGATCTGGCGGGTGGCGATGGCGATTCCCTTTACCTGCGCAGGCATGGTTCTCTTTGCGGCGATCTATGCGGCCATCCGTTATGCGGACGACTGGGCTTGACCGTTTAGGAAGCGTACGCGCGGTGAAGCGTCCGCGCGGCCTGGGATCAATAAAGGGTCAATAGACGTCGCCCGATCCCTCGACGCTTGTCGTCGAACAGCCGGATTGATTGCGCGGCCACAAAATGCTGTTTCTCGAAACCCCACGTACGACCGAAAGATAATCTTGGCAGGCGAGCGCGATCCAGCCGGCATCGCAATTGCGGCGCGCGCGCCGCATGCGGAAGATCGCATCACTGGCTTGCCGCAGTTCGGCGTCGCGATCGCTATGCAGCACAAGGCTGGCAACCAATTCTCGGGCGACGTCATCCCAGCGTGCGCAAGCGGGAGCTACGCCAATGTTCTTTTCGCTTTCGCCCACGCTTCGCCAGAGTGGCCAAAGCATGGTGCCCAGAAGCAGACTTACGATCGCGATGCTGGCATAACGAGGCCAGGCTGACGAAAAAAATACTCCGTCGGATTTCGGCGCGGCAACTGGCACGTCCGATCTCATGGCTTGGCCTCCCCGGTAAGCTGTTGCGGTGTCAGAGCTGGCGCGGCGCTCCGCCGCCGCCCTGCCGTAAAGCTACGGCCGCGGCCGCAACTTCGTGTGTGATGCAGCTCACAAAAGCGCGCATTCGGCCGCACACGACAGTTCCGACGATGCCGCGATCTAGCTCTTGGCCGCGGCCTGCCCGCCTGCGTTCGAAAACGCCGGTGTGAGTTTCTCGTGCAGATTTCCGACCAGCGCGGCCGCCAGAAGCCCATAACCCGCAAGGACAAGCACGACGAATGGCGTGGCGAATGCGATGATGACAAAATCAGCAAACATGTAGTCCTCCATGGTAAGCGGTTGCGGCATCGGCGGTGGCGTGGCGCTCCGTCGTCGCCCTGCCGCCAGCTATGGCCATGGCCGCAAACTCCCGATGTGATGCGGCTCACAAAAATGCGCTTTCGGCCGCACACGACCGTTCCAGTCGATGCGGCGATCAATTCTTGGCCGGAGTTCGCCAGCTTGCGTCTGAAGGCTTCGGTGTGAGTTTCTCGCGCAGACTTCTGATCAGCGCGGCCGCCAGAAGCCCATAGCCCGCAAGGACGATCGCGACGAATGGCAATGCCAGCGCGACGATGACGAAATCGGCGAACATCGCGGTCCTCCATGTGCTGCCAGCGCTGCCGATGAACCGGCAGTTGCTGCGAGCACAAGCGTGCCACGCGCGTCGACATCAGCTTGTGAAGCAGCTCACACATCGCGGGATTGTTCGGCGCGCATTGTGCCCGGCGGCGCGCGACGTTGGCGTCGCCGCGTACCGGCCCCATGCAGGGCCGGCAATCGGTTCAAAATTGATGCGCAAACCGCCGGGATCGGTTATGGATGAAATGAGCTTAGTGCGGCCACATCAGCGGCTTGCGAGGGACTGCGGCATGCCGGCTTCAAGCGACAGCAAGCCTGCGAAGCGTCCTCTGGACAAGCTCAGTCTTCTGCGCAACCATCTGCTGTTTCGCGACCTGCCGCCCCCGATCATCGATCGGATCGGCTCATATATGAAGATCCGAAAGGTCTCCCGCGGCGCCACTCTGTTCACCAAGGGCGATCCCGGCACCGGGCTGATCGGCGTCCTGAACGGCAGCGTCAAGATCAGCGTCGCCTCGGCGGACGGCCGCGACATCGTGCTCAACATCATCCAAGCGGGCGAAATCTTCGGCGAGATTGCACTGCTCGACGGCCATCCCCGCACCGCGGACGCGACCGCGATGTCCGATAGCGAGCTCATGGTGATCGAGCGGCGGGATTTTATTCAATTCCTCCGCAGCCAGCCGGACATGACGCTCAAGTTCATCGAGATCCTGTGTGCGCGGCTGCGGCGCACCAGCGAGCAGGTGCAGGACCTGACCTTCCTGAATTTGCCGACCCGGCTGGCGAAGGCGCTGCTGCAACTGACGTCGCAAGTCGAGACCTCGGCGCCGAGGCGCAAGGTCGCGATCACGCAACGCGAACTCAGCCAGATCATCGGCAGATCGCGCGAAAGCACCAACAAGCAGTTGCGCGCCTGGGCCAAGCGGGGATGGATTACGCTGGACCGGGGCGGCGTGACGGTGCTCGCCCCCGAGCAACTGACCGGCATCGCCGAAGCCGGCCTGGAGCTCGATGCCACTTAGGCAATCGGGGTCAATGACTTGGCGCCCTGCCCGGCGCGGGTCTCGTGATGAACAACCGGCCGACGCGATCAATTCCGTCGCCGGAACCTCAAAGATAACACCGATCCGGGACGGCAGTGTGAACTAGCTCACACATGGGTGGCGCGCGCTTGCTGAATAATAAGGTAACCAACAACCGGCAGCTCTGGATTACCATGAATACTACCCAGGGTAGCGATATCTGCGATCAATGCCAGCGGGGACGCATGGTGAAGAAAACGCAGCAAATCGCTTTCCATCAATGGACCGACAAAGGGTACGTGGCTTGCGAGGCCACAATCCCGATGCTGGTTTGTGACGCATGCGGCGCCAAGACCTGGGACGATGACGGTGAAGCCATCATCGAGCAGGCGGTCAAAGAGGCTTACGACAAGCTGACATAGTCATATGTCAGAGGTGACAACCCTAAGGTATTCCGAAATCCCCTAGGGCGGTCGAACAAGCTGAGTTAGGGTGTAAAATACCTCGCGCGGCGGTCATCGGCGGCACCAGGTTCGAGATGCCGCGCAATTTGGTCAGTCCTGATGGACAAGGCGGCGGTCAGAGAGGCGGCAGACGAATCCCCGGCCATCACGCCGGACCCAATGCCGCCTGCTGCGCTCGCCCGCCGGCAACTGACGATCCTTGCCGCCGACGTGGTCGATTATTCACGTCTCACCGAAGCAGCCGAAATCAATACCCACGTGCGCCTGCGAACGCTGCGGGTTCAAACCATCGACCCGTGCGTGGTGTCCTACCGCGGCCGCATCATCCGGAACACCGGCGACGGCTTTCTGGCGACCTTCGACAGCGCCGCGGACGCGCTCGCCTGCGCGATCGAAATCCAGCGCGAGGCCGAGGCCATCGAAGCGTCCGAAGCGTCGGACCGCAAGATTCGCTTTCGCCTCGGCCTGAACGTCGGCGATGTGATCACCGAAGCCGAGGACATCTACGGTGCGAGCGTCAACATCGCGGCCCGCCTGGAGCAGTACGCTCCGCCCGGCGGGATCGTGATCTCCGACAAGCTTGCCGAGCTCGTGCAATCGCGGTTCGACATTCTGACCGACGATCTCGGAGAGCTCAATCTCAAGAATATCTCACGCCCGGTTCGCGCCTTTTCGCTGCGCATCCCCGGGGCGGATCAAAGCGTGGTGCCGATTGCACGTGGCAGCGGGTCGCGCCGCGCCCGCATTCCTTCCATCGTGGTCCTCCCCTTCCGCACCAGTGGAGAAAACCAGGCGGACGCCTATTTCGGCCAGGGCATGGTTGACGACATCATCGTCGCCCTGGCGAGCATTCAAGGACTGGTTGTCATCTCGCGGACCTCCGCGCTGTCCTTCGCGAAGGAAACCGATTTGCAGCGCGTCGGACAGGATCTCGGCGTCCGATACGTCCTGAGCGGAAGCGTCCGGCGCACGGGCAACGGCTTGCGCATCACCTCCGAGCTTTCCGACATCGAAACGAATTCGGTGATCTGGGCCGACCGCTACGACGGCGAGCTGTCCGAATTGTTCGACCTGCAGGACCGCATTGCGACCCGCATCGTCTGGAGCCTGGCCCCGCATGTCCGCGAGGCCGAGCTCAAGCGGGCGCTCCGCAAGCGTCCCGAGAGCATGAACGCCTACGACCTGGTCATGCAGGCGATCGACCTGATCTACCGGATGACCTTCGAGGACTTCTCCCGTGCCCGGGCGCTTCTACGGCAGGCGATCTCGCTCGACGACAGCTACGCGGTTGCCCATGCGTATGGTGCGCTTTGGCTCGTTCACAGCATCAATCAAGGCTGGACCAGCGATCAGGACGCGGATGCGCGCGAAGCCGAACGCCTCGCCGCCGCGGCCTGCGAACGCGATCCCGCCAACGGTTTCGCGCTGGCGATCCACGGCCACACCCGATCGGTGCTGTTTCGCGATTACGATAACGCCATCGGCATCTTCGACCGCGCGCTGGCGGCCGCCCCCGGCAACGCCATGGTATGGACGTTGAGCAGCGGCGTTCGCGCCTATATCGGCGAGGGCCGCGAAGCGATCGACCGCGCCGAGCGCGGCCTGCGGCTATCTCCTGTCGACACCCAGGCGTATTTCTATCTGCTGTTCCTGGCGCTCGCGCACTACGTGAACGGCACCTACGAGGAATCCGTGATCTGGGGCCGCAAGAGCATGGGGCTCAATCCCCGGCTTTGCTCGAACATGCGGTGGCTGATCGCAAGCCTCGTCGGCCTCGGAAAGTTGGGCGAAGCCCGCCATGTCGCCCAGACGCTGTTGCAGATTCAGCCGCGCTTTCGCATTTCGACCTACGCAGAATGGTGCCCGCTGAAACCCGAACTCCGCCCCGGCCTCTTGGAGAAGCTGCGGATCGCCGGAATTCCTGAGTGAGCTTGGGGCGCGGCCGTGACCGGCTGTTGGACACTACCGTGCCGATATCGTTGACGCGGCGCGATCGGCGTCGTGCTGCCGCGCCTTGAATCGACGCGTCGGCGATCGCAGCTTGCCTGTGCGCCATACTGCGCACAGGCCCGCATGCAGACGACCTGCTACGGGATCGGGACGCCGAGCGCGCGGCCGGCCGCGACCGGATCGATGATTCCGTGGCCGTAATCGGCGTCCCAAGCCCGCCGGGCTTCCTGCCGGCTTGCGCGCCGTGTCCCTCAGCGCCTGGAACAATTCCGCTGACGGCACCTTCGACGGCTTGATCGGCTGTCGTACGCAACGCAGCGACGCATCCCGCCGCCACCGGGCAGGCCGCCGAAACGCCGGTATCCGGCGGCGGAAATCCACTGAGACTTCGATCCCAGAAAGTGCGTGTAGGCAACCAGATCCGGCTTGTTCTGGTAGATGTTCAGTCGATCGACGGGCCGCGCGACGAATAGCCGACGATTTCGTCGTTGGTATCGCAGCCGCCGACCGTGAGCACCTCCTTATAGGCGTTGGCGCCCATGATCATGCGATCGGTCTTGCTCAGGCATGTCCCGGACGCGCAATCGCCGGCGCATTGCTGTCGTCGCCGCAGTTGTTGCCGCAGAAAACGATATCGACGCTCCGTAAGCGTTAGTGCTTTGATGAACAGCGTGGAAGATGTGATTCGGGATTGTCGATGAACCGGTAGGGGTGCCCGGCGGGAAGTCCTCCAGGCGGGATGAAACAGGCCCCAGCTATTGCTGACCACGAGCGCCGTCGAAACCTTGTTGGCCGACCAGCTCGTTGACCCATACAGCAGATGAAAATAGGCCAATATTGCGGCACCACCATCCCCGTGGACTGGTGGTCGGCGACCTTGCCGGGCCAGCAACATCGGGACATCGAGCAGCGTCGCCTTCGGCGCCGCGATCAGCGCATCATAGGCGCACATCGTGCCGTGGCCGACACGATGTTTGCCCGGCTGTGTCACCAAACCCGGGGCTTCCACGAACTGGCCGATCCAGATTGATGTCCTTTTGGGTTTCAGCGCCTCGCCGAAGCAATCTGCTCGAGGCGCGGAATAAAGATGCCGCTGTCGACAATGGCGATGCAACGCCGGAGCCGTCGAAGCCGCCTTTGTCCTTGAGGTTGGGGACTTGCAGCCTATGGCGCACGGTCTCGCGTATCGCCCACGGCCTGACTTCTCGCCGCAAGTCGGGCGGCAGGGGTTCCAGCAATCCGCCGATCAATGGGATTGGAGTGGATCGGGTCATTCTCGATGAAATGGTGCGGAATGCCGTCGCGGCCCCTCGCATCCAACGAATCCGCTTACGAGGTACCTCTTGGATTCTTCGGGCTGCAGAACATTCTTGGATTGTTGGACGCTCGTCGCACGGATCGGAGGCGCCGGACCCGATCGGGATCGCTCCAAACTCGGTTCGAGGATGAATCTCCGGTGTTCTTCTCCTCGACGTGTAGCGATCATGAGCATCCGTCGGACTGTCGCCTCTCGAGCACGGCGTCGCCGCGGCTCTCGAGGCGCCGATCACCGGGCCGCTCGACCAGCACCCGGACGTAGCCCGGCGGAACCTTCAGACGATCATTGCGCGCTCCTACCGACTACGTCTTCGGGTTGCGATCCGCGTCGCTAATTCCATTCCGCCTGCGCAGGTGCGATGACGGAGGCATAGTTGAAGTCGGAGGTGGTGGCGAAGTGGGAACGGGCATCCCCTTCAGGAACTTGTGGGTCTTTTCGGCCGCTTGGCACCGGCCGTGATATCGCTCCTGAAATGAAGTCCCGCGATCACCCGGTTGAAACCGATCTGCGTCGGCCAACGCTTCAGCGCTTCCTCATACGGCGATTTCCGGAGTTCCCAGGTCGGTCGTCACCTCGATCAAGACCCGGCGGTCAAATTCGCGATCACCGCGTGGCCCGCCGGATACGCCGCATGGCCGGGCACCGCCACGGGCGGATACAGCGTCGGGCAATACTGCGTAGGCCGCGGCCTGTTCTACTGGCGCTTGAGGTGCATCATCACGACTTCGCCGACGCGCGCGGCAAGCTTCATCGCAAAGAATGTCCCCGGATGCGAATTCTGGTCATCATCAGCAACTTCATGAAGCACAGCTGCTGGTTCTGATGCTGATTGAGAATTTCTCCCATCGCCTCCGGACGTTCTGTCACGGCCAATATCCTCAGATCATCGATGCTGTCTTCGCCGGCCCCTACAACGCCGCCGGGCATGACGACGTTTGGAATCCAGCGATGGTGATGGCCTTATCCCAGGTTTTCCGCCGACCGTGGCGGTGAAGAAATCCGGCAGGAACGTGAGCGAAAACAGGTCGCTGTCCCAATAGCGATTGGGAAACTTGGGCGTTGCGTTGGGCCCGCGGTCCTCCGCCACCAGCGGCCTGTCTGCACGCATCGCGTACATCCCCTCGCCGCCGCCGCTCATCCAGCCGCCGCCCTGCCAACCGCCACCCTGCCAGCCACCGCCCTGCCAGCCGCCACCGAGCCATCCACCACCCATGACAATCCTCCATCGTTGACGAAAAAACTGAACGGCACTCAGTCTGCGAGCGCAACCTCAATCGTGAACCGCTTCAGGGGTCGGAGCCCCGCAAACGTATTGGTATTCCGACACTCGCACGCCTGTGTGTGAACTAGTTCACACTTGGGGAACGATAGAGTCACTCGGGTCGTCGGTATCCTTGTCTGCGAGCACCGGCTGAAAACGCTTCGGCGATCCGCAGCCACACCAGACCGGCGTGAATATTCGCGCTTCTGCAACCCTCCTGCAAGATCGAACAAGGATGTCGGGCGGTCGCCGATAGTGTCGCGATAAAGTATGGAGCCAAATCCTCAGCATATGCTGCCGGATTAATCCGATTTTTCAGTACATTTGAGGTTGAATTGGTTGTAACTTTCGGCCGTCCAGCATCAAATCTTTGGTTTTCCATGCCACTGAGCGGTGAAAGTATTGGATTCGGTATCTTCTCATCGGGGGGACCATGCGACTGGCCGAATTGCTGCTTCCGCTACAAAGTCCCGACGCTGAATTTTCGCGGGGCTTCCTATCGAACTTTGCAATTTCCTGGATGCTCGCGGCCGCGATCCTCACGTCATTCTCCGCTTATGGCGCATTCGGCCAAACCGGAACCATCAGGCTCGTGATCCCATTCCCGGCGGGCGGCAGCACCGACACCCTGCTGCGGCTGACGACCGAGCACATCGCGCGCACGCAAAACGTCACGTTCGTCATCGAGAACCGGCCCGGCGCCGGCACCGTCATCGCAACCGAGGCGGCGTCGCGCGCCGCGCCTGACGGCAATACGTTGCTCGCCAATGCCAACTCGTTCGTGATCAACCCGCATCTGCGCAAGCTCGCTTACGATCCGCTGACGGCATTCGAGCCGATCTGCTACCTCGTATCGTCGCCGCAAGTGATCGTGGTGAACAGCAACTCACCGTATCGGACGCTCGCCGACTTCATCGCGGCCGCGCGGGCGAGGCCCGGCGAACTGACGATGGCGAGCCTGGGGCCGGCGACCGCCCAACACATCGCCGTGGAGCAGCTCAAGCGCGCCGCCGGCGTCAACGTGACTTTCCTGCCCTACCCAGGCAACGTACCCGCGGTGACCGCGCTGCTGGGCGGGCATGTGACCTCGGTGCTCGCCAACTATGCTGAAGTGGCCGCTCCATTGCAGGCCGGCACGCTGAGGCCGATCGCGACCACCGCGAAGTCTCGCTTCGATCTCCTGTCGGACGTGCCGACCGTCTCCGAGCAAGGCTTTCCGGATTACGAAGCGACCGTCTGGCTCGGCGTGGTCGCCCCCGCGAAGACTCCGCCGCAAATTCTTGCCAGGCTGAACAATTGGTTCACGCAGGCCATCCAGGCCCCGGAGGTAAAGCCCAGGCTTTTGGAGCTTGGGCTTTTCCCGGTTGGCCAGTGTGGCGCGTCGTTCGGAAGTTTTTTGCAGAAGCAGTTCGAGGACTACGGCCAGCACATTCGCGCGGCGAACATCACGCTGCAGTGAAATTCGCCATCCTCAGGCGAGCAGCAAAAAACTCAGGCGCAGCACGGCCCGCAAGCGGTCAAGCCGCTCGCGCGCCACGTACTTGGATCCCGCGCACTCAGATTCCACTTGGGATCAGTTGCTCTTCCAACGCGCCTTTGCTTCGGCGGCGGCCTGCTTGAGATGGACCTTCTGGTCCACCCGGTCGACCCAGGCCAACGGAATGAAATGATGCTGGCCGCCGGCGACCGTGTCGCTCTTGGTGAGCTTGACCTGATCGGCGCCCTCCATGTGATCGACGACGCCGACATGGATGCCGTCGGAACCTACGACTTCCATATGCGGCGAGATTGCAGTTCCTTGCACCATCGGTTCCTCCTTCGCAGATCTTGCGAAGGACAACGCGACTGCACTGCGTGAGTTCCGGAAACCGGCGCCGGTTCCGCACCTGACCGCCGGCCGGCTGCGGCGTTCACATGCGCCGTTACCGTTACCCTGCGCCGCTACCCCGCCAGCGCCGCCAGGATCCGCGCCCAGCTGCGCGTGCCCTTGTGGAAGCTGGTGAGATCGAACTTCTCGTTCGGCGAATGCACGCGGTCGTCGTCGAGCGCGAAGCCGACCATGATCGTGTCCATGCCGAGCACGCGCTTGAAGTCGCCGACGATCGGGATCGAGCCGCCCTCGCCGATCGTGATCGCCTTCCTGCCCCATTCGGCCGGAGAGCGCCGCGCGGGTCTTGGCGAGCGCCGGGCTGTCGAACGGCAGCTCGATCGCGGGCGCGCCGGCGAAGTTGCCGAACTCGACCTTGCAGTCGGCCGGCAGCCGCGCCTTGACGAAGGCGCGGAAGGCCTTGCGGATTTTCTCCGGGTTCTGCTCGCCGACCAGACGGAACGAGACCTTCGCCATGGCCTTGCCCGGGATGACGGTCTTGGCGCCCTCGCCCGTATAGCCGCCGATGATGCCGTTGATCTCGGCGGTCGGCCGCGTGGCGATCTGCTCGATCAGCATGCGGTCCTTCTCGCCGGCCGGCACCTTGAGGCCGACCGGCCCGAGAAACTCCTTCGGCGTGCAGCTTGAGCCTGGCGAGGTCGGCCTTGATGTCCTTCGGCAGGTCCTTCACGCCGTCGTAGAAGCCCGGGATGGTGACGCGGCCGTTCTTGTCGTGCATGTCGGCCAGGATGCTCGCCAGCACGCGGATCGGATTCTGCGCCGCGCCGCCGAACAGGCCGGAATGCAGATCGCGGTCGGCGCAGGTGAGATTGACCTGCTCGTAGACGAGGCCGCGCAGCGAGGTCGTCACCATCGGCGTCTTCGGGTCCCACATGCTGGTGTCGCAGACCAGCGCGAGGTCGTGCTTGAGCTCGTCGGCATTGTCCTTGACGAAGCCGAACAGATGCTCCGAGCCGCACTCCTCCTCGCCCTCGATCATCATGGTGATCGGCAGCGGCAGCGCGCCGGTGACCGCCTTGAAGGCGCGGCACGCCTCGACGAAGGTCATCACCTGGCCTTTGTCGTCGCAGGCGCCGCGCGCGACGATCGCCTTGCGGCCGTCCGGCAGCGTCGCGATGCGCGGCGAGAACGGCGGCGTCTCCCACAGATCGAGCGGATCGACCGGCTGCACGTCGTAATGGCCGTAGAACAGCACGTGCGGCGCCTTGCCGTTGCCGTTCGCTGCGCCGTTCGACTTTGCCGACCACGATCGGATGGCCCTCGGTCGGCCGCACGCTGGCGTCGAAGCCGATGCTGCTCAGATCCCTGGCGACGAACTCGGCCGCGGCCTGGCACTGGTCCTTGTAGGCCGGGTCGGTCGAGATCGACTGGATCCGCAGGAAGTCGAACAGCCGCTCGAGGCTCTGGTCGAGATCGGCGTCGATCTTGTCGAGCACGGCGGGCAGGGCTTCGGAGGAGATGTCATGCGCGAACCTCTCGGCGTCATGCCCGAGCCATGATGCCGGGCATCCGCGTTCTACGCGCGAGACTCTCTAAAGACGAGGACGGCCGGAACAAGACTGGCCATGACGGCAAGATCTGGATCGCACGCAGTCCGGAGAGGCAATTACTACGCCGCAGGATGCCGCCCAGTGTGCCGCGCACGATCGCGCGGCCGATCGAACTGCCGATCTTGCCGCCGATCGACTTGCCGATGTCGGCCGCGACCTGACCGGCCACCTGTTGCTGCACCGTGCGCGTCACCTGGCGCGCGATCACCTGGCCGGTGGACAGCCGCTGGCCGCGCGGCGGTTGGTGCCGAAGATGCGTCGCCGAGAACGTCGCCGATCTGCGCCAGGATGCCGCCGCCCGTCCGACGCCTCGCGCGACCTCGCCCGGCTGCTGTGTCCGGGCAGCCGGCGGCGAGGTCGAGCCGGTTTCCTGCACGCGCTTCTGCAGAACCTCGTAGGCCGAATTCGGAGTCGACCGCCTGATCGTACTTGCCCTTGACCGGGCTCTTGGCCATGACGGCCTTGCGCTCTTCCGGCGTGATCGGACCGAGCCGCGCCGACGGCGGGCGGATCATGCAGCGCTCGACCATCGAGGGCGTGCCGTTGCCTTCCAGGAACGACACCAGCGCCTCGCCCTTGCCGAGTTCCATGATCACCTTGGCGGTGTCGAGCTTCGGATTGGCGCCGGAACGTCTCGGCGGCGGCCCGCACCGCCTTCTGGTCGCGCGGCGTGAACGCGCGCAGCGCATGCTGCACGCGGTTGCCGAGCTGCGCCAGCACCTTGTCGGGCACGTCGAGCGGATTCTGGGTGACGAAATAGACGCCGACGCCCTTCGAGCGGATCAGCCGCACCACCTGCTCGATCTTGTCGAGCAGCGCCTTCGGCGCCTCGTTGAACAAGAGATGCGCCTCGTCGAAGAAGAAACACAGCTTCGGCTTGGCGGGTCGCCGACCTCGGGAAGCTCCTCGAACAGCTCCGACAGCAGCCACAGCAGGAACGTCGCGTAGAGCCGCGGGTTCTCCATCAGCTTGTCGGCGGCCAGGATGTTGATGTAGCCGCGGCCGTCGCGGTCGGTGCGGATGAAATCCTTGAGCGCGAGCGCCGGCTCGCCGAAGAAATTGCTGCCGCCCTGGTTCTCCAGCACCAGGAGCTGGCGCTGGATGGTGCCGATGGTCTGCTTCGAGACGTTGCCGTATTGCACCGTCAGCTCGGCGGCGTGCTCGGCGAGATAGCCGAGCATGGCGCGCAGATCCTTGAGGTCGAGCAGCAGCAGCCCCTGCTCGTCGGCGACGCGGAAGCAGATGTTGAGCACGCCCTCCTGCACCTCGTTGAGGTCCATCAGCCGCGACAGCAGCAGCGGCCCCATTTCCGAGATGGTGGCGCGGATCGGATGGCCCTGCTCGCCGAAAAGATCCCAGAACACGACCGGAAACTGGTCGGGCTCGTAGTCGAAGCCGAGCTCCTTGGCGCGCGTGACGAACGCCTCCTTGGCCTCGCCCGGCTCGGCGATGCCCGACAGGTCGCCCTTGATGTCGGCGGCGAACACCGAAACGCCGGCGCGCGACAAGCCTTCCGCCAGCACCTGCAGCGTGACGGTCTTGCCGGTTCCGGTCGCGCCGGTGACGAGCCCGTGCCGATTGGCCAGCGCCAGCGTCAGAAATTCCGGCTTGGTGCCCTTGCCGACGAAGATTTTGCCGTCCTGATCCACGTCCGCCATGTGCGTACTTTCCTTCAGCCAGCCTGGAACGATCAGATGCCGCGGGTATTCTGGCGTTCCTGTGCCCGGGGTCAACAGCGCGGCAGCCGGTCGAGATCGACGAACGCTTCGGCGTTGGGACGCCACCCGACGGCTTTTCGATTGCCGGTCCATTTGCCGCAACGATCCATTCGATGCCGTTTCCGGTGCAAGCACGCAAGACCATCGCCCGTTCAGCGCTCTGCGCAACAGGTCTAATGAAAAAAGAGCCGCGATCACGATCCGTGTCGCTTTGTTTCCAGGTGTGACGCTTATGTCACGCACTTCGTTGCATGAATACACGGGACAAGAAAATTCGAGATCGCGCGCTGATGCAAGGATGCAACGCGCGCGCCGCGACGCCCGCTCGCCGGCGCACATTGCTTGTTTTCTCCGACGCTGGCATTCATGATAAGAGTCAACAACCGCGAATGCGGCTGGTGAGGGGCAGATGGACGAATGTATCGGACGTCTCGTCGCCAATATTGGCGTCGACCGGACGGCCACGGGAAAGGCCGTCCGCATCGTTGAGCATTGGTCGTCCGCGGCGCGCACTGGCCGGTGCGTGCGCAGCTCCTGGATCAATTCATCTCTCACGCTTCGCAAGCTCCGCGGAACGCGGAACGTTTGCGCACTCGGTGGCAACCGCGTCCGCTTCGGCGGCAACGTACCTTCCAATGCTCGTCCGATGACGGCAATGGCGCGCATCGGCGCAGCCGCTGCCTCCGCGGGCGAAGTGAACGATCATTCGCAAGAGCAGGCAGGAGCGAGCGCGGCTGGCGAAATCGCCGGCGCGATCCTCGGCCTCTCGCAACAGATCTGACGTCCGGCAGCGAACCTGCCGGGCGCAAGGAGCACTCGATGTCCTCATACCCTATCACCGCGACCGGTACTGACGCGGACGAGGCAAAAAAACTCAGGGCGCTCCGGATCAGGACCACCGAGCGTTTGCTCGAGGCTGCCAAGAATCCAAAGGGTCGGAAGGACCTGGCGGCGAAGACCGGCATCGATGAGAAGCGGCTGCTGTGTCTCGCCAACACGGCGGACCGCATGCGCGTCAAAGGCCTCGGCAAGGAATATGCCGCGATCCTGCCCGCGGTCGGCGTCGACACCGTCAAGGAGCTCAAGTACCGCAATCCCGAGAAGCTCGCCAAAGCCATCGGCGAACTCAACAAGAAGCGCAAGCTCGTGCGCTTTCTGCCCACCGTGGGGCTGGTGACGCGCTGGATCGACCACGCGAAGAAGCTTCCCATGAAGATCAGCTATCGCTGACGCTAGTGGAGTGGATTTGACATTCGCTACCCACCTCGCCGCGAGTTCCAGGAAGCGAATGTCAAATCCAAACTCCACTAGCAGCTTATATTTGCTAGTGGTCCTTTGATTCTAACATTCGCAAAATGAGCCCGCTGAAACGGGATGCGAATGTTAGAATTGGACCACTGGGCGCCGTCGCATCTTACCGTCCGGCTTGACACCGCTGCGCCGACCGGCGCAAAGCCACTGTCATGGCACTTGTCCACCGCTCCACGGCCAATTCGGATAGCGGCGCGGCGACGCGGCCGTTGGCGCGGCTGCTGGCGGCCGGCCGCCCGCTCGTCATGGGCGTGCTCAACGTGACGCCGGACTTGTTTTCCGATGGCGGCCGGTTCTTCGATCCCGCGGCCGCGATCGAGCACGCGCGCCGGATGGTTGCCGAAGGCGCCGACCTTCTCGACATCGGCGCCGAATTGACCCGCCCGTATGGCGGCGCCGAGGCGGTGCCGCTTGACGAGGAGACGCGCCGGTTGGAGCCGGTCCTTGCGGCCATTCTCGAACTTGGCGTCCCGGTTTCGATCGACACGATGAAGGCGGCGGTGGCGGCCAGCGCGCTGAAAGCCGGCGCGGCCATCGTGAACGACGTCTGGGGGCTGCAACGCGATCCCGACATGGCCCGCGTCATCGCCCGGCACGCCGCGCCGGTTCTCATCATGCACAACCGCGAACGCGCCGATCCGGCGATCGACATCATGCGGGACATCGACGCCTTCTTCGGCCGCTCGCTGGCCATCGCTGATGCGGCCGGCATCCCGCGCGCGGACATCGTGCTCGATCCCGGCATCGGCTTCGGCAAGACTCCGGAGCAGAGCGTGCTGGTGATTGCGCGATTCGCCGAGCTCAAGTCGTTCGGCCTGCCGCTGATGATCGGCGCGTCCCGCAAGCGCTTCATCGACAAAGTCTCGCCCGCACCGCCCGACCGGCGGCTCGGCGGTTCACTGGCCGCGCATCTCGCAGCCGTCGAGCGCGGCGCCGTGATCGTCCGCACCCATGATGTCGCCGAAACCGTGCAGGCGCTGCGGGTCGCCGCCGCCATCCGGAGCGCCCGATGAGCGACACCGTATTCGTGAGCGGACTCGCGCGTCCACGCCTACCATGGCGTGATGCAGCACGAAGGCGAAGTCGGCCAGACCTTCACGCTCGACCTGGTGCTCGATCTCGACCTCACCGAAGCCTCGCACAGCGACCGGCTGGCGCACACCGTCGGCTACGATCAGGTGGTCGAAGTCGCCGGCGCAGCCTTTCGCGCCCGTCGCTACCGGCTGGTCGAAGCCGCCGCCGGCGCCGTGGCGCAGGCGGTGCTGCAGCGCTTCGCGCAGGTGCGCAGCGTGCGGGTGACCGTCCATAAGCCGCACGCGCCGATCGCCGCGACCTTCGACGATGTCGGCGTCTCGATCCTGCGCACGCGCCAAGATCGAGATCATGGCTGAGGCGCTGCTTGCGCTCGGCGGCAATGTCGGAGATGTCCGCGCCACGCTTGCCCGCGCGGTTGCGATGCTCTGCGACGGCCAGGATATCCGCCTCACCGCACGGTCATCGGACTACCTGACTCCGCCCTGGGGCGTGGTCGAGCAGCCGGCATTCGTCAACCTGTGCATCGCGGTCGAGACGGTGCTTGCGCCACTTGCACTGCTGGCGCGCGCCCAAGCGGTCGAGCGCGCATGCGGACGCGACCGTTCGCAGGAACGGCGCTGGGGTCCGCGCCCGCTCGATATCGACATTCTGGCCTACGACGATCTCGCGCTCGACACATCCGAATTGACACTGCCGCATCCGCGGCTCTTGGAGCGCGCCTTCGTGCTGGTGCCGCTTGCCGAGATCGCGCCGGAGCGTGTCATCGCCGGTATTGCCATCAGCGAGGCGCTGGGGCGCGTGGATGCAGCCAATATCGTGCGGCTGCCGGCACGGCAGGATTGATGCGACGGACCCAATTGATGTGCCCGGGCCGGCCCTATTCGATGACCTCATCGGCGCGCAACAGGATCGATGTCGGAAGTTCGACACCGATGGCCTTCGCGGTCTTGAGATTGACCACCATCTCGAATTTGATCGGTTGCTCGACCGGCAGATCGGCCGGTTTAGCGCCGCGCAGAATCTTGGCCACGTATGTGGCGCTCTGACGGGCCATCGCGACATTGTCGGCGCCGTACGACATGAGCCCGCCGGCTGCGGGATAAGCCCTGAAGATGAACATCGCAGGCAGGCTGTGACGGATCGTCAATTCCGCGATATGCCGATTCTGACGCCCGAAGAAGGGACTGGACAGCACGAGCAGCATTTCCGGCTGCGCCTTGGCGAGCGATTTAAACGCGGCATCGAAATCATAGGGCGGGTTCTTCATTTCCAACGAATGGACGTTGAGGCCCATGACGTTTGCACGGCGCTGCGCCGCGGCAAGTTGCCCCGTCGAAATGTCATCCCACAACACGGCCAACCGGGTCTTGCCCGGAAAGGCCTGCGTCAACAGCTCGACCTGCTTTTCCGCCAGTTCCGTCTGCTGCAGGATGACACCGGTCGCGTTGCCGCCTGGACTGGCCAGGCTCTTGACGTAGCCGAGCGCGATCGGATCGTAGTTGTTCGCCATGAAGACGATCGGAATACTGCGGCTTGCCGTTACGGCGGCCTTCAGCGGCACCTCCGAACCCAGAGCGACGATCACGTCCACATGGGACCGGACCATTTCCGTCGCTTCTGCCGTCAGCCGATCCAAGCTCAGGTCCGATTCCCGGAGATCGACCGTCAGGTTCTGGCCCTCGATAAATCCCAGCTTGCGCAACTCGTCGAGAAAGGCCCGATAGGCCGGCGCCATGACCGGGATGGTGGAGCCGGCAAAGAGGCCGATCCGGGCTCGCCGGCCCGGCTGCTGGGCCCGCGCCAAGAATGGCCACGCGCAAACCACCGCGGTACCGAGGCCGATTACGTCTCGCCGCCGCATGGGACCCTCCGGAATGGCAAACGATCACAGGTCACGTCGTAAACGCTAGCATACGACGTCGACCGCCGCGGAAAATTGGAGATATGACTGCTTGATCACCGGATCGTCCCGATTGGCCCGCCGTTTGCAACGGAACCGGCGGGGAGGCATCTTGTGATCATGGCCGATGCCCTCGACGAACTGCCGCTGGCTGCCGAGTTTCCGCAGGCGACCGAGCAGCAATGGCGCAAGCTGGTGGATGGCGTGCTCAAAGGCGCGCCATTCGAGAAGCGGCTGGTCGGCCGGACCTACGACGGCCTGGCCATCAGCCCGCTCTATGCGCGGGCCGCCGGCGCGGTGCCGGTCGCCGGCCGCAGTCCGGGGCAACCCTGGGCGATCGTGCAACGTGTCGATCACCCCGATCCGGCCGCTGCCAACGCGCTGGCGCTGCACGACCTCGAAAATGGCGCCACCGGCCTCGCGCTCGTGTTTGCTGGTTCGGTCGGTGCTTACGGCTACGGCCTCGACGGGGCGGCGGCGACCATCGAGCGCGCGCTCGCAGGCATACTATCTCGACGCCGGCATCGCGATCGATCTCGATCTTTCGCCGCAGGCCAAGGACGCCGCGCGACGGATCGCACAACTGGCGAAGGAGCGGGGCACCGCACCGGCAACGACCGACATCCGCTTCGGCTTCGATCCGATTGGCGCCGCGGCTATGGCGGGCGGCAGTCCGCTGTCCTGGCCGGACCTCGCGCCGCAATTCGGCGCCGCCGTCGGCGACCTGGCAGCGCAGGGATTTCGCGGACCGTTCGCGGCCGCTGACGGCCGCATCATCCACAACGCGGGCGGCTCGGAGGCGCAGGAGCTCGCCTACGCGCTGGCGGTCGCGGTTACCTACCTGCGCGCGCTTGAAGCCGCCGGCATCGCGCTCGATGCCGCGCGCGGCATGATCTACTTCCGGCTTGCCGCCGATGCCGACCAGTTGCTGACGCTCGCCAAGTTCCGCGCGCTGCGGAAGCTGTGGGCGCGCGTCGAGATGGCTTGCGGGCTCGCGCACCGGCCGATCTTCGTCGCCGCCGAAACCGCGTGGCGCATGATGACGCAGCGCGATCCGTACGTGAACCTGCTGCGGGAAACGATCGCGGTGGTCGCCGCCGGTCTTGGCGGCGCCGACGCCGTGACGGTGCTGCCTTTCACGCAGGCGCGCGGACTGCCGGATCGCTTTGCCCGCCGCCTCGCGCGCAACACGCAACTGCTGCTGCTCGAGGAGTCGAACCTCGCCCGGGTCTCCGACCCAGCAGCGGGCTCCGGCGGCATCGAGGATTTGACCGCGCAGCTCTGCCGCCATGCCTGGGCGCTGTTTCAGGAGATCGAAACGGCGGGAGGCGCATGGCCGGCGCTGGAAACCGGCCTGATCCAGCGGAAGGTCGCAGCCGTGCGCGCGGAGCGCGAGGCCGCCGTGGCACGGCGCAAGGACGCGCTCACCGGCACCAGCGATTTTCCCAATCTTGGCGAGGCAGCGGTCGTCGGTTCTCGAGGCGCCGACGACGGCTGCGGCGTCGCTGGCAGAGCCCCTGTTCGAGCCCCTGCCTTGCCGGCGCCTGGCACAGCCGTTCGAAGTGTTGCGCGATGCGTCCGACCGCGCGCTTGCTGCGACTGGCGCGCGGCCCAAGGTCTTTCTCGCCAATCTCGGGTCAGATCGCCGACTTCAACGCGCGCGCGACGTTCGCCAAGAATTTCTTCGAAGCCGGCGGCATCGAAGCGGTTTCGAACGACGGCTTTGCCGGCCTCGACAAGATGATCGCGGCCTTCATCTCCTCCGGTGCGGACCTCGCGTGCCTATGCTCGTCCGACGAGGTCTACGCCGAGGAGGCGATTGCCGGCCGCCGAAGCGATCGAGATGGCGGGCGCCCGTCACATCTATTTGGCGGGACGGCCGGGCGAACGGAAGGCCGAACTCGAGGCGGCCGGGGCGCAGACCTTCATCTATGCCGGCTGCGATGTACTGGCGACGCTGCGGGCAGCGCATGATATTCTGGGAATGGCAACCAGCGCGGAAGGCCGACGATGAGCCGCGTCCCGAATTTTGCGAGCATCGCATTCGACGATGCCGCCGCCGGCGTGGCGGCGCCGCAGGCGGCTGAGCCCTGGCTCACGCCCGAGGGCATCGCGGTGAAGCCGGTCTACGGTCCGGACGATGTCGCGGGGCTCGATTTCCTCGACACCTATCCGGGCATCGCGCCCTACCTGCGCGGCCCCTACCCGGCGATGTACGTCACCCAGCCGTGGACGATCCGGCAGTATGCCGGGTTCTCGACCGCGGAGGATTCCAACGCCTTCTACCGCCGCAACCTCGCGGCCGGACAGAAGGGCCTCTCGGTCGCCTTCGATCTCGCGACCCATCGCGGCTACGACTCCGATCACCCGCGCGTCTCCGGCGACGTCGGCATGGCGGGCGTCGCGATCGATTCGATCTACGACATGCGCACGCTGTTCTCCGGCATCCCGCTCGACCAGATGTCGGTGTCGATGACGATGAACGGCGCGGTGCTGCCGGTGCTCGCGCTCTACATCGTCGCCGCCGAGGAGCAGGGCGTGCCGCCGGAGAAGCTTTCGGGCACGATCCAGAACGACATCCTCAAAGAATTCATGGTGCGCAACACCTACATCTATCCGCCGGCGCCGTCGCTGCGCATCATCTCGGACATCTTCGCCTTCACGTCGGCGCACATGCCGAAGTTCAACTCGATCTCGATCTCCGGCTATCACATGCAGGAGGCCGGCGCGACGCAGGACCTGGAACTCGCCTACACGCTGGCGGACGGCATCGAATATGTCCGCGCCGGCATCAAGGCCGGCATCCCGGTCGACAAGTTCGCCCCGCGCCTGTCGTTCTTCTGGGCGATCGGCATGAACTTCTTCATGGAAGTCGCCAAGATGCGCGCCGCGCGGCTGCTCTGGGCGAAGCTGATGAAGCCGTTCGACCCGAAGGACGCGCGTTCGTTTCGCTGCGCACCCATTGCCAGACCTCCGGCTGGTCGCTCACCGCGCAGGACGTGTTCAACAACGTGACCCGCACCGCGATCGAGGCGATGGCGGCGACGCAGGGCCACACCCAGTCGCTGCACACCAACGCGCTCGACGAGGCGCTCGCGCTGCCGACCGATTTCTCCGCCCGCATCGCCCGCAACACGCAGATCGTGCTGCAGCAGGAAGTCCGGCACCACCCGCATGGTCGATCCCTGGGGCGGCTCGTTCTATGTCGAGCGGCTGACCTACGAACTCGCCAAGTCGGCCTGGGGCCACATCCAGGAGGTCGAGGCGATGGGCGGCATGGCGAAGGCGATCGAGGCGAGCCTGCCCAAGCTGCGCATCGAGGAGGCCTCCGCGCGCACGCAGGCGCGCATCGATGCCGGCCAGCAGTCGGTCATCGGCGTCAACAAGTACCGCCCCGAAACCGAAGCCGACGTGAAGCTGCTCAAGGTCGACAATGCGGCGGTGCAGACAGTTGCAGATCGACAAGCTGTCACGCCTCAAGCGCGAGCGTGATCCGAAGGCGGTCGCCGAAGCGCTATCAGCGCTCACCCGCAACGCCGTCGGGCGGCAACGGCAACCTGCTGGCGCTCGCGATCGACGCCGCGCGCGCCAAGGCGACGGTAGGCGAAATCTCCTCCGCGCTGGAGGAGGCCTATGGCCGTCACGTGGCCTCGATCAAGGCGATCACCGGCGTCTACAAGCGGGAGGTCGGCGCGATGAACGAAGCTGTCACGCGCGTGCAGAAGCTGGTCGCCGAGTTCGAGGCCAACGAAGGCCGCCGGCCCCGCATCCTGGTCGCCAAAATCGGCCAGGATGGTCATGACCGAGGTCAGAAGGTCATAGCCTCGGCGTTCGCCGATCTCGGCTTCGACGTCGACATCGGACCGCTGTTCGCCACGCCAACGGAGGCGGCGCGCCAGGCGGTCGAAAACGACGTCCACATTCTCGGCATCTCTTCGCTCGCCGCCGCGCATCTGACGCTGGTGCCGGAGCTCAAGGCCGAACTGACGAAGCAGGGCCGCGACGACATCATGATCGTGGTCGGCGGCGTGGTGCCGCCGCAGGACTACGAGGAGCTGCGGCGCGCCGGCGCCGAGGCGATCTTTCCGCCCGGCACGGTGATCGCAGAAGCCGCCGAGGCGCTGGTCAACACGCTCAACGCGCGGCTCGGCCACGGGCGCGAGGCAGCGGAGTAGTATTGCATTCCTGTCTTCGGCAGAAATGACGTCGCCGGATTGACGTGAGCCGCCAACTTTCAGCTTAAATGTCGTGAATAATCCCATGCGAAACCGTCACTGGGGGCGTTCCACCGCTATGGCCAAAGTCCGAACCAAAACAATCGCGTTGTTTCTCTCTGCTGCTCTCCCGATTCTCTTGTCCGGCTGCTTCATCTCCGAGCAGCCGAAGCTTAGCCTCGCAACTGCGGCGGCGCCGTTCGGCGAAGGCGGCCGCTATGGCGTGTTCGAGCGCGGCGACGGCAACCAGTACAAGCGTCAGGAGGCGTTCGTCATCAAGCGCCGGCCGGACGGCGCCTATGACTTCACCAATGAGAAAGGCGAAGCGATCGTGATTTCGTTCCACCCGATGGGCAACGATCGCTTCCTCAGCCAGGCCAAGGCCGAAAAGGACCAGCCCGGCTACGGCTACGCGGTGTTCCGCGTCGCCGGCAAGGAGGCATTCCTCTATGCCCCGCAATGCAGCGACCAGGACCGGGCCAAGGTCGAAGCGCTCGGCGTCGAAGTGAACGGCCAGTTCGAATGCGTTATCGACCGCGTCAAGGATACCGTCGGCCTGTTCGGCTTCGTCGATCTCGGCGAGCCGGTGTCAAAGCTGGTGCGCGAGTAGCGCAAACTGGGCTCCGGATCGAAACAGCTTCGCAGCTACTGCGCGCGTCCCTCGACCACGCCGCGCTTGTCCTCGCGCTTGTCGATGACGGCGCGCACATGGCGGACGACGTGGTCGGCCACGATGGCGTGCGCCTCGGCGGTCGGATGGATGGCGCCGCTGTAGAGCCCGGCCCAGGCCGGCTGCAGGGTGTCGAACAGCGAGATGCCGTCGCGATGGGTATTGGCGGCGAGGAACGCGTCGTTCGGCGTCCGGAACAGCCGCCATTGGTGGGCATAGATCAGCGTCGCCGCCGGCGAGAACGGCTTGAACTCGTCGCCGTTGTTGGGCCGCCGCGGCACCCGCATGTTGACGCCGTCCGCCAGCAGGCGCTTGGGGTCGCGCGCGCACACCCCGCGCTTGGTGAACTCCGGAATGTGTTCCGTCACGAGCGAGAAACCGGTGCCGGCGCCGGTCGCAAGATTCGCCGGACAACCCGCACGGCTCTTGCCATGAGCGATGCATTCCAGCCGGCCGAGGAACTCCCGCAGAAAGTCCGCGGTCTCGGCCATCCGCTGCCGGTTGAGGCTCAGCCCGGCATGAACGTCGACGCCGAGCGAAGGCTGCGAGCCGCACAGCGCGCCGGTCTCGTCATACTGGATCGGCTCGTAGGACGACTGCACCACGCGCGAAGGCGGAACGCCGAAACCGTCATGCAGCGCATCCTTTACGGCCTTCATTCGCTCATCGAGCACGTCGAGGTAGAGGCGCGAAATCTGCGGACCGAAACGCACGCTGCGTCCGACCAGCCCGGCGATCGGCGCAAGGTCGCCGGCGCCTTCGGTCAGCGCATAAGCGGCGAGCGGCCCGAACCCGACATCATTGCCGCCGATCGACATCAGCACGACATCGATCGGCCGCTTGCGCTGTTGCGGCGGGACACCAGGACTTGGAGAACCGCTGCGCCGCAATTTGGGTGCTGCCATGCGAGAACGCCGGCAGCGTGTAGCTGGCGCTCAGCGTGAGCGGCCCGCGGCACAGAAGCTCGCTCAACTGGTCGAACTGCGCGCGCACCTTGTCGCTGCCCTCGCGCGGATCGAGCTCGCCGAACAGCCCTTCGACCACCTCGGCGCCCGAGCAGGTGAAGCTTGCGAGAGTCACGGAGCGGTGGCGATTCTCCAAGCGCGAGCTGGATCGCCACGCGGAACGGGTAGCCGTACTGCGAGCGGTGGCAGTCGCGGCTGAGCCAGCGCGCCGACGCCTTCTCGAACGCCGCCGCGAACTCCGCCGAATTGAGCGTGTTGAAGCGGCCGGCCGCTTCATCGTCCATGAAGCGCCGCGGCAGCACCTTGGGATTGAAGAGGTCTTCGGCCGCCGCCAGACCGTAACCCGGCAGCCGGCTGTCGGCACGCGCGCGCGTGCAACGTCCTGCCGCACGAGCGCGGGATCGTAGACCATCTCGCGGGAACGCGCTGAACTGCACCGGCCGGTCGGGATTGCTTTCACCGGAGGCGAACGAATCGCCGAGCGCGACGATGAAGATGTCCTCGACCACAACCTCCTGCTCGACCAGCTCGCGGCCGTCCGGCAGCTTCACCGAAACGCTGACACCGGATTGCGCACGGTCGAGTGCATGCGGCACGCGCGCGATCGTGAGCTTGTCCTTGCAGGCAAGCTTCTTGCTTTCGACCTTGCCGTTGGCCTTGCGCGGCTGCCATTGCCAGATGCAGTCGCCGGTGAGGCCGGCGAGATGCTGGGGCGCAATGCGGATCGTCACGGTATGCGCGTCGGGCAGCACGTAGTCTTCCTTTGCGCTGCCCCACGAATATTTGCGCTCGCACAGCGCCGAATATCGGCGCGGCCGCCCGTTGCTGTCGTAACAGGTTTCGCCGACCGTCTGCGCCGCCCAGCCCAGCCGGCTTTGCTGATAGCGCTTGCCGGCCGTTGCGGCGCACTTGTCCGGATGCGATGGGTCCTTGCAGTCGGGATCGTTGAGGCGGCGCTCGGTCCGCCAGACGATGTCGGTCGGCAGCGGCGTCGCGGGATCGCCACGCACCGCGACGTAAGCTGCCTCGTGCAGCGCGAACGACTTTGTCGGCTTGAAGAACCGGAACGGGTTCTCGACCTCCCAGATCAGATCGGCGGCTTGGCTCGATCCGACGGCGAGACTGGCGAACAGAGACACGGCCCAAGCGGTCGCAATCGCTTGTCGACGCATTGATCCCTCCCCGACCCCATCCGTCGGCTATATTAGCTGCGCGGTTCCGTCCCCGGCGGAGAAACTTTACCATTTCGTGCGAGGCGGCGCAGTGCGTGCCATGAAGGAAGCAAGCCATTGAAGAATATGTAGTAATATCGCCGGTTGCCGCGCCCACGCACGCTCGCCGCAGCCCCTGGCGGGGCGATCTAGGGCAAATCTATGGCTTTGCGCACCCCCTGGCGAAACGCCGATCCCGCCACGCTCGCCGCATGGAATTCTGGCCGGCGATCGCGCCGCGGTCGCGCGCGCCATCACGCTGGTCGAGAGCCGGCGCAGCGATCACCAGGCCGCCGCGCGGGATCTGGTGCAGACACTGCTGCCACGGACCGGACAGGCCGTTCGTGTCGGCATCACGGGCGTGCCGGGCGTCGGCAAGTCGACCACCATCGATGCGCTCGGCTCGCTCCTGACCGGGCGCGGCCACAAGGTTGCGGTGCTGGCGGTCGATCCCTCCTCGGCGCGCACCGGCGGCTCGATCCTCGCCGACAAGACCCGCATGGCGCGGCTGTCCAACGATCCCAACGCCTTCGTTCGCCCCTCGCCCGGCGGTGGAACGCTCGGCGGCGTCGCCGCCAAGACGCGCGAATCCATGCTGATCTGCGAAGCGGCCGGTTTCGACGTCGTGCTGGTCGAAACGATCGGCACCGGACAGTCGGAAACCGCGGTCGCCGACATGACGGATTTCTTCCTGGTGCTGATGCTGCCGGGTGCGGGCGACGAGCTGCAGGGCCTGAAGAAGGGCGTGATCGAGTTGGCCGACATGATCGCGATCAACAAGGCCGACGGCGACAACCTCCCGCGCGCGATGGCCGCGGCGGCCGAATATCGCGCCGCGCTTCATATCCTCAATCCGCGCTCGGCCAACTGGACGCCGCCGGTCGTCACCTATTCGGCGATGACCGGCGACGGGCATTGCCGAACTATGGGACGACCGTGCTCAAGCACCGCGAGCGCGGAACCGCGACCGGCGAATTCGCCGCGCGCCGCCGCGAGCAGCAGGTCAAATGGATGTGGGCGATGCTCGAGGATCGCCTTCATTCCCGGCTCAGATCGGATGCGCGCGTGCGGGCGAAACTGCCGTCGCTGGAGGCCGCGGTCGCCGACGGCCGGATGTCGCCGGCGGTCGCGGTCGACGAGATTGCGACGCTGGCCGGGCTATGAGTTCCTGCGAGCCGGACCGCGCGAGCGTGATATGCAATATCTAGGTGTTCATGCTTCCTCGCCGGTCCAGCGCCGACCTCTGCCCGCGCCGCTTCGCAAGAGCAACCATGACGACCACAATTCTACTGACCGGTTTTGGCCCGTTCCCTGGCGCACCGGTCAATCCGACCGAGCCGCTGGTCATCGAGCTTGCGCGCCGCCGTGCATCCGCGCGCCAACGTCCGCCGGCTCGCGCACATCTTCCACGTCAGCTACCAGGCTGTGGACCGCGAACTCCCGGAACTGATCGAACGCGACGAAACCCGACGCGCTCATCATGTTCGGGCTGGCGGCGCGCAGCCGGCAAATGCGGATCGAAACGCTCGCGCGCAATGCCCTCTCCTGCACCCTGCCGGATGCGGCGGGCTGCACACCGGACGCCGCGACCATCGCGGCCGAAGCGCCGGTGACGCTGGCAATGCCCGCGCCGGTGGACCGGCTTCTCATGGCGGCGCGATCGGCCGGCGTGCCGGTTCGGCGCTCGTACGATGCCGGCGGCTATCTCTGCAACTACCTGTGCTGGCGGGCCGCGGAGGCGGCGCAGGCCGGCCGGCCGCAGGCTTGCCACGTTCATTCATGTACCGCCCGCGCACCGCCCTGCGGCCGGGCTTTCTCGCACTCCGCTGACATTCGACGATCTGCTGCGGGCCAGTGAGGCGATCGTCAGGGCCTGCGCCGCAGCGGTGCATTAACGCTATCCGCATTGACTCTGCCTGCGCTTGCAGGCACAGAGACCCATCCGGATTTAGATTTCGTCGATGTCCCGCTCCGGGACCGCGCGCCCGCGAGCATGCCGGATTGCGCAGGAGCTGACCCATGCTGCCCGATCGCCGCCGTCTGCTCGCGTTGACCGCAACCGTGACCGGCGCCGCGGTGGCCGCGCCGTATTCGGCCGCGGCGGCGCCCGCGGGTCCCGTCAGTGCACTCGGCATCGACGCTGCGCAATTCGGTCTGCGGCCGGGCAGCAGCGACGATCAGAGCCGCGCGCTGCAGCGCGCCATCGACGAAACCGCGCGCACCCGCAGCCCGCTCGCCATCGCGCCGGGCATCTATCGCGTCGGCGGCATCAAGCTGGCACCCGGCACTCAGATCATCGGCGTGCGCGGCGCGACGCGGCTCATGCTGACGGACGGGCGTTCGTTGCTGTCGGCATCGCGCGCCGACCACATCGGCCTGACCGGCCTGGTCATCGATGGCGGCAAGCGCCCGTTGCCGGAGCGGACCGGACTGGTTCAGCTCGAGACCTGCACGGACGTCAGGATCGCCGGTTGCGAGATCGTCGGGTCCGGACGCAACGGCATCATGGCGGTCGGCGATCGGCGGCGAGATCGTCGAGAACCGGATTGCAGGCGTCGCGGACGCCGCGCTCCATTCGCTCGACGCACGCCGGCTTGCTGATCGCGCGTAACACGATCTTCGACGCCGGCAACAACGGCATCCAGGTCTGGCGATCGGACGCCGGCGACGACGGCACGATCGTGAGCGACAACCGGATCGAAGCGATCGACAACCGAGCCGGCGGGTCCGGCCAGTACGGCAACGCGATCAACGTTTTTCGCGCCGGCAATGTGATGGTGCGAGGCAACCGGATCAAGGATTGCGCCTTCACGGCTGTGCGCGGCAACGCGGCGTCCAACATCCAGATCGAAGGCAACAGCATCGTCACGGCACGGGAGGTCGCAATCTATGCAGAGTTCGGTTTCGAAGGCGCCGTGATCGCGAACAACACGGTCGACGGCGCCGCCATCGGCGTCTCCGTCACCAACTTCAAAGAGGGCGGCCGGCTCGCCGTCGTGCAGGGCAATCTCATCCGCAATTTGCTGCCGGCGCGGCCGGCGGGAACCGATCCGGGCGATCGTCGGCGGCGTCGGCATCTCGGTCGAGGCCGACACCGCTGTCAGCGGTAACGTGATCGAAGGCGCGCCGACCGCCGGCATCATGCTCGGCTGGGGCCAATATTTGCGCGATGTCGCGGTGACCGGGAACATCGTCCGCAAGGCCGATATCGGGATCGCCGTCTCGGTTGTGACCGGCGCCGGGACTGCGCTGATCGCCAACAACGTGATCGCCGACGTCCTGCGCGGGGCCGTCATCGGCACCGACGGCAAACGGATCGTGACCGGCGATCTCCTCAAGGGCGGCACGGAGCAGTATCCGCACCTGTCGATCGCCGGCAACCGGGCGCGGTGAGCCCCCTGGCGATGTGGAGATTGCCGAGTCTTAATGCGCGTCGTTGCCGCAGCCAGTTGCGGAAGGCGGTCACTCAGCGCCATATTTCCGTCTGTAACCTGTCCTCACGTTCCGACATGCGGCTTTCACTCAGAAAAATGCTCACCGGCCTTCTCGCGCTGTTCCTGCTGCCGCTCGCGGCGCATGCGGCCCTCTATGCCAGCAAAGACCGGCCGGCGAGCTTCCGCCACGCCGACTGGTCGAGCGTCGGAATGCTGCCGCCCGCCACGGCCGACCGCGACGCGCGTCTGCTGGTCATGACCGGCCGCACCGGCCGCTGGAAGGGCATTTTCGCGGTCCATAGCTGGGTCGTCCTTAAACCCGAGAACGCAACGACTTGGACGCGCTACGACGTCGTCGGCTGGGGTCAGCCGGTTCGCACGAACGGCTGGGCGCCGGACGCCCGCTGGTTCGGCGACACTCCCCAGGTTCTGCTCGACGTGCGCGGGCCTCAGGCCGCCGCGCTCATTCCGCGCGTCCAGGCCACGGTCTCGGACTATGCCTATCGGGAATATGGCGACTATCGGGTCTGGCCTGGGCCCAACAGCAACACCTTCACCGCCGCGGTGTTGCGCGCGGTGCCGGAGCTGCAAGTAACGCTACCGGCGAACGCTGTCGGCAAGGATTTCCGCGACCGGCCTTATGCGGGCCTGACCGATAGCCGTACCGGCGTAGAGGTGTCGCTCTGGGGTGTGCTGGGATTCAAGGCCGGCTGGGTCGAGGGCATCGAGCTCAATTTCCTCGGACTGGTCGCCGGTCTCGACCTGCGCCATCCAGCCGTGAAGCTTCCGGGCTTCGGACGTGTCGGACTCGACGACGGAACCGCCGTGGCGGCCCCCGCCCCGTCGAAGTGACGACGGGATTCGCCCACTCACATCAATTTGTCCGAGCGGTGGACCGCCGCGGCGTGACGCGGCCGGTGGCGTGTGCGAGCCTGCCCCGCACCAACGGACCCGCCTGATGCGCGACACGTGGCCACTGCTCGAGCGGATCGAATTTCCGGCGCTCCGCCGTAGCCAGCTCGATACGCTGCAGGTCAACGTCGGCTATCGCTGCAACCAGTCGTGCACGCACTGCCACGTCAATGCCGGGCCGAGCCGCACCGAGGAGATGCCGTCCGACGTCGCCGACATGGCGCTGGCTTTCCTGGCGCGCCGGCACATCACCACGCTCGACATCACCGGCGGCGCACCCGAGCTGAACGCTCATTTCCGCCGCCTCGTCACCGGCGCGCGCGATATGGGCGTCCGCGTCATGGACCGCTGCAATCTCACCGTTCTGGAAGCACCCGGCCAGGAGGACCTGCCCGAATTCCTCCGCGACCGCCAGGTCGAGATCGTCGCCTCGATGCCCTGCTACCTGGAGGACAATGTCGACCGCCAGCGCGGCAAAGGCGTGTTCGATGGCTCGATCCGCGGCCTGCGACGGCTCAACGCGCTGGGCTATGGCCGGGAGGACAGCGGCCTCGTGCTCGATCTCGTCTACAATCCGCAGGGCGCGTCGCTTCCGCCCGCGCAGGACGGTCTGGAAGCCGACTACAAGCGCATGCTCGGCGAACGCTACGGCGTCGTGTTCAACCGCCTCTACACGCTCGCCAACATGCCGATTCAGCGTTTCGGCGCCATCCTGATCGCGCAAGGCCAATTCGAGCGTTATCTCGGCTTGCTGCGAGCGGCCCACGCCGATGCCAATCTCGATCACGTCATGTGCCGCAACCTGATCTCCGTCGACTGGCGAGGATACGTCTACGACTGCGATTTCAACCAGATGCTCGACCTGCCGCTGAGATTCGCCGGCCGCGAGCGTGTGCGTCTGTCGGACCTGCTCGACGCCGAACTTGACGGATACGCCGATCCGGGTCGCCGGCCACTGCTATGGCTGCACCGCGGGCCAAGGATCAAGCTGCGGCGGCGCGCTCAAGGACGCGGCCGAGTGAGCCCAGTCCGTCTCCCTGCCCCGCCGCTCCAAGCGCCCGAACCGGCTGATCGTGCCGGGCGCATGTGCCCGGTCGACTATCGCTATTCGGCCTCGGTGCTCGACCGGCCCGCCGAGCTGACTGCCGACGTGCTGTACGTCGCCGGCGGGCTCTACGGCAACCTCGCGGCACTCGCCGAAATCGAGCGGCTGGCGGCGCGCGAAGACGCTCAGGTGGTTTTCAATGGCGATTTTCACTGGTTCGATGCCGAGCCGGACTGGTTCGCCGAGATCGCCCAGCGGGTCGCACGCCATCACGCCATCCGGGGAAACGTCGAGACCGAGCTGGCGCGCCGCTCCGATATCGGCGCCGGGTGCGGCTGCGCCTATCCTGCGTCGGTCGACGAGGACACCGTTCGCCGCTCCAACGAAATCCTGATCGATCTGCGCGGCACCGCTTCGCAGCTGCCGGGCGCGGTCAACGGGCTGGCAAGCGCTGGCGATGCATCTGGTCGCCGATGTCGGCGGGCTCCGCATCGGTATCGTGCATGGCGATGCGACCGCGCTCGCCGGCTGGTCGTTCGCACAGGACGCACTCGATCGTACCGACATGCCGGTCCAGCTCGAAGCGATCCGGCGGGCATCGCACGTCGACGTTTTCGCCTCCACACATACCTGCCTGTCGGCGTTGCACGATTATCGGCTTCCGTCCGGACGCACGACGGTGGTCAACAATGGCGCGGCCGGTATGCCGAACTTTCGCCAGAACCAGCATTGGCCTCGTCACCCGCATCGGCCGGACGCCCTCGCCGCACGAGACGCTCTATGGGATCGAGCGTGACGGCGTGCACATCGACGCCGTTCCGCTGGCGTATGACCATGATCGCTTCCTTCGGCATTTCCTCACGCGTTGGCCAGCGGGCAGCGCGGCGCACGACTCCTATGTCGAACGGATCGTGTCGGGCCCTCGCTATGAGGTCGCGCAGGCGAAACCAGCCGCTGCCGTGTCCGTGTGATCGACGCCACCTGAAAGCTTGCCGCACCGGACCGGGTTCGTTGGTAGACTGGCTTGGCCCGTAGCCTCCAGGCAATCATGTCGACCTTGTCCATTATCATTCCCGTGCTCAACGAAGGCGAACGCATCGCCGGGACGCTCGACGCGCTCGCCGATCTGAAGGCGCTGGGCATCGAAATCGTGGTGGTCGATGGCGGCAGCCGGGATGCCACCGATTCAGCGGGCGCGCCTGCGCGCGACCCGGGTCATTTCGGCACCGCGCGGGCGCGCATCGCAAATGAATGCCGGCGCCGAGAAAGCCACCGGCGACATCCTGCTTTTCCTGCACGGCGATACCCGCCTGCCCCCCGACGCCGACCACGTGCTGCTCAATGCCATGCAACGATCGGAACGGGCCTGGGGACGTTTCGACGTCCAAATCGACAGCCGCGACCTTCTGCTGCGCGTCGTCAGCATCATGATGAATTTCCGCTCGCGGCTCACCGGCATCGCCACCGGCGATCAGGCGATGTTCGTGAAGCGGGACGCGTTCCAGAAAGCCGGCGGCTTCCCGCCGATTGCGCTGATGGAAGACATTGCGCTGTCCAAGCTGCTCAAGCGCATCAGTCCGCCGCTATGTCTGCGCGAACGTGTCCGTCACCTCGCCGCGGCGGTGGGAGAAGCACGGTATGATCAGCACCGATCCTGCTGATGTGGCGGCTGCGGCTCGCCTACTTCTTCGGCGCCGACCCGAACGAACTGGCGCAGCTCTACGGCCATGTCGACGATTGAACCGGTCGCGATCGCCATCCTCGCCAAGGCGCCGATCCCCGGCTCGGCCAAGACGCGGCTGATCCCGGCGCTCGGCGCCGAAGGCGCCGCCACGTTTCAGCAATCGCTGATCGCCCGCGCGGTCGAGACTGCGTGCGCCGCCGCCACCGGCCCGGTGACCGTTTGGGCCGCGCCCGACGTGACCCATAGGGCATTCGTCGCACTGCGCGGGTCGCGGGATCGGCCTCATGCGGCAAGGCGATGGCGATCTCGGCGCGCGCATGCTGGCTGCGCTCGCCGGCGGCCCGCGGCCCGGCGCTGGTGATCGGCACCGACTGTCCGGCGCTCACCGCCGGACATCTGCGCATGGCCGCCGAGGTCTTGCGCGGCGGCGCCGATGTCGTGGTATTTCCGGCCGAGGATGGCGGCTATGTGCTGATCGGCGCACGCCGGGCCGAGGCCGCGCTTGTTTTCGGGCATGACCTGGAGCACGCCGCAGGTGATGGACGAGACGCGCCGCCGGCTTCAGCAGGCCGGGCTCACCTGGCAGGAGCCGGTAACGCTCTGGGACGTCGACCTGCCCGAAGACCTGATCCGGCTGCGTGCGTGCGGCATGGACGGTCTGCTTTCCGTGATCCGCCACTCACGCGAGCCGGATCAGCGCCAGCCCGGCGACGATCAACATCGCCGCGACGCACTCGGTTCATCCGCAATGGCTCCTTGAGCACAACGACCGCGATCGACGGCGCCGAACAGCACGCTGGTCTCGCGCAACGCCGCGACGATCGCAATCGGCGCGAGCGTCATGGCCCAGATCGCGACGCCGTAGGAGCCGAACTGCAGCGCGCCGCCTGCCAGCCCCGTGCGCCAATGGCCGCGCATCGTGCCGAACAGCGCCGGCCCGCGCCGCACCAGCGCATAGATCACCATCACCGGACCGATGCCGACGAACAGCGCGACCGAATAGGCGTTGGCGCTGCCGGCGCGTGCGCGCGCCGATGCCGTCGACCACCGAATAGGCGCAGATCGTCACCGCCGTGAACAAGCGCAAAACCCACGGCGCGCCGGTCGAGCCGCGCGAGGTCGCGGCCGCCGCGCAATGAGATCAGCAGCACGCCGGCGGCCAGCAGGATGATTCCGCACCAGCCGAATGTGCCGAGGCGCTCGCCGACCAATGCGCTGGTCGCGACCGCGGTCATCAGCGGCGCCGAGCCGCGCGCGATCGGATAGACTTGGCCCATGTCGCCGGTGCGGTAGCTTTCGATCAGCGCCACGAAATAGACGAGATGGATCAGCACCGAGGCGACCACCCACGGCCATGACGCGGGCGCCGGCAGTCCCGACGAACGGCAGCGGCCGCCAGTCCGACCAGCCGCCGCGCCGACCGAGATCAAGGCGGTCGTGGCGAGCGGATCGAGCCCGCGCTTGATGACCGCGTTCCAGCCCGCATGGCAGGCGGCGGCGAACAGCACGGCCGTGAAGACGAAGGCATCCATCGATAGAGCTTAGCCGTGGGAACCGGCCGTAGCCGGTCCCGTCGTGACGGGAGTTAGAACGGATACCGCTGCGGTTCGGTCGCGATCGTGATGGTGCGCAGTTCGGTGAATGCGTCGATCGCCGCCGGCCGCCAAAGCGGCCATAGCCCGAAGCCTTGGTGCCGCCGAACGGCATCTGCGCCTCGTCGTGCACGGTCGACGAATTGACGTGGCAGACGCCGCATTCGATGCGCTTGGCGACCGCCAGCGGCGCGGCCGACATCGCGGCCGAACACCGCCGCGGCAAGCCCATACTCGGTGTCGTTGGCGATGCGCACCGCATCGTCCACATCCTTCGCGCGCGCACGATGCCGACGACCGGCCCGAACGATTCCTCGCCGTAGACCAGCATCGCCGGGCGTCACGTCGATCGAGCACGGTCGCCGCCATGACGGTGCCGCCTGACCTCGCCGCCGGCGACGAGGCGCGCGCCCTTCGCCCACCGCATCGTCGATCAGCGCGCGCACGTGCGCCACCGCATCGGCGTTGACCAGCGAGCCGAGCGCCACGTCGCCGTCGCGCGGATCGCCGGCCGACAAGCGAGCGCGCCTTGACGGCAAATTTCTCCACGAAGGCGTCGGCCACCTTCTCGTCGACCACGATGCGCTCGGTCGACATGCAAACCTGACCCTGATTGACGAAGGCGCCGAAGGCTGCCGCCTCGACCGCCGCGTCGAGATCGGCGTCGTCCAGCACGATCAGCGACGCCTTGCCGCCGAGTTCGAGCAGATACGGCTTGAGATAGCGCGCCGCGGTTTCGGCGACCAGCCGCCCGGTGCGCGTCGAGCCGGTGAAGCTGATCGCGCCGCACGGCCGGATGCGAGATCAGCGTCTCGCCCACCTTGCCGGCATCCTCCGGCGCATTGGTCACCACATTGACCACGCCGTGCGGAAAGCCGGCGTCGCGCAACGCCGTGCCGATCAGCCGATGGGTCGCGGGCGAGAGCTCGGAGGCCTTGAGGATGACGGTGTTGCCGCAGGCGAGCGGCATCGCAACCGCCCGCACCCCGAGGATGACCGGCGCGTTCCACGGCGCGATGCCGAGCACCACCCCGGCCGGCTGGCGTATCGCCAATGCAACGCGGCCGGGCTCATCGGAGGGGATCACCTCGCCGACAATCTGCGTGGTGAGGGCAGCGGCCTCGCGCAGCATCTGCGCCGCAACTTTGACGTTGAATTCGCACCAGGCCGGCGTCGCGCCGATCTCGGCGATCATCGTCTCGGCAAAATCCTCGGCCCGCCCCGCGATGAGATCGGCGGCAGCATTCAACAGCGCGCGCCGCTCGCCGGGGCCGGTCGACGCCCAGGCGGGAAACGCGCGCGACGCTGCATCGGCCGCCGCGACCGCGTCCATAATGGTGGCAGCCGCGGCCTGCGTGGCGATCTTTCCGGTCAGCGGATCGAGGCGGTCGAACGTGCGCCCGTCGGCCGCGGACGGCTCTCGGTCGCCGATCATCAGATTGACGCGCAACATACCAGCCTCACTCGACCCTCAAGTGGCGCATCCTGCAACAAAGCGGAATTGCTGTCGCGCGGGGACGTCCATCACGACCCACTGCCGTCAATCAAGGTTAGCACCCCCGGCGCTCACGACCGGAGCCGTTAAGGTTTCCGCTCAGTCCCGGTAACTGGCGCCGGGCCACACCTTCGGGGCGGCGCGCTGGTATTGCGGCGGCCGCGGAACATCGTCGCCGAGCGTTTGCGCGGCGTGCCAAGCCCAATGCGGATTGTCGAGAAAGCCGCGCGCCAGCGCCACCGTGTCGGCCTTGCCCTCGGCGATGATGGCTTCGGCCTGTTTCGGCGTCGAAATCAGTCCGACCACGCGCGTCGAGATGCCGGCCTCCCGCTTGACCTTCTCGGCAAACGGCACGTTGAGTGCCGGCAACCTGAGCGGGACGCGAATCGGTGCTGACGCCGCCCGACGAGATGCAGACGAAATCGAGCCCCTCAGCTTTGAGCGCCTTCGCGAACGTCACCGCGTCATCCGGCGTGAGCCCGCCATCGATCCAGTCGTCGCCGGTGATGCGGGCGCCCAGCGGCAATGCCGCCGGGACCACGGCGCGCACCGCCTTCGCGACTTCGAGCGGGAAGCGCATGCGCGCCGCGAGCGCGCCGCCGTAACCGTCGGTCCGCTTGTTCGAGACCGGCGATACGAAGCTATGGATGAGATAGCCGTGGGCGGCGTGCAGTTCGATGGCGTCGAAACCGACGCGAACGGCACGCCGTGCGGACATCACGAAGGCCTCGCGCACGCGCTCCATGTCCGCAGCCGTCATCTCGCGGGGAACATGCCAGTTGGGCCCGAACGGGATCGGTGATGGCGCAATCGTCTCCCAGGGGTCGTCGCCCGATGAGAGCGAGCGGCTGCCCTCCCACGGCCGCGATGCCGACGCCTTGCGCCCGGCGTGCCCGATCTGGATCCCGAGCTTGGCGCTGCCATATCGCCGGCAGTGCGCCAACACCCGCGCGATCGCAGCCTCGCAATCGTCGGAATAGATGCCGAGACACCCGTGCGTGATGCGGCCCCGGCGTTCGACGCCGGTGGCTTCGACGACGACTAACCCAGCGCCGGAATTGGCCAGCATGCCGAGATGATTGAGGTGCCAATCGGATGCAACGCCGTCATCGGCGCTGTACTGGCACATCGGCGAAACCACGATGCGGTTCGCGAGTTCGAGACCGGCAAGCCGGATCGGGGAAAACAAGGCGCTGGACATGTCACTTTGCTGGGTTGGAGGCGGCGGGAAACCCAGCATAAAGAACGCCGCTGCGATGCGGCAAGCCATCGGGACGCCGGCTAGGCAGCGTCGCGGCGCGAGCCCTCCCGGGGGCTTTCCGGCGTGGCGGCCACCGGTGCCGTATCCAAGGCGTCAGAGAGTGCGTGCTCGGTGCCCGGCGGGGCGATGTTCGACCAGCGCTCCGTGAGGCAGTCGGCCTCCTGCAACAAGCGCAGGAACTGCACCTCAGTGTAGTATTGCTTCCAGCGGCCGCTGCGAAACAGGTCAACGAAATAGTCGCGACGGCGCTCGGCCAAGCGGCGCCACTTGTGGGACACCTCGTCGAGCGCGCCGATCAGGGATTTCGACATCCGGATGCCACGCAGAGCCTGCGAATTATTCACATCATGGTCACGCTCAAAGCGAGCGCACACAATCGGCGAGTGAACGCCGACGCCAGTTGTGAACTCATTCCACGTGGGCAGTGCCCGACGAATTGCCGCTGGGCTGCAATGTGCGCGCGACAGACCAAGACACCGCGGCACGGATCGAACTTCACATGGCGCCAAAAAGTGACCCGCCCGGACGGGGAAATCCGGGCGGGTCGGATCGGCGCAGGGGATCGGGGGCGTGTAGCGCCGATCGGGGGTCGTCAACTCGTCGGCCGCGGGGCCGGTTCCATCGTTAGTCGCGCGCAGCGGCTGAAAGGTTCAACTAAAAAACTGACCCGCCCGGACGGGGAAATCCGGGCGGGTCGCAGATCGGCGCAGGGGATCGGGGGGGCGTGAGCGCCGATCGGGGCTGTTTCCGGCCTGACTGGGCCGGTTCTGGTATTGGTCGCTTGCTGACGCGCAAAGGTTCAAATCGGCACAAAAAATACCGCAGGTGTATTCAAAAAACAACAGCGACCACTAGTAATATGAACCAATGATTTGAGACTACTGGATTTTTTAGCGAAAATTTGCCGTGACGGATGACCTGGAACCAACGCGCCAGCCGGTCAGATTTCGGGTACCGCTACTCCGCGACGGCGATGAAGCTGACGACTTTGGTCTGTTCCTGCATCCGCCGGATCATCTTGCCGACCTCGTCTTTCGGCGTGCTCGCACCAGCGAATTTGATCCGGTAGAGGCCGCCCGCTTTCGGTCCATCGACCAGCGTGGCCATGTGCGCGCCGAGGAAATTCGTGATGTCGGCCGAACTCGCCTGCGGCGCGAACCGGACGACCGCGTATGCCCCGTCCGAAGTGGGCTGCGCCGAGGCGGTTTCGTAATTCGCCGGGGCACCGTGCTCCTTCATGACCACGCCGGTAATGACCGCGGCTTGCACCACGATGGCGAGCGCGGCGGCGGCCGCCGACCACGCCAAGGCTCGCGGGCTGAAGCCCGACAGAAAATCCGAAATCCGTCCGGCCAAGTCGAAGGACGCACGGCGCGTCGGCGTCCGCACGCCCTCAGCATCGATCGCGGCGAACAGCTTCTCCATGGCGCGCGCGGACGGCGCACCCAATGTCTCATTGAGATGAATGGTCTCGGACAACTCCTCGCGGACGATGTCGAAGCGCCGGCGGAGTTCGCGGTCGCCGGCGAGCGCCTGCTCGACCCGGTCGGCATCGCGGCGGTTCAGCGTGCCGGCGGCATGCCACGGCAGCAAAGCTTCGATCTCATGGCGCTCTGGCTCTTTATTCATCATGTTCATGGCCAACCTCTTTCAATTCCTTCCGCCTTGAGCAGCTCTGCGAGTTTCTTTCGCGCATAAAACATGCGCGTTTTCACGGTATTCTCCGGAATTCCGACAATTTCGGCGACCTCCTCCACGGACTTCTCGTGGTAGTAGACAAGATCGACAATTTCGCGGTGGTCTGCCGAAAGGCCCGCCAGGCATTTCCGGATCAACGCGCTCTTGTCCTTCTTCTCCAGGGCCGTTTCCGGATCGTCTGACGGATCCTCGATCGCCCCTGCGGCATCCTCATCCAGTTCCTCGTCCGGCCGGCGCCGAAGCGCCGAGAGCGCCTTGAAGCGCGCGATCGACAGTAACCAGGTCGATACCGCGGACCTTCCCTCGAACCGACCAGCCTGCCGCCAAACGTCTAGAAACACGTCGCTAATCAGGTCTTCGGCGGTACTCTCGTTTCTCACCAGTCGCACCACGAACCGGAACACCCGGACATGATGACGGGCAAACAGCACCTGCATGGCGAGCCGATCGCCGCCTGCGATCCGTCCGATCAACACCTCGTCTGATGTGGCTTGCATCGGATTTGGACGGTCGACTCGTGGGTTAGTCGCAGGGGGGAGCAGTCCGGTTCACGGTTCCGCCACACAGATGACAAACAGGAACACTGTCATGTTCCAACCGCAGTTGCCACGGGCATACCCTGCGGCGGGCCCGCGAAACACCGCCGTACGGCCAAATATTGCTTGAATATCAACAAAATAGATCAATTCCTACGGATCAAGACAAGGTTCCCGGGAGGGCGTGACGGCAACCGACGCCCGGTCCGGCCGCTGATGCCGCTCCAAAATTTTAGGAGATTATTAACCTAGGTACCAACTCGAAGCGGTGCGGTCAGCTTGCGCAGGGCGGCCAGCACCGACAATGCCGTGATCCGGCCGGTCTTGGGGTTCTCGGACGGAATATTTTCGATCGTCAGGGAAAACCGGGCGGAATCGCCGTCGACCTCGATGGCGTGGCAGTTTCGCTCGATCGTCGGGTCGGCCCAGATTTCCATCAGGGTGCGGTCGGGACCGAGCCCTGCGAGCGACAGGGCGGCCGCCACATTGAGGTTGGCAGGAAACCCTGCCGCTCCGTCACGGGCGGTCCCGGCGAATACCCGTTTTGGCTCGTTGAGCCCCTCGACCGAAATGCCATGCTGCTCCAGATAGGGCGCTCCGGCCAGGCCGCGGGGCGGCTTGCGGGTCACCATGCGGACCGAGTGGATGACCCCCTCGGCCGCCGCGGTCACCGCGTCGAGGCCTAGCAGAGCGCCAGTGGGCACAATGATCTGGCCGCCATGCGCCCTTGCCAGGTCGACCAGGTCCGGCCTCGGCAGGAGCGCACCGGCGCTGAGCACCATCACGCGCTTCCCGGCTTCCAGCATCGGCCGGCAAATGCCTTCGAGCAGTGCACCGGGGGCGCATTCCACCGCCAGGTCGGCATGTGCGGGAAACTCCTGCAACTCGACCAGGGGACAGACGATGCGCTCGGCGTCGAGCCAGGCTTGCGCCTTATCTCGGTCGCGAACCGCCGCGCAGGCGAGCGTCAAGCCCGGCATTCCATCTGCGAGATGACGCGCCAGGACGCGCCCGATCGCTCCAAGGCCAGCGATGGCGACACGGATATTGGGCTGTCCGGGCATCACATTATTTCCCCGACGAATTCATCGTGAAGTTCTTACGCGTCCGACTTAGTGGTCACAAGCTTGGGGGTCACAAGCTGGAGGTCACGAGGGAGCTGCCAGCCCGCGTCATCGCGTGTCTTGACCGGCGTCCTGAGTAGCGTAAGGGTGCCGCAAAATATGGAGGATTGAAATGCTCAAGAGAGTTTCGGTCATCGCCCTCGGCGTCGTGATGGCGGCAACCGGCATGGCGCTGGCGCAGAACTACCCGACACGGCCGGTGACGATGATCATTCCGTTCGCGGCCGGTGGTCCGACCGACGTGCTCGGACGCGTCATGGCTCAGCGCATGAGCGAAGTCCTCGGCCAGCAGGTCATCGTCGAGAATATCGGCGGCGCCGGCGGCACAACCGGATCGAAGCGCGTGGCGGACGCGGCACCCGACGGCTACACGTTCGTGGTCGGTACGGTCGGCACGCACGCGCAGAGCCAGACCATGTACAAGAAGCCGCTCTACAATTCGACGACCGATTTCACTCCGGTCGCGCTGATGGCCGAGGTGCCGATCGTTCTCACGGTGCGCAAGGATCTGCCGGTATCGAACTTCAAGGAGTTCGTCGCCTACGCGAAGGCGAACCAGGCGAAGATGCAATACGGCTCCGCCGGCACCGGTTCTGCGACCCATCTCGGCTGCGTGCTGCTCAACTACATCATCGGGACCAACATCACCCACGTGCCATATCGCGGCACCGGGCCGGCGATGCAGGACCTGCAGGGCGGCCGCATCGACTTCCTGTGCGAAGTCATCACCACCGCCAAGCCGCAGGTCGACGGCGGCACCGTCAAGGCGCTGGCGATCTTCCACAAGGACCGCTCGCCGGCACTGCCAAACCTGCCGACGGCGCTCGAGCAGGGCACCGAGAAGCTTGAGGCCTACACCTGGAACGCCCTGTTCCTGCCCAAGGGTGCGCCGGCCGAAGTGGTCAAGAAACTCAACGATGCCGCCGTGCAGGCGATGAAGACGCCGTCGGTGCGCGACCGGCTGGCCGAGCTCGGCGCCGTGATCGTGTCGGACGATCGCGCCACGCCCGAATATCTTGGCCAGTTCGTGAAGAGCGAGGTCGACAAATGGGCGGCACCGATCAAGGCCAGCGGCGTGAGCGCCGACTGAGGCGTGGATACCCTTCGCGCTGAATAGCGTTGTTCCGGACCGCGCAGCAGCGGTCCGGAATCCGGCTCCGCCCGCTGCGTGAATCCCGGGACGTTCCGGAATGACGAAAGCGAACGTCTACCCGAGTTCGATCTCGCCGTTGATCTCGTGCGAGAAATTGAGGTCTCCGAGGGTGATGGCCGCCTTGGCGGGAAAGCTTTCGTCGCCCTTGAGCTTGCCGTCCGCAACCGCCTGACGTACCGCCTTCTCGATCTCGCGCTGGGCGCTGACGCCGAGCGTCTTGAGAAATTTCCGGATGCTGGCGTTGAATACGTCTTCGTTCATGATCGCCTCCTGTGCGCCGCCATCATATCGACATCGCGGCACACTTGAAGGACGGTCGCCGCGCCGCCAGAATGCCGGCAAATCGCGATCTCCGGAATCACCATGAGCGTCTACGTCCTGCAGAAGCTGATCCGCGACGTGAACCGCAAGCCCAGTTGCCGCGAGGCCTATTTCCAGTCGCCCGCGAAGTTCGCCGAAGGCTACGACCTGACGCCGTCGGAGCGCGACGCGCTGTTGAAATTCGACGTCCGCAAGCTCTACGAGATGGGCGTGCACGGCCTGCTGCTGCGGCCGTTCACCATCATGCACAAGATGACCGATCCCGAATACATCAAGGCCGTTCGAGGAGAATAGCGATGCCGATCACGTTCGCCTGCGCCGCCAGCCACGTGCCGGGCATGACCGCATGGGCGGAAGCGGCCCCGGTCGAACAGAAGGATCGGGTCTATGCGGGCTTCGACAAGCTGCGGCAGGAACTCGACGCCAGCGGCACCGAAACGCTCATCGTCCTGACCTCCGAGCATTGGGCGAACTTCTTCCTCGACCACATCGGCGCGTTCTGCATCGGCAAGGCCGAGAGCTACAGCGGACCGGTCGAGCCCTGGCTCAAGATCGAGCGGCAGCAGATCAAGGGCGACCCGCGAGCTTGCCGCCGAGCTGATCGAGGCTGCCTATGACAACGGCTTCGAGCCGAGCTTCGCGCACGAGCTCGAATTCGACCACGGCACCATGGTGCCGCTGCACTTCATTGCGCCGCGGATGGACCGGCCGGTGGTGCCGGTCATCTTCAATACGCTCGCCTCGCCGCAGCCGGCCGCGCGGCGCTGCCTCGAACTCGGGCGCGTCATCGGCGAAGTCGCGGCGAAGTCGAAGAAGCGCATCGGCCTGATCGCGACCGGCGGCCTGTCGCACGATCCGGGCGAGAAGAACCACGGCATCATCGACACCGAGTTCGACCGCCGCTTCCTCGACGCGATGACGGCCGGCGATGGCGAGGCGCTCAGCCGCTATACCCGCGCCGAATTCGCCAAGGCGGGCGCCGGCGCCTTCGAGCTGCTGAGCTGGGTCGCGCTCGTCGGCGCGCTTGGCGGCCGCAAAGGCGAGGTCGTGGCCTACGAGGCGGTCCAGCCGTGGGCCACCGGCGTCGGGCTGATGAACTTCACTCCCGCACTCGCGGCGTAAGTCCCAGCGCAAGTCTGGCTTCTGTCTCGGCTGCAAATCCGGTGAGCGTCGAACCGCTGCCGGATCGCATTGACCTTGTTCCCTGTATGTTCTAGAACTTGGGACCGGTGCTGCATATGCCAGTCTTCACGCCGCACCAGGACAACGCACTCAAGGCCGTCGCGGACTGGCTCGATTCAAAGCCGGGCAAGCGCAACGTCTCGTCCGATCTTCCGGCTGTTCGGCTATGCCGGCACCGGCAAGACGACGCTCGCCAAGCACATCGCCGAAGGCGTCGACGGCAAGGTCCTGTTCGCCGCCTTCACCGGCAAGGCCGCGCTGGTGATGCGCCGCAAGGGCTGCGCATCGGCCTCCACCATCCACAGCCTGATCTACAAGGCGCGCGAGAGCGGCGAGGAAGTGCCGAGCTTCGACCTCTGGGACGACGCGCCGGCCTCAAAGGCGAAGCTGATCGTGATCGACGAATGCTCGATGGTCGATCCCGAACTCGGCCGCGACCTGATGTCGTTCGGCGTGCCGGTGCTGGTGCTCGGCGACCCGGCGCAACTGCCGCCGATCCAGGGCGGCGGCTTTTTCACCGACGCAGAGCCCGACGTGATGCTCACCGAGGTCCACCGGCAGGCGCAGGACGATCCGATCGTGCGGCTGTCGATGGACGTGCGCGCCGGCAACCGCCTGGCCGAGGGCGCAGTACGGCGCAGACGCAGGTGGTGCGGCGGGAAAACCTCGACCCGCAGCGCGTGATCGGCGCCGACCAGGTGCTGGTCGGCCGCAACGCCACCCGCCGCAAGTACAACATGCGCATGCGCGAGCATCGCGGCTTCGCCGAGCCGCTGCCGATGGCGGGCGACAAGCTGGTCTGCCTGCGCAACAACCGGCGCAAGGGCCTGTTCAACGGCGGGCTCTGGCTGGTGAAGGAGCGGCCGGGCACGCGCCGCTCGATCCTCAAGCTGCAACTCAAGCCGGACGAGGATCTGGGCAGCCGCGGCGTCAAGGTGTCGGTGCGCTCGGAATGCTTCACCGGCGGCATCGAGCAGTTCGAATGGCCGCAGCGCAAACCGTATGACGAGTTCGACTACGGCTACGTCATGACCGTGCACAAGGCGCAGGGCTCGCAGTGGGACGATGTGGTGCTGTTCGACGAGTCGTTCGCGTTCCCCGACAGCCGCGAGCGCTGGCTCTATACCGGCATCACGCGCGCCGCCAAGCAGCTCACCGTGGTGGTGTAACCTCCGATGTCATCCCCGCGAAAGCGGGGACCCATCTTCTGCAATCCGCTGTTATAGGTCCCCGCTTTCGCGGGGACGACCGGGAGAAGGCTCCACCTCGCGCACCGGAGTCTCGGGAATGAGGCCGCCGCGGCGGCGCGCGTAGGTCTCCGTGCCGCTTTCTTCCCACCGGCCCGCGACCGCGCGTGCCGCATAGACGTCCCAGCGCTCCGACCAGTCGCCCAATGAGTAGCCGTGCCAGGGCGGTTGCGGCGTGAGCGCCGGCAATTGCAGTTCCTGCCAGATCGCACGCGCCCGCTCCATGTAGTCGCGCTTCGGCAAGGCGAGCGGCGGCGCGATATGCTTGAGCGTCGCGTCGATCAGCAGCGTCGATTCCTCGTGGCGCGGGCCGGATTTCGGCCCGTGCCCGGCGGAGCGGTGGGGCGCAATGAGCGCGTCCTCGACCGGATTGGCCCGGTAGGCGAGCGACCAGAACACCGCGTCGGCATTGCCGGGATCGATGTCCTCGCTCACCGCGATGCAGATCTTGCCGCAGTCGGCCAGCAGCGATGACGCGCCCTGCAACCCGCGCCAAACTTCGGTGCGCGGCGTGCCTTGCGCGTATTGCACGAAGATCACCTTGCGCAGATTGGAGAGCGGCTCGTGCAGCGTCACGTGCCGCACACCCTTGATGCCGAGATGGTCGCGCAGGTGCGTCAGGAACAACGGCTCCATCGCCACCTTCTTGAGCACGCTCGACTCGCTCGGCGTCACCTGGCTGACGATCGACACGAACACCGGCGCGCGCTTGCGGGTGATCGCCGTCACCTGCATCGACATGTTGAAGTCTTCGAGCGCGATGTGGCCGTGGCTTTCGCCGAACGGGCCCTCGGGCTCGAGCAGGTCGGGATCGATCAGTCCTTCGATCACGATCTCGGCGTCGGCAGGCACCAGCAGATCGACGGTCACCGCCCTCGCGACAGGGATCGGCCTGCCGGCGAGCCCGCCCGCGACCGCCATCTCGTCGAGATCGATCGGCAGCTTCATCCCGCCGGTGAACATGACGACCGGCGCGCAGCCGATTACGATCGCGCACGGCATCGGCGTGCCGCGCTTCTTGTGCTTCTGCCAATGCAGGTAGCCGCCGGCACCACCGATGCGCGAGGCCATGCGCACGCCGAGCCGGTCCGTCGCTTTCAACTGCGCCCGATAGGTGCCCATGTTGGCGATGCCGGTGTCGGGATCGCGGGTGATGCAGAGGGTTGCCGTCAGGTAGGGCGCGGCGTCGAAGCCCGGCGTCGAGACCGGCACCGGCAGCGTGGCGAGTCCCCTGCCCGGTCCGCGCAGATCGTCTCCGGTGATCACGACCTGCTGGCACGGCGGGCGAGGACACCACGACCGGCGGAATCGGATGCGCAATCGCGTGAGAGCCAGGCGGCCTCGATCTCCTCGACCGGCCGCCCCATGCCGGCCGCATAGATGCGCGGCGAGGCCGCGAGCGCACCGGCCACCACCGGGATGTCGTAGCGGCGGCCGGCCGCATCGACCACGTTGGTGAACAGGAATGCGCGGCGCTGGTCTTCGGCGAGCCCGCCCTGGAACTGCCAGCGCACCAGCGGGTGCAGTTCGCTGTCCTTGTCGATCGGGCGGTCGATGCGCAGGAGCAATCCCTGCGCCTCCAACGCCGCGAGATGCTGCTGGAAATCGAGCGGCGGACCGCCTCCTATTGGAGTGGATTGGCGCGCCTGTGTGTTTACGTCGAGCATTCGGCACTCTCTCTGTCATTCCGGGGCCGGTCGCAGGCCGGAACCGGAATCCATAGCCACAATATACAGGAATGCTCTCGAGGGTTGTTTGTGGATTCCGGGTCCGGCGCTTCGCGCCGTCCCGGAATGACGAGAGAGTGGCACACGCGGCCACATCGTCGTCGCATCGCCCGCGGTTGCCAGGGCGCGCGTTCGGTGTGTATCGTCCCGGCGCCACATTCGCCTGCCGGGAACATGAGACCATGGGCGCGAAACATTTCGGCGCCCGCGTCGCGCGCCTCGAAGATACCGCGCTTCTCACCGGCAGCGCCCGTTTCGTCGATGACATCAAGCTTCCCGGCACGCTCGAAGCCTGCTTTGTGCGCAGCCCGCACCCGCATGCCCGCATCCGCGCGATCGATACCAGCGCCGCACGCGCCATGCCGGGCGTGCACGCGGTCTTCACCGCCGATGACCTGCCCGCGCGCATGGCGAACGGCCAGATTCCGATGCTGGTCCCAAATCCGGCGATCACCGCGCCGCGCACGCAGCTCGCGCTGGCGCGGCACGAGGTGTGCTACGTCGGTCAGACCATCGCGGTGGTGATCGCGGACGACCGGTATCTCGCCGAGGACGCCGCGGCCGCGGTGGCGATCGACTTCGAGGTCTTGCCCTCGGTCAGCGACTGCCGCGATGCCGCCAAGCCCGACGCGCCGCGCGTTCACAGCGATCTCGCCAGCAATCTCGCGGCGTTCGTGCCGATGAGCTACGGCGACGTCGAGGCGGCGTTCGCCAACGCGCCGCATGTGTTCGAAGACGAGTTGTTCCTGCATCGCGGCGCCGCCATGACGCTCGAAGGCCGCGCCGTGCTGGCGAGCCACGACGCCGGCGGCCGACCTGCTCACGGTCTGGTCGGCGACGCAGACGCCGCACCTCGCCCGCGGCACGCTCGCCGACATGCTCGAGCGCAACCTCGAATTCGATCCGCGTGATCGCGCCCGCGGTCGGCGGCGGCTTCGGCACCAAGGCGCCGTTCTATGCCGAGGAAGCCGTGATCCCGGCCGCGGCGATGAAGCTCGGCCGCCCGGTCAAGTGGCAGGAGGACCGCCGCGAGCACTTCCTCAGCGCAACCCAGGAACGCGACCAGGTCTGGCAGATCGCCATCGCGGTCGACGACGACGGCCAAATCCTCGGCCTGCGCGGCAAGATGTGGCACGACACCGGCGCCTTCGTGCCGTGGGGTATCATCGCGCCCTATATCGCGGCCACGACCTTCCCCGGGCCGTATGTGGTGCCGGCCTACAAGATCGATTTGAGCGTCGTGTTCACCAATCGTGTGGCGACCACCGTGGTGCGCGGCGCTGGCCGGCCGCAGGCGGTGTTCGCCATGGAACGGCTGATGGACCGCGTCGCGCGCGAACTCAAGCTCGACCGCGCCGACGTGCGCGCCCGCAACATGATCCAGCCCGAGCAGATGCCCTATTCGGTCGGGCTCGTGTTCCGCGACGGCAAGCCGCTGGTTTACGCCAGCGGCGATTTTCCCAAGAGCCAGACGCCGCGCGATCGCGCTCTCCGGCTACGACGGCTTTCGCGCGCGCCAGGCGAAGGCGCGCGCCGAGGGCCGCTACCTCGGCATCGGCATCGGCAACTATGTCGAAGGCACCGGGCTCGGCCCGTTCGAGGGCGTCACCATTCGCGTCATGCCGAACGGCAAGGTCGCGGTCGCGACCGGCGCCACGGCGCAGGGGCAAGGCACCCGCACCACGCTCTCGCAGATCGTCGCCGACAACGTCGGCTGCCGCCTCGAGGACATCGTGATGACCGGCGGGCGACACCGCCGCGATCTCGCAGGGCGTCGGCGCCTTCGCGAGCCGCCAGGCGATCAATGCCGGCAACTCCGCGCTGATGGCCGGCACAGCCGTGCGCAAGCAGATCGTCACGCTCGCCGCGCGCGCGCTCGGCGTGCCGGAAACCGAGATCGACGTCGAGGACGGCCATGCCACCGCGCGCGGCGGCAACAAGCCGTCGATGTCGCTCGGCGACCTCGCGCGCCTGGCGCAGGGCATGCCGGGCTTCTCGTTCGCGCCCGGGCAGACGCCGGGCCTCGAGCACACCGCCTATTTCACGCCGCCGCAGGCGTCGTACTGCAACGGCACCCACGTCGTCGAAGTCGAGGTCGATCCGAAGACCGGCGGCGTCACGCTGCTCAACTACACGGTGGCGCACGACAGCGGCAACGTCATCAACCCGATGATCGTGGACGGCCAGGTGCAGGGCGGCGTCGCGCACGGCATCGGCAACGCGCTGTTCGAATGGATGAAGTACGACGCGGACGGCCAGCCGCTGACCACCACGCTTCCAGGACTACCTGCTGCCGTCGGCGCCCGAGGTGCCGGGCTGCGCGATCGAGCACGTCGAAACGCCGAAGCCGCTCAACCCGCTCGGCGTCAAGGGCGCCGGCGAAGGCGGCACCATCCCGGCGCCGGCCGCGATCGTCTCGGCGATCGAGGACGCGCTCTCGCCCTTCGGCGTGCGATTTTCCGACATGCCGCTCACGCCCGACCGGCGATCGTCGGAGCCTTGCGAGGCGGCGCTATGAGAACGCGCGGCTGCGGCGTAGCAGTCTTCGGCCGATCGGATTCCGTGTGAACGGCGCAGCGTAGAAATCGATCCTTGGAGGCCCCATGCCGTACCAACGATGAGCGACGCGCCGGCGAGCCAAGAAACGATGCCGCCTGCGCTCGCAGCTCTGGTTCGACAACCCGGACAATCCCGGCATGACTGCGCTCTACCTCGAGCGCTACCTCAATTTTGGGCTGACGCTCGCCGAACTGACCGGCGGCAAGCCGATCATCGGCATCGCGCAGACCGGATCGGACCTGTCGCCGTGCAACCGGCATCATCTCGAATTGGCCAAACGCGTACGCGAAGGCATCCGCACCGCGGGTGGCATCGCGTTCGAGTTTCCGATGCATCCGATCCAGGAAACCGGCAAGCGGCCGACCGCTGCGCTCGACCGCAATCTGGCGTATCTCGGCCTCGTCGAAGTGCTGTTCGGCTATCCGCTCGACGGCGTGGTGCTGACGACCGGCTGCGACAAGACCACGCCGGCGGCGCTGATGGCGGCGGCGACGGTCAACCTCCCGGCCATCGTGCTGTCGGGCGGGCCGATGCTCAACGGCTGGTGGAAGGGCGAACGCTCCGGTTCCGGCACCGCGCTATGGAAGGCACGGCAGGCGCACGCCGCCGGCAAGATCGACTACCGCGAGTTCATCGAGATGGTCGCCTCGTCCGCGCCGTCGGCAGGTCACTGCAACACCATGGGCACCGCCTCCACCATGAATGCGCTCGCCGAGGCGCTCGGCATGAGCCTGCCCGGCTGCGCCGCCATCCCGGCGCCCTATCGAGAACGGGGCCAGATTGCCTACGAGACCGGTATGCGGGCGGTCGAGATCGTGCGCGAGGACCTCAAGCCGTCGAACATCCTCACGCGCCAGGCCTTCGAGAATGCCATCGTCGTCAACTCGGCGATCGGCGGCTCGACCAACGCGCCCATCCATATCAACGCGATCGCGCGCCACGTCGGCGTCGAGCTTGACGATCCAGGACTGGGAAACCTACGGCTACGACGTCCCGCTGCTGGTGGATATGCAGCCGGCCGGGAAGTATCTGGGCGAAGACTATTACCGCGCCGGCGGATTGCCCGCCGTGCTGCACGAACTGATCGGCGCGGGCCGCATCCATGCCGACGCCCTGACGATCAACGGCCGAACGATCGGCGAGAACGCCGGAAGCGCCAAGGCGAATGACGCCGACGTCATCCGTCCATACGGTCAGCCGCTCAAAGGCCAGGCCGGTTTCAAGGTGCTGAAAGGCAACCTGTTCGACTCCGCCGTCATGAAAGTGAGCGTGATCTCGCAGGACTTCCGCGACCGCTATCTGTCGAACCCGAAGGACCCGAACGCGTTCGAAGGCCGCGCCGTCGTATTCGACGGGCCAGAAGATTATCATCGCCGCATCGACGATCCGGCGCTCGCGATCGACGAACGCACGCTGCTGTTCATCCGCGGCGCCGGGCCAATCGGCTATCCAGGATCGGCCGAGGTGGTCAACATGCAGCCACCGGCGGCGCTGATCAAACGGGGCATCACCTCCCTGCCCTGCATCGGCGACGGCCGGCAATCGGGCACCTCGGGCTCACCTTCCATTCTCAACGCGTCGCCGGAAGCGGCAGCGGGCGGAGGCCTCGCCCTGCTCCAGACCGGCGACCGTGTGCGCATCGACCTCAACGCCGGCACCGCCGACGTTCTCGTCACGGAGATTGAACTCGCGGCACGGCGCGCCGCGCTCCAGCAGAGCGGCGGCTATCGCTACCCGCCAAGTCAGACGCCATGGCAGGAAATCCAGCGCGGCATGGTCGAGCAGCTTGCCGACGGCATGGTGCTCACGCCCGCGGTCAAATTCAGGCGCGTCGCGGAGACCGGTACGCCGCGCGACAATCATTGACGCGCGGCATCTGCGTGAAATTGCCAGCGAGCCGATCGGTTACGCCTGCGGCGAGCTCGCGATGTCGAAGACCTTCCTGACCTCGGGCTGCTGCTGCGCGGCGCCGGCCGCCTTGCGGGCGCGCTTCGTCTCCGACAGCACCGGCTCGAGATTGAACAGCCGCATCGCATTGCCGCCGAGGATGTTGCGCTTGGCGGTTTCGCTCAGGAACGGCAGGTCGTGGATCGTGCGCGGCAGGTCCATGTCCCAGTGCGGATAGTCGGACGAGTAGAGCAACTGGGTGTCCGCCTTGATCATCTCGAAGGTCAGTTCGAGCGCCTTGCGGTTGTCGACCATCTCCATCGGCTGGCTGGTGAAGTACATGTCGCGCATGTAGTCCGAAGGCTTCTTCTTCAGCAGCGGGCAGTCGGACGTACGCATCATGTATTCGTTGTCGAGCCGCTGCATGAGGAAGGGAATCCAGGCGAGCCCGGATTCGATCCATACGGTCTTGAGCTTCGGGAAACGCTCCGGCATGCCGTTCACGATCCAGTTGGTCAGGTGCAGCATGTTGTGCCAGCAGAACCCGAGCGCATGCACGGCGATGAAGCGGTTGGTGATCGAGAGGCCCGTATCGGCCCAGTTGAACGCCGCGTGGAAGGCGAGCGGCATGCCCCGCTCCTGGATCGCCGCCCAGGTCTTCGCATAGGCGTTGTCGTAGACGCCGCGGTAGTGCGTCGCCGTCACCATGAAGCCGATGACGCCCTTCTTGTCGCCGAACTCCTGCACGGTCTTGTAGCAGGCCTCGGGATCGTTGAACGGCAGGTAGAGCATCGACTTGAAGCGCGATTCCTCTCCGAGAATTTTCTCGCAGAGCCACCGGTTATAGGCTTGCGCCAGCGCGACCTCGACCTCGACGCGCGGACAGGCTGCGAGATTGAGCATCGGGGTCGGGAACATGCAGGCGATGTCGACGCCCATGGCGTCCATCCAGCGGCGCATCAGGGTGATGTCGCGATGCGGCGCCGGCGGCACCTTCTCGATGCGGCGGCCCGGATAGCGGGTAATGCGGCCGGCAAGTTCCTGGTAGGAGCCGTCTGCCGCGCCGATGCCGGGACGTGCCATGCCCTGGTACTTGGCCTCGAAGCGCATCACCGGATCGTCCATGTACTGGATGATTTCCTGGAACGCCTCGGTTTCGTAGTGATGGCAGTCGACATCGACGATGCAGAAGTCCTCGTAGCGGCGAGCCACCGCCTGCTCGGCCGCATGCGCCAGCAAGGTGGTGGTGTCGAACTCGGCGGCAGCGAGATCGCGGAAGTTGTTGCTATGGACGTTCATGGGGCAATCCTTTCCAAATTCATCAACTGCGCGCGTTGGGCTGGCGGCCGACGCGCGACATCGCCTGCCAGGCGCCGAGTTCGAAGACCGCGAGGCCGGCAGCGTCGAGCATCGCGCTGCAGCCGATCACCACATCGGTCGAGGTGACGCCACTGTTGCGGCCGAACGGCAGCGGCGCCGGACCGGCCTGCGATTTGGCGGCGAACAGCCGGACCACGCTGGCGAATACCTGGCCGAGCGAATCATCCGGAATGGCGTCAAGCCGGTCGTGCTCGATGGCATCGGCGCACATCGCCGCGAGCTCGCTCGCCAGCGTCTCGAACGACGCGGCGTCAGATTGCGACATACACGTCTCCATCGCGCTCGACGACCTTGAATTTCTGCAGCCGAATGCGCTTGTCGGCGACATGGACGCCGTCTGAAAGGTGGAATTCGTAGCCGTGCCAGGGGCAGACGATGTGCATGTCGGTCTCGTCGTAGGTCTTGCCGTGATAGACGCCCTGCTCGTCGATGAGTTCCTTGATCTGCGGCATCCGCAGACCCTCGCAGGCTGGGCCCCCCTGGTGCGGGCAATGGTTGCGGTAGGCGTAGTAGTGTCCGCCGTGGCGGATCACGCCGATCTCAATCACGCCGTCACGCACGATGCGCACACCGCCCTCGGCGATATCTCCATGCTTGCATACCAACAGTTCAGCCATCGTCGATCCTTGTCCTGGCGACTCCCGTCCGGAACTCCGCTTCCGGCCGGGCCCATGCTCGACGTTCGGCATGATGGCGTGCCGGCGCAGGCCCGGCAATCACGAATGCACCAAGCATCAACCGTATCTTTATCCGAGCGCTGAAAAGCACGATCTTTCGACCGCTAATCGGCGCAATGGCTCCCATGCAGATGCGCTACCCCGCGGGCAACCCGCGGTGCTAGAAATCCACTGGCGAGGAGGCGGACATGCGATGACCGACGTGGCGCAGCATGGAGACGGTCGAGCAGGGCCAGGCCGGCTTCCGCTCGGTTGGAAAGCCGCTGCCGCGCAACGAAGACGAGCGCCTCGTCACCGGCCGGGGCCGCTTCAGCGACGATTTCAGCGTTCCCGGCCAGGCCTACGCCGCGATGGTGCGCTCGCCCCATCCCCACGCCCGCATCCTGGGGGTCGATGCCGTGCGCGCGAAAGCCATGCCGGGGGTTCTGGGCGTCTTCACCGGAGCCGACTGCCAGGCCGATCGCCTGGCGCCGATCCCGCACGATCCGCTGCCCAAGACCAAGTTCGACATGAAACTCCATGGTCCCGGTGGCGGCGAAATCTTCATCGGCCCGCACATGCTGCTGCCGGCCGACAAGGCGCGGCATGTCGGCGAAGCGGTGGCAATGGTGGTCGCCGAAACCCCGTCCCAGGCGCTCGACGCCGCCGAAGCCGTGACGGTCGAGTATGAGGTGCTGCCCGGCGTCTATCACTCCGAGGATGCGCATGAGAGCCGGCGCCCCGGTCCTGTGGGACGAGGCGCCCGGCAACGTCGCGGTCGATACGTCGTTCGGCGACCGTGACGCCACCGACCAGGGTTTCGCCGCCGCCGATCATGTGGTCGCGATGGATTTCCACGTCGATCGGGTCACCGGCGTGACCATGGAGCCGCGCGCGGCGCTCGCGCTGTACGACGCCGACACCGGCCGCTACACGCTGCACGCCGGCAGCGGCGGCGCAGTGCGGCAGAAGCGGGAGCTCTCCGACCGTGCTCGGCATCCCGCCGGAGAGCCTGCGGGTGCTGTCCTACGACGTCGGCGGCAACTTCGGCACCCGCAACCGGGTGTTCGTCGAATTCGGCCTTGCGCTGTGGGCCGCCCGAAAGCTCGGCCGGCCGGTGAAGTTTACCGCCACCCGATCGGAGACGTTCCTCACCGACTACCAGGGCCGCGATCTTGTCACCCGCGTCGAACTCGCGCTGCGCAAGGACGGCCGCTTCCTGGCGATGCGGGCGACCAATATCAGCAATCTCGGCGCGCGCTGCGTCTCGCTGTCGCCGCTCTCGAAAGGCGCAGGGCCTGATCCCGGGCTCGTACGACATCCCGGCAGTCACGCTGCGCGCCATGGCGGTCTTCACCAACACCATGCCGACGCAGGCCTACCGCAGCTCGGGCCGCCCGGAGGTGACGTACGCCATCGAGCGGCTGATCGACACCGCCGCCGCTCAATTCGGCTTCGATCGTGTCGAGCTGCGGCGCAAGAACCTGGTCGATCCGAAGGCCATGCCCTACCGCAACGCGGTCGGCATGCTGTACGACAGCGGCCGCTACGAAGAGAACATGGATTGGGCGATGGAGATCGCCGATTGGAAAGGCTTCGCGCAGCGCAAGCGCGAAGCCGCCAAACGCGGCAAGCTCCTCGGCCGCGGCCTCGCCAACTACGTCGAGTCGTCGATCGGCGCGCCGAACGAACAGGCGCGCATCACGGTGCGGCCCGAGGGCCGCGTCGATGTGGTGATCGGCACGCAGCCGAGCGGCCAGGGCCACGAGACGAGCTTCGCCCAGGTGGTCGCCGATCTGCTCTATGTTCCGGTCGAGACCGTCAAGATCATCCTCGGCGATACCGACGTGGTGAAGGTCGGCGGCGGCTCGCATTCCGGCCGCTCGATGCGCCACGCGGCGACGGTGTTCTCCAAGGCCGCGGTCGATCTGATCGCGCGCGGCAAGCGGGTGGCCGCGGCCATCCTCGGCAAGACGCCGGACCAGATCGAGTTCGACGACGGACGCTTTTCGGCGCGCGACACCAACCGCTCGTTCGACTTCCTCGAACTCGCCCGCGAAGCCGCGCAAGCACACCCTGCCCGACGACCTCAAGGACGGCATCGCGGTCGTCACCGACAACGAGATGCACGAGCCGGTGTTTCCCAACGGCTGCGCGATCTGCGAGCTCGAGGTCGATCCCGACACCGGCGATGTGACGATCACCCGCTATGCCTCGGTCGACGACGTCGGGCGCTGCATCAACCCGCTGATCGTACACGGCCAGACCCACGGGGCGATCGTCCAGGGCATCGGCCAGGCGATGTGGGAGCAGTGCTACGTCGAGCCCGACTCCGGCCAGCCGCTGATCGGATCGCTGATGGACTATGGCCTGCCGCGCGCGGACGCGCTGCCGTCGTTCCGCACCGAGATCGCCGAAGTGCTTTCGCCCACCAATCCGCTCGGCATCAAGGCCGGCGGCGAAGGCGGCACCACCGCCGCGCCCGGCGACGATCGTCAGCGCGATCATCGACGCGCTGCGCGACTACGGCGTGCGCGACATCAAGATGCCGGCGACCCCCTACAACATCTGGCGCACGATCAACGACGCCAAGGCAGCCGGGAAACCAGGGAGGACGTAATGCCGGGTGGGCTCACCAAGCGGCAGATGATCGGCGCCATTGGCGCCTGGGCGGCTTCGTCCGGCGTCACGCACGCTCAGCCCTCCACAAAGCCGATCCAGATCATCGTGCCATTTGCACCCGGCGCATCGGCGGACGGCGCGGCCCGAATCGTCGCCAACGAACTTGGCGCACGCCTCGGCGGCCGGCAGATCGTGGTCGAAAACAAGGCCGGCGCCGGCGGCGTGCTCGGCGTGCAGATGCTGGCGAAATCAGCTCCCGACGGCGACACCCTCGGCGTCGCGGCGAGCGGAGCGCTGCTGCTCAATTCCAACCTGCCGAAAGACCCCGGCCCCGACCTGCTGCGTGAGCTGATCCCGGTCGCGAAGATCATCGACATCGCGATCGTGCTGGTGGCCAATCCCGCCAACGGCCCGAAGACCGTCATGGAGATGATCGAGCGGTCGAAGGCGACGCCTGGCGGGCTCACCTATGGTTCGACCGGCACCAATTCCAGCCAGCATCTCTCGATCGAATTGTTCAAGAAACGAACCGGCGCGAATCTCGTGCATGTGCCGTACCGCGGCAGCGCCCCGGCGATCATCGACTTGATCGGCGGGCAAATTCCCCTCGCGTCCGTGGATATCACGTCGGCCTATCCGCACATCCAATCGGGTCGGGCGATCGCGCTCGGCGTGATCGACAGCAAGCGCTTTCTAGTCACGCCGGAACTGCCGACCATCGCCGAAGGCGGCGTGCCGGGCTTCGGCCGCTCGTCCGGCTTCATCGGCCTGTTTGCGCCAGCCGGAACGCCAGTCCCGATCGTCAAGAAGATCTCAGCGGAGGTTCGGGCCATTCTCGCCACGGACGCTGCGAAAGCCGCGGCGAAGAACTTGACCGCGGCGGCGTCCTATCAGGACGACGAGAGCTTCGCCCGCTTCCTTGCCGCCGAGTCGGCAAGTTGGAAGCAAGCGCTGGCGTCGCTCGCGAATTAGAACAGCCCTCGCTCAGGTCGCATTGATGCAGCACCCGGCACGGCGCCAGGGCCCAATCTTGCCGGCAAAGCGGCTGCGGTGATATCGACGACTGGTGCTGCGATCTGCGCGGCAAAGAACAAACCGGGAGGAACCCATGAACCGTCCGATGCAGCATCAGCCGATCCTCGACAAGCGCGGGGAGCCCCATGTCCGCCGCTTCGAGGAGCAGCGCTGGCTGCTCGACAACATCATCCGCGCCAACGGCATCGACTGGGACCAGCCGCGCTCGCTCTACATGAACGGGCCGTGCGGCGTCGAAGCCAACGCCGATTTCGCCGGCATCCGCGAGCGGGTCAAGAAGATGGCCGACATCGGCCCCGCCTTCGAGGCGGTGGCGCGCCGGCGCGAGGCCAAAGCCATTGCCGCGGAGGCTGCCGGCCACAACGTGACCGCGCGCGACAATTACTTCATGGCGGCGGTGCACTGGGGCGCCGCGCAGTGGCCCTACGACCAGAACGACGAGACCAACATCGCCTACAACAACAAGAAGCGCGAGTGCTACACCAAATACGCAGCGCTCGCCGACCATAAGGTCGAGGCTGTCTGGGTGCCGTTCAAGGACAAGGCGATCCCGGCCTGGCTGCATCTGCCGCCGGGCTACACTGGTGGCCGTCTGCCGGTGGTGATCGCCATTCCGGGCATGGACAGCTACAAGGAGCTTCAGGTCGCGCTCTACGGCGACCGCTTCCTCAACCGCGGCATGGCGGTGCTGGCGATCGACGGGCCTGGCCAGTACGAGGCGCCGATGATCGGCCTCTACTTCTCGGTCGAGAACTGGATGGCGGTCGGCAAGGCGCTGGTCGACTGGCTCTCGGCACGCCCGGAGATCGATCCGGAGCGCATCGGCGCGTCTGGCACGAGCTTCGGCACATTCTTCGGCACGCTGGTGACCGCGTACGAGCCGCGGATCAAGGCGTTCGCGGCCATGTCCGTGTGTCATGAACCGGGCTGTCACACGATCTTCCAGGAGGCCTCGCCCACCTTCAAGAAGCGGTTCATGTACATGTCGGGCATCACCGACGAGGCCGAGTTCGACCGCTTCCGCAAGTCGATCACCTGGGAGGGCCACGTCGAGAAGATTCGCGCGCCCTATCTCTGCGTCGCCGGCGAATGCGAGGAGCTGAGCCCGGTCGAGCACTCCGAGCGGCTGGTGAAGACGCTCAAGGGGCCGAAGCAGATGGTGGTCTATCAGGAATCGCGCCACTCGGTGGGCAACGTGCCGGCGGCGAATCTCGGGCCCATTCCCGCCCATCCTGGTCGCCGACTGGCTCGCTGACCGCCTTGCCGGCAAGCCATTCACCAGCGAACACTGGTTCGTGCGCTCGAACGGCCAGATCGACAAGGCGCCGTATTAGCGACGTTCCGTCGCTAGAAAAGCGAACGGCCCCGATGTCGCCTTTCGGGGCCGTTCTTCTTCGAGGTTCTCACCCCGGAGTTGGCGGAGAGCGAGTTGGAGCTCACCTCCGCCGTTCGTGCGCGCGTGGCTCAGTTCAAGACCACCACCTTGGTTCCGACCTTCACGCGCTTATAGAGATCGAGGACATCGCGATTGTGCATCCGGATGCATCCGAAGGATGCAAAGGTACCGATCGACGACGGAACGTTAGTGCCGTGAATGGCGTATTGATCGACGCTGAGCGTCATCGCAGCCGCGCCCATTGGATTCGCGGCAACGCCGCCCGGAATGTAGTCGGGCGTGTTCGGCTTCTCGCGCTTCAGCGCCTTTGGCGGCGACCACGGCGGCGCGATGAACTTTCCGCGGATATACGCGGTGCCGGACCAGGCCTTGCCGGATTTGCCGACACCCACCGGGTACGTCACCACCTCGCCGCCGGCGAGCACCAGGTGGAGCCTGCGCTCGGACGTCTGCACCACGATGGTGCCGGGCGCGTAAGGTGAAAGGTCGAGAGCCTTGACCGAAGCAATAGCCTCAGCCGGCGTCGATGTTGGAGCAGCGACGGGAGCCGGCGGTTCGGCTGTCTCGATCATCGCGACCGCCGCAGCATGCACCGTTGCGTCAAGCGCGGCCGTGCCCTCCTCAACCGCGGCGTCGTGCGCCGCGACCGGCACCGAAACCACGGCTGCCAGTGTGAGCCCGCGCAGCGCCAGCCAAAACCGCGCAATTGGGCTGACGCCCACGGTCTTCTTGGACCGCGAGCGCAGCACTTGAGTGTCTGGAAGCCGGCTCTTCACGTTTGCGATGCCCCGAAGGATTGGTTTTCTGGCTCGAACGCCGACGCTCCGCCACGCCCTTGTCAGCCCCCCACGTGGCCGACAGCAGTCTTAACCAAGTTCCGCGAAGATGGCCGTTCACACAAGGCTTTTGCGCCGATCAGGCGGTGAATAGCCCCGCCGTGTGGCCTGAGAGCAACTATGGTCAGCCCGCCAGCGAAGCTGGCGGCCGCGCTATGCGCGCGGCACATGTCGACGGGGACGCGATGGACGCGTCGACACACCGGCACCGCCCTTCGTTAGCCGAATCGCAAGCCTCGATCTCAAGTTTTCTGCTCAACTTTTTTTCGTTCGATTTCTTGAGTTCGAGCTGACGATGCAATGCCCGCGCTATGGCATGTTGCATCTCCACCGACTTTACGGCGACGACAACGCGCGCATAAGAGTTTGTACTGCAGAGTCTGCTGAGTTCTGCCTTCTGCAGAGACTGCAGAGTTCTGTCTGCAGAATCTTTCTACTGACACTAGAGTTTGCAGAGCCTGTCTGCTGACACAGGTTCGGAATTCAAGTTGTGCTGGTGCTCGGAATCAATTTGCGCAACTGCGCGGCGACAACGCAACTTGAAGAAGCGCGCGTTGTGATCCTCGCGCGCGTTTCGGACACGATTGCAACGCTTCAGCAGCGGACTTCAGTCCACGCCGATCAACAACGCGTGAGTGATAGTCCCGAATGTAACTTTGAAAGCACAGCCGCTGCTCGCCACGTACATTTGATGAAATGTTAATTTGCTAAGCGAATGAAAATTGACGAATAGCGCACTCGTCGCGCAAGGGGCGTGACAATACGGGGAGTTAAAAAATGCGTCGTTCAGTTTCCATGCTGCTTGCCAGCGCCGGCATTGCAATCCTGTCGCTGTCGGCTGCCAACGCTGCGGACATGAAGGTGAAGTATCAGCCCGGACCCGCACCGGTCTGGTCGTGGTCGGGCTTCTACATCGGCGCTCACGTCGGTGGCAGCTGGGCGACGATCGAAAGCGAGGTTCCGGGAGGCGCTTTTGCTTTCTCTTCGCACACCCTCAACGGCTTTCTGGGCGGCGGTCAGGTCGGGTTCAATTGGCAGACCGGTCCGGTCGTGATCGGTGTCGAAGCCGACGCAAGCGCCACGAACCTCAAGGGCACGGGCCCCTGCCTGATCGGCATCCTCGTCTGCAAGACGGAGGTCAACTGGATGAGCACGATCACCGGTCGCGTCGGCTTCACTGCCGACAAGGCCCTGGTGTACGTCAAGGCCGGTGGCGCCTGGGCCGACTTCCAGAGCAACGCGTCAATTCTCGGCGTCCAGATCGTCAATCAGAATGACGGCAGCAGCCGCTGGGGCACCACGATCGGCACCGGCGTCGAATACGCCTTCACCAGCAACTGGTCGGCGAAGCTCGAGTACAACTACCTGCACTTCGGCAAGCATACCGAGAGCTTCAACACCGTCCTCGGTGGCGCGCCGATTCAGATCGACCTGAACTTCATGACATTCATGCGGTCAAGTTCGGCATCAACTACCGCTTCGGCTACGGCCCGGTGATGGCCGCTTACTGAGCTGCTCGATACTCTTGAACCTCCATTGGCGGGGCTGCATCGGCAACGATGCAGCCCTTCCTTTCGTGCCGCGAAGGAATGATTCGCTCAACGCACAAGTCGCACAACCGCGAGCACGAGCCGCCGCCCAACGCTCACGCGATGACATTCGCCCGGGTGAGGAAACCCCAGACGTCTACCACCGGCTTGCCGGCAAGTTCGAGGTCGCGATAGCGCGTATGCGGCGCGCATAGAATCAACAGGCCGCTCTGCGCGATCACGTCGTCGAGCGGCTGCAGGTCCGGATCGCCAGTGACGTAAGGGTCAGTCGTCGCCACCGCCTGAGCGTGGTTCGACAGTGCCTTCTTGAATTTGTAACTGAGTGAAGCACGGGTATCGTCGATGTCCGCCTTGAACGCCATGCCGAGCAACCCGACCGTCATCCGGGACAGATCGTAACGGCGGCGCAGGTCATCGACCACGTGCAGCACCAAGCCTTCATTCACCAGCATCGCGGCATTGCCGAGGCTGAACTGGTTCTGCGCAAACGCCGCAAGCTGCATAGTGTCCTTGAACAGGCACGGTCCGGCGGCAAGTCCCGGCGAGGGAATGCTCCGCGCACGCGGATAGTTGCGTTTCATCGCTTCGTAGACGCGCCGGTAGTCGACGCCCGCAGATTTGGCGATCAGGTAGAACTGATTCGCCGCCGCGAACTCGATGTAGCGATAGGCATTGTTGAACAGCTTGGCGAACTCGGCCTCACGCGGCGTGACCACCACAAGTTCGGGCGCGATGGCGGAGAACAGCTTGGCGGCCTCCTCCTGCGCCTCCGGCGTCGTGCCGCTGACGATCTGCGGCATCTCCTTGAGCTCGCGAATGCCGTTGCCCTGCACCACCCGCTCGGGACAGAAGGCGATCTTGAGATCGCGGCCCTTGCGCTTGAGATAACCGGAAACCCAGTCAGTCGTGCCGGGAAAGACCGTCGATCGCAACACCAGGAGCTGGCCGTCGGCCAGATGCGGGAGGAGATCGTCGATGCACTCCTGTACAACTTCGCGCGTCGGATTGTGGAATTCGTCGATCGGCGTGCCGATGGTGATGATGACCGGGCCGGCCGTGGAAATTCCCGCGGGCGAGTTGGTGAAAACCAAACGGTCACGTTGGAGCGCCTGCGCCAGGAGCGCGTCGCCACCATTCTCGATGAACGGCAGGCGGCCGGCTTTCAGCGTCTCCAGCACCTCCCGATTGAGGTCATTGACATTGACGCGGAAGCCCGCCTCCGCGAAAGCCAACACCAGCGGGATGCCGACGTGGCCGCCACCGCCAACCACCGTCAGGTCCGCCGTCTGCTGCAGCGAATGCGCCGCAACGGTTCGCTCAGGGCCGGCAAAATTCACGCGTTACGCTCCACTACTGGCTGACGTTCGGGATAATGGAACCTGTGATATCCCAATCCCGCGCTGCGCGCCAATGCTGGGCTCCGGCTGGCGGGAAGGCCGCCGGTCACCTACTACAGCTCGCACGGGACCGGCAGCGGCGTGACCAGCTTGCCCCGATAGCCTTTGGCCCGCAGCTTCGGCGCGAGTTCGTCGGCGATGTGCCAGGAAAATATGATCGCGATCTCCGGCTGATCCTCGAACAGCCGGCTTTCCTCGACCACCGGGATCGCAGTCCCCGGCATGTACTTGCCGATCTTGAGCGATCCTGAGATCTCGCAAACGTAATCGATGATGGCGTCGTCGAGGCCGACATAGTTGAACAGGGTCGAGGCCCGCGAGGGCGCGCTGATGCCGCAGATGCGCAAGCCCTTTTCCTTGTAGTCGCGGATCAGCGATATCAGGCGCAGTTTTGACAGCAGCACGTCGTTGCGGAACGCCTTGAGACGGGCCCGCATGGCGTCGCCGCGCGGCTCGGCCGCCAGCATTTGCGCAACGCTCGTATTCACCGGCATAGCGCCGCGCCGCGCTGCATAGACGCGGATCGAGCCACCATGCGATGGGATTGGCCGGGCGTGGAAAACTTCGAGCCCGTGCATTCCGAGCAGATGCGACAGACTTGCCAGCGAATAGTAACGCAGATGCTCGTGATAGACGGTGTCGTACTGGAACGTGTCAAGCAGCCCGATGAGATAGTGCGATTCCGAAATGAACACGCCGTCGGGCGCGAGCAGGTCGATGATGCCTTCGACGATGGCGTGCACGTCTTCCATATGCGCGAAGCAATTCGCCGCGGTGACGACCCGCGCCGGTCCATGCTCGCGCTTCACCTCGCGCGGCGATCGCCGGCGAGAAATAGCGCATCACGGTCGGTATGCCGCGCTCTGCTGCGATCTTGCTCACTTCCGTCGGTTCGATCCCGAGTACGCGGTAGCCGGCCCGCTGGAAATTCGAGAGCAGCGTGCCGTCGTTCGAGCCGATGTCGACCACGAGGTCCTGCGGCCCGAGCTTGAGCATCGCACTGGACTCGGCGCAGAGATCGGCGAAGTTGTCGCGCAGCAGCTTGGTGGTGCCGCTGGTGTAGGGATATTCCGGCGGGAAGATAATGACGGGATCGACCGCGAGCCCGAGTTGAACCAGCTCGCATTTGCCGCAGTACAACAGATCGGTCGGAAACCAGGGCTGCTGCCGCGGCACTTGGCCGATCGGCACCATTTGATTGACCGGCGGCATGTAGCCGAGCGACAGCACGGTTTCGAGCTTCTCATGCCCGCAGACCTGACAGCATTCAACCGGGACGCTCGCACCGGTACCGGCCGCACGCGCGACTTTCTCAGGAAATAACGACATCATTCTCCTTTCAGGACGGCGGCGCCTCGCGCTCGTGGTCCCAGTACCAGGTGAGCGTCGGCGACAGCCCGACATCGAGCGGCACGCGCGGTCTATATCCGAGCGCCATCAGTTTCGAAATATCCGGGCAACGTCGGCTCGTGCTGCCGGCGAGCACTGCCGAGGGTTCGAGCACGATCTCACGGCCCGCGATCGCCGCCATCTGCCGCGCGAGAGCGGCGATGGCAACCTCTTCGGTCGTGCCGATGTGGTAGATGCCGAGGTGCTCGCCCTTCTCGCGCATCACCATGACGCCGGCGACGAGGTCGTCGACGTGACAGAAGCTGCGGGTCTCTGCGCCACTGCCCTGGATCGGAAACGGCACCGCGCCTGCCGGACGCGCGGCGCAGGCGCGCTTGAGCCGCACCGCGAACTGCGGAATAACGTGCTCGAAGCCCATGTCTACGCCATAGACGTTGTGCGGCCGAAAGATCAGCACGCGCTCGAAATACTTGCGGCCGAAATTGATTGCCATCACCTCGCTGATCATCTTGCCGGCGCCATAGGACAGCCGCGGATTGTGCGGGTCGGGCACGACGAGGGGAACGTCCTCGGCGGTCGGCACCCGAGGCGGCGACTGATAGACCTCCGAGCTCGACGCCAGGACCAGTGAGCCGACATTCTGCCGCCGGCAGGCGTCGATCACGTTGACCATCCCCTTGACGCCAACGTCGAGCACGAGTTCCGGCGCGCTGTAGAAGGTCGCGGTACCGTTGACGTAAGCAAGATGATGCACCTCGTCGATGCCTCGCATAGCGGCGTCGACCGCTGCCGCATCACGAATGTCGCCCTGGACAAATTCGATATCGCGCTCGATGCCGGCGAGGCGACGCAGCGCGCCCCGCGAATTATCATCGAGCACGCGCACGCTCTCGCCTGCCTGCACCAGTGCGCGGACCAAGGCCGAGCCGATGAAGCCTGAACCACCCGTGACCAGAATTCGCCGCGCGCTCATGGCCGCTCCTGCGGGGGCGCGGTGTCGATCCAGCGCCCACTCGCGTGGGCACGCCGCGCCGCATCGATCAGTTGTTGCACACGATAGCCTTCGGCCAGGCCGGGCCCGCTGGCCGCGCCGCCCGCGCAGGTATCCAGAAAACGGCGCACCAATCGCGACACCGGCGCGATCCGCGAATCCGAAGATATGTCGTCTTCAGCTTCCGCTGTCTCCAGCGACCGTAACGCGCGATCCGACCTTTGACCCTGTTTAAGCTCGAAGCCACGGAAGTAGTCGGCGGTCGGGTTGGCGAGCGCGAGCGTGCCGTCCTCGCCGTAGAGCTCGATGCGATGGCCCGAACCGAGAAACGACGCGCAGCTCATTTGCAGGCTGCCGCCGGCGCCAGATGCAAACGCCAGCGCGAGCGCGATGCTGCTGTCCTGATCGTCCGTGCCGGGCAAGGGAAAGAGCCGCCCGGTGAGCCCAGTGATCGGGCCGCCAAACCATTCGAGATAATAGAAACAGTGGCTGACGAAATTGCCCAGCAGCCCACCACCATTATTGCCACGGGTCTTCCAGCTCTTGAGGCGCAGCCGGGTCGCCTGGTTCTCGACGTTCCAGGTCACCACGACATGCCGCAACCTTCCAATCTCGCCGGCCGCGAGGATCGCCTTGGCGCGCTGCCAGATGGCGAGCTCGGGAAAATTGAAATCGACCATACCGGGCCTGCCGGCGGCCCGAGCATGGTCGAGCATCGCCTTGGCGCCCGCGAGGTCGATGGCGAGGGGCTTTTCGACGAACACTGGCTTGCCGCGATCAAGTGCGCGAAGCGCGATCTCGGGTTGCAGATCGGGCGGCACGGCGATCGCCACCGCGTCGACCGTCGGGTCATCGACGAGCACCCGCCAATCGCCGAGCCCGCGCGGCACGTTCGCGGCGCGCGCCAGTTCGGCCGTACGCGCGGCATCGGAACCGGCGAGCGCGACGACCTCGCAGCGCGGATCGGCGCGGAACGCGGGCAGGAGAACGGTTCGGCCATAGTTGCAGCCGACGATGCCGACACGGATCACTGATGACACTCCCGCACCTGCGGACGCCGATTGAGGCGTTTGCGTACTTCTGTTGGCATGCCGACCGATCCTCCAGCGACGGCAGATACCACACGCGGGCGCGGGTGAGAACGCTTCGGCGTCCGCCGCAAGGCCCATACAAACCGGCCGAAATGCGCTAGTGTCCCGACCAGGCCGCACACCTGAATGCGGTCCATAACGATCAGGGAGGTTTTCATATGGCTGCGATGTTCAGTCGGCTGGGCGGCATCGGCCTGGCCTGCGTGCTGGTATCGTCCGCGGACGCCCAACTGCTCGCCCGCAAGGACCTTACCGCCGCTGTGGCGATGGCGATCGCCGAGACGACGATCTCGACTTGCAAAGCGAACGGTTTCCAGGTGTCCGTGACGGTCGTCGGCCGCAACGGGGAGATTATCCTGCAGGTTCGTGGCGACAATACCGGGCCGCACACCATGGAGAACAGCTTCCGAAAGGCCTACACCTCACGGACCTTCCGCATCCCATCAGGCGCCATGGACGAGAGAATCAAGAAGGATCCCACGCTGAGCCTGCAATACCTCGCTGGCTTTACGAGCGGACGCGGCGCACTGCCGATCAAAGTCGGCGAAGAGGTGATCGGCGGGGTTGGCGCCTCAGGCGCGCCGGGCGGCGACAAGGACGAAGATTGCGTCAAGGCCGCTCTCGACAAGGTCGCCGACCAGCTCAAGTGACCGCGGGCGCCGCGGCGCCGAACGATCAACAAGTCACGGAAACGACAATGACGAGACTATCGCGTCTTTCGTTCGCGCTTGCGGCGCCCATTCTGCTTGTCATCACGTTCTGGGCGTTCGTCGCGCACGCCCAGAGCTATCCGGACCGCCCAATCCGCGTCATCGTACCGATCGCGCCGGGCAGCGTCACCGATATCATCATGCGGGCGACCGCCGCGGAGCTCGCTCCGCGCATCGGGCAGACGTTCGTGATCGAAAACAAGGGTGGGGCGAGCGGCATCCCGGCGGCGCAATCCTGTGCGCAGGCGGCGCCTGATGGCTACACGCTCTGCCTCGTCTACCACAACACGATCTCGATCAATCCGCTGATGTTCAACAAGCTGCCCTACGACGCGGAGAAGGACTTCACGCTCATCACCAATCTCTACCTGCTGGTCGAGGCTTTGTTCGTATCGAGTTCGCTCAACGTCAAAACCGCCGGCGAGCTCAAGGCCTACGTGCAGGCCAATCCGCGCGCGCTCAACTACGGCACGCTCGGCCCCGGCTCGAATCCCGAGATGTTTCTCAAGTGGATGAACCAGCAGTGGAACGCCAGCATCGTCGGCATCCCCTACCGCGGTGGCGGGCCGATCGCGCAGGCGCTGGTGGCCGGCGAACTGCAGATCGCCAAGATGGGGCTCGGCAACTTCCTCGGACTGCTTGACACCGGCAAGATCAAACCGCTGGCAGTGGCCGCCACGCGGCGCTCGAAGCTCGTGCCGGACGTGCCGACGCTCGCGGAAGCAGGAATCGACTTTCCGCCGTTCGGGTGGTGGGGCCTGGCCGGGCCCAAAGGGCTTCCGCAGCCGATCGTCGACAGGCTCAACGCCGAGTTCGTGAAACTCTACCGCGAACCGAAATTCGTCGAATATCTCGAGAAGCAGGCCGTGCTGCCGGCACCCGGCACACCGACGGAGTTCGCGGAGTTCCTCAAGCGTGACCGAAAGGACGCCGAGTTCCTGATCCGGATCGCCAACAAGCCGCCCGAGGACTACAAACCCGGGCCGTGAGCGAAAACTAGCGAACGAGGCCTTCGGCGGTTCGGCGGCGCTTCAGGCCGTGACGATGCGCTGCCCAGGTCTGATCAGCAGCCACAGTACGATCAGCAAGTTCAGCAGGTTCCAAACCAGCCCGTTCAAAAACGCCGCCAGGTAGGAGCCCGTGTAGTCGAAGATCACGCCGCTCATCCAGCCGCCGAACGCCATGCCGAACAACGTCGCCATCAGTACGATGCCGAGGCGGACGCCGACCTCCTGCGGGGCGAAGTACTGCCGCACGATGATCGCGTACATCGGCACGATGCCGCCCTGGAACAGGCCGAACAGCGCGGAAATCGCGTAGAGCGACGCCAGCCCGTCGAAAAACACATAGAGCAGCAGCGCCAGGCCTTGCAGCGCTGAGCCGACGGCCAGCGTCGCCACGCCGCCGATACGGTCCGCCACAAAGCCCGACGCGATGCGGCTGATGATGCCGAATCCGAGCATCATGGCCAGCATTTCGGCGCCGCGCGCGACGCCGTAACCGAGGTCGCCGCAATAGGCCACGATGTGCACCTGCGGCATCGCCATCGCCACGCAGCACGACAGCCCGGCCAGACACAGCAGGACCATCAGCGCGTTGGGCGAAATGCCGAGCGCTTGTTCGCGGCCGGCGACGAGGGCCGCGGTCTCGATTTCGTGCGCGGGCGCCCGCCGCAGCAGCAACAGCAGCAGCGGCAGCACGGCGAGCACGCAGAACACGCCGACCGCGATGTGGGTCACGCGCCAGCCGTGTGCCACGATGGCGTGCTGCACAACGGGCGGCCAGATCGTGCCGGCCAGGTAGTTCCCGCTTGCAACGATCGCCACCGCGATCCCGCGCCGGCGCTGGAACCAACGCGACATGTCCGCCATCAGCGGCCCGAAACCAGCCGAGGCGCCGAGCCCGATGAGAACGTGTGCGAGCGCAAACAGCATGAGATTGGGCGCCAGCCCGGCGATGACATAGCCGACCCCGAGCGAGAGCGTCCCGCACAGGAGCGGCGCCACGATGCCGAAGCGGTCCGACAGCCGGCCCATCGCCACGCCCCCGAACGCGAAGCCGAGCATGGTCAGGGTGTACGGTAAAGAGGCCTCCCCGCGCGCAATGCCGAACTCCACCTGCACGGCTGGCAGTACGACCGGCATCGACCACATTCCGACGCCCAGTATGGTGCCGAGCAGAACCGCGACCGCCAAGCGCCACCAGGCGGCGGGCGAATCCACCTCGGCGGCGAATTTGTGCGGCGCGGTAGCGAACGGCCAATGTGGTTGGGGAACATTCACGGCGCGCGGACCTTTATCGCTGGCAAGGTACCGGTCAAGGTTGCCCGCTTCATGACTGGCATGTGTCGCGGCCAGCGGCGGTATCCTTCGACAACTCACAGCTAGTGGAGTGGATTTGACATTCGCTACCCACCTAGCCGCGGGCCGTAAAGCGAATGTCAAATCCAAAACTCCACTAGCAGCTTATATTTGCTAGTGGTCCTTTGATCCTAACATTCGCAAAAAGAGCCCACCGAAACGGGATGCGAATGTTAGAATTGGACCACTAGCGCCTTCCAGACCGGTGGCCGGAAGTAAATGATTGCTTAATCCCGGAGCGATATGCTTCGCACACTCGGCCTCATTGGAGTGGGACGGGAACATGCATACAGTCGAACGTCGGCAATCGGCCCGCCAAAAGAGCTTCTTGCGCGGTTGCATCTATTTCAACAACCGCCGCAGCGCCGTCGATTGCCTGATCCGCGACATATCGGAGCATGGCGCGCGGCTGACGTTCTCCGACACGATCTCTATCCCGGACTGCATCGAGCTCTACATCCCGCAGAAGGAGCAGACGCTGCAGGCGGTGGTAAAACGGCGTCATGGGATGGACGTGGGTGTCGCCTTTTCCGATCCAGCGCGCGCGGCGGCGCCAGCAACATCCGACCTCGCGGCACTGTCCGAACGCGTGCAGAAGCTCGAGTCCGAAGTGGCTGTCATGCGCCGCTTGCTGAAGCGGCTCAGGGCCGAAGTCGCAGGTCCCGAAAACGACGCCGCGTAGGCGATCTACGCCTCTTCTTTTTTCCGGCTCGTCCCGCCCAGCCCCATGCCTTACGCACGAGGGCCCGGATTTCTGCTTTCGCACAGAGCAACGGAGGGATAATCCTGGGCTGAGCCCCGGGCAAACAAACATCAGCGAGCCGTCTATGAACACCCATCGCCTCGAGCCTTCCCCCGACACCGTGCACTGGGGTTACTTCGATGCCGGGCTTTCGCCACGACTCACCATCGACAGCGGCGATCGCATCACCATCTCGTCCGTTTCGGGGACGCGCGAACTGATGCCAGCCCCGCCGCTCGCCATCCCGCCCGCGCTACCCGCCATTCACGCCAAGGTCGCGCCCAGGCTTGGACCGCACCTGCTGACCGGGCCCGTGGCCGTGCGCGGCTCCAAGCCGGGTCAGGTCCTGCAGGTTGACATCGAGACGATCGAGCCATTCTACGATTGGGGCTATCACGCGGTGCGGCCGCTCGCCGGCGCGCTGCCTTATGACTTTGCCGAGCAGCAACTGATCCACATCGTGCTCGATCGTGCGCGCAAGATGTGGAAGCTGCCGTGGGGCCAGGAGGTGCCGTGGGCGGCGTTCTTCGGCGTCATGGGCACCGCGCCGCCGGCCGCATGGGGCGCCCTTTCGACCGCACCGCCACGGAAGAACGGCGGCAACCTCGACAACAAGGAACTCGTTGCCGGGACCACGCTCTATCTGCCGATCTTTGTCGAGGGCGCGCTGTTTTCCGCCGGTGATGGCCACGGCGCGCAGGGCGACGGCGAGGTGTCGATCAATGCGATCGAGACCGGCTTGACCGGCACCTTCCGTTTGACGGTACGTGACGACATGCGGCTGGAGTGGCCGATGGCCGAGACGCCGACACACATGATGACGATGGCGTTCGACCCGGACCTCGACGACTGCGTGGTGATCGCGCTGCGCAGCATGATCGACCTGCTGGGAGCGCGCGCCGGGCTTGACCGTTACCAGGCCTACACTTTGTGCAGCCTTGCCGCCGATCTGCGTATCACGCAGGTGGTCAACGGCAACAAGGGCGTCCACGTCATGCTGGACAAAAAGTACTTCGCGCCGCTGGTGCGGTAGCGAAACGACTCAGCATCATATGCCGCCGCTGGCCCGGCCGAGATGCCCCCGCTTCTCGGCTGAGCCAGAACGCGACTAGGTGCGCAGTCCAACCTTCAGGACAGCACGCCCTGCGACAGCAGAACCGTGAGTCCGACCAGCACGACGATGATGGATCCCATCACCGCCAGCCACTCCTGATACGGTTCGGTATCGGGAACATCCCGCTCGATAAGATCACGCATGACAAATCCCCCATCCCACATGAAACGTGCGACTGACATCGCCCCAATCGATGGCAGTGCTCAATCTGCATACCCGCGGATTGCGTAACGAGTATGGATGGCAACCCCCTCCGCAAAAGTTTTCCACACTGTCACCCCGAAGCCACAGTGCGCGCGTCGATCAGGCGCGAATCACCTTGGAGGCGATGCCGCGCCTCTCGGGCTCAGCGGCTTCTGCAGGCCGCAATGCACTGGGTGCAGCCTGTTCGGCAGCTTTCCGAAGCGCTACTCTCCCCAGCGAGAGGTACGCCGCATGCATGTGTTCAATCTGCTTGACGAGCAAGAATGGAATCCGAGGAAGCACGTCGAGAAAGTTCTCGGCACCGTCGCCGACGGCGATGTGACGGTCGCCTGCTGGGAGCCCGGGCAGATCAGTCCCGATCACTGCCACCCGGACGCGACGGAGATTTATTTCTGCTTCTCCGGCGGCGGCAGGATGGTGACTCCGACGCAAACGGTCGACATCGTCCCGGGCGCATTCGTGGTACATCCACCAGGCGAATTACACGAATACCGCAACGGCCCCGACCGTACGTTGCTGTTCCGCGTTCGCTACGGCTCCGACATGTCGAGCCGTCATTTTGGCTGGCCGAGCAATCCGGACTGGAAGCAGAAACCGCGGGACGCCGAATACTTCCGCCAACATCCGCCAGTCTAGCGCGAACTCTTTTCGCGGCTGCGGTTCGCCGGATAATCGGCTAATACTAAGTTTCGCAAATTCGTCATGCCCGGCCTTGTGCCGGGCATCCATGTCTTTCTTTGTTGCGTCGGCAAAGACGTGGATGGCCGGGACATAGGCGGAGCGAAGCGACGCCGTCCTTCGGACGACTACGCCCGGCCATGACGTCGGAGAGAGCGTCAATCATTACGAGGGATGGTATAAGCTGCGTCATGTCCCAGGCACGGGGCGCGCAACAACGAGTGAAGGAGATCGCGAATGGCTAAAGCGTATTGGGTCGCCACCTACCGGTCGGTGTCGGACCCGGATGCCCTGGCGGCATATGCCAAGCTGGCGGGTCCGGCGATCAGCGCCGGCGGTGGACGCTTCCTGGTCCGCGGCAATGCCGCCAAGGCCTACGAGGCCGGCGTCGCCCAACGCGTCGTCATCATCGAGTTCGAGAGCGTCGCGAAGGCTCTTGCGACCCATGACGGCGAGGGATATCAGGCCGCGCTCAAGGTTTTCGGCAAGGCTGCCGAGCGCGATCTGCGGATCGTGGAAGGCCTCGAATAGGCCGAAGATATCTGCGGAAAAGCGCCGTCCAGGCGCTCCGCTGAAGCGCCCGACCGCCATTGCCATCAGGCTTTTGCATCGCTATATGCCGAGCGAGATCGGGTTGATGAAACCCGGCGCAAGCGCGCCGGGTTTTTGCTTCAGCCCTGCGGAGGGGCGACATCCGCAGGTTACAGGATAACGAACATGGCCAAGAAACCGGGAACGCGCGCCGAGTTTGTATTTTTCGACGTGCTTTATGAGGATGGATCGCGGCGCTCCAATCGCCGGGTTCCCAGCACCGTGCTGGGCGGCCTCGATGCCGACGCGCCCGCGCGCGCCGTCATCGAGCAGCAAGATCGGGAAATTGCCGAGCGGTCAGGGCTTGCGCCGGTGCCGATCAAGAGTGTTGAGCGTTCGCGCGCGAAATAGCGCCCACCCAATTCAAAAGCCGACGGCAACCCGCTCGTCGACTGCAGTTCGGCAACTCGACGTCGATTTCCAGGGTCGATACCGTCGAGCCGCGATCCATGCGCACCACGACGCAGTCCTGATCCACGGCGACATGCTTGGCGATAGCGGCGAGGATCTCCTCTCGCAAAATGGCGAGCAGATCTGGTTGCCCGCGCCGCGACCGTTCGTGAGCGAGCAGAATCTGCAGCCGCTCGCGCGCGACCGGCGCCGAGCCCTGCCGCCGGAACAGGTTGAACAGGCTCATGCCGCTCTCCGTCCGAACAGTTTCTCGAACAAGCGAACTCGCTCTGTCGGTATCGTCATCGGCAACGTCTCGCCCGAGAGCCGGCGAGCGGCGTCGTGATAGGCGCGGCCTGGCGCGCTCATTGCGCTGGCGACGGTGACGGGCTGCCCGATGTTGGAGGCGCGCAGCACCTCCTGGCTTTCCGGAATGATGCCGAGCAGCGGCGTCGACAGGATGTCGAGCACATCTTCGATGCTGAGCATCTCGCCGCGCGATGCACGGCCCGCGTCGTAACGCGTGATCAGGATATGCTTGTCGACGCGCGCGCCCTTCTCGGCCTTTTCGGTCTTGGAATCCAAGAGCCCGATGATGCGATCGGAGTCGCGTACCGACGACACCTCGGGATTGGTGACGATCACCGCGGCGTCAGCATAGCGCATCGCGAGCGTCGCGCCGCGCTCGATGCCGGCCGGGCTGTCGCAGATCACCCAGTCGAACTTTCCGCGCAGTTCGCGGATCACGCTGGCGACGCCTTGCTCGGTGAGCGCGTCCTTGTCGCGGGTCTGTGACGCTGGCAGCAGGAAAAGCGTCTCGATGCGCTTGTCCTTGATCAGCGCCTGAGAGAGCTTCGCGGTGCCTTGCACCACGTTGATGAGATCGAACACCACCCGGCGTTCCGCGCCCATCACCAGGTCGAGGTTGCGCAGCCCGACATCGAAGTCGACGACGACGACCTTCTGTCCGCTTTGCGCCAGCGCAGCCCCGAGCGCGGCGGTCGTGGTCGTCTTGCCGACGCCGCCTTTGCCGGACGTGACGACGAGTACCTTCGCCATTTTTCGATCTCCCGAACCCTTAATCCAATCCCGCGATCTGCAGAACCCGGTCATTGAGCCAGCATTGGACCGGCCGGCCACGCACTTCGGCGCGCCATGTCCTCCGCGGTAAGATAGTAGCCATCGATCGCGATCAGCTCGGCTTCGTTGCGGGTGCTGAACACCCGCGCCTTGCCGTTGTTGCCCATGGCGCCCGCCATGGCCCGCCCTCGCAGCGTGCCGTAGACGTGGATCGAGCCGCCTGCCACCACTTCGGCGCCGGACGAGACCGCGCCGAGCACGGTGATGTCCCCGTAGGGAAAGACCACCGACTGGCCGGAACGGATCGGAGTCTCGACCAGCAACGAGGTCGGCTCGTTGCGACGCCCAGCCTCGGCGTCGGCCGAGGTCTGGCCCGGCAAGTCCCCAGCGCTGCCACCGCCCGCGGGACGGCCGCCCTTGATCAGCGGGGGCAGCGCGGGACCGAAGTCGGCGCCCTCCGCACCTTCCAGGCCGAGAATCCGGATGCCGCGCTCGGCCAGGGTGGCGATCAGACTGCCGATTGCCGCCTCGTCGCGCGGCAGCGACGTGACGTCGAGGATGGTCGGCCGGTTGGCGAAGAAATTGGGCGAAGTCCGGCTCCAGCGGTCGAGTTCGTCCAGCCAGTCGTCGACCGGCACCGTCGGCGCCAGCACGAAGGCCACGAACGAGCGCCCCCGAAAGCGGATCGATTGTCGTGACTGAACGGCATTCGCGCTGGTCAAGGCAGACCTCAAGACGGCGTCGATTCTTACCGGCGATTAACCTCGATTAGGCGCCCTGGCGGTTAATGATTGGTTAACGCCCCGTCCCGGAACCCGCGAAACCCCGTCTAGCGTGGCCTTCCGGCCCCATTGACCCGCATCGGCTCTGCTGGCATCGGAACAGCGGGCCGCCCGTTTCCCACCGCGCGCCCCCGGACGCCGCACCCCCATGAAAGACAACGTCAAGCGCGTGTTCTATGTGCGCCAGCTTGCGCACCCCTGCTACCTCGACATCATCGCGACCCGCCCGGAAATCAGGCTGGACAAGCTCGAGAACGACAGTCCGCACGCCGTGGCCGAGCCGGTGATCGCCGCCGCGCACGCCTATCAGATCGGCTCGGCGCGCGATGAGCTCAACCGCACCTTCCACGCCCAGCGCGATCTCCTCAGCCCGCATGCCGAACCTGCTGATCGTCTCGACCAACGGCGCGGGCTTCGACACCGTCAACGTGAAGGACTGCACCGACGCGGGCGTCCTGGTGGTCAACCAGACCGGCGGCAACGCCGAGGCGGTGGCGACCCATGTGGTCGCCATGGTGCTCGCGCTGTCCAAGCAGATCGTCCAGACCAACCACGCGCTGCGCGCCGGCCGCATGCACGACCGCGCCGCCTACATGGGCAACGACGTCGCCGGCCGCACCATCGGCATCGTCGGGCTCGGCAATGTCGGCCGCCGGATCGCCGCGCTGGCCGGCGGGCTGCTGAACATGCAGGTGATCGCCTGCGACCCGTATCTCGATCGAGGCCACCATGGCCGAGCGCGGCGCCGCCAAGGTGACCCTCGACGATCTGCTGCGCCGCGCCGACTTCGTCTCGATCAACTGCCCGCTCGACGATACCACGCCGCGGCATGATCGGCGCGCGCGAGTTCGCGCTGATGCAGCCGCACGCCTATTTCATCACCACCGCGCGCGGCTTCATCCACGACGAGCGCGCACTCGCCGATGCGCTGCGCAGCAAGGCGATCGCGGGCGCCGGCGTCGACGTCTGGGACAAGGAGCCGCCCGGCGGCGACCACCCGCTGCTCGCCTTCGACAACGTGATCGCGAGCCCGCACACCGCGGGCGTCACGCGTGAAGCTCGCGCCAACATGGGCAAGATCGCCGCCGAGCAGTTGATCATGGCGCTCGACGGCAAGCGGCCGCCTCGCGTCGTCAATCCGGAGGTCTGGCCGGCCTATGCGAAGCGGTTCGAGGCTACGTTCGGCGTTCGCCCGGAGACCTGAGCCGGTGTTCGTGTCGGCGCTCGCATGATGCGAGATGGCAACGCACCGACGCTAGTCCGGGCAGATCGCTCCGGTTTTTACCCAGGCGTCGACGAGTTCGCCCGCTTCCTTCTGCGTGCCGGGCGCGGGCTGGCGGCCGTATCCGGGCGCCCAGGCCCAGCCGACCAGCGTGTCGGTGCCGATGTGATGGACGAGGTCTGCCAGCGACCGGTTGCCGTTGCGCGCCGGGTCTTTGATCTGCACGCAAATCTCAGCGAGCGTCTTGCCTTCCCACGCCATTTCGCGCGGCGCGAGGTGCCATTCGGGATGGCCGGGCATGCGGGCCGGGATCGAAATTGGCCTGCTGGTGGCAGATCGGACAGCGCATGGCCTCGAGGCCGTGGCCGTCTGCGCCGCGCGTGACCGGCGGCTGATGAAGCCGGCCCTGCTCGCCCTGGCGCGGATGGTCGCCGGCAGGATGGCAATTCACGCAGCGCGGATGGGTCAGCACTTTGCCGAGTTCGTTGAACAATGCCACCGAGCGCGCCGCCGGATCGGCGACATTGTCGAAACTTGCCGGCGGTGCGAGCTTGTCCGGCGCGCCGTCGGAAATGGCGTAAGCGGCCAGCATGCTCATCAGCAGTGCCGCGACCGTGACGAGGACTTTGACCCGCATCTCGGATTTCATCTCGCTCGTCTCCTGGCTCCGTGACGCTCGGCACAGCGCAGATACGGCATCGCGACCTCAGCCACCGGCCTTAGCGACGAGGTAGCGCCCCGGATCGGCCAGGATCACGGCACGCACCGCCTCGTGATATTTGACGTAGCCGGTGCAACGGCACAGGTGTCCGTCGAGCGCTTCGGTGATGGTCTTGTCGAGGTCCGCGCGCGCCACTGGCTTCTTCGCCAGCCGCTCCAGCAGAACCTGCCCCTCGTTCAGGAAGCCGGGAGTGCAGTACCCGCACTGAAATGCGAAATGCTCGATGAACGCTTTCTGCAGAGAGGATAGCTCGCCGTTCTTCGCATGCCCTTCGACGGTGCGGATGGCCTTGCCGTTGAAACTCGCCGCCGGAACGACGCACGTCGGGCTGGTGTAGCTCGTGCCGTCCGGATTGTCGACGATCACCGCGCAGCTCAGGCATTGCGCGGCGCCGCAGCCAAACTTGGTGCCGGTCAGCCCAAGGAATTCGCGCAGGAAATCGTTCAACGTCAAATCGTCCCGCACGTCCATCGGGCCATGCGCGCGGCCGTTGATCGTGATGCCGAGTGTGTCACGAGAGCGCTCCCTTGAGCAGACGTTGGGTCACCGGCAAGGACCGGAAGCGGTGACCGGTGGCATCGAAGATGGCGTTGAGAAGCGCGGCAACGACCGGGATCATCACGACCTCCGCAATGCCCTTCGGCGGCTCCTTCGCATCGATGGCCGGCAGCATCTCGATCTCAAGGTCGGTCAGCGGCAGATCGGAACCGCGCGCGATAATGTATTGCCCGAGGTTCCACTGCCCGTTGCCGGGCCCGCTTTCGTAGGGCGGCAAGCGACTCAAGCAGCGTATAACCGGCACCCATCGCGAAGCCGCCCTGCGCCTGCCCGCGGACGACCTCCGGTACCAGCGCGCGACCGCATTCCAGCACGCTGTAGCCCTTGGCGATGCGCAGCGTACCAGTGGCGCGCTCGATCTCGATGCGGACCAGCGTGCCGGTCAGCGACGTGTAGCTGGTTCCGAACCGGTTATTGTCGGTCGGCGGAAACTTGACGTTGCTGCGATCGATGCGCGTGAACTTGCCACTACCACGGCGCACGGCGAGTGCATCGATTTCGGCTGTCCAAGGTTGTCCGCCGATCGCGAAGGTCGCCTGCGACCAGGCCCACCGGGAGAAGCCGTGCGCCATCGCGCCGGTCGTGAAATTGCGGGCATGCGCCCTGGCGGCGAGCGCCGGCAGATCGAGCGGCGGCACCCCCGGCATGATGAGTTGCCGGTCTTTCCAGCTCGCCGCCTCCCATTGCTTCGCCCGTGGATCGGCCGGCGGGATGCCCCACAGTTCCAGCGCCGCCGGCCACAGCCCAAAACGAAATATGACGCGCGCAGCTTCGGCCGCCGCATGCGTCCCGACATGGGCGCCAATCGACGCGGTCGTGGCCGTACTGATCGCCGGCACCCAGCGCGGATTGCGCTGCGCGGCGTTCTGTGTCGCCTGATCCATGGTGTATGGATCGCCGGAGGTGATCAGCGCGAGCGGGCCGAAGGTGTCGATGCGCGCAACCGACACTTCATCCGCGATACCACCGATGTGAAGAGCCACGCGGTTGGCGAGCGCCGTCCCGACGGCGGTGCCCATCTCGGTGTGGTCGCCGTAGATCGTGATCCGGCCTCCCGGATCGATCTCCACCCGCCCCAGCGCACCGTCCGCGCCCGTGCCGTAGTCCTTGGTGGCGCATGCCACGCCGGTGCCGACCAGCATCCCGGTACGCTGTCCCCGCTCCTTCTCTTCGGCACGCTGCCGCCAGATCGGATGCTTCTCCAGTTTGTCCAGAATCTCCGGCGTGCGCACCGAGACGCTGTACAGATTGCCGGCCATCGTGCGGCCGCCGGTCTTCAGCGCATTGCGGCGGCGGAATTCGATCGGGTCGAGCGGCAACGCCGAAGCCGCTTCGTCGACCAGCACTTCGAGCGCGGTCATGGTCTGCAGCGTGCCGTAGCCGCGCATCGATCCAGCCGTCACGCCGCGCGAATGCAGCGCGACCGTGGTGACATCGACTTTCGGAATATCGTAGATGCCGATCGCCGCAGTAGCGCCGACCGTCGCCACCTGGGCCGAAAGGTTGGCGAGGCCGCCGCCATCCAGGACGTGGTCGGCGGCAAATGCCTGAATCTTGCCGCTCGCCCGATCGACCCCGATCCGCGTGCGCATCTTGAACGCGTGCCGCTTGATGCCGCTCTGGAACTGCTGATAGCGATCGTTCGCGAGCCGGACCGGACGGCCGGGAAAGAACATCGCCGCCAGCGCGACGTAGAGTGGGAACGGCGTATGATCGCGTCCGCCGAAGCCGCCGCCCATATGGGCGAACTGCCCGTTGACGCGGGTGGGCTTGAACGGCGCGCGCGCCCTGCCCAGCATGAACGCGATCGCCTCCGCGATCTCGTAGGGCGACTGCACGCCGACCACGATCTCAAGGGTTTTGGGGCCGGTGTCGAACCAGGCGATCCCGCATTCCGGCTCGAGAAACATCGTATCGACCGATTGGGTTTCGAACTCGCGGTCCAACACCAGTTGGCCTGGATTTTTCGCAGCAAGTTCGGCCCGGATCTGCTCGCCATAGGTCGCCGCCTTCGCGTAAGGGCTGCTGGCGTCCGCGGCGAGCGGCGTCCACACCGGCAGCGCGGTCTGCGGCGAGACGGGAGGACTGACCCAGCCTGCCTGCAGCGGCGAATAGACATCGGGCGCGTCGGGCGTCGGGCCGGCAATGCGCGTGAAACGATAGGCCCCGTAGTTCGGCATCATGACGGGGCCGGTTTCCTCGCCGAACTTGACGAACGACCCATCGCGCAGCTTGAGCCGGGCCTGATCGAAGGCGTCGAATGTTTCGAAGATCAACAGCGCCACCGGCTGTCCGAGATAGAGCGGTGTCCTGCCGAGCGGGCAGAACAGGTCGCCGGCATAGAATTCGGGCACGCGGGTACCCGCTTGCGCCAGTTCGGCCGCCGTCACCACCGCCGAAGGTTTGAGCGCACCGCTCAGGCGCGCGAGATCGATGCCAGTGTAGACATGCGTGGCGTCCGGTGCCCGGATGAGCATGGCGTGCGAGGTATTCGCCGGCCAGCCGGGAAGATCGGCGGCCCGAAAATCCGACGCATAGAGCTTGGCCCCCGTGACCTTGACGACGCCGTCAATGCGGCCGACGCCGGTGGCGGCCGGATTCCATTGGCCACGTCCGGGGAGCGTCTCACGCGCGTTGAAGCTGGGTTCCTCGGCGTGGCCTAAGCGCGACAGGCTGAGCGCGATGCCACTCGCGGTGACCAACTTGACGAACTCGCGTCGCGAAGGCTGCATGCTCCCACCTCTTGGTCAGCGCTGCTGTGAGCGTACCTGTACGCGCCGCGTCTGATTGCGCTCAACCCTCCTCACTCGGCCGGAAGGGGCACATTTGATTCGCCGGAAGCAGTAGAGCCTATTCTATTCCCTGCCATCATTTCTAGAATTTTTCTATTTGCGGTGTTTAGAATGGAACCGCGGCCGATTCGGCAGACGGACCCTCATCGGTCGCATTTGACTTTTCCACTTAAGTGACCGGCAACCAATTGCCGGGTTCCGGTGTGAGCGAGAACCAGCGCGAGGCCAGGTCGCATGGGTTCTTAACGTGTCCGCCAAAAGATGTACGAACGCACCCCGTGAGGATGGCCATGCATGCTGATTCACTCCTGAAACGCTGCGTCTACACTGCCGCCATATCCGCGATGCTGATTGGCGTAAGCACCGCAGCTAGAACCCAGGGTCTGCCGAGCTATATGCAGCCAATCGAGGGTCGCACGACAACCAGCGCGGCCGAGATCGCGAACCAGAACGTGCTGGCGCTCAACGCCGGCATGTTCGAGCTCTATGACGCGGCCGCCAAAATCTTTCAGAGGAATATTCTCAGCAAGCATCCGGTCATCCTCGGCCTGTTCTCGGGAGCGGGTGGGCGGTTCATCCTCTATCGGCCCGGCATGGCGCCGCTCGAGGCGCCGCAGGTTCCGATCGTCTATCAACTGCTGAAATCCGTCGGTCACAGCACGATGGCGGTAAGCCAGGTTGTGGGGCCCTATCTCGACAATCCCGCCGACCTATCATGGCGTGGCGCCATGCTCGCCTATCGCAGCCGGATGCAATCCGCTCTCGATGGCCTCGACGCAACGCCGATGCCGCCGGAGTGGCGCGACACCAATCGCGACCATGCTGCGGAACAACATTGCATTCATGGACGACTGTGTGGCGAAAGGCGTGATCTCTTTCCCCAAGCTGGAGGAATTCGGGAAAAAGCAGGCGCCGGACCTCGCGAACATCGCGGCTGGGCGGCTCAGACTCAGGTCGGCCACTGGATGAACGTGATCGCCGAATGGAAGTCCATGCTGGGCAGCGACTGGGACAAGACTTACGCGGCCAGCAACACCATCTATGTGGCGCGCCAGAACAACGTGCTGTTCAGTGTGCTCGCTCAGTTCTTCGGGCCGGACGCGATCAACGACCGGCTGATGCTGATCGAGACCATCTCGTTCACCACGACGCCAGGCGACATGATGACGTCCCTGACCCGCATCATCGCCGACCGCTCGGTCGGTGCGCTGTTCTTCGGCAATTACCGCCTGATGGACTACGAACTGATGGGCGGCGATGCGCGCCTCGCCATTATCGCGGAAACCGCCAAGCGCGGCATGAAGGCATTTCTGCCTCCGGCTGTGCCCTTCGGCTCGAAGCAATGGCCGACACTGGTCACTCCGGGCCCGGGTCCGGCCTCCATTGCCGACCTGAAGTGAAATAGCCGGGTTCAGGAACGCGACCACATCCTGCAACGCTTCGCGGCGCTCGAAGATAAGGCCGGCGCGAATGCAACGAGCGGCCGTTCCGCGCGGCAAACTCAGCCGAACAGCCGGTCGCCCATCTGGTCGATGATCTGCCGCGCCTTGGCGACCGTGAATGTGACGGCGTCGTCATAGACCGGATGGCTGTCGGCGCGGATGAAGCGATGCTCCTTGCGCACGCCGTCGATCTCCTTCTCGATCGTGCCCGCGGTCTGGTAGTTCGCGCCCTCCTTGAACGGCGCGGCGCGGATGACGAAGCCTTTGTACTCGACCGGATCGCTCGCCTTCGGTGTGCTCGCGGCCGGCGAGCCGCCGCCGAACAGGGATTTCCAGAACGACATCGTTACCACCCGTTTGCGATCGACCGGCGCAGTGTACTCCAGAATCCGTTCGGCTTCATCCAGCCAGCGCAGGCGACTACGGCCGCTAGGCGACGCGCTCCCAGACCAGTTCCTGATGCTGCATGAGGCCGGCATAGAGCCGGCGCGGGGGGCGCAGCACCATCCGGCCGCCGACGAACGCGACTGTGCGCACCTGGTCGCCGCCGACGCGCGCCGCATCGGACGACGCATCGACACGGGTGGTGAGCGTCTCGCCATCGAAGCTGTAGTTGCCGGCGTAGGACATGAACTGCCGCGGCTCGCCCGGCGGCAATGCGGCCCGGCCGTCGCACAGCACGCACATCATGCGGCCGTCGGCCTGGAAGGTGACGAGGCCCTCGGGCTTCGGCCCGTAGGGTGGCGGCAGCACCTGGCCGGCGTCATCCCTGCCCTGCGTGCTCCTGAGCGCCCAGGTCCCGATGATGCGGCTGTCGATATTCATTCGTCGAGGTCGAGCGGCGCAGGCTGGGGCGCGGCCTCGGCCTTGACGGTTTCAGGCGGCGCGACCTCGGGCTTCGCTGCCGCGGGCTTCGCCGCCTCGGGCTTCGCATCCGCGGCGACCGAAACGCCGATGCTGCCGGTCAGGTCCGCGTCCGCGATGTCGATCTCGGCACGCGGGCTGCGGCGCGGTTTCGGCGGCCGCGCGGTTTCGCTGCGCACGGCTTCGAGGTAGTCCGCGAGCATCTCGGCCTGCTGCGGGCCGGTGGTGTAATGCTGGAGCAGGAAGTCGCGCCGGATCGCGGCCAACTCGTGCGGCGTACCGTGACACGAGCCGCAGCCTTGCGCGAAGATTTTCGCCGGCGATTTGCCGGCATCGAGGTTGGCCTGCGCCGAAGCCGGTCCGCCGGCCACCGTCGCAAGCGCTAGCGCCAGAATGGCGCCACCGATCGGCCTGTCCACGTTCGTTTGCCCCGCCCCAGCGCCGGAGTTGAGCACCCGGCCACACGTGCGATCATACCGGCGAGATATGAAATCATCGTTGCCGCAACCGCGACGCGCGCCCTCCCCGCGCTCCGGCTGGGCTGCTTGCGGCAGCTTGCGGACCACCACCGGAACGCGGAAGATTGCCGCACGTTCGTCGCCGATCTCCGCCCGATCAAGCCACCGATCGCATCCGGGAGCGCGGCCGCGCGACGCGCAGCGCAGGGAGCCGCCATGCCCAAGGGATTTTGGATCACCACCTACCGTTCGATCTCCGATCCCGGCAAGCTGAAGGCCTATGCGGCGCTCGCGCCCGGCGCGATCGCGCCGTTCGGCGGCCGCTACCTGGCGCGCGGCACCGCCGCCAAAGCCTACGAAGCGGGGCAAGTGGAGCGCATCGTGATCTCGCAATTCCCGAGCGCCGAAAATGCGATCGCAGCGTATGAGAGCCCGGCCTATCAGACCGCCCTCAAGGCGCTGGGCGACGGCGCGGTGCGCGACGTCCGCATCGTCGAAGGGCTGGAGTAGCGGCGCGGCAGCACACGCTTCATGACCGATGCGCCTCACGAGCTTGCGCCACATATCGGCGACCCTGTCAGGCACTTCGAAGATATTTCGCACTCGATCGATTTGATGGTTCGCTAAAATCTTCCTCAATGCGTTGGCAACCCGCTGAATAATTGAGCGTACATATCTATGGCCGCATCCGGCAACATATTGCGCATCGAGCCATGGACATGTCGTTCGCCGCCGCGCTCATTTATTGGATCATTGTTGCGCTCTGGGCGGCTGTGCTCGCCAGCGTCGCCTATTTTTACGTAAATAATCCAAAGACATTTGGAACAGCCAGGCTGTTACTGTTGGTTATTGGAATTGATACCGTAAGAAATATTATCGAAAATATCTATTTCGGTTTGTACTTTGGAGGGCAATACGGGTTTTTTTCTCATTCCTTCGTTGCCGTACTTGGTCAGCCAAATCTCCTGTTGCTGCCCAAGCTGGCGAACGTAGCATCGGGATGTCTCGTACTCGGTCTCCTGTTGTATCACTGGCTTCCATCGGCAATTCGCGAACGCAACTTGTGCGAACAGCGTGCGCACGATTTCGAAGCGCTTGCAGCTACGGATGCTCTTACAGGCTTGAACAACCGGCGCGAATTTGAGCAACGAGCTCGCGCTGAATTGCTCCGTTCCCAAAGGTACATCCGCCCCTTGACGCTTATGATGATTGACATCGATCATTTCAAGATCGTCAACGACTCATTCGGTCATCACGCCGGCGACATGATTCTGAAAGTGGTGGCAAGCACAATAAACAACACAAAGCGCGAGTCAGACATCGCGGGGCGAGTGGGTGGTGAAGAATTTGCCGTCCTGCTGCCCGAGACGACGAAAGAGGACGCCTGGAGCTTTGCGGAGCGACTTTGTGTCCGCGTCAGAGAGTGTTCGCCCGCTTTCGACGGCGTAAGCCCGGCGTTGACCGTGAGCATCGGTCTGGCTGCGGCGAGCGCAGGAACCGCGGGTATCGAGACGCTCATGCGGCAGGCAGATCAGGCGCTCTATGAGGCCAAACGATCGGGTCGCGACCGCATTGTGATAGCCGCGCCCACGCAGGAAAAATTGGCGATCGCTGCCGAATAGTGGTCAGGTACGCATCGCGACCGTGACGCGTGCACCTCGAACGCCCTTCTGCGATTTCATCGAGAACAGGCCTCGCAACCAATGCTCCGCCACCCGGCCGTTTGAATTTTCGGGCGCCGGGAGTGCCCTTTTCTCATTGCTCCCCGCAAAGCGAGGGGAGCGGAGCGCCGACAGGCGCATCCAACGATCCGCACCTTGGGGCCAGCTTGCGAGGCTAAAGCCCGGCGGCGCGGTGCGCGCTGACGAAGCAGCGCGCTCGCCTCTCGGCGCTCCACTGGCGGCGATCGCTTCCGCCCGCTCTGGACGGTCACTCGGCGTCGGGCCGCGCTTCGCGGCGAGGGCTTGGACCTCGTCCGTCAGCGAGCTCCTCGCAGCCGGCTCATAGTGGCCAGGCGGGCGGAGCCCCGACGCCGCCCGGGTGCCGTGCGTGCGAGGCACGGCGCGCAGGCGCCACACCAGACCGCGGGCTCGCGCCCGAAGCCATCGACGGGGTTGGCGGGCGTGATTTGCGGCCCAAAGGCCGCATCTCCGGCCCCAACCCAGCCGGCGTTGCCCGCCGGCACTTCGTCGATCCGCTCCACCTCAAGACGCCTCATGAAGCGCCCCTCGTTGAGCAGGGTGATGGGATATGGTGAGCGATAGGAATATAGTCAAGGACTATTTTCATATCCCTGGTCAAACTGAGGCGCTAACCCTGGTCGATATGCCTCAGTTTGAATAGGCACCGCCCACAGACGTCCGTGGGATGGATCGAGACGATCCGGCGTCCCTGGTTCTACGTGCCTACCACCACGGTCGTATTCGCCATCGCTATACACGTCACTGATGTCAGAGCCGGCTTGGTACGCGCAGCACGGACGCTGACGCTCACGCTACATTCCTGGCTGATGCCGCTGATGGCACGCTCGCCGCGGCATTCCTGATGGCACCAAAGACGCGAATGCCCGCGACAAGCGCGGGCATGACGTGGAGAGGATCGCGGGCTTGGCGGTCCCGGGTCTGCATCGCAACGTTTCACGTTGCGCTGCGCCACGGGACGACGGGAAGGAGCGTCAGTTGTCCAGAAAGCTCCGCAGCTTCCGCGACCGGCGCGGATGCTTGAGCTTGCGCAGCGCCTTGGCCTCGATCTGGCGGATGCGCTCGCGCGTCACCGAGAACTGCTGGCCGACCTCCTCCAGCGTGTGGTCGGTGTTCATGCCGATGCCGAAGCGCATGCGCAGCACGCGCTCCTCGCGCGGCGTCAGCGAGGCCAGCACGCGGGTCGTGGTCTCGCGCAGGTTCGACTGGATCGCGGCGTCGATCGGCAGGATCGCGTTCTTGTCCTCGATGAAGTCGCCGAGGTGTGAGTCCTCCTCGTCGCCGATCGGGGTTTCCAGCGACAGCGGCTCCTTGGCGATCTTGAGGACCTTGCGCACCTTCTCGAGCGGCATGCCGAGCTTCTCGGCCAGCTCCTCCGGCGTCGGCTCGCGGCCGATCTCGTTGAGCATCTGCCGCGCTGCGTGCGCACGATCTTGTTGATCGTCTCGATCATGTGCACCGGGATGCGGATGGTGCGCGCCTGGTCGGCGATGCAGCGGGTGATCGCCTGCCGGATCCACCACGTCGCATAGGTCGAGAACTTGTAGCCGCGGCGGTACTCGAACTTGTCGACCGCCTTCATCAGGCCGATGTTGCCTTCCTGGATCAGGTCGAGGAACTGCAGGCCGCGGTTGGTGTATTTCTTGGCGATCGAGATGACGAGGCGCAGGTTCGCCTCCACCATCTCCTTCTTGGCCTGGCGGGCTTCGCGCTCGCCCTTCTGCACCATCTGCACGATCTTGCGGAACTCGCCGATCTCGAGCCCGGTCTCGCCCGCGAGCGACGTGGATCTCGTGGCGGTGCTCCTTGATCTTGTCCTTGTCCTTGGCGACGAGGTTCTTCCAGCCCTTGGCGGAGAGCTTGGAGACGCGGTTGAGCCAGCGCGGGTCGAGCTCGGAGCCCTGGTAGTTGCGCAGGAAGTCCTCGCGCGCGACGCCGTGGCTCTCGGCGAGCCGCATCAGCCGGCCCTCGTAGCCGACCAGGCGCTTGTTGATGTCGTAGAGCTGCTCGACCAGCGAATCGATGCGCGCCTGGTTGAGGCGCAGCGACTTCACCTCGGCGATGATGTCGTCCTTGAGCTTCTTGTAGCGGCGCTCCTGCGCGGGCGAGAGCGTGGTGTTCTTGAGCTTGAACTCGATGTCCTGGTCCTGCAGGCGGCGCAGCCGCTTGTAGGCGTCGGCGACGTTGTCGAAGGTCTCGACCACCTTGGGCTTGAGCTCGGCCTCGATCGCGGCGAGCGAGAGCGAATTCTCCATGTCGTCGTCGTCGAAATCGCCTTCGGCCGCGCCCTCGGGCTTGCCCTCGCCGTCGCCGTTGAGGCCGTCGCTGCCGTTCGCCGGCCTTGAACGGCGTGGCGGCGGCGGGCGCGGCCGGCGGCGCCGGCGTCTGCGCCAGGCCCGGCACGCCGGGGACACCGGCGCCGGGCACGCCCGGAATCGGCTGGCCGTCCGGGCCGATGACCGCGGCCGGCATCGCCTTGGCGTCGGGACCCGCATAGGTCGCTTCGAGATCGATGATGTCGCGGAGGAAAACCTTGCCCTCGTTGAGCTCGTCGCGCCAGATGATGATGGCCTGGAAGGTGAGCGGGCTTTCGCACAGGCCCGGCGATCATCGCCTCGCGGCCGGCCTCGATGCGCTTGGCGATGGCGATTTCGCCCTCGCGCGAGAGCAGCTCCACCGAGCCCATCTCGCGCAGGTACATGCGGACCGGATCGTCGGTGCGCTCGGTCGGCTCCTTGGTCTCGGCCTTGGCCGGAACCTTCTGCTGGACCTCGACCAGCTCGCCGCCCTCGCTCTCGGGCTCCTCGTCGCTCCTCGCGCTTCCTTCTCCTCGTCGTCGCTGGCTTCCTCGGTCTCGACCACGTTGACGCCCATCTCGCTGAACATCGCGAGCACGTCCTCGATCTGCTCGGAATTGACCTCCTCGGAGGGCAGCACCGAGTTGATCTGGTCGTGGGTGACGTAGCCGCGCTTCTTGGCGGTGCGGATCAGCTTCTTGACCGCCGCGTCCGACAGGTCGAGCAACGGCAGCGGGGCATCGGGAGCGTCGGCGGCCTCCTTCTCGGGCGCCTCGTCCTTCTCTTTTTCCTTCTGAGCCGCCTTGATCTTGCTCGCCATACACGTCTCCTCAAACGCCCGACTTCTGACCGCGGAGGGGCCGATCGCCCGGATAACCGTCCCCCTACCCTATGGGGACTGAATCGATAATGTACGAAAGGGCGGCGCCGGTCCCCGGCACCACCCTGATTCGCGCGCCGCCGGAGTGTGGCGGGCGCGGCTTAAGCGCCGATTAACCCTCCAAACCGTGGCACGGCAAGCCCTATTTGGCCCGTCGGCCGCCGGTCCCAGCCCAATCGACTCTACAAAGTTCGCGCCGTCCGTCCCGATGATGCGCCGAAGCCGTCGATCATGGCCTCGGTTCCGTCAATCACCGAAAGCCGGGCCTTCACGTCCTGCAACCAGGAATAGTTGGCCTCGGTGGTATCCTGTCCCAAGGCCTGCTCGGCGTCCTTGAGCTCCTTAACTAGGGAATGCCACTGCCGATGCAAGGCGACAAGCTGTTTCCAGGTCATCAGAACGTCCTCCGGGGCGGCCTGCGGACCGGCGCCCCAGACATTCTGCGTGGTGATGCCCTTTTCGACCCGGCCCAGCAGCTCAGCCAGCCCGCCCGCGGCGAGCGCCGCGCGCAGCGCCTCCGGGCCGGTTTCGCCGTCGTGCGCCAACAGATCGAGCAGCGCGCCCCGCAGTTTCTGGGTGTCGGCTATGGCGGAATTCGATATCCGCGAGTTCCTCCAGGTGGTCGTGGGCGAGCCAGGGATGATTGACCAGGGCCTGCAGGATCAGCGCCTCGCGCTTGGGAATGGCGGCCCGGTGACCGCGATGGACCGGGCTCGCGGCAAGCTGCTGGCTCACCACCACGTAGGGCTGCCCGCTGCCGAAGCCAGGCCCGCCGAAGCCAGGCCCGGGCCGGTCGCGTCCGGGCGCCGAGCGGCGGCCGCCCGATCCTGACCGCGGCGGAAAACCGGGGCGGGCCGGCGGAAAGCCGCGCCGCGCCTCACGCCGGAACGGCCGACCGCCATCGGGCTCGAACAGCTGCCGCAGCCGGTCGCCGAAATCCCGGCGGTAATATTTGCGGACGGTTTCGTCGCCGATCAGCGCCATCACCTCGGTGAGGCGGGCCTCGAACGCGGCGCGGCGCTCGGGCGTGTCGAGGCCGCCGGCCTCGGTCTCCCGCATCCACAGCATCTGCGAGAGCGGGCGCGCGGCGCTCAAAACATCGGCCACCGCTTGACGCCCGCCGGAACGCACCAGGTCGTCCGGGTCCTGGCCGTCGGGCAGGCTCGCGAACTTGAGGCTCTTGCCGGGCTTGAGCTGCGGCAGCGCCAGATCGACGGCCCGATAGGCGGCGCGGCGGCCGGCGCCGTCGCCGTCGAAGCAGAGGATCGGCTCGTCGGCCATCTTCCACAGCAGCGTCGAGCTGGTCGGCCGTGAGCGCGGTGCCGAGCGGCGCCACGCTACCCTCGTAGCCCACGCTGACGAGCGCGATGACGTCGACATAGCCCTCGACCGCGATGACCTCGGCGCCCTGGTGGGCCGCGGCGCGCGCGGCGGCGATGTTGAACAGCGTGCCGCCCTTGTGAAACAGCGGCGTCTCGGGCGAATTGAGATACTTCGCCTGGGCGTCCTTCTCGAGCGCGCGGCCGCCGAAGGCGATGGCGCGGCCGCGCAGATCGGTGATCGGAAACATCACGCGGTCGCGGAAGCGGTCGTATGGCACCGGGATGTCGTCGCCGGACACGAGCAGCCCGGCCTCGATCATGTCCTCGACCGAGACGCCCTGCGAGCCGAGATGCTCCTTGAGGGCGAAGCGCTCCGCCGGCGCGTAGCCGACGCGGAACTTGAGCTGCATCGCCGGATCGAGCGCGCGATCCGCAAGATAGCCGCGCGCCCGCGCGCCGACGCGCGACGCCAGCGTCGCCTGAAAAAATTGCGCCGCCAGTTCGACCACGTCGTTGAGCGTGCGCCGGTGATGCTCGCGCGCTTCGTCCTCCTGCGAGACCTTCGGCAGCGCCATGCCGGCCTGCTGCGCCAGCCGCTCGACCGCCTCCGGAAAGGTGACGCCCTCGGTCATCATGACGAAATCGAAGATGCTGCCGTTCTTGCCGGAAGAGAAATCGAACCACGCCATCTTCTGGTCATTGACGAAGAACGACGGCGTCTTCTCCTGGTTGAACGGCGACAGGCCTTTCCATTCCCGCCCCGCCTTACGCAATTTGACGCGCTGGCCCACGACCTCCGACACCGGAAGCCGGGCGCGCAACTCGTCGAGAAATTGAGGCGAAAAGCGCATGGGCGATACGCGATGAGTTCGAGCCTTGACGCCGAATTGGCCGGCGATGATAGCGGGCAAAACGGCTCGCTTTCGTGGCTCCTTCGTTGCGTTGCGACATTCGGCCAATCGCCGCGACTTTTCCCACTTATCCACAGGGCCACGGCGAGATGGAACTCGCGCTTCGCGTGGGCAGCCGCCCAGCAAGTCATTGCGCCGCAACGCAATTGTCACCGACCGCGCGACAAGTACAACCGCGCCGTCTAGGATCACGGGAAACGCACAAACCAAAACGGGAGGAAATGATGACAGCAGGCAACAACAACATCACGCGCCGCGGCGTACTCGGCACGGTCGCCGCCGGCGCCGGGCTTGTGGCAGCGGCCGCCTCGGGCGAGTTCACGGGCCCGGCGCAGGCGCAGACGCAACAGAAGACGTTCGTGCTCGTGCACGGCGCCTGGCACGGCGGCTGGTGCTGGCGGCGGGTGTCCGACCTATTGGAGAAGAAGGGCCATAAGGTGTTTTCACCGACGCTCACCGGCGTCGGCGAACGCTCGCATCTGCTGAGCAAGGACGTCATCTCGACACCCACATCACCGACATCGTCAATGTGTTCAAATGGGAAGACCTCAAGGACGTCTGCCTGGTGGTGCACTCCTATGGCGGCTGGCCGGGTTCGGGCGCGCTCGAACAGATCGGCGACCGCGTCTCGTCGATCGTCTGGCTCGACGCGTTCAAGCCGGAGAACGGCCAGAAGGGCATCGACCACACCTCCGAATTCAGCCGCAAGGCGTTCCAGGAGGCCGTCGCCAAGGGCGAACCCGGCCGCGCGGCGCCGAAAGCCGAAGCCTTCAAGGTCAACGAGAAGGATCGCGCCTGGGTCGATTCCAAGACCACTCCGCAGCCCAACGGCGTGGCAATACAGCCGATCAAGCTGACCGGCGCGCGCGAGAAGATCGCAAAGAAGACCTACATCCGGGCCTCGGCCTATCCGCAGCCGGCATTCGACAAGGCGCTCGCCGAGTGCAGGGCCGACAAGACGTGGAAGACGTTGGAGGCGCCCAACGATTGCGGTCACGACGTGATGGTCGATGCGCCGCAGTGGCTGGTCGAACGCGTGATCGAAGTTTCGTGAGCGGAGAATTGGTATGAGCAACGAAACCGGTCAATCGCGCCGCAGCGTGTTGCGCGGCGTGGCGGCGGGCGCGGGGCTGATGAGCATGACGGCGGTCGACGGCACGACCGCCCAGGCGCAGTCCAGCGCCAAGACCTTCGTGCTGGTCCACGGTGCCTGGCATGGCGGCTGGTGCTGGCGGCGCGTGTCGGACCAGTTGGAGAAGCAGGGTCACAAGGTGTTCAGCCCGACCTTGACGGGGCTCGGTGAGCGCTCGCATCTCCTCAACACCAAGATCGGTCTCGACACGCACGTGACCGACATCGTCAACGTGATCAAGTGGGAAGACCTCAAGGACATCGTGCTCGTCGGCCATTCATACGCCGGCTGCGTGGTTGCCCCGGCCGCCGAGCAACTGGAGGGGCGCATCTCATCCATCGTTTTTCTCGACGCGTTCTTTCCCGAGAATGGCGAGAGCCTGGTGGATACCGCTGCTCCCCCGGTGCGCGAGGCCATTCTCGGCGCCAAGCAGAAGGGCGCGATCGCCATTCCGCCGCGGAGCGCGGCGGGTTCCAATGTGAACGAGAAGGATCGCGCCTGGGTGGACGCCATGTGCACGCCTCATCCGATCGACACATTCATCGACAAGGTGAAGCTGACCGGCGCACGGGATCGTATCGCCAAGCGCTCTTACATCCGGGCCAGAGGCTATCCCCAACCGGTGTTCGATAAGGCGTACGACAAGCTCAAGTCGTCCGCCGGCTGGCGCGTCTACGACGTGTCGTGCGGGCACGACGTCATGGTCGACGAGCCGCAATGGCTGGTCGATACCCTTTTGAAGGTATCCTGAGTTATGGAGAACACGATGAACAACGCAGCGGGACAGTCGCGCCGCGCAATTCTGGGTGGCTTAGCGGCGGGCACGGGATTGATGGCCATGGCGGGAGAGACCAACGCGCAGACATCACCGACACCGACGCCGTCGCTCTCCAAGACGTTCGTGCTGGTGCATGGCGCCTGGCACGGCGGCTGGTGCTGGCGGCGCGTCGCGGACCGGCTGGAAGGCAAGGGCCACAAGGTGTTCACACCGACGATGACGGGCCTCTGCGAGCGCTCGCATCTGCTCACCAAGGACATCGACCTCGCCACCCACATCACCGACATCGTCAACGTCCTCAAGTGGGAGGATTTGAAAGACATCGTGCTGGTCGGTCACTCTTATGGCGGCATCATCATCTCGGGCGTGGCCGATCAGATGCACGACAAGATCGCGTCGATCGTGTTCCTGGACGCGTTCGTGCCGGACAATGGCGACAGCCTGATGGAAAAGGCTTCACAAGCGGCGCGCGACGGCATGACGGACGCGATCAAGAAAGGCGAGATCGCCATGAAGCCGATCCCGGCCGCGGTATTTCGTGTGAACGAAAAAGACCGCGCCTGGGTCGATGCCAAATGCACGCCGCAGCCGATCAACACGCTGACCGACAAGGCCAAGGTCACTGGCGGGCGCGAGAAGATCGCCAAACGCGCCTACATCCGCGCCAAGGGCTATCCGAGCGTGCCGTTCGATGCGGCCTACGACAAGCTCAAGAGCGCAGGCGGCTGGGCCATGTACGATATGCCGGCAGGTCACGACGCGATGGTCGATATGCCCGACCGGCTCACCGAGATCCTGATCGAAGTGGCGTAGGCCAACTGTTGGAGCGAAGGTAGAGCCGCCTGCTCTACCTCTTCCCGCTTGCTTATTCCTAATCCGCCGAGAAACCGGTGGCACGGACGATCTTGGCCCAGCGCTCGGTCTGCGCCGCGATGCTCGCGCGGAACGCGGCGCCGGTCAGGCCGTTGACCTGAAAGCCCTGCGCCGCCAGCCTCGCCTGCACAGTCGGGTCTGCGTGCGCGGCCTTCGCAGCCGTCTCGAACCGCATCACGACGTCCTCCGGCGCACCCGCCTTCAGCAGCAGGCCGAACCAGGCGGTGGCGGCGAGATCGCCGTGGCCGACATCGGCGAACGTCGGCACGTCAGGCAAGAGCGGCGCGCGCCGCTCGCCGCTCAACACCAGCGCCCGCAGCAAACCGCTGAGCGAGGGCTGAGCTGCCGATTGCAGCTGGGTGAACCCGAACAGCGCATGGCCCGCGAGCAGGTCCACCATCTGCGGAGCATTGCCCTTATACGGCACCTGAGTGAGTTCGAGACCGAAGCGCTCGTTCACCTGATAGCCGAGGAAATGCGAGATCGTGCCCGGGCCGTAATTGGCATACGAGAGCTTGCCGCGGTTGGTCTTGGCGTAGGCCACCCATTCGTCGAAGGTCTTGGCGGGGATGCTCGGATGCGCCACCAGCACCAGCGGCGTCTCGATGCCCTTGATGACCGGAATGAAGTCGGCCTGTTTCCAGCGCAGATTCTTGTAGGCGGTCGGATTGATCTCCAGCATCGACTGCGCGCCAACCCACACCAGCGTGCCGTCGGCCGGACCGTCCGCCACATACTGCGCGGCGATATTGCCATTGGCGCCGGCCTTGATCTCGATGATGACCGGACGCCCAAGCGTCGCGGTCATATGCTCGGCGATGATGCGGGAATAGACGTCGATCGAGCCGCCGGCGGCCGCTCCAACCACGAGGCGGATCGGGCCCTGGCTTTGCGCCAATGCCTCGCCACAGGATGTGGCAAGCAGCGCAGCCAGAACAGCCGCCTTCAGGCGCATGGTGCACGTCAGGCGCGTCAGCATGGGCGTCCTCCGGTCTACTGCGGCTCCAGTCCCGATTCTCGGACGATGCGCGCAGCGATCGGCCGCATCTCATCGAGGTAGCGCGCAAACGCCTCCGTTGTGTCGAGGATCGGCTCGAGGCCGAGGTCGAGCATGTTGCGCTGGCGGAACGCCGGAATCGCGCCGATGCGCACGAACTCACCGTGAAGCTTCGCAATCACGGGCTTGGGCGTCGCAGCCGGCGCCACCAGCCCGAAATAGACCTGCGTGATGTCGCCGCGATAGCCGAGCTCGCGCAACGTCGGCACTTCGGGAATGAGCGGCGAGCGCTTCTCGCCGTCGACCGCGAGCGCCGTCATCGTGCCGGCGCGGATGTGGGAGACGACATTGGCGAGACCCAGAAACGCGACCGGCGTCGAGCCCGACAGGATGCCGTTGACCGCATCGCCGCCGCCCCGGTACGGCACCTTCACCATGTCGGCGCGGTGTTCTTGTTTGAACTTGTCCATGAACAGCGCGAGTGGCACCGACGGCGCCACGTAACTCATGGTGCCGGGCTTCGCCTTCGACAGCGCCGCAAGCTCTTCGAGCGACTTGACCTTCAGCGCGGAATTCACCACCAGCACCTGGGTGACGAAGAACAGGTTGGTGATCGGGGCGAAGTCCTTCTCGGGATCGAAGCCCGGCCGCTTGAACAGGAACTTGTTGTAGCTCAGCGTCTCGACCGGCAGGATGCAGATCGTGTAGCCGTCGGGCGGCGCCTCGGCGCAGGCCCTTCCGCCAATATTTCCAGCCCCTCCCGGCCGGTTTTCGACGACGATCGGCTGACCGAGGCCGCGCTGAAATTCGTCGCCAGCCACCCGCATGAACACGTCGCTCAGGCCGCCGGCGACCAGCGCGGTGATCGCCCGCACCGGCTTGGTCGGATAGTCCTGCGCGGGCGACGGCGTGACGAAGTTGCCAAGGATCGCAATGACGGCGAGCGAGTGCAGCGATTTCATCTTCCACTCCACGCGTTATTGCGGGACGAGCCCGGCATCGTTGACGACACGGCCGGACACGATCCGGTCCTCGGCCAGGAAGCGCGCGAATTCCTCGGGCGTGTTGAAGATCGGCTCGATCGCCCGCTCGATCATCTGCTTCTGCCGGAACGCCGGGTCGTTGCCGATGCGCGCCACGTCCTCGCGGATCTTGTCGACGATCGCCTTCGGCGTGCCGGCGGGGGCGACCAGGGCGAAATAGACGCGCGTGAGGTTGCCGCGATAGCCGAGCTCGGCGAGCGTCGCAATCTCGGGGAACAGCGGGGAGCGCTTGGCGCCGTCGACCGCCAAGCCGTTCATCGTGCCGGCGCGCAGATGCGAGATGAAGTTCTGCATGCCGAGGAAGGCGATCGGGGTCGATCCCGACAGGATTGCGTTGGTGGTTTCGCCGCCGCCCTTGAACGGGATGCCGACCCAGTCGGCGCCGCGCTCGCGCTTGAGCTTCTCCAGATAGAGCATCAGCGGCAGCGACGGCGCCGTGTAGCTCAACGTACCGGCTTTCGCCTTCGACAGCGCGACCAGTTCGTCCACCGTCTTCACGTTGAGGTTGGCGTTCACCACCAGCGCCTGGAAATTGAAGAACAGGTTGGTGATCGGCTCGAAGTCCTTGACCGGATCGAACGGCAGCTTCTTGAACAGGTGCTGGTTATAGGCCAGCGGCTCGCCCGGCATGATGCACAGCGTGTAGCCGTCCGGCGGCGCTTCCGCGCAGGCGCGGGCGCCGATGTTCGACTGCGCGCCGGGACGGTTCTCGATCACCAGCGGCTGGCCCCAGCGCTTGTGCAGCTCGTCGCCGAGCACGCGGGCGAAGACGTCGCCGGTGCCGCCGGCGCCGACCGCGACGATCACCCGCACCGGACGGCGCGGGTAGTCCTGCGCCTGGGAGGGGGCCGCGTTCAACAGCGCCGCGCCCATCAGCAATAAGACGGCGACCGATCGTTTCATCCTGATCCTCGCGCGTGGCGCTGCCGGTGTCCTTGAAATGATCACAGCCGATTCCTCCCTGACCGCACCCGCGCTACCTCGGCTCAATTCCGGACGCCTGCAGGATGCGCGCGGCCTTGAGGCGATCGGACCGCAAGAAGGCCGCGAACTCCTCCGGCGTGTTGAGCACCGGCTCGAGCCCGCGCTCGATGAGATGCCGCCGGGCGAACGCCGGATCGCGCACGATCGACATGATGGTGTCGTGCAGCCGCGCCACGATGTCCTTCGGCGTGCCGGCTGGCGCGAGCAGGCCGAAGAAGGCGCGCGTGTGCTCGCCGCGATAGCCACTCTCCGTCAGCGTCGGAACACCCGGGAACAGCGGCGAGCGCTGCGCGCCATCGACGAGCAGCGGCACGATCGTCCCCGCCCGCAGATGCTCGATCATGTTTCCGAGACCGAGCAGCCCGACCGGGGTCACGCCGGACAGGATGCCGTTGACGGTGTCACCGCCGCCTTTGAACGGCACCTTGACGAGATCGGCCCCGGTGTCCGCCTTGAATTTCTCCATGAACATCACGAGCGAAGACGTCGGCGACGAATAGCTCAGCGTCCCGGCCTTGGCCTTCGACAGCGCCGCGAGTTCCTCGAGGTTCTTCACGTTGAGCTTGGCGCTGACGGCAAGCGTCTGGGTGATGAAGAAGAAATTGCTGATCGGCTCGAAGCTTTTTTCCGGATCGTACGGAATGCTCTTGAACTGGAACTGGTTGTAGGTGAGCGGCTCGCCCGGCATGACGCACAGCGTGTGGCCGTCGGGGGCGGCCTCCGCGCACGCGCGCGCCCCCAAGATCATGAAACCGCCGGGCCGGTTCTCGACGATCACCGGTTGACCGAGGCGCTCGCGCAACGGTTCGGCGAGGGTGCGCACGAACACGTCGCTCACGCCACCCGCGCTGGTGGTGACGATGATCCGGATCGTACGCGTGGGATAATCCTGTGCCTGCGCGGGGCTCAGCGCCCCGAGGCCGGCGGCGACCACCAGCAGTAACAGCCCGTACCGCATGACCACTCCCCGGTCACTGCGGTTCGAAGCCGGCGTCCTGCACGACCTGCTTCGCCACCGCGCGGTCTCGCTTAATCTCTTGGGCGAACTGTTCGGGCGAGTTGGCCGCCGACACCAGGCTGCGGGCCGTCAAGTGACGCTCGCGGAAGCCCGGGTCGGATATGATGGCGACGATCTCCTTGGCGAGCTTGTCGACGATCGGCTTGGGCGTGCCGGCCGGGGTGAAAATCCCGTACCAGCTACGCGAGGGCTCGCCCTTGTACCCGACCTCAGTCAACAGCGGCACCTCGGGGAAGTTGGGCGAGCGGATGTTGTTCAACATCACCAGCGGCGTCATCTTGCCGGCACGGATCTGGCCGATGACGTTGCCCTCGCCGAACAGACCGATCGGCGTCGTTCCGCTCAGGATGGCGTTGACGGCTTCGCCGCCGCCGCGGAACGGCACGCGCACCCAGTCCGCGCCCTGCTCCTTCTTGAGCGTCTCCATGTAGAGCACCATCGGCGCGCCGGGCGCCTGATAGTTCATGATGCCGGGCTTCGCCTTCGACAGCGCCACCAACTCATTGATGTTCTTCACCTTGAGGTCGGAATTGACCACCAGCATGTGAATGAGATGGAACGCGTTGGTGATCGGCTGCAGCTGCGTCTCCGGATCGAACGGCAGCTTCTTGAACAGGAACTGGTTGTAGACCATCGCGTCCGCGTTGGTGATGCAGATGGTGTAGCCGTCGGGCGCGGCCTCGGTGCAGGCGCGGGTGCCGACGTTCATGGCGCCGCCGGGACGGTTCTCGACGATCAACGGCTGGCCCAGACGCTTGTGCAATTCGTCGCCGAGCGCGCGCATGAACAGGTCGCTCAGGCCGCCAGCGCTGGTGGTGGTGATCGCCTTGATCGGCCGGGTCGGGTAGTCCTGCGCCGCCGCAAGTGTCGGCAGGGCGCAAAAGGCCGCGAGTAAAGCGGGAACGAGCATCGGGTGACGCACGGGCAGTTCCTCCGTTGTTTCAGTCTTATTGTGACGGAGCTTAGAACATCACCGTTTCGGGCTAAAGCCTCCATGTTGCCGCAACGGACGTTGCGGGCGCAGATGCCGGCAAGGCCCCACGCAGACTTAGTGCACACAAACTTGGCACGCCAGACTTAGAGGTCATCCCCCTGAGCGGAGTTCCAGCGCAACGATCTTGCCGTCGCCGTTCATCTCGAAGATGTGGTCCAGACTGATCGGGCTGCCGGGAAAATTGCCCGTGACTTTGCCTGTCACGATGCACTTGCCGTCGCGATTGATAGTCGTGAGCGGCTCGACGGTGTGATTGTATTTCCTGCCGGTCTCCATCCGCCACGCTGTGATCGCATCGAGGCCTCGGATCGTCCTCCCCTCGTCCTGTACAACTGCGTCGGCCGCGAAGCACAGTTCAAGCGCCGACACGTCATGAGCGTTCTCGGAGGTGAAATACAGTTGGATCGGATTGGGAAGCTGAATGCTCGTCATGTTTCTCACTCTCTAATATTGCGTTGCTGCCATCGGCGGCGCTTGTTGCCTGCGATATGTCGTCTAAGATTACCGAATGGCAAGAACGCACAAAAAAGTAAGGTACTTACCCGAACGTAAGGGCGGGGGTCATACACCGACGTCGGCGGCCGAGGGCGTCGAAGCCGCGCTGAAAATTCTCGAAGGACGCTGGAAACTTCTCATCCTGTTTCACCTGTTTGGCGGCACGCTGCGGCGCTTCTCCGAACTGGAGCGTGCCATTCCTGCGATCTCGCAAAAGATGCTGATCCAACAACTTCGTCAGATGGAGAAGGACGGGGTCGTACGCCGGATCGTTCATCACCAGGTGCCGCCGAAAGTCGAATACGGCCTCACCGATTGGGGGCAGGCGCTCTGCCCTCCCTCGACGCGCTGTTGAAATGGGCGGCGTTGAGGGACGGATGCAATGAAGACTCAAGCGTGGGCGCTTGAAGCTTTCTGTCGCTTGCGACTCGGACCGGACTACAGCCGAGCGCTCAGGGAAGCCGATAGCCGTCGGGCGTGAAGCCGAACAGGCGCTGGACGCGATAATAGCGCGCCGAGCGCGGCTGCGTGATACCCCACTGGTCGGATCGTCCCGGCCGGGAACTTCCAGTGGTCGGAGCCGCGGGGCACGTAGCTGTCGTCGATCTGCAGAACCTCGGCGGTGTACTCGACCGGCAGTTCGTCGGGGCCGCAGAAATACGCAAAGACATTGTTGCCGGGCCCGTGCCGGCCTGGCCCCCACTCGATCGGATAGCCGTTGTCCTTCATCCGGCCCATGCCGCGCATGACCGAATTGACGTCCGGCATCTCGAACGCGACATGGTTGAGCGTCGGCATATTGGTCTTCGCGAGCACGATCGAGGAATGCTCGGCGCCGTGGCAGTGCAGGAACCACAGCGGCGCGTTTTCGTCGATCACGCGCAGGCCGAGCGTCTGGGTGAAGAACGCGAGGCTCGCGTCGAAGGCGAGCGCGTTGAGGTTGACGTGCGCGATCTGCCGCGGCCGATCGGGCTGGTCTGGCGTGTCGGCATGGTCGGCGCACTCGCACGCAAACGCCAGATTGCGGCCGTCCGGGTCCTTGCAGCCGAAGCCATAGCCGCCGCCGCTCACGGCCGGGAGTTGCGCGGGCGCACTCACCGGGACGCCGGAGGCGGCGACCGCCCGGTGCAGCGCGTCGACGTCGGCGCGGGTCGCCACATCGAACACGATGCGCACCAGCGCGGGCTGCGGACCGCGGTGCAGACCGACAATGTGGTGATAGCCGGCGGTGCCGCGATAAAACCGCGTGCCATCGGGCGAAGGCACGGGCCGCAGCCCCCAGACGGTTTCGTAGAACCGGCCGGCTTCTTCGAAATTCGTGGCGACGAGCTCGATGCTGCGCACACCCCGGATCAAACATTGCGACATGACCGTCAGCCTGCCAGCAGCGACTTCACCAGGCCCGAGGCCTTGCCGAAATCCATCTTGCCCGCATAGGCGAGCTTCAGCGCGGCCATCACCTTGCCCATGTCCTTGACGCCCTGCGCGCCGGTCTGCGCGATCACCTCGGCGACCGCTGCCTTGGCTTCGGCGTCGGACATCTGCTGCGGCATGAACCCCTTGATGACCTCGATCTCGCCGCGCTCCTGGTCGGCAAGTTCCTTGCGGCCGGCCTGGTCGTAGATTTCGACCGATTCCTGGCGCTGCTTGACCATCTTCTGCAGGATGCCCAGCAAGTCGTCGTCGGCCAGCGATTTTCCCGCCCGCTCCGACTCGATCTCGGCATTCTGGATCGCCGCATTGACGAGGCGCAGCGCCGACAATCGCGGCTTATCCTGCGATTTCATCGCCGTTTTCACGGCCTCGTTGATCTTCTCGCGCAACACGTCTATGGCCTCTCAAACACTAGTGTGGCGGTTCAGAAGTCCGCATCATTCTTGCCGCGAGTCTGGCATGCGGACTTCTGAACCAAAGCCACACTAGATCAATAGGTTGCTAGTGTCCTACGATTCCGAAGTTCGCAAACGAGGGTGCCGCAGAATGTTGCGAACTTCGGAATCGGGACACTAGCCCGCGCACGCCGGGCCCGGATTTCTTAGGCTTTCGATGACCGACACACAACCCACCTGGTCGGAACCGATCCCGACCGCGCTGCTCGTGCTCGCCGACGGCACGGTGCTGGAAGGCATGGGCCTCGGCGCCACCGGGCAGGCGGTCGGCGAGGTCTGCTTCAACACCGCGATGACCGGCTACGAGGAAATCCTCACCGATCCGTCCTACGCCGGCCAGATCATCACCTTCACGTTCCCGCACATCGGCAATGTCGGCACCAACGAGGAGGACATCGAGACCGTCAACCTGGCGGCGACGCCGGGCGCGCGCGGCGTCATCCTGCACACCGGCATTACGTCGCCGTCGAATTACCGCGCGACGCGCCACCTCGACCAGTGGCTCAAGACTCGCGGCGTGATCGGGCTCTGCGGCATCGACACCCGCGCGCTCACCAGCCTCATCCGCACCAAGGGCATGCCGAACGCGGTGATCGCGCACGCGCCCGACGGCAAGTTCGACCTCGATGCGCTCAAGCATGAAGCGCGTGCGTGGCCGGGATTGGTCGGCATGGACCTTGTCCCGATGGTGACGTCCGGGCAGCGCTTCACGTGGGACGAGACGCAGTGGGTTTGGGGCGAGGGCTACGGCAGGCTGGCGAACGGCGAGTTTCACGTGGTGGCGATCGACTACGGCATCAAGCGCAACATCCTGCGGCTGCTGGCTTCGGTCGGCTGCAAGGTGACGGTGGTGCCGGCCACGACCTCCGCCGACGATATCGTCGCGCTGAAACCCGACGGCGTGTTCCTGTCGAACGGCCCCGGCGATCCGGCGGCGACCGGCGAATACGCAGTGCCGGTGATCCGCAACATCATCGAGCGGAACATCCCGACCTTCGGCATCTGTCTCGGCCACCAGATGCTCGGCATCGCGGTCGGCGGCAAGACCATGAAGATGCACCAGGGCCACCACGGCGCGAACCACCCGGTGAAGGACCTGGTCACCGGCAAGGTCGAGATCACGTCGATGAACCACGGCTTCGCGGTCGATCGCGACAGTCTGCCGGCGAACGCCACCGAGACGCACGTCTCGCTGTTCGACGGCTCGAACTGCGGCATCGCGCTCAAGCGACAGGCCGGTGTTCTCGGTGCAGTACCACCCGGAGGCGTCGCCCGGACCGCGCGACAGCCACTATCTCTTCACGCGCTTCGTGGAGCTGATGCGGGAAAAGAAGCGGGCGTGATCTTGTCCACCGCATCGCCGCCGCACAAAGCACGGCGCCGCTCGATCACGCCGCCCGCAAGATCTCCCGCACCTTCGGCCAGGGATCGGGCTCGTTGGCATAGCGCTCGATCTCGGCCGCCGTCAGCCAGTCCTCCACAGCAGTCTTGAACGACGGCCGCGCGCGAATGCGCTCGTACCAGGCTGCCACGCCCGGCCGCCGGTCCCACATGCGCGCGAGCTTGAGCTTGTCGAGCCGCCAGACGTAAGGCGTGGCGGCGGCGTCGGCCAGCGACCAGTCCACGCCGGCGATGTAGGGGCCGTCCTGCATGGCGGCATCGATGCGGTCGAGCAACTGCTCCTGCACCGTCAGCGCCTCGACCACCGGCGCCGCCTCCAGGCCATGGGCGGCGACCTGGCGCTTGATTTCGGAACGGCGCTTGTCCGGCGACTTGGCAAGCGCCGCCTCCAGCTCATGCGGCGGCATGCCGGCGAGCTGCGCGCGGTACGCAGTCGCGAACGTCATGGTCATGCAGGCGACGTGGACATGTTCGTCCATCAGCTTGGTCATCATGCGGACCTTGCTCCGGGCGAGCCCGCCGGACGGCATCAGCGACGGGCCGGAGAACGCTTCATCGACGTAATGCATGATCACGGTCGACTCGATGACGACGTTGCCGTCATGAACGAGGGTCGGGACCACCGCATTGGGATTGAGCTTCATGTAGGCCGAGTCGAACTGATCGCCGCGCAGCATCAGCAGGCGGCTGTCGAAGCTCACGTCCTTCTCGGCGAGCGCGAGCCTCGCCTTGATCGAACAGACCGAACCCCTGCCGTGATACAGCGTGAGCATTTGCGCCCCTCCCCTACGTCTTCAGTCGTTCCCGGCAGTTACATTATCGGCGCATCTGCCGGCAGGCACTACAACCGCAGGGTGCCCGGCGCGATTTTCTGGCGCACAATAAGCGACGTGCCGTGCCCGACTCCGATCCGGCGGGTGGCAATCGCGGTCCGCTGACGACGTGACGGCGATGGTGTACGGGGCTGCTCCGTTTGCCCTATAGTGTCCGGCCGGGGGCTGCGGGGTAAGCGGACATGGGCGACTGGATCGCCTTCTGGGATTCCAAACATTCCATCTACGTCAATGCGCGGCACCGCGATGTGCATTACCGCACGATCGCGGAGCACATCCGCGCCTATCTGCCGCCGGCCGCGACCGTGCTGGACTACGGCTGCGGCGAAGCACTCTCGGCCGAGATCGTCGCCGCGTCCGCCCGCCGGCTGATCCTGTGCGACGCGGCGCCGAAGGTGCGTGCCGGGCTGGCGGCGCGCTTCGCCGGCCACGCCAATATCGAGGTGCGCTCGCCCGAGGAGGTGGCCGAACTTCCCGTAGGCTCGCTCGACGTCGTCGTGATGCATTCGGTCGCGCAGTATCTCACGCCCGGAGAACTCGATGCCCGGCTTGCGCTGTTCCGCCGCCTGTTGCGCCACGACGGCGTGCTCATCCTGGGCGATATCATCCCGCCGAACGTCTCGGCGGCGACGGACGCGATGGCGTTGCTGCGGTTTGCCGGCGCCAACGGCTTTTTCATCGCCGCAGTGTTCGGCCTCGCGCGGACCGTAGCGCTCACCGACTACTGGCGGCTGCGCTCGAATCTGGGGCTCACCCGCTACGCCGCGGCGGAGATTATCACCCGGCTCGCCGCCGCCGGCTTCTCGGCGCAGCGCGCGCTCGCCAACATCGGCCACAACCCGACCCGCATGACCTTCCTGGCGCGGCCGAGAGCATGATCCCGAAAAGTTGCAGACTTTTCGGAGAAGATCATGCGACCGAACAAAATGAATGAGCCGACTAACTGATTGGGTCCTCTAACCCCCGCGCGCGATCTCGAGGACGGAGTCCCGGCTGTTGACGGTTTCCACGTCGATGCCCGCGACCTTCTTGAAATTGAGCGCGGCGCTTTCGAGCTCATCCTGGCTGAGCACGTCCGTGATTCTGGCGAAGCCGTTCGGCGCGCGTTCCTCAGCCAGCTGCAGCACGGTTTCAAGCCCGAGATTGCGGTTCCGAATGATGATGTCGTTCATGGCCGCGATCCGCTGGTTCTGATAGTGCGTGAGCGCCGCGGCCGGATCGGCGACTGCAAGCAGCGAGGCAGCGAGCACCCGTGCGTCCACCACCGCCTGGGATCCGGCCTGCGCGCCGACCGGCTGCATCGGATGAGCGGCGTCGCCGATCAGCGTGACCCGGCCGAAACTCCAGCGCGGAATCGGATCGCGATCGACGTTCGGAAGTTGCAGCACGCGCGTCGTGCGTGCGAACAACCCGTGGACATCGAGCCAGGGATAGCTCCAGCCGCCGAACGCCTCGGCGGCCGCGCTCTGCTCGACGACCGAATCCCAGGCCTCGAGCGGCGGCGAACCCGGGGGAATCCGCGTATAGGCGAGCCAATTGATCAGCACCTTGCCGCCCGGCCGCTCGGCGATCGGATAGAGGATGGCGCGCTGGGTGCGATGGCCGACGACCGCCATCGAACGGCCGGTGAGGTAGGGCTCACCTTCGACAATGCCGCGATAATGCAGATAGCCGTCGAACACCGCCTTCTCGCCCGGATAGAAGGCCGCACGCACCGCGGAATGGATGCCGTCGGCGCCGATCAGGATATTGCTCGCGATCTCGCCGGCCGGGCGGCCCGCGGGATCCGCAAACCGCGCCAGAACCTTGTCGCCGCGCTGCTCGAAGCCGACCAGACGATGGCCGGTGACCACGGCCTGCGGACCCAGACGCTCGCCGATCGCACCCAGCAGCACCTCGTGCAGCGTGCCGCGCGAGATCGAGATCTGTGGCCAGCGATAGCCGGCATCGCGCCCGCGCGGCTCGGTCCAGATGCGCTGACCATGCCGGTTGTAGAATGCGAGCTCCGCCGTGAGGATACCTGCCCGCGCAAGCTGCTCGCCAAGCCCCAACGCCGTCAGTTCGCGGACTGCATTCGGCTGCAGGTTGATGCCGTGCCCGATCGGCTCAAGCCGCGGCACCGCGTCGTAGACCCGGCAGGACACGCCAATCTGATGGAGGCTCAGCGCCGCGGTCAGCCCGGCGATGCCGCCGCCAATGATCGTGACCTGCATTTCATGATCTCAATTCGGCTGGATGCCGGCGGCGCGGATGATCTCGCCATACCGTTTGTGGTCCGCGGCCATCTGTTCCCGGAACGTGTTGTTGCCAGCATATCCGAAATCGAACCCAACCTTCGCCATCCGCGCCTGCACCTCCGGCATGGCGGTCACGGCTTTGATCTCCTGGTCGAGCCGTTCGACGAACGCGGCCGGCGTCTTGGCCGGCGCCGCGACCCCGAAGAATATCTGCAGCCGGAAGCCCGGCAGCCCGCTCTCTTCCATGGTCGGCACCTGCGGCAGCGAAGCTTCGCGCTGCGCCGAGGCGGTGGCGAGCACCTTCACCTTGCCGGCTCGCGACGTGCGGCATGACGGCGATCGGCGTGGCCCAGATCATTGGAAGCTGGCCGCCCAGCAGGTCGTTGAGCGCCGGGCCGGTCCCGCGATACGGCACGTGCGTGATGTCGATCTTGGCGGCGGAATTCATCATCAGCATCGCGAGATGATGCGGCGTGCCGACGCCGGGCGTGCCGACCGAGACCTTGCCGGGATTGGCCTTAGTGTGCGCGATGACCTCCTGCGGATTGTTCGGCGGAAACGACGGATGCGCGAACAGCAGCAGCGAGGTGGCTGCGACCCGCGACACCGGCGCAAAGTCGGCGATCACGTCGAACGGCACGTTCTTGTGCAGCCATTTGTGCAGGATGGAGGAGGTCTCGATCAGCAGCAGCGTGCGGCCGTCGGGCGCGGCCTTGGCGACGCTGTCGGCGCCGACCGCCCCACCCGCGCCGACGCGGTTCTCGACCACGACTGGCTGCTTGAGGCGCTCCTGCAGCTTCTCGGCAATCAGGCGTCCGATCGCGTCGACGCCGCCGCCGGCCGCGATCGGCACCACCAGCGTGATCGGGCGGGTGTCGCCAGCCGGCGTTTGAGCCTGCGCGGTAATCGGCATGAGCACGGCTGCCAGAGCCGCCAGCAACGGACGCTGCGGAATGCGCATCTTTCCTCCCTGCGCGTGGCTGTGTTTTCAGCTCGCGAATTATTTTTGGTTCAGTTGTTCGTGTCGTGCGCGGGCTAAACGCTAACGCAGGCCCCGATCGATGGCAATTCGTGCGGGGCGCGCAATTCGACGCGCGTCTGCGATCCGCAGATCGGACGTGACCTACGCCTTCGCCGCGCCGACCGTATCTGCCATCACGGCACCGCGCGCGCCGAGCGGCGCATCGGGCCCGATGGTGGTGTCGCGCGCCGTCTGATGTTCGATCTCGGCATTGAGTTGCGCACCCATCAGAACCACGACGGTGCAAAACCACATCCACATCATCACGCCGACCACGGCGCCGAGCGCCCCGTAGGTCGCGTTGTAGTTGGCGAAGTTCGCCAGATAAAACGAAAACAGCGACGATACGGCGAGCCATGCCAATCCGGCGAACACGCTGCCCACAATGATCCATCGCCATTTCGGCCGCCGCCTGCTGGGCCCGTACCGGTAAAGGACCGAAACGCCGAACACCACCAACAGGAACATCGCGGGCCAGCGCAGGAAACCGATCAGCGGCTCGTCCATGCTGGTCAGACCGAACGTCGCGAGAAACAGCGGAAACACCACCACGGCGCCCAGCGCCAGCAGCAGGACGGCAATGGCGCACACCGTGAAGAACAAGGATTCCACATTGAGCCAGATCAGGCCGCGCTTCTCTTCCTCGTCATAGATGATGTTGAGCGCATCGAAGATCGCCTTCATGCCGGCATTGGCGCTCCACAGCGCAATGCCCAATCCAACCAGGAACCCGACGGTGAGCCGCCCGTCGCTCTTGCTCGCGATACGGGTGATCTCGCTCTGCAGCAGGTCGAGCGCCCCTTGCGGGATGATGTCGGACGCGATGGCGAGATGCTTGCCGATCATGCTGGCGTCAGCGAACAGCGCGTAGGACGACACACCTGCCGCGATCGCCGGAAACAGCGCGACTATCGAATAGAACACGACGCTGGCGGCGAGCAGGAACAGCCGGTCGTTCATGCTCTCCTGATAGGTGCGTACCGCGATGTCCTTCCACCCGCGCCAGGGAATGTAGACCGGCGCAGGAGCATCACGGCCGCGTCCGGGCTCGCGGGCGCGCTGGTCCTGCACCTTCAGCGGCTCCTGAGCGGGCGTCGGGTTTGGCACCTGCCGTTCGGGCGGCCGGCGACGGCTGTTCTCGTAAGTATTCAACGCGTAGATCACGCCGCCGGTCACCAGGAGCGCCGCGGCGAACCAGGATACCAGGTCTTCGACCCGCGACAGCCGGGGAGGAGGAGGACGCATGACGGGAAAACCAGGCTAGTGGTCCGATTCCGAAGTTCGCATCATTTGCGCGGCACCCTCGTTTGCGAACTTCGGAATCCAAGGACCACTAGCAACTCTATGATTCTAGTGCCCCTTTTCAACCCGAAGTTCGCGATCGGATTTGCCGAACGATGTGCGCGAACTTCGGGTTCGGGGCACTGGGACAACCCTCGACAACGATCGACGGCGGAATTGGTTCTATCCGGGGTCCAATGTTCGGGAAAGGGCTGTGACTCCCGGCCCACGTCCCTTCCCTGCCCGGCGATTTTGGTCTAAAGAGCGCCCGGCGCGCGGGGAAACGCTCCGTCGGCGCGAGCCCAAGGACGCGCGGTCGCGCGCTTTTTTTGTGCCTTGTGCACCCCAAACCAGCGAGCGAAATGCCTAAGCGGACCGACATCTCATCGATCCTGATCATCGGCGCCGGCCCGATCGTGATCGGCCAGGCCTGCGAGTTCGATTATTCGGGCACCCAGGCGTGCAAGGCCCTCAAAGCGGAGGGCTACCGCATCGTGCTGGTCAATTCCAATCCGGCGACCATCATGACCGATCCGGATTTGGCCGATGCGACCTACATCGAGCCGATCACCCCGGAGATCGTCGCCAAGATCATCGAGAAGGAGCGGCCCGATGCGCTGCTCCCCACCATGGGCGGGCAGACCGCGCTGAACTGCGCGCTGTCGCTCAAGAAAATGGGCGTGCTGGACAAGTTCAACGTCAAGATGATCGGCGCGACCGCGGAAGCCATCGACAAGGCCGAGGATCGCAAACTGTTCCGCGACGCCATGAAGCGGATTGGGCTCGAGACGCCGCGCTCGCACCAGATCAAGACATTAGTGCAGGCACTCGAAGCGCTCGACGACATCGGCCTGCCGGCGATCATCCGGCCCTCGTTCACGCTCGGCGGAACCGGCGGCGGCATCGCCTACAACAAGGCCGAGTTCATCGAGATCGTCGAACGCGGCATCGACGCCTCGCCGACCAGCGAGGTGCTGATCGAGGAGTTGGTGCTGGGCTGGAAAGAATTCGAGATGGAGGTGGTGCGCGACAAGCGCGACAACTGCATCATCATCTGTTCGATCGAAAACGTCGACCCGATGGGCGTGCACACCGGCGACTCGATCACCATCGCGCCGGCACTCACGCTCACGGACAAAGAATACCAGATCATGCGCGACGCCTCGATCGCGGTGCTGCGCGAGATCGGGGTGGAGACCGGCGGCTCGAACGTGCAGTTCGCCGTCAATCCGGCGGATGGCCGGCTCGTCATCATCGAGATGAACCCGCGCGTCTCGCGCTCGTCCGCGCTGGCCTCGAAGGCCACCGGCTTCCCGATCGCCAAGGTCGCCGCCAAGCTCGCCGTCGGCTACACGCTCGACGAGATCGCCAACGACATCACCGGCGGCGCGACGCCGGCGATCGTTCGAACCGACCATCGACTACGTCGTCACCAAGATCCCGCGCTTTGCGTTCGAGAAATTTCCTGGCGCCGAGCACACGCTGACCACTTCGATGAAGTCGGTCGGCGAGGCCATGGCGATCGGCCGCACCTTCCAGGAATCGCTGCAGAAGGCGCTGCGCTCGCTGGAGACTGGCCTGACCGGACTCGACGAGGTGCTGATCGACGGACTCGGCCAGGGCGACGACCGCAATGCGATCCGTGCCGCGCTCGGAACGCCCTCCCCCGACCGGCTGCTGCAGGTCGCGCAGGCCATGCGGCTCGGACTGTCCGACGAGCAGATCCACGCCGCCTGCAAGATCGATCCGTGGTTCCTGGCCGAGATCCGCGGCATCGTCGAGACCGAAGCCGAGATCAAAGCCAAGGGCCTGCCGCAGAGCGCCGCAACCTTCCGCCGCCTCAAGGCAATGGGTTTCTCCGACGCGCGGCTCGCGGTGCTCACGGCAAAGAGCGAAGCACATGTGACCGCGGCGCGCCGCACACTTGGCGTCCGGCCGGTGTACAAGCGCATCGATACCTGCGCGGCCGAGTTCGCCTCGCCGACCGCCTACATGTATTCGACCTACGCGACGCCGTTCGCGGGCGCGCCCGCCAACGAGGCGCAGCCCTCCGACCGCCAGAAGGTGGTCATCCTGGGCGGCGGACCGAACCGGATCGGGCAAGGCATCGAGTTCGACTATTGCTGCTGCCACGCCGCCTTCGCGCTCAAGGAGGCGGGCTACGAGACCATCATGGTCAACTGCAACCCGGAGACCGTGTCGACCGACTACGACACCTCCGACCGGCTCTATTTCGAGCCGCTCACCGCCGAGGACGTCATCGAGATCATCGACACCGAGCGCAGCAACGGGACGCTGCATGGCGTGATCGTGCAGTTCGGCGGCCAGACCCCGCTCAAGCTCGCCGAACTCGCTGGAGAAGGCGCACATCCCGATCCTCGGAACCTCGCCCGACGCCATCGACCTCGCCGAGGACCGGAATCGCTTCAAGCATCTGCTCGACAAGCTCGGCCTCAAGCAGCCGAGCAACGGCATCGCCTATTCGGTCGAGCAGGCACGGCTGGTGGCGGCCGATCTTGGATTTCCGATGGTGGTGCGCCCATCCTATGTGCTGGGCGGCCGCGCCATGCAGATCATCCGCGAGGAGGAGCAGCTTGCCGACTATCTGCTCGGCACCTTGCCGGAACTCGTGCCGCACGACGTCAAGGCGCGCTATCCGAACGACAAGACCGGCCAGATCAACACGGTGCTCGGCAAGAACCCCCTGCTGTTCGACCGTTACCTGAGCGACGCCGTCGAGGTCGACGTCGACTGCCTTGCCGACGGCCGCGACACTTTTATCGCCGGCGTGATGGAACATATCGAGGAAGCCGGCATTCATTCCGGCGACTCGGCGTGCTCGCTGCCGCCGCACAATCTCAAGCCGGAAACGATCGCGGAGCTCGGGCGCCAGACGCGCGAGCTTGCGCTGGCGCTGCAGGTCGGCGGACTGATGAACGTGCAATACGCCATCAAGGACGGTGAGATTTATGTGCTGGAGGTGAATCCCCGAGCCTCGCGCACCGTGCCGTTCGTCGCCAAGGTGGTCGGCTTGCCGATTGCCAAGATCGCGGCCCGCATCATGGCGGGCGAGGCGCTTGGCGAGCTTCGACCTGCAGAAGGCGCGGTTCGACCACGTCGGCGTCAAAGAGGCGGTGTTCCCGTTCGCGCGGTTCGGACCGGCGGTCGACACCGTGCTCGGCCCGGAGATGAAATCGACCGGCGAGGTCATGGGCATCGACCACTCGTTCGAGATCGCGTTCGTGAAGAGCCAGTTGGGCGGCGGGGCGCGGCTGCCGCGGCAGGGGACGGTCTTCGTATCGGTGCGCGACGACGACAAGCCGCGGGTGCTGGAGGCGGCCAAGACCTTGGTCGGCCTGGGCTTCAAGATCATCGCCACATCCGGAACCCAGCGGTTCCTGGGAGAGCATGGGGTGGCGGCGGATCGGGTGCTGAAAGCCTCCGAAGGCCGCCCCAACATCGTCGACGCCATCAAAAACGGCCGGGTACAGCTCGTTTTCAACACCACCGAGGGGGCCCAGGCGCTGGCCGACAGCAAGTCGCTGCGCCGTGCTGCCCTCTTGCATAAAGTGCCATACTACACCACTCTTTCTGGGGCCGTCGCCGCGGCGCAGGGAATCAAAGCCTATATCGGGGGCGACCTCGAGGTTCGCGCGCTGCAGAGCTATTTCGGCGGCAATGGCTGAGCCCCGGGCAACCGGGCCGGCCACTTGACGGTATGGGACAGAGTTGAGGTCGCATGGCCTGACATAGGTTCGGCCAGCGATCAGACTTATTGTCTCACGAATGGTTGCGTTGACGCGCTGTCCGAGCACCCGGGGATTTCTCCGCCGGACGCGCATGAAGTCGGAGGCTGAAGGACCGATGGACAAGATTCCGATGACCGAAGCGGGCTACGTCACGCTCACCAATGAGCTGAAGCACCGCCAGCAGGTCGAACGGCCGAGGATCATCCAGCAGATTACCGATGCGCGCACGCACGGCGATCTGTCCGAGAACGCGGAGTATCACGCCGCCAAGGAGCAGCAGTCGCTGAACGAGGGCCAGATCGCCGAGCTCGAGGACAAGCTCGCGCGCGCCGAGATCATCGACGTGTCGAAGCTGTCCGGCGACACCATCAAGTTCGGCGCCACCGTCACGCTGGTCGACGAGGATACCGAAGAGAAGAGGGTGTGGCAGATCGTCGGCGAACCCGAAGCCGACGCCAAGAAGGGCAGGATCTCGATCACGTCGCCGCTCGCGCGCGCGCTCATCGGCAAGGCCAAAGGCGCCAACGTCGAGGTCGTCACGCCCGGCGGCGCCAAGGCCTACGAGGTGAAGAAGGTCGAGTGGCGGTAGGCCGCGGTCGTTCTTCTCTCCGTCGTCATCGCCGGGCTTGTCCCGGCGATTTCGATTCGTGGACCTGCGATCCCGTACATAGCGATCGCGCCACGAAGGATTGCCTGGACCGGCCCGGCAATGACAGATTAGCGATAGCTGTCTTGTAAGCGCGCGGGGGCGTTCCATGAAATTCGGCGCGTTCGACCACATGGATGACGCCGGCGTGCCGCTCGGCCAGTTGTTTGCCGACCGGCTCGCGTTGATCGAGGCCTACGATCGCGCCGGCCTCTACGGCTATCATCTCGCCGAGCATCACTCGACACCGCTCGGTTCGGCCGCATCGCCCAGCCTGTTTCTTGCGGCGGCGGCGCAACGCACCAGCCGGCTGCGCATCGGCCCGCTGGTCTATCTCCTGCCGTTCTATCATCCGCTGCGGCTGATCGAGGAAGTCTGCATGCTCGATCAGTTGAGCGGCGGGCGCCTGCTGCTGGGCGTCGGCCGCGGCGTCTCGCCGTTCGAGACAAGACTCTACGGCCTCGACTTCTCCAAGACCGGGGCGATGTACCACGAGGCGTTCCAGGTGCTGATGCAGGGGCTCGCCTGCGACGAACTCACGTTTCACGGCGACTACTATCAATTCGACAAGGTGCCGATGCTGCTCAAGCCCGTGCAGCGCCCGCATCCGCCGCTGTGGTACGGCACGACCATCCCGGAGAACGCCGACTGGCCGGCCGCCAATGACGTCAACATCGTCACCATCGCGCTGCGCCCGACGGTACGCACGATCACCGACCGCTATCGCGCGGTTCGCGAGAAGCTCGGCAAGCCGCCGGGCGACGCTCCGCTGCTCGGCGTGGCCCGCCATGTCGTGGTGGCCGAGACCGACGAGCAGGCGCTGGCGATCGCGCGCCGCGCTTATCCGCGCTGGCGCGCGAGCTTCCGCTGGCTGTTCGAGCGCCATGGCGCCGCGCCGCGGATCGGCGACCTCTATCCGCCGACCTTCGACGAACTGATGGCGATCGAGAACGGCATCGCGGGTTCGCCGCGGACGGTGCGCGATTTCGTCGCCGCCGAGATGGCGGCGAGCGGCAGCAACTATCTGCTATCCTGGTTCGCGTTCGGCGACATGACGCTCGCCGAGCAACTGGCGTCGTTCGGGCTGTTTGCCCGCGAGGTGATGCCGGCCTTCACGGAGACGCGGGCGGTCGCGGAGTAACCGAGGTACGGGCATCGCCGGCGGCGCGCTTCTGTCGCCGTGGCCGGGTTTCCAACGCGGTCATGTTTTCGAAGATGCGGCGAAGCGACCGTTTGACCACGGCCAAATCCTTGGCCGGAATGCCGGCGACTGCCTTGCGCTCCAGGCCGTGAGCGATCGGGATCAAGGAATCGACCACGCTGCGGCCCTTGGCGGTCAGCTCGATCAAGACCTCGCGATTGCTGGTCTTCGACCGCTTGCGCGAGGCGAACCCGCCATGGACCAGCCGGGTGACCAGACGCGACAATGTCGAAACATCGATGCTCGTCATACCGGCAAGATCGATCAACCGCTGCTCGCCGTCGTTGGAAAGCGCCGCGAGCACGCGCCACATCGCGATGCTCATATCGTGCCGTACCAGCACATGCTGGGTGAAATTGGCAACAAGCGCCGACCCAATGCGATTGACGAGATATGGCAAGTAGTTGTCGAGATCGAGATGGGGGCGTCTGCTCACGGTCCAAGCCTCTGCTGCTGTCGCGTCAATGACAGCAATGCTGCCCTTGTTTAGCTGCTTTTCCGCGCGCTGGAAACAATTGCATTTGCAATAATTGTTATTGCATGCATACTGGGCGGCAATGAAGCCTCAAAAATGAGGCTGGCCTGTTTCCGGGAGGGCCGACCGTGGGCATTCAACAGAATTCCAGCCGCATCCAGACGACGCATATCGGCAGCCTACCGCGGCCGCACGATCTGCTCGACGTCATGAAGGCGAAGCTCAATCATCAGCCATACGATGAGACCGAATATCAGGCCAAGCTGTCGAAGGCGGTGGCGGACAGTGTCCGCAGGCAGGTCGACTGCGGCATCGATTTCGTGACTGACGGCGAGTTTTCCAAGCCGGGCTTTTTCACCTACATCCAGGAACGCCTGGAGGGATACGAGGCGCGCCCTAATCAGAAACTCGTGCTGTTCCAGCAGGAGGTGAACGCCTTTCCGGAATATTACGCCGAGTACTTCAAGCAGGCGATGATGGGCGGCACGCTCGTGCCGATCACGCCGGTTGTTTGCGTAGGACCGGTCAAATATCGCGGCGAGAAACACGTTCACACCGACATTGCGAACGTCAAAGCTGCCGCCAAGGCGGCGGGCGTGCCGGATCACCATGTGTTTCTGCCGGCGACCGCGCCGTCAGGCGTTGGCGTCAACGAGTATTACAAGACCGACGAAGAATACTTTCACGCGCTCGCGGCGGAACTGAACAAGGAGTATCGCGCGATCGCGGCAGCCGGACTGCTCGTGCAGGTGGACGATCCGTTCCTGCCGGATATTTTTTTCGAGCCGGGTCTCGATGACAAACAGAAGAAGCGGCGGGCGGAAATCTACGTCGAAGCCAGCAATCGCGCGCTGGCGGGCGTCCCCGCCGAGATGGTGCGCTTTCACACCTGCTACGGCATCAACGAAGGGCCGAGGCTCTATGAAGCCGCGCTGTCCGATATCATCGAGTACGTGCTCAAGATCAATGCCGGATCGTTCAGCTTCGAGGCGGCAAACCCGCGCCACGAGCACGAATATCACCTCTTCGAGCGCGTGAAAGTGCCCGAGGGCAAGGTGCTGTGTCCCGGTGTCATTACGCACGCCAGCAACATCGTCGAACACCCGGAGCTGATCGCGGAGCGCATCGTTCGTTTTGCCAGGCTTGTGGGCCGCGAGAATGTGATGGCGGGCGCCGATTGCGGGTTCTCGTCCCAGGCGCTCTATCGCACGGAAGTGCATCACACGGTGGTCTGGGAGAAGTTCAAGGCGATGCGGCAGGGAGCCGACATCGCGACGCGAATGCTGTGGAACTAAAAGAATAGCACGCGAACCATCCGGGAGGAGTCACATGCGGAACAACCTCGCAGGCGCCGCGATCCTGCTGATGGCGGCCGGCGCCCCGGCCTCGGCGCAGGACGTGAAGGTCGGCTTCGTGACCACATTCAGCGGACCGGCAGCCGCGATCGGCAACGACATGCGCGACGCCTTCGAGCTCGCGCTCGATCATCTTGGACGCAAGATGGCGGGCCGGACCATCAACGTCGTTTATGAGGACGACCAGCAGAAGCCGGAAGTCGGCAAGCAGAAGACCGACAAACTGATCCAATCCGACAAGGCCGATTTCCTGACCGGCTACATCTGGTCGAACGTCCTGCTCGCATCGCTGAAGTCGGCCTTGGATGCAGAGACGTTCATCATCAGCGCCAACGCGGGCCCTTCGCAGATCGCGGGCGAGCTTTGCTCGCCGTGGTTCTTCTCGGTGTCATGGCAAGGCGACCAGGTCCCGCAGGCGATCGGCGACTATCTGAACCAGAAAGGCGTGAAGTCCGCGTTCCTAATCGCGCCGAACTACGCGGCAGGAAAGGACGTGGTCGCTGGCGTCAAGGCGAACTACAAGGGCACCGTCGCCGGGGAAGAATACACGCGCTGGCCGGATCAACTGGATTTCTCCGCCGAGCTTGCAAAGGCCCGTGCCGCGAAGCCCGACGCGGTTTTCGCGTTCTATCCGGGCGGGGCCGGCATCCAGTTCCTGACCCAATATGTGCAAGCTGGCCTGCGGCAGCAGCTCCCGCTCTACACCGCATTCGTTGTCGACGCCCTGTCGCTGCCGCGCCTCAAGGAGTTCGCGCTCGGCGTGCCGGGGGCCCAGCATTGGGTGATCGACCTGCCGAATGCGGCCAACAAGAAATTCGTCGATGGTTTTCGCGCAAAGTACCAACGCAACCCCTCGTTCTACGCGGCGCAGGCCTATGACGCCGCCAACCTGATCGACAGCGCCGTCAAGGCCGTGAACGGAGATTTGAGCAAGAAGAACGAGATGCGTGCCGAGATGCGGAAGGCGCAATACGCCTCCGTGCGCGGACCCTACACGTACGGCAACAATCACTTTCCGATCCAGAACTTCTACCTGCAGGAGGCGGTCGCGGCAGCCGACGGCAACTACACCATGAAGACGATCGCGACGGCGCTGACCGCTCATCAGGATCGCTATCACGACCGCTGCCCGATGAAATGGTGAAGCAAGCAGGTGACGTGCCGGCGCTACACAACAAACCGGAGGGGAAGAGCGCATGTTCAAGAAAACCCTGATCGTCGCCGCAGCGATTGCTCTCGGAACGTCGAACCCGGTTGACGCACAAGAGACCGTCAGGATCGGCTTCACCGCACCCACCACCGGCCAGTTTGCCCAAAACGGCAAACACATGGTGGCGGCTGCGAAATTCTTCCTTGAAGAGAACGGCACAAGCGTCGCCGGCAACAAGATCGAATTGATGATCCGGGACGATGGCGGGGTTCCGGAGCAGGCCAGGCGGATCGCCCAGGAATTCATCGTCAACCACAAAGCATCCATTCTTGCCGGCTTTAATGTAACTCCGGTTGCGCTTGCAGTCGCGCCGCTCTCCGCGCAAGCGAAGGTGCCCCAGATCGTCATGGCTGCGGGCACCTCGATCATCACCGAGCGCTCGCCTTACATCGTTCGGACGTTCTTCACCTTGGCGCAGGCTACGGTCCCGATTGCCGCGTGGGCGGCGAAAAGTAACCTCAAGAAGGTCGTGACCATGGTCTCGGACTACGCCCCCGGGCACGATGCCGAAAAGGCGTTTGTCGACGAATACACATCAAAGGGTGGCCAGATCGTCGAGACGGTGCGGATACCGCTCCAGAATCCCGACTTTGCTCCCTTCCTCCAGCGGGCACGAGACGCCAAGCCGGACGCCATCTTTCTTTTTGTCCCGGGAAATTTCGCCGCGACCTTCGCGCGGCAATACGTCGAGCGTGGCCTTCATACCTCCAACATCAAGCTGATCGGCACCGGGGATATCACCGACGACGACGTCTTGAACGAGATGGGCGATTCCATGCTGGGCGTGATCACGGCCCACCAATATTCCGCGGCGCATCCGTCGGCGAAAAACAAGGCCTTCGTGGAAGGCTTCAAGCGGTCGAGCGGTGGCTTGCGGCCGAACTATGTTTCGGTCGCCGTCTACGATGGCATGAACCTGATCTACGAAGCGCTCAAGAAAACCGGCGGGAACGCCGATGGCGACGCCCTCCTCGCGGCCATGAAGGGCATGGCGTGGGAAAGCCCGCGCGGCCCGATCTCGATCGATCCCGACACCCGGGACATTATCCAGGACATCTACATTCGCCGGGTCGAGCGCGTCGGCGGCGAGCTTTACAACATCGAATTCGACAAGTTCGACGCTGTGAAAGATCCCGTGAAGGCGATGCAGAAGAAGAACTAGATTAGTCTCGCTGGTCATGCAAAGGAGATCGCCATGGAATTCGGCTATTTCACGCTGAGCGACAACCACTACGACAACAACCAGCGCACCGCCAATCAGTTCGTCGCCGATATCACGACCGAGGCGTTGTACGCCGAGGAACTCGGCATGCATTCGGCCTGGATTGGCGAGCATCATTTCAATTCGCTCGGCGTGCTCTCCTGCCCGGACCTCGTGCTGGCATACATCGCGGCCCGCACCAAGCACATCCGTCTTGCCCCCGCCGTCACCGTGCTGCCGCTGCACCATCCGATCCGCGTGGCCGAGCAGTGGGCGACGCTCGACCTGCTGAGCAACGGGCGGGTCGATTTCGCCGTCGGCCGCGGCTACGACCGGCGGGAATACGAGCCGTTCCGGGTCTCGTTCGACGACAACCAAGGCATTTTCGAAGAGGGCCTCGAACTGGTGCAGAAGCTGTGGGCCGCCGACGGCCGCATCTCGCATCACGGTAAGCATTATTCGTTCGACGACGTCCGCATCACGCCGAAGCCGGTGCAAAACCCGATCCCGATCTACATCGGATCGTTCTCGAAGCCCTCGATCGAACTCGCCGCCCGCCTCGGCTGCAATCTGATCGTCGCGCCGTTCGCGGCCGCGATCAGTTACGGCGGGTTGCGGCAGGTCGCCGACCTCTATCACGAGACCTGCGCCAAGCATGGCCGCAAGCCCGGCCGGTTGATGTGCAGCTACTTCACGCACTTCGCCGACAACAAGCAGCAGGAGGATGCGCAGCGCGCGCGGCAAATCCGCTACTACAAGGAGTGCGTGATCGGCGCCCTGCCCGGCGATCCCAACACTGTGCCGCCGAGCTACCGCTATTTCGTCGACATGGTCGACCGGTTGCACAAGGTGCGTCCGGAGGACCTGACCGAGAATTCCGTGCTGCTGGGCTCGTCCGCGCAGATCACCGACACCTTGAAGAAAGTCGAGGCCGCGGGATTTTCCGAGGTCATCCTCTACTTCAATGTCGGCCTCAAGCCGCACGGGCAGGTGAAGGATGAGATGGCCCGGTTCATGGCCGAGGTCGCGCCCGCATTCGCATCGCCGCAACGCGAGCGCATCGCCGTCTGACGATCCGCCGCCTCCCGGCGTCGAAACGCTCTCGGCGTCGTATCCGGCGCGGGCTCAGCGAGCGCGGCGTAATTTCGCCGCACTCGGGTCGCCGAACCGCCCTTAAACAGCCCCCGGAAACCAAGATTTCTCCTTATTTATCAATTCACTGATGTTTAATCTATCGAGGATCATTCTTCGATCGTCCGAGCTTTTTCGCTTGCACTGTGGCCTTGGGGATAGGGCCTGGCTCGGAAGCTAAGGGGACGACCGCCCTCACGGGCGGCTGCACGGGGGAAGTCAGCATGATCGCAAGTCGAGCGATGGCGTTTCGCTTCGCGCGTCCGGCTGCGCCGCGCATGCAACGGGCGGCGCGGCCGCTCCACCGGCCGGCGATGCCGCTCTACATTCCGATCGCCGCTGTCCAGCGCGCCATTGCGCAGCCGCGCATGGCATGGCTGCCCGCCGGCATCTTCGCACTGAAGCTCGTCGCCAGCGCGCTCGCCGGCGCAACCATCACGCTGGCGCTCTGGCCGGCCGATCACAAGCCGGTGGCGCCGCAGACCATCGAAACCAGTCGCGCACGCACCGCCGTTACGAGCAACGGCCAGGAAATCCGCGCGCACGCGCAAGCCTGGTCGCCGGAGCAAGCCGAACGGCCGCTCCCGCTGAACTATCCGCGCCGCGTGCAGACCGTGCGCATTACGATGCCGACGGACCGTGTCGCCTACGCGCCGAATGCCGCGGCGCCGCCGCTCGGCGATCTGGGCGCCGACAGACGCCCGAGCTTCGGCGCGCTCGCCGGCAAGCCGCTGCGCTATCTCATCGGCGGCAGCGCCGGCCAAGGTCACGACGCCGAAGTCACCATGGTGAGCTTCAGCACCAATTCACCGGTCAAGCACGGCATCAGCATCGCCTATTGCAATCTGTTCGATGAACATAACTCCGGCCGCTACGGCCCTTATCTGCATAACTCGGACACCGCGAAGCAATACAACGAAGGCCAGGTCGACCCGAAGGGCGCCGGCTGGGAGAAGAACCTGCGCGAGCAGTACGAGCGCCGCAGCAAGGCCGGCTTCGAATACATCGAGCTCGACAATCCGGACGCCTACAAGATCAAGGACGTGATCGGCGCCATCGAGCTCGCCGCCACCTACAATCTCAAGGTGATCGCGAAGAACCCCGGCATCACGGACGATCCCGTCAGTTACGTCTCGCACCCCAACGTCTATGGCATCATCGTCGAGAAGGGCGCAGGCAGCGCCACCGACATGGAGAAATTGCGCAAGAAGGCCGGGAAGCCTGACCTGCCCGTGTGGTTCGTCGCCTTCGGCTCCGGCCGCAAATGGGCCGACGGCGTCGCAAATAATGCGAAGAGCTATCGCAACATGGGCGTCACCTATTCGAGCGCGGGCGAATACGGCAACGCGATCGACGTCCTGCAGCCCGCCAACCGCTCGTAGGCCGAACCGCTCGCGCCGCAGGCTGCCTTGAGGTTGCCGCGGTTGGACTCGACATTCCGGCGCCGACCACTGGTTGTGCCGAGATGCCGATGGATGGACGAATTGTCGTCTGTGCGCAGTGCCAGCAACGTAACCGGATTTCCGCAGGCCCCACGGTACGCGGCGTTTTCACCTGCGCCAAATGCGGGTCCGTACTGACTACGGCGGCCGAGGCGCCAACCGCGGCGATGCCGAGCCCAAGGCCACAACGCTACTGCGCCTTCCTGAGCTATTCGCATAGCGACCGGAAGGTCGCCGCCTGGCTCCATCACAAGCTTGAAAACTATCGCGTGCCGAAAACTCTGGTCGGAAGTCAAACTCCGTCCGGGCCGGCGCCTGCAAAACTGGGACGCATCTTCCGCGACGACGCAGAATTCGCTGCCAGTGAAAATCTCGGCGCCGCGATTGAGGAAGCGCTCGCCGAATCCGGTGCGCTGATCGTGCTCTGCAGCCCGGAAGCGGCGCGCTCGCAGTGGGTCAACGCCGAGATCAGGCGGTTCACGGAGATTCGTCCGGGCGGCAAGGTGCTGGCGCTGGCCGTCGCCGGCAACATGGGCAGCGAGATCATGCCGCCCGCCCTCCTGCAGCAGCAACGGCGCGACCAGGCGCTCGGGAGCGAGCCGTTCGTTCCCGATCTTCGGCAGGGCCGCAGCACGGCACTGACACGGCTCGCCGCGACGCTGCTTGGCCTGCGGTTCGACGATCTCTACCGCCGTGAACGCAGACGGCGCCTCACACGCCGCTTCGGTATCGCGGCCGCGGCGGCGGCATCCCTGCTGATCGTCAGCTATGCGACGGTCTGGAGCATTTACGCGTCACGCTCGCGCGCCTTCGCGGCAGCGGCCGCCTACGAAGTCAATCAGGGCAACTACGACCGCGCTGCTGCACTGGCTCTGTCCGGGCTGCCGAAGCCCGGCTCACTCCTCGACGTGTTTTGGCCCAAGGACGCGGAAACGGAATTGCGGCGAACCGGGCTGCATCAGATCCGGGCAGAGACGCTCATTTCGAAAAGCGAAAAGGCCGGAGTTCTCGATCCTCAAGGACCGGTTCGTGATGACATCCGCGGGAGACGCCCGGGAAGAACTCATCTTCACTGAAATCCTCACCGGCACAGCGACCCGTCGCAGCATCACTAAGGCCTGCGCGGGCGCTCGCTCCCGCGGTGGCGGCGGCGACGGCTGTGCCATCGCGAGCTTTGATGCCGACGAATCCGGTCGGCGCCTCCTGCTCGGATTGATGGACGGTTCGGTCTGGCGTGTGGAAGCTGACGGATCAGCCGCGATGTTGACGGCGCCGCAATGCTACAGCGCCTGGAAGGAGATCGTTCCGGGAACCAAGGTGGCCGACTACGGCCCCTGCAAGCATGCCGACGTAAAGCTCTCGCACAGCGGGCGGACGGGCGTCGTCCGGCGGGCGGAAGCGATCACCGGTTATGATTTTGAAACCGGCACCAGCAAGACGATTGACGACTCTCGCCTGTGCGACACCGCATCCGACAAAGCCATGTGCCAACTTGAGGCCCTCAGGATCATCGCGTTCCGCGGGGACGACGTACTGCTGCGCCGTCGCGGCAACCGCGCCACGATGTGGTTCCTGTCCGAGGGCGGCGTCACGCGCGATCTTCCGGTCGCCATGGACCACGCCGTCAGCGGCCCAAACAGCTCCTTCACCGGATATTCCTCCCAGGGTTATTCCGTCATCGAAATCATTCCGGCGATACGGCAGACCCTGGAGCAGGGCATGACCTTCAACCTTGGAAGATGCGACAGCATCTTGCCGACGCATTTGAAGACGCTCGCGCAGTCGCTCGGCTGCCGCGTCACCGCCGTCGCCATATCGCCCACGGATTCCGATATGGCGATCGCCTCAACCGCAGGCGAAATCCACGTCAAGCGCCTGGTGGGCGACACCGGATTCAATGTCCCCGACCTGCGGAAGATCACCATCGACTGCCAGCCGCATCGGGCGAAGCTAATTCAACTCTCTCAGCCTCGACAAACCGAGCAGTTGCAGCGTGACCACGATGCGGTTCAACGCGAACGGAACCGCCCTCGCGGCGCTCAGCAATGACGACCGGCTGCGCGTCTTTCGGATCAACAATGGACCGATCCGTCGCGGCGATGGCGCGTTGCTCGCATCGGTCGCGCTATCGTCTCCCGCGCGGTTTTTCGGCTTCGACGAGGAGGACACTTTGATCGTGCTCCTCGAAACCGGCGTCGTCCGCAAGTTCGATCTGATCGCACCGGCAGGCGAGATGCTGCTGAAGTCGGCGGGCTTCACCCGGCCCAGGTCTGCGCCTGCCGGATTAGGGGCATTGCGCGGCGCGATCTGCGATCGGCTGCGCAATCATGCAAGCCCGCTCATCGAACTCAGCGATGCCGACCTCAAGGACGTTCAAACCCGTTTTCCGGGGCTACAACTCGCCGAAGGCGACCGGCGCCCCTGTGCCCAGCCCTGACGAGCGGTGGCGCTGCTGCAATTTGCCGGGGCCCAGGTCGGTGGCGCATTGCGCTTGAGCGTTACGTCTTCAACTCCATCGGCACCATCGCGGCGTCCTTGGAATTGCGCAGCGTCAGCGACGTCTTCACGTTGCGGACGTGCGGCGCGGCGGTCAGTTCGGCGACGAACGCCTGCAAGGTCTTCAGGTCAGGCGCCACGCATTTGAGGATGAAATCGATCTCGCCCGAGAGCATCCAGCACTCCCGCACCAGCGGCTGCTCGCGGACGAAGTCCTCGAACGCCTTGAGGTCGGCCTCCGCCTGGCTCGACAGGTGGACCATCGCAAAAACCGTGACCTCGAAACCGAGCAGCTTTTCATCGAGCAGCGCGCGGTAGCCCTTGATATAGCCCGCCTCCTCGAGTGCCCGCACGCGCCGCAGGCACGGCGGCGCCGAAATCCCGACCCGGTGCGCCAATTCCACATTGGTCATGCGGCCGTCCGCCTGCAGTTCGCTGAGAATCTGGCGGTCGATGGCATCGAGGCGGGCGGGCACGCACGTTCTCCGGGGCTTTCAGCAAGCGAGGGTACTATCCCGAAACCGGACGCGGCGAAACATTATTGCTCGCCCGGTGCCCCATTACCATTCGGCGTGCCTCATAAGTCTGTGGCATCCTGATCTGCATATCTTGCATAGCTAGCCGAATGCCTTAAATTGAGCCGGAAGCGTCCAGGTGACGCGTTTCCCACCCCACAGGTCCGTCCACTCATGGGTAAGACCACCCACGCCAAGGTCGTCATTATCGGTTCCGGTCCGGCCGGCTATACGGCGGCCATCTACGCGGCTCGCGCCATGCTGGAGCCGATTCTCATCCAGGGCATCCAGCCGGGCGGCCAACTCACCATCACGACCGACGTCGAGAATTACCCGGGCTTCGCCGACGTCATCCAGGGCCCCTGGCTGATGGAGCAGATGCAGAAGCAGGCCGAGCATGTCGGGACCCGGATCGTCTCGGACCATGTGAGCAAGGTCGATCTGTCGCGCCGGCCGTTCCTGCTCGAATGCGATTCCGGCGAGCGCTACCTCACCGAGGCGCTCATCCTCGCCACCGGCGCGCAGGCGCGCTGGCTCGATCTGCCGTCCGAACAGAAGTTCAAGGGTTATGGCGTCTCCGCCTGCGCGACCTGCGACGGCTTCTTCTACCGCGGCAAAGAGGTGGTCGTGATCGGCGGCGGCAACACCGCGGTCGAAGAGGCGCTGTTCCTCACCAACTTCGCCGCCAAGGTGACCGTGGTGCATCGCCGCGACCATTTCCGCGCGGAGAAGATCCTGCAGGACCGGCTGTTCAAGAACCCGAAGATCTCGGTGATCTGGGACAGCGTGCTGGAGGATGTGCGCGGCAGCGACAATCCGCTCAAGGTGCGCTCCGTGCATCTGCGCAATGTGAAAACCAACGCGGTCAGCGAACATGCCGTCGACGGCGTGTTCATCGCCATCGGACACACGCCGGCTTCCGAACTGGTCGCCGGCCAAGTGGAGATGAAGGGCGGCGGCTACATCAAGACTGCATCACATTCCACTGCGACTTCGGTGCCCGGCGTGTTCGCCGCCGGCGACGTCACCGACGATGTCTACCGCCAAGCCGTGACGGCCGCCGGCCAGGGCTGCATGGCGGCGCTCGAAGCCGGCCACTTTCTCGCGGCGCATGCGGAAAACCGCGTAGCGGCGGAGTAATGCTGCGCAATTCAAGCGGATAACAGGTGCGGCAACCGGCCGCTCCGTAGACCGCGCCGATCGATTCGTCAGGACCGACATGGACTGGGACAAGCTCAAGGTTTTTCACGCTGCCGCCGAAGCCGGCAGCTTCACGCATGCCGGCGAGCAGCTTGGACTGTCGCAGTCCGCGGTGTCCCGGCAGGTCTCCGCGCTCGAACAGGAACTCGGCGTCTCGCTGTTTCACCGTCATGCCCGCGGTCTCATCCTGACCGAGCAGGGCGAACTGCTGCACCACACCGCGCACGACGTCTTCATGAAGCTCGAAGCCGCCCGCGCCAAGCTGACCGACAGCAAGGAGCGGCCGAACGGCGAACTCCGGGTGCAGACAACGCCCGGCATCGGCGTGCATTGGCTCACCCCGCGGCTCGGCGAATTCGTCGACCTCTATCCCGACATCCACCTCACGCTGCTGACCACCGACGAGGAGCTCGACCTCGCGATGCGCGAGGCCGACGTGGCGATCAGGCTGCGTCAGCCGACGCAACCCGATCTCATCCAGCGCAAGCTGTTCTCGGTGCGCTTCCATGCCTACGCGTCGCCCGACTATCTCAAGCGCTTCGGCACGCCGAAGACCCTGGAAGAACTCGACAACCATCGGGTGTTGATGCTGGGCGGCTCGCAGGTTCCCAATCATTTCGAGAACCGGCGGTGGCTGATCGAAGTGACCGCAACGGCAAGGGGCCGCGCGCGCCGACGCTCACCATCAACACCGTGATCGGCGTCCTGCGGGCGTGCCAGCGCGGCATCGGGATCGCCCTGCTGCCGGACTATCTGGTCGAGGAGAACGGCGGCGTCGTGCAGTTGTTCGGCGAGTTCGACTTGATCGCGCTGGATGCTTATTTCGTCTATCCGGAGGAACTCAAGTCGGTCGCCCGCGTCCAGGTCTTCCGCGATTTCCTGGTGGCGAAAGCGCAGCGCTGGCATTTCTAGAATTGCGCAGCGCAGCGAGAATTCGCGGCGTGAATTCCAAGCCCCGACCCCCGCATGGCTGACATGCGACCCTCCGCGTTGTCTCGGCGGACCACGGCGGCATACTGCCCAAACTGTCGGCAGACCGGTTGCACATCCTCCCAGATACGCAATCGTCAGGCTGACAGCTGTTCCCCTCTGGAAGGTGATTGTCGGCCCCCGCGCCGATAAACTGTAGCCGGACCCGCAAGGGTCCGGCTTCTTTTGTTGGCGACCGGAGTTCCGTCGCTGTCCCCAGGGCCCAGGAAGATTTGGCAGTCCCCTTGCCAGCCATTCCCGCCTGAATTAACCTGTGGGCTCTGAACAAAGAACGAGGGAAACGACCATGGCCTGGACCACTCCGACGCTCGTCGAAATCTGCCTCGGCCTCGAGATCAACGGCTATCTGCCGGCCGAGTTCTGATCCAGCGCGATTTGCGCTGTCCTGAATGGAGCGCCTGACCGCCATCGTGCTCGGCTCGGCGGCGGGGGGCGGATTTCCTCAGTGGAATTGTTGTTGCGCCGTGTGTCGCTTGGCGTGGGCCGGCGACACGCGCGTGCATTCGCGTACCCAGGCGAGCCTCGCGGTTTCCGCCGATCGCGAAACATGGGTCCTGATCAACGCTTCTCCTGATCTTCGCCAGCAACTGGAGCGGTCGCCCGCGCTGCATCCGCGCACCGGTACGCGCGGCAGCCCGATCAAGGCGGTCGTTCTGACCGGCGCGGAAATCGACCAGGTGGCGGGCCTCCTCAGCATGCGGGAGCGCGAGCCCTTCACCATCTGCGCAACCGCGACCACGCTGGCGACGCTCGCCGGCAATACCCTGTTCGACGTGCTCGCGTCCGACGTGGTGAAGCGGCGGGCACTGGTGCCGGGCGAATCGGTCTCCTGCCCGGCGGCCTGCAGACCGAACTTTTCATCGTCCCCGGCAAGGCGCCGCTCTATCTCGAAGGCGAGAATCCCGAGACCGCGAGCGAGACCGCCGCCAATGTCGGCGTGGAGATTTCCGCCGCCGGCGCCCGCATCGTCTTCATTCCGGGCGCCGCCGCCGTGACGGCCGCGATGCGCGAGCGCATGGCGCGCGCCGACGTGGTGTTCTTCGACGGCACGCTTTATCGCGACGACGAGATGATCGCGAGCGGAACCGGCGTGAAGACCGGCCGCCGCATGGGCCACATGCCGATCGCCGGCGGCGATGGTACGCTTGCCGCACTGGCTGCCGTTCCGGCCCGGCGCATCTTCCTGCATATCAACAATACCAATCCGATCCTGATCGACGGCTCGCCCGAACGCGCCGCGGTCGAGCGCGCCGGCTGGCAGGTGGCCGAGGACGGCATGGAAGTCGTGCTTTAATCCGATCAGCCCATCGACGGGGTGCGTTGAAGTGGCGTCACAGTGCGAGGAGACGCGCCATGAAGCTCATGACGCCGCAGGAGCTGGAAGCCGGCCTGAAGGACATCGGCGCGCGGCGCTATCACCGCCTGCATCCGTTCCACGCGCTGCTGCACGGCGGCAAGTGCACGAAGGGCCAGGTGCAGGCTTGGGCGCTCAACCGCTACTACTACCAGGCGATGATCCCGGTGAAGGACGCGAGCCTGATCGCCCGCTGCGACGATTCGGCGTTGCGCCGGGAATGGCGCAGCCGCCTCGTCGATCACGACGGCGAGATCGCCGGCGACGGCGGCATCGCACGCTGGCTCAAGCTCACCGACGGGCTCGGCCTCGACCGCGACTACGTCACCTCGCTCGCCGGCCTGTTGCCCGGCACGCGCTTCGCGGTCGAAGCCTACGTGCATTTCGTGCGCGAGAAGACCTTGCTCGAGGCGGTCGCATCTTCCCTGACCGAACTGTTCTCGCCGCAGATCATCGGCGAACGCGTCGAGGGGATGCTCAAGAACTACGACTTCGTCAGTTCCGAAACGCTGGCCTATTTCTCCAAGCGTCCGCCGCAGGCGCAACGCGACTCGGATTTCGCCCTCGACTACGTCAAGCGCAACGCCAAGACCCCCGAGCAGCAGCAGGCCGTGCTGAAGGCGCTGGAATTCAAGTGCGACGTGCTGTGGGCGATGCTCGATGCGCTGCTACCACGCCTATGTCGCGCCCAAGCACATCTCGCCTGGCGCCTTCGTGCCGAAGGAATAAGCGCGCCGGACGAAGGCTACTTCTGGATTTGCCGCACGACCGGCCACCAGAGCTTCTCCTCGCTACGCATGAACGCGCCGGTCTCGGCCGGCGACATCAGGCGCGCGTAGGTGCCGAGCACCTCGAACCGCTGCAGCACCTCGGGAATCTGCAACACCGTGCGCAGATCGGCATTGACCTTCTGCACGATGTGGTCGGGCGTTCCGGCCGGCGCCATCAGCGCAAGCCAGCCGTGCGACTGAAAGCCCGGTACGGTCTCGCCGACCGTCGCGGTGTCCGGAAAATTAGGCAGCCGCTTTTCCGATGCGACCGCGATCAGCCGCACGCCGCCGCCCTGCAAGCCCGGCGCGAGCCCGGCCAGGCCCTCGAACATGATCGGGATGCGCCCGGCGATGACGTCGTTGAGCGATGCCGCCGCGCCCTGCGCGTGCACGAAGTTGAGCGGCACGCCGGTGCGGTCGCGCAGCAGTTCGCCGGTGAGATGCGATTGACCGCCGCGATTGGTGGCGCCGAACAGCATCCCGCCCGGCGTCTTCCTGATGAGTTCGAGCATCTCGGGAAGCGTCTTCACCGGCAGCGCCGCATTGACCGCAACACCGATCGGCTGCACGCCGACGAGCCCGACCGGCACGAAGGCGGTCTGCAGGTCGACCGGCATCTTGCCTTCCATCGTGATGGGCAGCACCGTGTAGGTCGAGGCCTGCGCCATGTAGAGCGTGTAGCCGTCCTTCTCGATGCCGGGCGCGGCCGCCGCCTGCGCGGCGATCAGCCCGCCGGCGCCTGGACGGTTCAGCATCACGATCTGCTGCTTCCAGATTTGCGTCAGCCGGTCGGCGACGACCCGCATCGTCACGTCCGGGCTGTTCCCCGCCGCCGCCGGCGAGATGATCGTCACCGGCCGGTTCGGGTAGTCCTGCGCCTCGGCGGACGCGCCAGAGCCGGCCGCGACAAGCAGCCGCAACCAGGAACCCAAATGCGGTTTTTGACATCGGCCCAAGCGTGCGCATCGCGTTCTCCTGATCGGCTTTAGGTTTTTCGGGGATGATTTGTCGTATAACACAAGCGGTTCCTGCGCCAGTGGGCACGGAGACGAGTTCCTGTGACGGACGACGGACAAATTCCCCCTGACGCCAAGCCGCGCCTCCCGCGCGGCGTGCGGCTCACGCACAGCGAGGCGCAAGGCGGCTGGGTGCTGCTGGCGCCCGAACGGGTGTTCAAGGCCGATGCGATTGCGGTCGAGATCGTCAAGCGATGCACCGGCGAGGCGACGTTCGGCGAGATCGTCGACGACCTGGCGAAGACCTTCAACGCGCCGCGCGAGCGCATCCAAACCGACGTGACGACGCTGCTGCGCGGCCTCGCCGACAAGCGCCTGTTGGAATTGTGACCGTGTTCGCCCGGCGGGCTGGGCTTGTGCCGGGCAGCCACGCCTCTACATTGCAAAGAGGCGACCAAGACGCGGTTGGCCAGCGCGACGCCGGTCACCGCAAAAAACTCAATGGAATCACCGCGCGTGGCATCCGGCACGATACCGTTGCACAAGCCGCTCGGCCTCCTGGCCGAATTGACGCACCGTTGCCCGCTCGGCTGCCCCTACTGCTCCAATCCGATCGCGCTCGATCCACGCAGCGGACGAACTCGATACCGCGACCTGGACGCGCGTCTTTCAAGAAGCGGCAGCGCTCGGCGTGCTGCAGGTGCACCTCTCGGGCGGCGAGCCCGGTGCGCGGCGCGACCTCGTCGAGATGACCACGGCAGCGCACGACGCCGGCCTCTACACCAATCTCATCACCTCCGCCGTCGGCATCACCGACAAGACGCTGGGCCTGCTCGTACGACGCCGGCCTCGATCACGTGCAGGTCTCCATCCAGGACAGCGTCGAGCAATCCGCCGATCATATCGCCGGCTATAAGGGCGCATTCGCGCGCAAGCGTGCGTTCGCCGCCGACGTGGTGCGGCGCAAGCTGCCGCTCACCGTCAACGCCGTGATGCACCGCGCCAATATCGATCACGTCGCCGACATGGTCGATCTGGCGCTCGCGCTCGGCGCAAGCCGCGTCGAAATCGCGCATGTGCAATATTACGGCTGGGCGCTCAAGAACCGCGCCATGCTGATGCCGACCCGCGAGCAGGTCGATGCGCGCCGCCGCCGCGGTCGAGGAACTGCGCACGCGGCACCACGGACGGATCGTCATCGACGCGGTGGTGCCGGACTATTACGCGCGGCTGCCGAAGCCCTGCCTCGGCGGCTGGGGCCGCCGCTCGCTCAACGTCACGCCGTCCGGCAAGGTGCTGCCGTGCCACGCCGCCGAATTGATCCCGGGCCTCGAATTCTGGAACGTGCGCGAGCATTCGCTCGCCGACATCTGGGCGGATTCGCCGGCCTTCAACGCCTTCCGCGGCACCGCCTGGATGAAGGAGCCGTGCGCGAGCTGTCCGAAGCGCGAACAGGATTTCGGCGGCTGCCGCTGCCAGGCGTTCGCGCTGACCGGCGACGCCGCTGCCACCGATCCGGTCTGCCATCTCGCTCCCGATCATGCACGGGTGGCGGAGATCGCGGCGGTGCAGGCCGACGCGCCGTATAACTACCGCCGCATGTAGCCTGGACCGGGGCTTTCCGACGCGGATATTCCCGGTTGCGCTCGCGCGGCGCGTATTGGACACTGCGGCTCGGGACACAATCCGAACCAGCCTCGGGAGTTTTCACCTGCTCCCGTGTCAAACGACTGGTTTCAATACGACTAGTTTCAAAAAAACAGGGAGGAAATGGATGACCGACCGTCTCTCATCGTATCGCACCGCACTGCTTGCCGGCGCCCTCGGGCTGCTGATCGCCGCAGGCCCTGCCATCGCGCAGTGCACCGCCCGGCTTCAGCCCGCTGGATGTGACCAAACCCGACAAGAGCGGCCAGGCCAACACTCTTCGCCCGCATCCGAGCCCGCCGACGGTGACGTCGCTCGATAAGCTGCCGCTCGACAAGATCAAGCTGCCGGCCGGCTTCAAAGCCGAAGTCTGGTCGCACGGCCATCCCGGCGGCCGCACCATGGTGATGGGCGACAAGGGCACCATGTTCATGGGCACGCGGGTGATCGGCCGCGTCTATGCGATCACCAAGAAGGACGGCAAGCGCGAGGTCAAGACGCTGCTCTCCGGCCTGACGCAGCCGAACGGCCTCGCCTTCAAGGACGGCTCGCTCTACGTGTTCGCCATCAACAAGGTGCTGCGCTACGACAACATCGAGGCCAATCTCGACAATCCCGGCACGCCGGTCGACCTGACCGACAAGTACAATCTGCCGGACACGATCCATCACAATTGGAAGTACGTCGGCGTTCGGACCGGACGGCAAGATCTACGTGCAGGTCGGCGCCAACTGCAATATCTGCGAGATCAATCCGGGCACGCACGGCCAGATCCGCCGCTACAACGCCGACGGCACCGGCATGGAGATCGTCGCGCGCGGCGTGCGCAACACGGTCGGCTTCGACTGGCACCCGGTGACCAAGGAGCTCTACTTCACCGACAACGGCCGCGACTGGGCCGGCAATGACCGGGCCGGAGGACGAACTCGATCGCGTCGCCAAGGGCCAGGAGGGCGCCAATTTCGGCTTCCCCTACTGCCATGCCATGGGCATCGCCGACCCGGACATCAAGCGACTCGAATCCGTGCGCCGGCGTGGTCATGCCGGTTGCACTGCTCGGACCACATGCCGGTGCCCTCGGCATCAAGTTCTACACCGGCAAGATGCTCCCGGCGACCTACCAGAACGTCGCCTTCATCGCGCGGCATGGTTCGTGGAATCGCGAAGCTAAGTTCGGCTACGACGTGCCGATCGCCCGCATCCAGCCGAACGGCACCGCCAAGATCGAGCCGTTCCTGACCGGTCTGCTCGACGCCGCCAAGAACGAGTTCTACGGCCGGCCCGCCTATGTGTTCCAGATGGCGGACGGCTCGCTGCTCGTTTCGGACGACTTCAACGGCGCGACCTACCGCATCTCGTATGGCGCGCCGAAGCAGGCCTCCCGGTAGTGATCGCTTGATGCACGTCACCGAATCTCGCTGGCGGCCGGCAGTCCTCGGACTGGCGGCCGCTATCGTCTGTGCGGGCGGCGCCCATGCGCAGAATGCGGCGTTTGCCGAGAAGCTCACGCTCTGCGGCGCCTGCCACGGCGACGACGGCAATTCCCAGATCGAGAACATTCCGTCGCTCGCCGGCCAGCCGGCGTTCTTCGTGCTGAACCAGCTGTTCCTGATGCGCGAGGGCGTGCGCAAGGTCGAGGCGATGGCGCCGATCGTCAAGGACCTCACCGACAACGACCTGAATGCGTTCGGCGCGTACTACGCCAAGCTGCCGCCCAAGCCGAGCGGCGAAAAGATCGATCCCGCGCTCGTCCAGCGCGGCGCCGAACTGGCCAAGGCCAAGGCTTGCGCGTCCTGCCACGGGGCGAACCTGGAGGGTGCGGATCAGATCCCCCGGATCGCGAAACAGCGGATCGACTACCTGATCTACGCCTTGAAGTCCTACCGCGACGGCACCCGCCCGAGCGCCGACACCATCATGAGCAGCGCCGTCGCGAACCTGTCCGACAACGATCTCGCGGCGCTTGCCCACTACTCGGCATCCCGGTAGCACGACGCCGCACGCAACGCTCCGGGAGCGCCACATGACCACCCAGACGCCCGCCAACGGCCGCTCGGCCGACCTGCGCAGTCCGCAGATCGTCACCAGCGGCGGCACCGCGCTCGTGCATCTCACGCTGGCGATCTCCGACTACGAGCACGTGCGCGAGATCGCGCAGGGCATCGTTCGCGCCGACGGCATCGCGCTCACCACGCTGGTCTTCCCGTCGATCGAGGAGATCACCTTCCGCTTCACCCGCTCGATGGAATGGGACGTCTCCGAGCTTTCGTTCGGCAAGTACATCTCGCTCACCTCGCAGGACGCCGCCGGGATGGTGGCGATCCCGGTATTTCCCTCCCGCGTGCATCGCCATTCCGCGATCTATGTGCGCGGCGACCGCGGCATCCGGACCGCGAAGGATCTGGAAGGCCGCACCGTCGGAATTCCCGAATGGGCGCAGACCGCCGGCATCTACGTGCGTGGCTTCCTGGCCGAGGAATACGGCGTCGATCTCACCAAGATTCGCTGGCTGCAGGCCGGCGTCAACGAACCCGGCCGGATGGAGAAGGTGACGCTCAATCTCCCGGCGGGCATGCGCTACGAAAGCCGCCCGGAGACCAGCCTCAACGCCATGCTGGCGAGCGGCGAGGTCGACGCGGTGATCTCGGCCCGCGCGCCGAATGCGTTCGCGCCGGGCGGCGCCGTGGTCCGGCTGTTTCCGGACTATCGCGCCGAGGAAGAGCGCTACTTCAAGAAGACCGGCATCTTCCCGATCATGCACCTGATGACGATGCGGCGCGCCGCGTTCGAGCAGCATCCGTGGATCGCGATGAACCTGACCAAGATGTTCGACGAGGCGAAGAACCGCTGCGCTGCGCGGCTGCGCGACTTCACCTGCGCCCGCATTCCGCTGCCGTGGGCGGCTGCGATGGCCGACGAGATTGTCCAGGCTTACGGACCCGATCCGTATCCCTACGGGGTCGAGCCGAACCGGACCGACGATCGAGGCGTTCTGCCGCTTCTGTCACGACCAGGGCGTCACGCACCGCCGGATGACGATCGACGACCTGTTCCCGCGCGAAGTCCGCGCGATGGCAAGGGTGTGATTCCAGTCGCCTGCGCCAGCATTTCAGTCACCCTCCCCTGGAGAGGGAGGGTCGAGCGCGAACGCAGTGAGCGGCGGGGTCGGGTGATGGATGGAGAGGTCACCCCACCCGCCCGCCTTCGCTTCGCTCAGGCGAGCGACCCTCCCCCTCCAGGGGAGGGTGAAGAAACGCGCGCGCGGGCGATCCGCAACCGTTCAATGCCCGCTACGCTTCTTCAGGTTCACGTGGATGTTCTTTTCCCGCGTGAAGCTCAGCAATTCTTCGATCCCCTCCTCGCGGCCGATGCCGGACTGCTTGTAGCCGCCGAACGGCGCGCCGAGGAAGTGCTTGGAGACATCGTTGATCCAGACGAAGCCGGCCTCGACCTCGCCCGCCACCCGGTGCGCGGTGACGAGATCGTTGGTCCAGATCGCGCAGGTCAAGCCGTACTCGACCGCGTTGACCTGCTCCAGCATGGCGGCTTCGTGCCGCCATTTGAAGATCGACAGAATGGGCCCGAAGATTTCCTCCTTGCCGATCCGCATGTCCATGCTGACGTCGGCGAATATGGTGGGTTCGACGTAGAAGCCGTTGGCGAGATAGGGATCGGCCGGCCGCTTGCCGCCCGTGATGAGCCGGGCGCCGTCCGCGATGCCGGCCTCGATGTAGCCCAGCACCCGCTCGTATTGCTGCTTGCTGACGATCGCCCCCATCGTGGTCCTGGGATCGGTCGGGATGCCGGGCTTGTAGCGCTTGATGGAGTGCCGCACACGCGCCAGTACCTGGTCGTAGATGCGCTCGTGCACGAAAGCGCGGCTGGTCGAACCGCAGGACTGCCCGCACCAGGTGAAGTTCATGCCGTCGACGATGGCGACCGAAACCGCCTCGAGATCGGCGTCCGGAAACGCGATCAGCGCGTTCTTGCCGCCGAGCTCGAGGGTAACGGGCTTGAGCGTGTCGGCGGCCGCCTTCATGACCGCGCGTCCGGTCGGCACGCTGCCGATCAGCGCCACCTTCGCCACGTCCGGATGGCTCGCCAGCACCTGCCCGACCTCCTTGCCGCCGGGAACGAGATTCCATACGCCCGGCGGCAGGATACCGTCGATCAGTTCGGCGAGCCGCAGCGACGATAGCGGCGCCTGCTCGGGCGGCTTCACCACGATCGTGTTGCCGGCCGCCAGCGGCGCCGCCGACTTGCCGGCGACGAACATGAACGGATGGTTGAACGGAATGATGCGGCCGACGACGCCGAACGGCTCGCGCACCGAGAAATTGACCGCGTCCGGCCCCATCGGAATGGAGGCGCCCTTCATCTCGGTCACGAGCCCGGCATAGAAATCGAGCTGCGCCGCGCCGGCCTGCGCGTCGCGCACCATCTCGGCGTAGGGGTTGCCGCAATCGGCGGCGTCGATCATCGCGAGTTCTTCGCCGTTCTGACGCAGCACATCGGCGATCTTGCGCAGCAGCTTGGCCCGCTCGAGCGGCGGCACCCGCCGCCACTCCTTGAATGCGGACTTGGCGGCGGCGATGGCGGCTTCGGCGTCGGCAACCGAGCCGTCGATCACCTTACCCAGCGACTCGCCGGTTCCAGGGCTGATGGTGTCGACGTAGCGCGGCGATTTCGGCTCCTGCCAGGCGCCGCCGTAATACGGATCCCGATGCGACGGCAACTGGAGCGGCTGTATCGCCGCTGGCGCCCCAGATCCAACTGCAGACATGGGACACCTCTGCGGCGCGCGGAGCGCCGGTTAGGACCGGCGGATGCTGGCGAGCCCGCCGACCCGCCCGATGATCTCGTTGGCCCCGATCGCGATCACGAACAGGATGATCAGCAACGCATACATCTGTGGCATGTTGAAGATGCTGTAGGCTTGGATCACCAGGAAGCCGATACCGCGGTTGGAGAGCTTGGTCTCCGCAAGCAGCGTGCCGATCAGCGCCACGCCCAGCCCGAGCCGGACGCCATTGATGACGGGATGCCGCATCGCCGGCAGATAAATCTTGGTGACCATCTGCCAGGTGTTGAGGCGGAAGCTCTTGCCGACGCGGATCAGCACCTTGTCGATCTCGCGCATTCCGCCGGCGACGTTGAGCGCCACCGGGAAGAAGCAGGAGATCGCGCCCATCGCCACCTTCGATCCGGGGCCGACGCCGAACCACATGATCATGATCGGGAAGAAGATGATCTTCGGGCAGGGCCCGAGATAGTAGAGATAGGCCTCGTAGGCGCGCGACATGAACTTCGAGCCGCCCAGCACGATGCCGGCCGCGAGCCCGGCGACGCCGCCGATCACCATTGCGATGCCGATCTCGTAGAAGGTCGTGTAGAGATGGAAATAGAACGTCGGATCGGCCAGCGTGAGGTAGAGCGCCTTGCCGATGTTGACCAGCGACGGCACCACGTCGCGATAGAGCAGTCCCGACGCCGAAACGAGCTCCCAGATCACCACGACGGCGACGATGATCGCAATGCGCAATTGCGTGACCTGATCAATCCGCGCCCAGCAGCGGCTTGGAAGCCGGAAGTGTCAGTCGACCGGTCTCAGCCATCGCTCCAGCCTTTCCATCAGGACGAAAACGCACACGCTGATCAGGATCACGAAACAAATCGCCGCGTAGGTCCCCGGCAGATCATAGCGCTCGGCAAGCTCGTTGATCAGTTGCCCGAGCCCGCCGAAATTGATCAGGAACTCGACACCGACGATGTTGATGAGCGAGAAGATCAGCCCGAGCCGCAAGCCGACGAAGATCGTCGGCAACGCCGCCGGGAACATGATCTTCCAGAATTGCTGGGAGGGCGTCAGGTTGAAGCTCTTCCCCACATTGATCAGCACCCGCCGCGTACCGGACAAGCCTTCCAGCGTCTTGAGAATGATCGGCGCCAGTCCCGCCGTGAACCCCATCATCACGATGGTGAGCGCGCTGCGGCCGAAGATCACCAGGTAGAGCGGATACATCAGCACCAGCGGCGCCGCCGCGACCGCCGCCACCCAGGTTTCGGTGGCGAGCCGCAGGGTATGATAGCGGTAAAGCAGCGCGCCGCCCGCGACGCCGAAGAAGGTGACCAGGATGCACGCCGAGAATGCCTCGCCGGCGGTCAGCAAAAAGCGGCTGAGCACATCCTCCTCGACGATCACGCGCGGAAAGGCGGCGATGATGTCGGACGGCATCGGCACGATGAAACGGTTGATGACGTTGACGCGGATCAGCAGCTCGATGAGCACCAGCGCGACCACGAGCGAAGCGACGCCGAGCGCGGCCGGCACATAGCGGTTCTTCGATAGCGCGGCGACCGTGGTGGTCATCGCCTGTCGCCCTCTCGCAGCTTCTGGCTCTCCTCCTCGCGCAGGCCCTTGGTCGCTTCCTCGCGCAGGTCGGCCCAGATCTGCGCCACGTAGCGGCCAAACGCTTCGCTCGATACGATTTCCGAGGTGCGCGGCCGTGGCAGCTTGATCTCGACCATGCGCTTGGTCCGGCCGGGCCGGTAGGTCATCACCAGGATGCGGTCGGAGAGTTGCACCGCCTCGGTGATGTTGTGGGTGATGAGCAGTGTCGTCTGCTGGAGCTGCTGCTGAATTTGCAGGACCTTGTCACCCAGCAGCAGCCGGGTCTGCTCGTCGAGCGAGGCGAACGGCTCGTCCATCAACAGAATCTTCGGCTCGGCGGCGAGCGTCCGCGCCATCGACACCCGCTGCCGCATGCCGCCGGACAGTTCGGCCGGATACCGCCGCTCGAAGCCGTCGAGTCCGACCAGGCCGACGAAATGCCGGGCGCGGTCGTATCGCTCCGATTTCTCCATGCCGGCGACTTCCAGCGGGAAGGCCACGTTGTCGATCACGGTGCGCCAAGGGAAGGTCGATTCCTCCTGGAAGATCATCCCGATCGAAGCGTGCGGCCCGTGGACCCGCTCGCCCGCGACCTTGACGGTCCCCTCGTAGCCGTCGAGCAGGCCGCCGATGACGTTGAACAGGGTCGATTTGCCGCAGCCGGACGGCCCGATCACCCCCAGGAACTCCCCCGGCATGACGTCGAGCGAGACGTGATCGATGGCGGTGAGCACACCGTCGGGCGTCTCGAACCGCTTGACGATATCCTCGACCACCAGAATGGGGCTTGCGGCGGCCTTAGGCGCGCTCGGGTCAACCCGTTCCGACGGCATGGTAAAGGCAGCCATAGGTTAGTCCCGCTCCCCTTTTTGGGCGATCCGCCTCACGCTGGGCGATTGTTCCCGGGACATGGAATACCCGAATGTGATCTCCAGTCCAAGCGCTCGTGCTGAGAGCAAGCCCGCCCGCGTCGTCCGGTTCAGCGGCTCTTCCAGATTTCCTGATGCTCGCGATGCTCTGCCGCGATGAATGCCGCAATCATCGCCCGGTAGGTCTTCTCGACGACGTCCGGCATGGCGCCGTACTCGTGCGCCAGTTTCAGGACATTGCGGATCACGTCCTCGACGCGCGCCGGTGCCGGCACGTCGGCAACATCGGGTTTGAACCGAGCGGCTTGCAGCACATACGCGCCGCGCTCGGCGAGCAGCGGAATGATGGCGCGGTCAAGCCGATCGATGTTGGCGCGCACATCCTCCAGGCTCTTGCACTCGACCGTCATTGTGCTCTTGCTCCGACCTGCTTGATCACCGCCGTCCACTTCTCGGTCTCTCGACGAATGAACGCGCTAAATTCCGCCGGACTGTCGGACACGATCTCGTAGCCCTGCTGCTGCAGTTTCGCGACGGTCTGCGGTTCCTTCAACGCCTTGGCGGCTTCGGCCTGAATTTGTCCGATGATCGCGCCTGGTGTATTGGCGGGCGCCAGAAGACCGATCCAGGCTGCCGATTCCAGCACCGGATGTCCGGCTTCGTAGGTTGACGGAACGTCAGGCAATGCCGGCAGCCGCGTCTTGCCCGTCACCACGATCGCGCGCAACCGCCCGGCCTTGACTTGCGACACCACCCCGGACGCGATCGCAAACATGCCCTGAATCCGTCCGGTGGCGATGTCGTTGATGGCCTCAGCCGATCCACGATAAGGGACGTGAACAACGTCGAGTCCCTCGCGGGTCCGCAACAACTCCATGGTCAAGTGCACTGCGCTTCCGCTGCCAGTCGTGGCATAGGAGAACTTGTTTGGATTCTGCCGCGCATAGGCAATGAATTCGTCGAGCGACTTGATCGGCAGTTTGGGATCGACGACCAGGACAAGCGGCGCGGAAACCAGCAACGAGATCGGCGCGAGGTCGCGCTCGGAGTCATATGGCATGTTGTCATAGAGCGCCTTGTTGACCGCAACCGGGCCATTGGCGGAAACCAAGAGCGTGTAGCCGTCGGGGACCGCTCTGGCGACCGCCGCGGCGCCGATGTTGCCACCGCCTCCCGACCTGTTCTCAACCACCACGCTTTGCTTGAAACTGTCCTGCATCGCAGACGATAGAATCCGGGCGATGGTGTCGGGAGGCGAGCCGGCCGGATACGACGCCACGATCTGCACGGTTCGGTCGGGATAGGTTTGCGCCGGCAAGAGACCGGGATTGGCGAAAATCCCAGTCAGCATCAGCGCCAGATAGCCCAGCAAGCGTCGCCGCATGAAACCTGTCACTCCGTTTCCCTTCCGAGTTTGGCATATCCCGTGCCGGAGAAGCGCTGCCCTGCAAGCGCCAGACGAGGCCTCAGTTTTGATCCGGCTGCATTTCGCGGCCGGCGCGGCCGCACCAGTTTTCCCAGGCCCGATTGATGCCGTATGGCCCGGTGCGCTGCGCGACCTTGTCGACCTCGCCGGACGTGAGGAACTTGATGCTCCCCATCGCCATCGCCTCCTTCTGCAGCCGCGCGTTGACCTCGAGATAGACCGAGACGTACACGGCGTGGCGGACATTGCGCCCCACCACCGTGGCGCCATGGCCGCGCATCAGCGCGGTCGCCCCCGCCCCCATATACTTCGCGAGATCGCGCCCCATCTCCATGTTCTCCACCAGCAGCGCCGTATCGCCGAAATGGTCGTGCGAGTCCCAGACCGGGACCTCGTGGCCGATCGAAGCGCCCATGTGGAAGATCGGCTTGATCTTCGGGCCGGTCACGCCGAACGGGATCACGCTTTCGCTGTGATTGTGGACCACCGACATCACGTCGGGCCGCGCCTCGTAGAGCGCGCCGTGAATGAACCGCTCGAGATAGGGCGCGCGTCCCTGGGCGTCGACGGGCGTACCGTCGAGGGTGAACTCCATGATGTCCGCCGCCTCGATGCAGTCGGGTGCGCGTGAGCGCGACAGCAGGTAGCGCTGCGGGTTGTCAGGATGGCGGGCGCTGATATGGCCGAACGAATCGACAATGCCCTCGCGTGCGAGGATGCGGTTGGCGGTAACGAGCTCTTCGACGATCCATTCGACCTTTGGCATCTGGCATTTCCCTTGTTTGCCGGGTGTTGGACGAGAAATTTGTCAACCGACAGGACGCGCGGCGCGAGCACTAACCTATCCGTCCCTGTCCGTGGGACGCGTCGCGTGGCGTCGCTCCCAGCGTCGTGGCCGCTGCGCGCGCAAGCTCTACCGGATCGGTGAATGCGGAAACGCCGACCTCGGCAAGCTTCGCGACCGCAGCTTCGGCGCTCATCTTGCGGGCGGCCGCATGGCCGGCCGCGATGCCGACGAACAGCGGCTTCGGCAGCGGCTCGGCCGCCAGCCAACCGAGCAGAGCCTCGACCCGTTCGGCCAGCGAGCGCGACGACAGCACCGTCTGGAACACGATCCCCTTCACCTGCGGTCGTTGCGCGATGGCCCGCGCGATGTGCAGCCGTTCCGTCATGGTCTCGTCGGGCGCCCCGCGCAGGTTGTCCATGAAGCACGCGGCCGTCAGGCCATGGTCGGCCAGGAGATCGATCATCATCATGCCGAGGCCGGCCCCCGAGGTGACGAGCGCGATGTCGCCGTCCATCTCGACCAGTTGGAAACCGAGATCGTGCGCCTCGCGTTCGAGCGGCGTCATGGCGCGGGCTTCGAGCGCACGGCTGAGGGGAAAATCGCTCCGGTCGTGGCGGTCGTCCGCGCTGTCGTCGCGGATGATCTTGGCGTCGCAGGCAATGAACCGGCCGTCGGCGGTGAGCGCCAACGGATTGATCTCCAGAAGGTCCAAGTCCTCGCGCCGCGCGATCTCCGGCAGCCGCGCCGCGTAGCGGGCGAGCCGGGACGCGACATCGGGCGGAAATGCCCGCCTGAGCGCCGGATACAGCGCGCCGGCCGTGGTCGGCGTCAGCGGGTCGAGCGGAATGCGGGTGAGGCCCCCCGCCCGCTCGACATCCTCGCCGCCTTGCGGGGCGACCAGAAGCTCAAGACATTGCTGGGTGCCGTTCACGCTCACCGCCAGATAGATTTCCTGCGCGATCGCGACCGCCTCCTCGAGCAGGATCGGCGCATCGCCGACGCCGCGGTCGGCGGCGATTTGCTGCCGCGCCTCCGCCAGCGCCGAAAGGTCAGCGAGCCGGCGCACCAGCCCGCGCTTGCCACGCCCGCCGTCCAGCACCTGGGCCTTGAGCATGTGCCCGGCCCATTCCGCTGCGTCGGCCGGCGCCGGTTCGCCCGCGCGCAGCAGCACGCCGCGCGGGACCGCGAGGCCGTGCCGGCGCAACAAGGCTTTTCCATCGCTCTCGGCAAGACGCATAATGCCCCCGCTTCCTTCCCACCGCACACCCACCTTCCGGAGATACTAACATGTCGGGGCCCGAGCGCCTGCCGTTTCTCGACGCCGAGCCCTGGCGCGTCGTGGTGATCAATCCGACCGGGCGCTATGCCCGCAACCAAGTCGCGGGCCTTGTCGGCACCGGCACGCCGGTCGTCGCCGGGGTCGCACTCGGCCGCGGCGGCGAGACGATGGACGGCCTGCCGCTCTACGACCGGGTCGCCGACCTGCCGGCGAAGGCGAATATCGCGGTGCTATACACCCCGGCAGAAGGCGTACGCGACGCCATCGCCGAATGCGCCGCCGCGCACATTCGCACGATCGTAGCGGTGGCCGAATACGTACCGGTGCACGACGCCATCGAGGCGGCCGCCAGGGCGCGCGCCGCCGGTTCGTGGCTGGTCGGTCCCAATACGCTCGGCATCTACGTGCCGGGACGCGGCCTGATCGGCTCGATCGCACCGAGCTTCTGCCGGCCCGGCCGCGTCGCCATGATCGTACGCAGCGGCACGCTCGCACTCGCGATGGTGCGACAACTCACGCTCGCCGGCATCGGTCAGACGCTGGTCGCCCATATCGGCGGCGATGCGGTGATCGGACGCAATCCGCACGAATATCTCGCCGCGCTCGCGCACCACCCGGAAACCGAAGCGGTGCTGTACTGCGGCGAGATCGGGGGCGACAAGGAGTACGCGTTCGCGGACGCAGCCAGATCGTTCCCGAAGCCCGTGGTCGCGATGGTGGTCGGCCGTCATGCGCCCGCGGAGAAGAAGATGGGCCATGCCGGCGCGCTCGTCGGCAGCGCGCGCGAGGGCGCAGCGGCCAAGCTCGCGGCGCTCGCGGCCGCCGGCTGCCGGATCGCGGCCGGCCCCGCCGAGGCGGTCGCCATCTTGACCGAGCTTGGTCTCGCCGAGCGGTCCGCTGCTAGTCGACCTTGAGGCCGATCGTCGGAATGAGCTGCTTCCAGCGCGGCACCTCGGCCTCGACCCGCGCGCGCAGCACCTCGGGCGTCGTCAGCATCATCGTCATGCCAATGACCGCGCTCCGTTCCTTGACGGTCGGATCGTCGCGCACCTTCGGCAGTTCGGATTGCAGGCGCGCCACGATGCCAGCCGGCAAGCCGCGCGGGCCGAACAACCCATACCAGTTGGTCGCGGCATAGCCCGGTATGACGTCCGCGATCGGCGGCGAATCCGGCAGTTCCGGCATCCGCTGCGGCGTGCCCACGCCCAGAACCCGGATGCGCCCCTGGCGCGCGTGCGGCACCGCTTCGATCGTGCTGACGAAAAGAATGTCGATGTCGCCCGCGTACAGCGACGTCATCGCCGGCGCGGTGCCGCGGAACGGCACGTGCAACATGTCGATGCCGGCCATCTTCTTCATCAGTTCGCCGGCCATATGATTGCCGGTGCCGACCCCGCCCGATGCGAACGTGAACTTGCCGGGATTGGCCTTGGCTCGCGCAATCAAATCGGCAAAGTCGCGGGCCGGGTGATCGGCCCGCACCGCTACGGTGATCGGTATCTCGGTGATCAGCGAGATCAGTGTGAGATCGCGCAGCGGATCGAACCCGAGCTTCGGGTAGATCACCGGCACCATCGTCACCGACGAGGTGGTGAACAGGAACGTGCTGCCATCGGGCGGCGACTGCACGACGGACTGCAGACCGATCGAGCCGCCGGCGCCAGGCCGGTTCTCCAGGATGAACGTGCCTTTGGTCTGCGCCGTCAGCCGCTCGATCAACAGCCGCGCCGGCACATCGACCGGGCCGCCGGCCGCATACGGCACCACGACCCGCACCGTGCCGGACGGCCAGTCCTGCGCGGACGCCGGCGAGACGGCGATGGCGACGGCAAGAACCGCGAAGCGCAGAGTTGTCATGGCGACGGAACTCCAGGTCTGCCAAGGAAAGCAGCGCGACCAAGCCGCGCCGACTCCGTTCTTACCCCATTTTCTTCGATGGTGATGACCGGCCTAGCCAATCTGCCGCGGGCAGCCCGCATCAGGAGAACAGCCGCTTCTCGATCTCGTAGACCGGCATCTTCACCAAGTCCTTGTCGAGTTCATCCCGCACCGCAGCGCGAACCGAGGCCGTATAGACCCGGCGCAGCATGCCAAGCGCGCGCGGCGCCGCGACCACGATCAACGACTTGGTTTCGCCGTTGCGCAGCGCTGCATCGAGGCGACCAGCCAATCCGTTGAGAAATTCCCGCTCGGCTTCATCATGCCAGTCGGTCTGCTCGACGCTGCTGCGCGCAGTGCCGACCGAGGAATACACCCGGCCCGGGCTGTCGGTACCTTGCTCATGCGTCGATGCGTTGGGCTGCTCGCGAATCTCGGCCGTGCGCAAGTTCGGCGAGATATGATCACCGATATTCTCGAGGATCAGAGCCTTGCGGCCATCGCACACGACCACCCACTCGCCCTGCTCGATCTTCAGCTTCGACATGTGAACACCTTCCTGCACCTGTTGGCGTTGCCGCCGTCATGTCGCGGCTCGAGGCCGCCTTGACGCACGCGCCAGCGAGCCAAGAGCGGTCTAAATGCCGGACTCCAGCGGCCGGACGATCAGGTGGTCGCTGACGGCGCGCACGCCCGGCGTGACTTCGGCCGCAACCCGCACCGCCTTCTTCTCGACCTGTGTATCCACGATCCCCCAGAGTTCGACGTTGCCGTCCTGCACGGTCACATTGATGAGCGTGGGCCGGCTCCACGGCTCGCTGTTCAGCCGCGCCATGACGCTCTCGCGGATCGCCGTATCACTGGGCGCACGGCCCTCGATCGGCGTCCGGTGACCGGCCAGCGCCTGTAGCAGATTGGCGCGGCTGACGATACCGACCACCTTGCCGTCCTTTACCACCGGCACGCGCTTGATGCCGTTGCGCTCCAGCAGCGTCGCGATGTCGTACAGCGGCGTCTCGGGCGTCACCGTGATAACCTCTTGCGTCATCACGTCGGAGACCTTGCGGGAATGCTCCTTGACGTATTCGGCGGCCAGCACCTCGCGACCGGTCAATATCGCGAGCCACCAGGACCGATGCCGGCCGGTCCCGATTTCGACGCGGCGCATCAGGTCGCCCTCGCTCACGATGCCGACCAACCGGCCATCCGGCGCGACGACCGGCATGCCACTGATCCGGTTTGTCAGGAGCGTCTGCGCAACATCCTGAAGCTGAGCGTCCGGCCCAACCGTAATGACGTTCGATATCATGACATCGGCGGCTTGCATCGCTTGGCTCCCATTTTCCGGTAACGCTAGGATGCGCCCTGCGGTGACCCATTGATATGAGTCAACTACGCATTAGCAGCAAGGTTGCGTCACTACATCCCGAACGACACGGTGCGGGCGTTGCCGCTCTTCAGGTTGCGATAGCGCGCGAGCGCCCAAAGCGGGAAGAATTTCGGGTAGCCGTGATAGCGCAGGTAGAACACCCGCGGGAAGCCGGTCGCGGTGTATTGCGGCTCGTTCCAGAAGCCGTCGGCGTCTTGCGTGCGCGCGAGATAGTCGATGCCGCGCGCCACTGCCGGATGATCGACCTCACCCGCCGCCATCAGGCCGAGCAACGCCCAGGCGGTCTGTGACGCAGTGCTCGGCGCGCGCTCGTAGCCTCGGTAGTCGAGCTTGTAGCTCGTGCCGCCCTCGCCCCAGCCGCCGTCGGGATTTTGGATGCGGACCAGCCAGGCCGCCGCCTTGCGCATCTCGGGCGCCGCATCGGAGACACCCGCGGCGTTGAGCGCGCACAGCACCGACCAGGTGCCGTAGATGTAATTCATCCCCCACCGGCCGTACCAGCTGCCCTCCGGCAACTGCGTGCGGCGCAAATAGTCGATCGCACGTTTGACCGCCGGGGTCTTCTCCGCGGTGTCGCCCAACTGCGCCAGCATCGACAGGCAGCGCGCGGTAACGTCCTCGGTCGGCGGGTCGAGCAGCGCGCCGTGGTCGGCGAACGGGATGTTGTTGAGATAGTGGAACTCGTTATCGGCATCGAACGCGCCCCAGGCGCCGTTCTTGCTCTGCAGGCCGTAGATCCATTCCCTGGCCCGCGCGATCGCCGGGGCGAAATCGCTCCCGGGACTTGTGCCCTGCGCGCGATCCATCGCCATTGCGACCACCGCGGTGTCGTCGACATCGGGGTAGTGCGGATTGGCGTATTGGAACGCCCAGCCGCCGGGCCGCACGTTTGGACACCGCGCCGCCCAGTCGCCCTTCACGTCGAGCACCTGCATCGGCGTGAGCCAATTTAGCGCCTGCTGAACCTTCGCCTGCGCGCGTTCGTCACCGGTCTCGAGCAGCGCGTGACAGGCGAGCCCGGTGTCCCAGATCGGCGACACGCAAGGCTGGCAATACGCTTCGTCCGCATGGATCACGAGCAGCTTATCGAGAGAACGCCGCGCTATTGCCCGCTGCGGATGATCCTCCGGATAGCCGAGCACGTCGTACATCATCACGCTGTTGGCCATCGCCGGGTAGATCGCGCCGAGCCCGTCCTCACCGTTGAGACGCTCGCCCACCCAGGCGACGGCGGCGTCGATGGCGCGCTGCCGGGACGCCTTCGGCATGTACGGCTCAGCGAGGCGCAGGAGCGCGTCGGTCGTGGCGAAGAATGCGAACCAGCCGCGCTTCTGATGCGGCGCGCGCTTGGGCGGGCCGATGGTCTCGGGCGGCTCCTCGAACAATTCGTCGATCCGCACGCCGCGCGGGTTCTTGGCCTTGGGCTTGAGCGTCATCAGCACCAGCAGCGGCACGATGACGGTGCGGCCCCAGTACGAAATCTTGTTGAGATGAAACGGAAACCAGCTCGGCAGCAGCATGATCTCGACCGGCATTACCGGCACGCTGCGCCAGGGCAGGAAGCCGTACATCGCGAGCAGCGCGCGCGTGAACACGTTGCAGCGCGCGGCGCCCCCGGGATACGCCTGCACTGCCGTTCGGGCCAGCCGCATGTGGTCGGCTTCGGGATCGTCGCCGATCATCTTGAGCGCGAAGTAGGCCTTGACGGTCGCGCTCATGTCGAAGGCGCCGCCGTGGAACAGCGGCCAGCCGAAATGCTGCCGGCTCTGGATGCGCCGCAGATAGGCGCCGATCTTGGCCTCGAGCTCGGTGTCGACCGGCTCGCCGAAATAGTGCCGCAGCAGCACGTACTCGGCCGGAATGGTGGCGTCGGCCTCGAGTTCGAACACCCAGTGACCGTCCGGCTTCTGGCGGTCGAGCAGCGCGGCGGTTGCCGACGCGATGCCGCGGTCGAGCACCGCCTTGTCCGGAGCCGGCATCTCAGGTGCTGCGGGCACGCCGTTCATGCGTCACGATCCATTCATCCGCGTTGGGCCGACACCAAATCCGCGGCGCGGTTGCCGGAGCGGATCGCACCCTCGATCGTCGCCGGCAGGCCGGTCTGCGTCCAGTCGCCGGCCAGCACCAGGTTGGACCATGCGGTCGCGGCGCCGGGCCGCCGCGCATCCTCTCGCGGCGTCGCCGCGAAGGTGGCGCGGCGCTCGCGCACGATTTGCCATGGCGGCAGCGCGTTGGGAAGGCCCGTCACCTGCGCAACTTCCCGCCAAATGGTCTCGGCGAGTTCCTCGCGCGCGACGTCGAGCAGCCGGTCGGCGGCGCTGATCGTCACCGACAACCGGCCCGGAAAGGCGAACAGCCATTCGGTCGTCGCATTGACGACACCGACGATCGGCGCAAGCGCTGGCGGCGGATCGATCCGGAAGTGAGCATTGACGATGGCGCGGAATTCGCTGGGCGCCGCGAGGTTCGGAACGAGCGCCGTGGCCACCACCGGCGGGACGGCGAGGACAACGGCATCGCCCTCCCCGACCGCGATGCCTGTCGCTCGCCGAAATCGAGGCCCGATCACGCGCGCGGTCCCCGAATTCGAGATCCCGCGCAACCGGCTGACCGAACCGCACCTGCACGCCGCGCGCTTCCAGGTGACGCAACGCCGGCTCGATGAAGGCGGGCCCGAGACCGTCGCGCGCAATCAGCGGCCGGCAGGCCGCGCCGCCGAGCAACAGCGTTTCGCGCACGATCGCGCCGGCAAGCGCGGCGCTCGCCTCCTGCGGCTCGGTGTTGAGCGCGGCGACAGAACAACGGACGCGCCAGCCGGTCGTAGAGCGGCCCGGCGCAGTTGACCGCCTGGCAAATGGTCCGCTCGCCGGTACCCCACAGCAGCCGGGCGAACGCCAGATAGTCGCCCGGCGAAGTCCCCGGCACGCGGCGTTTGGCGTCGAAGATCCACCACGGCAGACGGCCCGCATTGATGCGCAGCGTCCAACGCTCGCCGCTCTTGAGGTCCGCGAACGCAAAATCGGCCGTGGGCGGCCCGACCAGACTGTCGGCCGCACCGATCGTCGCGAGAAACGCCAACGCGGCATGATTAGCCGACAGCAGCAGATGGTTGCCGTTGTCGATGACCATGTCGAGCGCGGGATCGTGGTAGGAGCGGCAGCGTCCGCCAGCTTGTCCGGCGGCCTCGTGCACGACCACGTCTGCTCCCCGCCCGGCGAGCCGCACCGCGGCGGCCAGCCCCGCAAGCCCGGCGCCGACGACATGGACCGTGCGCACCATCAGATGAACGCGTAGCGCATGATGATCCACAGCAGCCGCGGACGCGGAATGCGGATCGGATCGCGCGGCGGAGACCAGCCGCGCGCCTCGAGCCGGTCGAGGATCAACGTGTAAGCCTCGCCCATGATGCGCGGGGCGCGGACGCAACGGCGCGGACTGCGCGACATGATGCGGTCGGCCTCGGTGAAATGGCGGCGCGTGCGTTCGGCGATGCCGGCGCAGACCTGAGCAAGCCCCGGACTTGCGAGTGCGCTAACCGGATCGTTTGTGGTGATGGCCGCGGACCGCAACGCCTCCGACGGCAGATACAGCCGCCCGATCGCCGCGTCCTCATCGAGGTCGCGCAGGATGTTGGTGAGTTGCAGCGCCCGGCCGAGATGATGTGCGAGCGCGATGCCGTCCGCCTCCTCCATGCCGAAAATCCGCACCGACAACCGGCCGACCGCGCTAGCCACCCGATCGCAGTAGAGATCGAGCGTCGCGTCATCGGGCGCGCGAATGTCGGCCACCACATCCATTTCCATGCCGTCGATCACGGCCTGGAAATCCTCGCGCCGCAGTCCGAACTGCCGCACGGCGCGCTCGAGCCCTGCAAGCCGTGGCACGCTTTGACGCGCGCAGATCGCGTCGATATCCGCGCGCCAGCGATCGAGCGCGCCGCGCCGCGCTTCGCGCGGGCCGCTCGAATCCGCAATATCGTCGACCTGCCGGCAGAACGAATAGATCTCGAACATCGCCTCGCGCTGCGAGCGCGGCAGGATGCGCATCGCGGTGTAGAACGAACTGCCCGACGCCCGCTGCGCGGCCGCCATATCTGGCGAATCGACATCTGGCAATCGATCGACGCCACCGCTCAGGTCCCCTGTGGCTTCGGCGTCACGGAAAACACCCGGCCGATCCGCGAGGTTGCGCCACGGATCAGCCCGACGACGCCGAGACCCGCGGTCCCGGCCTTGCCGAGATGCACGCGCTCGCTCAGAGGATCGCGCAGCCGCAGCATCGCGGTGAGACGCTCCGCATAGGTCTGGATGACGGCAACCTCCAGAGCGAGCCGCATGTCCGCGATCGCGGCCGAGAACGGGCGGCTGTCGGCCAGAAGCGTATCGCCGGTACGGCGCGCGAGCTTCTGGATGCAAGCCAGCAGTGCCGGCGTCGCGCGTTTGGCGCCGAGCGCATCGACGGTCGCGCCGGCTTCGGCGAATGCGTCGAGCGGAATGTAGACGCGATCGAGGTCGCGATAATCCTTCCCGCAATCCTGCAGGTGATTGATGATTTGCAGCGCCGCGCACAACGCATCGTTGGCCGGCCACAACGCATGGCTCTCGCCGTGGACATCGAGCACGAAGCGCCCGACCGGCATGGCCGAATAAGTGCAATAGCCGATCAGATCGTCCCAGTCGCGGTAGCGCAGCTTGGTCACGTCCATGCGGAACGCGGTCAGCAGGTCCTGGGCATGGCGCGGCGCAAGACGGCGCTCGGCAAGCTGGTTGCGCAGCGCAACTCCCGCCGGTTCGTCGTCGTTGCTGCCAAGCAGCGTCGCTTCGAGGCGATCGAGAAGTTTGAGTTTCTCGGACGGCTGCAGAGTCGGATGATCAGCGATGTCGTCGGCGGTGCGCACGAAATTGTAGAACGCCAGGATCGGTCCGCGATGGCGCGGACTGATGACGCGCGAGGCGACCGGAAAGTTCTCATCCCGGTGCCCCTTGCCCGATCGCAACTCGGCAGCAGTCGTCATCCCGGACCCGACACGTTGGCTTGCGCCCGTCCCTTCCAGCTCCCGCCTCGTCCTCGCACATACTGGTACGCGGAATCGAGTGTGAACAGCATGTACAGGAAAGCAATAGCAGGCAGCGCGAGGCTCCAATAGAGCGGGAGGCGGTAGAAGCGCAAGGTCGGCATGAACGCAATCGACATCAGGAGCCAAGTGACGATGCCGATCGCCCGCGCCGCGCCACTGCCAAACACCGCGAGCAGCGGCGGCGCAAGGTAGGTGAGTAGCATGCCCACCACCGTACCGGCGAGCAACAGCGGCGAATAGCGAAGCTGCGCATAGGCCGAGCGCGCAACCATGCGCCGGATCTCCGAAAAATCCGGATAGGGCCGGATGCTATGCACGCGATCGGTCAAGCCGAGCCAGATCGGCCCTTGCGTCTTGAGAGCCTTGGCCAATGCACAGTCGTCGATCAGGGCGGTTCGGATCGTCTCGATTCCGCCTGCTCTTGCAAGCGCGTCCGCCCGCACCAGCATGCAGCCGCCGGCCGCGGCCGCGACCGCGCTGCCGGGACGGTTCACCCACGAGAACGGATAGAGCATCTGGAAGAAGAAAATGAACGCCGGAATGCTCACGTGCTCTGCCAAACTCTCACAACGGAGCTTGACCATCAGCGACGTCAGGACCAGCCCCTCGGACTGCGCGCGCGCGGCAAGCCGGCGCATCGAATCCGGCGCGTGCACGATGTCGGCGTCGGTGAGCAAGAGGTAGTCGGGCGGCTGCGGCATCGCCATCGCGGCGTCGATACCCTGTTTCACCGCCCATAACTTGCCGGTCCAGCCGGGCGGCAGCGTTCGGCTCGTCACGATGTCGAGGCGGCTGGCGTCCGCGCCCGCCGCCCGGCGGGCGATGTCGCCGGTACCGTCATGGCTGTCATCATCCACCAGTACGATCGCCCACTCGCCCGGATAATCCTGCCGCAGCAGCGAACCGATACTTTCACCGATGGTTGCGGCTTCGTTGCGCGCCGGCACGACCGCGACGACACGCGGCCATGACGGCGGTGAGGGCGCCGCCGGTTCGTCGCGCTCGGTGTTGAGCCAGAAGGCTCCGCGGGCGAAGATCAGATAGAGCCAGATCGCGAGCGCGATCGACGCAACCGACACGGTTATCACGCGGGATACGATCTCCGATTTCTCAGGACGGCTCGCAAACAGCGGGGTCGTAACCGTTCCCGCAAAAACACGTCAACATAGGCAATGAACTGGGGTAGGAAAAGTTGGACGGGGGTTGCCCTCTTGGTAGAATGCAGCACCTCCAGGCGGATGGATATGGCCCGTAGTGAACCAGTGAAGAAAAGCGTCGACGTCGAAGCGGTGTTCCAGGACGCGCCTCACGCAAGTGGCCAGCGATATCGAGGTTCTGCTGGACCGATTGCTGGGACCTGGCGCGATCGAAGGCGAACTTGCGCGCCCTCCGCGGCTGCTTGATGCGATGCGATATGTCAGCCTCGGCGGCGGCAAGCGCTTCCGGCCGTTTCTGGTGGTGGAGTGCGCCTCGCTGTTCGGCGTGGCGCGCGAGCGCGCCCTGCTGGCGGGGAGCGCGCTCGAATGTGTGCACTGCTATTCGCTGGCGCACGACGACCTGCCGGCGATGGACGACGACGACCTGCGGCGCGGCCGACCGACCGCTCATAAGGCGTTCGACGAGGCCACCGCCATCCTGGCGGGCGACGGGCTGCTCACGCTGGCGTTCGACATTCTCGCCCGCCCGGACACCCACCCGGAACCCGACGTCCGGCTCAAGCTCGTCTTGGCGCTCGCGCGGGCGTCGGGACTTGGCGGCATGGTGGGCGGCCAGATGCTCGATCTCGCAGCCGAAGGCCGATTCGACCCCGCCCCGCCGAAGCTCGGGGAACGGGACGTCAAAACGCTGCAGGCGATGAAAACCGGCGCATTGCTGCGTTTCGGCTGCGTCGCCGGCGCGATCCTTGGGCAGGCCGACGCTGCCAAGTGGAGCGCGCTCGACCGCTACGGCTCGGCGCTGGGTGAGGCGTTCCAGATTGCCGACGATCTGCTCGATCTCGAAGGCGATCCCGCCAAGGTCGGCAAGGCCACCGGCAAAGACGCCGCCGCCAACAAGGCCACGCTGGTGGGCGTGCTGGGAGCAGCCCCAGCGAAGCGCCGGCTCGAAGCGCTGGTGGCCGAGGCGGAGGCGGCGCTCGCGCCGTTCGGAAGCTCCGCCGACGTGCTCAAGGCCGCGGCCCGCTTTGTCGCGACCCGCAACGCCTGACGGTCCGATCTGTTGCGGATGACGCGGGCCGAACGCGGCGGGGCAAATGGTACAGCTGGGTGGCTTCGAACCACCGACCTCCGGTTCCACAGACCGGCGCTCTAACCATCTGAGCTACAGCTGCACGATTGGGGCAAACCGTAACCGGATGCGCCCGCAGGATCGGCCGGAAACTATGAGCAATAGCTGCATTTAGCAAGCGGCGGCGCGGGCCGACGGCGTGCCGCTCGGGCGCTGGAATATCCGTTGCGCGTTCGGCAAGCAAAAGGCCCGAACCGAAGGTCCGGGCCTCGCAATCTCAGTGTGGCAGGCCCAGTCCTCAAGCGACTTTCTTGAACGCCTTGGTGACGCCTTCCTTGACCGGCTCGGCGGTCTCGGTTGCGACCTTCTGGGCGAGCGCGGCGAGGTCCTTGCTCTGCGCGGTGAGCGTCTCGAACTGCTTGCGCGCATGCGAGGTCGACATCTCGACGGCTTCCGACAGCGATTTCACGGTCATCAGGCCGCTGAAGAAATCGAGCGCCGCGTTGGTGTTGGCACGCGCCATCTCGATGCACTTCAGGCCGTAGTCGGAGGCACCCTTGCTGGCGGTCGCATAGGTATCCTCGATCATGTCAGTCGCCTCCTCGGTGGCGGACCTCATCTTTTCGTAAGCTTCCTTCGCCTGGGAGACGCTCTTTTCGGCCATCTCGCGGAAGGCGGCGGGGACCTCCATCTTCGGGACGTCGAATTTTGGCATTTCGAACTTCGGCATCTCGAAAGCGGCGGCAGCGGACTTCGACTTGGTCTTGGGGGTGTACAGCTCGGTGGCCTCAGACATAGCGCAATCCTTATTTTTCGGGCGGATGCAATTTCGTGCGGAACCTGCCACTGAGCGGCCGGCCCCAACGGTACGGTGGCCTCAACAACCTAGGCCCCGCTCATTAAGAACATATAGCGATGACCCTAGTGCGACGCAATAATTATATTGCACTGCACAAAAAACTTTTTGCCCCCAGGGAAGAGATCACGAGCGCGGCGTTGTCGCGTCCTTGGCGGCCTTGGCGGTGCTCTCGCTCAGTTCCTTGGCCTGCTCGCTCAGGACCTGCATCTGGGTCTTGACGTACTCGGTCTGGAGCTTGAGGACTTCCTGAAAATCCTTCGCCTGCACCAGCTTCTGCACGAACTCGAACGAACTGGCGATGTTCTTCTGCGCGAAGGTCATCGCTTTCTCAGTGACGTCCTTGGCGCTCTGGCGAGCGGTCTCGGTCTGCCCTTCGAGCGTGCTGACGGCCCGGCTGGTCGCGCTGATGAACCCTTCAAACGCCTGCTTGGCCTGTTCAACGCTCTTCTCGGCAAACACCTTCATATCGGGGGGAAGCTCAAAACGATCGGCCATCGTCTTCTCCTTTGTGTTTTGTGCTCCCTGCACATCGCTGAAAGTATGCGGACAGTATAGCTTGAGGTGACCGGGCTCATTGTGACGATGCGCCCCGGCGATGCAATAGCCTGGCCATCGGCGTGCCAACCGACGTCAATGCGCCGTTCAGCATCTGCCGTCAGCCGCCGACCACCAGAAAAGAAATCAGGGCCTTCCCGATGCGTATCGTCGACATCCGCGAGTGCGCGGTCCCGCTCAACTCGAACATTCGCAATTCGAGCTTCGACTTCTCCGAGATGACGACGTCGGTGGTCGCGGTGATGACCGACGTGATCCGGGACGGTGCGCCGGTGACCGGCTTTGCGTTCAATTCCACTGGCCGCTATGCCTGCGGCGCGCAGATGCGCGCCCGCTTCATTCCGCGCATTCTGGCGGCCGACCCAGAAACGCTGCTCGACGCGACCGGCGACAACTTCGCGCCGGAGAACATCCTTGCCGTCATGATGCAGCGGGAGAAATCCGGCGGCCACAGCGAACGCTCGGTCGGCATCGGCACCATCGAAGTCGCGGTCTGGGATGCGGTCGCGAAGATCGCCGGCAAGCCGCTGCATCGTGTGCTGGCCGAGCGCTACAACAGCGGCAAGGCCGCCACCAAGGTCTTCTGCTATGTCGGTGGCGGCTGGTACTTCCCGGGACAGACCGTACAGGACCTGCAGGACGAGATGCGCCGGCATCTCGACGCCGGCTACACCATGCTGAAGATGAAGGTCGGCGGCGCCACACTGGATGAGGATGTGCGGCGGGTCGCGGCCGTCAAAAGCATCTTGCCTGCAGGAGCCGAACTCGCGGTCGATGCCAATTCGAAATTCCAGCGCGACGAGGCCCTCGCGTATGCGAAGGCGCTGGCGCCGTTTGGGCTGCGCTGGTTCGAGGAACCGTGCGATCCGCTCGACTATGCGCTGCTGGCTGAGATCGCGAGCGCCTACGCACCGCCGCTGTCGACCGGCGAAAACCTGTTCGCGACGCAGGACGTCGAAAACCTCGTCCGCTTCGGCGGTCTCAAGCCGGAGCGCCGCGACGTGATCCAGGTCGATCCTCCGCAAGCGTACGGCATCGTGCAGTATGCGCGCACGGTCCGCATGCTCGAACGGCACGGCTGGCCGCGGTCGGCATTGTTTCCACACGGCGGCAACCAGATGTCCCTCGCCATCGCCGCTGGATTTGGCCTGGGCGGCGCCGAATCCTATCCGGGCGTGTTCGGCGCCTTCGGTGGCTTTGCGGACGACGCCGAAGTCGATAACGGCTGCCTGTCGCTCTCCAATCGTCCCGGCATCGGATTCGAGGGTCAATCCGCGCTCTATCGCATCATGCGGGAGATGACGGCGTGAGCGCGTGCCCAAGCGGCTCCGTTGGGCAATACGCTGGTGACGCCGACATCCGGTTAACGTTAGTGCGGCATTGACGAAGCCGGCACCTCCCCCTTGATGGACGCTGCGGTGCGCAGACGTTATGGAAAATGCCACAATGCGCATGTGTTCCGGCCATTTTCGCCGGCAGGTGAATGATGAGTTGGTCCGGCAACGGCTTGCCACTATTGCGTGACGAGCGGATCGCGCCGCTCGCCGTCAGCGCGTTGCCGGCCTGGCTCTGGAATATGGGCGCGTCGCGCATTCTCTGGGCCAATCCGACCGGCGCGGCGATCTTCGGCGCCGTCGCTTCATCCAAAGTCGGCATGCGCCAGTTCGATGCCGGACAGCCGGCCTCCGCGCAGATTGCGCAGCTTGCAGCCACGCTATCGTTGGACGGTCCGCAGCAAGTGGTGCAACTGCGGGGGTTCGGCGCCGGCATTGGGCGGCCACTGGCGTGCCGGTGCTCTCACATCACGTTGCCCGATCACAGCGAGGCGATCCTGGTTGTCGCCACCGGACGCGCAGGGCCCGATCTTTCGCTCGACGAGCGGGTGTCTCGGCTGCTAGCGGGCAACGATCAGCCGGTCGCGGCATTTACGGCCGACGGCAAGCTCATCGATGCGACGCCGGCCGCCGCATCTTTCCTCCGGGGCAAACAGTCGCTCGCTGCGCTCGAAATTGCTGCGATGGCGGCCGAGGCCGCGCGCACCGGCCACGCAGAAGGCAGTGCCGCCCATTGCTCGGTCCGCATCGACCGCATCGGCGGCGGACCAGCGACGGTGCTGCTCGCGGCTTTTTCCGAACTCAGCGAAACTGAGAAGCTCGTGGCAGCGGCGGCCGAGACATCCGGTACATCATCCACTGCTGTCGACGAACCCGCCGCGTCCGATCCCGCCGTTTCCGATGTGCTGCCGGCCGACGCCGTCGAGGCGGCGGCAGCGGAAATCGCCGCCGCGGCCAATGCAATCGATGCGGCCGTACCGACCGTCCCCGAGCCAGTCGAAGCCGCACCTCAGGAAATCGCCCCACGCGAACCCATCGCGATGGCAGCGCCCGAACCCGGCGTCGTGACGCCGGCCGCTGAGCCGGTCGCAGGCGCGGCCGACGAACCGGAGGCTACAGCCGCTCCCACGCCCGCGATCGCTGCGACACTCGACCCGATGCTGCCGTCGGCAGCCGAACCACCGCTTCAGTCTGCGGAGCGGCGCCATCCACTCCGCTTCGTCTGGCAGATTGACGCCGAAGGGCGCTTCACTCTGGAGTTCAGAAGAATTTGTCGCGCTCGTCGGGCCTGCGACGGCTCATGCTCTCGGGCGGCCGTGGCCGGAGATCGCGAATGAACTCGGCCTCGATCCTGAACAGCGGATACTCCAGGCGCTCGCCACGCACGACACCTGGAGCGGCCTGACGGTGTCATGGCCGGTCGACGGGGCTCCCGATCGCCTCATGGTCGAGTTGTCCGGTCTGCCGGCGTTCGACCGCGGCCGACAATTTCGCGGCTATCGCGGCTTCGGGGTCTGCCGTGACATCGCACGGCTCAACGCGGTAGCGCTAATGCGCGACCCGAGTGGCCACGCACCCGCGGACCCAGCGCCGGTCGCCGCGCCGGCGGAAAACGATCTGTCCCCTCCAGCAACGGCGCCCGGCGGCGAAGCGGATGCACCCACCCTGAGCAGCGTCGAGCATCACGCCTTCTACGAACTGTCACGCCGCCTCACCCACCATCTGAACAACGACGAAGCCCTCGACCTTGTCGTCGCGCAGTCGGATTCGCTGCTCAGCCCCGCGGGCGACATGCGGCAGTTGTTCGACCGGCTGCCGGTCGGTGTCCTGATCTACCGGCTCGAGCAACTCATCTATGCCAATCGTGCCTTCCTGCAGGCCACGGGACACGACAGCCTCGACGAACTGATTGAAGCCGGAGGGCTCGACAGTCTCCTGATGACTCCCGACAGCGCATCCTTTGAAGCCGCGCCGGGCAAGCCATTTGCGCTGACGATCATCACGCGCGACCATCGGGACCGCATCGAGGTCGAGCTTATTCCGGTGCTGTGGGAGAACGAGGCCGCGCACGCGCTGCTGATTCAGTCGCCAGCCGAGCCGGCGCAGGCCCAAGCGGCTCAAATTCATGGCATCGCCGAACTTCAAGCGGTCCTCGATACCGCCACGGACGGCATCGTCGTGCTCGATCGCGCGGGCTCCATTCTCTCGGCCAACCGCCGCGCCGAGGCACTGTTCGGCTACGACACCCGCGAGCTTTCCGGCCGGCCGTTTCTCGAGCTGTTCGCGCCGGAAAGCGTCGATGTCGTCACAACCTACCTCGACAGCGTGCGCGAAGGCAGCATCGAGAGCCGGCTGAACAACGGACGGGATGTAACAGGGCGCGCACTCCAGGGCGGGCACATTGCGCTGTTCATGAGCGTGGGACGGACCGGCAAGGATACCGGCAAGTTGTGCGCGGTGTTTCGCGACGTCACAACATGGAAGAAGGCCGAGGCGGAACTGCTGGCGGCCAAGCACGACGCCGAGAAGGCGTCCTCCGCCAAATCCGATCTGCTGGCCAAGATCAGCCACGAAATCCGTACGCCGTTGAATGCGATCATCGGTTTCTCCGAAGTGATGATGGAGGAGCGCCTTGGTCCGATGTCGAACGAGCGCTATCGTGACTACGTGAAAGATATCCACGCCTCCGGCGGTCACCTGATCTCTCTGATCAACGACCTGCTCGACCTTTCCAAGATCGAGGCCGGCAAGCTCGAACTCACCTTCGACAAGGTCTCGCTGAACGATCTCGCGCAACAGTGCGTGGCGCTCATGCAGCCGCAGGCCAATCGCGATCGGATCATCATCCGCACCTCGTTGCCGCCGACGTTGCCGCATGTCATGGCCGATGCCCGTTCGGTCCGTCAGATCGCTCTCAATCTCCTGTCGAACTCGATTAAATTCACCGAGGCCGGCGGACAGGTCATCGTCTCGACCGCACTCAACGACGATGGCGACGTGGCTCTGCGCGTGCGGGATAACGGGATCGGCATGAGCGAGGCCGACATCGCAACCGCCCTCGAACCGTTCCGCCAGATCGAGACCACGATACTGGGCCGCGCCGGCGGCACCGGCCTCGGCCTGCCCCTGACCAAGGCGCTCGCCGAGGCGAATCGTGGCCGCTTCCACATCAGAAGCGCTCCGAAGGAGGGCACGCTGGTCGAGGTCGCGTTCCGTGCGGTGCGGGAACTCGCCAGTTGAGACGTGTGGGCGCGACCGGGGTACCGAATTGGGGCCGCTAGCCTGTCGCTGCTCGCATTGCCGCTATGCGCCGCGCCCGTTGCCGGTGCACAGCCGCTGGGAAGCCGTGTTTCCCCATAGCAAGGCAACTGAAATCGGCTAGACTTGCGTCCGCCGGGACGAATGTTGTGGTGGCACAGCCGCCTGCAACTCAATGTTGAGGTGATACCGTGATGACCCGCCTCACGCGCATGACTCTGGCGCTCGTGACTTTGGCGCTCGCCGCATTGGTCCTGTTCCCCGCGACCGGCACGCGGGCCGCCGAACAGGTCGACTTGCTGCTGGTGCTGGCCTCGGACGTGTCGCGCAGCGTCGACCATCCCAAGTTCCTGCTCCAGCGCGAAGGCTACGCGGCCGCGATCTCGGATCCGCAGGTGCTGGACGCCATCAAGTCGGGACCGCATCAGAAGATCGCAGTTTGTTTCGTCGAATGGTCCGGCTTCGGCGCGCAGAAGCTCGTCATCAACTGGACCAAGATCGACAGCGCCGCGCAGGCGCGCAAGTTCGGCGACCAGCTTCTGGAACTGCCGCGCTCGTTCGCCGACCGGACGTCGATCAGTGGCGGCATCGAGTATTCCTACGCGCAGTTCGCCACCGCGCCGTTCGAAGCGCCCCGCCGCACCATCGACGTGTCCGGTGACGGCACCAACAATGCCGGCCGCGACGTCAAGGTCGCTCGCGACGAGGTGCTGGCGCAGGGCGTCGTCATCAACGGGCTGGTGATTCTCAGCGACCGCCCCGTGCCGTGGAATGCCGAACACACCAACCCGCCGGGCGGGCTCGAGAAATACTACCAGGATAACGTCATCGGCGGCCCCGGCGCGTTCGTGCTGGTGGCAGAGAATTTCCAGTCCTTCGGCCGCGCCATTATCAAGAAGATGATCGCCGAGATTGCGTCGCTGAAGCCGGCGCGGCATGTCCTGATCCGCTGAGGGCTCGGGCTGCGACCAATTGCCGACTTGGGCGGGCGCCCTGCCCCGGCAACGCGTTCGGATCGTTGCGCGCGATCAAAGCGCTGGCCTGCTGTTTCGAATATTTCCAGAGAAGCTACACTCTAGAATAATTCTAACATATTGAATTCTCACAGCAAATCTAATTGACGCCATCTGCCCGGCGACCTACCTGATCGTTCGCTGCCCCCGCGTACCGTGCTTCAGCGTCGCAAGGGGAGCCATGATCCCCGCAGGAGATCGCTATGAACACCACTTTCGGGCCGACATTCGCTCGCAGCATTGTGCTTGCGGGTGCGGTCATCTCGGGCGCCGGGCTGGCGCATGCGCAGTCCGGTGACGTCAACGTCTACAGCTACCGCGAATCGAAGCTCATCCAGCCGCTGTTCGACGCCTTCACCAAGGACACCGGCATCAAGGTCAACGTGATTTCGGCAAGCTCCGGCCTCGAACAGCGCATCAAGACAGAAGGCGCCAACAGCCCCGCCGACGTCCTGCTGACGGTCGACATCGGCCGCATCGAGGATGCAGTGCGGGCGGGCATCAGCCAGCCGATCAAGTCCGACACGCTCGACAAGGTCATCCCCGGCCAGTATCGCGACCCGGAAGGCCACTGGTACGGCATCTCGAAGCGCGCGCGAGTAATCTACGCCTCCAAGGATCGCGTGCCGCAGAATGCCATCACCTACGAGGAACTGGCCGATCCGAAATGGAAGGGCAAGATCTGCATCCGCTCCGGCCAGCACATCTACAACAACGCGCTGTTCGCGGCCTACATCGCGCACCACGGCGAGGCCAAGGCCGAGGAATGGCTCAAGGGCGTCAAGGCCAACCTGGCGCAGAAGCCGTCCGGCGGTGACCGGGAAACCGCGCGCGATGTCGCCGCCGGCAAGTGCGACATCGGCATCGGCAACACCTACTACTGGGCGCTGATGAACAACAACGAGCCCGACAAGAAGGCCTGGGCCGACGCCACCAAGGTGATCCTGCCGACGTTCCAAGGCGACGGCACCCACGTCAACCTGTCGGGTGTCCTGCTGACCCGAAACGCGCCCAACCGCGCGAACGCACTCAAGCTCATCGAGTGGCTGGCCGGCGAAAAGGCGCAGCACATGTATGCCGACATGAACTACGAATATCCGGTTCGCGCCGGCATCAATGTGAATCCCACCATTGCGGGCTACGGCCAGCTCAAATCGCCGACCATGAAGGCCGCTGCCAGGGGACAAGTCGTTTCGACCAATGACAGCCGAACTCGCTATCGAACCCGAAGTTCGCGCATCGTCGGCAATTCTGATCGGACGAAGGTCGGCGTTCAGATCAAGTGACTGATCCGAAGTTCGCAAACGAGGGTGCCGCACAAATGATGCACTCGGATGGACCACTGTGACAGCATCGCCCGGTCCCATGAAGGCCGCCGGCCAGCCTGGCCCGCGGCCTTCGTGTATTCTGGAGTGCCGTGCGGATGATTTGGCTTGCCCTCCGCCTGCCGGCATTGCGACCATGTCCCAGGTGACCGGCGAATTCCCATTCGGCGACTCCGACATCGCTCAACGCCAAACCGAGATGCCGTTTCGAGGCAGCGGTCTTCCGGCGGTAGCGTCGTGGATTGCCATTGCGGCGGCGCTGCTTGCGCTGATGCCGCTCGTCAGCCTGGTCGTGATCGCGGTCGGCGGCGAAACCGGGGACATCTGGGACCACCTCATCCGCTACGTCGTCCCGACCGCGCTCTGGCAGACCGCGTTGCTGCTGGCCGGCGTCGCCGCCGTCACGGTGATCGTCGGCGTCGGCACCGCCTGGGCGGTCACCACCTTCTCGTTTCCGGGCCGCGACGCGCTGATCTGGTTGCTGCCGTTGCCGCTCGCCATTCCGACCTACATCGTGGCCTACGTCTACGTCGACATCCTCGACGCACTCGGGCCGGTGCAGGTGGCGCTGCGGGCCGTGTTCGGCTGGCAGTCCGCCGCCGACTACTGGTTTCCGAATGTGCGTTCGCTCGGCGGCGCGATCTTCGTCATCGGCTTCGTGCTCTACCCTTATGTCCATCTGGCGGCGCGAGCGATGTTCCAGACCCAGGCGGCGCCGCTTGCGGAAGCCGCACGGATGCTCGGAGCGCGGCCGTGGCGGCTCGCACTGCATATCACGCTGCCGCTGGCGCGGCCGGCCATTGCGGTCGGCCTCGCGCTGGCGTTGCTCGAAACGCTGAACGACATCGGCGCGAGCGAATATCTCGGCGTGCAGACTCTCACGCTGTCGATCTTCACCACCTGGCTCAACCGCAACAGCCTGCCCGGGGCCGCGCAGATCGCCTGCTTCATGCTGGTGATCGTGGCCGGGCTGATCGCGCTCGAACGCTACGGACGGCGCCGCCGCGCGTTCGCCATGCCGGTGCAGGACGTCCGCCTCGCCTCGCGCATCGTGCTCACCGGCTTGCCGCGATGGCTGGCCGCGGGCGCCTGCTTCACGCCGGTCGTGCTCGGATTCGTCCTGCCGGCCGGCTATCTGGCGCGCGAGGTCGTGGCGCGGGGGCTGCTGATCGGCTTCGACCCCGCCCTGCTCAGACACGCACTCACCACCGTGCTGCTCGCAGCGACCGCAACGCTGATCGTCCTGCTGATCGGATTTTCGGCGGTCGCGGCGATGCGCTTCGTCAAGCGTCCGGTGGTCGCGGCAAGCGTGAACATCGCCGGTATCGGCTATGCCATTCCGGGAGCGGTCCTGGCGCTCGGCCTGCTGTCGCCGCTGGTGCTGATCGACGACGCGATCAACGCGGTATCGGGAGCGTTCGGGGGCCGCGGCGTCGGTCTCATCGTCGCGGGCTCGAGCGCCGCCGTCGTCATCGCCTACGTCATCCGGTTCCTGGCGATCGCGACCGGGCTGGCGCAGGCGGGCTTTGCCCGGGTCCCGCCGGAATTCGACGACGTCGCCCGGATGCTCGGAGCCGGGCCGTCGCGGCTGGCCCAGCACGATCCTGCTGCCGTTGTGCCGGCCGGCCATCCTGGGCGCGGCGCTGCTGGTATTTGTCGATTGCCTGAAGGAACTGCCGGCGACGCTGCTGTTGCGGCCGCTCAATGTCGAGACGCTGTCGACCTACATCTACCAGTTCGCCACCCGGGGCAATTTCGAGGAAGGCGCGCTGGCGGCGCTGATCATCGTCGCCGTCGGCATCCTGCCGGTGATCCGCATTACCCGCTACGCGGACGAGGCCCCCCTGGCATACCGCGCCCGGCGGGCAAGCCCGGAATATTGACGGGCTGCGAACTCCCCCATCATTGAGCGATTGCGGCCTTTACTGCAGCGCGGTAGAAAATTCGGGCCGGCTGGCAGGCAGAAGCGGCTTCGTATTGTTGGATGTCGAGGCCGCAAGGACGAGGAATTCATGAAAAAGGTCTATCCGGACGCATCGGCGGCCCTCGCCGGTCTGTTGAAGGACGGCATGCTGATCATGGCCGGGGGCTTCGGGCTTTGCGGCATCCCCGAAACCCTGATCCTGGCGATCCGCGATTCCGGTGTGAAAAACCTGACGGTCGTGTCCAATAATGCGGGCACCGACGGCGTCGGGCTCGGCCTGCTGCTCGATACCCGGCAGATCAAGAAGATGATCTCCTCCTACGTGGGGGAGAACAAGACCTTCGCGGCGCAGTATCTGGCGAACGAACTGGAGATCGAATTCAACCCGCAAGGCACGCTCGCCGAACGTATCCGCGCCGGCGGCGCCGGCATCCCGGCGTTCTTTACCAAGACCGGCGCCGGCACCCTGATCGCGCAGGGCAAGGAAGAACGCGAATTCGATGGCGAGCGCTACGTGATGGAGCGCGGCATCGTCGCCGATCTGTCGATCGTCCATGCCTGGATGGGCGATACCGAAGGCAATCTGGTCTATCGCAAGACCGCGCGAAACTTCAATCCGATGATGGCGACCGCCAGCAAGGTGACGGTGGCGGAAGTCGAGCACCTCATGCAGCCGGGCGAGTTCGACCCGGATCGCATCGTCACGCCGGGCGTCTACGTCAAGCGCATGATCCACGTTCCCAACGCCGTGAAACACATCGAGCAGCGCACCGTGCGCAAGCGTGTCATGGCGGCAGCAACCGGAGAAGAAGTCTGATGGCCTGGAACTCGCGAGCAGATGGCCGAACGGGCAGCGCAAGAGCTGCGTGACGGCTTCTACGTCAACCTCGGCATCGGGATTCCGACGCTGGTCTCCAACTACATCCCGGACGGCATGAGCGTTCAGTTGCAGAGCGAAAACGGCATGCTGGGATTCGGCCCCTTCCCGTACGACGGCGACGAGGACCCGGACCTCATCAACGCCGGCAAGCAGACCGTCACCGAAATTCCCACCACCAGCTATTTCTCGTCCGCCGACTCGTTCGCGATGATCCGCGGCGGCCACATCGATCTCTCGATCCTCGGCGCCATGCAGGTCGCCGAGAATGGCGACCTGGCGAACTGGATGATCCCCGGCAAGATGGTCAAGGGCATGGGCGGCGCCATGGACCTGGTCGCCGGGGTGAAGAAGGTCGTGGTGGTGATGGAGCATTCGGCCAAGAACGATGCGAAGCTCCTGAAGCGCTGTACGCTGCCGCTGACCGGGGCCGGCGTGGTCGACATGGTCATCACCGATCTGGGTGTGTTCAACATCGACAAGAAGGGTGGTGAGATGACTTTGGTCGAGGTCGCGCCGGGCGTCTCGCTCGACGACATCAAGAGCAAGACCGAGGCGGAATACCGGGTCGCCATCGGCTGAATTCGGCCCTTCGCAGGCGGCGGCGCTGTTCCGGAAAAGCGCAGCAATTACGGCCGGGTACACCATATGCCAGCCACGAAAGCGACACAGAGGGGTTTCAGGTTGCGGCCTCATTCCCCCTCGTTATAGTCGCGCGGCTCAAAGCCGACGTGCATATGGAAACAACATCTTGACCGTTGCCATCGGCATCAAACGCGCAGGGATCGCCCTCGGGGCGGTCTTCGTTGCGGGTGCCGGTAGCCTGTTGCTGCTGTCCTTTCTGATGCCAGCCGAAACGGTCCGCGAGGCCGTCAAAGCGGAGATTCGCGCGGTGACCGGACTTGAGCCGGTGTTGCGCGGCGACGCTTCGGTCTCGCTGTTCCCGACCGGCAAGGTCAGCTTCGAAGACGTCAGCCTGAGCGATAACCGGACCGGTAAGCCGGCGCTGACCGCTGAACACGTGGTGGCGCGGCTGCGTTTCTTCCCGCTTCTGGTCGGCCGCATCGAGATCGCCGATGTTCTGCTGCAGCGCCCGACGATCACCATCGTGTTCAACGCCGATCGCAGTTCGAACTGGTCGGGCCACGTCGAAACGCTGGCGCGCAACCTGCAAGCCGAGCAACGCCAGACGACGTCGTTCTCGGAGATTCGGATCGAGAATGGCACCATCATCCTGCGCGACGAGTCTTACAAAATTGTCGAGACTCTTTCGAGCGTCGAGCTGTCGCTCGCATGGCCGTCCATCTCCAAGAGCTTCGCCGCCACTGGGCGCTTCACCTGGCACAACGAGAAGGTCGATGCGACCATCAGTTTCACCGACTTCCTGGCGACACTGCGCGGCGACCGCTCGGGACTGAAGGTCCGCCTCGCCGGCGCACCGTTGAAGTTCGGTTTCGACGGTTATCTCAGTCACCGCCCGACCTTGAAAATTGAAGGCGCACTCGCGGCCGATACCTCGTCGTTGCGCGAGACCCTCCGCTGGACCGGGGCCCAGCCGCCGCCGGGCGGCGGCTTCGGACGATTTGCCCTCAAGGCGCAGACCAACGTGGTCGGCGGCACCATCGGACTGTCTGGCGTTCATATCGAGCTCGATGGCAACACCGGCGAAGGCGTCCTGACGCTGGCGACAGATGGCCGGCGGACGCTGCAAGGCACGCTCGCCACCGAGCTGCTCGATCTGAGTCCCTACGTCTCCACCGTGCGCCTGATGGCCAGTGGTGAGCGCGGCTGGGACCGCAAGCCCCTCGCCGTCGAAGGATTCAGCGGCCTCGATGTCGACCTGCGGCTGTCGGCGGCGCGTGTGGTCGTCAGCAGCGTCAAGCTCGGCCGCACTGCGGTCGCAGCCAATCTGCGCGGCAATCATCTCAGCGTTGCAGTCGGGGAATCGGAAGCGTTCGGCGGCGTGGTCAAAGGCACTTTTGGGCTCGCCCGCTCGTCGTCGGGAGCCGACCTGAAAGCGCAGATGCAGTTCGCCAACATCGATCTCGATCAGAGTCTCGGCGAAATGTTCGGTTTCCGGCGCCTGGAAGGCAAAGGCAATCTCAGCTTTGCGATCGAAAGTTCGGGCAGCAGCGTTTACGACCTGAACTCGTGGGCTCAACGGCACTGCAAGCCTCGTCAGCCGCAAGGGCGCGATCTCCGGCATCAACGTCGAGCAGTTGCTCAAGCGCATGGAGCGCAGCCCGCTCTCGCGCGGCAACGAATTTCGCACCGGCAAGACGCCCTACGATACGCTCAGCGCGAACCTGAAGATCACGCAAGGCACCGCCACCGTCGAGGATATCCGTGTCGAGGGCCCGACCGTGCGCCTCGAATTGGTCGGTTCGGCATCCATTCCGGACCGCGACCTCGACTTGCGCGGCACCGCGAGCCTGGTCTCGACAACACCGGCGCCGGCGTTCGAGCTGCCGTTCATGGTGCAAGGCGCGTGGGACGACCCGGTCATGCTGCCGGACGCCCAGAGCTTGATCGAACGGTCGGGCGCCGCGCAGCCGCTACTAGACGCGCTGCGCAAGAGCACCGCGCGCGATGCAATCCGGTCGGCGATCGAGAAATTCGGTGTCATCTTGCCGTCCGGGCCGCCGGCAACGCCGCCGCCGGAAACGGCTGGGAAGCCTGCAGCCGCAGCCGAGTATGCGCCCGCCGCGACCGAAAGCCTGCCGGCGACCGAGCCCAAGCCTGCCGACGCGCCTGAGCCCACGCGTTAGGTCTAGCGCCGGGCTCTCAGCTTCTCCGTTCAAGTTGGCGGGCGACTTCGACCCACAACCGGGCTGTCGCGCCAAACAATTCCAACCTCAAGCAGCATAGGCGGTCGGAACGACGGGCGCCTTGTCCCATTCGCCGACGGGATCGAAACCCCAGACCCATTCGGAATTGCCGTGGACGCTGCCTTTGCCGGCGGCGATCGACTCCTTCTGCGCCGCGGCGTCCCGCATGTGCTTGAAGCGAGCGTTGGAGAAAGAGAGCCGCTGCACCCCATGCACGCGCGGAATGCGGATACGGCGGAAATTGGCAAACGCCTCAACCGGATCGCGGCAAGCCTCAAGCCAGCGCGCGAGGATGTAGGCGTCCTCGAAAGCCTGGCAGGCGCCCTGCCCGGCATTGGGGAGCATGGCGTGCGCGGCGTCGCCGACGAGTTGGATGCGACCGCGGCCCCAATTCTGCGTGAGCGGCCGCGTGAACAGGCCCCATTTTGAGCACTCGGTCACGAGGCTGAGGACCTTCTCCAGGCGCGGCTCCGGGTTGGGGAAGCTCGCCCGCATCTCGTCGGGATCGCCGCGGGTCGACCAGCCCTCTTCGACCCACTTGTCGGTGTCCTCCTGGGTGACGATGTTCACGAGCTTCTTGCCGCGGATGTAATAGGCAAGGAGATGGCAGCCCGGCCCGACCCACTGGATGCGGCCCGTCGGCTCCAGCACCTCCTCAGGCACATCGCCGCCGTTCAGGAGCGAACGCCAGACCATCTGACCGGTATAGGTCGGGTTGTCGTCGCCATAGAGCGCATGACGAACGACCGAGCGCACGCCATCCGCGCCGATCAGGTACTCGGCCTCGGCCCGCGCACCATTGGCGAACGCGAGCGCGATGCGGTCGCTGCGTTGTTCTATTCCTGTGAGTTTGTGTCCCAGATGGATGGCGCTATGATCGAGCCCGCTTGCAAGCGCGCCCAGCAGGTCGGCACGATGAAAGGTGTAGTAGGGAGCGCCGAACTGCGCCGCAGACTGGAGCCGGTCGTTGAATTCGAGGAATTCGCCGGTCTGCATGTTGCGCGTGTAGATTCCGGCGGACGTGGTCCCGACCGTGGCGATCTGGTCGCCAATGCCGATGGCTTGCAGTGCTTTGACGGCCTGCGGGCTTGTGTTGACGGCGGCGCCGATCTCGCCCAGAGCCGGAGCGGTCTCGAAAACCTCCGCCTTCATCCCGAAAGTCTTCAGCGCATTCGCAGCCGCGAGCCCGGCGAGCCCCCCGCCGACAATCGCAATCTTGCAGTTCGACGGCATTCGCCCCTCCAAGACACGCCGGGATCGATCCCAGGTACCATCACTCGAGCACAACGGCGCCCTGCTCATTGAAGTTCCTGGCAACCATGAGCTGGGAAGCGCTAATTAACTCGACAGTTAACTGGCTGCCCGGATCGCTGTCAACGACGAGGCATCATTGCCTTGACGACCTCATGCGGGCATGGTTGCGCGATGAAACGCCGCAAACCGGCGACGGCCCCGCAGAAGCGTGACGCCGACGCAACTCGAACAAAGATCCTGATTGCCGCGCTCAGCGAGTTCAGCGAGCGGGGATTGCCCGCCGCCAGCACCGATGACATCGCCGAGCGGTGCGGCGTCAACAAGCGAATGATCTATTACTACTTTGGCAGCAAAGAGGGGCTCTACCTGTCGGCCTTGGAATCCGTGTTCGAGAAATTCGTCGCTCTCGAAAAGAAGATCGACGTCGAACATCTCGAACCCGCGGCCGCGATCGAGGCGATGATCAATCTCAAGATCGACTACTACCTCGAAAATCCTCAATTTGTCTCTTTTCTCGCGATGGAGAATTTCTACAAGGCACGGTATCTGCGCAAATCGAAGAAACTCCACATGTTCAAGACACCCCTGACAGAGGTCATCGCGCGCATTCTGAAGCGCGGCCAAAGCAGCGGGCAATTCCAGCAAGACGTGGATCCGGTCGACTTCTACGCTTCGATGTGTGCGCTTTGCATCATGTATTTCTCCAATCAGCACAGCCTGGGCGTCATCTTTGAGCGAGATATGACATCCGACGTCAATATCAAAAGGCGCAGACGGACGGTGGTCGAGTTCGTGCTCAGCTATCTGCGTGTGCCCGACGGCATGCGGGCACGGCTGCCCCGGCGCAAACTCGGAAAGCATGTCACGCTGGTCTCATGATCCGCCGGAGCATGGCAACGGTCGCGAAGCAGGCGTTGACAGCTCCTCTGAACCCCAGTTAACTGCCGAGTTAATTAGAACAAACGCGAGCCGACAGGGCTGGAGGAGACGGTCACTACTGGACCGGATGGCTGTTCGCATCCGGCGCCTCTGCGAGGGGTCGCATGTCCTTCCGGAGAGACGCTATGAAGCAGAAAATGCTCGCCGTCTTTGCTGTGCTTGTCGCGCATCTGCTGGCACTTCAAATCGCACAAGCGTTTCCGGACCGGCCGATCAAGTTGGTTGTGCCGTCGCCCGCAGGCGGACCGCCAGATGTTATGGCGCGGCTCCTGTTGGACAAGATGGCGGCTCATCTCGGACAGCCCGTGATCGTGGAGAACCGTCCCGGCGCGGGCGGCACGATCGGTGCGAGATCGGTGCTGGCCGGAGCGCCCGACGGCTATACGCTGTTGATGGGAAGCACGAGCACGCTTCTCATCGCGCCGTCGATCTACAAGAACGCAGGTTACCATGCGGGATCGTTCGCACCGGTCGCTCGTATTGCGGACAGCACCGAAGTCCTCGGCGTGCATCCCTCGGTTGCCGCCAAGTCCGTCGCCGATCTGGTTGCCCTGGCGAAATCCAGGCCGGGCGCACTGAACTTCGGTTCGGCCGGCAACGGAACGCTTCCCCACATCGAAGGCGAACTGCTGAAGGCGCGCGCGCAGATCGATTTGAACCACGTTCCCTATCGCGGCGGCGGCCTGGCACTTACCGGCCTGCTCGGCGGTCAGGTCCAGGTCCTGTTCTCCACCCTGACCCAAATGCTCCCAAATATCCTGGACGGCCGGGTGCGGGGACTGGCGGTTACAAGCGCAACCCGCAGCAAACTGGCGCCGGACCTTCCGACCATGGTCGAGAGCGGGTTCGATCAGTTCATCGTGACGTCCATCACGGCGATCGTCGCTCCTCCCGGCACGCCGATCGACATCAGGCGGCGGCTGAACGAAGCCGTGGCAGGCGCGCTTGCCTCAGAGGAAGTCGAGCGGTCATTGTCAAGAATGGGTGGCGAGGCGCGACCTGCACCGCCGGAACAACTCGCTTCTTACCTGGCAGGAGAACAACGGCGCTGGGCCCACATCATCGAGGCCACGCAGATTTCCGTTGATTGACTCGCACGAGCAACGGCCAAGCACTTGCAGCCGACAGAAGGCTGAAATCGAGAAGTGTCCGCCTGGCTTCAAGGCCGTCATAGCTGGAGTGACTAGGGTCAGGACCCACAAACTGAACGAAAAATCCGGATGACGACTTCGAGCCCAGGACGGACCTCAATCAGCCGGCCGGTGGCTTGTTAACCGCCAATTGAGCGTCGAAGGCACGCTTGTAGGCGGGCCGCGCTTCGCCGCGGGCCACATAGGCGGAGAGGTTCGGATATTCGTCCAGCATACCCGACGCTTTCAACCTGAGCAGCACCGACACCATCATCAGGTCGCCCGCGCTGAACGGACCATCGAGCCAGTCGGCATCGCCAAGGCGAAGGGAAAGTTGGCCCAGCCGGTTACGGACGCGATCCTCGACGAGAGGCATGCGTTGCGCGGACCAGGACTTGTCGCCCTCAAGGAGCCTGGCGGTTCCGAGTTCAAGGATCGGCGGCTCCACCGTGCTGAGCGCGGCGAACATCCATGTGATCGCGCGCGCCCGGGCATTGGCATCGTCCGGCAGCAGGCCCGCATGGCGCTCCGCGATATGGAACACGATCGCCCCCGTCTCGAACAAGCCGAGATCGCCTTCTTCGTAGGTCGGAATTTGCCCGAAAGGATGAAGCGCCAGATGTGCGGGTTCCTTCATCGCCCTGAACGAAACAAGACGAACCTCGTAAGGTTGGCCCACTTCTTCCAGCGCCCAGCGAACGCGCGTATCACGCGCCAGTCCCTTGCCGCCATCGGGTGACCGTTCAAAGGCGGTAATGGTGATGGTCATCGTGAGGCTCCTCCTTGGCCAAAATCATCGGCTGCGGGGCTGGCAAGCTGCAAGGCAACTCACCGAGATTGAAGAAGACCCCGTTCCATGTCCGGTTTGTCTGCTTTAGCGACCTAGCCATAGCGTCCGAATTTGAGGCTTCGAATTGCCCGAGAGACCGTCGACATAGCCGTCGAGGGAGAGGTTCATTCCGAAGATAAGCTTGTCCATGACGAGTTCTTCTACGGCCGCGCCTTGCGCTGCGTCGCTTGCTCATTTCCGATGCCGTGGAGCTTGCTGAATAGGGATGCCGCCACGAGACCGACGGCAACGACGCCGATCAGGATCGTGCAGATCGCATTGATCTCCGGTTTCAACCCGAGGCGGATTTCCGAATAGATGCGGATCGGCAGCGTGGTGGCGCCAGGTCCCGTGGTGAAGCTCGCGATCACCAGATCGTCGAGCGAGAGCGTGAAGGCCAGCATCCAGCCGGACGCGATCGCCGGTGCGATGATCGGCAGCGTGACGACCAGGAAGGTCTTCCAGGGCGGACACCCGAGGTCGACCGCGGCTTCTTCCAGGCTGGTGTCGAAGCTCATGAGACGCGACTGCACCACCACGGTGACGAAGCAGGTGGTCAGCGTGGTATGCGCAAGCGCGATGGTCCAGAATCCGCGGTCGACGTTGAGCGCGACGAACAGCATCAGCAAAGAGAGCCCGGTGATCACTTCAGGCATGACCAGCGGGGCATAGACCATGCCGGAGAGCAGCATGCGTCCCCGGAAACGGCCGTAGCGCACCAGCGCGACGGCGGTGAGCGTGCCCAGAATGGTCGCGAAGGTCGCGGACATGACCGCGATTCGCAAAGTCACCCAGGCGGCTTCGAGCATCGCCGTGTCGTGCCACAGCTCGACGTACCAGCGCGTCGACCAGCCGCCCCACACGGTGACCAGCCGCGAGGCGTTGAATGAAAATATGACCAGGATCATGATCGGCACGTAGAGGAAGATCAGGCCCAAGACGACCGAAGAAATATTGAACCAGGATGCACGGTGCATGACCTAGCGCCCCACCGTCATGTCGCGGGTCTGCATCTGCTGATAGATCACGATCGGCACCACCAGCAACAACAGCAGCACCGCCGCGACCGCGGACGCCACCGGCCAGTCCTTGTTCTGGAAGAATTCCGTCCACAGCGTCTGCCCGATCATGACGTTCTGCGAGCCGCCGAGCAGGTCGGGAATCACGAATTCGCCGACGATCGGGATGAAGCAGAGCAGCGCGCCGGCGGCCACGCCCGGCAGCGCGAGCGGGAAGGTCACCAGCCAGAACGCCTTCCAGCGCGGGCAGCCGAGATCGGCGGCGGCCTCGAGCAGCGTGTCGTCCATCTTTTCGAGGCTGGCGTAGATCGGCAGCACCATGAACGGCAGATACGAATAGACGATGCCGATGTAGACCGCGGTGTCGGTGGCGAGCCATACGGGCGGCGTGTCGACTATGCCGAGCCACAGAAGCACCTGATTCAACAGGCCTTCCCGCTGCAGGATGTTGGTCCAGGCGTAGATGCGGATCAGGAACGAGGTCCAGAACGGCAGCACCACCAGCATGAACAGGATGGGCTGCCAGCGGCGCGGGGCGCGGGCGATGCCGTAGGCGAGCGGAATGCCGATCAGCAGCAGAATGAGCGTGGAAATGGCCGCCACTTCGAGACTTTTCAGATACGAGGCGAGGTAGAGCCAGTCCGAGCCGATGAAGCGATAATTGTCCAGCGACAGGGCCGAGACGAACCGCCTAAGTCCCTCAAACCCTTCGGCAAAATCGAACACCGGGGTATAGGGCGGCTGCGCGATGGCGGTCTGCGACAGGCTGATCTTGAACACGATCAGGAACGGCACGAGGAAGAACACGATCAGCCAGACGAACGGGATGCCGATCACCAGCCGCCGCCCCCAGCCGCCCCGCGCACCGTCGCCACCGCTCATGTTCCCGTCTCCTCCCGCGCTTCTCGCCTGCGGCATCGCTCGCTTCCCGCCACTTCCCGCGGTCTTCCCGGTCCTTTTTCGGACCTGCAGCAGCTAGAGCCTATCCCGTTTGGTTGACGCGAACTCTACCCCCGCTCGTTCCCGCGCAAGCGGGAACCCAGAGCCAAGCATTCGGTGCTTGCGATCCTGGGTCCCCGCTTTCGCGGGGACGAACGGAGAGCGGTGCGATTCCATCGAAGCAAGACGTGCGCTACCTCGTCAGCACCACCCCGGCGTCGTCCGCCCACGTCAGCCAGACCCGGCTCAGCGCCCGGATCGGCTGGTCGACCTGCCGCCGGACGTTGGCGAGCGCTGCCTTGATGGTCGCGCCGCCGTCGAGCCGCACCTGGTAGACCGACAGGTCGCCGAGATAGCCGACCCCAGCCACCTGCCCGGCGACGCAGTTCTCGCCGGCGACGCAATTCTCGTCGCGCACCTGCGGCGGCGCGAGCGCGATCCGCACCTTCTCGGGACGCAACGCGATCCACACCGTCGCACCCGCCGTTGCTCCGGCGCATGGCGCCGCGCGCACGACGCCGGCGGCCGCGGTCTCGACCACGGTCCCGGCCGGCCCCGCATCGACCACGCGGCCCTCCAGCAGATTGACCTCGCCGATGAAGCCCGCCACCCAGCGCGAGTTCGGCTGCTCGTACATTTCATGTGGTGGCGCAACCTGAATGAGCTGGCCGCGATCCATCACGCCGATGCGGCTCGCGACCGTCATCGCCTCCTGCTGGTCGTGAGTGACGATGATGAAGGTCGTCCCCAATTCGCGCTGCAACTGCATCAGCTCGAACTGCGTCTCGCCGCGCAGCTTCTTGTCGAGCGCCGCCATCGGCTCGTCGAGCAGCAGTACGCGCGGACGCTTGGCGAGCGAGCGCGCGAGCGCGACGCGCTGGCGCTGGCCGCCGGAGAGCTGGTGCGGCTTGCGGGAGCCGAGCCCGTCGAGCCGCACGAGCGCCAGCATCTCCTCGACGCGCTTGCCGATCTCGGCGCGCGGCATGCGGTCCTGCTTGAGGCCGAAGGCGATGTTGCCCGCGACCGTGAGGTGCGGGAACAGCGCGTAGCTCTGGAACATCATGTTGACCGGGCGGCGGTGCGGCGGCACGCACGCGATGTCCTCGCCGTCAAGCAGGATGCGGCCGTCGTCCGGCGTCTCGAAGCCAGCAAGGAGCCGCAGCAGCGTGGTCTTGCCGCAGCCCGACGGCCCGAGCAGCGCGAAGAATTCGCGCTCGAAGATGTCGAGCGTCACGCCGTCGACCGCGGCGACGTCGCCGTAGCGCTTGCGCACGCCCTCGAACCGAACGAGCGGTCGCGCGCCGGGCTGCGCCCACGGCGGCGACGCGACCTCCGGCATACTCGCCTCATCCTGCGCAACTGACATTCACGGCCCCCGTCTCCCGGCGTCCGATTTTGTAGCGCATTATTGGGCGCGTGTGACGCCGGCTGGGCAGCCTGCGCGCCGACGCGGTGTCAGGGGCCAAAGAAGCGGATCGCGCCCCGACGTCCTAAGGTTCACGTCCGGTTTCGAAACAAAGAGGCCGTACCGGCAAGATTGGCGCAACCCCTTTCGGCCGAGAACGACCCAAGAAGTCAGAGGTATCGCCGCTTACCGATCGTTTCTGCGCGACCGGCGCGGGCGGGTTGCGGCTCTCTTCGCGGTTGTCGTTGCTTGGGATGGCCGCGTGATTGGGAAGACCTTGCGCATGTACTCCGCCAGCATTTCGCAGAAGGCTGTGGCGTAGCCTGGCAGGGGGCGTCGCTTGTCCCAGAAGATGGCCAGTGGCTCGCGTAGCGGCTTGCCACGGTAGGTGAGGCGGACAATTCGCAGACGGTGTCGGTCGGTCCGCATTGCGGATGGGATGATAGCCACGCCATGTCCGCATTCAGCCATCGCCAAAAGCGTGTGTGGCGTCCGGCTTTCGAACTTGATGCTCGGCTCGAATCCGGCGAGGCGGCAGGCGGCATCGAAGTTGCGGCGGAATACGAAGCTGCCATCGAGAAGAAGTAGAGGATATGGCGCGAGACGGGAGATCTCGATGGTTTCGCCGGGACTGGACAACAGCGATGGATGGCATGCGGCAAGCAGGTCAACCGCTTCCAGCGGATAGCTTGCAAAACGCGGATCGCCGGGCTCAACCGCGCGCAGCAGATTCTGGCCAAGGTGAATTTCGCCGCGCTCGAGCTTGTTGACCGTGTCCGGCCATCCCAGCGCCTCGATCAACTTCACCTGCACGTTGGCATACCGGCCTGTGTATTCGTGCAGGAAATCAGCCAACACGCCTTCTATGATTTGGGGCGAGGTCGCGACCTTCAACACACCGGTGTCTCCGCGCCGGAGCAACTGCGCCCGCTCGCCCAGCGAATTCGCGTAGTTCAACAGAACGCGGCAATCGCTCAGCAATTGCTCACCCTCGCCGGTCAACACGAGGCGACTGCCGACGCGATCGAAGAGCCTAAGGCCGAGTTCTTTCTCGAAAGCGCTGATCTGGCGGGACAGGGCGGGCTGGGCGATCCGCAAGCGCGTTGCCGCCTTCGATACGGTGCCCAGTTCAGCAACCGTGATGAATGTTCGTGCGTATCGGAGGTTCATGTCACGCCTATATCGGTTTGGCATAGCTAACTAGGCAAATTATGTATTGGACATCTAGGCGGCGCAACTGCCACCGTCCTGCGGGCGCGTTGATGCGTCAAACGTTGCAATGGAGGATGACTATGAAGCCATCTCGCTCGTTGCTGATATGGACGCTTGGCCTCACTCTTGTTTCGTTCAAGGCCGACGCGCAGGCATGGCCTACACGATCCATACGGGTAATCGTGCCGTTCGCTGCAGGCACTATCACCGACATTGTTCCGCGTCTGGTATTTGAGCAGCTCTCGACGCAATTCGGACAGAGCATCACTGTCGAGAATCGTCCCGGCGCTGGGGGAACGACGGCTGCCGCCGTCGTCGCGAAAGCGGACCCCGACGGCTACACTATTCTAGTCAACTCGTCGGCGCATACGATCGCACCGGCGCTTTATCCGAACCTGAGCTACGATCCGGCGACCGACTTTTCGGCCGTCGCCCCGCTGGGAATTGTGCCGAGCGTGCTGGTTGTGTCACGGGCGAGCGGGTTCAAGACGGTCGGCGACTTTGTTGTGACAGCGAAGGCAAAGCCGGGCGCTATGAATTTCGGCTCGGCAGGTGTCGGCACTGCTACCCATCTCAGCGCCATGCGCTTTCAGTCCAGCACCGGCGTGCAGGCGGTGCATGTTCCATTCAAGGGCGGACCGGAAGCGATGAAGGAGATCATTGCCGGCCGGCTCGACTTCTTCTTCGCGCCAGTCGGAAATGCATTGCCGTTGGTGAAAGACGGCGCACTCACGGCGCTTGTTGTGAACAGCGCGAAGCGGTCTGCTGCACTCCCCGAGGTGCCCACAACCGGCGAGGCGGGGTTCATTGGTGCCGAGTATCCGTTTTGGATCGGCATGTTCCTGCCGGCAAAAACCCCGCGTTCCATCGTCGACAAGCTGCAGAGCGAGGTCGCCAAGGCTCTGGCAACGCCTGCTGTGAGGTCCAAGCTGGAAACGCTCGGTGTTGACCCAATGACCATGTCGTCGGGCGAGATGGACACATTCGTCCGAAAGCAGATCGCCGCCGACGCGGCCCTGGCCAAGGCGGCCGAGATCAAACCGCAATGACCAAGTTTCCGCGGCCGCCTGACAATGGCCGGCTCGTTTCCTTGGCGGGACCAGGAAGGCGATGAGTGCGCGCATGCAACACATTCGCTTTGAAGACGGAGACACCTACGAGCGGGGGATGACTCCTTGGAGCCGGCTCGCGGGAGAAACTTCCTCAAGTGGCTTGCGCCCCTCCCGGGTTGCGCTGGCTCGACGTCGGATGTGGAACGGGCGCCTTTGCCGAATTGATTTCCGAGCGCTGCGTGCCTATCGAAATCCAGGGCATCGATCCGAGCGAAGGGCAACTTGCAATTGCCCGAGCCAGACCGGGATGCGCATGGCGCCACGTTCCTTCGAGGTGACGCTATGGCGTTGCCGTTTGAGCCGCAACGGTTCGACGCGGCTGTCATGGCACTCGTTATCTTCTTCGTGCCCGACCCAGCGAAGGGTGTAGCCGAAATGGCGCGCGTGGTTCGGTCGGGTGGTTTGGTTGCGGCGTATGCGTGGGATGTCCTTGGCGGCGGCTTCCCCTTCGATCCGATCTGGCAGGAAACCCGAGCGGCGGGCGTACCTCCGCTGCTTCCTCCGAATCCAAGTGCTGGCGGGCTGGAGGCGCTCCGCGGCTTTTGGACGGCCGCGGGACTGCAGGAAGTCGAAGCGCGCGAGATCGTTGTGGAGCGTACGTTCCCCACATTCGAGGACTACTGGGCGACGAGCACGATTACGGGAGGTGTGCGTCCGCCGTTGGAGGCAATGTCGGTCGAGAACGCAACAAACTCAAAGAGCGCGTGCGCGCCCGCCTGCCAACCGACGCCCTGGGTCGCGTCACGTGGACGGCCCGTGCCAACGCCGTGAAGGGACGTGTGGCGACCTAGGCACCGACGCCGAAGCTGTTGCTGCAGCAATCGAGAGGCTGCGCTCCGGATGCGAACGACCGCTCGTGGCCCATCGCGACCGATACGAGCCTGCTGAATCCAAGTCAGCTTTCGGAGTATTGCTGACAAAGAGCGTAGTCCGATTCGCAGCGCCGTGGTCACTTGGCGCGCGCTAGCAGCGAACTAGCATGATCCCGTCGCGTGGTCTTGCCGCAGCCTGAAGGCCCGAGCAGCGCGAAAAACTCGCGCTCGAAGATGTAACACGTCGGCCATGGTTATGAGGCGACGCGATACTTCGTGTCGAAATCGGCGAGCTGGTCCACCAATTTCCGATCCTTCAACGCGGATCGCCGAGCGAAGTGGTGCGAGACCGCGCTGGCAAGACGTTTGAGCTTCCGCAATCCACGCAACCGCAGGCTCACGGCTGGTCTCGCTCGAATCACCTGTTGCATTGCGGCTTCCTCGCTCCACGCGACCATGGCCACGCCAGTTGACGCCCATAAGACAGTCCCCGGCAGCGACGACCGCGCGCCTTGGCTCGGTGACCCAACAGAAGGAGCGGGTCGTGTCGGTGAGCCTCAATCGTCACGCCCCGCCCACTCGGCCTGCCGCGTCTGGGTAGGACGGCGAGGTCAAGCACCTCGACAAGCATTCCAAGGTGCGCAGCGTTCCAAAACAAAGACCCCGCCGAAGCGGGGCCAGTCAAACAGATCGAAACAGCGGCCCCCCGGGGACGGGGACACGAAGACCGCCGCAGCTACAACCCTCTCAACGACCTGACGTTCCCTGGACTCAATAATAGAGCCCTGCCAGTGGGGGGAGGACTGGCAGGGCTCTTACATCGTCAACAAGGAAGCGGCCCCTTGCTTGGGGTGGGGGCACAGAGCTTGGAGCCGCTTGCTTTCCAACCTGCAGAATGGCGCAACGTTCCCGGCGGAACCGCGATTTTTCGTCCGCCCGTTCGGGGCATCCACTCGCCATAACCGAGCCGACGAGAACAAATTCCACGGGCTTGGGTCGCGGAAGCCGGCGGCCGACTGGTGCCCCTTCCAAATTCGCCAATTTGAGCCGATACAATGCCGCGGGATCGGGAACTGGCGACCGCGCCGGCGCTCTCGTGAAAAATGGAAATCTGCCATGAACTTTATTGAAGCGATCAGCTCTGGCTTCCGCAACTATTTCAATTTCTCAGGTCGCGCGATCCGTTCGGAATATTGGTACTGGACGCTCTTCGCGGCCATCGTGAGCGCTGTGATCAATGGCCTCGATCAGACTTTGAACCCTGGCGATCAATTGGGCTTGTTCAGTGCCTTCAATGGGCTGGTATCGCTTGCGTTGTTCATACCCGGCCTGAGCGTCTCGGTTCGACGTTTGCACGACATCGACCGGACTGGCTGGTGGCTATTGTTGGGCTTCACAATCATCGGCATCTTTGTGGTGATCTACTGGGCATGCTTGCGGGGCAACTCGGCCGACCGTTTCGGGCCAGACCCCATGCCAGCGACGGTCCGCTAGACCTGAGCGCTGGCGCCCGGGGCTCGTGGCTGGCAAAGCGGCGTACGCGCGTTTGCTTGTTTATGCTTCTCATTGAGCTGCGCGCATGTCCTCGGCAGAACTGAGCCCCACGACGCCGAGCCGCGCATTTGCTGTTGCACTTGGCCTGATCTCCCTGATCACGCCGCTTGCAGTCCATCTGTTCTTCCCGGTCATTCCGGCGGTGAAGGTCGCGCTCGGACTATCCGACGCGCATGCCCAGTTCACGTTCAGCATCGCGCTCTTTGGCATGGCCTTCGCCACCCTTTTCTACGGCGCTCTGTCGGATCGCTACGGCCGTTGTCCCGTGCTGCTGTCGGGACTATCCCCGTTCCTGATCGGCAGCGTGATCTCGGCCATGGCGGAGACGGCGAACGCGCTCCTGCTGGGACGGCTGGTTCAGGCGATCGGTGCCGGTTGCGCGCTGACATTGGTTCGGGCGATCGCGCGGGATGCTTATCGGGCCGAACAATTGGTCAAGGCGATCGCCTATCTGACCATGTTCGGGACTTTGGGTCCGATGGTCTCGCCGTTGATTGGCGGCCTGCTGACCGACATTTTCGGTTGGCGCAGTGTGTTCGGTTTCGCGCTCGCGGCTGGAGCGGCAATCACGCTCACCGCCTATTTCGTGACGGCGGAGACTTATCTGCCCGCTAAGCGCGACAAGAGCGATGACGGCGATGATCCAGGCCTTCGCAGCCCTGTTCCGCCGTCTGCGATTTAACGCCTTCGTGCTCAACAGCGGCTTCAACACCGGCGCATTCATGGTCATGGCAAGCGCCTCGGCATCCCTGATGACCGAACTGCTTCATCGACCTGCGACCGAGTTCGGGCTCTATTTCCTGCTGTTCCCGGTCGGGTTCTTCGTTGGAAATTTCATCTCGACGCGCATCGGCAATCGCGCTTCGATTGAGGCTATGGTGCTGTCCGGATCGATTCCGGCGATGGTGACTGTGGCGGCCCAGGCTCTGGTGGTGGCCAACGCCGCGGTCATTCCGGCCGCGCTCTTTATTCCCGGCTTTTTCATCACCATGGCGCAGGGCATTTCGATGCCATACGCCCAGGTCGGGGCCATGGCGGAAGTTCCGCGTTTCGCCGGCACCGCGGCCGGCATCGGCGTGTTCATGCAGAACTTCTGTGCTGCGGTATTTTCTCAACTCTACGGCATGTTTGCCTACGGCACGGCGCGGCCGATGGTCATGATCGCGGTCCTGTGCGGGATCCTGACCTTGATCGTCGGCACCATCCCGTTGCTACAGGTGGGCTCGGAAGGGCGCAGGACGCTGGATAGCGCTGAGAACTTTGCGATGCGGGTATCGGCGCCCCGCAGCGACACATGGGCGCCGGTCCAAGTTTCAGACCTTTTGCGCCGTGCCGCACAGGACGAAGCCATCGGCAGTGCGGCGGAGAATGCCCGCGCAGCATCGCTTGCAGTTCGTGTTCAGGCGGTTTGCTGGGCAAGCAAAGCCGC
>CAWEDK010000019.1:0-182652 GCA_963807865.1 uncultured Alphaproteobacteria bacterium | reverse complement strand
AGCGATTCCGCAGGATGCGCTCGCGCCGGCGATGAAGTTTCTGTTGACGAAGTGGAACACGCTGTCGGCGATGAACAAGCTGACGCTGCCGACGCTAACCGACGACACCAGTTTCGACATCACCGGCAATTCGTCCAAGATGCTTCCGGCCGGGGGCGATTTCTTTTTCATGCATGTCGGCCGCAATATCCGAGCCGCCATTGGCCAGGATTTCACCGGCCGCATGCTGTCGACGATCAACGACACGGTCTCGCGCGACCTGATCGGCGCCTACCAGCAAGCGGTCGCGCAAGGCCGCCCGCTGTTCATGCGATTTACCTCGTCATTCGCGCAGAACGCGCTCGTCTGGGAACGGCTGGTGCTGCCGGTCGAGGTGAGCGGACTGGGTACTGTGCTGGTTTGCTATTCGGAAGTGCTGAGCCATCAGCAGGAGGTGTTCGAGCAGCTCTTCAAGCATGCGCTCAATCCATGGGTCGTGACCTATCCGACCTTCACCAAGGCGGGCGAGTTCGACGACGGCTGGAATTCTGTCGATGAACGAGGCCGCGCGCTTGGCGTTCGGGTACGACGAACCGGTCGTCAACCTGCGGCTGCGTGAGCTCTCGCTGTTTCAGTCCGGCGAACTGTGGACCAAATTGCGGGACGCGCTCGCGCATGCCGATCCGCGCGCAACGATCCACTTCGAACAGGGCGAGATCAACTTGCTCAAGCTCAAGCGCCTGTTGGCGTTGCGGTTCGACCGGGGCGACGCTCCGCCGGCGGCGTAGCCGGCGAACCACCGTGTCCGCTTCGACGACTCACCGCGCTGGCGCAGGTGCGCCCGGACGCTCGGCCTTGAGTTCGCGCGATCGCCGCGCGGATCGGCGCGAACGGCCCGTACTTGTGCTGCCGCTCGCTGAAGCTGTCCGCGTAGGGGCCGTAAGGCACATCGACCGGCTTTTCGAGCAGGTCGGGAAAATCCTTGTCGAGGCCGGACTTGTTCGGACGCGGCTGCGAGACCATGTAGGCCGCCACGTCCCACGCCTGCTCGGGCGAAAGCTGCGGATTGAGGTAGTCGGTGCCGTGCGGCATGTTGAAGTGAATGAAGTTCGCCGCCGTGATCAGTCGCGTCATGCCGGCGCCGTCGTTGAAGCTGTCCGGTCCCCACAGCGGCGGGATCATGTAACCGAGATCGGTGGTCGGCAGGCTGCGCCGGACACCCTGGCCTTCAGGCCCGTGACACACCGCGCAATTGTTGGTGTAGACGGCCTGGCCGCGCACCGGATCGGCGGCGCGATCGAGTTCCGGCATCGTGCCGGGTCCGAGGCCGGGCAGTTTTTCACCGGGCGGCACGCCGGTCGAGAGAAACTTGATGTAGGCGACGAGCGCCTGCATCTCGGGCGCGTCGTTCGGCATGGAGCGGCCGTTCATGCTTCGCATCATGCAGGAGTTGAGACGGCCCTCGAGGCTGATCTCGGTGCCGGAGCGCATGCTGTACGTCGGAAAATCCCCGTAAATCCCGAACAGCGCCAAGCCCGAACTTCTTCGTCCCGGCCAGCAGATGGCAATTGGTGCAGGCGAGGTTGTTGCCGGCATAAGCGCTTGGCGGGATCGGCGACTTCCGGACCGACATGCGCATAGGTCGCGGTCACCAGATCGCGACCGCGCCGGATCTGGCGGCCGTTGGCATCGTCCGGCAAGCGCGCCGATCTCCGGCACGGTCCAGATCGGCGGGTTTACGGGTGGCGCGCTTTGCGCGCGGCCGGCAACTTCGTAGCCGGCAACACCGGCCAGTACGGCGAACAACGCCATAAGCGGTGCGGCTCAGCGGATTTCGAGCAGAAATCGATTTCAAACGAAGTCTCCCGGATTTCGAGCGTACGCATAGTAGCGCCGCCGGCCGGGGCTTGACGATGACATTCTTCGTCCGCGCCGGGCTGACGGAACCGCCGCGACACCGGCTGCGAAATCGTGTAATCTCGGCGGGCGTCGGCACCTCCCCGTCGTCCGCTCGCGGCGCGCCCGATTCGCTCGAAAGCCTCTTCCGCCGATGAACCCTCTCGATGCCGTGCCGGACTCCATCCTGCGCCACCGGCCGTTCGTGCTCTATTGGGGCGCCCGTACCTGCGCGTCGCTCGGCTTCATGATGCTGGGCGTCGCGGTCGCCTGGCAGATGTACGCCCTCACCGGCAGCGCCTTCGACCTCGGCCTCGTCGGCCTCATGCAGTTCCTGCCGATGGCGATGTTCATGCTGGTGGCCGGCCAGATCGCCGACCGCCACGACCGGCGGCGCATGCTGCAGATCTGTCAGATCGTCGAGGCGCTGGTCGCGGCGTCGCTCGCGCTCGCCACGATCTCCGGCTGGATCAGCAAGGAATTGATCCTGGCGGCAGTCTTCATCTTCGGCGTCGCGCGCGCGTTCGAGGCGCCGACCCAGCAGACGCTGCTGCCTTCGATCGTACCCGCCACGCTGTTCCCGCGCGCCGTCGCGGCGTCGGCCACGACCATGCAACTTGCGACGATCTGCGGGCCTGCTCTCGGCGGCCTCCTCTACACGTTCGGCGCGACCGTGCCGTACACCGTCTGCTTCGGGTTCTTCATCGCGTCGGCGGGCCTGCTGGCGTTCCTGGTGATCGAGCGCCGCGCCCGCCAACCGCACGCCGGTCAACCTCGCGGCATTCTTCGCCGGCATCTCCTACATCCGGCATAGTCCCATCATCCTCGGCGTCATCTCGCTCGACCTGTTCGCGGTGCTGCTCGGCGGCACCACGGCGCTGCTGCCGATCTTTGCCGACGAAGTTTTCCACACCGGGCCCGAAGGTCTCGGCCTTCTGCGCGCGGCGCCCGCGATCGGCGCGGTCGCGGTCTCGGCGACGCTCGCCAACTGGCCGCTCACGCGGAATATCGGACGGATCATGTTCTGTCAGCGTGGCGCTGTTCGGGCTCGCCACCATCGTGTTCGCGCTGTCGAAGTCGTTCATCCTGTCGATGGCGGCGCTGGCGGTGCTGGGCGCCTCGGACGCCGTCAGCGTGGTGATCCGCTTCACGCTGGTGCAGATCGAAACCCCCGACGACATGCGCGGGCGCGTCAACGCGGTGAATTCGCTGTTCACCGGCACGTCCAACCAGCTTGGCGATTTCCGCGCCGGCGCGATGGCGGCGTGGCTCGGCGCGATTCCGGCGGTGCTGGTCGGCGGCGTCGGAATTCTACTGTGCGTGCTGATCTGGATGCGCGCGTTTCCGGCGCTGGTGCACGTCAGCAGCTTCTACAAGAAGCAGAACTGACCGAGCCTGCTTACTTAGCCCTACTTGGCCTCCGCCACCGCTGGCTGGGCGAGCCAGTGATTGAGGAACGCCTCGAGCCAGGCCCGGCCGGCCGGATCGTACACGGCGCGATCCGCAAAATGAGCGACCCGCGGCTTGGCATTCGGCAGCAGCGTGCGCTCATGCCCACGCGTGGTCCACCGGCACATCATGGCGTGCGTCACGTCCGGATGGAATTGCAGCGAGTAGGCGGTCTGGTAACGGAACGCCTGGATCGGAAAGCTGTCGCCCTCCGCCAACAATTCGGCTCCCGACGGCAGGTCGAAGCCCTCGCGATGCCACTGATAGACCTGCTCGGGCCAGGGATCGCAAACCGAGCGCCCGAACTCCGTCGGCCGGATCGGGTAGTACCCGACCTCGGCGTGGCCGTCGGGATGCTTGTAGACGCGGCTGCCCAGGTGATGCGCCAGCATCTGCGCGCCGAGGCAGATGCCCAGATACGGCTTGCGGTCGCGCAGCGGCACGCCGATCCAGTCGATCTCCGGCCGAATAAAGTCGTCGGAATCGTTGGCGCTCATGGGACCGCCGAAAATGATGGCGCCGGCGTGATCATCCATCGTTTCCGGCAGCGGGTCGCCAAGGCGGGGCCGTCGCATGTCCAGCGGAAAGCCACGCTCGCGCAGCGCGTGGCCGATGCGTCCAGGTGTCGAGTTTTCCTGGTGCATGACGATCAGGATCGGTTGCAGCATGGCGGCGTGTCGAATCGCAAACCGAAAATCGCGGACAAACCAAAGTGTTAGCCGCGAACGTAGGAGAATTTCAAGGCGTCCGCCTGGGAGGCCGGCATGAGTACGCCGCAAGGCTTCCCGACTGATGATTCCGAGTACTAGCGGTTCTTCTGATGCTGCGCGGTCGCCGCCAGCAACACGCGGCGCGGCAACAACCTGGCCAGGACCGTGACCACCTTGTTGGGCCCACCCGGAACGACCACAGCGCGGCCAGCCTTGCAAGCCGCGATAGCCTTCGTCAGCGCACCCGTTCGGCCGAGCGGGCGAGCAGGCGCGGAAAGGTCGCGCTGCTCACGCCGGCGCGGGCCTGAAACTCGGTCGGCACCGGGCCCGGACACAGCACCGTCACCCGCACGCCGAACGGCTTGAGCTCATGATGCAGCGCCTGGCTGAACGACAGCACATAGGCTTTGGTGGCGTAGTACACCGCCATGCCGGGACCGGGCAGAAACCCGGCGACCGACCCGACGTTGAGAATGCCGCCCTTGCGGCGCTTGAGGACATCGATCCATGCCAGCGACAGTTCGGTGAGCGCGCGCACGTTGAGGTCGATCATGGCAAGCTGCTCGGCGCGATCGAGCGAAGCGGCCGGTCCCGAGGAGGCCGAAGCCCGCATTGTTGACGACGATCTCCGGCTCGACGCCCAGCCTCGCCATCTGCTCGCCGATCCGCCGCACCGCATCCCGCGCCTGCAGATCGATCGCAGCGACCAGCGGCCGCCGATGCCCGCGGCCGGCGATCTCGTCGGCCAGAGCGGCAAGCCGATCGGCGCGGCGCGCCACCAGCATCACCTCATGCCCATTCGACGCGTAGATACGCGGGCGAGCGCGCTGCCGATGCCGGCCGAGGCGCCGGTGATCAGCGTGACGGGTCGCCGCTCGGGTGTCACGGCTGTTCGATTCCGCGCTCGCCGGCGACTTGCCGGCGCAAGCTCGATTCGGTCGTGCGCCGAAATCCCCGAGAAGGTCGGCGGCCCGCCAGAGCAGATTGTCCTCGAATTCGCCGATCCGGCCGTCCGCGAAGGCGATCTCCCACATCATCTCGACCATGCGCCGCCGCCCGTCCTCGTCGAGCGAACGGTTGATCAGGCTGGTGAAGTGATAGAGGTCGATCGCCTCGTGCTCGGCTTCGGTCGCCTCGGCGACCAGAACATCGGTGGTGGCGTCGTCGAGGTCGAAACGCCGCTTGATGACGGCATGAAGCTTGTTCCGCTCGGCCTCCGAGAGGTCGCCGTCGATCGCCGCGGCATGAACGAGCAGCGCGGCGGCCGCGAGCCGGTAGTCGTTCTCCGCGAAGTGCGCTGGGGTGCTTGTCGCCGTCCGTGACGTCGGACAGGAATTTCCTGAAGGCTTCGAACATGGCGACCGCTGGGGGTTGTCGACGCAGTCAGGTGGCATGGCGACCGCACGAAGTAAAGCACGAGCGGTATCCGCGCCGTGGATCGCGGCGGAACCGCTGCCCGCGCCACCTCAAGTTCGTGCGAGCCGAGTTGATTGCCCGATGCTCCTGCGGCAGCATGACCGGGGCAAGATCGTGCCGGACCAAGGGCTGCAGGCCCAGGCGGCTGACATAGATATCGCAACGCTGGAATTGCTGGAGCGCGGCATGGGCGACGTCTACCCGATCGTTAAGGTCGCCGCCGTCCAGGCCGCCTCGGTCTTCCTCGACCGCGAAGGCTCGACCGAAAAGGCCTGCCGGCTGATCCGCGAAGCCGGCCGCAACGGTGCGCGCGTGATCGGGTTTCCGGAAGGATTTATTCCGGCGCATCCGGTCTGGTACCACCACCACGCCGCGACCGGCGCCATCGCCAACCGGCTGGCGACCGAGTTGTTCAAGAACTCGATCGAAATTCCGGGGCCGGAGACCGACGCGCTTTGCGCGGCCGCCCGCGACGCCAACGCGTACGTGGTCATCGGCGCCTGCGAAAAAATCCCCAACACCATGGGGACGATGTTCAACAGTCAGGTCTATATCGCGCCCGACGGCACGCTGATCGGCAAGCACCAGAAGATCATGCCGACGGTGGGCGAACGGCTGCGTCCACACCGGCGGATTCGGCGACACGTTCGGCGCGTTCCAGACCGCCTTCGGCCCGATGAGCGGGCTGATCTGCGGCGAGAATTCCAATCCGCTCGCCGTGTTCGCGCTGACCGCCGAGGGCACGCGCATCCACGTCATGAGCTGGCCCAATCATTTCCCGACCAGCGGTGATCCGCTGCGCAACCGCGTGACGATCGACTCGCAGGCGTTCGCGCAGATGAGCAAGGCGTTCGTGATCTCGGCCTGCGGCACCGTCGACGACCACATGATCGAGATGCTGCGGGCCGGGCCTGACGGCGAAAAATTCCTGCGCGACCCCGACTGCTGCGGCGGCAGCGTCATCGTGGCGCCGAACAGCCGCGTGCTCGCGGGTCCGATGGGCGCCGAGGAGGGCATCCTGTACGCCGACTGCAATCTGGATATCGCCGATCCAGATGAAGCTGCGGCACGATTTTGCCGGGCACTACAACCGCCCGGATATTTTCCACCTGCAGATCAATCGCGCGCGGCCGTCGCTCTATTCGGTACACGGCGGCGCACCGGAGACGCTGCCGCCGCCGGCTGCCGGACGGCTCGGGTCCGTGGGGACGAGCGGATTGCTGACGCCGCCCGGCGACGATCAGGCCGACGACGGTACGCCCGGGCGCTGAGCCCGGAGCGCGCGGGTTACACGAGTACGGCCGGCTTCGGCGTCGCGGTGGCGAGACGCTCCTGCACGAACTGCGCGAGGCTGATGTTGTCGACCTTGCCGGAGCCGAGCATCGGCAGTTTCTCGACCGGCCAGACTTCCGACGGCGCCATCAGGTCGGAGGCATGCTTCGCCTTGGCGAACGCCTGGAATTCCGCACGGGTGGCGTTCTTGCGCTGCGTCACCAGGATCAGCCGCTCGCCGCGTCGCGCGTCCGGCACCGCCACCACGGCCGAGGGCACGTCCGGCCACAGTTCGGACGCGAGCATCTCGACGGCAGCGAGCGAGATCATCTCGCCGGCCGACCTTGGCGAAGCGCTTGGCGCGCCCCTTGATGGCGACGAAGCCCTGCTCGTCGATGGTGACGATGTCGCCGGTATCGTGCCAACCCTCGGCCGGCGGCTCGAGCACGCCGGGATTTTCGACCTTGAGATAGCCCAGCATCACGTTCGGCCCGCGCACGTACAGGCGGCCGCCCTCGTCGACGCCTTCGACCTTGTCGAGCCGCGCTTCCATGCCGGGCAGGATGCGGCCCGACGGTGCCGAACTTGTTGAACATCGGCGTGTTGAGCGCGAGCACCGGCGCCGTCTCGGTGACGCCGTAGCCTTCGAGGATGCGCAGGCCGAATTTCTCCATGTAGGTACGCCGCGTCGATTCCTTGACCGGCTCGGCGCCCGCCAGAATGTAGCGCAGCGAACGGAAGTCGTATGGGTGCGCAACCCGCGCATAGCCGGCGAGGAAGGTGTCGGTGCCGAACATGATGGTGGCGTTCACGCCGTAGATCAGTTCCGCCACCGTGCGGTAGTGCAGCGGCGACGGATACAGGATAGATCGGCACGCCGGAGACGAGCGGCAGCATGACGCCGACCGTCAGCCCGAACGAGTGGAACACCGGCAGCACGTTGAACACCTTGTCCTGGCAGCCGAAGTCGATGCGGGCGGCGGCCTGCGCGGCATTGGCCAGCATGTTGCGGTGAGAGAGCACGACGCCCTTCGGCACGCCCTCAGAGCCGGAAGTGAACAGGATCGCCGCCCAATCGTCGGGCGTGGCGCGCGACCAGCGGCTTGTCGGCCGTTGAGCAGCCCGCGGATCTTGTCGGCGAACGTGACCTGGGCGCGGACGTCCTCGAGATAGACGATCTTGACGCTCTGGCTGAGCGCCGCCACCAGGGCGGTCGAGCCGTGCCCTTCTCGATGAAGGCGCGCGACGTGACGATCGCGTCGAGCTGCGCGGCCTTGCAGGCGGCCAGGATGTTGGCGGCGCCGGCGGTGAAATTGATCATCGCCGGCACGCGGCCCGCCGACATCAGCGCCAGGATGGTGACGACGGCGCCGTTGGCGTTGGGCAGCATCACGCCGAGCGCGCGGCCCTCCGGGCGCGTACGGCATCAGCTTGCGGCCCAGGATCGACGTCGCCGATCAGCAGTCGCTTGTAGCTGAGCGGGCCGGCGAGCGGATCCTCGACCGCGACCCGGTTGCGGCCGTGCTGGTGGGCGGCTCGACCACCGCCTGGAATACGGTCCGGTCGGTCGAGGTGGTGCGGAACACGAGGTCGGACATGATGCCGTAGAGCGCCGCGCCCGGCCGCCTGCCGCCGCTTGCGGCCCTTGAGCTCCGGATCGACCGTGAGCTTCACCGGTTCGAGGATCGTCACCTTGACCTTGGGGAACCACTTGCGCCGGACCTGCTCTTTCGACAGCCGGCTGAACGGCGTCTGCTCCAGGCCCTCGATGCGCACCGGCACGATCTCGGCGTCCGACTTGTCGGCGATCATGGCGGCGCCGTCGTAGACCTTCATCAGGCTGCCGGTGACGGTGATGCGGCCTTCCGGAAAGATGATCAGCGCGTTGCCGGCCCGGACCGCTTCGATCAGGGTGCGGATGCCCATCGGCTTGAGCGGATCGAGCGGAATCGCGTTGGTGAGCCGCACGAACGGCCGCACCCACCACTTGCGCGAGATGCCGACATCGATGGCGAACACCGGCTTGCGGTTGCGCAGCGACAACGCCAAGCCGGCATCGAGGAAGCTCACATGGTTGAGCGCGATGATGACGTTGGGGCCGGCCTTGTTGAGATTGTCGAGGCCCTTCACCTCGATCCGGAACAGCGCGCGATAGAGGATCGACAGCGCGTCGCTGACCGCGCTCGACGGCATCGTGTAGCCGATCGCCACCGCGACCAGCAGGCTGCCAAAGCCCGAGCAGCACGAACAGGCTCGACGTCGTCAGGCCCGCCATCTGCAGCAGCGCGACGATGACCGAGCTTGCCCGCCATGAAGGCGGCGTTGAGCACGTTGACGCCGGCCACCACGCGCGCACGGCGGTCGGCGCCGGCCCAGGCCTGCACGGCGGCGAACACCGGCACGATGAACAGGCCGCCCGCGATCGCGAGGCCGGCGAGATCGACCGCGAAGCGAAACCCGCGCACTGACTGGAAGATCGCCAGATAACCGTCGAGTCCGGGAATCGGCGCTGCGCGCGTAGGTCGACCAGCCGAGATCGATCGCGAAAATGCCGAGCAGGACGGCGCCGAGCAGGGTCGGCAGCAGGATGATCCGGCCAGCCGCCAGCCAGGCCGCGAGACCGGAGCCAACCGCGATCGAAATCGAGAAGATGGCGAGGCAGGTCGTCACCACCTCCTCGTTGCCGCCGAGCACCTCCTTCACCAGCGTCGGCATCAGCGAGAGCGCGACCGCGCCGACCAGCCAGAACCAGCTCGTGACGAGCGCGCCCCACCACAACCGGGGGTCCTCGCGCAGGAACTGCAGCAGCCCGCCGGTCGACTCGAGCACGTTGCTTCTGGATCGTCAGGCCGGGCGCCGCCTCGCCGGTCGCGCGGAATGAACAGGCTCGCGCCCCAGCACATCAGCGAGAACACGATCATCAGCAGCGCGAACCGGGCCGGATCGCCGCCGTTCTTGGCGGCGATGCCGCCGACGATGGTGCCGAGCAGGATGGCGATGAAGGTCGCGCCTTCGACCAGCGCGTTACCGGCGGGCAGTTCGGAGCGCTGCAGGTGGTCGGGCAGGATGCCGTACTTGATCGGTCCGAACAGCGACGCGATGACGCCGAACAGGAACAGCGCGAAGAACAGGATCGGGACCGAGTGCAGGCTGAACCCAAGCACCGCGATCAGGGCAACGCCGATTTCCGCGAGCTTGATACGCTGCGCCACCACCGATTTGTCGAAGCGGTCGGCCAGTTCGCCACCGAGCGCGGACAGAAAGAAATAGGGCGCGATGAACACCGCGGCGGCCAGCGTCACCAGCGCTCCGGCGTGCGAACCGCCGATGTCGGGGTGGAACAGGATCAGGAAAACCAGCGCGTTCTTGAGAAAATTGTCGCTGAATGCCGAAAAGAACTGGCACCAGAACAACGGCGCAAAGCGCCGCGTCATGAGCAAGGATGACGACATTGCCACTCCGGTCGTTCGCTGGCGGGACGAGCCCGGCGACTGCTCGCTGCCGGATGCTCATACTAGGACCGGAGAATTTGGGCAAAAGGTCAATCGGAGGCGGCCGCCGTTGCCAAATGGGCGGCCAACGGCCGCCCCCGTAAAAGGGCGATTATCCGCGGAAAGTCCGCACGCCCCTTGGCTGCATCATGACCGCCGTGACGCTAAGAACCGACGGCGGCGCCGGAGGCCAAGGTGAAAAGCGTGAGCCACATGCGCGTTCCCTTTTCGTCTGCTCTTCGAGCAACGGCACAACGCCGAACCGCGGTTGGCGTTCCGGGAACAATCGTTTGACGTAGGGTATAATAACACCGTACATGGCGCCCATGCGTTTTCGATGACCGCAGCCAGATATCAAAAGCCGATGGCCCGCTGCATAAAGCTCCGCGTGGCGGGCTTTTGACGGCGCCGACGCCATGCGCGAGTATCCGCCGCCCTCGCGGCGACCCCATCGCAATCCGCGCCCTCTTCGAACGCGGATGCAGAATCACAAAGGTTTGGACCAACGATGAAATTCACCGGCGAAATCGTCATTCCGGCTCCGCGTGAGGCCGTGTTCGCCAAAGTACGCGATGCCCGATTTTTCGCCTCCTGCGTCGAGGGCGTGCAGGAACTGAACGAGATCGATCCGGAGCACTACACGGCCGTGCTCGAGACCAAGGTTGCGTACCTGAAGTTCCGATTCAACGTCACCGTCGAGGTGACGCGCATGGATGCGCCGCGCGAGATCGAAGCCAAGGTCGAGGGCACGCCGCTCGGCATCGTCGGCCGGCTGACCGCCACGTCCATGACCAGGCTGGCCGATGAAGGCACCGGAACCCGCCTGAGCTATGAGATCGACGCGGCCCTGACCGGCAAGCTCGGCAGCCTCGGCCAGCCGGTGCTGCAGCTCCAAGGCCAAGGAAATGGAGCGGATCTTCACCGATCGGATTCGCGCCGCGTTCGCGCCGGCCGGAACCGGAGCGACATCGTAACTCACCGGTTTGGGGACCGGGCTTGTCGCCGCCACCCTTGGCTTGATTTACCTTTTTTCCAATGTCGAAGAACCATCGATGCCCGGCCTCAAGCCGGGCGGGGGACGGAAGGGCCCGCGGTCGCATGACGCCATTCGAACTTGTCGAACCCACCTCGCTGCCCGAGGCCTTGCGGCTGCTCGATCCCGACGACCCGACGGTGCGCGCCGATCGCAGGCGGCACCGCGCTGATGCTGATGATGAAGGCCGGCGTGTTCCGGCCGACCCGGCTGGTCAGCCTGCGCAAGCTCGACGGACAGGCATTCGCGCATCGCGACCGCCGATGGCGAACTCGCCATCGGCGCCATGACGCCGCTTTCGACCGTCGAGCACTCGGCGGAGGTCGCACGCCACGCGCCGGTGATCGTGCGCACCATGCGGCGGCTCTCCAACGTGCGCGTGCGCAACGTGGCGACCATCGGCGGCAATCTGGCGCATGGCGACCCGCATATGGACCTGCCGCCGGTGCTGATCGCGCTCGGGGCGCGCGTTCTGGTCAGTCGGTCCGGACGGGCGATCGCGCGATCGCGGTCGAGGACCTGTTCGCCGGCTATTACGAGACCGTGCTCGACAAGAACGAGCTGATCGCCGAGTTGCGGGTGCCGGCGCAAGGCAAGACGCGCGCCGCCTATCTCAAGTGCACCACCGGCTCGGCCGACGACTGGCCGGCGCTCGGCGTCGCGGCCGCGCTCGACGCCGACGGGTCGGCGATCAAATCGGCGCGGGTGGTCGTCAGCGCCGCGACCGAGAAGGCGCAGCGCCTGCCGGCGACCGAGAAGGTGCTCACCGGCGCCACCGTCGACGACAAGGTGCTCGCCCGCGCCGGCGATGCCGCCGCCGTCGGAATGCGAGACCCTCAGCGATATCCGCGGCTCGGCCGCCTACAAGCGTGAACTGCTGCGCGTCTACGTGGCACGCGCGGTGCGCCAGGCGATGAACAGCCCATCTGGAAACGGAGCGAGCTAATCATGGCAACGACCACAATGCCGGGCGGACAGGTCGGCCGCTCGCTGCCCCGCCTCGAAGCGCGCGAGAAAGTCACCGGCCGCGCCGAATATACGCATCTGATGCGGCTGCCGGGCATGCTGTATGCCAAGATCTACCGCAGCACCGTCGCGCATGGCCGCATCAAGTCGATCGACGTGAGCGCCGCCAAGGCAGTGCCGGGCGTTCATCGCGTCATCACCGCCGAAGACGTGCTGAAGGTGATCCCGGTGCCCTACTACGGGCCGGCATTCCACGACCAGCCGGTTCTGGCGATCGGCAAGGTGCATCTACATCGGCGAGCCGGTGGCGGTGGTGCTCGCCCGCGATCCGCATATCGCCGAGGAGGCCGCGTCGATGATCGTGGCCGACTACGAGGAACTGCCCGCCGTATTCGACGAGGTCGAGGCCGCCGACAACAAGATCCTGGTGCACGACGAGCTCAAGCCCGCCGGCACGTTCGCGGACCTCAAGCATCTCAAGGGCCGCCGGGGCACCAACATCGCGCTCGACTTCCGGCTGCGGCGCGGCGACACCGACAAGGCATTCGCCGGCGCCGCGCATGTGTTCGAGCACACGTTCCGGACGCAGAAAGTTCTGCACCTCGCGCTCGAGCCATACTGCTCGATCGGCGACTGGAAGGAGAGCGGCGTCACCATCTACAGCGGCGCGCAGGGACCGTCGTTCGTGCGTACCGAGATCGCACGGCTGCTCGGGCTGCCGGAGAACCGCGTCCGCATCAAGGTGCCGTATCTCGGCGGCGGTTTCGGCGGCAAGCTCTACATCAAGATGGAAGCGCTCGCGGTTGCGCTCTCGATGATCGTGCGCCGGCCAGTCAAGGTCGCGCTCACGATGGAAGAGCAGTTCTTCACCATCACCAAGCATCCGAGCACGTTCCGCATCAAGAGCGGCGTCGACAAGGACGGCCGCATCACGGCGCGCAAGTGCGAGGTGTTCTGGAACGGCGGCGCCTATGCGGATATCGGCCCGCGCGTAACGCAGAAATCCGGCTTCACGGCGTCCGGTCCATACGACATCGAGAACGTCTCGATCGATTCCAACGCGCTCTACACCAACCTGCCGCCGGCCGGGGCGCTGCGCGGCTTCGGCGTCCCACAACTGGTCTGGGCCTACGAGAGCCACACCGACCTGATCGCCCGGGCGCTCAAGCTCGACCCGCTCGAATTCCGCAGGAAGAACATCCTGCGTCAGGGCCGCCCGCAAGCCACCGGCACCATCATCAACGACGACGGCGTCGCGCAATCGCTCGAGCGCGTCGCCGCGCGGCTGAACTGGTCGCAGCCGCTCGACCGCGGTAGCGGCAGCATCCGGCGCGGCCGTGGGCTGGCGGTGGCGCTGAAAGCCGTGATCTCGCCGACCACGTCGGTCGCGATCGTCAACGTCAGCGCCGACGGCAGCACGACGCTTTATTGCGGCACGGTGGATATGGGCCAGGGCTCCGACACCTCGATGGCGCAGATGGTCGGCGACGTCCTCAACATGCCGGCCGAAAGCATCCGCGTGGTGCCGCGCGACACCGACATCACGCCCTACGACATGGGCACGCTGGGTTCGCGCTCGCTGTTCCATATGGGGCACGCGGTGCGGCTCGCCGCCGAGGACGCGCGCAACAAGATCCAGGCGATGGCGCGCGACCTGGGCGAGCCGGAAGGCAGCAACATCCCGCTCGCCGCGCTGTTCCAGAAGAAATACGGCATGCAGGCCGGCAACATCATCGGCACCGGCACCTACAAGCCCGACTACACCCCGCCTGACCCGGCGACCGGCCTGACGCCGAACGTCGACGCCGTTCTGGATGTGCGCCGCGGCAGGAGCCGAGGTCGAGGTCGACACCGAGACCGGTCACGTGCGGATCACCAAGTTCGTCAACGTGGTGGACTGCGGGCGGCCGATCAATCCGCGCATCGTCGAGACCCAGATTTCCGGCGCCGCGCTGATGCAGCTCGGCTTCACGATGTTCGAGAAGATGCATCTCGACGGCGGCCAGGTCACCAACGCCTCGCTCGCCGACTACAAGATTCCCGGCATTCACGATCTGCCCACCGTCATGGAGGGCGAGGCGCTCGACGCGATCCAATCGAACGGCCCGTTCGGCGCCAAGGGCGTCGGCGAAACCGCGACGTTCTGCGGCTCGCCGGCGATCGCCAACGCGATCGACGACGCCTGCGGCGTGCGCTTGATGGAACTGCCGCTTAATCCCGAAGCCGTGCTGCGGGCGCTGCGCGCCAAGGCCGGCAAGCCGATCGAGGACGCCTGACATGAGCGCCGCACGCACGATCCACTTCACGCTCAACGGCGATCCGGTCGAAGCGGACGTCAAGCCGCACCACAACCTCGTCGAGGTGCTGCAGAACGAGTTCAATCTCACGGGCGCGCGCGAGAGCTGCGGCCAGGGACTCTGCGGCTGCTGCACCGTGCTGGTCAACGGCACCGCCGTCTCAGGCTGCCTCTATCTGGCGGTTTTCGCGGACGGCGCCGAGGTGACGACCGTCGAGCATCTGGCGAACGGCGATGTGCTGAGTCCGGTGCAGGAGGCGTTCATCGAGGCCGGCGCATTCCAATGCGGATACTGTACGCCGGGCTTCATCCTGATGACGCAGCAGTTGCTCGACGCCAATCCGGACCCGGACGACGACCAGATCAAGGACTATCTCTCGGGCAATCTCTGCCGCTGCGGCACCTATCCGGAAGTGATCCAGGCGGTGAAGATCGCGGCGCGCAAGCGCAAGGAAATGGCCTGACCGCGCAAATCGGTGTCCCGGACGTGGTGCAGCGCGAAGCTCTTGCGCAGCGGTGCATCGCAGATCCGGGACCGTCACAACGGTGGTGCTCTGTTACGATCCCGGGTCTGCAACGCATCCTTGCGCTTCGCGCATGCTGCGCTGCGCCCGGGACACACGCTCGCGGCGCCGCAGTCTGATATGATGACTCAATGACCGCCGAACCCATGCATGTCGAAACCGACGTCCTGATCATCGGATCGGGCGGCGCCGGCATGTACGCGGCGATCGAAGCGGCGCGGCGCGGCGCATCGGTGTTCCTGATCGACCGCAGCCTGATCGGGCGCGGCGGCGCCACCGTGATGGCGCAGATGACGGTGGCGGTCGCGCTCGGCGAGGAAACGCCGGATCACTGGAGCCACCACTACGACGATACGCTCGAAGCCGGCCGCGGGCTGTGCGACGAGCGCCTCGCGCAACTGCTGTGCGAGGAAGGGCCCGAGTGCATCCTCGAGATGGACGGATGGGGTGTCGGCTGGGCCCGCAAGGACGGCCACATCACGGCGACGATGGCGCCCGGTCATGATCGCCCGCGCTGCGTGTATGTCGACTTCCTCAACACCGGCCCGGCCGTGTCGCGAGACGCTGCGCAGCGATGGTCAAGCGCACGGCCGGCGTGCGCTTGTCGGGCGACCTGCTGATCGTCGACCTGCTCCAGCAGGGCGGCGAGGTGGTGGGGGCATGCGCGCTGCATCTGCCGAGCGGCACGCCGGTCACCATCGCGGCTAAGGCCACGATCGTGGCGACCGGCGGATTGACCCGGCTCTACCGCCGCAACAGCGCCTCCACCAACATGGGCGGCGATGGCTACGCGATGGCGTTGCGCGCCGGCGCTCCGCTGGTCGACATGGAGTTCGTTCAGTTCTTCCCGATCGGGCATCTGGCGCCGCGTCTCATCGGCATGGACCCGATCATGTGGGATCCGTTCCGTTACAAGCTCGGCGGCAAGCTGCTCAACCGCGACGGCGAGGAGTTCACGGCGCGCTACGGCGTCAGTGAAAGCGGCCGCTACGTGGTGACGCGCGATCTCGCCACCTACGCGATCGTCAAGGAGAACGAGGCCGGCCGCGGCTCGCCGCATGGCGGCGCCTATCTGTCGTTCCAGCACTGCTCGGAAGCGGAGCTGCGCGCGGCGTTCGGTCCGGTGATCGACCGGCTGGCGGAGAACGACATCGATCTCACCAGGATGCCGGTCGAGGTCGCACCGATCGCGCACTACCACATGGGTGGCGCGATCGCCGACGAACGCATGGCGACCGAGGTGCCGGGTCTCCTGGTTGCTGGCGAAGTGGTGGGCGGCCCCAACGGCGCGAACCGCCTCTCCGGCAACGCCATCACCGAGGCGCTGGTGTTCGGCCGTCAGGCAGGACGCACCGCTGCGGAGCGGGCCAGTCAACTGGCGCGACAGCCGTTCCAGCCATCCGCGGCCCGCGCGGCTCTCGATCTGCTTGGGTCCACGGTCGATCGCCGCGACGTCAACACTGCCGCGATGGTGCAAACCCTGCAGGCCGCGATGGCTGACGACGTCGGGCCGTTCCGCACCGCCGCGAAGCTGAAGCGCGCGCTCGGTGTGATTGACGATCTCACTAGTGCGCTGGGGCCGCGCCCGATTGGCGACGGCGGGCCGTTCGATCTGCGGGCGCTCGATTGGTTCGACCTGCGCAACATGCTGACCGTCGCTCAGGTGGTCGCACAGGCCGCGCTCGCCCGCACCGAAAGCCGCGGCGCGCACCAGCGTGAGGATCATCCCGGCATGTTACCGGAGTGGCGCGTGAACCAGGTGGCGCGGCTCACCGAGAATCGCATCGCATTGACGTCTCACTCCGTTCCGACTCAGGCGGCAGCGCAATGAGCCACACCGCGACATTGAAAGTCTGGCGCGGCGAAAGTCCGGCGGACGGCCGATGGGAGCGCTACGATGTTCCGTACGATCCGGGCCAGTCGGTGCTCGACGGCCTGCGCTGGATCAGGGTCAACCGCGACCCGAGCCTCGCCATCCGGTATTCCTGCATCAACGCCAACGCCTGCAAGGAATGCATGATGGAGCTGGACGGCAAAACCGTCTATGCCTGCACGGCGCGGCTGGTGCCCGGCGAAATGACGCTGGCGCCGCTTTCCAACAAGCGGCTGGTGCGCGACCTGGTAACCGAAATCGCCCCGCCCACCGAGCGGTTCCTGGCGAAATCGAAATAGCAAGACCGATATAGGATCTCCGATATGTTCCAGACCCGAAAAGAAGATCTCGCCGTCGAACGCAAGCCGACCGCGTTCGGCGATATGCGCGGCTGGATCGACGCGTTGCGCGCGCAGGGTGAGCTGCAGGAGATCGGCGCCGAAGTCGACTGGAACATCGAGCTCGGAACCATCATGCGGCTGGCGCAAGGACCGGGTACCGGCAAGGCGCTGATGTTCAACAACATCAAGGACTACAACAAGCCGACGACGCGCTGCCGCCGCCTCTTCGGCTCCTCGCTCAACAGCTACCGCCGCATCGCCATGATGATGGGGCTGCCACCCGATACCCATCCGCGCGAACTGGTGAAGATCGGACGCACGCTCCTGACCGGCAGCATCCCGCCGAAGATCGTCGCGACCGGACCGGTGAAGGAGAACATCGTCACCGGCAAAGACATAGACCTGTTCGAACTGCCGGTGCCGTACTGGAACCGGCTCGACGGCGGGCGCTATCTCCTGACCTATGGCGGCGTCGTCACCCGCGATCCGGAGACCGGCGTGATGAACGTCGGCGTCTATCGCGGCATGGTGGCGGATCGCGACCACATCCCGATCCTGATGTGGCGCGCCCAGCATATCGGCCATCACTTCACCGCCTGGCAGAACGGCGGCAAGGCCGAGATGCCGATCGCGGTGGCGATCGGATGGGAACCGTCGCTCGCCTTCACGGGTGGCTCGCCGGTGCCGAAGGGCATGTGCGAATATGATGTCATTGGCGCAATACGCGGCGCACCGGTCGAGCTCGTCAAATGCGAGACCAACGACCTCTTAGTACCGGCCTCGGCCGAGATCGTAATCGAAGGTTTCCTCGGACTTGATCCGGCGACCTACACGATGGAAGGGCCCTACGCCGAGTTCACAGGCTACCTCGCCGGCGACCGCGCACCGAAGCCTACGATCCGGGTCACCGCCATCACCCACCGCAACGATCCGATCCTGCGCGGCACGATCGAAGGCTCGATGCCGGGCAGCTTTTCGGAGAACGGCGTGGTCTCGTCGATCATGCGCGCCGCCACGGCCTGGAACGTCCTCGACCGCGCCGGCGTGCCTGGCATCACCGACGTGTGGTGCCCGCCGGTGCAGACCGGCATCAACGTGCTGGTGCGCATGAAGCAAAGCTACCGCGGCCAGGCCAAGCAGGCCGCCAATGCACTGTGGGGTTCGTCGGCGGCACACGTCCGCTACAAGCACGTCACGGTGGTCGACGACGACATCGACATCCACGACTACGCCGCGGTCGACTGGGCGATCGCGCACCGCGTCAACGCCGGCGAGAACGACATCGTCATCATGCCGGCGACGTTCGGCGCCGGGCTCGATCCGTCGACGCGCCGGCGCGATCGCAACCCGGACCTGTTCGGCACCGGCAAATGGAACCGGGTGCTGATCGACGCCACCATCAATCTCGACTACGACCCCGACCCGGAACTCGGCGGCGCTCGCTTCCCGCCAACCGTATGGCCCGAAAAGGCCGACATCGATCAGGCCTACGCACGCTGGGCGGAACTCGGCCTCGGCAAGGCCGGGGGCGGCTGACGCCACTCGCTGCTTGATCTGACGCAAACGCATAGGCGGCACGCACAGGCGTCAGGGAACCCGGGAATTATTGTCGCAGGGGCGTGGAACCTGCGCCGAAGGGGCTGCGCTGCAACGCTTTCGCCACCATTTCCTGGCGATGTGAATTGGTTCGCCATTCGGCGCCTGCGACCGCAGCGCGCGTGATCCAGTCAGTGATAACGCGATAGTGATGCGTTGCAGCATTTTTTTGCTGCGGCGCGGTAAGTACATGACGTTGGTGCCGGAGTAACGATTTTTCAGACGACAACGGGGGAACTAATGCTGTCTGCCTCTCTACGCGCTTTGCTGATGTGTGCCAGCGCCGCGTTGCTCACAGCGTGCAGCGAAGCCGAGACGTCGACGCCGGTCCAGATGCCGGTCGAGGTCGGCATCGTCACGATGCAGCCGGCCGCCCGCCCATTCGTCCGTGAGCTTCCTGGCCGTATCTCGCCGACCCGCATCGCCGAAGTACGGGCGCGCGTGTCCGGTATCGTGGTGGAGCGGACCTTCCAGCAGGGCGGCGAGGTGAAATCGGGCGACGTGCTCTATCGCATCGATCCCGCGTCGTTCGAAGTGGAACTGCAGGCAAGCGAAGCGGCCCTGGCAAAAGCTCAAGCCGTGTTCGAGCAGACGACACAGCAGGCCAAGCGCGTCGAGCAACTGATCGCCGGCAAGGTCGCCACCCAGGTCCAGCACGAGACGTCCATCGCCAACCTCCGCCAGGCGGAAGCCGACGTCGCGGCCCGAAAGGCCGACGTGCAGCGCTCACGGCTGAACCTGGAATACGCCACCGTGCGTTCGCCGATCAGTGGCCGCATCGGGCGCGCCCTCGTGACCGAAGGCGCGCTGGTCGGACAGGGTGAAGCGACCCATCTCGCGACCGTTCAGCAACTGGACACGGTCTACGCCGACTTCACGCAGTCGATCAGCGAGGTCAACGAGCTTCGGCGCCATTTCGAAAGCGGCGACCTCGAAAGCATCGCTCCCGAAACCGCCAAGGTGCGGCTCGTGCTCGACGACGGCACCATCTACCCCCATCCCGGCAGATTGCTGTTCACCGAAGCCACCGTCGATCCGACAACCGGCCAGGTGACGCTGCGCGGCGCGTTCCCGAATCCGAAGAAAGAATTGCTGCCCGGCATGTATGTCCGCGTGCAGATCGAGCAGGGCATCGACAGCGACGCACTGGCCGTGCCCCAGCAGGCGATCCAGCGCAACGATGCCGGCACCAGCGAGGTCTTTGTCGTGACCGACGACAACCGGGCGATCGTGCAGCAGGTTCGGACCGGCCGCGTCGTCGAAGACCACTGGCTGATCCAGGACGGCCTCAAGCCCGGCGACCGTGTCGTGGTCGAGGGCTTCCAGAAGTTCGTTCCCGGCGCACTCGTCCGACCCGTGCCGTGGCGCCCGGAGCGCAATACGGCCTCTGACGAGGCCCCGCCACAGATCCGCAGGGTCGGTTCCGCAATCACGACCGTAACCCGCTGAACGAGGATTGCCGGTGCCGAGTTTCTTCATCGACCGGCCGGTCTTCGCGTGGGTGATTGCGCTCTTCATCTGTCTGATCGGCGCGATCGCCATTCCGCTGTTGCCGGTGGCGCAGTATCCGGTCATTGCGCCACCCTCGATCTCGGTCAGCACCAGCTATCCGGGCGCGTCGCCTGAGAACCTCTACAACAGCGTGACGCGGCTGATCGAGGAAGAGCTCAACGGCGCCAGCGGCATCCTCAACTTCGAATCGACCAGCGACTCGCTCGGGCAAGTCGAAATCATCGCCAACTTCGCACCCGGCACCGATCCCAGCATGGCGTCGGTCGAGGTGCAGAACCGCATCAAGCGCGTCGAGGCGCGGCTGCCCCGCGCGGTGATCCAGCAGGGCATCCTGATCGAGGAAGCCTCGAGCGCCGTTCTGCAACTCGTCACGCTGCGCTCGACCGACGGCAGCCTCGACGAAATCGGTCTCGGCGACTTCATGGTCCGCAACGTCATCGGCGAGATCCGGCGAATTCCCGGCGTCGGGCGGGCCACGCTCTATTCGACCGAGCGGTCGCTGCGGGTCTGGATCGATCCTGACAAGCTCCTCGGCTTCAATCTCACCGCCGACGATGTGACCAAGGCGATCACCGCGCAGAATGCGCAGGTTGCGTCCGGCAGCATCGGCGCCGAGCCGAGCCGCAAGACCCAGCAGATTTCCGCCATGGTGCTGGTCAAGGGCCAGCTTGCGTCGCCGGAGGAATTCGGCGCGATCGTTCTGCGCGCCAACCGCGACGGCTCGACGGTGCGGCTGCGCGACGTCGCCCGCATCGAAGTCGGCGGCATGGGCTACCAGTTTACCACCCGGCTCAACGGCCAGCCGAGCGCCGGGCTGTCGGTGCTGCTGTCGCCGACCGGCAACGCGCTCGCGACCGCCAATGCGGTCAAGGCCAAGATGGAAGAACTGTCGAAGTTCTTCCCGCCGAACATCAAGTACGAGATTCCCTACGACATCACGCCGGTGGTCGAAGCCTCGATCGAGAAGGTGCTGATGACGCTCGCCGAGGCCGTCGTGCTGGTGTTTCTGGTGATGTTTCTGTTTCTGCAGAACATTCGCTACACCATTATTCCGACCGTCGTGGTCCCGGTGGCGCTGCTCGGGACCTGCACGACGCTGCTGCTGCTGGGCTTTTCGATCAATCTGCTGACGCTGTTCAGCATGGTGCTGGCGATCGGAATTTTGGTCGACGACGCGATCGTGGTGGTCGAGAACGTCGAGCGCATCATGTCCGAGGAAGGACTGTCGCCGCGTGAGGCGACCCGCAAGGCGATGAGCCAGATTTCCGGCGCCATCGTCGGCATTACGCTGGTGCTGGTCGCGGTCTTCATTCCGATGGCGTTCTTCCCCGGTTCGGTCGGAATCATCTACCGTCAGTTCTCGGTGACGATGGTGGCGGCGATCGGTTTCTCGGCCCTGATGGCGCTGTCGCTGACGCCGGCGCTGTGCGCAACCCTGCTCAAGCCGATCGAGAAGGGCCACGCCCACGGCACGCGCGGTCTGTTCGGCTGGTTCAACCGCGGAATGCAGCGTACACGCGACGGTTATCGCAGTGGCGTGCAGTGGATCCTGTTGCGCACCGGCCGCGCCATGCTGGTTTATCTCTGCCTGCTGATCGCGCTCGGATGGGCGTTCGTGCGGCTGCCGGGCGGCTTCCTGCCGGTGGACGACCAGGGCTTTATCACGACCGACGTGCAGACGCCGCCGGAAGCCTCGTTCAACCGCACGGCCGACGTGGTGCGGCAGGTCGAGAGCTATCTGGTCAACCGCAGTGGGGTCGAGTCGGTCACGTTCCTCACCGGCTTCAGCTTCCTCGGCCAAGGGCAGAACACCGCGCAGGCGTTCGTCACGTTGAAGGACTGGTCGGAGCGCGGTCCCAAGGACTCGGCCAAGGCGATCGTGGAACGATGCCAACCGGACGCTCGCGTCGATCAAGGACGCAAAGATTTCCGCGCTTGAGCCGCCGCCGATCGACAACCTCGGCAATTCAGCCGGCTTCAGCTTCCGGCTGCAGGATCGCGGCCAGCGTGGCTACGACGCGCTGATGCGCGCGAAGGACCAATTGCTCGCGGCCGCCAACAAGAGCCCGGTCCTGGAGAGACGTCTATGTCGAGGGCCTGCCGCCCGCCGCTCAGGTGCAACTCTCGATCGACCGTGAGAAGGCCGCGGCCTTTGGCGTGACGTTCGAGGACATCAACAACACGATCTCCACCAACCTGGGCTCGGCTTATATCAACGACTTTCCGAACCGCGGCCGCATGCAGCGCGTGATCGTGCAGTCGGACGACGATCGCCGCATGCAGGCGGAGGACATCCTCAAGTTCAGCGTCCGGAACAGCCAGGGCCAGCTCGTCCCGATGTCGTCGTTTGCGACCGTAAACTGGGAGGTCGGCCCGACGCAGATCGTCGGCTTCAACTATTACCCATCGGTGCGCATCAGCGGCTCCGCCAAGCCGGGCTACAGCAGCGGCGACGCCATCGCCGAGATGGAACGGCTCGCCGCAGGGCTGCCGCGCGGCTTCGGCTTCGAGTGGAGCGGCCAGTCCCTGCAGGAGAGGCTCTCAGGCTCGCAGGCCCCGTTCCTGCTGGCGCTGTCGGCCCTGGTGGTGTTCCTCTGCCTTGCGGCGCTCTACGAGAGCTGGACCATCCCGCTCGCCATCATTCTCACGGTGCCGCTCGGCATGCTCGGCGCCGTGCTGGCCGCGACCTTTCGTGGACTGCCCAACGACGTCTATTTCACCGTCGGCCTCATCACCATCGTGGGGCTGGCCGCCAAGGACGGCATCCTGATCATCGAGTTCGCCAAGGACCTGCGTGCGCAGGGCAAGTCACTGGCCGACGCCACGATCGAAGCCTGCTATCTGCGGTTCCGGCCGATCCTGATGACCGGGCTCGCCTTCATCTGCGGCGTCGCGCCGATGGTGATCGCCTCGGGCGCCAGCGCCACGCAGCCAGCAGGCGATCGGCACCAGCGTCATGGGCGGCATGATCGCCGTGGTGGTGCTGGCGCTCGCCATGGTGCCGGTATTCTTCGTCGTGGTGCTGAAATCAGCCGAATGGATCCGCACCCGGAAAGCGCGGCAACCCGCGCCAGAGGCCGAGCAGGCCGAGGCCGCCGCCGTGCCCGAACAGCGGGCCTGATCCAAGCTCCGTCGCTGGCCGCAAGCCCAATTCCGCTTCGCTTTCGCTGCCGACCGGCTTCATGCCATCTTCCCTGGCGTCGCCATTTCGATAAAGTCGGCGCGAATGGCCTCTAGTGTGGCGGATTTGACGTTCCTACCAGCATTGCGCGAGTCTTTTCGTAGGAACGTCAAATCCAAAGCCACACTAGAATCTATAGAGTTGCTAGTGGCCCTTTGGTTCCGACGCTTGTAAACGCGTATGCCGCAATGGGATACAAGCGTCGGAACCGCGACACTAGGCCGAAGAGAACAACGAGGAAACTTGCCGATGACCCAGACCGCCGTCACCATTCCGTCCGCCGGCCTCAAGCTCTCCGGCGTCGTCCATGTCCCGGATGATGTCCGGCCGGGCGAACGGCGCGCCGCATTCCTGGTCCTGCATGGCTTCGGCAGCAACAAGAGCTCGTCGAACACCATGGAGCCCACCAAGGTGCTCACCGCGCTCGGCTACGTGGTGCTGCGGTTCGACATGCGCGGCTGCGGCGAAAGCGAAGGCGAGCGCGGCAACCTGATCTGCCTGGAGCAGGTCGAGGATACCAGCAGCGCGCTGACATTTCTCACCAAGCATCCGGCGGTCGATCCCAATCGCATCGGCGTCATCGGCTCGAGCTTCGGTGGCGCGGTCGCGGCCTATGCCGGCGGCGTCGATCCGCGCGTCGCCGCTGTCATCTCGAACGGCGGCTGGGGCGACGGTGAACGCAAATTCCGCGGCCAGCACCCCGGCGCCGAGGCCTGGAAGAAGTTCACCGACATGCTCGCGCTGGGCCGCGGCTATCGCGCCAAGCACGGCAAGCCGCTGATGGTGCCGCGCTACGACATCGTGCCGATCCCGCCGCATCTGCGCACCAACCTGGCGGAGAACTCGATCCTGGAATTCACCAGCGACACCGCGCAGAGCATGTACGACTTCCGCGCCGACGACGTGGTCGGCAAGATCGCGCCGCGTCCGTTTCTGCTGCTGCACTCGTCGAACGATTCGGTGACGCCGACCGAGCAGTCGATCGAAATGTTCAAGCGCGCCGGTCATCCGACCGAGCTGCATCTGATCAGCGACGTCGATCACTTCATGTTCGCGGAGGGCAACAAGCGCGTCTGGGATCTCGTCCGCAACTGGCTCAACGACTACTTCCCGGTCGTCCCGGCGGTGCGTACGCACGCCGCCGAGTGACGACGCCGCCGTGACCCAGGCCGCCGACCAGCCCGGCAGCGAGATGCTGCCGCGCGACCGCCACCTGTTCGGCCCGGGGCCGAAGCGGATTCTGGCGCTCGACGGCGGCGGCGTGCGCGGCGCCATTTCGGTCGCGTTCCTGGAGCGCATCGAGAAGATCATCCAGGAGGAGCAGAACCGGACGAGCGGCGGCGCCAATGGGGCCGCGCCGGTGCGGCTCGGCGACTACTTCGACCTGGTCGGCGGCACATCCACCGGCGCCGTGATCGCCGGCGCGCTCGCGCTCGGCAAGAGCACGGCGGAAATCAAGGACTTCTACCTGAAGCTCGCGCCGCGGATCTTTTCGCGGCCGTTCTGGCGGGTGCCCGGACTGCAGGCGAAGTTCGACGCCAAGGCGCTGCGGGAGGAAATCGACAATATCGTACGGGACCGCAGGCTCGACAGCCCGGACCTGATCACCGGCCTCTGCGTCGTGACCAAACGGCTCGATACCGGCAGTCCCTGGATCCTCGCCAACAACTCCAGGGCGCCGTACTGGAACTCGCTGACGTCGGACCCCGAACTCGAATATCAAAGGACACACCGGCAACAGCGAGTACCGGCTTGCGAACCTGGTGCGCGCCAGCACGGCCGCGCCGCATTTCTTCGATCCGGAAATCCTGGCCATCAGCGAGGACGAGCGCAAGCAGCCGCTCGCCGACGTCAATGCCAAGCTTGCCGGCCTGCCAGGGTTGTCGCTCCTGGTCAGCAAGCTCCGCCTGCTGATGCTGAAGATCGCCAAGAGCACGAAGGGCCAGAATATTGCCGATACTCATGGGCTGTTCGTCGACGGCGGCGTGACGCCGTTCAACAATCCCGCCATGGCGCTGCTGATGATGACGCAGCTCGGCGGGTTCAAGCTGAACTGGCCGCTCGGGCCGGACAAGCTCTCGATCGTCTCGATCGGCACCGGCACCAGCCGCACCAAGCTGTCGTTCAAGGAGCTTGGAATTTTCGGCCCGCTCCGGGTGACGCTGAGCGCGTTGCTGTCGCTGATGAGCGACATCGAGAGCCTTTCGCTCACCCAGTTGCAGTGGCTCGGCGAATGCCCGCAGCCCTGGGACATCAATTCCGAAATCCGCGATCTCGCCGGCGATGCACCGCCCGGCGGCAAGTGGTTCCGGTTCCTGCGATACGACGTGCGGCTGGACCCGATCTGGCTCAAAGAGCATATGCACCTGGATTTCACCGACCGGGAGGTCGAGAAATTCCGCCAGATGGACGACCCCGGAATCATCAAGAACATCTACGCCATCGCCCGGCTTGCCGCCGAGGTGCAGGTCAAGCGCGAGCATTTCTTCCCCGATCCGCCCGTCACCCACCGGGCCGGCAACGGACCACTCATCGAGGCCCGCTCATTGCCAGCCGGTTGAGGACAAGCCTCTCGTTTCGCTCGCGGGCATGATATTCAACCTAGTGTGGCGGTTCAGAAGTCCGCAAATGTGGGTGCCGCAGAATGATGCGAACTTCGGAATCAGGACACTTGCCTTCACCACCGAACCGAGAGGCTGGGATTGCCGTTGCAGACGATTTCCGTGGACCTGTCGCCGCGCCGGGTGGCGACCGTCCTGTTCAACCGGCCCGAACGTGGCAACGCGTTCGACCAGACGATGCTCAACGAGCTCGCGTTGGAGTTTGCCCGCCTTGGCGCTGATGACAATGTGAGGATCGTAGTCCTCCGCGGCAGCGGGCGCCACTTCTGCACCGGCGCCGACCTCATCGCGCGCGCCAGCGACAAGGGCGACGGCTCGTCGCCCGGCCCGCAAGCCACCTTGCCGGAAGTGCTCGCAACACTGGACGGACTGCCGAAACCAACCGTTGCCATCGTGCATGGTGGCGCGGTCGGCGGTGGCGCTGCCTTCGCGGCCTGCTGCGATGTCGTCATCGCCGCCAACAGCGCGTTCTTTTCGATTCCGGAAGTCCGTGTCGGCATGGCGCCGCTCGGCGTGGCGCCGTTTCTCATCCGAGCGATGGGCCATCGCAGCTTCCGGCGCTATGGATTGACCGGCGAACGCATTCCGGCAGCCGTCGCGCTCCGCCTCGGGCTCGCGCACGAATTCTGCGAACCGGCGCAACTCGACGATACCCTGGCGCGGATTGCCGACGAGCTGCTGCAGGGTGCGCCAAGCGCGATCAGCGAACTCAAGAGTGCGTCGGACCGGTATGCGGTTCCTTCACTCGCCACCGTACGGGCCGAGCGACCCGCGCCGCATGGTCCGCCGTCGCCGGAGGCACGCGAAGGCATTGCGAGCTTCCGCGAGAAGCGCAAGCCGAGCTGGTATCCGCAATGAACTCATGCGCGGGATGGCCGGCTGCCCGCGCCAGATCGGTGGTGCCGGCATCTTGCCTTGCCGGCCGAAACGCAAGACATGGAGGTCGGCCTATCCGTCGCGGCTCGGCCGCCTGACGGCACGAAGGGGAAAGCACGTTGGACCTCGAAGTCTCCAGGGAAAAAGTCGCGGCATTGACCGCACCACGCAATGCCGTCCTGGTCGGCGCGAGCGACCGTCCCGGCAGCTGGGCGGCGAAAGTCTGGGAAAATCTCAATACCTACGAGTTTCCGGGCCCGATTTACCTGATCAATCCGCGCCGCAACGAGATCTGGGGCCGGCCATGCTATGCGGATTTCAAGGCGCTGCCGGAAAAGCCCGACCATATGGTCATCATGGTACCGGCCGCGGGCGTGATCGAAGCGCTCAAGAGCGGCGCGGCTGCCGGCGCCCGCAGCGCGACGGTGTTCTCGGCCGGCTTCGGTGAGGGTTTCAACGCCGAGGCTGCGGCGCTCGGCCGCGAACTCACCGACGTGATCGCACAAACCGGCCTCGCGGTCTCGGGCCCCAATTGCATGGGCAATGTCTGCTCCAAGAGCCGGCTCGTGACCCTGACGGAAGACCGGCCGCTCACCGTCCTGCCCGGCCCGGTCGCGCTGGTCGGGCAGAGCGGCGGCATGATGATCTACTCCAACCAGGCGCTGCTGGAGCGCGGCATCGCGCCCGGCTACCTGATCACCAGCGGCAACGAAGCCGGCCTGTCGCTCGCCGATTACATCGCGTTCTTCGCCAGCGAGCCTGAGATCAAGGTCATCCTGATCTACATCGAGGCAATCTCCGACGTGGCGAAATTCAAGGCCGCGTGCCGGCTGGCACGTGCCGCCGGGAAATCGGTCGTCGCGATCAAACTGGGCCAGTCAGAGGCCGGCCGCAACGCCGCATTGGCACATACCGGCTCGCTCGCCGGCAGTGTCGAGGCGTTCGACGCGATCGCAGGCGAGGTGGGCGTCATCCGCGCCGAAACACTCGACGACGCCGTCGAGATCACCGAACTGCTGGTCCATACCGGCGCACCCACCGGTCGCCGGCTCGGCGCCGTCACGCTGTCCGGAGCGTTTCGCGGCATGCTGCTCGACGCCGCCGAGCGCTACGGCCTGGAATTCCACCCGCTCGCACCCGCCACTACCGAACGGCTCAACGCGGTGCTGACGGTCGGCTCGCTGGTAAGCAATCCGATCGACGGTGGGTTCGGTGTGCTCAGCAGCGCCGATAATTTCATGGCCTCGATCGACGCCCTGCACGGCGATCCGAATATCGACATGGTGGTGGTCCAGGAAGGGCCGCCGCGCGCGCCCGGCTCGGATCGCAGCGAGCATTACATCCGTCTCGCCAACGAATACGCAGCCACCAAAGCCACCAAACCGATCGCCTTCATGTCGCCGATTACGCTCGGTCAGACCGACTACAGCCGCAACGTGCGTGCCCAGGCGCCGCACATCTCGTTCCTGCAGGAAGCCTACAAGGGGCTGCGCGCCGTCGCCTCCGTCGTGCGCCGCGCCGAGCGCGAGCGATTGGCCGGCGGCGAGGCTATGGAGGCCCCGCCCTCGGCGTCCATGCAGCGGACCATCATCGAACGCGTTCGCAGCCGCGCCCAGGCCGAGCCGGTCGCGCTCGACGAGGCGGAGTCGAAGAATGTGCTGCGCGCTTACGGCATCATGACGCCGGCCGAAACGCTGGTGACCTCGCCGGCCGCCGCGCTGAAGGCCGCCGATCGCATCGGCTATCCGGTGGTGCTGAAGGCGGTGGCGCCGACGCTGCTGCACAAGTCCGACGTGGGCGGCGTCGCGCTGAACCTCGGGACGCCCGAACAGCTCGCCCGGGCGTACGACGAGATGACGCGGCGGCTGAATGACCACAGCCTGACCGGCATGCTGGTCTGCCAGCAGATCCGAGGCGGCGTCGAACTGGTGCTCGGACTGCACCGCGACCTCGAGATGGGGCTCGTGGTGATGGCCGGCAGCGGCGGCGTGCTGCTCGAACTGATCAAGGACGTGAACTTCTGCGCGCCTCCAGTCAGCCGCGACAAAGCCCGCGACATGCTCACGCGCATGCGCGCCGCCAAGCTGCTGCAGGGTTATCGCGGCGGCGCCAGCCTGGATGTCGAGGCCGTCGTCGACGCGATCGTCGCGCTTGGCCGCCTCGCAGTAGACCTCGAGGACGTCATCCAGTCGGTGGACGTCAATCCATTCGTCGCGCTTCCGCGTGGCGGTCTGGCGCTCGATGCACTGATCGTGCTGCAACAGGACGCACGCCGAACTCCCGGCCCACGGTCATGAACGCCGCAAGACAACAGGACAAACAGAAGGAGATCGCGTTCTTCGACGGACACGCCGCCGCGGATGAATACGACGTGTTCACGCCGGACTCGAGCGCGCGGCTCGTCGATGCCTTCGTGCGGCTGACCGGACTGCTCGGCGGGGCGCGGGTCGCGGACCTTGGTTGCGGATCGGGCGTCTTCACCGAACTGCTGTCGCGCGCCGGCTATGACTGCGTCGGTCTCGATATCAGCCCGAAGCTGGTCGCGCTCGGCCGGCGCAAGTATCCGATCGTGGAGTTCATCGAGGGCGACGTCGAACACCTGCCGTTTCCCTCCGCCAGCCTTGACGGCGTGATGCTGAGCGGCGTCGTGCACCACCTGCCCGACCCGTCGCGCTGCGCCGCCGAGGTCGCGCGCGTGTTGCGGCCCGGGGGAAAGTTCGTGGCTTTCGATCCCAACCGAAAGAACCCTTTCATGTGGCTCTACCGCGACCGCGCGTCGCCGTTCTACAGCTCGGTCGGCGTCACCGAGAACGAGCGCCCGGTGCTGGCGCACGAAGTCGCGGCGGTTTTCGAGCGCGCGGGCTTCCGGGTCTCGTCGCACTACCTTTCCGGCCTGGCCTATCGTTACGTCGCGTCATCGCGGGCAAGGCTGCTGCTGCCGATTTACAACTTCATCGACGCCACGATCTTCGGGCTGAACGTGATGGAGCCGCTGCGGCCGTTCGTTCTGACCGTGGGCGAGAAACCTTAGCGATACATCGGGATTCCTTCGGTGCTCCCTCCCCCCGCGAAGCGGTGGGAGGGTAACAAGACCGCTGAGCGAATGGTCATCCTTGAATACGACATGCCGCCCGAACTCGACATCGTCATTCCGGTCTACAACGAGGGCCGCAACATCGTGCCGACGCTCGCCGCGCTCGCGCGGCATGTCACGACGCCGGCGCGGGTGTTGATCTGCTACGACCATGACGGTGACGATACGTTACCGGTAATCCGCGCCAATCCGGATGCCCACGCGGATCTGCCGGTCGAGTTCGTGCGCAATCGGGGACGCGGCGCGCACAGCGCGGTGATGACCGGTTTCGCGACGGGCCGTGCGCCGTTCGTGCTGATGTACCCGGCGGACGACGATACCAACGCCGCGATGCTCGACGCGATGGTCGAACTGGCCCGCGGCGGCTGCGACATCGTCTGCGCCAGCCGGTTCATGCCGGGCGGCGCCATGGTTGGCTGCCCGCCGCTCAAGGCCGCGCTGGTGCGCACCGCCAACTTTACGCTGCACCATTTCGCACGATTGCCGTCGACCGACGCGAGCAATGGCTTCCGGTTGTTCTCGCGGCGCGCGCTCGACGAGATTGCGGTCGAATCCGACCAGGGCTTTTGCTACAGCATCGAACTGTTGGTGAAGACTCACCGGCTCGGCTGGCGCATCGGCGAAGTGCCGGTGCGATGGTTCGAACGGCGGCACGGCGAGAGCCGGTTTCGCGTGCTGAAGTGGCTGCCCGCCTATCTGCGCTGGTATGCTTACGCCTTCGCGACGACGTGGCTGCGGCGCGGGCCGCACACCGTCGTCCGGCGGGCGCAAGTCTGACAATCGGGATGCATCGCATGGCCGGCAAATGGCCGAGAATCCGATCCCGCGAAATCTCCAAGGTGTCGCCCTGGATGAGCATCCTGGCGCGCGAAGTCGAGTTCGCCCGCGGCGCCGAGCCGCAGGTCTATCACGCGGTCGACCAGGCCGATTACGTGTCGATTGTCGCGGTCACGCCGGACGGCCGCTTCCCGCTGGTGCGCCAGTATCGCCCGGCGCTGGAGGACTACACCTGGGAGCTGCCGTGTGGAACGGTCGATCCCGGCGAAGATGCGGCAGAGACCTGCCGCCGCGAACTGCTGGAGGAAACCGGCTTCGCCACGCAGGCGATCCGCCGGCTGGGCAACGGCTCGCCCTGTACCGGGAGGCTTAACAACCGTATCCACGCGTTTTATGTCGCGACCGGCGAGCAGGTCGGCGAGCCTGAGCCCGGAATCACGACGCGGTTGGTCACACCGCGGGAGCTGGCGCGCATGATCCGCGCCGGCGAATTCGTGTCGCAGCTCCACATCGGCTCGCTGATGCTGGCCGAGCTTTATGGCCTGATCGAGCTGCCGCGCCTCGCGGCGCGTGCGCGACGGCGCGCGAAACCGAAAGCCGCCCGCACCCGCAAGGCGCGCGTCAAGTAGCGGGCCGGCGCGCGTTCGCGTCGCTGCCATCCCAGTCGGCGATCATGCGGTCGAGGCCGCGCTCGATCGCCATGCATGCGGGATGCCGCGCGATTTTTGCGGAAGCCTGCGCGAGCGCAGGCCACCGGCGCTTCACCAACGCGATGCCTTCGTCGTGCAGCCAGACTGCGACGATCAACAGCGTCAGCAGCCAGGTTAGATAGTAGTAACGGGGATACGGCAGGAAGAAGAGGTTGATGCAGTGCTGTGCCAGCACCGCCCCGGCAGTGAGCCGCAGCCAGGGATCGCATTGCCGACGGAACACCATTCGCACCACCACGGCCAACGCCGCGAGATGCAGCGGCGCCATCGCCAGCCATTCGGACGGGCCCGCCAGCCAGGCGCCGATCTGCTTCAGGGCACGCACAACATGCTCGCCGGCAAAATCGCGACGCAGCAGTTCGGCAAGAGCCGCCGCGTAGTCTCGCGGCGGCATCGACTGCGCGACCTCGCTGGTAGTGGTGAACAGCACCATCACACCGCCGTAGACCCAGTTGTGCAGCGCCATTCCGAACACCGGCAGGAAGCCGACGCACATGCCGGCAAGCCGCCGCCATTGCGCCTGCCATAGCGCCGCGAGACCGGCGCCCGCCAGCAGAATACCGGTCAAGGGCGCGAGGTTCGGCCGCACGAACACCGCCAGCGCGAACAGCAGGCCGGCGGCGCAGGCCGGTCCGAAGCGGTCGCGCACGTCAGCGGCGGCAGCGCCGAGCAGAAGTACGTAAGCAGAGAGAAAGGCGACATAAGCGGCCGGATCGCCGAAGCCCCGCGCTGCCCATTTGACGTAGAGCACGAGGCTCGTGCCGAACAGCACGCCGACCGGGATCGCGGCGAACGTCAGCGCAAGCACCAGCGCCCAGCGTGCCGGAAGGAACCGGTGAAACACGACCAATACCAGCATGGGCAGGAGCAGGATCAAGGCCAAATATCCGAGATAGCTCTCGCCGAAGATCACATGCTCGAATACGCGCAGGTAACGCATGCCGGGCGTGAAGTAGAATACGCTCTCGACCCCGCGCAGGGCCTCATAGATGTTGCCCGTCAGCAGGTGCTGCAGCATCACGCGCGCATAGCCGTCGTAGACCAACCCATCGTCGCCGGAATCGAACGGCCGCACGCCGCCGATGAAGCTCGCATCGTTGAGAAACGCGACGCCGAGCGTGATCGCGATGAAGGTAAATGGCAGGATCGCGCGGCGCAGCCGCCATTGCGCCAGTAGCATGACCACCGCCGCCGCGCCGATGATAGGCAGCGCCATCGCGGCAACCTGCCACGCCCGCACGGCCGCAGTCGGTTCGAGCCGCATGGCGAGCGGCGGATCGTTGCGGATCGCCACACCGAAGATGCGGCGCCCGGCGTCGTCAGCGGTGAGCGTGCGGCACGCCATCGCCGCGTGGTGGATCGGCATGAACTGTCCGGCCGCGTCCTCCCACAGCACCTGGCCGCGCCAGCACAGCGCGCTACCGGCGAAATCGGCCGGAAACCGGTACATCACGAACCACGGCATCTGCAGGCGCCACTGATGCAGGAAAGCGATGGCGCGGCGATCGCGTGTGGCGCGCTCGACATCGCTCACCCGCGAATTCCAGTTGTAGCGGCCCTCGTTGATGAACCCGAGGCGCGCCCAGACCGGATCGGCGAAGTCGATGCCCGACACCCGTCGGGAATAAGCCGGACGCTCCCAGATGCCGTCGGCGGAAAACGCAAACGTGCGGTCGGGAAATCCCTGCCCGCGCCAGCATCCGTCGGTCGACGGCTGGCAGCGTTGCGCGGGCGGATACCGCGCATCGAACTCTGCCTGCATGAATCGGAAAACCTGCGGCGGCAGTCCGGTTTCGAGCGCACCGCCGGGGCGATCCACCAGGAAGACGTTGTGCCCCTCCTCAATCCGCGGCGCCGGCATGAACATCTGCGCCAGCAGACAGCCGCCGGCGACCAGCAGAGCCGCAAGCCACCGACCGCCGCGCCGGGTGACCTCGCCGGTGACGACGAGCACGACCGCCACGACCAGCAGGGCGAAACGCGGCAGGTCATTGACTGGCAGCCCGAGCGCTGCAAGCACCAGGACGAGCGCCGCGAATTTCATCCAGGGCTGGCGACTCGCGCCGTTCGGGGTCCGGGCGTTCAATGGTGGTGCCTGATTTTTTCGGCGGGACCGTAACGTCCTACCGCTTTGTTGTCGAACCGCCGCGAGGCGGATTTGACCTTCCGGCAAGCATTGCATATCGGAACCGGACACCCGGAGGAGCCTCCATGCCAGCCGTGCTCTCGCTTTACGAAGACATTCTGCCCAATGACGGGCAACTGACGCTCGAAGCGCGTCCGCGCATGATCTTCGTCGTGCATGGAACGGTGACGATCGAGTCCGGTGCGCTGAGCGACGGTGAGGCCTGGCACGGCGCGGGCGACGTTGTAGTCACGGCCGGCGCCACAGGCGCGTGTTGTTGGCGCTACGAACTGACGTCGGATGTCGGCGCCGGCGGCGCCACACCGGGCGCCGGAGTCGAAACCCGGGTGAAGCTCGCGGCCCTGCTCACGACGCTGCCGGAGGGCGACCTTCTCATCCGCGGCGACAGCGTGGCGTTTCCGCCTGGCGGCTGCGCATACCTGCATCGCCACCAGGGCCCCGGCATCCGGTGCCTGATCGAAGGCGGCATCCGGATCGATACCCACGGCCGTTCCACGTCCTACGGCCCGGGCGGCGCCTGGTACGAGAGCGGACCGGACGCGGTGTTCGCGCAGGCCGCGGCTGACCGTCCGAGCCGTTTCATCCGGGTGATGATCCTGCCGCAAGCACTGCTCGGCAAGAGCTCGATCCAGTTACTCAACGAGGAGGACAAGACGAAGCCGCGTTCGCAGCAGTACAAGATCTTCGCCGACGCGCCGATCGCATTCCGCCAACCGGACTAGCTTCGTGCTGAGCTGCGCCCGGGACATGGAGCGGTTTTGTGCGCCTTGGTGGTTTCGTAATCTGCGGCTAAGAGGCCCAGGTTCCTCGAGGGCATTCTCCGATGCGCGCGCCCTGGCGTCTTATTGCGGTTCTGATGCTGTCGCCCTGGCTTACACTTGCCGCGGCCGGGCAGTCGCCGCCGGACGACACCGAGAACGGTCAATCGCCGCGCGTCAACGCGCCCAATTCCCCAGAAGGCTCCGGCAAGGACGACGCGCCCGGCGCGAACGAAAAGTCGCCCCCGCCCGCGCCTGATGCGCGCGAGTCGATGTGCCTAGTGATCGAATCGGCGGCGCGGGCGAATGGTCTGCCGCTGGAGTTTTTCGCGCGCGTCATCTGGCAGGAGAGCCGGTTCCAGGCCGACGCCGTCGGACCGCGCACCCGCAGCGGCGCCCGCGCGCTCGGCATCGCGCAATTTATGCCCGGGACCGCCGCGGAGCGGCGGCTGCTTGACCCTTTCGATCCGGTCCAGGCGCTGCCGAAGTCTGCCGAGTTCCTGGCGGAACTCCGCAATAAGTTCGGCAATCTCGGTCTCGCTGCTGCTGCCTACAACGCCGGCCCGCAGCGCGTGCGCGACTGGATGGCGGGAACGCGCACGCTGCCCGGCGAGACGCGCCGTTACGTCCTGGCGATCACCGGCACGCCGGCCGACGAGTGGGCGCGAGGCGCCAGGGGCGAGCCCAGCGCCCCCGCCCGGCCGGATTGCCGGCAACTGATGGCGCTGCTCAAGCGCGCCCCAAATCCGTTCATCGAGAAGCTGCAGGAGCGCATCAACCTGGTCGCCGCGAGTCCATGGGGCATCCAGCTCAGCGCGGGGTTCTCGCGTGACCGCGCGCTGGCGTCCTATGCGACGATGGCGAAGCGCTACGCCGAGGTTCTCAGCGGCCGCGATCCAAGCATCCTGAGCTCCATCCAGCGCAGCCGCGGGACCCTGCCGTTCTATCAGGTGCGTGTCGGCGCAGAGACCCGAGCCGATGCCGACAAGCTCTGCGGCGACATCAAGCGCGCCGGCGGCGCCTGCCTGGTGCTGCGCAATCAGGGCGGGTAACGGCCGCAAGCAAGTCCCTTGACTGTTATGCGCCGCATAACAATTATTGAGCGATGATCCGGAGCTTTGCCGACCGGACGACCGAACGGTTCTTCCGCGACGGCATTTGTCCCGCGCGCTGGCGGGCCTTCGAGGCGGTTGCGGCGCGCAAGCTTGATTTGCTCGATGCCGCGGTGCGGCTTAGTGACCTGCGTTCGCCGCCCGGCAATCACCTCGAAGCCCTTAAGGGCGATCGCACGGGGCAATGGAGCATTCGGATCAACCGACAGTGGCGGTTGTGCTTCCACTGGACACCGGACGGACCGGAACACGTCGAGATCGTGGATTACCATTGAAGGAGCCGGCCATGCCGCGTGTACGCACTCATCCCGGCGAAGTGCTACGAGAGGAGTATCTTCTGCCCCTCGGCCTTTCGGCGCGAGCGCTGGCGAAGTCGCTTGACGTCCCGGCCAATCGGATCACCGAGATCATGCGCGGCGAGCGTGACTTGACCGCCGATACGGCGATCCGCCTCGCGCGCTATTTCCGCACGGACCCGCGCTTCTGGCTTAACCTACAGACCGCGCACGATATCTCTAAAGCACAGGCCGAACGCGATTACTCCGCGATCCACCCAAGATCGGTCGCATAGTCGCAGGTCCCTCATCGGCTGCCACCCGATGGGAGTGGTACCGCGCACGAACTTCGCCGCTGGCGCGCTTCTGCCCCCGCCGCGCTGCATGGCCGCACAGCGCACCTGGAAGCTTGGCTCGCGAAATACATTCCACTAGTCTCCCGGTCCGACCGAAGGCGCCTGATCGCGAGATCGGCCGTTTTGGCGCGCGGAGTGCCGTATTGCGGCGCGATCATCCAACGAACAACGACGGAGGAATTCTCATGTCCGACTACAAGTACGAATGCGTGAAGGTCACCATCAAGGATGGCATCGCCTGGACGGCGCTCAACCGCCCGGCCAAGCGGAACGCCATGAGCCCGACGCTGCACTACGAGATGGACGACGCGCTGGCGCGGATGGAGACCGACGACGACGTCAAGGTCGTGGTCATCACCGGCGAAGGCGGCAACTTCAGCGCCGGGCAGGACCTCAAGATGTTCTTCCGCGAACTCGAGAAGAACCCTGCCGAGCGCAAGAAGGCCGCGTCCGCAGCCAACCGCTGGCGCTGGGAGCGCATCTACGGCTACGACAAGCCCACCATCGCCATGGTGCATGGCTATTGCGTCGGCGGCGCGTTCATGCAGCTCCTCGCCTGCGACTTCGCGATCGCGGCTGACAACGCCACCTTCTCGCTGTCCGAAGTGAACTGGGGCATCCTGCCCGGCGCGCTCGTCGCCAAGGCGGTCTCCGACACGGTGCTGCCGCGCCACGCGCTCTACTACGCCTGCCTGGGCGATGCGTTCGACGGCAAAGAGGCCGCCCGCATCGGCATGGTCAACTACGCGGTGCCGCTCGACAAGCTCAAGGAAGCGACCACCGAGCTCGCCGTAAAGCTGATGCAGAAGAGCCCGGCCGTGCTGCGCGCCACCAAGCAGGCGGTCCGCCAGGTGCGCACCATGGACGTTCCGCAGGCCTACGATTACCTCGCCGCGAAGGGCCAGGCGATCAAGGTCGGGGATCAAGAGGATTCCTACAACACCGGGCTGAAGCAGTTCCTCGACGAGAAGTCGTACAAGCCGACGTTCGAGCCGTTCAAGACCAAAGAGGCGGGGAAGACCGCCAAGGCGAAAGCGTAAGGGACGCACGCCGCCTCGGCGGCCAAGGAGGATCGACCCATGTTACGGACTTTGCTTCTGGCCGCCGGGACCGCAGCGCTCGCCCTCTCGGCCATTTCGGACACCGCCCTTGCCCAGTTCTACAGGGGCAAGACCGTCACGATGATCATCAACTACCCGCCGGGCGGCCCGACCGATATCGAGGGCCGCATCGTCGCGCAGCATCTGCCGAACCACATTCCGGGCAAGCCCACCGTGATCATCAGGAATGTGGGCGGCGCCGGCGGCATCATCGGCACCAACCAGCTCGGAGAGTCGTCGCCCAACGGCGACTTCATCGGGTTCTTTACGCTCGACCTGGTTGCCGAGTTCGTCGGCAACCCGTCGCTGCGAACGCACTACGCCGACATGATCGCGATCGCCGGCGTCGAGAACCCGCTGGTGGTCTATGCCCGCAAGGACACGCCGCCCGGCCTCAAGGTCGCGACCGACATCATGAAGGCCAAGGACTTCAAGGCGCTGTCGCTCAACGCGCAGAACAGCAACACCGTCAACCAGACGCTGGCCCTCGACATCCTCGGGCTGAAGTATCAGGCGATCCCGGCCTATCGCGGCTTGAAAGAAGTCGAGACCGCGATCCTGCAGAACTTCGGGCAGCTCGCCAACTCGTCGTTGCCCGGCTGGCGCGGCTCGATCCAGACCTCGATGAGCGACGTCGTCATGCCGCTCTGGCAGGTCGCCGCCCGTGCCAAGGACGGCAGCTATCCGCGCAGTCCCGCGGTGCCGGAACTGCCGACGTTCGAGGAGTTTTACGCCAGTGTGAACGACGGCAAGAAGCCGTCGGGATTCCTGTACGAAGTGCTGCGCGCCAGCAGCGATCCGCTGGTCGCGATGTTCCGCATCGCCATGATGCCGCCGAAGGCCAATCCCGAAGCGGTGGCGATCATGCGCACGGCGTTCGTCGAGATGTGGAAAGACCCGGCGTTCATCAAGGACTACTCGAATATCATCAAGTCGCCTCCGATCCTGGTGTCCGGCGCCGACGCGCAGGAAATCGTCGCCGACCTCGGCCGGGTCAAACCGGAGATCAAGGCGTTCCTGACCGACTACACCACTAAGCTGGTGAAGTAGCGCTCGTTGTCATGCCCGCGAAAGCGGGCATCCAACGCAGGCTGGTCGCACAAGTCTCGGCGCATCTGGATTCCGGCTCTCGCTCTGCTCGGCCGGAATGACAAGCGGGCGTGAAACCTACGCCTGCGCCCGCGTGACGTTGGCGCTGCGAGTTGGCACGCCAAACTCGCGCCGGCACACCTCGGCGAGCGCGGCCACGCCCTCGCGGATCTCCTCGCGCGTCGGGCTCGCGAAACAAAGCCGCATCCGGCTCTTGCTGTGGCTCTTGTCGACCGACCATTCGGGCCCCGGATTGATCGCGACGCCGGCCGCCAGCGCGGCCTGATAGAGCTTCAGCGTGTCGACGTTGTCGGGCAGCTTGACCCACAGGAAGATGCCGCCCTTCGGCTCGTCGAATTCCGCGCTGGTGCCGAACTGCTCGTTCAGCGACTCCATCAGCGTATCGAGCTTGGCGCGCAGGCCGCGCGTCAGCGCCGGCACGTGTTCGGTGAAATGCGGCGCGCAGTATTCCGCCAGCACCATCTGCTCCAGCGCACCGGAGCCGGCGTCGGTCTTGATGGCGAGCATGCGTGAGAGGATCGCCCAAGGGGCGACGATGTAGCCGACCCGCAGCGCCGGTGCGATCGACTTGGAGAACGAGCCGATATGGATGACGCCGCCATCCCGGCTCATCGCGTGCAGCGCGGGCGGCCGCCGGCCATCCCAGATCAGGTCGGCGTAGCAGTCGTCCTCGAAGATCGGCACGCCGTACTCGCCGGCGAGACGCAGCATCTCGGCGCGGCGCGCTTCCGGCATGATCGATGCCGGTCGGGTTCTGCACGGTCGGAATCGTGTAGATGTATTTCGGCCGGACGCCCTGGCGCTTGAGGTCGGCGAGCGCGGTGGCAAGCGCATCCATCCGCATGCCGTCGCGATCGAGCGGGATGCCGACCGCTTTGACGCCGAGCCGCGTCAGCCGGTTGATCGAGCCCTGATAGCTCTCCTGCTCGATCAGCACGGTGTCGCCGCGGGCGAGCAGCACGCCGTTGACGAGATCGAGCGCCTGCAGCGAACCGGACGTGACGAGGATCTCGTCGGCCCGGCACACGATGCCGGCGTCGCGCTTGAGCTTGGCGACCAGGAACTCGCGCAGCGCCCGATAGCCCTGCGGTCCGCTCGCCAGCCCGTAGGTCGCGAGCGTCGGGCCCTCGCGCCGGAGCACCGCGGTCGCCGCGGCGATCAAGCCGTCGACCGGCACCTGATCGGCGTCGTTGTTGCCGCCGGTGAAGTTGAACTTGGGCAAGCCAGCCCACTTCGCGGCAGCCGCCGGCAATCCGGGCGGCAGCAGCGGCGCGAAGTCGAAGGTCGCAGTGGTCATGGACGGTCCCGTGGCATCGGTGAGAACCGGCGGCAGCCGGCGGAGTTGGTCTAGCAGCCCGAAGGCCGTCAAAGACCGGCGAGATTGTAGCGGGAGAAGTCGTGGCCTTCCTTGACGACGAACTCGAGCAGGAACGGCGCGCCGGATTCGGTCACGCCGACCGCCTCCTTGATGCCCGGCACGATCTCGGCGGGCTTCTCGACCCGCCGCGACGCCACGTTGAGGCCCTTCGGCGACCTTGGCGTAGTTGCCGCCCACCGTCATCGCGCCGAACTTGCGGTCCGAGATCGTCAGCACGTCGCGCTCGGCGCCCATCACGCCGTTGTTGAACACGATCGTCAGGGTGGCGATGCGGTTGCGCGCCGCGGTCTCGAGGTCCATGCCGGTCATGCCGATCGCGGCGTCGCCCATCACGTTGACGCACAGCTTGTCGGGCGCCGCGAGCTTCGCCCCCATGGTGATGCCGATGCCGTAGCCGAGCTGGGTCGACTTGCCCCAGCCCATGTAGGAGCCGCGCGCCGTCGTCTCGAAGAACGGCAGGAGCTGCTCGCGCGGGCTGCCGGAGTCGTGCGTGATGATGATGTTGTCGCGGTCGACGGTGCGCATCAGGTCGCGGATGACGCGGTACTGGTTGAGCGGGGTCTCGTCGGAATCGAGGTGCTTCGCCCATTCGGCGAGCCACGCCTTCTTGATAGCCGCGACCTCCTCCTTGAGCGACGCGAGCGCGTTGCCGCCGGCCGGCGCCCTTCTGCCGGTCGACCTCGGCGATCAGCGCATCGAGCACGAGCCCGGCGTCGCCGACCACCGCGTGATCGACGCGGTACTCCTTGTTGATGTCGCTCGCATCGTTGGTCGAATGGATGATGGTCTTGCCGGGCGGCACGCTGGGGCCGAACGGCGTGCGGGTGAGGCTCGAGCCGACGGCGAACACCACGTCGGCCTTGGTCATGAACTCGGTGAACATCTTCGGCCGCGAGCGGGTCGAGGCGCCGAGCGCGAGCGGATGGCTTTCCGGGATCGCGCTCTTGCCCGGATTGGTGGTGACCACCGGCGCCGGCAGCAGTTCGGCCAGCGCCGCCAGCCGGTCGCCCGCCTCGGCGTAGAGCACGCCCTGCCCGGCCCACAGCACCGGGTTCTTCGCCGCGAGCAGCATGCGCGCCGCCTCGCGGATCGCGTCCGGATCGGGCGCGCTGCGCAGCACCGGCACCGGCTTGTAGTCGAGCTCGCCCTTGTACTCGGCCTGGAACACCTCGTCCGGAATTTCGACCATCACGGGCCCGCCCTTGCCGCTGCGCATCGCGTGGTAGGCGCGGCGCATCAGGTCGGGCAGTTCCTGCACCGAGTGCGCCAGCGCCGACCACTTGGTGACCGGGCGATAGACGTCGGCGGCGCGGAACACCGGCTTGACGTATTGCCGCGCAAGCGGCAGCCCGGCCGGAATCGATCAGCATCGGCACGTTTTCGGTATAGGCCTGCGCGACGCCCGGGAACGCGTTCTCGATGCCGGGACCGGCCTGCGCGGCGAACACGCCGTTGCGCTTGCCGCGCTTGATCCGCGAATAGCCGTCGGCGAGGCCGACGCCGACGCGCTCCTGCCGGCACAGGATCGGCCGGATGTCGAGTTCGGCGCACGCCTCGATCAGCGGATTGCGCGGATAGCAGGAGAGGAACTCGGTTCCCTCGCGCTTGAGAATTTCAGCAACGAGCGCGGCGCCGTTCATGAGCTTCGTCCCCTCCGAGATTTGTTATTGGCAGGCATTGTACGATGTTCCGGCACGATTGGCAGCCGGTCGATCCGCTCATACTGTCGTGCATCCTCACGAAAGCGCATGGCCGCGTGCCCAGTGAGCGCGCAGACACGGGCGCAAGCGGGGATCCGCCCGGACGCGGTGCAGACTTCGCGCAGTGCGTGTGCAACGATCGAGACTGGCGGCTACTTACGCGATACCGCGTCGAGACCGGGATGGCGCGCGCCGCGGTCGGTTTGGGCATCGCCGGCAGCGGCTTGCCGGGGACGAAATCGCGATCGCGCGCAACCTTCGCATCCATCTCGCCGAGCGCGCTGGTCGGATCGACCAGCCCCCAACCGACTTCGTCATTCCGTCCGCCAGGCGCGAGGGTCTTCGCGCTCATGGTGAGGATTTCCTGGATCGCGGCCGGATCGGCCGTCGGATGACGCTCGATCAGCAGAGCCGCGACGCCGCTGACATGCGCGGCCGCCACCGAGGTGCCGGTGGTGAGCTGATAGCCGCCGTTGGGCGCGGGCTCGAGAATTTCGACGCCCGGCGCGGCGAGCGCGACCTGCGGACCGCGGTTGGCCTTGGCGAACACCTTGTCGTTGGCATCCGTCGCCGTCACGGCGATCACGTTCGGATCGGCGGCGGGAAAGAGCGGCGGCGATTTCGGCCCGGCGTTGCCGGCAGCGGCGATCAGAACCACGCCCTTCTCGCGCGCCTTCTTCATCGCCAGTTGCAGCACCGGATCGTACGGACCCGCGAAGCTCATATTGATGACGCGAGCGCCGCGCTTGATGGCGTATTCGAGCCCGGCCAGGATGTGCTTGGTGGTGGCCTGCGGCGAATCGTTGGCATCGGGGCTGAAGGCATTGATCGCCAGAATCTTGGCACCCGGAGCAACGCCCAGGAGCTTGCGCTGCGCGGCGATCGCGCCCGCCATGCCGGTGCCGTGCGCGTCCGGCTTGTCGTTACGGCCGACCGCGTCATACAGCTCGACGATCGACCCGGCGAGATCGGGGTGCTTGGCATCGATCTTCGAGTCGATCACCGCGACCAGCACGTTATTGCCGGTGGCGACGCGATGCACGTCGCCGAGCTTGAGCTTGTTCACCACATACTGGCTCGGATCGCCCTTGGCGGCGGGCCGCGCCGCCAGCGTGGTGTCCTGCGGCGTCTCGGCCGCGGCCGGCGCCGGCGCGTCGGCTCTGCACCGGCGGGACAGGCACTGCCGGGTCGTCTGCCGGGCGCCAACACATCGCGCATCAGATGGAAGACGTAATTCGGTTGCGCGAGACCGATCTTCTCCGCCTCGAGTTCGCGCGACGATCTCGGCCATCGGCTTGCCGCCGCCCACGCGTACGTGGAACATGGTGCCGCCAGTCAGGCTCATGCTTTCGGTCGCGGCGAGCGTCATGCCGTGCCGGCGCATGACGGCTTCGACCGTCGCCCGCGGCACGTTCGAGCCGACGTGAAACACCATCTCGTTAGTGACGTAACGCGTCTCGCCGACCGGCGGAACGGCGCTGAAGCCGCGTTCGCCGAAATACGGCCGGACCGGCAACTGCGCCCGTGCGAGGAAATTCATCCGCCGGTGATCCAGCAGGAAGCGGCGATGATCATGCGCCTCAGTGAGACGGCTGCGGAAGTCGACGCCCTGCAGCCGCGAGCGCGGATCGTTGAGCGCATGCTGCGGGCCACGCATCCCACCGGGATTGAGGCGGGCGCGTGGATCGCTCACCGGGTTCAGCCGATTGCGGGGATCGGCGGGATTAAGCCGGCCGGGCGGAGCATTCGCAGCGTTGAGCCGGCTCCGCGGATCGGCAGGATTGAGCGCGCCGCGCGGATCGGGCGCGGCATTCAAACGGCCCCGGGGATCAGCGGGATTGAGGCGGCCCTGGGGATCGTTCGCGGTGGGCTGCCCGGCCCGCGGATTGATCCCCGCATTCTGCCGGACGCGAGGGTCGCCGACCCCGCCAAGCGGCGCGCGCGGACCCGCCGCGGCGTTATTCGGCCGCGACGGATCGGTGACCGCGGGATTGAGCCGGTTGCGCGGATCGACGGCATTCGGCATCCGCGGCACGCTATGCGTGACGGCCGGCACACCCGGATTGTTGGCGCCGGGATTCGCCGTCGTGGCCATGCCGGGATTTGCCAACGCGGTGGGATTGGGCCGGATCGCAGCGCGATTTTGCTGGAAGGGTGCCGGTCCACCCTTGGTCAGCGCCTTGGGCGCCACGAAATTCCTGGGGGCGTTCTTGCCTGCGGCCTTGGCGGCGCGCTGACCCGGGTCGATGGCCTGCGCGTTCCCCGCGCCGGCAAATCCGATCGTCGCTGCCACGAGGCTTGAAATCGCCAGCATCCAAGCCGGCCGGCGGCGTCGTGGTCGTGCGGACCCGCATCGATGCATGGGTCATGTCCCCCTCGACCCTCGATATGCGGAAATTACGCCGACTTTGCGTCTAGTGAATGTTGGAATTGGACCGACTAGTGGTCCGATTTTAACATTCGCATCCCCTTTTCGGCGGGCTCATTTTGCGAATGTTAGAATCAAAGGACCACTAGCAAATATAAGCTGCTAGTGGAGTTTTGGATTTGACATTCGCTTCGTGAACTCGCGGCGAGGCGGGTAGCGAATGTCAAATCCACTCCACTAGCGACCGGCTGAAAAACGCCAGCGGCGGTCCGCCAGGATGGCACGCGCTGCGTTATGGCCGGGCGCGCCAGTGACGCCGCCGCCCGGATGCGCGCCTGCGCCGCAGTGATAGAGGCCGCGCACCGGTCCGCGATAATCCGCGTAGCCGAGCGCCGGCCGCGCCCAGAACAACTGATCGAGCGACAGCGCGCCGTGGAAGATGTCGCCGCCGGTGAGACCGAACACCTCTTCGAGGTCGCGCGGGCTGAGCGCCTGCCGGCCGATCACGCTGTCCTTGAAGCCCGGCGCATAGCGCTCGACCGTCTCGATCATCAGGTCGGCGACCGTCTCGCGATGATCGTCCCACGAGCGGCCATCCGGCAGTTCGGGCGCGACGTGCTGGCAGAACAGGCTCGCGACATGCGCGCCGCGCGGCGCCAGCGTGTCGTCGAGCGTCGAGGGGATCAGCATCTCGACGATCGGCTCGCGGCTCCAGCCGTGGCGGCGCGCGTCGTCATAGGCGCGCTCCATGTAGCCGAGGCTCGGCGCCAGGATGATGCCGGCGGTGTGGTGATCCGCCACGTCGCTGCCGGGCAGCGCCGTGAAGCTCGGCAGCCGCGACAACGCGACGTTCATCCGGAAGGTGCCGGAGCCGCAGCGCCAGCGCTGCATGCGGTGGAGGAACGCGGGCTCGAGCGCGTCGCCCGGAACCATGGCGGTGTAGAGCAGCCTGGGATTGACGTTGGCGGCGACGCTGCGGCCGCGGATCACGCGCCCGTCCGCCAGCACGACGCCGGCCGCGCGGCCCTTCTCGATCAGGACTTCCCGCACCGCGGCGCCGGTCTCGATCTCGACGCCGTGGCTCGCGGCGGCGCGCGCCATCGCCTGCGTGATCGCCCCCATGCCGCCGATCGCATGGCCCCAGGTCCGCTTCTTGCCGTTCACCTCGCCGAAGGCGTGGTGCAGCAGCACGTAGGCGGTGCCGGGCGTCGACGGACTGGCGTAGTTGCCGACGATGGCATCGAAGCCGTGCATCGCCTTGAGCAGCTCGCCCTCGAACCAGGCGTCGAGATAGTCGGTCGCGGACTTGGTGAAGAGGTCGTAGACCGCCTCCAGATCGCCGGTCGACAAAGCGCGCAGCCGGTTACCGAGACGGCCAGCCTTCAGGAGTTCGCCCACTGCGCCGAGCGAAACGCCGCGCGTCAGGTTGGGCGGCGCCCGCAGCACGAAGTCGCGCAACACATCGGCGGCCGCGTCAAGCTGGCGGTTGAAGGCATCGTAGCGCGCGGCATCACGCGCACTGAATTTCGCGATCTCGCGCTCGGTGCGGCCTTCGGCGGCCAGCAGATAGGAGCCATCGGGCGCCGGCAGAAAATTCTGCGCACGGCGCTCCACGATGCGCAGGCCGTGACCGAACAGATTGAGGTCGGCGATGACCTTGGGATTGAGCAGGCTGACCGTATAGGCGGCGACCGAGTTGCGGAACCCGGGATGAAACTCCTCGGTCACCGCGGCGCCGCCGACCACCGGCCGGCGTTCCACGACCTTCACCTTGAGCCCGGCCATGCCGAGATAGGCCGCGCAGGTCAGCCCGTTGTGCCCGGCTCCGATGATGATGACGTCGTAGTTGTGCATGGGGACGAGCGGGACCGGGGCGGCGGTTGTCTATTGCGGCAGCGGACGCCAGATTAGCAGTGTGTGCGCGAATCGCCGCTCACAAAATGCCTCGTAACCATCGACCTGCCACGCATGCCTGCAAAGATATCACCGTCCCGCCACCTCCGGGTGAGCCGCTCCAAGGCCGGGCTCGGGCTGTTCACCCGCGTACCCATCAGGAAAGGCCAGTTCATTATCCGCTATCGCGGCCGCAAGATTCCGACCGCGATCACCGACGATCTCGACAACCGCTACATGTTCGAGATCAACACGCGCTGGACGATCGACGGCGCCAACCGCCGCAACATCGCGCGCTACATCAATCACTCCTGCCGGCCGAATTCCGAGGTCTATATCGTCGGCCACGTGATCAAAATCCGCGCCATCAAAAACATCAAGGCGGATGCCGAGTTGTCATACAACTACGGGCGCGACTATGTCGACATCTTCATCAAGCCGGTCGGCTGCAAGTGCCACGCCTGCGAAGTGAAAAAATTCGCAGTGCGTTCCAGCCGGGTGAAAACACGCAAGCCCAAAAAGCGCAGCAAGCGATGAGGTGAGGGTGTTCACGACCGGCGATTTCCTGCAGGGGGAGCTTGCAGTCGGCATCACCGTCACGCTGATCAACATCGCCCTGCACGCCGTCGTGATGGGGCTGATCGGCTGGGTCACGCACCGCACCACGATCGCGATTCAGGCCGCGCATACCTGGGTGCAACTCGTGCTGGTGACCTGGGCGGTCGTCGCAATCCTGATGGCCGCGCACCTCATTGCGATAACGGTCTGGGCCGTGACCTATTACGTGGTCGAGATCGTTCCGGACCCGCATGATTCGTTCTATTTCGCCTTCGCAAACTATACGACGCTCGGCTACGGCGATGTCATTCCGGTCAAGCGCTGGCGTCTCCTCGGCCCAATCACGGCGATGAACGGCATGCTGCTGTTCGGCTGGTCGGCCGCGGTAATCTTCGACGTGCTGCGGACGATCACGCGCGTCATTCCGGAGCCGTCGGACACGCCGGAATAGCGACGATTCTAGTGCCGGCTGAAGCGCTCGAGTGCGCGCTCGATGGCCTCGTCGGTGGTGCGCGTGCGCCGCCAGCGGTAGAGGCAGCCATGCGTCAGCCAGATCGTCAGGAACGCGAACACGCCGGCGAACACCACGTCGCTGAAGAAATGCGCGCCCGCCGCCATCCGCAGCACGCCGACCGCGGCGCCGAACGTCACCGCCGCCGCCAAGGCAGCTGCGCGCCAGGACGGGGGCGCTAAGAACGCGGGCGCCATGGTCCAGAACGCGCCGGACGGCTCGCCGGCGACGAACGAGCAGTTCTTCGCGCAGTCGCCGCGCGGGTCCCACCAGGCGCGGAAGTGCTCGTTGCCACCGAACTCGGCGACGTCGATCGGACGCGGGCGGCCCCAGTGCTCCTTCAAGATCAGATTGGCGATGACGCCCGGCGCCAGCGCCAGCGTGATCATCATGAGCACCATCGCGCGGCCGGGAATGAGCAGCGGCCGTTTCGGCCAGATCAGCTTGAGCGCGAGCGCCACGAATGCCGGTAGCGCGACCAGCGCGATCAACCAGGTCACGGCGTCGCGCAGGCGCAAGTAGACCGGATCGTAGCTACGCCAGAATCCCTTCGGCGGCGGTTCATAGAACAGCGCCGCGAGCTTGAGGTCGAGGTCCGGCCAGATGCCGAAGACCAGCCCCACGACGAGCGCGATGCCAAGTGTGATCCCGAGACCGGTGCGGTTCATGAATACGTTCCCCGCGACGATCTAGCCGACACGCCGCGCAAGTTCAAATCGGCGCGGCCACGCAGGCAGATCGGTTCCGGAAGCGGCTAACGCGGCTTGGGGGCGTCCTGGCGACAGGCCATGCTGCCGGGCACCGGCGACACCCAGTCGCCGCAGCGGTCGCAGCCGGCGAGAACCGCCGCGATCAGGACCGCGCCGGCGATCCGCCAGGATGCTGCGCGCCGAGTTCGGCGGGCATTTGGACGCCGCGTTTTCGTGAAATCACGCATGCCACTATTATCCTAGCGCGGAAAACCTAACGGACTTGCGTGCCGCCCGTCATGGTCCCGGGCGCAGGCAGCAGTATGGCGTCGGGCCGGCGGAATACCGGTTTCCAAAATCCCGCGCTCCAGCCTGCGATCAGCCAGTAGGCGAAGCCACCGGCCAGCCCGGCCGCGGTCACGGCCAGTGGGTCATTGACCGAAATGTTCGTCTCGTCGACGTAGCCGAACAGGCTCCAGCCGATCCAGGCGGTGACCGCGCCGTTGAGGGCGTGGAAGATCCACGACCGGATGGCGAAGCCCTCCGAGATCAGGACCCCGATCCCAGCCGGCAGCCACATCATGCTCAGCAGCGTCACCAGCAGCACCGGCGCAGCGAACAGCGCGCTGAACATCGCGAATGGCGGCTCATCCGGATTGGGCGTGGCCCAGACCTGCCCGAGCTTCCACGAGCCGAACACGATCACCAGCGTGCCGGCGATCACCGCCGCCATGTAGCCGAACGGCACCAGAATGAAGCGCAGGAGAAAGCGGCCGAAATTGTCCATGGAGCAGCGCCTCCGAGGGGCAGCGCGCCCCGGATAGCGCGTCAATCTGTCATTGCCATGGCACGCAATGCGAGCCGTTCGCGAGCGGACAACTTTTCGGTCGCGCTCTTGAGCTGGCCGCAGGCCGCAAGAATGTCCCGGCCCCGTGGCGTGCGCACCGGCGACGCGTAGCCGGCGTTGAACACCACCTCGGAGAACTTCTCGATCTGGTCCCAGTCCGAGCATTCGTAGGTGCTGCCGGGCCAGGGATTGAACGGGATCAGGTTGATCTTCGCCGGGATGCCCTTGAGCAGGTTCACCAGCGCCCGCGCGTCGGCGAGCGAATCATTCACGCCCTTGAGCATCACGTATTCGAACGTGATGCGCCGTGCGTTCGAGACGCCCGGATAGTTGCGGCAGGCGTCGAGCAGTTCCTCGATCGGATACTTGCGGTTGAGCGGCACCAGCTCGTTGCGCAACTCGTCGCGCACCGCGTGCAGCGACACCGCCAGCATCGAGCCGATCTCCGCGCCGGCGCGCGCGATCATCGGCACCACGCCCGAGGTCGAGAGCGTGATGCGGCGCTTCGAGATGCTCAATCCCTCGCCGTCCGCGATCACGCCGATCGCGTCGCGCACCGCCTCGAAATTGTAGAGCGGCTCGCCCATTCCCATCATGACGATGTTCGAGACGCAGCGGTCGCCTTCGGTCGGCAGGCCGGGACCCTGCACGCGGTCGAGGCCGGGCCAGTCCTGCAGCCGGTCGCGCGCGATCATCACCTGCCCGACGATCTCGCCCGCCGTCAGGTTGCGCACGAGCCGCTGCGTGCCGGTGTGGCAGAACGAACAGGTGAGCGTGCAGCCGACCTGGCTCGACAGGCACAATGTGCCGCGGTCGGTTTCCGGAATGTAGACGCACTCGACCTCGTGCGGCTGTTCGCCCGCATGCTCGCCAGGGAGCCGCAGCAGCCACTTACGCGTGCCATCGACCGAAACCTGTTCAGCCACGACCTCGGGCCGCGCCAGCGTGAAATGCGCATCGAGCGTCGCGTGCAGGTCCTTCGACACGCTGGTCATCTGGTCGAAGCGGGTGGCGCCACGCACGTAGAGCCAGTGCCAGATCTGCTGCGCGCGCATCTTGCGTTGCGCCGCCGGCACGCCGATGCTGCCCAGCGCCTCGGCCAGCTCGGCCCGCGTCAAGCCAACCACCGAGGGCTTCTTGGGCGGCACGTAACGCTCGAGCGGCGTCTTCTCGACGAAGCCGGCCGGAACCGGTTCGCGAACAAGGGACTCCGGCGTAAAAGCGGCGGAACTGGAGAGTTGATCGTGCGACATGTGGGCTCTCTAGCACAGATAGGAACGCGCGGCAGGCTGGACCAGCCGTGCGGAAATCCAATTCCCATTCACAACGAGCGCGGTGTGCTCCCCTCCCCCTTGTGGGGAGGGGTTGGGGGTGGGGCCTCGTTTGATTCGAACAAGCAGTCATAAGACCCCGCCCCGCCTGCCACGCTTCGCGCGGCAGGCGACCCTCCCCACAAGGGGGAGGGTTAGAGGCTACGCCTTGCCAAGCCGTTCGAGCATCGCCTCGGCGGCCGCGGGCGCGCGGACCTTGGCGCCGGCGATCATGTAGACGAAAACGTCGCGCGGCTTCTTCGCGGGCGAACCATCCGCCACCGGCTTGACGTCGGCCGGAGCACCGCCACCCGCCCAGGCCTGCGCCCGCCGGGTCCAGGCATCGAGCGCCGCCGCCGGATACCCGGTCTTCTCTTTCTCGGATGTGTTCTGCAGCCGCATGTAGAGGAAATCGCTGGTGACGTCGGCGATCATCGGATGCTTCCCGGAATCGACCAGAACCGCCGCCACCGAATGCTGACGCAGCAGATCGATGAACGCCGGGTCGACGAAGCTCTCGTGCCGCACCTCGACGGCGTGCCGCAGCACGGTCCCGTCGATTTGGGGCGGCAGGAGCGCCAGAAAGGCGGCGAAGTCCGCCGGGTCGAACTTCTTGGTCGGCGCCATCTGCCACATGATCGGGCCGAGCTTCGATTTCAGTTCGAGCACGCCGCTCGCGAAGAAGCGGTCGATCGACGAGCCGGCCTCCGCCAGCACGCGGCGGTTGGTGGCGAACTGCGGACCCTTGAGCGCAAAGACGAAGTCGTCCGGCACCTCGCCCGCCCACTTGCGGAAGGTATCGGGCTTCTGCGTGCGGTAGAATGTGCCGTTGATCTCGATGGTCGTCAGCGCCCGGCTGGCATGTTCGAGTTCGCGCGCCTGCGGCAGTCCTTTGGGGAAGAACGTTCCGCGCCAGGGTTTGAATATCCAGCCGCCGACACCGACGCGAATGGCGCCGGACATCTTACTCCCTCCCGCGACAGCGAGCCGTCCTCACTTGCACTCCTGGTCGGCGCGATCGAGCGCCTGCGCGAGTCCCTTCAGCGAGTAGGTGTCGGTCGACGCGGTGCCGCGGCCCGACGTGCCCTTGATGGTGAGGTCGGCGCCCTTGCGCATGGCATCGATCATGCGCGCCTCTTCGGCGACGTTCTTGATCCACGCGCCGTCGTTCTGCGTGTACATGGCGAACTTGGTGGGACCGATCTCGGCGGTCGCGTCGGACGACGTCTTGAACGGATAGCCGATGATGACCGAGACCTCGTTCTTGACGTTCTCGGACGGACGCGTCGAGACGAAGATGTAAGCCGGATCGCGGTTTCGGCCGGGAGGATTGGTCTGCGAGGCCTTCGGCTTGCCGAGCGCGAAACAGACTTTCGAGCCATTGGGCGAAGCCGAATAGGCGCCCCAATCGCCAAACTGGCCGAGCAGTGTCGGCTGGGCGCCGCCGACGGCGGCGGTCGTCGCCGGTTTCGGCGCCGCCTTCGGAGCCGGTGCCGGCGGCTGCTGCGCCAAGGCCCCCGTCGCCAGACAGGTCGCGAGCACGACCGGCAACACCCGCATGTTGATCCGAAATGCCGTCATCGGCCCCTCCTCCGTGGCAACGAACTCTTTTGTGTAAAGCCGGATTCCACCAATGGCATGGAATAGCTCGCGAATTCGGCAATGTGAAGGCGATACGGCACTTCGCCGGCGCGCGGCCTGCCGGCTATCCGCAGGCAACTGTTGAGATATTTCGTCCCGCATGGCCGCGGGCGACACGGTGCGACACGGTCGCACGCCGGCCCGCGACGTGATAGGACAACTGACCCTTCATCGATCAAAGTCCCCCGCGTGAAAGCGATTCTCTGCCGACAATTCGGCTCCGCCGACGACCTCGAATTGGCCGAGGTCCCCGATCCGGTACCGCGGCCCGGCGAGATCGTCGCCAAGGTCGAAGCCACCGGACTGAATTTCTTCGACGCCCTGATCATCGCCGGCAAGTATCAGGTCAAGCCGCCGTTTCCGTTTTCGCCAGGCGGCGAATTCGCCGGCGTGGTCGAGACGGTCGGAGCGGGCGTGACCGGCTTCGCGCCCGGCGACCGCGTCATGGGCTATACCAACTTCGGCGCCGCAGCCGAGCGCGTCGCGGTTGCCGCCAGCCAGATCGTCAAGCTCGCCGTCGATCTCGACTTCGACCGGGCCGCCGCCCTCACGATCACGTATGGCACCAGCTACCTGGCGCTCCGCCATCGCGCCAAGCTGAAATCCGGGGAGACGCTGGCGGTGCTCGGCGCCTCGGGCGGCGTCGGGCTCGCCGCTGTCGAACTCGGACGGCTGATGGGCGCCCGCGTCATCGCCTGCGCTTCGACCGACGACAAGGTGGCGTTCGCCCGCGCGCACGGCGCACACGAGGGCATCAACTACGGGAAGGACAACTTGCGCGACGCGCTCAAGCAGCGCGGCGGCGAGCACGGCATCGACGTCGTGTACGATCCGATCGGCGGGCCGTACAGCGAACAGGCGGTGCGGTCGCTGGCGTGGGAAGGACGACTGCTGGTGGTCGGCTTCGCGGCCGGCGACATTCCCAAGCTGCCGCTCAACCTGGTGCTGCTCAAGGCCTGCGACATCCTTGGCGTCTTCTGGGGCGCCTGGGTGCGGCACGACAGTCAGAATTACCGGGACGCCCTCGATCAACTCGCGCGCTGGTGCGCGGAGCGCAAGCTCTCGTGCCACGTGCAGAAGGTTTATCCGCTCGCCGAAACGCCGCAGGCCATCAAGGCGTTGGCCGGACGCGAGGTCATGGGGAAGCTCGTCGTCCGTCCCTGACGCGCCGTCAGAACGCGTCCGAACGTCACTGACGGATTGCGGCACTCCGGTCCCACCGCTTACGATGTGCCGGCTGGGCGTGAAAGGGAATTGCTATGTTTCAAGGCCTGTCGCGCCCCCGCTCGGCGCTCCGATCGTTCGTAGCCGCGCTAGTGGTCCAATTCCGAAGTTCGCATCATTTGTGCGGCACCCTCGTTTGCGAACTTCGGAATCCAAGGACCACTAGCAACTCTATAATTCCAGCGCCCCTTTTGAACCCGAAGTTCGCGATCGGATTTTGCCGCACGATGTGCGCGAACTTCGGGTTCGGGGCGCTGGTCGCGAGCGTCCTCGTAGCTTCCGCCGCGCCGGCGCAGACCGACAACTATCCCTCCCGCCCGATCACCATCATCGTGCCGTTCCCGCCGGGCGGTAGTTCCGACATCGTCATGCGCCTGGTTGCGCAGCGCGTGGCGGAAGACACCGGCCACACTTTCGTGATCGAGAACCGGCCAGGCGCCGCCGGCAATGTCGCCGCCATGGCGATCAAGAACGCGTCGCCCGACGGCTATCTGCTGATGATGGGGCATACAGGCACCCACGCCATCAACCCGACGCTCTACACCGACCTGAAGTTCGACCCGGTCAAGGACTTTCAGCCGATCACCGCGCTACTCGCGTTCAACAACATCCTGGTTGTCCCGGCCGCGAGCCCGGCGCGCTCGGTCGCGGAGCTCGTGGCGCTCGCCAAGAGCAAACCCGAGGGCCTGACCTATGGCTCCCAAGGCATCGGCACTGGCGGGCACCTCCTGGGCGTGCTGCTCGCCAAGCACGCCGGGATCAAGCTGCTGCACGTGCCCTACCGTGGCATTGCGCCGGCGGTGACCGATACAGTCGCGGGCCGGATGGACCTGTTGTTCTCGTCCTATCTCTCCGCGGCTGGCCACATCGAGTCCGGGCAGCTGCGGATGCTGGCGATCGCCGGCTCGAACCGCCACCCCGGCATCCCGGACGTGCCGACGCTGCCGGAGACCGGCTACCCGGACGTCCAGATGCAGCAGTGGTTCGGATTGTTTGCGCCGGCCGGTACGCCGAAGCCGATCGTCGAGAAGCTCAACGCCGCCTTCGTAAAGGCGCTGCGAAGCGCCGCCGTCAGGGACAAAGTGCTGCCGCAAGTCGCGTTCGTCACGCCGAGCACACCCGAAGAACTCGGCGCCATGGTCGCACGCGACCTGCCGCGGCTCGGTCAGGTCGTGCGCGAATCCGGCGCGAGCGTCAGCCCTTAACCGGCGCCGAAAACTCCTGTCGTGTCCCGGACGCGGTGCAGCGCGAAGCGGTGCACCGCTGATCCGGGACCTTACCAAAGGTGGTGTCCGTTACGATCCCGGGTCTGCAGCGCATCAGCGCAGCAAAGAGGCTGCGCCGCTGCACTGCGCCCGGGACACATCCGTATGTTAAGCGGCTTTCGCGTAAAAGGAGTGCGCTTCAGCCAGACATAGGCTGCTCAGCACGCAAGCGGTCGAGCGCCTCGCGCGCGGCTGCGCGATGCTCCGGCCGCATGTTGCTGGAGATCAGGCGCAGCGCCGTCAGCAGCACTGCGGCATCGTCCGTGAACCCGACGATCGGCAGCAGGTCGGGAAACAAATCGAACGGCAGCACGAAGTAGGCGAGGGCCGCGAACAGCATGGCCTTGACCTGCACCGGCGTCGCCTGGTCGAACGCGCAGTAATAGGCGGCAAGCAGATCCTCGGCGAACGGCAATCGCGCGGCGACGCGCTTGGCCTTCTCCCAGAAATCGCGGCGCACGCGCTCCTCGTCGCGGCTGGCGCGATCTTCGGAACCCGGCCTTCCCCAGGCGGCGGCGCGTTGGAACGACATAGTCGGCTCCCGTCCAAGAATGACGTTCGCTAAATGGATATCGCCCGCCCCGACCGCAAGATGGAAACCATGCGTGCCGCCGTCAGCCAATGGTCGACTTGGCGAGCCGGTCCATGGCAGCCGCCAGTTCGAGGTCGCGCTCGGTGACGCCGCCGGCGTCATGGGTCGCGAGCGTCACTTCGACCTGGTTGTAGACATTGAACCACTCGGGATGGTGGTCGAGCTTCTCGGCCACCAGCGCCGCCCGCGTCATGAAGCCGAAGGCGGCGCTGAAGTCCTCGAACGTGAACTTCCGGCTGATCGCATCGCGGCCTTTGACTTCGGTCCAGCCCGCCAGCTTGGCGAGCGCTTTCTTGCGGGCGTCTCCGGTCAGTTTCTGCGCCATGGCTTCAACCTCTTGATCCAGGCGATTGTGCCAGAGCAGCCGGCCACTCGCAAAGGCGCCGCCGCATCACTACTTTCAGGTGCAGGCCGCACCCACACTTGCGCGCCCGCGGCGATCGGAGGCTCGATGTCCTGGTCCCTCAATATCGGCAACATCGCCGGCACGGCGGTGCGGGTCCACGTGACGTTTCTGCTGTTCCTGGGCTGGATTTTCTTCGCCAGCTACAGCGCGGAGGGCTCCGAGGCGGCGGTCACCAGCAGCGTGTTCATGCTGCTGCTGTTCGCCTGCGTGCTGGCGCACGAGTTCGGCCATATCTTCGTCGGCGCGCGCCTTCGGCGTGGCGACGCCCGACGTGACGCTGCTGCCGATCGGCGGCGTGGCGCGGCTCGAGCGCATCCCGGAAGAGCCGTACGAGGAATTGCTGATCGCCATCGCGGGCCCGCTGGTCAACGTCGTGATCGCGGGCGTGCTGGTCGTGGTGGCCGGCGCACATCTCGACACCGGCGCTCGCACGCGGTCGAAAGCACGCGCGTCTCGATGATCGACCGGCTCGCGGCCGTGAACCTGTTCCTCGCCGTGTTCAACATGATCCCGGCGTTCCCGATGGACGGCGGGCGCGTGCTGCGCGCGCTGCTCGCGACCAAGCTCGGCTTCGTGCGGGCGACCGGCGTCGCGGCCTCGATCGGCCAGGCGGTGGCGTTCGCGCTGGGCTTCACCGGGCTGTTCTACAATCCGATGCTGATCTTCATCGCGATCTTCGTCTATCTGGCGGCGGCCTCCGAGGCGCACGCCGTGGCGATGCGGACGGTCTCGCAGGGCGTGCCGGTCAGCACCGCGATGATGACGCAGTATGCGACGCTGACGCCGGATGCGCCGGTCGAGGAAGCGGTGCAGACGCTGTTGCGCACCAGCCAGAGCGAGTTTCCGGTGGTCGACGGCGACGGCAAGCCGGTCGGGCTGCTGGCGCGCGGCGATCTGTTCCGCGCGATCAAGGAGCGCGGACCGGACGCGCGCGTCGCCGACGCGATGTCGCCGGTGCTGCCGACGGTGAGCCACCGCCGCTATCTCGACGAGGCGTTCCGCATCCTGCAGGAGAAATCCGCGCCCGCGGTGGCGGTGGTCGACGGCATGGGCCGGCTGGTCGGGCTCGTGACGCCGGAGACCATCGGCGAGATGATGATGCTGAACCAGGCGCTGCCGAAAGGCGCGAAATGGGGCCCCTGGAACAAGCCGGCGACTTGACGCGCGCGGACGTTCGCATCGCCGGCGGAAACGGCTACGCGCTCTTGCGCATGCGGCGCCAGGCCGTCCGGCCCCATCGATTGGCGATCACCGCGATCGCTACGGGCCTTGGCCGAGTAGTACGACGCGTTCTGCTCGCCGCGCAGCGCCTCGCGGGTGAACTGGATGAGGTGATGCGCGATGAAGCCCATCCCGAGCACGGCATCGATCTGCCCGCGCCGCATCGCATGACGCGCGGCGCGCCAGAACGGCTTGCGGTAATCCGACAGCACCCCGATGTGCCAGAACACCCGGAACGCCAGTACGAGGCGCACCCGAGAGGTTGGCCCAGTTGAGCTTGCCCTTGGCGGGCGGAATCATCCGGTTGACGTAGGTCGAATCGACCTGGTGGTGGAAGCGCGAGAACAGCCGCTCCGGATCGTTCGCATAGGCGATGCAGCGGCGCCACGTCGCCACCACCTCGTCATACGGCCGCAGGAACCGCACGTTGCTTTCCAGCGACGGATCGTCCGCCAGCCGGTCCGCCTTGTGAAGCCGGTCCCACAGCGGCGTCTTCGGCAGCGCCTGCAGCAGGTTGATGGTCAGCATCGGGATCTGCGAGATGTCGATGAAGTCCTTGAGCCGGCTTTCGGTGTCGTCGGAATCGGTGTCGAGCCCGAGAATGATGCCGGAGGTCACCTCCAGCCCGTAGTCGTTCAGCGTCTTGATCGACTCCATCATCGGCACGGCGTTGTTCTGGTCCTTGCGCATCGCCTTGAGCGCATCGGCTTCCGGCGTCTCGATGCCGACGAACAGGCCGAGGAACGATGCCTCGCGCATCAGCCTGAGAATTTCCGGCTGCTTGGCGATGTTGAGCGTCGCCTCGCAGGCGAACTGCAGCGGATAGCCGTGCTGCTTCTGCCATTCGACCAGCACCGGCAGCATGTCCTTGGCGGCCTTGCGGTTGCCGATGAAATTGTCGTCGACGAAATAGACCACCGGCGGATGCACTCTGCCGGCGCATGGCGTCGAGCTCGGCGGTGATCTGCTGCGGCGTCTTGAGGCGCGGCTGCCGGCCGTAGAGGCCGGGGATGTCGCAGAACTCGCAGAGATAGGGACAGCCGCTGGAGAACTGGATCGTCAGCATCAGGTAGCGCTTGAGCGGAATGAGGTCGTAGGCCGGGATCGGGAACTCCTGCAGCGGCAGCCGTTCCTTGGTGACGAACCGCATCTGCGCGGCCGGCCGCGCGGCGCTCGCGTCGACGAGCGCGATGATCTCGTCGGTGGCGTCGCCCATCTCGCCGACATGGAGATAGTCGATGTCCGGATACATCTCCGGCGACGCGGATGCCGAAGGCCCGCCCAGCATCACCGGCTTGCCGGCCGCGTGCGCGCGGTCGGTGATGTCGTAGATCTGCGGCGCCTGCACGTGCATGCCGCTGACCACCACGACGTCGGCCCAGGCGAAATCGGCGGCCGTCGCACGGCGGATGTTCTCGTCGATGAAGCGGACCGGCCAGCTCTCGGGCATGTAGGCGGCGATCAGCAGCAGCCCCTGCGGCGGCATGAACGCGCGCACGCCTTTCATCAGGCGGTAGGCGTGATTGAACGTGCCGAAAGCCGGGGTGTACTGCGGGAACACGCACAGCACCCGACGTTCATTTCTGACCGCAACCGGACTGCGCATGCGACCTCCCCAGTGGCCACTCATCGCTATCGTCGCCTCACGGCAGCCCCAAGGCAAGGGGAATGGCATTTCGCACGATCTGGTTCCACGGCGGGGCCGGTTCGCGATATTCGCTCCAACGCGTTGTTTTCTCTGAATTTTTCGTGACATACAGACGCCATGGCCGGATCGTGACCAGCGCAGGAAGCGATTGCGTCTTCGGGCTTCGTGACTATATTCGCCGCGAAAAGCGGGCCCATTGCGGCCCGCGCTTGGTTTTATGGGTTTCAGGCATGAATCTTCGCAACGTCGCCATCATCGCGCACGTCGACCACGGCAAGACCACCCTGGTCGACCGTCTGCTGCAGCAATCCGGCTCCTATCGGGAGAACCAGCGGGTGGTCGAGCGCGCGATGGATTCCAACGATCTCGAGCGCGAACGCGGGATCACCATCCTGGCCAAGGCCACCTCGATCCTCTGGCAGGGCACCCGCATCAATATCGTCGACACGCCGGGCCACGCCGATTTCGGCGGCGAGGTCGAGCGCATCCTCAACATGGTCGACGGCGCGCTGGTGCTGGTGGACGCCGCCGAGGGGCCGTTGCCGCAGACCAAGTTCGTGGTGTCGAAGGCGCTGAAGATGGGCCTCAAGCCGATCGTGGTGATCAACAAGGTCGACCGTTCCGACGCGCGGCCGACGCAGGTCGTGAACGAGGTGTTCGACCTGTTCGCCGCGCTCGACGCCAGCGAGGAGCAGCTCGAGTTCCCGATCCTCTACGGTTCCGCCAAGCAGGGCTGGATGGCCGCAAGCCCCGAAGGGCCGAAGGACGCCGGCATGGCGCCGCTGTTCGATCTGGTGCTGCGCCACGTTAGGCCGCCGCGGGTCGAGGACGGACCGTTCCGCCTGCTCGGCACGATCCTGGAGGCCAATCCCGTATCTCGGCCGCATCGTCACCGGCCGCATCACGTCCGGCTCGATCGCAGCCGAACCAGATCCGTCAAGGTGCTCGACCACCAGGGCAACCTGATCGAGCAGGGCCGCGTCACCAAGGTGCTGGCGTTCCGCGGTCTCGAGCGCACCGCCGTCGACATCGCCGAAGCCGGCGACATCGTCGCCCTCGCCGGTCTGCCGGACGCGACCGTGGCGCACACCATCTGCGATCCCGTGGTCGAGACGCCGATCCCGGCGCAGCCGATCGATCCGCCGACGCTGGCGATGACGTTCCGCGTCAACGACTCGCCGCTCGCCGGCACCGAGGGCGACAAGGTCACCGGCCGCATGATCCGCGACCGGCTGCTGCGCGAAGCCGAAGGCAACGTGGCGCTGCGCGTGCGCGAATCCGACGACAAGGATTCGATGGAGGTCGCCGGCCGCGGCGAACTTGCAGCTCGGCATTCTGATCGAGACCATGCGGCGCGAAGGATACGAGCTGTCGGTGTCGCGGCCGAAGGTGCTGCTGCGCGATGATCCCGCGACCGGCGAAGCGCTGGAGCCGATCGAGGAGGTCGTGATCGATCTCGACGAGGAGCACTCCGGCATCGTGGTGCAGAAGATGTCCGAGCGCAAAGCCGAGCTGGTCGAGATGCGACCGTCCGGCGGCGGACGCCAGCGGCTGGTGTTCTATGCGCCGACGCGCGGGCTGATCGGCTACCAGGGCGAACTGCTCACCGACACGCGCGGCACCGCCATCATGAATCGGCTGTTCCACGCCTATGCGCCATTCAAGGGCACGATCCAGGGCCGCCGCAATGGCGTGCTGATTTCCAACGAAGCCGGCGAAGCGGTCGCCTACGCGCTGTGGAACCTGGAGGACCGCGGCCCGATGATGGTCGAGCCGGGCTGGAAGGTTTATCGCGGCATGATCGTCGGCGAGCACACCCGCGACAACGATCTCGTCGTCAACGTGCTCAAGGGCAAGAAGCTCACCAACATCCGCACCACGTCGAAGGACGAGGCGGTGCGGCTCACGCCGCCGATCCGCATGACGCTGGAGAAGGCGCTCGCCTACATCCAGGACGACGAGCTCGTCGAGGTGACGCCGAAGTCGATCCGGCTGCGCAAGAAGCTGCTCGACGAGCAACGAGCGCAAGCGCGACGAGCGGCGCAAGGAAGACCGAACAGGTCTGACGCGCGCCCAGGCGTCGGCGCAAATTCGCGACGCAACTCGCTGTCACAATTCGGGACGCTTTCGAATCAATGCCGCGTGCGCCGCTCGCGTGGCGGCCTCGGCGCGGCCGGAAACACGGTCGCTCGGCTCGTTCGCACGCTTTCCCACCGCTTTTGTCGAAGCAGCGTTGCGGCGTTACAACAGATGCGTCGGATGCCGATCAATTCTGGGCTTTTTCGACTTTCACGCACTGGCTTCGACGATCCGATGTGTGTCGGATTCACACCACTCGCCGACTGCATTAACCGATCGTTAAACATAGGACTTGAAGAGCGGCGGCGTGCTTGCTTCTATTATCGCATGAGCACGACCCTCATAGAAGTCCGACGCGCGAAGCCCTCAGATGCGAAGGCGATCGCGGCGACTCATGACGAAGCCTGGCGCGGCGCCTATCAGGGCGTCATCCCGGGACCGGAGCTCGACAAGCTGATCAACCGGCGCGGCACCGCAGTGGTGGGACAGCGCGATCCGCAAGGGCAGCCGCATCGCGGTGCTGGCGTTCGGCGAGTGCGTGGCGGGTTACGCCAACTACGGCCGCAACCGCGCACGCAGCCTCTACTACGATGGCGAAGTCTACGAACTTTATCTGCGGCCGGAATTCCAGGGGCTGGGCTTCGGACGCAAGCTGTTCACCGCGGCGCGGCGTGACCTGGTGCAGAGCGGGCTGCAGAGCCTCGTCGTGTGGGCGCTGTCGGACAACGAGCCGGCCGTCGAGTTTTACCGCGCGCTCGGCGGCAAAGCGGTGGCCCGCTCCTCCGAGCGGTTCGGCACCAAGGTGCTCGACAAGGTGGCGTTCGCCTGGAACGGCTGAGCCGGCCTCGCTGAGAAATTCGACGATGTGCGAATGGCCGGGTCAGTCCCGGCCATAAACGTTTTCGATTCCCATGCCGCTCGCCGGCATCTGGTAACCGGCGATCGTGCAGGCGGCACGCAGCGTGTTGGCGAGCAGGCACGCGATGGTCATCGGGCCGACGCCGCCCGGAACCGGCGTGATCGCACCCGCGACCTCCGCGACTTCGGCGAACGCCACGTCGCCGACGAGGTGCGATTTGCCGTCCGCGCCCAGCGCACGGTTGATGCCGACATCGATCACGGTCGCACCCGGCTTCACCCAATCGCGCCGTACCATCTCGGGCCGTCCGACTGCCGCGAACACCAAGTCGGCGCGGCGGCAGACGGCGGGCAGATCCCGCGTCTTGGAATGCGCGATCGTCACGGTGGCGTTCTCGTTGAGCAGCAACTGCACCAGCGGCTTGCCGACGATGTTCGACCGGCCGATCACGATCGCCTCGAGCCCGGTCAGCGACGGCTGCACCGTCTTCGCCATATAGATGCAGCCGAGCGGCGTGCAGGGCGTCATCGCCGGCAGGCCGGTCGACAGCCGGCCGGCATTCACCGGGTGGAACCCATCGACGTCCTTGGCCGGGTCGAGGGTGGCGAGCACCTTCTGGGAATCGATGTGCGGCGGCAGCGGAAGCTGCACCAGGATGCCGTGCACCGTCGGGTCGGCTGTTGAGCCGGCCGATCAGTGTCAGCAGTTCGGCCTCGCTGGTCGTTTCGGGCAGGCGATGGTCGAACGACCGCATGCCGCTGCCCGACGTCATCTTCATCTTGCTGCTGACATAGACTTCGCTCGCCGGATTGTGGCCGACCAGCACGACCGCAAGCCCCGGCACGATGCCGCGGTCCCGCACCAGGCGATGCACCGCGTCGGCGACCTTGCCGCGCAAGTCCGCCGCGATCCCTTGCCGTCGATGATTTGTGCGGTCATGCCACGCCTCGCCTCCTGGCATGCATTAGCCGATCGCGCAGATTTTCTCCAGCGTCGCCGCGAGCGTCGGACCGGCGCCGGTGATCCTTAGGCGCTTGATGCGCGACGTCGCGCCGGCGACGAGTTCGACCGAACGTGGGGCGACGCCCATCGTCTTGGCCATGAGCCGGATCAGCGCGGCGTTGGCTTCGCCCTCGCTCGCCGCCACCCGCACCCGCGCCTTCAGCACACTGCGCCCATCGGCCATCTGTTCGATACCGTCGACCGCATCGCGGCCGCCTTTCGGCGTGAGCCGGACCGTCAGCACGAGTCCGTGGGGATCGACCGCCCACGGCTTGGCGGAAGCAGGCAGCGCCTTGCCGGTCGTGGGCGCGGCGGCGCGTTCGGGCACTAAATCAGCAGCCGCGCCAGGTTAGTAAGAACGACGCTCTGAATGAAGACGATGATCAGGATCACGATCACCGGCGAAATGTCGATGCCGCCGAGATTTGGCAGCAGATTGCGGATCGGCCGCAATACCGGCTCGGTGATCCGGAATAGGAAGTCGGCCAGCATCGCGACGAACTGATTGCGCGGATTGACCACGTTGAACGCGATCAGCCAGCTCATGATCGCGGCCGCGAACAGGATATAGATATAAAGCGTGAGCAGGAGGGAGATGAAGCCGAGCAGTTCGAGCATCGCAGGATTCCGGGCGCGTTCGGCGCGCCGCTGCGCGCTGGCTTGCGCGACGTGTACATTTCCCTTGCCGGTGCGGCAAGCCTGAAGCACGCCCTCGTCGCCCGCGAACGCAGCCGAACGCCGCTTCCCTTGACACCCCGCAGGGCGGACCCATAAATGACCCGCACTCGCGACCACCGACGGCAATTTCAGGCCGTTGTCGCTGTGGGGCCGTAGCTCAGCTGGGAGAGCGCCTCGTTCGCAATGAGGAGGTCAGGGGTTCGATCCCCCTCGGCTCCACCACGCAGCGCCGTTTCGAAACCTCACCAAATCGCCGGCCGGGTGCGTCAGACCAGCCGCCAAAACGATAGGCGCTCGGACAGCAACCCGCGGCCTGGGCCAACGGGCTTGGTCAGGCCGCTCCGGTGAACTGCGCCGATTGACAGCAACGAAACTTGTTGCAATCTTCTCGTCGTGCCAAGAAATAGTTCACTTCGGCGTACGCGGCCCGATGCCGCGAAGAATTGATCAGCGAAAACACGCAGGAGGATCGCGTGACCGACAGCAAGGTACGCTTCGAGCGCGGAAAGAAGGTCCGCGAAGCGGTCCTTGGCGCCGGTCACGTCGCCCGAACCGCGAAGAACCGCACCGCCTTCAATGCCGAGTTTCAGGACTTCCTGATGGAATACGCCTGGGGGGAGATCTGGTCCCGCCCGGGCATCGACATGAAGCTGCGCTCCATGCTGACCATCGCCATGCTGGTCGCCATGGGCAAGAACGACGAGCTCAAACTTCACATCCGCGCCACCCGCAACACCGGCGTCACCCGTGACGAGGTGAAGGAGATCATGATGCATGCCGCGATCTATGCCGGCGTGCCGTCGGCGTTCGGCGCCTTCCAGGTGGCCGCGCAATTGTTCGACGAGATGGACAAGGAAGACCAAGTCGCATCGACGGCTCCCCTGGCACGCTAGGCCGATCATCCGATGCTGACGATCTGGGGACGCACGACTTCGTTGAACGTGCAGAAAGTGCTGTGGTGCTGCGTCGAGCTTGGGCTGGACTTCAAGCGCATCGACTGGGCCGGCGAGTTCGGCGGCAATGACGATCCGGCCTACCGGGCGATGAACCCGAACGGCAAGGTGCCGACAATCAAGGACGGCGACACCATCGTCTGGGAATCCAACTCCATCCTGCGCTACCTTTGCACCACGCGTAAGGCCGCCCACCTGCTGTCGCCGGAACCGGCGCGGCGCAGCGAGATCGAACGCTGGATGGACTGGCAGCTTGCCGTCCTCAATCCATCGATGACCGCGCTGCTGATCGGCCACTACCGGACCCCGCCCGAGAAGCGGAACGCCGCGGCGTTGGAGACGGCGCGCAAGCAGGCGATCGAGCAATGGTCGATCATCGAGAAATGGCTCGAAGGTCGCGACTATCTCGCCGGGCCGGAGTTCACGCTCTCCGATATCGGTAACGGCATCCTGGCGCATCGCTGGCACAGCTATCCGATCGAGCGGCCTCCCCTCCCGCGCGTAAAGGCGTGGTACGAGCGCCTGGCGGCACGACCGGGCTTCCAATCTCATGTCGCCGGGCCGGTGAGCTGACGGCCACGCGAAAGGTGCAGCAGATGAAAGTGTCGATCGCGTCGATGGGCGACGAACCGGGTCCGCGCTATATCGAGCGGGTCAAGCTCGCTGAGTTGCTCGGCTTCCACGCCATGTTCCACAACGACAAGAAGTGGGCGCGCGACGTCTTCGTGCGACTTGGCGCGGCGACACAAGTCACCTCACGCATCGGTCTCGGCACCAGTGTGATCGATCCCTATACGCGGCATGCCGCGCTGCTTGCCCAGGGTGCGGCCACCATCGCCGAACTGGCGCCGGGCCGCTTCCGGGCGATCATGGGCTCCGGCAGCCACTTCGAAACATTGCCGGGCTATCGCAATTTCAAGCCAGTGAACGGCTTGCGCGAAGCCACCGAGCTGATGAAGCGGCTGTGGCGGGGCGAGAAGGTCACGATGGATGGACAGGTGGTGAAATTCAAGGACGGCACGCTGGACTGGAAGCCGACGACGATTCCGCCGCTCTACATCGCCAGCCGCGGGCCGAAAATTCTCGAACTGGCCGGTGAAGTCGCCGACGGCGTCCTGATCGGCAGCTTTGCCACCAAGGCGGGCATCGAATACGCCAAGGAGCACATCGCGCCGGGCCTAGAGAAGGCCAAGCGCAACTGGGACGATATCCGGCTCTGCTCGTGGATCTATGTCTCCGTGCTCGATCGCGAGGACGATCCGATTCCGGATGGGATCAACCGCGGCGTCAGCTTCGCATTCTGGAGCAGCCGCGATGTGTTGAGCAGCATGATCGACCAGTTCGCGTCCGACGTCAGCGACGAGTTCCGCAAGTTCCTGCGCGACACGCCGAACGACTGGTCGCCGCCGATCATGGCCGAGCTGCGCCGACTTATTCCTCGCGGCATGATCGACAGCCTCGCGCTGGTCGGCACCGCCGATCAGATCGTCGCTCGCCTCAGGTCGCTGGAGGAGGCCGGCATCCAGGAGGTGGTGATCTGGCCGTTCCCCGCGAAGGGCCAGAACGTCGAGGACCTCATGATACGGCTTGCCAAGGACGTGCTGCCGCGCGTCTCCGATCCGCTCGAGCGCGCCGCCTGAAGCTTGGCATGATCTCGAAAAGTAGCAGACTCTTCGGACAAGATCATGCGACCAAACAAATGCTCGCCGCTCAAGCCGGCCTGAACACCGGGATCGTCAGGTCCTGATCGATGCGGTCGAAGGCGACCTGGACCGGTTGCCCGACCGCAAGCGTCGACAGGTCCGCATCGACGACATTGCTCAGCATGATCGGACCTTCGGCAAGCTCGATCAGCGCCACCGCATAAGGCACTTTGCCCTCGCGCGATGGATGGTAGGCGCGATGGAATACGACAAACGAAAATACCGTGCCCGCACCGCTGACGCACTCCCATGTGGTCTCGGCGGACAGGCAGTTCGGACAGATTGGACCGGCCGGATAGCGCAGGCGCGAGCACGAGCCGCAGCGCTGGATTCGTAACTCGCCCTGGCCGCAGCCCTCCCAGAACGGCCGGTTGATGGCGGTGATGTTGGGGCGGATCGGCTTCGGCGCCGTGGTGTCGTTCATGTTCAGCGTCCCAGGATCAGGCAGCTTGCGGTGTTGAGCGTCATGCCGCGGCCAGTGACGAGGCACACCTCGGCACCTTCGACCTGTCGCGGACCGCACTCGCCGCGGATCTGGCGTACGCCTTCGACGATGTGCAGCCAGCCCTGCATGTAGGATTCAGACAGGTTGCCGCCGGCAGTGTTGATCGGGATGCCGCTGCCGGCGAGCCGGATGCGCTCGCCGCCTTCGACATAACGCCCCGCCTCGCCCTGCGCACAGAAGCCGGCATGCTCGAGCCAGAACAGCACCGCGACGGTGAAATTGTCGTAGAGCTGCGCCACGTCGATGTCCTGCGGCCCGACACCGGCCATGCGGTAGGCCTCCGATACGCAGTCCTGCTGATGCGGCAGATACCACCATTCGCGTCGGCGAAGGTTCTCGGTGGTATGACCCTGCCCCATGCCCCAGATCGATACCGGTCGCGCACGGCAGTCCCTCGCCCGCTCCGGCGATGTCACGATCACCGCGACCGCGCCGTCACTGATCAGGCAGCAGTCCAGCATCCGCAGCGGGTCAACGATCAGCTTGCGAGTTCTGATGATCGTCGATGGTCATGGGCTTCTGCATCACTGCGTTCGGATTGAGCAACGCGTGACTGCGGCAGGTGACCGCGACCCAGCCGAGCTGTACGGGCTTCGAGCCATAGAGCGCCATGTGCCGGCGAAAGCCCATCGCGCTGTTGGCGGCGTTGCCGAACATGCCCCAGACGCCCCACGAATCGTCACCGCCCGCCGCGGCGCCGAACCGCGAACCGCCGGTGCGCGCGGTATCGGCGAACACGCAGATCACGGTCTTCGCCATGCCGGCCGCGATCGCCATTGCGGCGATCTGCACCAGCGCCCCGCCGGTTGCACCGCCCATCGTCATGCTGCCGGTGAAGCGCGGGTTGATGCCGAGAAGTTCGCCCACATTGAGATAGTTCTTGCTGCCCTCCGGCGAAGTGGTGCCGGGCATCGTCAGAAGGCCGTCCACTTCGCTCTTGGCAATGCCGCTGTCGGCGAGCGCGAGACGCACCGCCTCGGCGGCCAGCGTCAACGGCGTCTCGTCGGGTAATTTCCCCTGCTTGGTCGCGCCGACCCCGGCGATACAGGCACGGCTCCACGGCATCGATCATCTCCCCTTGAATTGCGGCGCCCGGCGCTCGCGGAACGCGCGGCGCCCCTCTTCGCGGTCCTCGGTCTGCGCCAATTCGTTGAACAGCGTCCGCTCCAGTTCGAGACCGGCCTTGAGGCGATCGTCGGTCGCGGCGCGCAAGGCGCGCTTGGCGGCCTTGATCGACAACGGCGCATTGCCGGCGATGACCGCGGCAAGCGCCATTGCCCGCCCGACCAGTTGATCCGGCTCGCACAATTCGGAGACGAGCCCGGCGCTCAGTGCGCGCTCGGCAGAAATCAACTCCCCGGTCATGATCATCTGCGCGGCAAGCGCCGGACCGACCGCGAGCGGCAGACGCTGCGTGCCGCCGCTTCCGGGCAGGCTGCCGATCTTGACCTCGGTCAGCCCGAAGCGGGCCGTCGTCGAGGCGATTCGAACGTCGCAGGCCAGCACAATCTCAAGCCCGCCACCGACGGCAACGCCATTGACCGCCGCAACGATTGGCTTGTCGAACGTCTCGATCGGTCCGACCAACCGCCGTCGTTGCGCCGGTGGCGTGGCATCGGCCGGCTGCGCCGAGAGATCGCTGCCGGTGCAGAAGGCGGTTCCCGCGCCGGTCAACACCACGACGCGGATGTCGTTGTTCGCGTCGAATCCGGACAGCGCTTGCGCCATGGCCTCGTAAGTCGGCGGGTCGATGGCGTTGCGCTTCTCCGGCCGGTTGAGCGTGAGCAGCGCGACCGGGCCGTCAATCTGAATGTCGAGCGAATTCAATCGAGCACCTTCGAACTGTCACCATCAATAAAAGACTTGAGCATCGATCAAACGCTGACTTTCGGCCGCATCCATGTCGAGCCATTCCCGGGCGATCTCGATCGTGTGCTCGCCAAGCAACGGTGGCGAGCCGAGCTGCGGGCGGGGCTCACCCATCACTCGGAACGGCGGCCGGTTGACGATGACCTCGCCCATTTCCGCGTGGGAGATCGACTGCCAATAATTCCGCGCTGCGAGTTGCGGATCGGACAGAACGTCGGCACTGGTGTTGACGATGGAGGCGGAAACGCCATGCTGTTGCAGCAGCGCCATCAGTGCCGGCGCTTCGAACTTGCGCGTCAGATCGCCCAGCAATCGCTCGATCTCATTCTCGCGAGCAGCGCGGCCGGAAGCCGTCTGCAACGACGCTTCATCCATCCACGCCGGTCGGCCGAGCGCGTCGGCAAGCCCCCGCCATTGCTGGTCGGTTTCCACTTCGATGGCGCACCACGTATCATCCGTCGCGCAAGGGAACACGCCGCGCGGCACCACTCCGATGCTGCGGTTTCCGTTGCGCGCAGGTAGTTCGCCCTCCGCCGACCAGTTCAACAGCGACGGTCCCAGCACATTGATGGTGGATTCGATCTGGGCGAGTTCGATGTATTGGCCTTTGCCCGTGCGCGATCGATAAAACACCGCAGCCAGCAGCGCCACCAGGGCGTGACCGGGGTTCGGCACGTGATCGGGATAGTGCGTGCCGGTGCCAAGTGGTGGGCGGTCCGGCAGTCCGGCCATGTTTACCAGGCCACAAAGCGCCGCGATGGTCGAGCCAAAGCCAATATAGTTGCGATGCGGGCCCGCCGTGCCTTGCATTGGCATCGACAGGTAGATCACGGACGGATTGATCGCCGCTATCGCGTCATAGCTCAGCCCCCACTTATCCATGACGCCGGGACGAAAGTTGTTGGTGACGATGCCGCAGCGCGCGGCCAACCGCTCCGCGATGGCGCGCCCCTCCGGCAACGTCATGTTCAGGGCGATGCTTTTCTTGCTGGTGTTGCGGGACGCGAAATAGCCGGAACTTTCGAGCGCCTTGGCGCCCGGCCGGTGCGGTCCGGAGAGGCGCAGATTGTCAGGATGCGCGTGCAACTCGACCTTGATGACCTCGGCGCCCAAGTCAGCCAGAATGCGTGTGACAAATGCACCTGCACCCACCCAACAAAAGTCCAGCACCTTCAGGCCTTCGAGACGAATCACGCGACGGCCTCACGCGGTGCCCGACGAGCATGATGCCATCGCACTCGGCGCCGAGCCGGTACGCGAGACATCACGGTCGTGCTGGCCCAATTCGGGCGCCGGGCCACGCACCTTCGCGGGCGTGCGGCTCAACCGATAGGGCGGACCGGGGAAGAGCAATCCGCCGGTACTGCCGATCCCGCTCTGTGCGTTGAAGTATTGGCCGGTCCGGAGTTGCGGATCGTCGACCAGATCGGCGATCGTGTTGACCGGCGCGATCGCGATCTGACGCGCCTGACCCTCGCGATAAAGCTGTTGCTTGCCGCGCGTGCGGCAGAATTCGCCGAACAACTCGGCAAAGCGCGTAATGCCTTCCGGCGACTGACGATAACGGAAATCCTGCCACTTCGAACCGACCAGCGTTTCCGTGCCGGGATTGCGGGACTCCGCGATCCATTGCGTCAACGCCAAGAACGCCTTGGCGGTACCGAGACGCCCGGCCACCATGCTGACGTGACCATCCATGCAGGGGTAGATGCCGGTGCCGGCCTCGCGGGCACCGTCGCCGAGACGCCGCCGCACGCGCTTGGCGATATACCATTCGGGCACCGCATCCTCGAGCGCAAACGCGACGCATTCCTGACCCGAGACATCGAGCCAGGCGCCGACTCCGGTCCGCTCGCGCGAACAGAGCGCAGCGAGAGCCGCTACCGCAGCGAAGATTCCCGACGCGATGTGCGCCTGCTCGCCCTGAATGCCGATGGGCTCGCGGTCGGTGTATCCGCCCAATGACAGCAACCCGCCGGCGGCCAGCAGTGACAGGTCGCCGGCCGCATAGCTCGCGTAAGGTCCCGTAAGACCAAACGGCGTGATCGAAACGACGATCAGCCGCGGATTGGCATCCCGCAATTCCTCCGCCGGCAGGTCCGGCGCACCAGGGGCCGTTGGATTGTGCAGGACGATGTCGCTGTCCGATGCGATGGCGGAAAACGATGCTCGACCTGCCTTCGTTTCCAGGTCGAGTACGACACTGCGTTTGCCGGCGTCGAAAAACGCATGAGCGAAGCTCGCATCATTTCCGCCTTGCAACGGCGGCAAGCGACGCAGCGGCGACCCGCCCGGCGGCTCGATCCGGATCACGTCCGCGCCAAGATCGGCGAGCAACCGGCCGGCATAAGCAGAATAGTTCGCGGTCAAGTCCAGGACACGAATGCCATCGAGTGCCGCCGGCTGCGTATCGCCCATCAGTCCTCCCCGTCGAGCTTGAGCAGGAAAGCGTCCGAGCGATTGAGAACGGCGTCGTGTTGCGTGTAGCGATCGACGGCACTGGTGCCGCACGCTGCGGCGACGCCGTTCAGCAAGGCATTGGCCACCGCCATCGGCCCGACCAGGGAGTTCTGCATGCCGGTGCTTGCAGAGGCCGCGAGCAAGACGATGTTGGCGATCTGACCCACCGCCGAGATCGGCGTATCGGTGACCGCGATCAGGCCGGCACCGTGCTCCTTCGCCCACGCAGCGACGCGAAACGTCGCCGCCGCATAGCGCGGGAACGTGAAGATGACGGCGCAATCCTGGCTGTTCAGTTCGCTCAGGCGCGTGGCGGACATGCCGTCGTCGCCGTCGAGCAGGTACACATCGGGACGCATCCTGCCGAGGATCAACCCAAAATAGTGCGCGACACCAAACGTCGAATAGCCGGCGGTGGTGTAGACCCGCCGGGCCTTGTCGATGCGATTGACGGCCGCCATCAGATCCTGGGCGTTGAGGCCGAAGATGGTGCGGTGCAGGTTCTGCAGATCGTGGTTCAACGTCACACCGAAGCTGGTGCCGGCGAGATGGCCCGCGGTCCGGTCCTCGTCCACCGGTCTCCGCCGCGCGGGACAGTTGCCCCCGTACCATGTCCTGGATCCGCTCCTGCAGATCGGGAAAGCCCTTCAGTCCGAGGCGATAGGTGAAGCGCACGATGGTCGATGGATTGACGTCAAGTTGCGACGCCATCTGATCGACGGTCGAGAACGCAACCGCGTTTGAATGCTCGACGATGTATTGTGCGATCCGCTTCTGCGATTGCGTCAGCCGGTCGTATTGCCGGCGCAGTTCCTCGATCACATTGCCGGACGCGCGCGGCTCTCCCTGGCGCTCCACCACCGCTTTCTTCACCGCCACGATATCCCTCTCCTCGCTGCGCGACGCGCCGAATCAGCGCTCGACGTGCCGAAGCCGATTATAGGACGGGTATGACTTCGCCCACTTGTCCGGATAGGCGCGATCGATGCCTTTGGTGAAATAGCTGCCGACGGTCAGGTCGATCGGAACGTCGATGATCCAGGGGCGTCGGCTCGCGAACGCCTTCTTCAAGGTCGGGCCAAGCTGAGACGGGTCCTCGATGCGAGCGCCCTCGGCGCCGAAAGCGTGGGCCAGCGCGACGTAGTCCGGATTGTAGGGCTTGCCGGTGTCCTTGCGGATGAAGCGGCACCAGGGATGGGAGCGCTTGTAGCCCCGCTCCATACCCTTGCGTTCGATACCAAGCTCGCCGTTGTTGAGCATCACCCAAATCGCCGGCAGATCATACTCGACCGCGGTCGCGACCACCTGGCAGACCATGTTGAAGGCGCCGTCGCCGACCAGCGCGACCGCCGGACGGCCGTCGGCCGCGACCGGCCCGAGCACGCCCGAGGCCGCCCAGCCCATTTCGGCCATGCCGGGGCTGACATGCCAGGCGCCCGGGGTATTAATCTTCATATAGGCTTCGGCGTATTGCGTGACGTCACCGATATCGATGTAGACGCGGCCATCTTTTGGCAGCGCAAGCGCCACCTCATGGACCAGCCGGGCCGGATGGGTCGGCGCGCTTGCCGCCGTCTGCAGCGGCAGGATTTCCTTTTCCCATTCGTCGCGGAAGCCTTGCGTCTTGGCGAGCCAGTCCGCCCAGGAGTTCTTGCGGTTGCCGTCGAACGTCTTGCGCAGGTCCTCCATGAACAGCGTCGCATCACTGATCAGGCCCAGCGCAACCGGAAAGTTGCGGCCGATTTCGCTGTTGTCCATGTCGACCTGGATGATCTTGGTCTTTTCGACGTCGTAGATCGAGCCTTTGCGCCAATTGGCGGTGTTGTTGTCAGAGAAGCGGGCGCCGACCGCGAGGATCAGGTCCGCCTCCCGGCTCGCGCGTGCCGCGCATTCGTAGCCCGAACGACCGATGACGCCGAGCGACAGCGGATGATCCTCCGGGAAGAAGCCCTTCGCCGGCATGGTGGTGACAACGGGGATCGAAAGCTTCTCGGCCAATGCGCGCAATGGCTCGGCGCCGCCGGAGCGGACCACGCCGCCGCCCGCCAGCAGCATCGGGCGTTCGGCCTCGGCCAGCATGCGCGCCACTTGCGATACGCTGTCCTGATCCGCGCGCGGCCGGGCGGCGCGGGCTGCACGCGCCTGCGGCGCTTCGATCTCGCCTTCGACGTCGGCGAGTTGGATGTCGAACGGCAGTTCGACGAACACCGGCCCTTGCCGTCCGGACAGTGCCGTCTTCAGCGCGACGTTGAGGATATCGATCACCGCATCCGGCCGCACCGGCATCCATGTGCCCTTCGAGACCGGCTTGAAGATGCTCACCGCATCCTCCTGCCCGTGATAGTAGATTTCCTGCATGCCGCCCTTGCCGAGAAAGTGCGTGGTGCCGCCGCCGGCGATGATCAGCAACGGACAGGAATCGTGCATGGCGCTGGCGCAGGCGCCGACGGCGTTCAAGAGACCCGGACCCTTGTTCACGATCACCGGCGCGATCCGTCCGGTCGCGCGCCAATAGAGATCGGCCATGTGCACGGCATGGTTCTCGTGCTTGGCCTGAATGCCTTCGATCTGCGGCTTGTCGGTCAGCGCGTCCAGAAATGGCCACACCGAACCGCCCGCATAGCCGAAATAGTGTTTGAATCCGGCAACTTCGAACCACTGGGCGACGGCATCGACAACACGCATTTTCTGCTCCTCACCGGCTTGCAATATCAATATGCAACAAATTTCGTTGCAGTCAATTGGATTGCAGACAACGGCCATAAGGGCGGCCGAAGCAGTATTCCGGATTGCCGGCACCGCACTGGTCGCGACCCGGCAGACTACGATTGCCTGCGAGCAGGCATCAATTCGGAAGGCCCATCGCCGGGCACGCGATTGACCGCAATGATTTTTGCTGTAGGTTGCAGAAAATGCAATAAAGAGGAGCAATGCTTGCCCGCGCCCATCCGGTTGAATTTCGCCTGCGGCCTCTATGACCGCATGCTGCGGCTGTACACGGGCGAGGTGAAGCCCGAGGGCATCGACCTCACGTTCACCGCCCTCGATGAGCCGCGCGACATTTTCGACCGTATGGCCGGAAGGCACGAGTTCGACATGGCCGAGATGTCGAGTTCGGAATACATCAGCCGCTTCGATGCCAAGCAATGTCCGTTCGTGGCGCTCCCGGTGTTCGCCTCACGCGTGTTCCGGCACGGCTTCATTTTCATCAATCGTAATGCCGGCATCCGCACGCCGAAGGATCTGGCCGGCAAGCGCATCGGCGTGCCGCTCTACACCATGAGCGCGGCGGTCTGGATTCGCGGCCTGCTGGAGGACGAATACGGCGTCGACCTGAGCAGCGTCACATGGGTCGAGGGCGCGCTGAAATCCGCCGGCGCGCACGGCAGTCCCAGCGCCATGCCGTTGCTCAAGCCGGCGAAGATCGAGATCAATACGAGCGGCAAGCCGATGAACAAGATGCTTGCCGACAACGACGTGGACGCCATCATCGCGTCGCGGACACCCGAAGGACTTGGCAAGAATCCGGACATCGCGCGACTCATCCCGAACTTCCGCGAGGTGGAAAAAGACTACTATCGCCGCACCCGCATCTTTCCGATCATGCATCTGATCGTGATCCGCCGCGAGGTCTACGACGAGCATCCGTTCATCGCCCAGAGCATGTACGATGCGTTTTGCGCATCGAAGAAGCACGCCTTCGACCTGATGCGGGAGCTGGGCGCGCTTCGCTACATGCTGCCGTGGCTGACCGACGACGTGGACGAAATCCAGGAGGTGTTCGGAGGCGACCCCTGGCCCTATGGCATCCAAGCCAACCGTCCAACGCTGGAAGCTCTGGTGTCCTATCTCGCCGATCAGAACCTGATTTCGCGGCCGATGCCAATCGAGGACCTGTTCGCGCCGATCGCGGAGCGCATGACCTGACCGCGCGAGTGGAGTGGCTTTTGCGACCGGCCTCGCCGCAGGCTCGCAATTCGCAAAGGTGCTTGCTGAACTGGGACGCAGATGTTGGAATAGACCAATAGCCCCCCACCACCAGCTTCAACCCGTACGAGCGCCGTCCGATTTCGGACACGGCCGACATGGACATGACACAGAAATACAAGATCGCAATTCTTGGCGGCAGCGGCGCGGAAGGCGGCGGACTCGCGCTGCGTCTGGCCGCCGCCGGCCATGCCATCACCATCGGCTCGCGTAGCGCGGACAAGGCGCAGGCCGCGGCAGCGGAATTCACCGCCCTCCTGGATGGCAAGACGATCCACGGCACCGACAACCGCGCCGCCGCGGCCAGCGCCGAGATCGTCATTCTGACGGTGCCCTATGCTGGTCAGCGCGCGCTGGTCGAAGAGGTTCTGGCCGAACTGCGCGGCAAGATCCTGATCGACGCGACGGCGCCATTGGTGCCCCCGAGGGTCAGCCGCGTGCAGCTTCCGGAAGGTTCGTCGGCGGTCGCCGCGATCCAGGCGCTCACCGGAGACACCGTCCGCGTCGTCTCCGCGTTCCAGAACGTGTCGGCGAAGCATCTCAAGGAGTTGGGTCATCCCGTCGATTGCGACGTGCTGGTGTGCGGCGACGACACCGCCGCCTGCGATATCGCCATCGCGCTGATCCACGACATGGGCCTGCGCGGCATCTACGCCGGGCCGATCTGCAATTCCGCGGCAGCCGAGGCGCTGACCTCGATCCTGATCGCGATCAACCGCCGCTATAAGGTTCCCGGCGCGGGTATCCGCATCACCGGGCTGCCGGAGACCTTGCCATGACCGCGCCCGCCTATCCCAACGTCGAGCTCTTCATTGCCGGAACATGGACGCCGGCCGCCGCGGGCAAGACCCTGCCGGTGATCAATCCCGCAACCGGCGAGGCGATCGGCACGGTCGCTCATGCCGAGCGCCGCGACCTCGAGGCTGCCGCCGACGCCGTGACGCGCGGCTTCGACGCCTGGCAGAAGGTTTCGGCGTTCGATCGCTACAAGCTGATGCGAAAGGCGGCCGACATCCTGCGATCACGCGCGGACGCCATCGCGCCGCTGATGACGCTTGAGCAGGGCAAACCGGTCGCCGAGGCGCGTGCCGAAGCGCTGGCTGGCGGCGACATCATCGATTGGTTCGCCGAGGAAGGCCGCCGCGCCTATGGCCGCACCATTCCGGCGCGCGTGCCTGGCGTCACCCAATTCGAGATCAAGGAGCCGGTCGGCCCGGTCGCCGCCTTCACGCCGTGGAATTTTCCAATCAACCAGGCGGTGCGAAAGATTTCGGCCGCGCTCGCGGCCGGTTGCGCGATCGTCATCAAGGGCCCGGAGGAAACGCCGGCCTCCTGCGCCGCGCTGATCGCCGCCTTTGTGGACGCCGGGCTGCCAGCCGGCGTGCTCAACCTCGTCTACGGTGTGCCGGCCGACATCTCGTCCTATCTCATTCCGCACCCGGCGATCCGGAAAGTATCCTTCACCGGCTCGACCGTGGTCGGCAAACAGCTCGCCATGCTGGCCGGCCAGCACATGAAACGGGTGACGATGGAGCTCGGCGGCCATGCGCCGGCCATCGTCTTCGCCGATGCCGACATCGACGCGGCGGCACAAATCCTCAGCGCCAACAAATACCGCAACGCCGGACAGGTCTGCGTATCCCCCACGCGCTTCCTGGTTGAAGAACCGGCCTACGACGAATTCGTCTCCAAGTTCATCGGACACGCCAAAGCCGTGAAGGTCGGCGACGGCCTCGAGGACAGGGTCCGCATGGGTCCGCTCGCCAACAGCCGCCGGCTCGATGCGATCGGGGCCTTCGTCGCCGATGCGGTCAACCGGGGCGCGACGGTCGAGACTGGCGGCAGGCGAATTGGCAACAAGGGCAATTTCTTCGAACCGACGGTGTTGACCAACGTGTCGCGCGAGGCGCGTGTCATGAACGAAGAGCCGTTCGGCCCGCTGGCGGTCATCGGCTCGTTTGCAACGCTGCCCGACGCCTTGGCCGAGGCGAACAGGCTACCCTACGGGCTCGCCGCATACGCCTATACGCGCTCGTCGAAAACAGCCGGCGCGCTCAGCCGCGGCATCCAGAGCGGCATGGTCTCGATCAACCATCACGGGCTGGGGCTTCCCGAGGTGCCGTTCGGCGGCATCAAGGATTCCGGCTACGGCAGCGAGGGCGGCGCCGACGCCATCGACGCCTACTTCAACACCAAATACGTCACGCACTTCCAGAGCTGAACAACCGCAGACGCGGAACGAATGAGGGTCGCGACCAACACGTATATCGGCCAGCCGGTGGAACGCATCGAGGATGCGCGTCTGCTTACCGGGCGCGGTATATTTGTCGACGACCTTCATCCCGATCAGATGCTGCACGCGGCGATCCTGCGCAGTTCGGTCGCGCATGGATTGATTCGCAAGATTAACGCCGCTGCCGCCCTTGCCCGGCCCGGCGTCCGCGCCGTGATCACCGCGGCCGACATCGGCGAGATTCCGAACATTCCGATCAGGCTGGCGCCTCTGCCGGAGTTCAACAACTTCGTGCAGCCCGTCATCGCCGCCGACAAGGTCCGTTTCGTCGGCGAGCCGATTGCCGTGGTGATCGCCAATTCGCGCGCCGAGGCTGAGGACGCGCTTGAGGCGATCGACGTCGAGATCGAGCCGCTCACGGCGGTTGCCGATCGCCAGAGCGCGCTGGAGGGCGCAAGCTTCCTGTTCGAGAAGAACGCCACCAACCTGGCCATTCGCTATGAGGCCCGGAAAGGCGATCCGGACCGCGCATTCGCCACCGCCGATTACATTCGCCGCGAGAGCTTCCGCTCGCAGCGGCACGCCGCGACCCCTATGGAGACGCGCGGAATTCTTGCGCAATGGGATGCCGCAAGCCAGCAGCTTACGGTTTCGGGCGCGACCAAGGTCACGTTCGCCAATCGCGCAATGCTGGCGACCATGCTGCAACTGCCCAAGCACGCGATCGAGATGGACGAGACCGAGATCGGCGGCGGCTTCGGCGTTCGCGGCGAGTTCTATCCGGAAGACTTTCTGATCCCGTTCGCCGCACGCAAGCTCGGGCAGCCCGTGAAATGGATCGAGGACCGGCGCGAGCATTTCATCGCCAGCAATCACTCGCGCGACATCGCCTGTGACCTCGAGATCGCCTGCCGCCGGGACGGATCGATTGTCGGACTGCGCGGCACCGTGCACGCCGACATGGGCGCCTATATCCGCACCAACGGTGGCGTGGTGCCGGCGAAGGCGGGACAGTTTCTGCACGGCCCCTACCGCATCCCGAATATCGGCGTCGAGGTGGAGATCTTCGTCACCAACAAAACCCCCATCGGGACCTATCGCGCACCCGGCCGCGTCGAGGCAAATTTCTTCCGCGAGCGCCTTTTCGAAATGGCCGCCCGCGACCTCGGCATCGAGCCGCTGGAGTTTCGGCGCAAGAATCTGATTTCTCACGCCGAGATGCCGTATTCGATCGGCCGGCTGGTGCCCTATGAGGGTGAGGCGGTGCTCGATTCGGGCGACTATCACGCCACGCTGGACCGCTGCCTCGCCGAGTTCGGCTGGAACGAAAAATCCAGGCTCAGCGGCAGGCTGATCAACGGCCGCTATGAAGGCACGGCCGTCACTTGCTTCGTTCAGAGCGGCGGCGGCGGTCCCAAGGAAAATGCCCGCGCGGTGCTCGAACGGGACGGCACGGTGGCGATCTACGTCGGATCGGCCGCTCTCGGACAGGGCATCGAAACCGCCTTTGCGCAGATCGCCGCCGACACGCTCGGCCTTCCGCTGTCGCGCTTTCGCGTGCTGCATGGCTCGACCCGCCATGTCAGCGAGGGCTCAGGGACATTCCACTCGCGCTCGATCATGTTCGGCGGCCCCGCCGTGCTCAACGCGGCGCTGGCGCTGGCGGAGCGGATCAAGGATCTGGGCGCAGCGAGTCTCGGCATCTCGGCCGCCGATGTATCGTTCCGCGACGAGCAGGTGACCGGCCCCGATGGACGCTCGATCGCGCTGAATGACCTCGCCGCCCAAAGCGAACGTCCGATCGAGACCCACGGCAGCTCGGGCGCCGGCCACGTCGCCTGGTCCTATGGCGCACAAGCCGCGCACGTCGCCGTCGATCCGCGGACCGGCCATGTCGCCATTCTTGACTACGTCGTGGTTGAGGATGTCGGCCGCGCCATCAATCCATTGATCATCCACGGACAGACGCTCGGCGCGATCGTCCAGGGCCTCGGCGGGCTGTTCCTCGAGCATCTGCAGTACGACGAAGCGGCGCAGCTCTTGAATGCGTCGTTCGCCGACTACCTGCTGCCGACCGCCAGCGATTATCCGCAGTTGCGCAGCGTGACGCTGGAGCAGCACCCTTCCCCGACCAATCCGCTCGGCGTCAAGGGCGGCAGCGAGGGCGGCAACGTCTCGGTGGCCGCCACCGTGACCAACGCCATCGCGGCCGCCCTGCAGTCGATGGCGGTGGAGCCAAAGGATTTGCCGCTGTCGCCGCCGCGGCTGTGGGCGCTGATCGATGACGCCCGGTCGCACGCGGCAGCTGCGCCGCGGCCGACCGCCTGACAGGAGCATTCATGGCCGACGCGACACAACCAAAATCCGATGCCCTCGCCGGCATCCGCGTGCTGGATTTCACCGCCGCGATGGCCGGCCCCTATTGCACCCGCTATCTCGCCGATCTCGGCGCCGACGTCATCAAGATCGAGCCGTTTGCCGGCGACTTCATCCGCAACCGCGGCCCGCTCCGCGACGGACAAAGCACGTCGTTTGGCCATTTCAACGCCGGCAAACGCAGCATCGCGCTCGACCTCAAGCACAAAGAGGCAGCGAACATCGCGCGCGAGCTTGCTGATCTTTCGGACGTGGTCGTGGAGAATTTCCGGCCGGGCGTCATGCAGCGTCTGGGCTTCGACTATGCCGCACTGAGCACGAGCAATCGGCGGTTGATCTACTGCTCGATTTCCGGATACGGCCAGAGTGGGCCGAGTGCGCTGTTGCCGGCGATCGCGCCGACGATCCATGCTTCGAGCGGCTACGACATGGAAAACTTCCTCTATCAGGGCAACGCGGAGCGTCCGGCCAAGACCGGAACCTACATCGCCGATATGCTCGGGGCGCTGTTCGCGTTCGGCGCCATTCAGACAGCACTGTTTCAGCGCGAGCGCAGCGGGCGCGGTCAGTTCATCGACACCTCGCTGATGGACGGCATGGTCAATCTGCTGGTGTACGAGGTTCTGGATGCGCAATTTCCGCCGCAGCATCCGCGCCATCTCTATCAGCCGATACGCTCGTCCGACGGGTTCGTGATGATCGCACCGATGACGGAAGCGAATTTCGATGCGCTGGCGGTTGCTGTCGAACATCCCGAATGGAAGACCGATCCGCGCTTCGCCAAGCCAGGCGCGCGCACCCGCAACTGGGATGCCTTCATGGCGGAAGTCGAGAGCTGGGCGTCGCAACGCACCGCGCGGCAGTGCGAGGACATCCTGCTGCCGGCCGGCGTTCCCTGCTCCCGCTACAAGACGGCGAAGGACATGATGACGGATCCTTATTTCGAAGCGCGACAGCTGTTCGCGCGCGTGCAGGATTCCGCCGGGGCGTTTCTAGTTCCTAACACCGCGTTCCAGATGTCCGAGGCCCGCACCGAAGTCCGCGGCACCGTGCCCGGGCTGAGCGAGCATGCCGACGAGATTCTCACAGGACTTTTGAAGATGAATTCGCAGCAAGTGGCGGCGCTGCGCGCCAAGGGCGCCGTCCGTTAGCAATTCAAACAAACAAGCCTCGAGGAGGGACAAACCGTGGCACGCTCGAAATTGCGCTTGTTGGGCGCCTCGTTCGGACTTATCGGCATCGCAGGCGCCGCCGTCGCTCAGGATTTTCCGACGCGGCCAGTCCGAATGATCAATCCATTTCAAGCTGGTGGCGGACTTGATGTCGCCGCGCGTCTCATTCAGCCGATCATGTCGCAAAAGCTCGGCCAGCAGGTCGTCGTCGAGAGCCGGGCTGGCGCAGGCGGAATGGTCGGTGCCGGCGCCGTCGCGCACTCGCCGCCAGACGGCTACACCATCCTGATCACAACCTCGGGTCCGGTGGTCAACAGCCTCGGGGCGCAGATCAACTACGACGTCAAGACCGCGTTCCAGCCGATCAGCCGGGTGATGACGGCGCCGCTGCTGCTGGTCGTCGCCGAGACCTCACCGATCAAGACCGTGGCCGACCTGATCGCGCGGGGCAAGGACGCCAGCCAGAAGACCAGCTATGGCCATCCCGGCGTCGGCACCGCCACACATTTCGCCGCCGCGCTGTTCACGTCGATGACCGGCGCCAACTTTGTCGGCGTGCCCTACAAGGGCGCGTCACCTCAAGCGACCGACACCATCGCCGGACATGTCGAGTTCAGTTTCCTGTCGGCGCCGGATGCGATGTCGAAACTTGGCCGCGGTTTGCGCGCTTTAGCGGTTGCGAGCCTCAAACGCTCGCCTCTCGTTCCCGAAGTGCCGACCATCGCCGAAGCCGGCGTGCCTGGTTACGAGTTCGAACTGTGGTACGGGCTGTTCGCGCCGGCGGGCACGCCGCATCCGATCGTCGAGAAAATTCGCCAATCGCTGCTGGCCGCCCTGGCGGACGAGATGGTCAAATCGCGATTCCTCGAGCTCGGCATGGTGCCAGACCCGACCACGCCTGAGGAATTCGCCGCCGTGGTGCGGATACAGGCCGAAACCGACATCAAGCTAGCGGCGGTGCTCGGCATGAAGACAAACTAAGGGCCAACGCGCTCAGGAAGGCAGGACCGAACATGGCGTTCAATTCACAGACCTGGTTGGGATCAGCGCCGGTCAATCGACCTTGAGGTTGAGCTTGTCGATCAGCGCCGACCATGTCGCCTCTTCGCGCTGGATCACCATGGCGTATTCGGCCGGGTTGCTGGTCACCACGTCCCCACCTTCCGAGGCCACGCGGGCGCGCACGTCGTCCGCCGTCACCAGCGCGGCGAGTTCCCGGCTGAGCTTGTCGATGATCGGCTGCGGCGTACCCGCCGGCGCCAGCAAGCCGTAGTGAACGACCGCCTCGAAGCCCGGCAGACCTGACTCGATCATCGTCGGGACGTCCGCCAGGATGCTCGAACGTGTCTTGCTGGTCACCGCCAACGCGCGAAGCGTGCCGCCGCGAATGTTGCCGAGCGCCGACGCGATCACGCCGAAGCCGACGCGCACGTGGCCGGCGATGATGTCATTGAGGAACGGTGCGGTGCCGCGGTAGGGCACCACCGTGTAGTCAAGCTTCGCGGTCGCCTTGAACAATTCGGCGCAGAGATACGACGCGGTGCCGACCGCGCCGGTGCCGAAGGCCATGCGCGACCCTTCCTGCCGGCTCAATGCGATGACATCGCCGACGCTGCGCGCCGGCAGCGACGGGTTGGCCAACAGCGCCACCGGCATTGAGGCGATCATGCCGATGGGCGCGAAATCGGTCCGCGGCGAATAGCCCGCGTTCTTGCTCAAGCTCGGGTTGATCGCCAGCGTGCCGGTATAGCCGAGCAGCAACGTGTAACCGTCCTGATTGGCCTTGGCGACGGCCTGCGTCCCGACATTGCCGTTGCCGCCGCCGCGGTTCTCGATCACCACCTGCTGCTTGATCGCGATGGACAACTTCTGACCGATCATCCTTGCCATCGCATCGACACCGCCGCCGGCCGGAAATGGCACCACCAGCGTGATCGGCCGCGCCGGGTAGACGTCGGTCTGCGCTTGGGCTGCCGCACCAAACATGATGGCTGCGATGGGCACAGCGATCCAAAGCGGCTTCATCGAAAACTCCCGTTCCGGCGTGCGGGTTCAGTTGTGAACATCCTCGGTGAACCAGTCGGTCGGCAACTCGTGACCGGCGCCCGCCGCCTTGGCTTTGCGGTAGAACGCCGCACCTGTGGCGGCGAATTGGTAGCCGGTGCCTTGGTTGTTGATGAAGGCTGTCACCTCTTGGTCGCCCTGACGGCCTGGCGCAATGCCGGCGACGATCTGCGGCAAGGTTGGAACGACCGAAAAGTCGAACTCGTCGCGAAGCTTCGAGGCCTTGCTTCCCGACCCTTCCGGATTGACGAAGCCGCGCGTTTCGTAATGCACCGGATTCCAATCCGTGGTGTGGATCGCCAACCGGTCGGCGCGGCGCATGGCGCCAACCTCGACTTCCTGGCGTTTGATCGAACTGAAATGCAGCCCAGGACGCACCCAGCGTTCGAAGAACACGTTCTCGATCGCATTGGTGGCGCACAACACGATGTCCGCGCCGTCGACCGCGGCGTCCGGCGATGGCGCGACCGTCACCGGAACGCCAAGCGACTCGCTCAGAGAACGCGAGAAGGTTTCTCGGCTGGTGGGGTTCGGACTGTAACAGCGGATCGATTCGATCGCGCGCACCGCACACACGGCCATAAGCTGCGCACCAGCTTGCCAGCCGGCGCCCAAGATCGCCACCGTGCAGGCGTCCTTGCGCGCGAGATGCTTCACGCCGATGCCATTGGCGGCGCCCACACGCATGCGCTGGATCACGCCGTCAGGAAAGATCGCCAGAGGCTCGCCGGTCTCGCTGGAGAACAGGAGCACGAGACCGACGAAGCGGCCGTTGGGAGCCGCCGGCAGCTTGACGCGGCGCACCGATGCCCCCTGCTTCGGCCAGGTCAGGATATCCGAGGTGATGCGGCTGCAGCCGACGCCGAGCTTCGGAATGATGCTGTCTGACGAGGTAATGCCATAAGCCTTGCCGGCCCCGGCCGGCGCGAGACATTCCGAGCGCGGTCGGGAGATGCCGCGGCCGTTGGCGATTTCGACGTAAGCGTCCTCGAGCGCGTCGATACAGTCATGAATCGTCAGCAGCCGAGACACGTCGTCGTTGGACAGGATCAGGGTCATGGCGCGGCAATATTTCCATTCGGCCGAGCAACAGGCTTCGTTACACTTGGCGTAAGCCACCCAAGCAGCACTCGATTGCGCTTATGGTGCATGCGCCCAGACGACGCATGAGTCAATTGTAGCAACAAAAATCGTTGCATTCCGTGTGCGGCGATTGCTAAATTGCCTGGAAAAGGCTTTCGGCCCGGGGAGGGAGTACGCTGGTGAAACGCTTGGTCGCGCTATTCGCTGCTCTGGCGTCGGCGGCGTGCTTGCAACAAGCCAACGCGGAAGAATGGCCGGCACGGACCATCCGGCTGGTGTCCCCATTCGCGCCGGGCGGCGGCTCGGACACTCTGGCGCGTGGCGTCGCCGAACCTTTGAGCCAGCAGTTGTCGCAGCAGGTCGTCGTCGAGAACCGTGGCGGCGCCGGTGGGCTGATCGGTTCCGCCGCGGTCGCGAACTCGCCACCCGACGGCTATACCTACGTGATCTCCAGCATCGCCACCCACGTCATCGCGCCGATGACGAGCAAGAGCGCCGGCTACGATCCCATCCGAAACTTCGTCCATGTCGCGCTCGGCGGCGGTCCTCCCACCGTGATCGTGGTGCATCCCGTCCTCGGAGTGAAAACCTTCGGCGACCTGACGAAGCTCCTCAAGACTCGCAGCGAACCACTGCCCTACGTGTCGCCGGGGCCAGGAACCATCGGCAATCTGATCGCCGAATACTGGGCCGAGAAGGAAGGGCTGAAAATCTCCCACGTCGCCTACAAGGGCGCCGGGCAGGCCATGAATGACCTGCTCGCCGGGCATGTGCCGATGGGCTCGCTCACCTGGACGGCGGCGATCGGACAGATTCGCGGCGGCACCGTGATCCCGCTCGCCGTCTCGTCGTCGCAACGCATGCCTGGTTTTCCCAATGTGCCGACGCTCAAGGAACTCGGCTATCCCGATCTCGCGGTTACTACCTGGTTCGGATTCGCGGCGCCTGCCGGCGTGCCGGCGCCGATCGTCGCCCGCATGAACCGCGAGATCGGCATCGCGCTCGACACACCGGCAGTCCGCAAGCACCTCGACGCGCAGGGCTTCGAAATCGAAAAGATGTCGCCCGCCGAACTGACCGCATTCGTCGAGAACCAAATCGCGAAATGGGGACCGCTGGCCAAGCGGCTGGCGGACAAGAACTGAGTTCAGCGGACGCCTGCCGGCGGACGCTGGATTGAAAACAAGGGAGGATACCGTGCGGATTCGGCTGTTGCTGATCCTGGCGATGCTGGGATCGGGATTGTGTGGTAGTGCCCATGCGCAAAGTGACTGGCCGAACAAGGCGGTTAAGATCGTCGTGCCGTGGCCTGCCGGAGGCAGCGCCGATATCGTCGGCCGGCTCCTGGCCGAACGCCTCAGTACGGCATTCAAGCAGAACTTTATCGTCGAGAACCGCGGCGGCGCGAGCGGCATGATCGGCTCGACCTTCGTCTCCCATGCCGATCCTGACGGCTACACATTCCTGATTTCGGGCATCCCGTCGCAAGTGGTCGCGCCCGCCATCAGCCCCAGCCCGACCTTCGATCCCATGCGCGACTTCACGCATATCGCCTTCGTCGGAGGTTCGCCGATCGTGCTGGTGGCGCATTCTTCGCTCGGCGTGAAAACCTACAGGGACCTGATCGCCATGGTGAAGGGCCGAAGCGAGCCGATGGGCTACGTCTCGGCCGGCGTCGGTTCGCTCGGCAATCTGATGGCCGAGGCACTGGCTGGCAAAGAAAAGATCAACCTCGCCCACGTGCCCTACAAGGGCGGCGCGCAAGCGGTCACCGATCTTGTGGCCGGCCACGTCAAGCTTGGTTCGATGACTTGGTCGTCAGCCCAGAACCATATTGCCAGCGGCACGCTGATTCCGCTCGCGGTGTCGTCGGCGCGCAAGATCGCCGGCTATGAGCAGGTGCCGACATTCAAGGAAATCGGCCATGATGATCTGACGACCACGACATGGTGGGCATTTTCCGGCCCCGCCAAGCTGTCTGCACCGATCGTGCAGAGCCTCAACAGAGAGATCGTCAAGGCGATCGCCTCGCCCGAGGTCGCCGGCAAGCTCGCGCATGAAGCCATCGAAACCGAAGCGATGACGCCGGAGCAATTCACCAAGTTTGTCGATAGCGAGGTGAAGAAGTGGGGACCCATCGCCAAGGCCGCGATGAGCTCCTCCAACAAGTAACTATTCTTCGCGGGCCGGACATGAGTGCCACTCGCAACACCTAGATCGACGGAATGTAGCATGTGCGCCGCGTGCCAGACCGGTCCGTTTGAGAGCGTCGAAGCGTCCGCCCTCGTCAGTGGAGGTCCGGTCGATCCGGGGCTGATCGGCGATCTGGTTGCGTCGTACCGTATCCTCTCCAACGAGGGCGTGCTCGACAGCTTCGGCCACGTCAGCATCCGCCATCCGTCGAACCCGCATCGCTATCTGATCTCACGCGCAACGGCGCCCGGCGCCGTGACCCCCGGCGATATCATGGAGTTCGATCTCGACAGTGTGCCGGTCGACCGGCAGGGCCGCGATATCTACATGGAGCGCTTCATTCACGGCGAGATTTACAAGGTGCGGCCGGACGTCATGGCCGTGGTCCATAGCCACTCGCCGAGCGTCATTCCTTTCAGCGTCACGACCACGCCACTGCGGGCGATCTTTCACAACGGTTCGTTCCTTGGCGCGGGCGTTCCGGTGTTCGAGATTCGCGACGCCGCCGGCGAACGCAACAAGATGCTGGTGGACAGCGGCGCGCTCGGCGCGGCGCTGGCGGCGAAGCTCGGCGATGCGCCGGTCGCGCTGATGCGCGGCCACGGTGACGTGGTCGTCGGCCAGAACCTCGAAATGGCGACGTTCCGCGCGATCTACACGGAGGTCAATGCCAAGCTGCAAATCCAGGCGTCGATCCTTGGCGGTCCGATCACCTTCCTGAATGAGTACGAAGCGGCCAAGCCCCAGGTGACGAGCCGCCCGTGGCAGTACTGGAAGAGCAAGGTCGCGGGCGGTTTCCGCGATCCGACCGGCGGGAAGGGCGGCCAATGAGCTTCCTCGGCAGCAACCGGTTCAAGTTTGGCCTGTTCGGCGCCAACTGCGGTGGCGGGATGACGCTCAGCAGCGCGCCGGAGCGCTGGCCCGCCGAATGGAGCGACATCGTCAAGCTCTACAAGATCGCCGACGACGCCGGCATCGAGTTCATCCTGCCGATTGCCAAGTGGCGCGGCCTCGGCGGCAAGGCCGACACCTGGGGCCGCTCGTTCGAGACCTTCACGCACAGTGCGGCGGCCGGCGCGCTCACGAAGAATATCGGCGTGTTCGTGACCGCACACGTGCCGATCGTCACGCCCGCGTTTGCCGCCAAGGCGATCTCGAGCATCGACCACATCACGGGCGGTCGCGTTGGGCTCAATATCGTCTGCGGCTGGAACCAGGAAGAGTTCGACATCCATGGCGTGACGATCGACGGCGACCGGCGGTACGACCAGGGCCTCGAATGGTATAAGATTTACGATCGGGTGATGACTTCCGGCGAGCCTTTCGATTGGGCCGGCGAGTTCTACAACCTGCGCGGCGTCACCACTGACCCGCTGCCGGTGCAGAAGCCGAAGCCGCCGGTCATGTCGGCGGCCGCATCCTCCACCGGCCGGCGCTTCGCCGCCGAGGCCGCCGACCTGCTCTTCACCCCGGTCCCGGACCTTGCCGAAGCCGCGAAGATCATCAGCACGCTGAAGCGCGATGCGGAACAATGCGGCCGCAGCACCGAAGTCTTCATGCAGACGCATTTCATTTGCCGGCCGACCCGAAAGGAGGCAGAGGACTATTATTACTACTTCGCCGAGGAGCAGGCCGACGAAGATGCGCTTGCGTACTTCTTCCGCCAGCGCACCGCGACGCTGACCAAGGGCGCCGATCTGCCGTTCCTGCGCAAGCGCGTCGAGCGCGTCACGCAATCGACCGGCAAGCGCTACTCCGGACTATTCCCGAGCATGTATCCGATCGTCGGCACGCCCGACGACGTGGTCGACGAACTGGTGAAGATCAGTGCCGCCGGACTCGCGGGCTCGACGCTGGTGTTCCTGAACTATCTCGATGAGCTGCCCTACTTCGTCGACGAGGTCCTGCCGCGGATGCAGCGTGCGGGACTGCGCGGCCCGGCAGCGAGCCTCGCTGACGCCCGGCAGGTCGCGTCGGCACGCTGAAAACCGAAGATAAAGAATAAGGGAGATCGACCATGGTACGGATAACGCTGAAAGTCATTGCCCTGACCGGGACATTGATCGCAGCCGCGGCAGTCGCGCAGGCCCAGACTTTTCCCAACCGGGCGATCACAATGGTCGTTCCGTTCGCCGCCGGCGGCCTCACCGACGCAGTGATGCGCATGGTGGGCCAGAAGGTCTCCGAGAATACCGGCCAGCCGTTTGTGATCGAGAACAAGCCGACCGGCGCCGGCACCGTCGGTGCGCTGCAGGTCAAGCAGGCGCCACCCGACGGTTACACGCTGTTCTTCGGCCACTCCGGCACCCATGCGGTCAACCCGGCGATCATGTCGAAGGTGCCGTACGATGCGGTGAAGGACTTCCAGCCGATTACCAACTTGATCACGGCTCCCAATCTCCTGGTCGTGCCGGCCTCCAGCCCGGCCCGGACCGTCAAGGAGCTGGTCGAGCTGGCGAAGACCAAGCCTGGCGGCCTGAGTTATGCCTCGCAGGGCATTGGGACCGCCGGCCACGTCAACGGCGAACTGTTCCGCCACGCCACCCAGTCGAACATGACGCACGTGCCCTACCGCGGGGGCGCGCCGGCGGCAGTCGACACCGCGGCCGGGCGCGTCGACCTGTTGTTCACGTCCTACCTCACGATCCGTGCAATGCTCGAGGACGGGCGCGTGCGATCGCTCGCGATCACCTCGGCCAAACGCTCGCCGCTCCTGCCGGACGTGCCGACGGTTGCCGAGGCCGGTTATCCGGGCGTCGAGCTCGACGGCTGGTACGGAGTCCTCGCGCCCGCCGGCACGCCGCTGCCCGTCGTCCGCAAGCTGAACGAGGAGTTCGTCAAAGCCATGCACTCGCCGCAGGTGGCCAACTACGTCGCCGAGCAGGGCACGACACTGGTTGCCAGCACGCCCGAGGAGTTCGGCGCGGTGATCGCGAAGGACGCGGTCAGGCTCGGCAACCTGATGCGTGAAGCCGGCGCAAAACTCGATTAGGGGCGCTGGCCGGCCGCGCGTCAGGCAACAGTACCTAGCAGCTTGCTGAAAAAACTCTCGCCGTCATTCCGGGACCGGCTGAAGGCCGGAGCCCGGAATCCAAAACGCACATTTTCCGCGCCTTCAAACCAAGTTATGGATTCCGGACAGTCGCGCGCAATCAAGTTTAAGCCGGCTGCGTAAACTTGCCTGCGATGTGGCTTCCGGAATGACGACTGAGAAATTTTCAGCAACCTGCTAAACTTTTTCCACGGCGCCGCGAGCGATCGGCCGCGAGCGATCGGAGGAGCCAGGCTATCCAATCGAAGGCCAAGTCCATGAACGACAGATTTCTGAAGACCGGCGTTTTTCTCGCTCCGTTTCATGCCCTCGCCGAAAATCCGCTGCTCGCCCTCGACCGCGACATGGAACTTTTGGTCCATCTCGACCAGCTGAACTATCACGAGGCCTGGATCGGCGAGCATCATTCGGGTGGTTTCGAGATCATTGCCTGCCCCGAGCTGTTCATCGCCGCTGCCGCGGAGCGCACCCGCCACATCCGTCTCGGCACGGGCGTCGTCTCGCTGCCGTATCACAATCCATTCATGGTCGCCGGACGGCTGATGCAGCTTGATTACATGACGCGAGGCCGAGCCATGTTCGGCGTCGGTCCGGGATCACTTGTCTACGATGCGATCAAGATGGGCCTCAAAGCAGAGGACCAGCGGCGCAAACTGGACGAAGCGCTCGACGTCATCATGGACCTGATGCAGGGCCGCATGGTGACCAGGAAGACCGATTGGTTCGATCTGCGGGAGGCGCGCCTGCAGCTCAAGAGCTACTCGCAGCCGATGATGGAGATGGCGGTTGCGGCCAACCGATCTCCGACCGGCGCGCTGGCGGCCGGCAAGCATGACATTGGCATGCTCTCGATTGGGGGTACGTCGGATGAGTTCCTCAAGGCGCACGCCAACAACTGGAGCCTCTATGAGGAAAGCGCCAGGGCAGCCGGCAAGACGCCCGACCGGCGCAAGTGGCGTATCGTCACCTTCGCGCATGTGGCCGAAACGCGGGAGCAAGCGCGCCAAGACGTCAAGTTCGGCCTCGAAGACTTCAAGCGCTATTTCAGCGAAGTGGCGACCTTCCCGATTCTCCCACCCGACATTACGACGGACCCGGCCGAATACCTGACCTCGACCGGCCTTGCCTGTATCGGCAGCCCGGACGATTGCATCCGCCATTTCGAGCGCCTTTGGAAAGGCTCAAACGGCGGCTTCGGCGGCGTCCTGTTGCTGGCGCACAACTGGGCGGACTGGCAGGCGACCAAGCGCAGCTACGAGCTCATGGCGCGTTACGTTCACCCGCACTTCCAGTGCAACTCGAACGAACTCCGCGACTGGAGCTACGCCGACGCCAAGTCCAAATACGAGACGGCCGGAACTCAATCGAGAGCGGCGGTCCAGGCGGCCATCGACAAGCATCCGGGGAAAGTGAACTTGCGGTAGCCGTCGCTGCCGCATCCCGCTCGGCGCCGCCACCCCTGCCGTGACGCCCTGGGGATGGCGAAACAAGCCTTCACCGAATGTTCCCGTAATGTTCTTGCTGCCTCCGGTTGTATGCGCTATCCTGTGGTGAAACAGGGATGGCTATGGTCCAGCGGGTCGCGACGGTCGCGTTCGAGGGCATCGAAGCTCGCGCAGTGGACGTGCAGGTGCAGGTCGCGCCCGGCCTGCCGGCGTTCAACGTGGTCGGCCTGCCCGACAAGGCGGTGTCGGAGGCGCGCGAGCGGGTGCGCGCCGCGCTGGTCGCGTCGGGTCTCGCTCTGCCGGCGCGCCGCATCACCGTCAATCTCGCCCCCGCCGATCTGCCGAAGGAAGGCAGCCACTACGATCTCCCGATCGCGCTCGGACTGATGGCGGCGATCGGCGCGATTCCGCCGGACGCCCTCTCGGGCTTCACGGTGCTTGGCGAACTCGGCCTCGACGGCTCGATCGCGGCGGTCGCGGGCGTGCTGCCAGCCGCGATCGGCGCCAACGCGCGCGGCGAAGGCCTGATCTGCCCCGCCGCCTGCGGCGCGGAAGCCGCGTGGGCGAGCCCCGAGATGGAGATCGTCGCGGCCGCCTCGCTCCTTCAGATCAGCAATCATTTCCGCGGCACCCAGGTGCTGTCGCGGCCGCAGCCGAAAATCCGCGAGATGGGCAGTTCGCTGGTCGACCTCAAGGACATCAAGGGCCAGGAGAGCGGCAAGCGCGCGCTCGAAGTCGCGGCCGCTGGCGGCCACAACCTCCTCATGGTCGGGCCGCCCGGCTCGGGCAAGTCGATGCTGGCGGCGCGGCTGCCCACCATCCTGCCGCCGCTGACGCCGGCCGAACTGCTCGAAGTCTCGATGATCGCCTCGGTCGCGGGCGAGATCGAAGGCGGCGCGCTCACCAACCGCCGGCCGTTCCGCAGCCCACACCACTCGGCCAGCATGCCGGCCCTGGTCGGCGGCGGACTCCGTGCGCGGCCGGGCGAAGTCTCGCTCGCCCATCACGGCGTGCTCTTCCTCGACGAATTTCCCGAGTTCTCGCCGCAGGCGCTCGACTCGCTGCGCCAGCCGCTCGAATCCGGTGAAGTCGCGATCGCGCGCGCCAATCACCGCGTCACCTATCCGGCGCGCTTCATGCTGGTCGCCGCCATGAACCCGTGCCGCTGCGGCCGCGCCAGCGAGCCGGGCTTCGCCTGCAAGCGCGGCCCCAACGTACGCTGCGCGGCGGATTACCAGGCGCGGCTGTCGGGTCCGCTGCTCGACCGTGTCGACCTGCACATCGAAGTGCCGGCCGTCACCGCCGCCGATCTCATCCTGCCGGCGCCGGCGGAAGGCAGCCGTGAAGTAGCCGAGCGGGTCGCGCGGGCGCGCGATATTCAAATCGCGCGCTACGCCGCGATCGGGCTGCCGCATGTCCGCACCAACGCGGCGGCGCAGGGATCGGTGCTGGAGGACGTGGCGCGTCCCGACTCAGCGGGGCTCTCGTTGCTGCGCGATGCCGCCGAAGCGATGCGGCTGTCGGCGCGCGGCTATCATCGCGTGCTGCGGGTCGCGCGCACGCTCGCCGATCTCGACGGCGCCGACAAGGTCGCGCGGGTGCATCTCGCCGAAGCGCTGTCGTATCGCGCGCTCGCCGACGAAGTGCGACGCGCTGCGTGATCCTAACGCGCGTGCGGATCGCGATGGCCGCAGTACCGCATAGCGTTAAGGTTCGCCTAAGCGCTCCCATCCAAACGACTTCCCACCATTAGACTTGCGTCAACCGTGCCGCCCGCAAGTCGGCCCGCGCCCCGCCGGCCGCAAGGGATTTGCAAACAGTCCCGGGCAGGATCGCCGCAACGATCAAGCAGCAAGCGGGCACCGCCGGACACGCGTCAACGCGTCCGGTCAAAAAGCCCGCACGGGACGGCGTTGGACATGTGGGCGACCTTCTGGCGCATTGCGACTTCACGCGTGGCATCGGCCCGCCGCGCGCTGCTGTTCATGGTGCGCACCGTGGCGGTGCTGTCGATGGCGATCGGCGCCGCCTTCGGTTTCCTCGCCGCCATGCGGAGCCCCGGCGCACGTTACGATCCGCACACCTTTGCGATCGGAACCGCGGCGCTGTTCGGCGCCGCCTGCGGCGCGATCGGCCTGCTGATCTCGCGCGGCCGGATGCTGCGTGCCGAATTGCGCGCGCTGCAAACGCTCAACGAAGACCTTCAAGACCGCAACTGGGAACTCAGGGAGAGCGAGGAGCACGCCCGCAGCTTCCTCGAAGCACAGGGCGACCTGATCCTGCGCACCGACAACGATGGAATCGTGACCTACGTCAACGACGCCTATTGCGCGCTCGCCGGCCGCGCGCGCGAGGACCTCGTCGGCTTCGCGTTCGATCTGCCGGTGCTCGAGCAGCGCACCGCGATGGTGCACGCCGACGGCAGCCGCAGCCATGACCAAGAGATCGGAGCCGCGAACGGCCCCCGCTGGATCGCCTGGCGTGACGTGCCGGTGCGCAATGGAGGAAAGACCGAAATGCAAAGCGTCGGCCGCGATATGACCGACCGCGTCGAAGCCGAACGCGCGCTGTCGAGTGCGCGCGATCAGGCGGAAGCGGCGAACCAGGCAAAGTCGCGTTTTCTGGCGATGATCTCGCACGAGATCCGCACGCCGCTGAACGGCATCCTCGGCATGAACGGGCTGCTGCTCGACACCGCGCTGTCACCCGAGCAGGTCACCTACGCCAAGGCCGTGAAGACCTCGAGCGAATTGCTGCTGGCGCTGATCGAGGACATTCTCGATTTCTCCAAGATCGAATCCGGCCGGCTCGATCTGACCGCGCGGCGCTTCGATCTGCCTGCGCTGGTGGAAGAAGCCGTCGAGCTGATGGCGCCCCGCGCACAGGCCAAGCACATCGAGATCGCGTCGTTCGTGGAGGACGACGTGCCGCGCAACCTGCTGGGCGACGCGGCGCGGCTGCGGCAGGTCTTGCTGAATCTCGCCGGCAACGCCATCAAGTTCACCGAAAGCGGCGGCGTCAGCATCCTGGTCGAGCGCGGCGCGGGCGCCGGCGACATCCGCTTCCTGGTCTGCGATACCGGCATCGGCATTGCACCGGAGCAGCAGGAACGCATCTTCCGCGAATTCGAACAGGCCGACGCTGGCGCTGCGCGCAAATTCGACGGCACCGGCCTCGGCCTCACGATTTCGCGGCGCATCGTCGACGCCATGGGCGGCAAAATCGGCGTCTACAGCACGCTCGGCGCCGGCTCGACGTTCTTCGTCAACGTCCCGCTGCCGAGCGCCGCGGAGACGCCGGATACGGTGTTCGCACCGCCCGGGCTCGCCGGGCAGGACGTGCTGATCGTTGCGCCCAACTCGATCGAGTCATCGCTGATCGCGCGGCGGCTCCTGCGCTGGGGCGCGCGCACGTGCGTGGTGCCGAGTGCCGAAGCCGCCATGTTGCTCCTCAAAGAGCGGGCGTGGAGCGCGATCCTCGTCGATCACATGCTGGGCGCCGCGATTTGCGGCGAGCTCGCGCGAGCGAGCGCGACGGTCGAGCGGCGTATCATCCTCCTCACGCCGGCGGCGCGAGGCGACCTCGTGGCCCTCAAGGAGGCAGGCTTCACCGGCTATCTGGTCAAGCCGGTCCGAGCGACGTCGCTGGCAACCCAGTTGACCGCCAATGTGAGCGACTTCGAGCGTGCGCTCGACGAGGCCGACGCAGAATCGGTCACGCTTGCGCCCGACACCGCAGGCCTGGCCGTGCTGGTGGCCGAGGACAACGAGATCAATGCCCTGTTGACGGAAGCACTGCTGCGTCGCCTCGGCCATCGTCCGGCACTGGTGACGGACGGCGATGCGGCGCTTGCCGCCTGGCAGAATGCGGACGCGGCCGGCGTGCCCTTCGACATCGTGCTGATGGATTTGCACATGCCGGGCCGCGACGGCATCTCGGCCACGCAGGCGATCCGCGCGCATGAGGCCGAGCAGAACGGGCGGCGTACGCCCATCATCGCACTCACCGCCAGCGCGTCGGAGGACGACCGCGAGGTCTGTTTGGGGGTGGGCTTCGACGGCTTCCTGACCAAACCGGCCGACCGCCAACGGCTGGCCGCCGTGTTGGCCGAACTGCACGGCCAGCGGCTCGCCGCCTAAGGACGCACTGCCGCTGCCATTACCACTGTGGCGGCGCCGCCCCCGGCCTTGGCAACAACAAAGCAAGGCTGGCAATCACGCGATCAAGCAGCCATATACAGATCTCTTCCCACAAGGAGAGTTGAATGGCCACGCGCCAAATAAAGATGCCTGAGACGACGGATCCGGCACCGGAAGCGCCCGCAGCATCGTTTTCGCAGAGCAAGCGTCCTGAACTCGGACGATTTTTGCTTCAGGTGGACCGGCAGACCAAACGCTCGTATGCATCGGCAGAAGCCGCCAGCGTAGCCGGGCTCGCGATCAAAAAGAGTTATCCGGTCGTGTCCGTGTCGGTCTACGATAGCATCGAGACCATCAACACCGCGATTGAGCTACCAGCCGCGTCCTGAAGCGTGCATTGGCCGCACAGTCCGGTCCGGATAGCGACGCGCTATCTTGCGCGAACCTGATGAAATTGGCGGATGCGACTTGCGCTGCCGTCTGGTCACAGCCGGCGCAGCGAAACTTCCTGCACCTTGTGGCTGGCGGTCTTGCACAGGATGAGGTCGGCGCGCTGGCGCGTCGGCAGGATGTTTTCGTGCAGATTGACCAGGTTGATGCGTGACCAGATCGAGGTCGCGGTCTGCACCGCCTCCTCGTCGGACAGCGTCGCGTAGCGGTGGAAGAACGACTTCGGATCACGGAACGCGGTGCCGCGCAGCGTGAGGAAGCGGTCCACGTACCAGCCGAGCAGCACGTCCTCGCCGGCGTCGAGGTAGATCGAAAAATCGAAGAAGTCGGAGACGTACGGGATCGCCTTGCCGTCCTTGGGCAGGTGGCCGGTCTGCAGGACGTTGAGCCCCTCGACGATCAGGATATCCGGCCGGTCGATCTCGACCCATTGGTTGGGGATCACATCGTATACGAGGTGCGAGTAGACTGGCGCGCGCACCGGACGGCGGCCGGCCTTGATATCCGAAAGGAACCTCAGCAGCGCCGGCAGGTCGTAGCTCTCCGGAAAGCCCTTGCGCTCCATCAGGCCCTCGCGCGCCAGGATCGCGTTCGGATAAAGAAAGCCGTCGGTGGTGACGAGATCGACCTGCGGGACGTTCGGCCAGCGCGCCAGCAGCGCCTGCAGCACGCGCGCGGTCGTTGATTTTCCCACCGCTACCGAGCCCGCCACCCCGATGATGTAGGGCATCTTGGCATCCTCGGTGCCGAGGAATTTCTGCTGGGCGCGGAACAGCCGCTGGGTCGCCTCGACATAAAGCGATAGCAGGCGAGAGAGCGGCAGATAGATGTGCTCGACCTCCATGAGGTCGAGGTGGTCGTGCATCGAACGCAGGCGGCTGACCTCCTCGTGCGTCAAGGTCATCGGCGTGTCGCCGCGCCGGCTCGCCCATTCGTCGCGCGAGAAGGTGCGGTACGGCGAGAGGTGATCGTCGGTACGCTGCTCCATGCGCTAGTGTCCCGGTTCCGACGCTTGTATCCCATTGCAGCACGTTCGTTTGCAAGCGTCGGAACCAAAGGGACACTAGCAACGCTATGATCCTAGTGTGGCTTTGGATTTGACGTTCCTACGCTGGACTTGCCGCAATGCTGATAGGAACGTCAAATCCGCCACACTAGCCGCCCTTGCGCGACGCCTTTTCGGCGAGGCCCGATTGGCTGGTGCGCGCCGCCAGTACGGCTTCCACCTCCGCCAGCGCGATGCCGCGGGCCGCCAGCACGACCAGCAGATGATAAAGCAGATCGGCGCTCTCCTCGATCACGTGCTCGCGGTCCTCACTGACCGCCGCCAGCACGGTCTCGACCGCTTCCTCGCCGAGCTTCTTGGCGCATTGCGCCACGCCGCGGTCGAGCAGCTTGCGCGTATACGACACGTCGGCATCGGCCTTCGCGCGCTCTCTCACGCGGTCCTCAAGGTCATGAAGAGTGAAGTTCGCCATCGGTCCTGCATATCACCTCTTCCCGATGGCCGGGAGAGGGGCACGGCATGGCTCGTGTCCCGATTCCGAAGTTCGCGTTCCGGCGCGGGACCGCGCTAGCCTTGGCACTTCACATTCTCGGACCGGCCGTTAGCATGGCGCCATGCCCGCCGCCACGGTCGATTTCTGGTTCGACTTCGCCTCGACCTATTCCTACCCGGCGATGATGCGGATCGGCGCGGCCGCGCAGGCGGCCCAGATCGAGGTGCGGCTGCGGCCGTTCCTGCTCGGGCCGATCTTCAAGGCGCAAGGCTGGACCACGTCGCCGTTCAGCATCTATCCGGCCAAGGGCGCCAACATGTGGCGCGATCTTGAGCGGCTGTGCGGCGATCTCGGATTGCCGTTTCGCCGTCCCGAGCCCTTTCCGCAGAACAGCCTGCTGGCAGCGCGCATAGCGATCGCCGGCCTCGCCGGCGGCTGGGGCGGGGATTTCGCCCGCGCAGTGTTCGGGGCGGAGTTCGGCGAAGGCCGCAACATCGCGGACGCCGCCGTGCTGGGCGATATCCTCGCCAAGCTGCAGGTCGACCCGCAAGCAGCGCTTGCCGCCGCCCAGTCGGACGCGATCAAGGCGCGGCTGCGGGCGCAGACCGGGGAAGCGCAGACACTCGGCATTTTCGGTGCGCCGAGCTTCGTGACCGCCGACGGCGAACTGTTCTGGGGCAACGACCGGCTGGAGCGCGCGCTCGCCTGGGCGCGCGACGGCCGATGACTACGGGTCGAGCCGCATCGGCAGGCCGGCATGCGCCATATGTTCCTTGGCCTGCCGGATCGAGTATTCGCCGAAGTGAAAGATCGAGGCCGCCAGCACCGCGGTGGCGTGGCCGTCGCGGATGCCCGCGACCAGATGATCGAGGTTGCCGACGCCGCCCGAGGCGATCACCGGCACCGTCACGGCGTCCGCGATCGCGCGGGTGAGCGCGATGTCGAAGCCCTGCCGGGTGCCATCGCGATCCATCGAGGTGAGCAGGATTTCGCCGGCGCCGAGCGCCACCACCTCGCGCGCATAGTCGACCGCGTCGAGCCCGGTCGGATTGCGCCCGCCGTGGGTGAAGATTTCCCAGCGATCGGGCTCGCCCGGACTCGACACTCGCTTGGCGTCGATCGCCACCACGATGCACTGGTCGCCGAACTTCTCCGCCGCCTCCTTGACGAAGGCGCGGCGTGTCACCGCGGCGGTGTTGATCGAGACTTTGTCGGCGCCCGACGCCAGCAGCTTGCGGATGTCCTCGACGGTGCGCACACCGCCGCCGACGGTGAGCGGCATGAAGCAGGCCTCGGCGGTGCGTGTCACCACGTCGAAGATGATGTCGCGGTTCTCGTGGCTCGCGGTGATGTCGAGGAACGTCAGTTCGTCGGCGCCGGCGGCGTCGTACGCAATCGCCGCCTCGACCGGATCGCCGGCATCGCGCAGGTCGAGGAACTTCACGCCCTTGACGACCCGGCCGTCCTTGACGTCGAGGCAGGGAATGACGCGGACCTTGAACATGTCAGGCCACCGCCCGCGCGGACCGGATGAGCCCCAGCGCCTCAGCCGCATCGAGCCGGCCGTCGTACAGCGCGCGGCCGGCGATCGCGCCGGCAAGCTTGTGCGCCCGCGGCGCGAGCATCGCCTGCACGTCGGCGATCGACGCCAAACCCCCTGACGCAATCACCGGGATCGACACCGCCTCGGCAAGCGCGATAGTAGCGTCGAGATTGAGCCCCTTCAGCAGCCCGTCGCGCGCAATGTCGGTGTAGATGATGGCAGCGACGCCCGCATCCTCGAACCGCCGCGCCAGCTCGAGCGCAGTCAGCGTCGAGGTTTCGGCCCAGCCCTCGACCGCGACCTTGCCGTCGCGTGCATCGAGGCCGACCGCAACACGCTCCGGATACGCCCGTGCCGCCCGCCTGACCAGTTCCGGGTCACGCACCGCCGCAGTGCCGATGATGACGCGGTTGACGCCCTTACCGAGCCAGCCTTCGACCGTCGCCATGTCGCGGATGCCGCCGCCGAGCTGCACGGGAATCGAGATCGCTTCGAGAATGTGCTCGATCGCGGCCGCGTTCATCGGCTTGCCGGCGAACGCACCGTCGAGGTCGACGATGTGCAGATACTCGAACCCCTGGGTCTCGAAGGCGTGCGCCTGCGCGGCCGGATCGCGGTGAAACACGGTCGCACGCGCCATGTCGCCCTGCTGCAGGCGCACGCACACCCCGTCCTTCAGGTCGATCGCCGGAAACAGGATCACGACGCGGCCTCGTGCTCCCTTGTCCACGGAAAACGGCGCTCTCGGCTCCCCTCCCCCCACGGAGCGAAGCGGAGTGGTGGGGAGGGGTCGGGGGTGGGGGGCAGTTCTTCGACAAGCAGCCCCCCACCCCGGCGCCTTCGGCGTCGACCCTCCCCACCGCTCGCGAGCGCTCGCGGGGGGAGGGTTAAAGCCGCGCTCGCCGCTAGAGCCATCACGGCGTCCACTTCAGGAAATTGGCGATCAGCCGCAGGCCGAGCCGCTGGCTCTTCTCCGGATGAAACTGCGTGCCGACCATGGCGTCGCGCCCGACGATTGCCGTCACCGCGCCGCCGTAGTCGGCTTCGGCGACGAGGTCGTCGCGGCTGCGCGACGTTGAGGTGGTACGAGTGCACGAAATAGGCGTGCAGCCCTGCCGGCCCGGTGGCGATGCCGTCGAGCAGCGGATGCGGACGCTGCGGATTGAGCGTGTTCCAGCCCATGTGGGGAATCTTCAGGCTCGCATCGGTGGGTGCAATCCGATCAACCTCGCCGGCGATCCAGCCGAGTCCCGGCGTCACGGAATATTCGAGGCCACGCTCGGCCATGAGCTGCATGCCGACGCAGATGCCGAGAAACGGCCGGCCGCGTTCGACCGCGGTTTCGTTGAGGGCCTCGACCATGCCGGGGACCGCGTCGAGCCCGCGGCGGCAGTCCGCGAACGCGCCCACGCCCGGCAGCACCACGCGATCCGCCCGGCGCACGCGGTCGGGATCGCTCGTCACCACGATCGGCTGGTCGAGCCCCTCCTCGCGCGCCGCCCGCTCGAACGCCTTCGCGGCGGAATGCAGATTGCCCGAGCCGTAATCGACGATCGCCACCGTCACCGCGGCGCTCCCGGCTGCGGAAACAGCCCGAGCACGGGAGTGCTCGGCAACGGCCGGCGAAGCGCTGCGCCGGTCGTCATGCCGGACGCGGCCGATGACACCGGCGGCAGGATCGAGGACTGCGGCCGATCGCCCTCGACCCAGCCCTCGAAAAACCGGCGCTCGGCGCTGTCCCGGTCGTCGCCCACCACCAGCCCGACAGTCTTGAAGCCCCGGCGCGCCAGGGTGAAGCGGCGCAAGGTTCCGGCCTCGCACCCGACCAGGATCGCGACCAGCACGCCGACCGCGACGCTCACGCCATTCGAGGCGCCGACCGTGCGCAGGATGATGGCCAACGCGCTCGTGATCAGTGCGTAGCAGACCAGCACCAGCCAGAGCCGGTGCCGCAGCATCCACAGCGGGGTCAGCAGAAAGGCCCAGAAATAGAAGCCTTCGCGCACAAACACGAACCGGTCCGGATCGGGCTCGGTTTCGTTCTTTTTCAGCGGCGGCTCATGCACCGTATAGATCGCCATCGGATCATTCGGCCGTCCTGCGGCCGTCCCATACGTCACGGTTGTCATGCCCGCGAGGCGGACATCGGGCGCAGCGCCCAAACTCACCCGCCGAGCGCGCCCTTGGTCGAGGGAATCTCGCCCGCCGCCCGCGGGTCGATGGCGGCGGCGGCGCGCAACGCCCGCGCCAATCCCTTGAAGCAGGATTCGGCAATATGATGGTCGTTGCCGCCATAAAGCGTCTGCACATGCAGGGTCATGCCGGAATTCATCGCGAACGCCTGAAACCACTCCTGCACGAGCTGGGTGTCGAAATTGCCGATCTTGGCGCGGGCGAATTCGACCTTGAAGACCAGGAACGGCCGGCCGGAAATATCGATCGCCACCCGGGTGAGCGCCTCGTCCATGGGCAGATGCACGTCCGCGTAGCGGGTGATGCCTCGCATGTCGCCGAGCGCCTTTTTTACCGCCTGGCCGAGCGCGATACCGACGTCCTCGGCGGTATGATGCTGGTCGATATGCAGGTCACCCTGCGCCTTTACGGCGATGTCGGTGCGCGAGTGCCGCGCCAGCAGATCGAGCATGTGATCGAGGAAGCCGATCCCGGTCGAGATCGCGGACGCGCCGGTGCCGTCGAGATCGACCGTGACCTCGACATCGGTCTCCTTGGTGGCGCGCTTCACCGTGGCTTTGCGCATGAAACCCTCTCAATTCGCGCGCCTTGTATCAGGGCGGCCCCAGCCGCGCCACAGCATCCTCTCTGGAAGGCAAAGACGGCGTTTGCGGCGGCGGCCTGCGTCACATACATGTTCGGCACCCCTTTGGACGCCCCCATGAACTCCCCCTCGCCCACCCCTCCCAATTGGCACGGCACCACCATTCTGACGGTCCGCAAGGGCGGCCAGGTCGTGATCGGCGGCGACGGCCAGGTTTCGGTCGGCCAGACCATCGTGAAATCGAACGCCAAGAAGGTCCGCCGCCTCGGCAAGGGCGACGTGATCGGCGGCTTCGCCGGCGCCACCGCGGACGCCTTCACGTTGTTTGAGCGCCTGGAGGCCAAACTCGAGCAGTATCCCGGGCAGCTCACCCGCGCCTCCGTCGAACTGGCCAAGGACTGGCGCACCGACCGCTATCTGCGGCGGCTCGAGGCCATGATGATCGTCGCCGACCCGCAGGTCTCGCTGATGCTGACCGGCAACGGCGACGTGCTGGAGCCGGAAATTGGCGTGATGGGGATCGGCTCCGGCGGCAACTACGCGCTCGCTGCCGCCCGCGCCCTGCTGGACGGCCCGCTCGACGCCGAGGCGATCGTCCGGCGCTCGCTCGATATCGCCGCCGACATCTGTGTCTTCACCAACCGCAACCTGACGATCGAGACGCTGCAAGCGTGATCGCGGGTGCTTCAACGCAACGGGAAAGCGACGGACCAACGCCGATGACGGCGCAGACTTACGAGTTTCGTCCGATGACCGCCGGCGACCTGCCGCTGGTGCGGCGCTGGCTTGAGGCGCCGCATGTGACCCCGTGGTGGGGCGAGCCGGACGAGCAGTTCGACCTCGTCAGCGGCGACCTCGATCGTCCGGCGATGGACCAATTCATCGTGGCGACGAGCGATCTCCCGTTCGGCTATCTGCAATGCTACGACCCGGCCGCCTGGCCGAATAACGGGTTCGGCGAGCATCCGCACGGCACCCGCGGGATCGATCAGTTCATCGGCGAAGCCGGAATGATCGGCCGTGGCCACGGCTCGGCGTTCATCCGCACATTCATCGAGCGGCTGATCGCGTCGCGGAACGCCGCGCGTGCTCACCGATCCCGATCCCACCAACGGCCGCGCCATCCGGGCGTATGAAAATGCCGGCTTCCGTCCGGATCGTCTGGTGGACACACCGGACGGCCGCGCGCTTCTCATGGTACGTAACGCATGACCGACTTCTCCCCTCGCGAAATCGTTTCCGAGCTCGACCGCTTCATCATCGGTCAGAACGACGCCAAGCGCGCGGTGGCGATCGCGCTGCGCAACCGCTGGCGGCGGCTGCAGCTCGACGACAAGCTGCGCGAGGAGGTGCTGCCCAAGAATATCCTGATGATCGGCCCGACCGGCGTCGGCAAGACCGAGATTTCGCGACGCCTTGCCCGGCTCGCGGGCGCGCCGTTCATCAAGGTCGAGGCGACCAAGTTCACCGAGGTCGGCTATGTCGGCCGCGATGTCGAGCAGATCGTGCGCGACCTGGTCGAAGTCGCGATCACCCAGACCCGCGAACGCAAGCGCAAGGACGTGCAGGCGCGTGCCCAGCAGGCCGCCGAGGAGCGCGTCGTCAACGCGCTGGTCGGCGAGAACGCCAGCGCGTCGACCAAGGACGTGTTCCGCCGCAAGCTGCGCGCCGGCGAGCTCAACGACAAGGAAATCGAGATCGAGGTGCAATCGGGCGGCGGCGGCATGCCGCTGTTCGAGATACCCGGCATGCCGGGCGCGCAGATGGGCGCGATCTCGATCGGCGACATCTTCGGCAAGCTCGGCGGCGGCAAGAGCAAGACGCGCCGCGTGACGGTGTCGGAGTCGCACGACCTCCTGATCAACGAGGAATCCGACAAGCTCCTGGACAACGATCAACTGGTGCTGGAAGCGATCAAGGCGGTCGAGCAGAACGGCATCGTGTTCCTGGACGAGATCGACAAGATCGCCGGCCGCGAGGGACGGCACGGCGCCGATGTCTCGCGCGAGGGCGTGCAGCGCGACCTGCTGCCGCTGATCGAGGGCACCACGGTCTCGACCAAGCACGGCTCGGTCAAGACCGACCACATCCTGTTCATTGCCTCGGGTGCGTTTCACCTGACGAAGCCCTCCGACCTGCTGCCCGAACTGCAAGGCCGGCTGCCGATCCGCGTCGAACTCAAGCCGCTCACGCACAGCGACTTCCGCCGCATCCTGACCGAAACCGAGGTGTCCCTGATCAAGCAGTACGTGGCGTTGCTGGCGACCGAGGGCGTGACGCTCGAATTCACGTCGGACTCGATCGACGCGCTCGCCGACGTCGCGGTGGCGGTGAATTCCAGCGTCGAGAATATCGGAGCGCGGCGCCTGCACACCGTGATGGAACGCGTGCTCGACGAGATTTCGTTCGCGGCGCCCGACCGCAACGGCGAGACCGTGACGATCGACGCCGCCTACGTGCACAAGCATATCGGCGATCTCGCCAAGAACGCCGACCTCAGCCGGTATATTTTGTAAGCGCTTGTGCGCATCCACGTCTTGTGCCCGGCCATGACGCGGAGAATCTACCGTTTCATGGATTGGTATTGTTCGAAAAGCCTACAACACCGGGATCATAACTCTAGCAGTCTAGCGCCGCCGCAATTCGTGCGTCAGAACGAATGACGCTTTTCGCACCATCGTAATCTGTCAGGTCCGATGAGCTACGGGACGAAATAACGCGGTTTCTACCCCCCGTCTTGGCCTCGTAAAGCGCTACATCGGCGCGCCTGAGAAGCGTGTCGATCGTGTCACCCGGCGTCCATTGGCTCACGCCAAAGCTACATGTCAACGACATCGTCCGGTGACCTGAAGGTATCCTCAATTCCTGCAGCTTACGCCGCATCTGTTCGACCGTTTCGAAAGCAGCGGTGAGCGTCTGCCCTTCGAGAAGCATTGCGAATTCCTCGCCTCCCAGCCGGCCGACAGTTGCGCTTCGTTTTTGCAACTCGCGAGCCAACGCACAGAGGGCTTCGTCGCCACCGCCATGACCGTAAGAATCATTGATGCGCTTGAAGTGGTCCACATCGATCATAGCCGCGGACAAAACGGCGCCCCCGCTTGCGCGCGCACACGCCGCTTGAGCGTCGCCAAAAAACGCGCGTCTATTCAATACGCCGGTTAGAGAATTGGTGGTCGCAAGGCGATGCAATGAACGCTGCATGGAAATGACGCGATCCGCTGCCCTCAGCCGAGCGACAAGCTCTTCGGCAACGGGCGGTTTATGAATGAAATCGTCTGCGCCGCTGTCGAGCGCTTTGATCAGGCTATACCGATCCTCGATCGACGACATCAGGACAATATAGAACGGGCGGCCGGCGGCGGCGATTGCACGCGCCTTCTCACAGAGCTTTGGTCCGGACATCGAAATAAGTTGCGAACTGGTGATCAGCACGTCCACGGATTGATCGGAGGCAATATAGTCCAAAGCCTCGGGACCATCACTGAAGGGCACAACCTCATGATTGTGCGACTTGAGCAGAAGGGACAAGCATTTCGCTACTGTCCGACTTGGATCGACGACGGCGACACGCATGTTTTGCATCCCAGGTCTGCTCGCTCTACATGACCGGAGATAACGATGATTTAACGAATTGGCCTGATCTCGCGACGAAGCCACCCGAGCGCAATGTTGCCGAACGAATGCCGGGAAAATCCGTTAAGATTGTACCGGTCACGCAAAGGTCAGGGCATCGGTCGAATTTGAAGAACGAGTATCGGCGATCCCCCTTCTAACAACTTCTGGCGACCCGCCGCAGGCGGACGTAGAGCGCGCCCTCCCCGCCGTGGCCAGCGTGCGCGTCCTCGAACCCGACCACAAAAGTGCGGAATTCCGGCATCGCCAGCCACAGCGGCACCTGACGCTTCAGCACGCCGACCTCGCGAAAGCCGTCGCTGCCGGCCCGCCCCTTGCCGGTGATCACCAGCACGTAGCGCGCGCCGGTGCCCTGCGTGCGCCGCAGGAAGTGCAGTAGCGCGGCATGCGCCTCGTGCTGGGTGCAGCCGTGCAGATCGAGCCGCGCGTCGATCGTCTCGGTACCGCGGGCAAGCCGTTTCTTCTGCCGGCGCTCGATCGGCGCAAGGCCGGGTGCCGGCTTGGGCTTGGGCGCGGCAGCAGAGCGCAGCGGCGCAACGCGTGCTGCCGTCTCAGGCTTCGGGAGTGAATCAGGCTTTGGCGAAGCGGCATCGGCTTGCTGCGCGCCGGACCTGACCCGCGCCCGCTTGAGTGGTGCGACCGAACGGGTGATCTCGCGCCAGAGCGTACGTTCGTCGTCGGACAGATTGCGCCGGCCCTGCCTGCGCTCTTTCACCGTCATGTGCCGGACCGCGAGCGGCCAGGAACAGCCTGGCCACGCGACCGGCTACCCGGCCTTCTGGCGCCGTTGTCGGTCTTGCCCGGCTCGACCGCCGCGCCAGCCTCTTTCTTCTTGGCCTCGGCGGCGGCTTCCTTCTTGCCCTCTTCGACGATGTTGGCCGGCTTCACGAGCGGCAGCGGCATCACGCGGCCCGCCTCGATCATGTCGAGTTCGCGCGGCAAGAGCATCACGAAGCGGCCGGGATGCCGGATGCGGCCGGCGATCCGGGCCGGAATATCACCCGCGCCCCAGTAGAGATCGGCGCGGGCCGGGCCGACAATGGCGGAGCCGGTGTCCTGCGCGATCATCAGCCGCCGGAACGGCGTGACCGGACGCGCGCTGTCGATCGGCAGCGTCGCCTCGATGTAGATCGGCGTGCCGTAGACGTGCGTCTTGTCGACGGCGATCGAGCGGCCCGGCATCAACGGCACGTTCTGCGCGCCGACGGGCTCGTCTTCCTTGTCGAGGCCGGTGATGCGGAAGAACACGAATGAGCGATTGGTGGCCCGCACCTCGGCCGCCTTGTTCGGGTTGACCTTCATCCAATCCTTGATTCGTTGCATCGACATTTCTTCACGCGGAATCTCGTTGCGCTCGATCAGCACGCGTCCGATCGACGAGTATTGATGCCCGTTGAACGAATCATAATTGATCCGAACCATCAGGCCGTCCTCGAGGATCACGCGCGCCGATCCCTGGATCTGGATGGTCAGGGCCTCGAACCAATCGCGCACCCAGCAGATTTCGAGATGCTGGCCGTCGAGCGCGCCCGCCTCGATCCTGCCGCGGTCGGGGTATGGGACGAGCTCGCCCTTATCGTTGCGGCGGCCGATCGGGACCGACTTGCTGTTGGGGAAACTCGGCGAACCCACTTTGTAGCCGGCCGCTTCGAGATCGCGGGGCCGGCGATAGAGCGGCACGGAGAATTCCGGGTTCGGGAAGCGCGAGCCCTGCACGATCGGCTCGTAGTAGCCGGTCAGGAAACCCTCCGCGTCGCCGAGCTTGGTGATCCGCACCGGCCGGAAGTTCTCCTCGAAGAACGCCCGCGCCTCGGCGGCGGTCGCGGGCTTCAGGCTCGCGGTGCGCCGGCACACTTCCCACAGCCCTTGGCTCACCGGCCGCGCATCGCGCGGGCGCGATTCCTTGAGGAACGGCTGGCAGCTCGTCAGGAACGCGGCGAAAGCGGCGATATGATCGTCGGTGGTCCAACCGTTCAGATCGGCCCACTTCACCGGCTCGAGCTGACCGTCCGGAAACTTGAACGGGTCGGCCCGCGACGGCACGACGGCGCCGGCGAACCCCAATGTGGCCGCCACCATGCCGGTGAAGAGGGTGCACCGCACCGCCATCGGCTGCGACTCCGGTTAGTGCCCGGCCTCGGTCGCGACCAGCTTCCAGTTGGGGTCCCGCGAAGACAGATCGCGCGCAAATGTCCAGACGTCGGTCACGTCCGTGACCTTGTCGGGGTTGCCGTCGATCACGTTGCCGGATTTGTCGCGGGTGACCGAGACCAACTGGGAAATGAAACGGATGGTGACCTGGGCGGTGCGCCCGCGCACATCGACCGCCGTAATGTCCGACTTGTCGATCGACACGAACCGGGTCTCGACGGTTTCGCCCTTGGTCTCGCGTTCGCGGATGGCGGCTTCGAACCCGTCGTAGACCTCGCGCGCCAACAGGTTCTTGAGGTTCCGCCGGTCGCCTTCCGCATACGCGGTGACGATCATCTCGTAGGCCTGGCGCGCGCCGGCGATGAAATGCTTGACGTCGAAAGCCGGATCTTCGCGCACCACACCGTCGAGGCCGACGGCGATTGCCGAGCCAGCCTCGGCCACGCCCTTCCAGCGGTCGGCCGGCTCGACCGCCTCGACCGGCTTCTGCGCCGCGTCGGCGGCTCGGCCGGGCAGCGTCACCACGTTATCGTTGGTCGCGCCGCGAACCGCGTCGCGCGCCGAATAGGGGTCATAGGGCGGCCGCTCGCGCCCGGTCCGCTGACCGAGTACGCTGCGCAGGCGGAGGAAGATGAATACCGCCAACGCCAGAAAGATGATGGTGTAGATATCGAACACGTCTTACACGCTCTTGGCAGCCGTGAGGACGGAACCGGAAGCCGGCGAGAAGCCCCCGCAGAGGTCAGACATCCGCGGAGAAGTTCCGGTTCCCCATTTGAATATCTAAGTACGCGACTGAGCCGATCCAGAGGCGGAGCGACGAATTGGCCCTTCGGATCGACCATAGACGATCCCAATCGTGACGCCAACAAGGCCCGCAGGGAATCGGATCGATGTCTTTGGTAAAGTGGGCATTTGTCGGCTTGTTGACACTGCCGGCGGCGGAGCTCGTGGTTCTGCTGCTGGCAACCGCGACTGTGGGCTGGTTCTGGACCATCGTCCTGCTGCTCGGCAGCTCGTTCGCCGGGATCTTCCTGTTGCGACGCTCGGGCCGGGGCGACTTCGACAAGTTGCGCCAGGCCTTCTCGCAGGAAGGGCTGCGGGCGATTCATCTCGAAACGCCCGGCTTCGCCACCATGCTGGCAGCGATTCTGCTGGTGATACCGGGCTTTATCACCGACATCGCGGGCCTCGCGCTGTTCGTACCGGCGTTTCGCCGGTGGGCCGGCGGGGCGATCGGTCGCGCCGCCCGCCGGCGCCCGCAGGACCCTTCGGTCATCGACCTTGAACCGCACGAATGGCGTCAGTTGCCGGACGCCAGCAAGAAGCGCCGCCGCAAGCCCAAGAGCGGCGGCTAGCGTGGCGGTTTCAGCGGCAATTTTCGTCTTATCCTTGTTCCCCTGCGGGCCGTGTGTTAGCCACGCCGCCGATTGCGGCAGTTACGCAGATCGGGGTGGAGACACGTTATTATGACAAACACCGGCAACGGCGGCCCGCAACCGGGCACGCAGGCGCAGCAAAACGCGCCGCAGCTCAACGTCCTGGGCCAGTATATCAAGGATTTCTCGTTCGAGAACCCGAACGCGCCGCGTTCGCTCGCGCCGAGCCAGACGCAGCCGGCCATCAACATCCAGATCAACGTCAACGCGAACCCGCTGTCGGAAACCGACTTCGAGGTGGCGCTGGTGCTCGAGGGCAAGGCCGAACAGACCGGCACGATGCTGTTCGCGTTCGACCTGACGTTCGCGGGCGTGTTCCGCATTCAGAACGTGCCGAAGGAGCATGTGACACCGCTGGTCATGATCGAATGTCCGCGGCTGCTGTTTCCGTTCGCGCGCGAAATCATTGCCACCGCGGTTCGCAACGGCGGCTTCCCGCCGCTGCTGCTCGATCCGGTGGACTTCGTCGCGCTCTATCAGCAGCGCATGGCGCAACAAACGCCGCCGCCCAGCCTCGAGCCGCAGCAGGTCTGACCGGCTATAAAGGGCTGTGACCGACGCCACGGACGGCGGGTACCGCCGATCTCGCAGTCGGCCGAATCAGTTGCTCTCTCCCGCTCGTCTCCGCGGAAGCCGGGACCCAGAACTTTGTGAGCTTCGATTTGAAAGCGCTGGATTCCCGCTTGCGCGGGAATGACCGGAGTGCGCGGAGCGGATCCGGTACACCTCAGATCTGATGCGCGTCACGCCCCTGCCGGGGTGGCGTAGTCCCGCCAGATCGCGCCCTCCCCCAGGCCCGCCACGAACGCCGCGTGTGCCGTGAGTTCGTCGTCGGTCAAGCGCGGGATAAGCACGATGGCGCGGGTGTGAACGACCGCGACCCGCGCCCGCACGCCGGCCGCCGGCGCGCTGGTGTCGGTCAGGCCAAGCGTCGCCTGACGTGCCCCGATCAGCTCAAGATAGACTTCGGCCAGCAGCTCGGCATCGAGCAGCGCGCCGTGCTTGGTGCGCCGCGAATTGTCGATGCCGTAGCGCGTGCAGAGATCGTCGAGCCGGTTCGAGCCGCCGGGATGGCGGCGCCGCGCCAGCAGCAGCGTGTCGACGAGCCGTTCGCGTCCGACCAAGCTCCGGCCCGCGCGCTCGAGTTCGGCATTGAGAAAGCCCAGATCGAACATCGCGTTATGCGCAACCAGCGGCGCCTCGCCGATGAACGCCAGCAGGTCGTCGGCGATCTCGGCGAACAGCGGCTTGTCCTTGAGTTGTTCGGTCGAGATGCCGTGGACCGCGAACGCCTCGGCCGGCACGTCACGCTCCGGATTGACATAGCAATGGAAGCTCTGCCCGGACGGAATGCGGTTGAGCAGTTCGATGCAGCCGATCTCGACCAGCCGATGCCCCTGGTAGGGATCGAGCCCGGTGGTCTCGGTATCGAGCACGATCTCGCGCAAGCAAGTTCTCCGAAAGCATGGTCCCGAAAAGTTGCGGACTTTTCGGATCAGATCATGCGGCCAACCAAAGAGCGGCGCCGCGAATCACTTCCGGCGCTTCGGCATTGTAGCAACCGCCTCCAGGATCGCGCGCACCTGCGCGCGGGCGGCGTCCAGCCCCTGCGAACTATCCACGACGAAATCCGCCCGCCGGCGCTTCTCGGCGTCGGGCATCTGTTTCCCCAGGATCGCGGCGAATTTTTCCGGCGTCATGCCGGGCCGTTCCATCACGCGGGCCCGTTGCACCTCGGGCGGCGCCGTAACGACGACCACCGCGTCGACCCGGTGATCCGCCCCAACTTCGAACAGCAGCGGGATGTCGAGCACCGCGACCTTGTGTCCGGCAGCCTCGGCCTCATCCAGGATATGGCGCTCGGCCTCCTGCACCAGCGGATGCACGATCGCTTCGAGCCGCCGCAGCGCCGCATCGTCACCCAGAACGCGCGCGGCGAGCCTGGTGCGATCGACCTTGCCGCCGGCGGTTGTCCCCGGAAACGCCGATTCGATTACCGGTGCGGCCGCACCTTCGTACAGGCGATGCACCTCCAGGTCGGCGTCGTAGACCGGCACGCCGGCCTCGGCGAAGAACCGCAACGTGGTCGACTTCCCCATTCCGACCGAACCGGTCAGCCCCAGAATGAACATGGCGCGTTACGCTCCTCGGGCCGCGGATCGCGCCGTGTCGGCGCCAGTGTGGCGGATCAGAAGCCACACTAGATCAATGAGTTGCCAGTGTCCTGCGTTTCCGAAGTTCGCGAATGTGGGCACCGCAAAAGTTGCGAATTCCGGAATTGGGACACTAGGGCAGGTCTCGTTTTAATGAGCCGCCAACGGCTCGTGCAATTTTGCAACAGTCTCCGGAAAAGCCGAGTCACCCCCATCGAAATTACAACACTTCAATTCTCGGATCGGTTAAGGTCCATTCACGAATTCTTAAGGTTACTAGCCGGTCCGTCCGGCGGGAGGGGGGGCCCTCCAATGCAACAGGGGGTTACGATGAAAATGGTGAAAAGTCTTCTCCTCGGTACCGCCGCTGGGTTGCTCGCGGTTGCCGGAGCGCAAGCGGCCGACATGCCCGTCAAGGCCAAGCCGGTCGAATACGTCAAGATCTGCACCCTCTACGGGGCGGGCTTCTACTACATCCCGGGCACCGACACCTGCTTGAAGGTCGGCGGTTACATCCGCGTCCAGACCGACTGGGGTGCGGGCTCCGGCGGCATCGTGATGGGCAGCCAGCAGATGGCCGGCCAGGGCCGGTACACCCGCGACCTGACCAACGACATCAACTACCGGGTCCGCGGCGTCGTCACCTTCGACGCGCGCACGCAGACCGAATACGGCACGCTGCGGTCCTACATCCGCGCCGGCTGGGAGAACACCACCCCGGCGGCGACCGGCGGCGGCACCACGGCCACCTCGTACTGGGATCGCGCGTTCATCCAGTTCGCGGGCTTCACGGTCGGCCGTGCGCAGTCGTTCTTCGACATGTTCACGTACGGTGGTGCTTACACCTACCTGAACGTCCGCACCTCGGGCGACACCGGCGCCTCCGGTCAGAACCTGTGGGCCTACACGGTTCAGTTCGGCAACGGCGTGTCCTACTCGCTGTCGTTCGAAGACCCGGCGACCCGCAAGATCGGCACTTGCGACGCCACGCAGCGTGCTGGGCCCTCAACGGCGGCTTGGCCTACGACAGCGGCCTGACCAACCAGCCGGGCGCAGGGAGCGCCAGTTCGGCTTCCGGGTTCCGGACATCATCACCAACCTGCGCATCGACCAGGCCTGGGGCTATGCCGGTATCAGCGACCGCGATCCACGAGGCGAGCGGCGCCTACTACGGCACCGGGAACAACGTCAACAACGGACATCCGGCCGACAAGTATGGCTGGGCGTTCTCCGCCAGCGGCCTGTTGAACCTGCAGGGCGGCGACATCATCGGTGTCAACTTCGTCTGGTCGAAGGGCGCGCCCGGCTATGCGACCAACTCCAGCTCTTGGCAGCTCTACAACAACAGCCAAAGCGTGGGCGTTGGCGTGGCTCGCCGACGGCATCTTCGACAACACCGCCGGACGCCAGGACATCGAACTGACCACCGCGTGGAGCATCAACGCCGCCTACCAGCACATCTGGGGCGCGGCCGGCACGTTCGGCGGCAAGTGGCGGACCTCGGTCTACGGCGGCTTCGTCCAGGTGACGTACTCCGACAAGGCCAAGGAGATCATCAACTCGCACTTGCCTGGTGCGGCCGGCACGTCGCCCTGCGGCGTTCCTGTCGCTGGCGCAGTCTGGCCGCCACTCAACATCGCGGTGGGCAACACCAGCAGCTGCAGCCCGGACTTCAGCTTCTATCAGATCGGTTCGCGGACCCAGTTCAACCCGCATCCGCTGATGGATATCGGTCTCGACGTGTTCTACACGCGGCTCAACACCGCTTATAAGGGCGCGAACAACAACGGGACCGCCATCGTTGGGGCAAACGGTTCGCGGCCGGCCACCTTCGCTCTCGACGACCAGAGCGTCGTCTCGGCGCTGGTCCGCTGGCAGCGTAACTTCTATCCTTGATCGGCTGTCTTCTCTCAACCTTGTTACCCCCCGGTGCGTGCTCCGCACCGGGGGTTTTCTTTTTCAGCCAGACGATTCGACTTGCGGGCAGGGGATCGAAGAGTCGGCCCGCGCAATTCGTCTGCTCGTCACTCGAACTTGACGTTGCTCTCGCGCAGGACCTTCGACCACCGCGCGGCCTCGTGGCGCACGAACGTTTCGAGCTCGGCGGGCGTGTTGGTGGCGATGCTGATGCCGGCGGTTTCCAGCCGCTTCACAAACGCCGGATCGGCATAGATCGCTGCGATCTTGGCTTGGATTTTTTCGGCCACTGCGCGCGGCGTCCCGGCCGGCGCGACCAGACTCGTCCAGGTCGACACATCTTCGAAGACAAATCCTGCCGCCTGCGACAACAGCGGCACGTCCGGCAATGACGGCAACGGCGAGTTGCTGAGCTTCGCCAGGGCGCGGACCTTGCCGCCCTGAATGAGCGGCACGTTCGCGGCCGGACCGTCGGCCGCGAAATCGATGCTGCCGGCCAGCAGCGCCTGGATGACCTGAGCGCTGCCGTTGTAGGGAATGAGCTGCGCCTGGATGCCGGCGGACTGCGCGAACAGGAAGCCGCCGAGCCTGTTGGTGACGACACCGCCGCCGTAGTTCATCTTGCCGGGATTGGCCCGTGCCTTTTCGATGAGCTCTTTCACACTGCCCGGTCCGTTCGCCGGCACCGTGAGCAGGATGGTGTTCCGGCTGGTGAGCCCGACGTAGGTGAAATCCTTGAACGGATCGTATCCGGGGTTCGCCGCCATCAGTGGATGCATCACCAGCGTGGTGTCCATCGCGGCCAGCAGGGTGTAGCCATCCGGCTCCGAACGAGCCACCGCCACCGCGCCGATCGCCGTGTTGCCGCCCGGCCGGTTCTCGATGACTACCGGTTGGCCCCATTCGGCGCTCATGCGTTCACCCAACAGCCGCGCCAGAATGTCGCTCGGCCCGCCGGCCGGAAACGGCACAACGATCCGAACGGTCCGGTTCGGAAACGTCGCGGCGGCGTCCTGGGCGCGCGACGGCACGCTGGTCAGGCAGGCCAGCACGATGGCGGCGGCAAGCTGAAATGGCCGAGGCATGTTCGCTCCTGATGTATGAAGTGACGTACCGTAACACGCCGGTTCGCCGCCCGAGGATGCGACTCTTCCGAGCTCAGCCGGTCAGGTGCTTGCCGCGCGTCTCCGGCAGGAACAACAGCGCGACAAGACAGAGCACGTAGCTCGTGGCCGCCAGCGCCAGCGCGTCGCTCAGCCCGACCCATGCCGCCGCAACGCCGATCGCGGCCGGCCCGACCGCGCCGATGCCACGTCCGATGTTGTAGCCGAACCCCTGCCCCGCGCCGCGCAACTCGGTCGGATAGAGCTCGGCGAGGTAGACCGCGAGCCCGCTGAAGATTCCCGAACCGAAGAAGCCGAGCGGAAAGCCGATGACGAACACCAGCCAGGCGGCGCCAAGCGGCAGCACGACGTAAGCCCAGGCGGAGATCGCGCTGCCGAGCGCGAACAATGCCAATCCGCGACGCCGGCCCAGCGCGTCCAGGACGTAACCGGCGCTGACACAGCCCACGAACGCGCCGATCACCTGGATGCCCATGTAGGCGCTGAGGCCCTCGACCGTCAGGTGGCGCACTTTCTCCAGATAAGTGGGCAGCCAGATGCCGAGCCCGCCGCCGATGACGCCGACCGAGAGCAGCGTCGACGCGAGCGTGATGCGGAGCTGATCGCGGCGGAACAGACCGAGCAGCGCGCTGCCGGGCTTGCCGGCCGCCGGTCCTGTGCCGGCCGCGCGGGCCGCGGCTTCGGCGCGGTAAACCGGAGATTCCTGCACGCGGGTGCGCACCCACAGCAGCACGACGGCCGGCACCGCGCCCAGCCAGAACATCATGCGCCAGGCGAGTTCAGGCGGCGCCAGCGCTGAAGACGACGGTGTTGGCGATCAGGACGCCGGCATTACCGATCGACCAGGCGCTCTGGACGGCCCCGACGACTCGCCCGCGCTGCGTCGCCTGCGCGTATTCCGCCACCAGCACCGCGCCCGCGGCCCACTCGCCGCCAAACCCGAGCCCCTGCAGCGTGAGGAAGACCAGCAGCTGCTCGTAGGACTGTGCGCAGCCGGCCAGCAGCGTGAACAGCGCGTATGATCCCGATGGAGACGATCAACACCCGCACGCGCCCGATCGCGTCGGCCAGCGCGCCCGGCCAAGGCGCCGCCCACCGCGCTCGTCACCAGGCCGACGGTCCCGAGCAGTCCCGCCTGCGCGGTGGAGAGCGCAAACGCGGCCGTCACGGCGGGCAGGACGAAGCCCAGGGTCATCTGGTTGTAGGCGTCGAGCGCCCAGCCGCCGAAGGTCGCCCAGAACGCGGCGCGACCCGGCGGGCGACAGCGTCCAGTACCAGTCCAGGTGAGCGCTGAGACGGTCGAGCACACCAGGAGAAGCCGGGGCGGGCTGAGGCTCCATCAGGTCCTCATGACGACGCACTGGCTGTGAATGGCGGCAACAATGATGCGGGCTTCCGAATCGCCACACTAGTTCAGCGCGAACCAGAACTTTGCGACCAGCGCCGCGCTACACCAGCGCGACATCAGACCTTCCGGATTTCGTACCGGATCGATGCTCCCGCCAGGAGTAGCGTTGGGATCGCCGGTGAGGACGAAACAATTTTCCTTCGACAGGTTGGTGTCGTAGTAGCGCAGGTCGAGGTTGAACATTTTCCGCGCAAAGGTCACGCCCGCGTTCCAGTTGAGATAGGCGGGCAAGGGAAAGCCCCCGAGCACGGGCGACTGATTGCCGAACCAAAAGTAACCGGCGCCGCCGGTGATCGACATGCTGACGTTCGGGAGCAGAGCACCACTCGGCACATCGATGCCCAGGCCGGCCGCCGCATACTTGCTCCACGCACCGGTGTTGGAGACGTCGGGCGAATACGCGAAGCCGCCGGCGATGCGCAGCATGTCGCCAATTCGGGTGTCGGCGCGCGCGGCGAATTCCAGGTACTCGATGCCGGCAATCGTGTCGGGTGATGACGTTTCGCCCGGATACAGAAAGTAGGTCCAGCCGAAGTCGAAATTGATGTCCCCAAGCTTCGGACGAATGCCGCCCCCCATCGCAATTTCGACAGCGGGTTGGCTCGGCAGTTTGACGCTGGTGAAATTGGCGCCGGCATAGAACGCCCCAAGCGTTGCTTCCAGCGCCGTGCCGACCGCCGGTTTACGATCGGAGAGCGTGGTGCCGCGGTAGATGTAGTCGGTGGCAAACCCGGAGCGAAGGCTGAACTCGATGGGGCTTTCCGCCGCGTCCGGCGATGGCAGGGCGCGGGAAGTTGCGCCGCCGGCAATTCCACCGCGCGCGCCGAGCATGATCGGACTGACCGCATTGCCGTCGGAGGTTTGCGCACCCGCCGGACCGCCAATGGCAGCGACAAGCCACAACGCAAAAGCTGCAGCGCTTGCGGACGCGCACGAATTTTGGCGCGCAAGCCGGGCCAGGGCATCCGGTTGCATCTGCCACCCCCAATCGGTGGATGCCTCGGTAGCGAAGGCCCGAATTTGGGCCGATATCGGGCTCCAGACCCTTACTTTCTCAACCGAAATGCGGTGCGAGACAAAAATGCCACCCTGATTGGGTACTGAGCCGCCAAGCCATCCTGCTATTTCAGCAGCTCGTCGGCCCGTCCCTGCAGCGCAGCCGGAATGGCGAAACCAAGCGCCTTCACGGTCGTCAGATTGATCACCAGCTCCAGTTTGGCCGGCTGAACCACGGGCAAATCTCCCACCTTGGTGCCTTGGAGAATCTTGCCGGCATAGTCGCCCATTTGACAGTAAGCGTCCGTGAGACTGGGTCCATAGCTGATGAGCCCACCGGCCGCGGGAAACTCCCGCAAGTCGTACAGCGCCGGAACGGCATTGCCGTTCGCCCATGCAACCACCCGGTCGCGCAGTGTCATGAACAATGGACCGACCGCATTCACCAGCAGCGCACCGATGCGCAACCGCGAAAATCGCTGGAAGGCCGCGTCGATTTCGGCCGCGCTTCCCGCGGTCAAGATCTGCACCTGCTGGCCGACGACGCGAGCCGCGCTTTGCATCGTCTTGACTTCCGGCGCCGGGTTTCCCCGGTCCGAAGAAACGAGCACGCCGACGGTTCCGACATTGGGAACCAGTTCACGCAACAGCTCCAGCCGTTTCACCTCCAAACCACTCTGGAAGCAGCTGACGCCGGTGACATTGCCGGCCGGCTGACTGAAATTTGCGACGAGATCGGCTGGATCGCTGGTGCTGACAAACACGATCGGAATCGTCTGCGTTGCGGTCTTTGCGGCGAATGCCGCCCGATGAGTGGGGGCAACAATGACCGCTGCCTCGCCACGCACCAGACCGGTCGCGAGCTCTGACAGGCCGTCGGCCCGTTCCGCCCAGCGATATTCGACAACAACATTCTGACCTTCGACGGCGCCGGCTCTGCTCAATCCCTGCTGGAACGCCGCAAGAGCTCTCGGCACGTCGCCGGCCGATCCGATGCTGAGGAAGCCAACCATCGGCTGTTGCGCGCCGGCGGCGAGCGGCCACATGGCAGCACTGCCGAGAAGTTTGCCGAACTCCCGCCGGCTCAGCCGACCGAATTGCATTCGTCCGCCTGTCGTCAAATCAGCTCAGCAGTTCAACCCGCCCGTCGTCGAGGTTGTACACGGCGCCGACGATGCGGACCTTTTTTTCCGCGACCGCCTTGTCGATGATGGGGGTCGCACTTTTCAATTTCTCGACATTGAGCATGACATTTTGCTTGATCGCATTGTCGAGCATGTTGCCAGGGAGACCTTCCGCAGCCTTGACCGCAGGACTGAGCGCCGACACCAGCGACGGAAGATGACCCGGCAGCGTGGTGCCGTCTTTGATGGATTTGATGGCCGCGTCGACCGCACCGCAGGACCTGTGCCCGAGAACCATCAAGAGCGGCGTATTGAGGATCGCGATGGCGTACTCAAAGCTCGCGACCAAGTCGTCATTGGCAAAATTGCCGGCCACGCGACACACGAATAGGTCGCCGCGTCCGGAGTTCGAAAGCGTATTCCGGCGCGATGCGCAAATCGGCGCAACTGAGGATCCCGGCGAAAGGATTCTGCCCCTTGGTCAGTGCTTCCCGTTCATGCTTGAAATCGTGCAGCCTCGACTTGCCGTCAACGTATCGTCGATTGCCGCTCACCAGGAGCTTCAGCGCTTCATCGGGAGACACAACGTTTTGCGGCTTCGGCGGAGCCTTCTGCGCGAAGCCGCTTGAGGGCAGCCCCAGAGCAATCGCTGCGCCGCCGGCAACCGTGAGAAAGCTACGGCGCGTTGTGCGTGCAGCCGTCGTACATTGATAGCACATGATGATCTCCCGAATGGTCCGCTGTATTGAAGCAGCTTTATGATCTATCGACCAGATCGGGCAATACCAGGGAAGTCACCGGCTCAAAAAATGCACGGCGGGAAGCAGGGACATCCTCGATGCCAAGGATGCGCCCAGGAGCCGACGCCACGAGAATGGGTTACGCACCGCTTCGACGACTTCGCGAGTCGCATCGCTGATGGGCGCGTCTCAGGCGGGGCAATCTCGGGAAATGGCCGCCTTACGCCCGCACGGTCAGCGAGGCGAGCGGCACGTCGAGCGAATAAACGAACCCGGTCGGCCGATAGGTGAGCTGAACCTGGCCATTCAGTTGCTGCCCGAGCGACTCCATCATGCGGGTGCCGAAGCTTCTTCGGGTCGGCGCCTGAACGGCCGGGCCGCCTTTTTCAGTCCATGTCAGTCGCAGCCGCTGGGTTTCATCGTCGATCCTCCAAGCGATTTCGACGCGCCCGCCGGGCACCGACAACGCGCCGAATTTCGTCGTGTTTGTGGATAATTCGTTGAAGGTCATCGCCAGCGTGATGACAGCGCCGGAGGAGATCGCGATATCGGTTCCGTCGATCGAAAATCGTCCTGTATTCTTGCCGTCATAAGGCTCGATCGCGCTACGAACGACATCAACAAGGCTGGCCTTGGCCCAGCTCACCTGCATGAGCAGATCGTGCGCGCGCCCCAGCGCCATCAAGCGGCCCTCGATGGCCTGTTGCGCAAGCGTGATGTTCGTCGCCGTTCGCAGACTTTGGGATGCAATCGCGCCAACGGTCGCCAGCGTGTTCTTGATGCGATGATGCATTTCTTCAAGAATGAGCTTCTGCAGCTTTTCGGCGGCTTCACGCTCCTTGGCGTCGATGCCGGCCTGGGCGAGCAGGACCTTGGCGTCGATGCCGGCTTGTTCCAGCAATAACCGAAGACTGTCATTCTCGGCCGTCAAGACTTCCTGCGCGTCCAAAACCTCCTGTGCGTCGGCGCGAGGCATATCAGCCAGCGCTTCAACCACATGCGGTATGGCCGCCTTCGGAAGAACCTTCAGTGTCCCGGTGCCTATCATCTCGCGCAGCTCGGCGATCATCTGCTGCACTTCCAACGGCTTGCCGAAAAAGCGGCTGTCTGCTGGCTTGTCCGTATCGGCCAATTTAACCTGTGCCGGACACCAGAATGATCTTGATCGAAGGCCAACGGTCGTGGACGGCGTGGGCGAGCTTCAATCCGTCCATGCTGCCGGGCATCTGGATGTCGGAAAACAGCAGCGAGATGTCGGAGCGGGAACTCGAGAATGGAAAGCGCTTCGTCAGCATTGACGGCTTGCACAGCCGTGAACCCGGCATCCTCGACTAGGTCGACGGCCCGCATGCGTAGTACCATCTCGTCTTCCACGACAAGAACGTTCGCTGAAGACCCGGCTGAATCTGATGACATGGATGCCTGACCCTTCCATTGGACGAGCCGACATCGCGGCCCACACCAATTGCTCAGTGGCGTCAGACCCTTCGAGATTCTTTGACGGCCTTGGCCTGCGCCGCCCATCCGTCAGTAGGGCGCTCGATCGACATCGCGACAAGCCAGCCAATAGCGTGCGCCTATTGCAGGGAATTAGCGAGAGAAATAAGCAGTCGTCACGTAAAGGGATTGCGACATTCTTCAGGCGAGCGAGGCTCGCCGCGAGCCTTCTCGCAGCTCAGTTGCAGGCTTAAGACAGGCAACTTCCCGCCACCCGCGCCAGCGGCGAGTTTCCGATCGAGCTGATGACCGGCTCGCAGCCATCAAGCAATTCTGGAACGACAACGATATCGCCAGAAACGCTCGTTGCGCTTCGCGTCCCTTGTCGACGCTCAGCATCGACGACCGGTCGCTTTTCAGCGTGCGGTTGATGCTCTGCAAGGCCGGTTCGCTCGCGGAAAATGCCGGCGTGGCTGCCGCCGACAATGGGGTGACTGAGACTTTCAGTCCGGCGAGGGCAATCATGGCGAGAGCCGAGCCGAGGCCAGCCGCGATAAATTGACGATTCTGCATTTTGATGTCCCCCGTCGTGCAGTGAGAACGCAGGATGGGGGAGAATGTTCCGCCGAAATACGGGAAACCAAAGCGTCACGAGCTAAAAGACTGCGCACCAGAGTTTCTGGAACTTTTGCGCTACGCCGTCATCACGCCCATGCGGCGGAACTCGGCGAGCAACGGAAACATCGGCAGGCCGAGAATGGTGAAGTGATCCCCCTCGACCTTCTCGAACAGGGTGATGCCGACATTCTCGAGTTGATAGCCGCCGACGCTGGCCGTCGCGGCTACGCCGGCGACATCCAGATAGGTCTCCAGGAAGTCGTCGGAGAAGTCGCGCATCGTGAGCCGCGCGACAGCGCAATGCTCGAACAGCACGGTGTCTTCCTGCATCAGCGCGACGGCGGAGTGCAGCGCATGGGCCTTGCCGCGCAGCGTCAGGAGCTGGTCGCGCGCCGTATCCCGGTCGACCGGCTTGGTGAAGCGCTGCGCGCCGAGCGCCAGCGTCTGGTCAGCGCCGAGCACCAGGCGTGCCGGCCGTACCGATGCGATGGCGCGCGCCTTCTCGCGTGCCAGCAGGGTGGCGATGACACCGGGATCGCGTGACAGTGCGGTCTGTTCGACCGCGCGCTCGTCGATATTGGCCGGTGCGATCTCGACCGGAATGCCGGTGTTCGCCAGCAGAATGCGCCGGATCTCGCTCTTGGAGGCGAGCAGCAGCGGCCGTTCGGCTTGCCAGAATGGCATGGTCAGGCCAGCGGCTGCCGGCGGCGTTCGGCCAGGAAGCTCAGCACCGCCGCTGCGGTTTCTTCGATCGAACGCCGGGTGACGTCGATCGACGGCCAGTTGTGCTTGGCGCAGAGCTTGCGCGACAACGCGACCTCCTCGGCAACTGCCTTGCGGTCGATATACTGGTCGTCGTCGTGGTGCGCCTTGAGGCCAAGCAGGCGGTTCTGCCGAATCTGCACGATGCGTTCCGGGCTGGCGTAGAGCCCGACCACCAGCGGACGCGACAGATCCTCGACATAGCGAGAGACATCGACCCCCGGCACCAGCGGCACATTGCCGGTCTTGACGCCGCGGTTCGCCAGATAAATCGAGGTCGGTGTCTTGGAGGTGCGCGAGACACCGACCAGGACGACGTCCGCCTCCTCCAAGCCGTCGAGGTGCTGGCCGTCGTCATGCAGCATGGTGAAGTTCAGCGCGTCGATGCGCTTGAAGTATTCGGCGTTGAGCGTGTGCTGCGCGCCGACGCGGTGTGTGGTCTCGGCGCCCAGATAGGACCGCAGAAGCTGCAGCACCGGTCCGAGAATCGACAGGCATGGCAGGCTCAACTCGCGGCAGTGCTTCTCGAGCCGCTCGACCAGATCATTCTCGAGCAGGGTGTAGAGCACGATGCCGGGCTCTTCGGCGATCTCGGCCAGGACCCGGTCGAGCTGCTTCTGGGTGCGGACCAGCGGATAGACGTGCTCGACCGGCTGGACCTTGGCATATTGCGCGCTCGCCGCCCGCGCGACCGTGATCAGTGTCTCGCCGGTCGAGTCCGAGATGAGGTGCAAGTGGAAGTAGGTTCCGGCGTGGGACATCATCGGACGGTCGGTGAGCGGGATAAGGTGTGGAGGACTGGGGACAGGTCGGGTCGATCCGGGCAGGTACCGGCCCGGGGTGGTGACAGCTTGCTCCGGCGTCCACACTGCTCGTCCCGGGAGGAAGCCGGAGCGGAAGATGCGGGAAGAAGTGGGAATTGTGAATAATCCGCACGGGAGGACCGCGGAAGATCGCGGAAACTCCGTTAGAACGCCGATTCGGAAGGCCGCAAGCCCAATCGCCATGTCGCCCACAATACTGCCTTCGCGCGGGTTATCCCGGCGATTGGTGTGGATGGAAAATTATGAGTCTAATCAACCACCTAATAACTACAAACGAAAGCTTTAAGCTCTAGTTTGAGAAGGGCGGTGGGTTCGTGCGTGCCGGAATCGCGATCCTGATCACGGTCGCCCTCGCGGGCCTGCTGGTGTGGTGGCATCCGTCCGGATTCTATTTATGGTTCAAGGCTTTCCACATCATCGCGATCATCGCCTGGATGGCCGGGATGCTCTACCTGCCCCGGCTGTTCGTCTATCACTGCAGCGCCGAAATCGGCTCGCCGCAGTCCGAAACCTTCAAGGTGATGGAGCGCCGCCTCCTCCACGTGATCATCAATCCGGCGATGGTCGCGTCCTGGGTGCTCGGCCTCTGGCTGGCCTATGACGCCGGTTATTTCAGGAGCGGGTGGTTCCACGCCAAGTTGGCGCTGGTGCTGATGCTGTCAGGATTGCACGGATTCATGGTGCGGTGGGTCCGCGATTTCGCACGCGACCAGAACCAGCACTCTGAAAAATTCTATCGTATTATCAATGAAGTACCTGCGATCCTAATGGTCGGAATTGTGCTCCTGGTGGTACTTAAGCCGTTTTGATCGACTGCGCCGCCGTGGACAGTGCTCGCATGAGGACTTGCGTATCGTTCCGGTATTTCATATGTTCGGAATATCTCCCTAGACGCAGGCAGATGCATTCGAGTACCGGCCCCGGATTCGGGAACCGGGCCCGGCATCGGGCCTAAGGCTTCTCGCCCTCCGCCCAAGACCTGCGAACTCCCCTCCCCTTAGCGACCGATCGGCCGCTTTTCCTATCGCCGATCCTCTCCACAGGACTACCCGCATGCGGGAAATGAAACTCCAAGACCTCAAGGCCAAGACCCCGGCCGAACTCGTCTCCTTTGCCGAAGAGCTCGAGGTGGAAAACGCCAGCACCATGCGCAAGCAGGAGCTGATGTTCGGCATCCTGAAGCAGCTCGCGGTGCGCGAGACCGACATTATCGGCGAAGGTGTCGTCGAGGTGCTGTCCGACGGCTTCGGCTTTCTGCGCGCACCGGAAGCGAACTATCTGCCCGGGCCGGACGACATCTACGTCTCACCGTCGCAAATCCGCCGCTTCGGTCTGCGCACCGGCGATACCGTCGAAGGCGAAATCCGTAGCCCCAAAGACGGCGAGCGCTACTTCGCGCTGCTCAAGGTCAACACCATCAATTTCGAGGACCCCGAAAAGGCCCGCCACAAGGTTAACTTCGACAACCTCACGCCGCTCTATCCCGACGAACGGCTCAAGATGGAGCACGAGGATCCGACCAGAAAGGATCTCTCGCCGCGCGTCATCGACATCGTAGCGCCGATCGGCAAGGGCCAGCGCGCGTTGATCGTGTCGCCGCCGCGCACCGGCAAGACCGTGCTGCTACAGAACATCGCGCACGCCATCACGGCGAACCATCCGGAATGCTTCCTGATCGTGCTGCTGATCGACGAGCGGCCGGAGGAAGTCACCGACATGCAGCGCTCGGTGAAGGGCGAGGTCGTGTCCTCGACCTTCGACGAGCCGGCGACGCGCCATGTGCAGGTCGCCGAGATGGTGATCGAGAAGGCCAAGCGCCTGGTCGAACACGGCCGCGACGTCGTGATCCTGCTCGATTCGATTACGCGCCTCGGCCGCGCCTACAACACGGTCGTCCCCTCCTCCGGCAAGGTGCTCACCGGTGGCGTCGACGCCAACGCGCTGCAGCGGCCGAAGCGCTTCTTCGGCGCCGCCCGCAATATCGAGGAAGGCGGCTCGCTGACCATCATTGCGACCGCACTGATCGATACCGGCAGCCGCATGGACGAAGTCATCTTCGAAGAGTTCAAAGGCACCGGCAATTCGGAAATCATTCTCGACCGCAAGGTGGCCGACAAGCGCACCTTCCCGGCGATGGACATCACGCGCTCCGGCACCCGCAAGGAGGAGCTGCTGGTTGCGCCCGATCAGCTCAAGAAGATGTACATCCTGCGCCGCATCCTGAATCCGATGGGCACAATGGATGCGATCGACTTCTTGCTCGATAAGCTGCGGAATACCAAGAGCAACGCCGACTTCTTCGAGTCGATGAATGCATGAGCCGATCCCTCCGCTCGCCGCGGAGGAATAGCGCGTGCTGCGATCCGTAAATTACTTGTAAAGCCGGATTTCTTTCACGCGCGAGGACAGTCCGAGCGCGTCGAGGCACGCGGGAGGATTGCCGGGTGTGCAGGCGGTCACGTCGTTGATGAGGATGGCGCCGATCGATCGGCATTCGGTATCGACCAGGAACGCGCGAACGCTTGTCTTCATCGCCCGGATCGGGCCCATTTCGGTGATCAGCCGCCGAGTGATTTCCGCCGTCAGTTCCAAATACCACCAGGTCGAGCTTGAGGCTTTCGAGTCCTGCATCGCCCTTATTCTCGACGACGAAGTTCATGCGGCAGCGGTTCTCCGAGGATTTCGACGCTGTTGAGATCAATCTTGAGCTTTTCGTCCGCCGCGTAGGCGCTGAGCGGCAGCAGCACGTAAAGTGCAATAAGCGCACGCTGGACGCCACGCATGTGAGCTCTCCGGTCTCGGCCAAGTTTGGTCGCCCTGTGCGTGATTCATAGACCGACTCATTTGCGACCGGCAAGCCGTCACCGCCGCGACGCGCTGGAATCATTCTGAACGTGTGGGACCCGCTAACCGCGCATCGCCGCGACGGCTGCCGCGATTTCATCGGGGCGGGTCACCGGCAGTGAGCAGATTTCGCCGACGCAGATGAAAGCTGCCGCCGAAGTTGCCGCCTTGATCTTGTCTTGAGCCGGATGCGACGGCGCGAGCGCATCAGCGCTCGGGGCATGCAGTACGACGCGATCGAGGAACGGCAGCCGCCGGGCCGCGGCCAGCAGGTCGTCCGCCGGCGTTCCCTCACCCACGATCACGATCTCGGCGCCGCGCAATCGCAGATCGAGGGCATTCAGCAAAGCGAGATGTCCGAACACGTTTTCGCCGGCGCTCGCCAGGATGCCGTCGAACAATCGGTCGGCCTGATCGCGCCAGGCGTGCTGGCCGGTCAGCGCGGCGAGGCGCACCAGATTTTGCGCCGCCAATGCGTTCGGGTTCGGTGTCGCATCGTCCGTCGTCGCGCTGGGCCGCACGACCAGGCCCTCGGCGTCGTCGGCGGTCAGGAAGTAGCCGCCATTGGGGTTGACGTAGTGACGGTCGAGCGTGGCCTGCCAAGCCAGCGCGCGTTCGAGATAACCGTTCTCGCCGGTGGCTTCGTGCAGCGCCAACGCGGCGCGGATCATCGCGGCGTGGTCGGACGCGAGGCCGGGGAATAGCAGCTTGCCGTCCCGCCAGGAGTGACCCAGCCGGTCCCCTCGTCCCATGTGAGCGGCGATGAACATGAAAGCCTTGGCCGCATGCTGCAGCCAGGTGGGCTCTCCGAAGGCCATACTGGCATTGGCCAGCGCGGCAATCATCAGCCCGTCCCAGTCGGCCAGAACCTTGTCGTCGAGCCCGGGCCGAACCCGGTGGGCGCGCGTCTCTAGCAGTTTGGCACGTAGCGGCGCCAGCCGTGCCTCGTCCTCGATGCTGCGCGGTAAGTGCTTAAGACGATTGAGAATATTGTGTCCTTCGAAATTGCCCTCCGTGGTTACATCATAATTCGCAGCGAAAAATGCGGCATCGCTTTCGCCCAGGACCCGGATGACCTCGGCTAAAGACCAGACGTAAAACTTGCCCTCCTCGCCTTCCGAGTCGGCATCAAGCGAAGCGCTGAAGGCGCCTTCGGGCGTCGTCATCTCGCGTTCAAGCCACGTGACGGTCTCACGGGCGCGGGCCCGGAATAGGTCAATGGCCGAGTGCTGCCAGGCGAGCGTGAGCAGCTCCAGCAACAGCGCGTTGTCGTAGAGCATCTTCTCGAAATGCGGCGTCAGCCATCGGTCATCGACCGAGTAGCGCGAAAATCCGCCGCCGAGGTGGTCGTAGATGCCGCCCTCGCACATGCGAGCAAGCGAAAGCTGTACGGCCGCGAAATAGCGCGGGTCGTTGGTGCGCCGGCCGGCGCGCCAGAGGAACTCCAGCATCATGGGCTGCGGAAATTTCGGCGCTCCACGCATGCCACCGTTCACCGGATCGATCATTCCGCCAATCTGCGAGGCAGTGCGGTTGAGTTCGGGAACGCCGATCACGACCTTGCCGGCAGATCGGGCGCTTTCGGAAAGCCGCGCCATCAATGCGCTGCTGTTCTGCTCCACGCTTTTTGGCTCTTGGCGGAAGACGCGCTCGACCTCGCGCAGGACGTCAACAAAGGCCGGTTTGCCGTAGCGGGCCGTCTTCGGGAAATAGGTGCCGCCCCAGAACGGCTCTCCTGTCGGCTTCAGGAACATGGTCAACGGCCAGCCGCCGTGCTCGCCGAGGTGATGTAGCGCCGACATGTAGATCTGATCGATGTCGGGCCGTTCCTCGCGATCGACTTTAATGTTGACGAACAGCTCGTTCATCACCTGCGCGGTGGCGTCGTCCTCGAAGCTTTCGTGCGCCATCACGTGACACCAGTGACATGCCGCATAGCCGACCGAAAGCAGGATCGGCCTGTTGGTGCGTTGGGCTTCCGCCAACGCAGGCGGCCCCCAGGCCCACCAGTCCACCGGATTGTGTTTGTGCTGCAGCAGATACGGCGAGGTCTCGTGGACGAGACGGTTTTCAGATGTAAGTGCGGGGGCCGATGTCATGGCCGGATAATGCCGCTTGGCTCGCTTAGTTCAAAGGGGGTACGGCGCAGGTTCGATGTGATATCCTGGACGGCGCGGGCGCGCTGGGGAAACTCCGCGCCAATAGAAGCCACCATAAATTGTGAGCCCGAGCCCAGGCCCGAGGGTATCCGGCGGTCATCAGGGAACGCCCATGAAACGAAACGCCCTCGCGACATTATTTGTATTGATCACCGCGCCTGCGTGGTCGCAATCCCTCGAGGCGCTGAAGAGCGACGGCCGCAACACCGACAACGTGCTGACCTACGGCATGGGGTACAACCAGCAGCGCTACAGCACGCTCAAGCAGATCAACAAGCAGAACATCAAACGGTTGGTGCCGGTTTGGAGCGTTTCACTCGGCAGCAATTACGGCGAGCAGGCGCAACCGCTGGTCCATGACGGGATCATGTTCGTCACCAATGCGGAAGCGACCGTGGCGATCGACGTTGCAACGGGCAAGCAGCTCTGGCGCACGCCGGTCGATTTCGACCCGCAAGTGCCGCGGGTGGTGTGCTGCGGCCTGTCGAATAAGGGGCCGGCATTGTTCAACGGCAAAGTCTACCGTGGAACGCTGGACGCACACCTTGTTGCGCTTGACCAGAAGACCGGCAAGCAAATCTGGAAGCAGAAGGTCGCGGATTGGAAGGATGGGTTTTCGATCACCAGTGCGCCAATGGTGGCGAACGGTGTTCTGATTACTGGCATTTCGGGTGCCGAGTTCGGCATCCGGGGTTTCCTCGACGGCTACGATCCGGAAACCGGCAAGCAGTTGTGGCGCCGCTATACGATTCCGGCGCCGGGCGAGAAGGGCCATGACACCTGGCCGAACGACAGCTCGTGGGAGCGTGGCGGCGGCTCGACCTGGATCACCGGCTCATACGATCCCGAACTCGATCTCGTCTATTGGGGCACCGGCAATGCCGGACCGTGGGATCCGCGCGGGCGGCCGGGCGACAATCTCTACACCGCCTCGGTACTCGCGATCAGTCCCAAGACTGGCGAGATTGTCTGGCACTACCAGCTCGTGCCGAACGAGATGTTTGATCTTGACGCGACCTGGGAATGGATCATCGGCGACCTCGATGTGAACGGCACCAAGCGCAAGACGATCATGCACATGTCGCGCGGCGGCTTTCTCTACGTGGTCGATCGCACCAACGGTAAGTTGATTGCAGCTCCGCCGTTCGAGAAGGTGAATTGGGCGACGCATGTGGATCTGAAGACCGGGCGCCCGGTGGAATCCGAGGTCTCGAAACGGGCGCGTGCGGGCGAGCAGATCGAGCTGTGGCCGGGCCAATGGGGCGGCAAGAACTGGGCGCACGCTGCGTTCAACCCGGAAACCGGGTTGCTCTATGCCAACACCATGCACAATCCGCGGTTGGTGAAGTTTGTCCCGGTCGAGTACAAAACAGGCCAGCGCTACGTCGGCCTGGAGAATCGGCCGGCGCCCCCGACTGGCGGGCCGATTGCGCATATCGACGCGATCAATCCACTGACGGGGCAGCATGCCTGGCGCGTGCCGATCAACGATATTCCGCTCTACTCGGCGATCCTGGCGACGGCGGGTGGCTTGCTGTTCACCGGCAAGGAGACCGGCGAGTTCATCGCGCTCGACATGGAGAACGGCAAGACGCTGTGGCAGTTTCAGACCGGTTCCGGCATCAACGCGCAACCGATTACGTTCACGCACAACGGTCGGCAATATGTGGCGGTACAGTCGGGTCTCGGCGGCGTGAATGTGCTGCGGATGGGTGATGCGCTCAAGAACGTGCCTCGGGGCGGATCGGTTTCGGTGTTCGCGCTTCCAGCGGAGTAGTAGGAGCGATTCTGCTGAGGGCGTGACCGCCCTCCCCCCGCTGTGATCCAGCGGGTTTTACCGACGCGGCGACGTGTTGCCGCGCCGGTACACTACGCGGTCAGTACATGCAGCGGGTCGTCACCAGCAGGGTGAAGGGATCGAGCTGGAATTCATCTTCCAGCGTGCGACCGAACAAACTGAGCCATCGTTGCTGCGCCGCGTAGGCGAGTTGCTCGCGGGCCTGCGGGCATTCGAACTTTGTCCTGGCGACGCTTTGCAGGTGGTGAACCATTTCGTGCACCAGCACCGATAATTCCGACGGCGTGTTTCCGGTCCAGTCGGCTGGAAGATAGATCGTAGCTTCGCCGTGGTCGTAAACCGCGATGGTCGTGCGGCCGGCGTCTGGTGGCGAAGCGGGTTGACCGCTGGCGCCGAGGAACGCGCGGTTTCGGCGTTCCGTGATGGCTGAAGCAGAAACATATTTGACTCTGTGGAAGTAGGGGCGTCGGTTCGAGCTCGAAGTTGGTCGAGAGCCATGTCACGATTGATGTCAGCAAGCTGTCGGAGGCGCGCACGTGCGGAAGCGCGCTTGAGTCATTTGCCACCGTGGCCGATGGCTCGGTAGAGGTTTGCGCATTCGTCGGCGATTCCAATGTCGCCGATTTGGACGGCTGGGACGTCAGCGAAGTGGATACGGTCGCGATTGCGACGAGGTATCCTATGAGCACGAGTTTGGTCATCGCGGCCTCCTTTGAGTTCAAACCTGAGCTATCAGGGGCCGGCGCCGGGTGGTGTGAGGTGGCTTACACATGCGGAGGTAATCATGCCCGGCCTTTCGTCATGCGGTGACCGTTCGGTTGTGACCCGCACGTGATTGAAGCAAGGTGCGCGCCATGACGGCTGTTCGCTCCACTATATTTGCGCTGTCCTCGGGACGGCCGCCGTGCGCCATTGGGGTGATCCGGATCTCCGGACCCGACGCGCGCATGGCGCTGGAGCTGTTGATCGGCCGCGTGCCCGTGCCGCGGGTCGCGACGTTTGCTCGCGTTCGCGATTCTGCGGGAGGTGGCGTGATCGACGAAGGCCTGGCGTTGTGGTTCCCGGGTCCGAAGAGCGAGACCGGCGAAGACGTCGCGGAACTGCAAGTCCACGGTGGCCGGGCGGTGATCTCAGCGGTGCTGAGGGCATTGGGGAGCATCGAAGGATTTCGTCATGCCGAAGCGGGCGAGTTCACCCGCCGGGCGTTTGAGAATGGCCGGCTCGATCTCACCGCGGTCGAAGGTCTTGCCGATCTGGTTGCCGCCGAGACGGAGGCGCAACGCCGACAGGCGCTTCGGCAGATGCAGGGCGAGTTCGCGCACCGTCTCGAACATTGGCGCGAGAGACTGATCACGGCCCGCGCGTTGCTGGAGGCCGGCATCGACTTTTCGGACGAGGGTGACGTTCCGGGAAATCTAGCCGAGCAGGCCGTCGGCATTCTCAGGCCGATCTTGCAGGAGATGGTGCAAGCTCAGCGGGGCCAAGGCGAGCGCTTGCGCGATGGATTGCAGGTCGTGATCGCGGGAGCGCCAAACGTCGGGAAGTCCACTCTGTTGAACCGGCTTGCCCGCCGCGACGTCGCGATCGTTTCGCCGGCGGCGGGTACGACCCGGGATGTCATCGAGGTTCATCTCGACCTCGGCGGTTATCCGGTGACGCTCCGCGATACCGCGGGTATTCGGTCAACGGCCGACGCGGTGGAGCAGGAGGGGGTGCGCCGTGCGGAGCAGTGGGCCGCGGCGTCCGATCTGATTCTATGGGTCGTTGACGGCAGCGAACTCGACCCTCGGGCAGATTGCTACACAGGTTTCGGATTTTCGGGCGTATCAGCGGCCGGCGTGGCTGCTTGTTAACAAAAGCGATTTGCTCAAAACTGCTGCGACGAAAAACTATGAAGATAAATTCATTTCTTTAGATATACCGTATTTCATCATTTCCGCCGCGCACGGCCAAGGCGTCGATTCGCTCGTTACGGCGGTCGCCAAATTCGCGGAAGGCATCTTTGACGCTGAGCCTGGCTTGGTCACGCGTGAGCGTCACCGGCAGCTCATGAGTTTCGCGTCGGGCGCCCTTGCGGAGGGGATCGGCCTTTCTGACCGCGCCGACGCCGCGGGGGCAGGAGAGGAGCTGATCGCCGAGCAAGTGCGGCTCGCCACGCGATCGCTTGAGCGGCTACTGGGCAGGGTCGACGTCGAGGACGTGCTGGACGTGATCTTCCGGGATTTCTGCATCGGGAAGTAATGCGCAAGCAGCCAGCGGACCGATTATGTTTCACGTGAAACCGCTTCCATTGGACGGCGCGATGACGCTGAGCTAGAAGCGCCGCCGGAGCCTCAAGCCATGGACCTTCGCTTCGATGTTGTCGTGATCGGTGGCGGCCACGCCGGTTGCGAGGCTGCGGCTGCGGCCGCCCGCATGGGCGCCAAGACTGCGCTGGTCACGCACCGCTTCGACACCATCGGCGCGATGTCCTGCAATCCCGCAATCGGCGGCCTGGGCAAGGGCCATCTGGTTCGGGAGATCGATGCGCTGGACGGGCTGATGGGCCGCGTGGCGGATCGGGGCGGCATCCAATTCCGGGTGTTGAACCGCCGCAAGGGGCCTGCTGTTCGAGGCCCGCGCGCCCAGGCCGATCGCAAGCTCTATGCCGCCGCCATGCAGGAAGCGATCCGCGCGTGCGCCAACCTGAGCGTGATCGAGGGAGAGGCTGACGATCTGGCGATAGCCGAAGGCCGGGTCCATGGTCTCAGTCTGGCGGACGGCCGGGAGGTGAGGGCAGGGGCGGTCGTACTCACGACCGGCACGTTCCTACGCGGCCTCATCCACATCGGCGACCGCCAGATGCCGGCCGGTCGTGCTGGGGAAGCCCCGGCACTAGGCCTGTCAATGACCCTTGAACGGCTGGGATTCACGCTCGGGCGGCTAAAAACCGGAACACCGCCGCGCCTCGATGGTCGTACCATCGACTGGGCGGCGGTAGAAATGCAGCCGGGCGACGATCCGCCCGAACCATTTTCTGCCCTGACCGAGCGGATCGAGAACCGCCAGATTCAATGTGGGATCACCCGTACCGGCGAAGCCACCCACCGAGTGATCCGCGACAACGTCCACCGTTCACCGATGTATTCCGGCCAGATCGCCAGCCGGGGACCCGCGCTATTGTCCGTCGATCGAAGACAAGATCGTGCGGTTCGGCGAGCGGGACGGCCACCAGATTTTCCTTGAGCCGGAAGGACTTGACGACAGCACGGTCTATCCCAACGGCATCTCGACCTCGCTGCCCGAAGACGTGCAGCTCGCCCTGCTGGCCACCATCCCCGGACTGGCCCGGACCCGGATGATCCGGCCCGGCTACGCGATCGAATACGACTACGTTGACCCCCGCGAGCTCAAGCACACCCTCGAAACAAGACGGCTCAACGGGCTTTTCCTTGCTGGCCAGGTCAACGGCACCACCGGCTACGAGGAAGCCGCCGCCCAGGGGCTGGTCGCTGGGCTCAATGCTGCGGCCCGGGCCGGTGACCTGCCGGAAATCACCTTCGATCGCGCCGAGGGCTATCTGGCCGTGATGATCGACGACCTGGTGACCCGCGGCGTCGCGGAACCCTACCGGATGTTCACCTCGCGAGCCGAATACCGGCTCACCCTGCGTGCCGATAATGCGGATCAGCGGCTGACCGGCCGCGGCATCGCGCTCGGCTGCGTTGGCGCCGCCCGGCGTCGCCATCATGAGACCCGCATGGGGGAGCTCAACGCCGCGCGCCATTTCGCCGAATCGGTCTCAGTGACGCCGCCCGAGGCCCTGCGCCACGGATTGGTCCTCAACCAGGACGGCCAGCGGCGGACCGTGTTCGAGCTGCTGTCCTATCCGGACCTCGGGATTAATCGCTTGAGCACGATCTGGCCTCGGCTGAACGAATTTGGGCCCAAGATCCGCGAGCAGCTCGAAATCGACGCCAAATATGCAGTCTATCTGTCCCGGCAAGCGGCCGACATCGCGGCCTACCGGCGGGATGAAAGCCTGAGCCTTCCGGCGAGCGTTGACTATTCTGAGCTTCCGGGTCTGTCGAACGAAGTCCGGCAGAAACTGGAGACAGTACGGCCGCGTACGGTCGGACAGGCCGGCCGCATCGATGGAATGACCCCGGCGGCCTTGATGCTGCTGGTCGCTCACCTGAAGCGACGGACCCGGGGGCCGAAAGCGGCCGATGCGCAAGGGTGACGCTCTGCTCGCTGATCGCGAACGCGCGCTCGCACTCACTCCTGTTTCACGTGAAACATTGGCGCGGCTGGACCGCTTCGTCGAGCTTCTGCTTCGCTGGCAAGAGACGACGAATCTGATCGCACCATCGACGGTCCGAAGTCTCTGGACTCGCCATATCGCCGATTCACTCCAGATCGTTGAACTGGCCCCGGACAACCAAATCTGGGTGGATCTCGGGTCGGGCGGCGGCTTCCCCGGACTGGTCGGCGGCCTGTGTGCTGGCGGACCGGCCCGGGGCGGTCGTGCATCTGGTGGAGAGCAATGCCAAGAAAGCCGCCTTCCTCCGAGAAGCCCAGCGCGTCACGAGTGCGCCGGCCATTGTCCATGCCGAACGCATCGAGCAGTTTGCCCAGCGCTTTTCTGGTCCGGTCGAGATCGTGACGGCTCGCGCATTGGCCCCATTGACCAATCTCCTAAGCCTAGCTGCCCCGCTCTTCACCAAAGGGGATGCCCAGGGCCTATTTCTGAAGGGCCGAGACGCCGAACTGGAATTGCGCGAAGCCGCCAAATCCTGGATGATGGATACAGCGCTGATCCCAAGCCGGACCGACCCGCAGGGCCGTCATCATCGTCGTCAGAGCATTGCGGCCGCGCCCGAGGTAAACTCCAGCCCAGCCGATTCGCGCCAACGGACGAAGTTAATGGTCGAAGCCACTGATTCCGCTACGGAATCTGGTTCAACGCAGGAGCAGCCCAAGGCCGACGTCTTGGTTGACCGGCAGCCAGCGCCACGGCCGCCGCGGGTTCTGGCCGTCGCGAATCAGAAAGGCGGGGTCGGCAAAACGACAACGGCGATCAACCTCGGAACTGCGTTGGCGGCTGTCGGCGAACAGGTGCTGATCATCGATCTCGATCCCCAGGGCAACGCCTCCACCGGCCTCGGGATCGATCGCAAGAGCCGCCGGCTGTCGACCTATGATGTCTTGATCGGCGAGGCGTCGTTGCGGGATGCCGTCCTGGCAACCGCGGTCCCGCATCTCTCCATTGCGACCTCCACCATGGACCTGTCAGGCCTCGAACTGGAGGTCAGTCAGGAGCACGACCGCGCTATTCGACTGCGCAATGCTCTTGCGCCGCTGAATTCCGGTCAGCCCGATGTTGCGGATTTCACCTACGTGCTGATCGACTGCCCGCCGTCCCTCAACCTGCTCACCATCAACGCGATGGCGGCTGCGGATGCCGTCCTGGTGCCGCTGCAATGCGAGTTCTTCGCCCTTGAGGGCCTCTCTCAACTCCTTGAAACTGTTGAGACAGTTCGCTCCGGCTTGCATCCCGCGCTGATCATCCACGGGATCGTCCTGACGATGCACGATGCCCGCAATAACCTCTCCAACCAGGTGGTCGCGGACGTCCGGCAGCACAGCGGCCAGAAGGTTTACGACACTCTGATCCCGCGCAATGTTCGTGTCTCGGAGGCGCCATCCTTCGGCAAGCCCGTGCTGGTCTATGACCTGAAGTGTGTCGGCAGCGAAGCCTATCTCCGGCTGGCGACCGAGGTCATTCAGCGTGAGAAGGAATTGATCACCGGTGTGTCCGCGCCGCGTACGTCGTATGCGGAAGGTTCACCCGAGGGCACCACGCCCGCGCGCGATTGAGGAACCAGGAGAGACGACGATGGCGGACGAGGGGCGATCGCGACTTGGACGCGGACTTGCGGCCTTGATCGGCGATGCCGGCGCGACGCCCGCCGCCGTCGAACGGCCGCGCGGCCAGCGTCGCGTTCCGATCGAATTTCTCAAGCCCAATCCGAAGAACCCGCGCCACAATTTTTCTGCGACCGACCTCGACGAATTGACCGCCTCGATCCGCGAACGCGGAATCATTCAGCCGGTCATCGTTCGGACGGTCAAGGGATCGAAGGACAGTTACGAAATCATCGCCGGCGAACGGCGCTGGCGCGCGGCGCAGCGCGCAGGGCTGCATGACATTCCGATCGTCGCGCTGGAGGTGAACGACAGCGAGGCGCTCGAGCTCGCCATCATTGAGAACGTGCAGCGCGCCGATCTCAATCCACTCGAGGAAGCAGGAGGCTATCAGTCGCTCGCTGACGAGTATCGCCGCAGCCATGACGACATCGCGAAGATCGTCGGCAAGAGCCGCAGCCACGTGACGAACACGCTGCGCCTGTTGAAACTGCCCGGACTCCGTGAAGGCCTACATCCGCGATGGCAAGATCTCCGCTGGCGCGGCACGCACGCTGATCGGTCAACCGAATCCCGAGGCGATGGCACGGGAGATCGTCGAACGCGGACTGAATGTCCGGGAGGTCGAAGCGCTCGCCAAGGATCGCGGCAAGGCGTCCGGCACCGCCGTCAAGAAACGCGTGGTCAAAAATGCCGACACTCTCGCGTTAGAGCGGCGTTTGACGGACGCGCTCGGACTCACCGTGATAATCGAGCATCGCAGCAAAGGCGGGGTTCTGCAGGTCGGCTACCGCACGCTCGATCAACTCGACGAGGTAATCCGTCGGCTGGAGCGAAGCTGAAGCTGGCCGTCGCCGTGGGCACCACCGTGCCTATGAGGCATCGCGCCGCGAAGCCATCATCTCCAGGATTGCGGGCGCGTAACCGGTTCGACCGTCGACAAACAATCAGTGTTCGAGCAACAGTGGAGTAGCGCAGTGACGAGACCCATTCGGCGCGTGGTGACGGGGCACGACAAGGACGGCCGAGCCACCGTCATCTCAGATGCTCCGGCGCCCTTCGTCGCCACTAACGAACATCGGCCCGGCTGGTCCGCTACCGATATCTGGCGAACCGGCGGAACGCCGGCGACGATCGTCCATGCTGCAGCAGAGCCGACGCTCGGTCCGCGCCGGCAATTGCCGACCAAGGGCGGCACCGTCCTCCGCATCAACACGTATCCGCCCGAGACTGCCGCCGACCGTCAGGTCGATGCGGAAACGTCGCGCCGTGCATTTGCCGCGCTTGGCAACGAACAGGCTTCGACCTTCGGCAGAGGTGGCCGCCATCCAATGATGCATCGGACCGAGACGATTGACTACGCCATCGTGCTGTCGGGCGAAATCACGATGATCCTCGACGATCAGGACGTCTTGCTGAAAGCCGGCGACGTCGTCATCCAGTGCGGTACCAATCACGCTTGGAGCAATCGCTCCGATGCGCCATGCGTCGTTGCGTACGTCTTGGTCGATGGGGAGTTCGACCCGGAACTCAAGCAGAGATTTGGATAACGCATTGTGCGCGGCGGCTGAGCTGACCTGCGACGGCTCAGGACCGCCGTCGCGCGTTCACCGCCAATGCGAGCAGCGTCCGCTGCGCAATCGCGTCGGCCAAGGCGGGTTGCTTGCGGGTTTCAAGCAGGGCATCCGCGAGCTGACCCATGGCGCGCTCGAGCCGTTCCGAATTCCACGTACGCAGCGCACCTTCCACAGCGGACCTGCGGGAGAAATGCACGAACGGCTGCATGCTCTCGACCGCCTGCGCGGCCGGCGTGCCGTCGTCGATGGCGAGCCGCGCCCGGTGCGAGGCCCGCCACCTGCCGCAGGGCGGTAGATACGATGGTGCCGGGCGAGGTGCCGGCGACCTGCGTCTTGGCGAATTGTGCTTCAAGTTCTCCGGTGCGGCCCGCGAAAGCCGCATCGATCAATTCGTCGAGCGCGAGCGTCGAGGCATCGGCGATGACCGCCATCACGTCCGCAAGCTCGACGTTGCCTTGCGGCCGCGCGCGTACAGCGCGAGCTTCTGCAGTTCGCTGCGGGATGCCAGACGATCGCCGCCGAGCAACGGAAGGAGGGCGGTGCGCGCCTCGGGCGAGATCGTGATGCCGGCAGCGCGCATCTCGTCATCGATCAGCAGCGCGAGCGTTCGTTCGTCGTCGACGTAGCAGGGCAGGGTGACGGCATTCTTCGCGCGTTCACACACGGCGCGCAGCGGCGCGTTGCGGCGCAGGTCCCCGGCCTCGATGACGACGCGGCAGTCGGGCGGGGCGGATGCGACCAACGCCTCGACCGCGGCGGCGAAGTTGCGGCCGCCGGCCTTGACCCAAACGGCGCGTCGGCCACCGAACAACGGAATCGTGTTGGCCTCCTCGACCAGGCGGGTCGGCTCGCCGGCGAGGTCGTCGCCGTTGAGCCGGACCAGGCTGAACGGGTCGTTCGGATCGTCGACCGAAGCCTTGATCAGCCGCTCGACGCGCTCGTGCACCAGCCCGGCGTCCGGGCCGAACACCAGCACGACCGGACGAGCCGGATCGGGCCGCGTGATGAACCGTTCGATATCGGCAGATTTCAGCGCGACCATGAATCGACTAGCTACGGCAGCATCCTCGGTTGTCATGCTTGCGAAAGCGGGTATCCACACACGCCCCCGTACACATGAAACAAGCTGGCGCGTCCGCGGAAGCGGACGACGACACCGAGAGGGACAATATCAAGTGCCGGCGACGAAATACGAGGCGAGCCGCGAACGGATGTTCTCGGCGATCACCTTCGCCGGCGCGGCTCTCGGCGTCACGCAAGCCGCGCACGCGCGCGAACCGCTGCTGCTGTCCGGGGGTATCGGCCGACACGCGTGCGAAGGTCTGGCCGGTCACCACGATTTTTCCGCTGGCGACCTCGGTCAGCGTGTAAGTGGCGTTGATGCCGTAGTTCTCCACGTCGGGCCGCGACGTGTTGATGTCGACGATGATCGAGGTCCGGGTCGAAGAGATCGCGATCTTCAGTCGATGGGCTGGGCGACAAGCGGTACGCCGCCGCCGGTGAAGTCGAAGATCAGTGCATTGCGAATCTCGACCGCCAGCCGTTCCTCGTCGGTCGCCTTCGGCGCGGCGATCTGCTGGATGTCGACCGAACTCAGCGCGTCGCGCAAGGACGGAGTGCCGTCCGGCGCGCGGTCGCCGTAGAGCGGCTGAAAGCATCCGGCCAGCGAGCCAGCCAGCGTCAGCACCGCGATCGCCCGCGCCACGCCCGTCCCCCCCGTGTCTGTCAGACCACCACATTCACGATCCTCTGCGGCACCACGATCACCTTTTTGGGCCGCTTCCCCTCAAGCGCGCGCGTGACCGCATCCAGCGCCAGCACAGCAGCTTCTATCTCCGAGTTGTTAGCATCGCGTGCAATTGTGACATCAGCGCGTTTTTTCCCGTTGATCTGCACTGGCAGCGTGATGGTGTTCTCGACCAGGAGGCCGGGTTCGAGCACCGGCCAGGGCTCGGTTGCCACGAGCGTCCGGTGGCCGAGCGCTGCCCAGCACTCCTCGGCGAGGTGCGGCATCATAGGGTGGTATAGTCGTACCAAAATCTCCGCGGCTTCACGGACTGCCCAGCGGAAGTCGGCCGTTGGCTCGAGTCTCAAGGTCGCCGATCGCGGCGTTGAAGGCGTTCACGAATTCATAGATGTGAGCCACGCAGACGTTGAACCGCAGCCGCTCGACGTCCTCCGACACCCGAGCCAGGGCGCGGTGAGCGGCCTTGCGCAACGCGAGTCGCGTCCTCACCGAACTCTGCCGGGCGGGCGTTGATCGCGATCGGCGCCGCGATCTCGGCCGCCTCGCCGACCAGCCGCCACAGCCGCTGCACCATCCGCCCCGCGCCCTGAACGCCCTCCTCGGTCCAGATCACGTCGCGCTCGGGCGGCGAATTGGAGAGCATGAACCAGCGGGCGGTGTCGGCGCCGTAGGTGCCGATGATGTCGTCCGGGTCGACGGTGTTCTTCTTCGACTTCGACATCTTCTCGATCGGGCCGATCTCGACCGGCGCGCCGGACGCCAGCAGCGTCGCGGTCCGGGCATCGCCGGCGCCGTCGATCTTGACCTCGGCCGGCGTCACCCACTCGCCATCCTTGGTGCGGTAGGTCTCGTGCACCACCATCCCCTGGGTGAACAGGCCGGCGAACGGCTCGTCCAGGCCGGCATGGCCGGTGGCCTTCATCGCCCGGGTGAAGAAGCGCGAATAGAGCAGGTGCAAAATCGCGTGCTCGATGCCGCCGATGTACTGGTCGACCGGCAGCCAGGCGTCGACGACCGCGCGGTCGGTCGGCGCGGTCTCGATCCACGGATCGGTGAAGCGGGCGAAATACCACGACGAATCAACGAAGGTGTCCATCGTGTCGGTCTCGCGGACCGCCGGCTTCCCGCACGTCGGGCAGTTGACGTGCTTCCAGGTCGGATGGCGGTCGAGCGGGTTGCCGGGCCGGCTGAAATCGACGTCGTCCGGCAGCTCCACCGGCAGATCGGCGGCCGGAACCGGCACGATCCCGCACGATCTCGCAGTGGATCACCGGGATCGGGCAGCCCCAGTAGCGCTGGCGCGAGATGCCCCAGTCGCGCAGGCGGTAGTTCACCTGCCTCTTAGCGACTGCTCCGCCGTCTCTGCGCTCTTCTTCGAGCCTCTTCGCCACCTCTTCCTTCGCTTCCGGGATCGTTCTGCCGTCGAGGAAGCGCGAGTTGATCATCCGGCCGTCGCCGTCATAGGCGGTGTCGGTGATGACGAAGGTCTTGGGGTCCTGCCCCGGCGGGCAGACCACCGGCGTGTTGCCCAAGCCCGTACTTGTTGACGAAGTCGAGGTCGCGCTGGTCGTGCGCCGGGCAGCCGAAGATCGCGCCGGTGCCGTAGTCCATCAGGATGAAGTTCGCCACGTACACCGGCAGCGTCCACGTCGGGTCGAACGGATGCACCGCCCGGATGCCGGTGTCGAAGCCCTGCTTCTCGGCGGTCTCGATGATCTCGGCCGCGGTGCCGTGCCGTTTGCACTCGGCGATGAACTCCGCGAGCGTCGGATTCTTCGCGGCCGCCGCCGCCGCCAACGGATGGTCGGGCGCGAGCGCCATGAACTTGGCGCCGAACAGCGTGTCCGGCCGCGTGGTGAACACCTCGAGCTCGCGCTCGCCGGCGGGCGTGGTGTTCGGGTCGAGCGCGAAGCGGACCAGCAGCCCCTCGGAGCGGCCGATCCAGTTCTTCTGCATCATGCGGACTTTCTCGGGCCAGCGCTCCAGCGTATCGAGCGCCGCCAGCAGGTCGTCGGAATACCGGGTGATGCGGAAGTACCACTGCGGCATCTCGCGCTGCTCGACCAGCGCGCCGGAGCGCCAGCCGCGGCCGTCGATCACCTGCTCGTTCGCCAGCACGGTGCGGTCGACCGGGTCCCAGTTGACCTTGCCGAGCTTGCGCTCGACCAGGCCGGCGCCGAGGAAGTCGAGGAACATCTTCTGCTGGTGGCGGTAGTAGGCCGGGTCGCAGGTCGCGATCTCGCGCGCCCAGTCGAGCGACAGCCCCATCGATTTGAGCTGCGATTTCATCTGCGCGATGTTCTGGTAGGTCCAGGCGCGCGGATGCACCTTGCGCTCCATGGCGGCGTTCTCGGCCGGCATGCCGAAGGCGTCCCAGCCCATCGGATGCAGCACCGCGAAGCCCTTGGCGCGCTTCACCCGCGCCACCACGTCGCCCATCGTGTAGTTGCGCACGTGGCCCATGTGGATGCGCCCCGACGGATAGGGGAACATCTCCAGGACGTAGTATTTCGGCGCGGGCGGCTCTGGCCCGTGAGCGCGTCGTTCGTCGTGGCGAAGATGCCGCGCTCGTCCCACATGCGCTGCCAGCGCGGCTCGGCCTCACGGGCGTTGTAGCGGTCGGATTTCTTCGATTTGCGGTCATTTGCCGGGTGTTTTAGAGGCGGGAGAGCCGATGGGGAAGGGGGCTGTTGGCTTCGAAGGCGGCGCGTGTCTCCGCGCGGCGCGCATCAGACCTAGGACCTCGGTAGGATGCCAACAGGCCGCCTAGTGGCATTCCCATTCTTGTCACCTGCAGTTACAACCCATAGTTTTATCGTTCAGGAGGGCCGTCTGGTCTGCATGGATGACTGAATTTTTACGGGAGGCACTTCGAAGAGCTGTACAGGATGGCGAAGTTAAGCCGCTTGTCGTCTGCGGCGCCGGTGTTTCTACGCAGGCTACTAAAGGTGTAGCGCCAAGTTGGGCAAAACTTATTCGATCGGGCATCAAGCGGGTTTCGGATCTCGATCCAAATGCCGCAATCTGGGCGACTGAGTCTGAAAACAAGTTGACTGATGGAACGACCGTTACGTGGATCACGGTTGCTGACGAAGTCACTGACAGACTTGGTGGCGCTCACAATGCAGAATTCTCAACATGGCTAAAGGAGGAAGTCGGCAAACTCACGCCAGATCGTAACGATCTCCTCGATGCGATACTTGCACTCGGCTGTCCCGTTGCAACTACAAACTACGACGACATTATTGAGAAGCGAAGCGGATTGCCCCCTATTAGCTGGAACGATCATGCTTCTGCCCATCGTTTTCTTCGTGGAGAGCAAAAGGGGATTCTTCACCTTCACGGCCATTGGCGTTCGCCGCAACGTGTAGTGCTGGGGTCAAAGTCGTATGATGCCCACTTTGAAGATGAGCGTCGCAAGTTGTTGCAGGCAATTGCGACGCTCGATCGCTCAACAATATTCATCGGCTGCAGCCAGGACGGACTATCCGATCCCGATTTTTCGCGCCTCGATTCCTTTCTGTCTGAATGGCAAGACATCGCCCCACGTCGCTATTGGCTGATCCGGCAGGAGACAGACGATAAGGGTGCGCTCAAACAGCTCCCGTCGCCGGACCATGCCCGGAGATTGTATCCCGTCGCGTTTGGAAGCACTTACGATGACCTCGTACCATTGCTTCGGCGTCTTGCACCTTCCCCGCTGACTGCCGACCCGGATACCAGGATCAAGTGCATCAATGAGCACGAGCCCCAGCCTGAAATCTTTGGCCGCGATGCCGAGGTCGAAACAGTTGTGACCGCGCTACTCGCAGGCAGGCCGGCCATAGTGGCAGGCGGGCCGGGTATGGGAAAAACTGCCGTCGCAACCGTCGCTCTTTATGATCTGCGTGTTGTCTCAAAATTCGGAAGGCGACGACTATTCGCTTCGTTAGACGCCGCCACAGAGCCGCACGCAATTCTGGCAAAGCTCGTAGAGCAGCTCGGTTTGCCAATTACAGGCGATGAAGTCCTCCTTGCTGCGAATTCTCGAAGCCGCGGCTTCGGAGCGGCCTTTAGCTGCAATTCTCGACAATGTCGAAACTGTCTTTGAGGGTGACTACGGCAAATCCGAGCGGCTTCTTAACCTCGTGGCGGCACTCAAGGGTTTGTCGATTGTTATCACCATTCGGGGCGTTCCACCGGCAGTTTTCGGCGCGGTTCCAATCGACGATCTTCGAAAGCTGGACAGTCACGCGGCGCGACAAGCGTTTCTCGCGATATCGGGCGAGGCGCTTGCCGCCGATCCGGACCTGCCGGGGCTCTTAGAAGCCCTTGACGGTCACGCGCTGTCACTTCGAGTCGTCGCCGCTCAAGCTACCGGAGTGCCGTCTTTGGTGGGCCTACGCGAGAGTTGGGACGAGGCACATGCAGAAATTCTGCGCCGGCCCGGTCAGGCAGAGAGCCGCCTTACCAGCGTCCGGGCCTCCTTATTGCTGTCTTTGAAAAGCGCCCGAATGAACTCAACGCCACTGGCACGACGACTCTTATCCTTGCTTGCCTTTCTCCCGGGAGGATTGCGAGAACCTGATGTATCGTCCCTCCTCGGAGACCGTGGGGCTGTAACTAAGGCAAGGGGAAATGAAGCTGTTTCCTGCCTACACCAATTGCGACTGATCGAACGCCGGCCGGACCGCCGCCTGCGGATGCTCACGCCCCTTCGAGAATGCGTTAAACTCGATGTACCGATGATGGAGGCGGACAAGGGGCGGGTTGTCAATCGCTACCTGGGGCTGGCGGAAAAGGCTGGAAGAATTGGGAGTAAGGATTGGGAGACGGTTCGAGAGGAAGTTGAGGCGGAAGCGGACAACCTGGACCCCGTTTCTGAGCTTGCAGTCGCGACGAACCTTTCTCATCAGAAATCTTGAACGTGCACTACGCGGTCTAGGTAGCTTCCATATTTTCTCAGGACGCGGTGCCGTTGCAAGTCTCACTCGTGTAGCCGAGCACTCAAGATCGAGGTCATCACCGCGATTGTTGGCCTTGTGCATCCGATCGCTCGGGAACGTTGCGAGAGTGCGTTCGGATCACGGCACGGCGATGAAACGCTACAATGAGGCGCTGGCGCTCTATCGGCGCATCGGCAACGTGGATGGCGAGGCGAACTGCATTTTATCGCTCGGGTACGTCGCGAGCGCGCGTTCGGATCACGATACGGCGGTGAACCGCTACGATGAGGCGCTGGCGCTCCATCGGGGCATCGGCAACGTGGCGGGCGAGGCGAACTGCATTGATCGCTCGGGGATGTTGCGAGCGCGCGCTCGAATGACGATATGGCGGTGAAACGTTACGACGAGGCGCTGGCGCTCTATCGGCGCGTCGGCAACGTGGTGGGCGAGGCGAACTGCATTCGATCGCTCGGGAAGGTTGTAAACGCGCGCTCGGATCACGATACGGCGGTGAAACGTTACGACGAGGCGCTGGCGCTCTATCGGCGCGTCGGCGACGTGGTGGGCGAGGCGAACTGCATTCAATCGCTCGGGGATGTTGCGGGTGCGCGTTCGGATCACGACACGGCAGTGAACCGCTACGATGAGGCGCTGGCGCTCCATCAGCGCATCGGCGACGTGGTGGGCGAGGCGAATTGCATTCAATCGCTCGGGGATGTTGCGAGCGCGCGTTCAGATCACGATACAGCGGCGAACCGTTACGACGAGGCGTTGGCGCTCTATCGGAGCATAGGCGGCGTGGAGGGCGAGGCGAATTGCATTCGATCGCTCGGGGATGTTGCGAGCGCGCGTTCAGATCACGATACAGCGGCGAACCGTTACGACGAGGCGTTGGCGCTCTATCGGAGCATAGGCGGCGTGGAGGGCGAGGCGAATTGCCTTCAATCGCTCGGGGATGTTGCGAGGAAGGGCTCAGATCACGACACGGCGATGAAACGCTACGATGAGGCGCTGGCGCTCTTTCGGGGCATTAGCAGGGATTTGGGCGAGGCCGAGGCAACAATTAGAAGGGGACAGTTGCGGCACGCAGCGGGGATGTCACGCGCGGGCTTGCTGATATTGAGGCCGGTTTTGCTCTCTACTTTGGCATCTCGGATTCCAAAGACCGCGCTCTGGACGGTTGGCGATCAATGCATCTTAGCCTTATTAACCAAGGCGTCGACGCAGAAAAACATCGTGAAACAGCAAGACTAAAGTGGACCTCTATTGGGCGGCTTGATCTTGTGAACAATTGGACGAAGTAGATCGTTCAATACGAGCTCTCTAAACAAGCTACGAAGATCTGACATGCACCGCATCTAAGCGCAGCGTCGCGGGGCTGGGCATCTACTTCATCGATACCGCGCCGGCCTAATTGACCGGCCGGGCGCGCGATGCAGAATTTGCGGCGCGAAGCAGGCCGCCCCGGCGGCGGCCTGGGGGGATGCGCCGCCGATGCCGGAACAGGACCTACAATCGAACGGACACCCGGCCGCACTCGCGCGCCAGGTTCCTGCCGACTGGTGGCGCACCGTGTTCGGCTTCGGCTCGCTCTATCTGATGACCGACGGAGACGTCGTCGAAAACGCCGCCATCACCAAATCCGAAGTCGATATCCTGATCGAGGCGGCCAGGCTTGCGCCTCATCACCGGATTCTGGACCTGTGTTGCGGTCAGGGCCGTCACGCCCTCGAGCTTGCGCAACGCGGGTTTGGCGGTGTCAGCGGCGCGGATCAATCGCCCTATCTTCTCCGGATTGCCCGCGAGCGAGCCGATGCCCTTGGCCTGAATGTCGCCTTTCTCGAAAGCGATGCGCGCTCCTGCCTGCAAGCGCAGGCGCCTTTCGACCGCATCTATCTCATGGGCAACTCGTTCGGCTACTTCGAGCACGTCGCCGAAGACCGCGCGCTGCTCGAATCGATCCGGCGTGGGCTTGCGTCGGGCGGGACGCTGACCCTCGACCTGGTCGACGGCGGCTGGCTCCGGTCGCATCTGGTTCCGCGCAGCTGGGAATGGATCGACGCGCAGCACCTGGCCTTCCGGGAGCGCGAAATCACCGCGGACGATGACCGCGTCGTCACGCGCGAGATCGTTCTCCATACGCGGGACGGCATCATCGCCGATCAATCCTACGCCCAGCGGCTCTACTCGCGGGACCGCATCTGTGCGTTGCTGCACGAAGCCGGCTTTGGCCATATCGAATTCCATTCGAACCTCAGATTGGACGAGCAGGACGGCCGCGATCCCGGCGCGATGCGCAACCGCCTGCTGCTGACGGCTTCGCCGCGCGCGGAAAAATCCAGTCGCGGCGCCGGGGCGGCGGTGACGAAGCCCGCCGTCATGGTGCTGCTCGGCGATCCGGGACTGCCGGACAGGGTCAAGAACGGCGGGCGGTTCAATGCGGAGGATGTGGATGTGGTCACGCGGCTGCGTGCCGCGCTCGCGTCGATCGGCGACTATTCGTTCTATTACGTCGACCATCACGCAGAGCTGGCCGATCAGCTCAGGTCCAACCGGCCGGCCCTCGTCTTCAATCTCTGCGACGAGGGGTTCAACAACGACCCGGCGATGGAGCTTCATGTTCCGGCGCTGCTCGAGATGCTGGCGATCAACTACACCGGCGCTCCGCCATCATGCCTGGCCGTCTGCTACGACAAATCGCTGGTGCGGGCGCTGGCGCTGTCGATGAACATTCCGGTGCCCGATGAGATACGCCTTTCGCGCGGTGCGCCGGACGCGGCGAAGCTGCCCTTTCCGCTGTTCGTGAAACCGGCGACGGGCCGACGGCAGTTTTGGCATTCGCCGACAGTCGTATGTTGAAAATGAAGCGGAGCTTCTGAACGCGCTCAAATGGCTCGAGGACATGAATCCCGGCGAGCCTTGTCTCGTTCAGGAGTTCCTGCCGGGCGCGGAATTTTCGCTTGGAATCATCGGCAATGTTGACACGGGCCTCGAGGTGCTGCCGGTCATCGAGGTGGACTACCAGAATCTGCCAAGTGGACCGCGCTTTCAATGCTACGCTTCCAAATGGGATCCTTCATTCTGGACAAATATCGGTCTCCGTGCGGCGGTGTTGGAGGATCGCCAGTTGCGCGAGATGCAGAGCGCGTCAATTGATCTGTTTGCGTGCCCTCGGCTGTCGCGATTACGCCCGTTTTGATTTTCGGACAGATGCAAACGGGGTGATCAAACTGCTTGAAGTCAATCCCAACGCCAGTTGGTGCTGCGACAGCAAGATGGCGGTCATGGCGGAGATCGCCGGGATGGGCTATCCCGAGATGCTGCGCAAGATTCTGGATTGTGCGTGGCAACGCACGAAAGATGCGTAGGCGAAAATCGAACCGAGCTGCAACTCTCTCCGAAGGCAATCGCACATGGAATACACTACCCTCGGCCGCACCGGCCTCCGCGTCAGCGTCGCGGGGCTCGGCACCGGCGGCTTCAGCCGGCTCGGCCTGCGCAACGGCAAGAGCGAGGCGGATTCGGCGCGGCTGATCCACGAGGCGGTCGGGCTCGGCATCAACTTCATCGACACCGCGCCGGTCTACGACACCGAAGGCGTGGTGGGGCTCGCGCTCAAGACCATCCCGCGCGACCAGGTCGTGGTGGCGACCAAGGCCCACGTCTTCCGCGGCGGCGAATGGTGGTCGCCCGAGCGCGTGGTCGCGAGCCTCGACAATTCGCTGCGGCTGATGGGCACCGACTACGTCGACGTGTTCAACCTGCACGGCGTCGAGCCCCGGCAGTACGACCACGCGCTCAACGTGCTGGCGCCAGCGCTCATCGAGCAGCAGCGCAAGGGCAAGATCCGGCACATCGGCCTGACCGAGAACCCGATCGTCGATTTCACCAACGAGACGCTCAAGCGCGCGGTGCGCGACGACGTGTGGGAGGTGTTCATGGTGGGCTTCCACATGCTGCACCAGGGCGCGCGGACGAACGTGTTTCCGGCGACGCGGGAGAAGGGCATCGGCACGCTGTTGATGTTCGCGGTGCGCTCGATCTTCGCCGACCCGCCGCGTGTCGCGCGCGAGACTGAAGGCGCTGGCCGCTCGGGGGCTGGTGGAGAAGTGGCTGGGCGAGACGAATGATCCGCTCGGCTTCCTGGTGCACGAGGGCGGGGCGTCGAGCATGATCGAGGCGGCCTACCGCTTTGCCCGGCACGAGCCGGGGGTGGACGTGACGCTGTTCGGCACCGGCGATGCGGCGCATCTGCGCGCCAATGTGGCGTCGCTGCTCAAGCCGCCGCTGCCGGAGGCCGACCGGGCGAAGCTCGTGGCGCTGTTCGGCCACCTGAAGGAAGGCATCGGCCTCGATTCGAACCAGCCACAGCCGGCCTAACCTGCAGGATTCGGGTGGGCGCGGCGGCGCCGATCTGCGATCAAGGCGGCGTGCCGACACGACGGAGCCAGCCGTGGCCAAACCCCTCACCGCGCGACGCGAACCCACATCCGATCCCGTTGCCGATCGCATCGCGGCGCAAATCGCGGCGATCGACTGGCCGGCGATCGAAGCCGTGCTCGATGCCCACGGCTGCGCCACCACCGGCGCGCTGTTGCCGGCGGACGATTGCGCGGCGCTCGCCGGACTCTATGCGTCGGACGCGCCGTTCCGCAGCCGCGTGATCATGGCGCGGCACGGTTTTGGGCGCGGCGAATACAAGTATCTCGCCTATCCGCTGCCGGCGGCGGTCGCCGCGATGCGTGCCGCGCTGTATCCGCCGCTCGCCGCGATCGCCAACCGCTGGAATGACGCGCTGGGGATCGCCATCGCGCTATCCGGCCGATCACGCCGAATATCTCGCGCGGTGCCATGCGGCCGGGCAGACGCGGCCGACGCCACTGCTGCTGCAATACGGCGCCGGCGACTACAACTGCCTGCACCAGGACCTGTACGGCGAGCACGTATTCCCGTTGCAGGCGACCGTGCTGCTGTCGCAGCCCGGGCAGTCGATTTCACCGGCGGCGAATTCGTGCTCACCGAGCAGCGGCCGCGCATGCAGTCGCGCGCCGAAGTCGTGCCGCTCGCGCAGGGCGAGGCGGTGATCTTCCCGGTGCATCACCGGCCGGTGCGCGGCACGCGCGGCGTCTACCGGGTCAACATGCGCCACGGCGTCAGCCGCCTGCGCGAGGGGCGGCGCCACACGCTCGGCATCATCTTTCACGACGCCAAGTGACGGCGATGCCGAGCTAACCGCGTCATGCCCGGGCTCGACCCGGGCATCCATGAAAGCAAGACGATTTTCTCGACGAGGATGGATTGCCGGGTCAAGCCCGGCAATGACCGAGAGGATCAATTCAGCTTGGCCAGATTGCTGTCGACGACGACCTTCCCGTAGCGCCGCCGGTCCTCCTCGATGATCCGCCCGAACTCCGCCGGCCCGACGATCGTGAGGTCCGCCCCAAGGTCGGCGGTGCGCTTGACGAGCGCCGCATCCGACTGCAGTTGGCGGAACGCCAGCCGCCAGTTTCTCGATCATCGGCCCGCGGCGTTCCGGCGGGCGCGAGATAGCCGAACCAGATCGCCGCCGTCACGGCCGGCAGCCCGGCTTCCGTCATGGTCGGCGCGTCGGGGAACGACGCGACGCGCTTGGCATTCAGGGTCGCGAGCGCGAGCAGGCGGCCGCTGTCGACGTGGCCCTTGATCGGCGGGATCACCAGGAACATGGCGTCGAGCCGGTCGGCCAGCATGTCGACGATCGCCTGCGCGGCGGCATTGTACGGGATGACGTTGACGCTGATGTCGGCGCTCTTCTTCATCAGCTCCAGCAGCAGATGCATTTCGCTGCCGAGCCCCTGCACGCCGAACGACAGCTTGCCGGGGTTGCTCTTGGCGTACGCGAGGAAGTCCGTGACCGACTTGACGCCCAATGAAGGACGCACGATCAGCATCACCGGCTGGTAGACCGTGAGCGCCACCGGCTCGAAATCGCGCACCGGATCGTAGTCGAGCTTGCTGTAGAAATGCGGGGCGACCGCGATCGGCGTCGGCGTGGTGAACAGCAGCGTGTAACCGTCCGGCGGCGATTTCGCCGCCAGCGCGGTGGCGATGCGCTGGCCGGCGCCGGGCTTGTTCTCGAGGATCAATCGCTGTCCAAGATGTTTCTCGACCGCCTCCGCGGTGATGCGCGCGGCATTGTCGAGCCCGGCGCCAGGACCGACTGGCACGATGACGCGGATCGGCCGCGACGGATACGAGGCGGCATCCTCGGCATGGACCGGAGCTGACAGTGTCAGCAGCACCAGCGCGCACAGCGTACGGCGGCGGATTGCGTGCACGATGTCCTCCCCTTCTGGGTCGTCATCGCGTCCTGGCGCCGGCGTTCGTGCGCCGGCATCTCAAGACGGCCGCGCGTGCCCGCGGCAATTGACAATCGCACCACCGGTTGCAAAGTCAACGCGATCTTTCGACCCAGACTGGTACTCGCGATCATTGAAAGGTGAGGCATGAGTGGTGTGTCTCGGCAACGGCGGTCGGCTCCCTCTCCCACAGGGAGAGGGATGGGGTGAGGGGATAAGGTCTATCGAGAGCACAGTAACCCCCTCACCCCAACCCTCTCCCCAACCGGGGAGAGGGAGCGCACCGAGTTCGTCGCGAGATTGTCGGCAACACCAGCTTCGCGTATCAGCGAATGATGATTTCGAGTACTGGCATTGTCGCGGGCCGAACAACGATCAACAAAGTGCCACGCGCAGGCGTGCAGGCGGAGGAAAGATGCGTCATCGTGACTTCGGCCTCCTGGTCTGCGACGCGCACCGCGCAACGCCGGGCTATACGCTGTTCTCGCCGATCCACGGCAAGGCGACGTATCTGATCGGCCTGCGCGGCGATGTCGTGCACCAGTGGGAGCATCCGCTGGTGAGCGGCCCCTACGCCTATCTGCTCGACAACGGCAACCTGCTCTGGGCCGGCCGGCTCCCGGAAGGCCCGCAGCACATGGGCGGGCGCGGCGGCCTCATTCGCGAATACGATTGGAACGGCAACGTCGTCTGGGAATACCGGCAGGTCGGACAGCATCACGACTTCCGGCGCCTGCCGAACGGCAACACGATCTTCCTCGGCTGGGAGGTCGTCCCGCCGGAGATCGAGCAGCGCGTACCGGGTGGTTTACCCGGCACGCTGCATTCCGACGGCTGCATGTATGGCGACTACATCCACGAGGTCACGCCGGACGGCCAGGTGGTCTGGGAGTGGCACGCCTGCCGCGACATGGAGGTGGAGAACCACACGCTCAGCCCCAGCCAGACCCGCGACGAGTTCGCGCACGCCAACGCGATTTCGCCGCTGCCGAACGGCGACATCTACATCAGCTTCCGCCGCCTCAACATGATCGCGCTCATTGATCGGACGACACGCAAGCTGAAATGGCAGCATCGCGACGACAGCTTCGGCATGCAGCACGATTGCGAGCCGCTCGCGAACGGCAACGTCACGCTGTTCGCCAACGGCACCAACATCACCACCAATCCGTTCTCGCGCGTGATCGAGATCGACCCGCGCACCCACAAGACCGTGTGGGAATATCGCGGCAAGCCGAGCTACACGTTCTTCAGTCCGCACATCAGCGGCGCGCAACGCCTCGCCAGCGGCAACACGTTGATCTGCGAAGGTCAGTGGGGGCGGCTGTTCGAGGTCACCGGGGAGGGCGACATCGTGTGGGAGTATGTCAGCCCGTTCATGGGGCCCGATCGCCTCGGTGACCCGTCGAACGAAGTGTTCCGCGCCTACCGCTACGCCGTGGATTCTCCGCAGATCCGCGGGCGGGTCAGGTCGATCTACGACTAGTCAAAGAAGAGTTTTCAGCAGCCTGCTAGTGGTCCTCTAATTTTCAACGTTCGCAAAGGTGCTTGCTGAAACGGGGTACGAATGTTGGAATTGGACCACTAGGACCGCGGGATGATCCTGACGCGCACGCATTCATCTGCGATCGAGGAGGACCACGATGCCCACAGGCTGTAAGCTGAGGCTTGTTCGCGGCTCCGGATACGCAGATCGTCTCAGACGATACAACATCTTCATCAACGGCGTGCAAGCCGGCACCATCGCCCACGATGCTGTCCTCGATCTTGAGGTCCCGAGCGGTCCACTCACAATCGAAGCACGAATCGATTGGTGCCGAAGTCAGCCTCTAACGATTGAGGCTATGCCTGACCGGAAAATCGACATCGAGGTATCGAATCATTGGGGAGCTCTACTCGCTCTCTGGGGCGTCACGTTTGGTTTTCGTACCTATTTGACGCTGAAGCGCCTGCCTGCGTCATGACGATTTAACGGCGCGTAACTCCCCGATGCGAGAGAAGATCGCGTCAAGTCGCGGCGATGCAGTAGTCCGGTCGTCTTCAGCGCGAAGCGGACATGCATGAGCCCGAGCTTACGGAAGGCGCCCCATCGGCGCCGTTCTGACCGTGAGAGGGACCACGGTTGACGGTTCGTCGAACTCCCCGCTCGTGAACTGGTGGAAGGTCTCGATATCCGCGGGACGACCGAGCAGAAAGCCCTGCGCTTCGTTGCACTGCTCGCCCTTGAGGAAATCGAACTCGGCGTTGGTCTCGACGCCTTCCGCGAGCACGACGAGGTTGAGCGCCCGGCCGAGCCCGAGCACCGAACGCACGATCGCGGCGCCCTGATCGTTGACATTGACCGACTTGATGAACGAGCCGTCGATCTTGATCTTGTCGAACGGAAAGGCGCGAAGGTTCGAGAGCGACGAATAGCCGGTGCCAAAATCGTCCATCGCGATGCGGACACCCAGCATCTTGATTCGCCGGAGCGTCGCCAATGCGCGGTTCAAGTCGCGGACCAGCGCGGTCTCGGTGACTTCCAGCTCCAGCCGCGCCGGGGTGAGCCCGGTCTCAAAGAGAATCTCATGCACCGTGTGGGCGAAGTCTGCGTCAGTGGATCTGCACGGCTGAAACATTCACCGCGATGGTCAAAGGCTGGCTCCATTTTGCCGCCTCGTTGCAGGCCGTGCGCAAGACCCACTCGCCAATCGGGATAATGACGCCGGTGTCTTCGGCAATTGGAATGAACTCCGCCGGCGGTACGTCGCCACGGGTCGGATGCTTCCAACGGAGCAATGCTTCAAATCCCACGACCTGGCCGGTGTTGATGCACTTCTGCGGCTGATAAACGAGTCTCAACTCGCCACGGGGGATCGCATTGCGCAGGTCGAGCTCGAGCAGGCGGCGTTCCCGCACCGCTGCGCCCATCGATGCCTCGAAGTAACGATAGGTGCTCCGGCCTTCGTTCTTGGCGCGGTAGAGCGCGGTATCGGCATGCGACAGCAGAGACTGCCGATCCCGGGCGTCGTCGGGACAGATGGCGATTCCGATACTGGTGCTGGTCGGATGACTGCTTTCCGCATGCTCTTCCGGTGTTTGCAACGCTTCCAGAATGGCCTCGGCCAGCCGGCCAACCGCACTCGGATTGGAAATTCCAGGCACGAGGATCGCGAACTCGTCGCCGCTCAGCCGCGCCAACATGTGCTCGTCATCGAGCACGCCGGTGATCCGCTTTGCGACAACCTGAAGCGCCCGATCGCCCGCGGCGTGTCCAAACAGATCGTTGACTTCCTTGAACCGGTCGAGGTCGAGGCACAGAACGGCAAGCCGCCGCCCGGAGCCCAATGCGACTGCAACCTCCTGATCGAGTTTCTTGTTGAAGCTGCTGCGATTGGGCAGCCCCGTGAGTGCGTCATGGTGAGCAAGAAACAGAATATTCTCTTCCGCCTGCTTGCGTGCACGAAGATCGCGAACGGCGACGGCACGGTGGGGCCTGCCGCCCAGATCGACGATCCGCTGGATAAGCTCAACTGGCACTTCCGCGCCGTCGCGATGATGCAGGATGCCCTCGACCAACTGGTTCTCGCGATCGAACAGCTTGAGACGCAGGTCCGCGTCGGGAAAGTATTGTTCGAGTTTCGTGCCGACGACAGCATCGGTACTGGTGTAACCGCTGAGCCCGACGAAATTATCATTGACTGTGACGATGGAGTCGCCGTCGCAAACCAGGAGACCTTCGACGGCGGCATTGGCGAGGCCGCGCATCCGGCCAGCTTCCAACTCCTGCCGCCGCCGTTCGCGCATCTCTATCGTGACGCCGCCGAGCGCGAGCGCAACGACAACAAAGCTCGCGAGCGCCACCGCGACGGCGAGAAATGCTGCCGGCAATGCCGATGCGGAAACTTGAATTGTCGGATCGGGGCTGATCGAAGCGGCGCCCATCGCGGTGAAGTGGAGGCTGCAGATGGCCGCGGTCAGCAACAACGCGCCGAGGAGTCTCGACTTGAGCGTATCCTTATGCAGCCCGATGAACAGCGCGGCGGACCCGATGACGCAGCCGAGCGCAATCGACACCGCCACCAGCACCGGATCCCAAACAATTCGGCCGGGGACTTCGAACGCCGCCATGCCGGTGTAGTGCATCGCCGCGATGCCGCCGCCCACCATGGCGCCGCCCAGCCAGGCGGCAGTGCGGGAGTGCGGCGCGATCGCAACGGCCAAGCCGAGCCCGGTCAGGACGATCGCGATGACGAGCGAAAATCCGGTCAGGGCGATGTTGTAGCCGGTGGCGACGCCGGGCGAAAACGCCAGCATCGCAATGAAATGCGTTGCCCAGATCGAGAAGCCGGTGGACGTCGCGGAGATGGCAAGCCAAATCCACCACATGCGGGCGCCCGACTTGCGGACATGCTGAAGCAAGCTGATCGCCGTGTACGAGCCCAACGCGCAGATGATGGCCGCCAGGACGACGAGCCGCAAATCATGCTCGTGGGCGATGCAGTCGAACACTTTGTACATGTGAGGGTCTGAACAGTGGACATTGAAGGGCGCCACCATATGCGGAAAACACGAAAAGATCGGTGAATAAGCTGACCATGTGAGCCCCAACAGGCTGCCAGGAAAATCGTGGGTTAAGATTTGCCGTATGAAGTCGGGAGCATTCGCCTGCCCCGCGTAACGATGTTCGCGCCGGCTGATTGCCCGTCATGAACGAACTCCGGCGCGGACACTGGCGGGCCGGTGGCGCGCCAACGGAACTTTCCTCGTGCCGGCCAGCGACGAGAGCGTGGTTCCATCCGACGCACAAGGCAGATGACGACATTGATTGAGTTTGGCGGTGGTTAACCGTAGGGTTTGCGCAACCTACGAGCCCCCAAAACATGCAGTTCCGCCGTTTCTTCACCTCGAAATCTGTCCCGATACGCGGCGAGCACGAAAAACGCGCCGAGCGCCCGCTGTGGTGGCTGCTGGCGGCGTCGATCGTCCTCCCGCTGTTGGTTTTCGCGGTCGCCGCGATCATCTCCTATCGCGGCCATATGGCCGACGCGCGCGACCGGCTGGCGCGCACGCTCGGCACTGTGCATGAGCACGGGCTCAAAGTGTTCGAGACCTTCGACCTGACGGCGCGTTATCTCGATGAACTGCTGAGCGGCGTGAGCGACGAGGATATCCGGGCGGCGGAGGGTGCGTTCCACGGACGCCTCAAGACGCTGACCGATACGTTGCCGCAACTTGCCGATCTATGGATCGTCGACCGGGACGGTCATCCGGTGGTCGCCGGCACGGTCTTTCCGATGCCGCGGCTCGACCTGTCGGACCGTGAGTATTTCCGGGCGCATCGCGACAATCTCGTGCAGGGCGTCTTCATCGGCGAGGTGGTCCGCGCACGCACCGCCAACGCTCAGGGCCAGCCGCGCTTCTTCGCGCTCAGCCGCAAGCGGGTCGGCAAGGACGGTGAGTTCGCCGGCGTGACTTCGATCTCGATTTCGCCCGATTATTTCTTCGACTACTACTCGCGGCTGCCGCCGCCGGCGATCGTGGCGTTGATCCGTCAGGATGGCGCGGTGCTGGTGCGCTATCCCGAAGTCTCGAAGGAGGTCACGCGCGTTCCTGCGGACGGAGCCTTCCTGCGGGCCATCCGGCAATCGCCCGAACAGGGAAGTTTCGACGTCGTCGCGTCGCCGTTCGATGGCGCCGAGCGAATCTATGTCTACCGCAAGATTCCGCGGCATGGCGTGTATGTGGTGCACGGCATCGAGAAAGCCGCGGTCACGGACATGTGGCTGGCCGATATGTCGAGGCATCTGATCTTCGGCGTTCCGGCAACGCTCGCGATGTTCGGCCTCGGCATCGTGGCGCTGCGCCGGACGCGGCGCGAAGCCGCCGCGCATCAAGAATTGCGCCAGGAGACGGCGCGCCGGGAGGTCACCGAGCTGGCGCTGCGCCAGGCGCAGAAGATGGAAGCGGTGGGCCGCCTGACCGGCGGCATCGCGCACGACTTCAACAACCTGCTCACCGCCATCCTGGGCAACATCGATCTCGCGCTGCGGCGCCTGAAGGGCGAAACCGAAGCCGACGAGCGTATCGTCCGTTCTCTCAATTCTGCGCGCCGCGCATCCGAGCGCGCCGCGTCCCTGGTCGGGCGCCTGCTGGCGTTCTCGCGGCAGCATCCGCTCGAAGTGAAGGCGGTCGACATCAACCGGCTGGTGCAGGGCATGTCGGAATTGATGCGGCAGACGCTGGGCGAGACCGTGCAGGTCGAAACCGTCCTCGCCGGCGGAATGTGGAAGGCGGCGGTCGATCCCAACCAGCTTGAAAACGCCATCCTCAATCTCGCGGTCAATTCGCGCGACGCGATGCCCAATGGCGGACGGCTGACGATCGAAACCGCCAATGCGTATCTCGATGAGGTTTACACGGCGGAAGCGGGCGGCGACTTCGCGCCGGGACAGTACGTCATGGTTGCGGTGAGCGACTCCGGTGGCGGCATGAGCAAGGACCTGATCGAGCGGGCGATCGAGCCGTTCTTCACCACCAAGCCGACGGGCGCGGGCTCGGGTCTCGGCTTGAGCATGGTCTACGGTTTCGTCAAGCAGTCCGGCGGGCATTTCCGCATCTACAGCGAGCCCGGCGAGGGTACGACCGTGAAGCTCTACTTCCCGCGCCTGATGGATTCGAGCGCGGTACCGGATTGGCATGCTGAGCCGGCGCGCAGCGATGACGCGCCGCAGAGCGCGCACCACGAAACGATTCTGCTCGTCGAAGACGACGAGCAGGTCAACCGGTTTGCCTGCGAGGCGCTGCGGGATCGCGGCTATCGCATCCTGTCGGCGCCGGACGGCGCGACGGCCTTGCGGCTGCTCGATGGTGAGCCCGCGATCGAACTGCTGTTCACCGATGTGGTCCTGCCGGGCGGCATGAACGGACGGCAGCTCGCCGACGAAGTGCTGCGCCGGCGGCCGGCCGTGAAGGTGCTGTTCGCGACCGGCTACACGCGCAATGCCATTATTCACGAGGGCCGGCTCGATCCGGACGTCGAGTTGCTCTCCAAGCCGTTCACCGCCGACGCGTTGACCCGTAAGGTACAGCAGGTTCTCGCTGGCGGTGCTTCGCCGGCCCGCGCGAGCGAGACGGCGAGTTGACGCAAGCGTTGGTGGCCTGAATGCATGATCTGAAAGACTCCTCGGAGCGGCTGGCGTCGGTGCGCGACGCCGTCGCAAAGGCCTGTGCCGATGCCGGCCGCGACCCGGCGTCGGTGACGCTGGTGGCGATCTCGAAGACGTTCGACGCCGAAGCGATCGAACCCGTGATCGCCAGCGGCCAGCGGGTGTTCGGCGAAAATCGCGTTCAGGAGGCGAAGGCCAAGTGGCCCGCGCTCAAGGAGCGCCAACCCGGAATCGAGCTTCACCTCGTCGGCTCGCTGCAATCGAACAAGGCGCGCGACGCCGTGATGCTGTTCGACGCGATTCACTCGGTCGACCGGCCGAGCCTCGCCCAGGCGCTCGCGCAGGAGATCGACCGGCAGGGCCGTAGCCCGCTGCTGTTCGTCGAGATCAATACAGGTGCCGAGCCGCAGAAGGCCGGCATCCTGCCCGAAGCGGCCGATGCTTTCCTCGCGGCGTGCCGCGAAACCTATGGGCTCACGATCGCCGGCCTGATGTGCATCCCGCCGGCTGACGAACCGCCGGCGCCGCATTTCGCGCTGACCGCCAAGATCGCCCGCCGCAACGGACTGAAGCTGCTGTCGATGGGCATGAGCGCCGATTTCGCGACCGCGATCGCGTTCGGCGCCACCCATGTGCGGGTCGGAACGGCGATCTTCGGCAGCCGGGCTATGCCGGCGGCGTGAATCCGAATTGCGTTATCGAATGTCGATGCGGGTCCGCGGCCCAAGCCTGCGCCAGCAGGCCGCGCAGAACCCCGGCATCGAGCGCGACGCAGCCCGCGGTCGGGCCGCGATTCGGCCGCGCCACATGGACGAACACCGCGCTGCCCCGGCCGGCGATGCGCGGCCTGGTGTTGTGGTCGATCTCGATGATGAGATCGTACAACCGGTCGCTACGCCACAGCCGGTCCCCTGGTTCATTGGCCGACCGCCGGAACGGACGATTGTAGCGCCGGTCGGCCGGATCCTCGCACCAGGCGATGTCCGTGGTCAGCCGGCGTGCCGGCAGGCGAGTCGCCGGACGCGGCAGGCGATCGGCCCGCCACCACAGCCGGCGCAGCCGGAAGCGGCCCAACGGGGTGCCGCCGTCGCCCTCCCGCTTGTTGGCCAGGATGCCGCCGCGGCCGAGCACGACCGGGATCGCCCGATGGCCGGCCAGCAGTACGCCCCGGGTGCGGCTTCCGGGCCGGGTGCGGACGCGGATCAGCGAGTAGGCGCTGCCCCACGGGCGCTCGCCGTCCCGAAACCGTACAGCATTGGCCAAAGGTAAACCCCGCTTGCTCTTTTGGCCCCGAATGCTCTACTTCGCGCAATGCCGCAGAAGCGGTGAGGCCTGCCCAGAGGCTATTGGAGAATGTCGAATACTCGCAAGATCCTGATCGTGGATGACGACGCCGAACTGCGCGAAGCGCTGGTCGAGCAGTTGGCGCTGCACGAGGAGTTCGAGGCGATCGCGGTCGATAACGGCACCAAGGGGGTTCAGGCGGCGAAAGCCGGCCAGATCGACCTGGTCATCATGGATGTGGGGCTGCCCGACGTGGACGGCCGCGAGGCCGTTCGCATCCTGCGCAAGAACGGCTTCAAGGCGCCGATCATCATGCTGACCGGCCACAACACCGATTCCGACACCATCCTGGGGCTCGAATCCGGCGCCAACGATTACGTCGCCAAGCCGTTCCGGTTTGCCGTCCTGCTGGCGCGAATCAGAGCGCAATTGCGTCAGCACGAGGCGAGCGAAGACGCGGTGTTCGCGATCGGCCCCTACACGTTTCGGCCGAGCGCGAAGCTGCTGCTCAATTCCAAGGGCAACAAGGTTCGGCTGACCGAAAAGGAAACCGCGATCCTGCGGTATCTCTACCGCGCCGGTCAGCGGCCGGTGTCGCGCGAAACGCTGCTGCAGGAAGTCTGGGGCTACAATTCGGGCGTCACCACGCACACGTTGGAGACTCACATCTACCGGCTGCGCCAAAAGGTCGAACGGGATGCCGCCAGCCCCGCCATCCTGGTGACCGAAGCGGGTGGCTATAAACTGGTGCCCTAGTGGAGTGGATTTGACATTCGCTACCCAGCTTGGCAGCGAACTCGCAAAGCGAATGTCAAATCCAAACTCCACTAGAAACATAGATTTGCTCGTGGTCCTTTGATTCCAGCATTCGCAAAGGAGCCAGCTGAAATGGGATGCGAATGTTGGAATTGGACCACTAGTCGCGATCGATGACTATCGAAGACGATATTGCGTTCTTCGAACGCGTGCCGACGCTCAATCTGCTGGGCCGCGACGCACTACGGATTTTGGCGATCGGCGCGGAGAACCGTTACGTCCACAGCGGCGAGGCGTTGTTCAACGCCGGCGAGACGGCGGACGGCGGCTTTGTGGTGCAGGAGGGATCGTTCTCGCTGTCGGCGAACTCGGTGCTCGGCGACAACATCAAGGTCGGGCCGCTCACGCTGCTGGGCGAGCTTGCGATGATTACCGAAACCAAGCGGGCCATGACCGCGACCGCGCTGGAGCCGTCGAGCGTGCTGCGCATTCCGCGCACGCTGTTCCTCAAGATGCTGGAAAGCTTTCCGGACTCGGCGCGCCGCTTGCGCGATGTTCTCAGCAGGCGGAGCGAGCAGTCGCTGGGCGAGATGTTTTCCGTGCGCGACGTTCTGGATCCGCAGAGCCCGGAATAGCAAGCTGCGCACGCGCGCAGCGGACCGGCAAGCGTTAACCCGCAGCTAACGCTAAACGCTAACCCCGAGCTAACACTAAGCGAAGATGATCGCGATCCCGGCAATTTGAGCGATCGGGCCGCCGCATTGCGGCCGCCGGTGTCGCTAGAGATGGCCGGAGTGTTGGGGAACACTGGGGGGAATATGCGGGGATTGTTCGCCGGGGCGTCGTCTGACCGAATCTCGAGCTTTGCGGTTCTGACCGCGGGACTGCTGTGCGGCGTGTCGGTATTTTTCGTCGCGCTGCCGTTGGCGCAATCGAGTCCGTTTCCGACGCCGAAAGACGGCGGCTGGATCAGTGAGGCTCCGCGATCCTATCAGCTCGCGTCGGCCGCGATGTTCAGCCCCGTCACGCTCCCGGAAGGCGATGCAAAGACCGGTGGCGAACTGAGCGAAGTGCTCGGCGTGCAGGCCGCGATCGAGTGGGAGGCGCTGACCGCGCCGGCCGGCGCGGTCGATTCCGCTCCGACCGAAATCTCGCTGGCGCCCGAACGCGCCGGCGAGCCCGAAGCGCTCGCGCGCGTCGCGCCGAAGGGAGATGCGATCGTGACGGCCGCCATCACGCCCGGACCCACGCCGGAACCGGCGGTCAAGCGGGCGGCTTCGCCGATGGACGAGGTCGACGAGTATCTGTGGGAAGTCTATCAGCGGGTGCCGATCAAGAAGGACGGCAGCGGCGACTTCACCTGGAAGGATCCGGCGGCCGCCAAGCGAGTCAACATGTCGCTCCAGGACTACGTCATCCGCGGCATGGACCGCGACTTCCGCGAGCAACTCTTTCATGCGGGCCGCGCGATGGATGCCGACGGCGTGCGCTGGTCGATGCTGAGCGCGTTCCGCGACGACTATCGCCAGCGCATCGCGGCGGGGTTCAAGGCGAGCGGCGGCAACTCGCTGCACGGCGGTTCGCGCGCGACCGGCGGTTACGGCAACGGCCGCGCCATCGACATCATCTCGGCGGATGGCGATCATCGCGCGGTGTGGCGGTGGATCGACCGCAATCGCGGCAAGTACGGCCTGTCGCGGCCGATGCCGGGTGCCGACCCAGCCCACATCCAGGCTGGCGGCGACTGGCACCGCATCGCCTCGAAGCTGCGCGACAGCCGCGTGAAGGTCGCCGAACAGGTCATGCCAGAACAGGCCACGCCCGAACAGGTCACGTCCACCAAGCGAGGGTCCGCCAAAAAGACCAAGGTCGCCAAGGCGGGCATGTGACGCGTCGTCCAGCGGTCGGTTGCCGACGAGTGTGAGTGAGTTGCGTCATGCTTGAGCAGTTGATGTTCCTCGGCATCGGATTCCTGGCCGGCAGCGCCGTGATGCTGGCGTTCATGCCGGCGGTGCACGAGCGCGCGGTACGGCTGACGGCCCGCAAGCTGCGCGCCGCGACGCCGGCGTCGGTGGAGGAGATGCACGCGCAGCGTGACCTGCTGCGCGCCGATTTTGCCATGAAGGTCAGCCGGCTCGAGACCATCGCGGAGGAAGCCAAGGCCAGCGTCGTCGGCTATCGCGCCGAGATTGGCCGCAAGGCCGCCGAGGTCAGGGAACTGAAGGTCGAACTCGGCAAGGCCACCGTGCTGCTGCTGCGGCTTCATGGCCGCCAGCAGGCGCACCGGACGGCGGGACGGCGCGTCGCCAAGCTCGTGCTCTACCTTTATGGGCGGATGCAACGGCTGCAGCGCGAGCCAGCGCCGTCGGCCGTTGCAGCGCTGTCGCGGCTGCGCGAGCTGCGGACGTGGGCGCCGGCGCCAGAGGTCTGTGATCGTCGCGCCGCTTGATCCGGCGCTCAGCCGATCTCGAATGTCGCGGTCACCGGCACATGGTCGGACGGCCGCGGCCAGCCGCGCGAATCTCTTGAGATCTTGAGGCCGGTGACCCGATCTGCGAGGGCGGGCGCGACCCAGATATGATCGAGCCTTCGCCCCTTGTCGGCCGTCACCCAATCGGGCGAGCGGTAGCTCCACCACGTGTAGAGCTTCGCCGGTTCGGGCACGAGCATGCGCATGGCATCGACCCAGCCTCCGGTGCGTTGGACGCCGGTGAGCTTTTCGCATTCGATCGGCGTATGCGAGACGACGCGCAGCATCTGCTTGTGACTCCAGACGTCGTGCTCCAGCGGCGCGACGTTGAGGTCGCCCAGCAGGATCATCCGGCTGTTGTTGCCGCAGCGGAGCGCGTCGCAGGCGCGCATCTCGTCGAGAAACGAAAGCTTGTGCGCGAACTTCGGATTGATGTCGGGATCGGGCGTGTCGCCGCCGGCCGGCACATAGAAATTGTGCACGGTGATCGGATCCCTGAGCCCGGCGCGTTCACCCAGCGTGGCCGAGATATGCCGGCAATCGGTCTTGCCGCAGAACGACTGGATGTTGAAGGCCTCGAACGGCAGGCGCGAAAGCACTGCGACGCCGTGATAGCCCTTCTGACCGTTGAGCGCGACATGCTCGTAGCCGAGGCGCTTGAAGCGCTTGAGCGGGAACCTGTCGTCCGGACACTTCGTCTCCTGCAGGCACAGGACATCGGGACGGACCGACTTGATGAACCGCGCCACCGCGTCGATGCGCAGCCGGACCGAATTGATGTTCCAGGTCGTGACGGTGAGGCGCATGTTTGTCATGCCGGAGCTTGCGCCCGGCGACGTGAAATATTCAGATCGTCATATGGATCGTGAGTACGGGCTGGGCAATGCCGGGGATCGCGTGAACAGAGCACCGGGCCGTTACTGCATGCTCCGATCATAGATGATCGTAAACATGTTCGGGTCGGGCCGGGTCTTGGTGTCGAGGTTGGAAACCGCGACGGTGGTGTCGTAGCCCTGCGGGTCGGTGACCGTCCATTGCTTGAGCTGATAATCCTTGGCGCCGACCATCATCATCAACTTGCTGGTGCCGATCAGCGGCTGGCGCTCCTCGATCACCACGGTGACGAACACGTCGTCGGAATGCACGCCGACCACGTTGGTGTCGCGCATCAGGTCGATGCGTTCGGCCAGCAGGAAGCGCAACGGCGTCTGTGACAGCGGATAGAGGTCCTGCGTCGCCAGCTTGCGGTCGCGCACGATGACCGAACGGCCGTCGGCGATGATGTCGATCGGCGTCGGCGGGTCGTACTCGAAGCGGACGCGGCCCGGCTTCTGAATGTAGAAATTGCCGCGCACCCGGCCGCCGTCAGGTCCGACCTGGACGAAGTTCCCGATCAACTGGTGGACGCTGGAGAGATATTGGCTGACCCGGTCGACCTGGGCACGTTGCTTGGCGTCGAAATTGGACTGGCGGTCGAGGTTGAAGAGCGACTTGAGGCCGCTCAGCGGATTGAAGCCGGGAGCTTCGCTGGGAGCGGCGGCCTGCGGCTGCTGGGCCTGCCGGGGTGCCGCCGGGGCAGGAGCGCCGCTACGTTCCTTGGCTTGCGGCGCCGGAGTGGGCAGAGGAACCTGAGCCGTAGCCTGGCCGGTGAAGGCCGCCAAACACCCGATCAAAGCGCCGACCAACAGCCCCTGGTGGCTCGTGCCAGCCATATCCCTCTCCGCTCCAGCCCCTGCCGCTTCGTCCGATAGCGAGCCGATGTGGCGACATCACGGCTCATTCGCTCCGGACCACGGTCGGCAGCCGGCGGGCGGCTGTCAATAGCGCTCCTCGTGCTCGCCACCCACCAGAATCTCGCGCTTTCCTGCATGATTCGGCTGGCCGACGATGCCCTCCTGCTCCATTCGCTCCATCAGGGAGGCGGCGCGGTTGTAGCCGATCTGCAGCCGGCGCTGGATGTAGCTGGTCGAGGCCTTCTTGTCGCGCTGCACGACCTGCACGGCCTGCTGGTAGAGGTCGGTGGCGTCGCCGGCCTGGCCCATGCCGGTGCCGTCGAACACCGGGTTGCCGTCCTCGTCGACCTCTTCCTCGGCGGCGGTGACCGCTTCGAGGTACTGCGGCGTGCCCTGCGACTTCAGGTGGCGCACGATCTTCTCGACTTCCTCGTCGGAGCAGAACGGCCCGTGCACGCGGCTGATTCGGCCGCCGCCCGCCATGTAGAGCATGTCGCCCTGGCCGAGGAGCTGCTCGGCGCCCTGCTCGCCCAGGATGGTGCGGCTGTCGATCTTGGAGGTGACCTGGAAGGAGATGCGGGTCGGGAAGTTCGCCTTGATGGTGCCGGTGATGACGTCGACCGACGGCCGCTGCGTGGCGAGCACGACGTGCAGGCCGGCGGCGCGCGCCATCTGGGCCAGCCGCTGCACCGCGCCCTCGATGTCCTTGCCGGCGACCATCATCAGGTCGGCCATCTCGTCGACGATGATGACGATGTAGGGCAGGGGCTCGAGATCGAGCTGCTCTTTCTCGTAGATCGCCTCGCCGCTCTCCTTGTCGTAGCCGGTGTGCACCGTGCGCGACAGCCCCTCGCCCTTTGCTTTGGCTTCGGCCAGCCGAGTGTTGTAGCCGTCGATGTTGCGCACGCCGAGCTTCGACATCTTCTTGTAACGTTCCTCCATCTCGCGCACCGCCCACTTCAGCGCGACCACGGCCTTCTTGGGATCCGTGACGACGGGCGTGAGGAGATGCGGAATGCCGTCGTAAACCGAGAGCTCCAGCATCTTCGGATCGACCATGATCAGCCGGCACTGCTCGGGCTTGAGCCGGTACAGCAGGCTCAGGATCATGGTGTTGATGGCGACCGACTTGCCGGAGCCGGTGGTGCCGGCGATCAGCAGATGCGGCATGCGGGCGAGATCGACGATCACCGGCTCGCCGCCGATGGTCTTGCCGAGACAGAGCGGCAGCTTGGCGGTGGAGTCGTCGTAGTCCTTGGTGGCGAGCAGCTCGCGGAAGAACACCTTTTCACGCGTCGGGTTCGGCAGCTCGATGCCGATGGCGTTCCGGCCCGATACCACGGCGACGCGTGCCGAAAGCGCGCTCATCGAGCGTGCGATGTCGTCGGCGAGCCCGATCACGCGCGACGACTTGATGCCGGGCGCGGGCTCGAGCTCGTAGAGCGTGACCACCGGGCCGGGCCGCGCATTGATGATCTCGCCACGTACGCCGAAATCCTGGAGCACGCCTTCGAGCGAGGTCGCGTTGGCTTGCAGCGCTTCCGGACTGAGCGTGGCGCGCCCCACGGATTTCGGCATGGCGAGAAGATCGAGCGGCGGCAACTGATAGCCGCCCGACTTGCGGGACGCGCGCGGCGCCGCCTTCGGCTTGCGCGGTGCCGGGCGAACGGGCTCGTCGTCGGCTTCTTCGTCCTCCTCTTCGTCGGCTACCATTTCTTCGTCGAGTTGCGGCGCCAGAGTCGCGAGCGTGGCGCCTTCGAAGCGCGGCTCAAGACGGCTCTGGGCCGGGACCGGCGGAGCGCGCCGGGGCGCGGCGGCGGGGCGGCCCGCAATCAGGCGGACGATGCGCGCTTTCAGGCTGAGAAAACCGTGCGCGAGCCAGCCGAGTGAAATCCATGCACGTTCCTCGTCGGCATCGCGGTCGGGGTCCGCGGCCGCCGCCACCTTGGGCTTGACGGCTTTCTTCGGCTTGGGCGGCTGCCGCAATCGGAAACCTGCCGCGAGCGTGAGACACAGCAGCATGGTGACGCCGGTCGTGAGCATCACCGCGACACGCGTCCATCCCTCCAGCGCGCCACCGGCAAGCCACGTCGGGAGGCGGACGACGGCATCGCCCACAACGCCGCCGAGGCCGGCCGGCAAAGGCCATCCGGTTCCACGCGGTAGCGCGGCCGCGCAGCCCGCGGCCAGCATCACGCCGATCACCCAGAACATCACCCGCAAGCCCTCGCGGCACAGCACGCGGTGCGTGACCAGCCGCCAGCCCCAGATCGCGAGCGGCAGGACGATGGCAATTGCCGCGATTCCGAAAAGCTGCATCAGGAGGTCGGCGCCGATGGCGCCTGGCACGCCCAGCATGTTGCGCATGGGCGCGTTGGTGGCGTGGCTGAGCGAGGGGTCCTTGACGGACCAGGTGGCGAGCGCCAGTGCCAACGCCAACGCCAGGAGAATCAGCGCCACTCCGCTGAGCTCGCGCAGCCGGCGGCCGAGCTGCTCGCGCAGCGAATCCGAAAGGAGACCGAGACCCTCGAGGCCGCGTTCGATTGCCCGCATGCCGTTGCGCCCCCCGTACTTGAGTTAGCAGTCCGCAATATTCGAGCGGCGAGGACTTGTTGCGGAAGCCCGAACCTAAGCAACCCTAGAATCAATAAGTTGCCAGTATCCTTCCGACCCTGAAATTCAACGGAAAAGTGCCCGGGAAAGTACGAGGGAACTTGGAATTCCGGCCCGTCAGCCGAGCACTGCGACAAGGCGGTGCAGCGCCTCGGCGGTCGTCTCCTGGTCCTGCACCATCGCGACGCGGATGTAACCGCGGCCGGGGTTCGAGCCGTCGGCCTGGTCGCGAGCCAGATAGCTGCCCGGCACGACCCGTATTCCTCCCTCGCGCCATAGCCGCAGCGTGACCTCCTCGTCGCTGCCGTGGGCCGAGACGTCGAGCCACAGCAGGAAACCGCCGGCCGGCCGCCGATAGCCGTACCGGTCGCCGAGGATCTGGTCGGCCAAGTCGAATTTCAGCGCGTAGAGACGGCGGTTCTCCTCGACGTGCCGCTCGTCCCCGTAGGCGGTGATGGCGACCCGCTGTGCCGGGATCGGCACCTGCGGCGAGGATACGTTCCGGAAGTCGAGGAAGCGCGCGAGGAACTTAGCGTCGCCGGCAACGAATCCGATTCGCAGCCCGGGCAGGTTCGAGCGCTTCGACAGCGACTGGAAGACCACCACATTGCGGTAGTCGGGACCCGCGGCCTCCAGGACGCTGGGCGGCGCCTGCTGGGTATAGATTTCCGAGTAACACTCGTCGCTGAAGACCAGGAAGCCGAATCGCCGGGCCAACTCCACCAGCCGGGCGTAATACGCCGGGCTAGCCACCGAGCCCTGCGGATTGGCCGGCGAGGCGAGATAGAACGCCACCGTCCGGGCCAGCAGGTCGTCCGGCAGAGCGTCGAGGTCGGGCAGGAAGCCGGTGGCGGCCGTCGCCGGCAGGTAGACGGTCTCGCAATGCGCCGCCATGGCGCCGGCCTCGTAGGCGCCGTAGAACGGATTCGGCGTCAGGATCGCGGGCTTGCCGGCTCGGCCAGTGGCCCAGCGGGAGGCAGCGATCGCGGCGAGGAACAGGCCTTCGCGCGACCCGTTGAGCACCAGCACTTCGGTCGCCGGATCGATCGGACGGGGCAGGCGGTAGCGGCGGCCGAGCCAATGGGCGACCGCCTGGCAGAACTCGTCGAGCCCCTTGTTCATCGGATACTTGCCGAATTCCGCAAGATGCGCGGCCAGCACTGGGCCAACGAACGACGGCACGGCGTGCTGCGGCTCGCCGACCGCGAGGCTGATGGCCGGCTTACCGGGCGGGAGATCGCCCAGCAGCTCGCGCAGCCGGACAAATGGTGAGCGGCCTTGCTCGGCCCGCGGCGGTGAGGAGAGGCGTTCGGCGATGGTCATTGGCGGACTTAAGCTGCCCGAAGCGGCGCTGCGCAAGGGGGCACGTGCATGGCGGTGGGGTCAGGGGGAGATTGACCAGTTGAACTGGCAGCCCACTGCTAGGGACTGCTTCTTCGGTGGCTCATCATTCGTCGCCAATCTGCCCGGGGCGGAGTTGCGCGCCATGATAGACGCCAAGTACCACCACTTCCCCGCGGTCCGTATGGACTTCGTAGACAATGATATACGGCAAGCCGCTGACCACCCATTCGCGTGTGTCGGCGACAACCCCCGCACGGCCCATGAGAGGGTGGTCGGCGAGCCGTTCCGCCGCGACGCGAATGCGCGCGACGACTCGCATTGCGGCAAGAGGGTTTCGCTCATTGATGTAGTCGTAAATTTGCGAGATATGAACTCGCGCCGCTAACGAATAGCGCAGCCTCACAGACCGCACTTCTTCCAGAGCGCCGCCATCTCGTCATCGCTCGCGAGGTTCGACCGCCCGTCACGCAAATCTTGCCGGATGCGGGTCACATCCGCGATTTGCTCGGCGGTCAACCCAAATCGATGGTGATCGCCGGCCAAATGGGCGAATAGCGCATCGGCGGCGGCATCCTGATCGCTCTCCGGAAGCTCGCGTACCTTTGCGATCGCCTGTTCGAGAAGCTTTGTCATGGCGGCAATATAGCGATGCCGGGGAGGGAGAAAAAGCGGAAACCCGAGCACACCGCGTGGGCCGCAGCACGCTATTCGACCACCTCGTCCGCCCGCAGGTGGATCGACGGCGGCACTTCGAGTCCCAGCGTGCGGGCGGTCTTGAGGTTGAAGGCCAGCTCGAACGTAGTCGGCTGCAGCACCGGCAGATCGGATGGCTTGGCGCCCTTGAGAATTTTTCCGGCATACACCCCGGCCTGGCGATAAGCTCCCGCGATGCTCGCCGAATAGCTGATGAGCCCGCCGGCCCGCACAAATTCTACCAGGTCGTAGATTGCCGGAACGCGATGTCGCGCCGCCAATTCGACCAGAGCTCGCCGCTGGCTGGTGAAAAACGGCCCGCCCGACACCAGCATGGCGCCGGCGCCGGATTGCGCGATGGTTGCAAATGCCGGCGCGAGGCCTGCTTCGTTGTCAGCCTTCACGACGACGGTGCGTAGCCCGAGCGCGCGGGCGGCCGCCTCGGTGTCCGGAAGTTGCCGCGCCAACGCCTCGTAGCTGGGGTCCAGCAGGATCGCGACCGTGCCGGCCTTGGGGACGAGCTCGCGGAGCAGCTCCAGGCGCTTGGGATTGAGTTCGCTGCCGCCGAAGAATGTGACTCCCGTAACATTGCCGGTCGGCCGGTTGAGATTGGCGACAAGCCCGCTCTTGACCGGATCATCCGCCACGACGAACACCAGCGGGATCGTGTTCGTCGCCGCCTTTGCGGCCATGATCGCAAGCTGGTTGCCGACGATCACCGACACCTGCCGGCGAATCAGATCGGCGGCCAGTTCGGGAAGCCGGTCGTGCTGATTGTCGGCCGAGCGCTGTTCGATCGCAAAATTGCGCCCCTCGTTGAGCCCTTCATCCTTGAGGCCCTGGCGCAGCGCCTCGACCAAGTGTGCAAAGGGCGCAGCCGGCGTGCTGCGCAGAAATCCGATCACAGGCAGCGCTGGCTGCTGCGCATGCGCCGCGAGCGGCCACACCGCCGCCGCGCCGCCGAGCAATGCGACGAAGTCTCTGCGCCGTACAAGCCGAATGGTCATTGAGCCACCAGCGAGAGGACCATGGTTCCACTTGGAACATACCACGGTCGCGTCGCCAGATGTGCGAGCCAGTTCAGCGCATGCGCAGTACGATCAACGCAGCCAAATACGTGGTCATCAAAAAAGTGAGAGGCCCCAGCTTGCGCTGGGGCCTCCCGACGGCGAGGGCGGTGCCGGGTCGTCCGCCCTAACCGTATCTCATGCCGGCGCTCAGGCCGTGTAGGCGCGTTCGCCGTGGTCGGTGATGTCGAGGCCTTCGCGCTCCTTCTCGACCGACGGCCGCAGACCGACGAGGACATCGACCACCTTGTAGATGATGAACGAGACCACGCCCGACCAGACCAGTGTGGTCAGCACGGCCTTGCCCTGCGCGATCATCTGCGTGGCGAAATCGTAATCGGCGATCTTGCCGACCGCGTAGTCCATGATGCCGAGACCGCCGAGCGCCGGATTGACCACGATGCCGGTGGCCAGCGCGCCGACGATGCCGCCGATGCAGTGGACGCCGAACACGTCGAGTGCGTCGTCGTAGCCGAGCGCATTCTTGACCGTGGTGCAGAAGAACAAGCACACCACGCCGGCGACCAGGCCGAGCACGAGCGCGCCCATCGGACCGGAGTATCCGGCCGCCGGGGTGACGGCGACGAGGCCGGCGATGCAGCCGGAGAGCGCGCCGAGCATCGACGGCTTACCCTTCACCATCCACTCGGCGAACATCCACGACATCGCTGCCGCCGCGGTCGCCACGAAGGAGTTGACCATCGCGAGCGCAGCGCCGCCGTTCGCTTCAAGGTTCGAGCCGGCGTTGAAGCCGAACCAGCCGACCCACAGCAGCGAGGCGCCGATCATCGTCATGGTGAGCGAGTGCGGCGCCATGATCTCCTTGCCGAAGCCGACGCGCTTGCCGACCACGAGAGCGCCGACCAGACCGGCGATGCCGGCGTTGATATGCACCACGGTGCCGCCCGCGAAGTCGATCGCACCCCATTTGAAGATCTGGCCGGCGTCCGCCAGGACTTCGTCGAGCTTGGCCTGCGCGGCGGTCTTGGCGGCTTCGTCGGTCGCGGCTGCGAGCGCCTTGGCGGCGGCGTCGATGGCGTCTGGGCCGGCCCAGTACCAGACCATGTGGGCGATCGGGAAATAGACGAACGTCACCCACAGCGGAATGAACAGCGCCACTGCGGCGAACCGCATACGCTCAGCGAACGCGCCGACGATCAGTGCCGGAGTGATGGCCGCGAACGTCATCTGGAACGCGACGTAGACGAGTTCGTGGATCGTCACGCCGACAGAGAACGTGGCGGCCTGCGAGTTGGTCGTGATGCCCTTCAGGAATATCTTGTCGAAACCGCCGATGAACGGGGAGCCGCCGGTGAAGGTCAGGCTGTAGCCGTAGATCACCCAGATCAGAACGACGATGCAGACCGAGTAGAACACATGCATCAGCACGGAGAGCATGTTCTTGGAACGCACCATGCCGCCGTAGAACAGCGCCAGGCCCGGAATCGTCATCAGCAGAACGAGCACGCTGGAGGTGAGCATCCAGGCGTTGTCGCCCTTGTTGAAGGTCGGCGGCGGCGGTGCCGCGGCCTCTTCGGCCCAGGCAGAGCCGGTCGCGAGCATGTAAAGCGAGATGCCCAGCAGGACCCCGAGCGTCAGAGCGATCTGTCCCGCACGGGTTGATGTCTTTAACGTCATGATAACTCCTGTCGATGGCCTTTGAGGTGCGGGATTAGAGTGCCGAAGCGTCGGTTTCGCCGGTGCGAATGCGCACGGCGCTGTCGAGGCCCAGGACGAAGATTTTTCCATCTCCGATCTGACCGGTCTTGGCGGCGTTGGTGATGGTCTCGATGGTCTTCTCGACCTGGTCGGACGCCACCGCCACTTCGATTTTCACTTTCGGCAGGAAGCTCACCGCATACTCGGCGCCGCGATAGATTTCGGTGTGGCCCTTCTGACGCCCGTAGCCTTTGACCTCCGTGACGGTCATCCCGTGCACGCCGATCGCCGTTAGGGCGTCACGGACCTCGTCCAGTTTGAACGGCTTGATGATGGCCATGACAATTTTCATCGATGCAATCCCCCTTGAGCCCTGGTCCGCACGTTCGCGGAACAGGCGGTCTCAGCTGGGCTACGCGGCACGAACGACACTCGGGCAGCGATGCCGCTCGTCATCAATCAAGCGCCGTGCCAGTTCGTCGCGGAGGGCTTAAATGACTGAAATATAAAACGGTTCGGGATTAGCCCAGCCGCGCAGGGGCGGGGCGCGGCTGAGGGCGCACAAAGTCATGCCACTCTTGCACAGAAATTAATCAATGCCCGAATTGGAGTCAGTGAGGAAGCGCGCCTGAACCATCATCGTTGGCCGAACGCGGTCGATCAAACCCGCTTGGCAGCGCATTCATAAGGCGGATCGCTCAACGATCACGGTGCGGCGAACCGCCAATCTTCACGGCTGGTATGACGAGTCATCATAGCAACCCGAGGCATTACTGCAGCGATTCGCCGTGCTGCGTGATGTCCAGTCCTTCGATTTCGTGCTGCTGGCTGACGCGAAGCGGGACCATCAGTTCCACCACCTTCAGCACCACGAATGTCAGCACGCCGGACCAGACCAGCGTCACCGCGATGCCGTAGAGTTGGATCAGCACCTGCCGGGGATTGCCCTCGAGCAATCCCGGGAAGCCGGCCGGCACATCGGGGGCCGCCGAAATCGCCGCGACCGCGAACACGCCGGCGAGCAGCGTTCCGGTCGCGCCGCCGACGCCATGCACGCCGAACACGTCGAGCGAGTCGTCATAGCCCAGCCGCCGCTTGAGCCAGGTGCAGGCCCAGAAGCACAGGGCGCCGGCGACGATGCCGATGATGACGCCTTGCCATGGCAGCACGAAGCCGGAGGCCGGCGTGATGGTGCCGAGGCCCGCGATCGCGCCCGAGATCATGCCGAGGACCGACGGCTTGCCGCGGGTCCACCATTCCAGCGCCATCCAGGTGAGCGCGCCGGCCGCGGCCGCGAGGTGCGTGGCGACGATCGCAAACACGGCGCGCGAATTGGCGCCGTAGGCCGAGCCGCCGTTGAACCCGAACCAGCCCACCCACAGCAATCCCGTTCCGATCACCGCGAGCGACAGATTGAACGGGGCGAAGTTGTCCGAGCCGTAGCCGTGGCGCTTGCCGAGCACCCAGGCGGCCACCAGCGCGGCGACGCCGGCGTTGAGATGAACCACCGTGCCGCCGGCGAAGTCGAGCAGGCCTTCCTTGGCCAGGAAGCCGCCGCCCCACACCCAATGGGCGATCGGTACGTAGACGACGAGCAGCCACAACACGCAGAACCAGATGAACGCCGAGAATCGCATGCGATCCGCGACCGCGCCGGCGACCAGCGCGACCGTGATGATCGCGAAGGTCATCTGATAGATCATGAACAATGCTTCCGGGATGGTCGGCGCGAACGGCGAGGTCCCGTTCATGTCCATGCCGCGGAGGAACACGCGCTCGAACGTGCCGAGCCAGGGGCCGTCGCCTGCGAAGCTCAGGCTGTAGCCGACCGCGAACCACAGCACCGAGCACAGCATGAGCGCGGCGAGGCTCTGCGCCATGGTGGCCAGCACGTTCTTCTTGCGCACCATGCCGCAGTAGAACAGCGCAAGGCCCGGCAGCGTCATCATCAGCACGAAGCCGGTCGCGGAGATCATCCATGCGGTGTCGGCGGCGTCGATCTTGGCGGCGGTTTGCGCAAAGCCCGGCGAAGTCCAGCACGCAAGTCCGAGCGCTGTCGCAAGCCGGATGGCCAATGCGGGTTTTGTCATGGTCTCCCCCTCGGTCGAAGTTTCTTGATTTGGCGCAGGCGACCGGCAGCCGTCTCGGCGATAGGCCGAGGCGGGCAACCGGTGAGTTCAGCGATCAGAGTGCGTCAACGTCGGTCTCGCCGGTGCGGATGCGCACCGCCTGATCGATCCCGGTCACGAAGATCTTGCCGTCGCCGATCTGGCCGGTCTTGGCAGCGTTGGAGATCGCCTCCACGACCTTCTCGACGCGGTCGGATGGCACCGCGACTTCGATCCGCATCTTGGGCAGGAAGTTCACCGCGTATTCGGCGCCGCGGTAGATCTCGGTGTGGCCTTTCTGGCGGCCGTATCCCTTGACCTCGGTGACGGTCATGCCGTGAACGCCGACCGCGACCAGCGCGTCGCGGACGTCCTCGAGCTTGAAGGGTTTGATGATCGCGATGACCAGTTTCATGGGTGTTGTTCCGTTGAGTGAGCCGACCTCGGCCGTGTCCAGTCCCGACGTTGGGCACGCGGGAGTTGGAGCAAACTCACGCGGCGCGCAAAAGCCTGCGCACGATATCGGCATCGCGCCGGAAAATTAAGCGCCGAATTGCCTTTCTGGCGGGCGGGCGAGGATAGGCTGTGGGCAGATCAGGACAGCGGTGCTGTCATATTGGTCAAGACGTCAGGTTTCGGCGCGCCGCTCGCGCAGCAGCCCTTCCTGGGCGACCGAGGCGACCAGGGTGCCGGCGCGGGTGAAAATCAGGCCGCGCGAGAAGCCCCGCGATCCGGCGAGGTTTGGGCTGTCGTGTGCGTAGAGCAGCCAGTCGTCGGCGCGGAACGGGCGGTGAAACCAGAGCGCATGGTCGAGACTCGCCGCCATGATGGATTTCTCGAACACGGTCCGGCCGTGCGGCACCAGTGCGGAATCGAGCAGCCCCATGTCGGACGCGTAAGCAAGGACGCACTGGTGGATCGCAAGCTCGTCCGGCAGCCGGCCGGTCGCGCGCAGCCAGATGTGGAAGCGGCCGTTCTCGATCTTGCGGCCCATGTAGCGGTCGAACTCGACCGGACGAAGCTCGATCGGGCGCTCGCGTTCGTAGAACCGCCGCACCGGTTCGGGCATCGGCAATACGCGTTCCTTGAGGTCCGCCAAGGTCGGGAGTTCTTCGGGCGTCGGCACGTCCGGCATCTTCGCCTGATGGGTGATACCGGGCTCGTCGCCGTGGAACGACGCCGACATGATGAAGATGGCCTCGCCGTGCTGGATCGCGACCACGCGCCGGGTGGCGAAGCTCTTGCCGTCGCGAATGCGCTCGACCTCATAGATGATCGGCACCTTCGGATCGCCGCCCAGCAGGAAGTAGGCGTGCAGCGAGTGCGGCGGCCGGCTTGCCGCATCGAGGGTGCGGCACGCGGCGGCGAGCGCCTGCCCGATGACCTGGCCGCCATAGACCCGCTGCCAGCCGGCTTGCGGCGAGTGGCCGCGAAACAGGTTGAGCTCAAGCTGTTCCAGATCGAGGATTTTCAGCAGGTCTTGGACGGGCGAGGACATTGCGCCTCCTTCTGCCACATCCGGCGCGGTTCGCAAAAGGCGGGCTAGTGGTCCAATTCCAACATTCGCATCCCGTTTCAGCAAGCACCTTTGCGAATGTTGGAATTAAAGGACCACTAGCAAATCTAGGATTCTAGTGGAGTTGGATTTGACATTCGCTTTGCGGACCTGCGGCCAGGGGGGTAGCGAATGTCAAATCCACTCCACTAGGTGCTATAGTTCCGTGTGGAGGTAACCGTGGAGTCCCCTCAACACTGACGCGGGAGAGCTCGGCGCGGGCGGCGTCGCGCTCCGCGGCGGCCTGGTCGCGCTCGCGGGCGACGGTCTCCGTGTCCTGCATCATCCGGTTGCGCTCGGCGTAGGCATGGTCGCGCTCGTGGGTGATCCGGTCGATCTCCGTGCGGAGGCGGTCCCGCTCGCTCTCGGCCTCCTCGCGCTCGGAGACGGCGCGGTCGACGTCGCGCAGCGCCGCGTCGCGGCGGGAGAGGGCGTCGTCGCGGTCGTTGAGCGCGGTGACGCGCTCGGACTCGGCGGCGTCGCGCGCGGCGAGCGCCTCGTCGCGCTCCGCCTGGGCGGCGTTGATCGCATCGCGCCGCGGCGTGGCCGACGGCGGCGCCACTCGGTGCGCGGGCGGCTGCGGCGCGGGCGCGGTGGAGGCCTCGACGCGCCCGGCCGGCTCGGAGACCGCCAGCGGCGCCGGGATCGGCGTGGGCGGGCGCAGCGCGGAGACGCGGCCGGCGCCGGGGGCGACCGCGCCCGGCGCGGGCAGCTCGACCATGAGGCCGGGCCCGACCTCCAGCTCCGCGTGCTCGACCTCGCCGGAGCCGTCGGGCCAGGCGAAGGCGGCGATCCACGTCTCGCCGTCGGCGGCCGCCCAGGGCTTGTGCTCCAGCAGCGCGATGGCGCGGCGGCGCGTGCCGCCGGAGATCGTGAGGTTGAGGACGGGGCGGACGAACCTGCGCCCGCGCAGGCCGAACCAGCGGCCGGCGATCTCGATCCGGCCCGTGCCGGAGTACTCGAAGCGCTCGAGCTCGAAGTCGACCTCGCTCGACGCCGCACCCGGAACCCTGGTCTGCTGCGCGGACATGCCCGCTCCAGGGTACGCCGTCAGCTCGGCGCGGTCGCCTCCTGCAATTCGCGTCGCAGCTCCCGGATCTCGTCGCGGAGCTTCGCGGCGTACTCGAAACGCAGCTCCTCGGCGGCCGCGAGCATCTCCTCCTCGAGCTCAACTAGCATCGATTCGATCTCCGCCGGCTCCATGTCCGTGCGCTTGTCGCGGCGCTTGCGGCGCTTCTGCGGGACCTTCGAATCGCCCATCAGGAACTCCGTGATGTCGGAGATGCCCTTGACGATGGTCTCCGGCGTGATGCCGTGCTCCTCGTTGTAGGCGACCTGGATCGCGCGGCGGCGGTCGGTCTCGTCGATCGCCTTGCGCATCGCGTCCGTGTGCTTGTCGGCGTACATCAGGACCTTGCCGCCGATGTTGCGCGCGGCGCGGCCGATCGTCTGGATCAGCGACGTCTCGCCGCGGAGGAAGCCCTCCTTGTCGGCGTCCAGGATCGCGACGAGCGTCACCTCCGGCAGGTCGAGCCCCTCGCGCAGCAGGTTCACGCCGACCAGCACGTCGTACTCGCCCAGCCGCAGCTCGCGGATGATCTGGATGCGCTCGAGCGTGTCGATCTCCGAGTGCAGGTAGCGCACCTTGAAGCCCATCTCGAGCAGGTAGTCCGTGAGGTCCTCGCTCATCTTCTTCGTGAGCGTGGTCACGAGCACGCGCTCGTCGCGCTCCACCCGCGCGCGGACCTCGTTCATCAGGTCGTCGATCTGGTTCTTCGTCTCGCGGACCTCGACCTCGGGGTCGACGATCCCCGTCGGCCGCACGATCTGCTCGACGACGCGCGCGGAGTGGCCGCGCTCGTACTGGCCCGGCGTGGCCGACACGAACACGAGCTGCGGCGTGATCTTCAGGAACTCGTCGAACGTCTGCGGCCGGTTGTCCATCGCGCTCGGCAGCCGGAAGCCGTAGTCGACGAGCGTCTGCTTGCGCGAGCGGTCGCCCTCGTGCATGCCGCCGATCTGCGGCACGGTCTGGTGCGACTCGTCGATGAAGCAGACGAAGTCGTTCGGGAAGTAGTCGATCAGGCAGTACGGCCGGGAGCCGGGCGCCCGCCCGTCGAGGATGCGCGAGTAGTTCTCGATGCCGGAGCAGAAGCCGACCTCGCGCAGCATCTCCATGTCGTACTGCGTGCGCTGGCGCAGGCGGTGCGACTCGAGCAGCTTGCCCTCCTCCTCCAGGACCGCGCACCGCGCGTTGAGCTCGCGGCCGATCTCGGCCACCGCGTCCTCGAGCTTGCCCTCCTCGACGTTGTAGTGGGTGGCCGGCCAGACGGCGACGTGCTCGATGTCGTCGCGGATCAGCTCGCCCGTCAGCGGGTCGAAGTGCTGCAGGCGCTCGACCTCGTCGCCGAAGAGCATCGCCCGGAAGGCCGTCTCCTCGTAGGCGGGGAAGACCTCCAGCGTGTCGCCGCGCACGCGGAAGGTCCCGCGGCCGAGGGCCTGGTCGTTGCGGTTGTACTGGAGGGAGACGAGCTTGCGCAGGAGCTCGTCCCGGTCCACCGAGCCGCCCTTGACCAGCACCTGGCAGTTGGCGTTGTACGTCTCGGGCGAGCCGAGGCCGAAGATGGCGGACACCGAGGCGACGATCACGACGTCGCGGCGGGCGAAGAGCGACGCGGTCGCCGCGTGGCGGAGCCGGTCGATCTCCTGGTTGATCGCCGAGTCCTTCTCGATGTAGAGGTCGCGCGAGGGGACGTACGCCTCGGGCTGGTAGTAGTCGTAGTACGAGACGAAGTACTCGACCGAGTTGCTCGGGAAGTACGTCCGGAACTCGTTGCAGAGCTGGGCCGCGAGCGTCTTGTTGTGGGCCAGGACGAGCGCCGGCCGCTGCAGCTTCTCGATGGTCGCGGCCATCGTCATCGTCTTGCCCGTGCCGGTGGCGCCCAGCAGGGTCACGCCGCGCGCGCCCGCCTCGACCGCCTCCGCGATCCCCTCGATCGCAGCGGGCTGATCGGCGGTCGGCGAGTAGATCGAGTCGAGCTTGAAGGGCGGCATCAGGACCAGAGAACATTACGAGGCCGCTCGGACGGAACGCTTCCGGCGCGAGCGGCGGCGCGCCCGGCGACCGCTCGTTAGCTCGCGTTTATCTCCACGTCACAGCGGTGACGATGCGCGGCATGGCCGTCGCCAACCGCCCGGGGCTCTTCACCCCGAAGCCCACCGACACACTGGTCGCCGAGGCGCAGGAGCGCGGTCAGTCGCTCAAGCGCGTCGTGGGACTCCTCGACCTCTCCGCCCTCGGACTGGGCGCGATCATCGGCACGGGGATCTTCGTCATCCTCGGCGAGGCGATCGGGACAACCGGCCCGGCGATCATCCTCGCGTTCGTCCTCGCGGGCCTCACGTGCGCCTTCTCCGCCCTCTCCTACGCGGAGATGGCCTCGACGATCCCGGTCGTCCGGCAGCGCCTACACGTACGCGTACGCGACGATGGGCGAGCTGGTCGCGTGGATCATCGGCTGGGACCTGATCCTCGAGTACGGCGTGTCCGTCGCCGCGGTGGCCGTCGGCTGGGGCGGCTACCTCAGCGAGCTCCTCGACACGGTCTTCGGCTTCACGCTGCCCGAGGCGATCTCCCAGCCGCCGGGCGAGGGCGGCACGGTGAACCTCCCGGCCGCGTTCCTCGTCCTCGCCGTCGCCGCGGTGCTGATCCTGGGCATCCGCGAGAGCGCGCGAGCCAACACGGTCATGGTCTTGATCAAGATCGGCGTGCTGATCCTCTTCTGCGTCCTGCCTTCACGGCGTTCCAGGCGGACAACCTCAGCCCGTTCATGCCGGCGGGCTTCTCGAGCGTCTCGAGCGCGGCGGCGCTGATCTTCTTCGCCTACATCGGCTTCGACGCGATCTCCACGTCGGGCGAGGAGACGCGAAAGCCGCAACGCGACATGCCGATCGCGATCCTCGGCGCGCTCTTCGTCGCCACGGTCCTCTACATCCTCGTCGCGCTCGGCGCGTCGGGCGCGCTGCCCTACAAGGAGCTCGAGGGCTCCGAGGCGCCGCTGGCCGTCGTGCTCGACCAGGGCGCCGGCATCTCCTGGGGCGCGACGATGATCTCGATCGGCGCGCTGATCGCCATCACGTCGGTCGTGCTCACCGTGCTCTACGGCCAGACGCGGATCATGTTCGCGATGTCGCCGCGACGGGCTCGTGCCGGAGAAGATGGCGAGCCTCTCCGAGCGGCGCCGGACGCCCGTCTTCACCACGATGCTCTTCGGCGGGCTGATCGCGGTCATCGCCGCGCTCGTGCCGCTCACGACGATCGCCGAGCTGGTCAACATCGGCACGCTGTTCGCCTTCTTCCTCGTGAACATCGGCGTGATGGTCCTGCGCCGGACGCGGCCGGAGCTCGACCGCGGGTTCCGGGTGCCCGCGCGTGTGGGTCTGCGCCCCGATCGGCGCCGCGCTGTGCATCTACCTGATGACGAAGCAGCCGCTCGACACGTGGCTGCGGTTCTTCGGGTGGATGGCCCTCGGGCTCCTCATCTACTTCTTCTACGGGCGCAAGCACTCCAAGCTCCGGCGCGGGATGCTGGGCGGCGACGACGACCAGGCGTCGCCGGCCACGCGCGAGTTCGGGCGCGGGTAGGCGGGAGCGTCGCTGCGGGCCGGCGGTGCGGGAGCCCTGCCGGGCGTCTGCGTTGCGGTTGTCGCGGGGCTGGTGAGTTCCGTCCGACCGTGCTCGCTAACGGCGAACGGCGGCTGGTGGGGCGGCCGGAGGTTGGCGTCAACGTCGGGAGGCGGCGGCGAAGTCGTGGGGTCCCGACGTTGACCTCGTGCTCCTGTGATGCCAACGTCGGGACCGCGGCGCGGGGCGGCGGCTTCCGACGTTGACGCCTCCCCCCACCCCGCCGCCGTTGACGTGCTGCGGCGCGGGGTCGCCCCGCACCGCTTCCCGCCAACGGCGGCTGGTGGGGCGGGGCCGGGGTGGCGTCAACGTCGGGAGGCGGCGGCGAAGGCGTGGCGTCCCGACGTTGACCTCTCCCTGTGATGCCAACGTCGGGACGGCGGCGCGGAGGCGGCGGCTTCCGACGTTGACGTACGCGCGCCGGGCGCGACCCGAGGGCCGCGCCCGGCGAACGTGAGGGACTTCAGCCCGCCGTGACGACGAGCGTGTGGACGCCGGCCGGGTCCGCCTCGACCCGGACCTCGAGGCCGCGGCTCGTGAGCCGCATCTCGTAGTCGCCCACCGGCGCCCCGTCGAGCTCGACCGACGCGACGTCCGCGTCGCGCGGCAGCGTGTGGCCGACCCAGAGCGTCTCGACGCCGCGCAGGCCCGAGCCGTCGACCTTCGTCGTGTAGGCGGAGCCGTCGCGCGACGCGTGCACGTCCACCGCGCCGCGGCCGAGCCGCACGTTGGACGCCGACGCGCGCGCGGCGCCCGTCGACGAGCTGCGGGACCACCTCGAGCCAGTGCCGGCCCATGCTCGGCCGGATGCCCAGCTCCTGGTGGACGACCGCCCAGGACGTCCCGTAGTGGCCCCAGGCCTGCATGAACATCGACCGGCAGGTCCAGCAGCGGTCGATGTTCGGCGGCGTGCCCGTCGCGGCCGGCCCGTCGCCGCGGCGAGAGCTCGGACGGGAAGATCTCCGGCATCGCGCCCGGCTGCTCGTCCGGCGTCCCGCCCGTCGCGGGCTCGGAGAACTGCGTCTCGGCGCGAGGCGGAGGTGTAGCGCTGCTGCTGGTCTGCGCCGAGCCGGCCGTAGTTGCCCTCGCCCACCGCCATGATCCCGGTGCCGAGCGAGAAGATGGCGAACTCGCCCGCGCCCGCCGGGCCGCCGCCGCAGCCGGTATGGTAGAGGCCGAGGTTGCCCGGCCGCACGCCGCTGTAGCAGTCGTTCTCGCGCGTCGCGAGCGCCTGGGAGCCGTGGTCGAAGTCGGCCAGGCCCGGCACGACCTCGCCGTCGACCCAGAGCTCGGCCTCCATCGGGTCGGCGCCGATCCAGTGCTTCTGGTTGATCTTGCCGCCCGCCGGGACCGCCGGCTTCGTCGCCGTCGCCGGAACCGGCCCGAGCGAGTCCGCGTAGGCGCCCTCGTCCTCCATCCACCACTCGTCCTCGAACCGCGCCAGCAGGCCGTCGGCCCGGTCCGTCGCCGCGGCGGCCTCGTCGTCGAGCCCCGCCGACGACGCCATGTCGGCGTAGTCGTAGAGCGCGCGGATGTAGTAGACGGCGTTGTCGAGCTTCTCCGGGCCCATGCCCTCGCGCTCGACGTTGCCGTTGCCCTCGGGCCAGCCGTCGCCGTCCTCGTCGAGCTCGTTCGCGACGTACTCGAGGTTGCGCCGCGTGAAGTCGAGCATCTCGTCGCGGAAGCCGTCATCGCCCGTCCAGCGCCAGATCAGCGCCACGGCGGCCGGGAACTTGACGATCTCGTCCGTGTTGAAGTCGAACGCCGCCGCGCCGGTGGAGCCGGCGTTGCGCTCGTCCTTGCCGTACCAGATGGAGCCGTCGGCGACGACCTCGTGGACGACGACGCCCGAGCCGTCGCTCAGATCGTCGGAGATGTCGCGCAGCGCGCGCATGTGGTCCTTGATCGGGCCGAACTGCCCGAGCGCGACCGACGCGTGCGCCGTGTACTCGCCGTCGACGCCGAACAGCCACGGGTAGTCGGGGAAGCCCGCGCCGATCCAGCGCATGCGGTCGAGCGAGCCGACCGGCTCCCACTTCTTGCCCTGGTCCGTCCAGCGCAGGTCGACGTCCTCCGCCACCTGCGTGAGGTCGCGCAGGTTCTGCTTGCCCCACTCGACGGAGTCCTCCAGCTGCCGGTCGGCCGGCAGGTCGAGCTGCGTGAAGCCGGCGAGCCGCGCGCGCCGCGCCTTCTGGCGCTCCAGCAGCCACGCCGGGATCGTCGGTCAGCCGCGCGTACTCCTCGCGGGCCTCGGCCGGCGAGTTCTCCGAGCCGGCGACCGCCACCCAGAGCGTGCGCGAGCGGTGGCCCGGGACCTCGAGGCGGTAGTGCAGCCGCCCGCCGGTGCCCTTGCCGAACGGCCCGTCGTCGCAGTCCGACGGCATCGAGGTCGAGTCGGTCGCCGCGCAGCGCGTCCCCAGGCGGTTCTCGCCGTAGAAGCCCTGGCCGAGCGTGGCGTTCACGGGCGACCGGTTGGAGCCGACCAGCGCGGTGTAGGAGTGCCGCGAGGCCTCTCCGGGCAGCTGCCCCGTGTCGCGGAAGATCAGCCGGTCGCCGTCGAACCCGCCGCTGTCGGGCGCGTTGTCGCTCGCGTTCGGCACGACGCCCGCGAAGCCCCACGGGTACTGCGTCATCAGCTCGGAGTGCGCGTCGACGAAGACGTTCACCCGCTTCGAGTTCTTCTTCGGGTTGGTGAGCTTGAGCCCGAGCAGCGCGCCGCGGTGCCCGTCGGGCGCGACGTCGACCCGCTCCAGCCCGATCCCGTCGACGGAGGGGAACTCGTAGCGCACGTAGCCGGCGCCCGAGGTGAACTCCGTCGCCTGCGGCACCCACGTGTCGTTGACCCGGAAGGCCACCGAGTCGAGCAGCTTCAGCGGCGGCGTGACGATGCCGCCCATCTCCCCCGTGATGTGCCAGCCGTTGGCGTAGAACCGGCCGTCCTGGAACCCGAGCACCTGCGCCCGGGTGCCGGCCGCGACCTCGCGGCGGTCCTCCAGCCGCTGGGTCACCGACAACTCCGGCGTCGCGGCCTGCGCCGCGCCCGCCGCCAGGGTCGCCAGCACGACGCCGGCCCCCACCGCTCTTCTCACACGCACCACTCCACCTCCGTACGAACGGGATCCTCCCGCTCTTCCCCGTACCCGTTCCGGGCGGGAATGCCTCAGACGGTGGCGTGCTCGCGTTCCGGCGCGGATTCCGAGCGCGAGCGGCGGCGCGGCCGCTTGACCTTGACCTCCTGGGCCAGGAAGTAGGACCCGATGACGAAGACGAACGCGACGACCTGCGCCCCGAGCGTCTCCCACGTCGGGAAGACGCCGAACCACAGGCCCGCCCAGTACGGGACGTCGACCGGCGCCGGCGTGATCGGCATCCAGCCCGTGCCCTGCATCGTCCGCGCCGTCTGGCCGACCATGACCACGAGCACGAAGGCGAGCAGGACGCCCGTGACGATGAGCATCTTCTTGTAGGGCAGCTTGCGCTGGAGGGCGAAGGTGAAGACGGCCACGAGCAACGTCGCCGCCAGGCCCAGGCCCGCGCCCTCGAGCACGGTCACCGTGCCCGCGCTGAGCTCGAGCGACTGCAGGAAGAGCACGGTCTCGAAGCCCTCGCGATAGACGCTCGTCAGGCCCAGCAGCGCGAGGCCGAGGACCTGCGCGGAGAAGAACCCGCGGCGCTCGTCGGCCATCAGCTCGCGCCGGCGCCGGTGGAAGCGCCCGATCCACTCGCTCCAGTACACGCGGTGGAAGAACCAGTTCATGATCAGCAGCAGCACGGCGATCGCGATCAGCCCCACCACCGCCTCGAGCTTCTCCCCGTACTGCTGGAGCGACTGCAGCAGCGTCTGGGCCAGCACCCAGGTGATGACGGAGACGAGCAGGCCGCCGAGCGCGCCGATCAGCACGGGGCGCCGCAGCCGCCGCCGGGTGCCGATGAACGACGCGGTGATGGCGGCGAGGATCAGCACCGCCTCGAGCCCCTCGCGGAACACGATCAGCGCGGAGTTGGTCACGACGGTCGCCTTGCTCGCGGCGTCGCCGAGCGTGGCGGCCGAGTCGGCGAGCTTCTCGTCGAGCACGAGCCGGGTCTCGTGCACCTCGCGCCGCACGGCGTGGTCGGCGATCAGGTCGGCGAGGCCCGGCTTGTCGACCGCGCCGAACCAGATCAGGCCCTCGACGTCGGTGGCGAGGCCGGGATCGAAGGACTGGAGCCGGCGCTCCGGGCCGAACTCGAAGAACGCGTAGGCCTCGAGCCGCGCCTGCTCGGCCTGCCGGTACTCGCCGGCGCCGACCGCGGCCTCCATGCGGTCGAGCGTGAGCGCGATCAGGTCGTAGTCGGACTCGTCGGTGGGCGTCTTCCACGCCTCGGGCATGGTGGCGTCGAGCGCGTCCTCGATCGCGTCCGACCTGGCCGTGACCGCATCGGCCTCCGGCACGCCGTCCTTGCGCTCAGTCGCCTGGGCGACCATCGCCCCCAGCGCGTCGAGGTCGCGCACGGCGGCGTCGGCGCGCGCGGGGTCGCGCTTGGCGAGCTGGTCCTGGAGGTCGGCCATCGCGGCCTCGGCGCCCGTGTGGAAGGCGACGGCCTCCTGGATCTCGAAGTCGAGCGTGACCTGCGTGCCGGAGACGCCGCGGTCGTACTCGACCGGGACGAGCGCCAGGAAGCGCAGGAGCTGCTGGGCGCGCCGGGCCGACTCCTCGGCCGTGAGCGGCGCGGCGGTGAAGCTCTTGAGGCCGGCGTCGATCTCGCCGCGCGCCGCGCGCACGCCGGCCACGTCGCCCTTCGCGCCCGCCGCGGCGAGCGCGGCGAACTGCGCGCCGAGCGCGTCCGCGGCGGCCTGCCCGCGGTCCTCGGTGTAGCGCGGCGCCAGGATCGGCCAGTACGCGGCCGCGGCGGCGGTGGCCTCGGCCAGCGGCACGCCCAACCTGCGCTCGGCGGCGCCGTCCGCATCGCCGAGGAGGTCGCGCTGGCGCCCCTGGTAGGCGTCGAGCAGATCCTTCGCGACGGCCTGGGCGGCGGCGTCGGGCGAGGTGCGCCCCGCGGCGAGCCCCTCGACCGCGAGCGTCGCGTCGGCGCCCGGCCGGGTGAGCCGCGTCGCCGCGCGGAACTCGCGCAGCAGCAGCCACGCACGGGCGGCCCCGGCGTCGCCGTCGCGGACCGCGGCGATCGTCGCGGCGAAGGCGCCGCGCAGCAGCGCGCCCCGCAGCGTGCCGCGGGCCGCGGCGAGCGCCTCGGCGTCCCCGTCGGCGGCGGCGCGCCGCGCGGCGCGCAGGGCCGCACGGGCCGCGGCGTCGGCCGCCGGGTCGTTGGCGCGGATGCCTTCCCGCAGCGTGCCGCGGTACCGCCGGGCGACGCGCTCGGCGGCGGCCGTCGCCCGCTCCTGGTCACCGAGGATCAGCTCGGTCTGCGCGTCGAAGAGCCCGCTCCGGAGGGCCTCGGCGTCCTGTTCGGGGGTCGCGGCCCGCGAGGCCGCGACCGGCGCGGCGATCACCGTCAGCACGGCGAGGAGGGCGATCGCCACGGCCCGGGCCGCACCGCGGCCCGGGCGTCCGGACAGGAGACCGGCGCCCGGCACTACGCCTCCGCGAGCGGGATGTTCAGCTTGCCTGCGGCCTGCGAGATCTGGCCGGCGATGGCCTCGGCCTGGTCCTGCGCCTGGGTGCCGAGCGTCTCGGCGTCCTCGGCGTCGAACTTGCGGCCGTCGGCCTCCTCGTCGCGCAGCCGCTCGGCGAAGTCGGTCAGCGCCGAGAGGTCGCGGCCCGTCTGCTCGGCCTGGGCCGTGTCGACGGCGGCGATCCGCGGCTGGACCCCGGCGTAGACCGTCTCGAGCCCGCCGAGGATGTCGGCGATGTCCTGCAGGCGCGAGGCGGCCACGAACGCCTTCTCCTTGGCCTTGTCGCCGGCCACGAAGCGCGAGTTCTTCCACGCGTCGAAGTACTCCGACATCGTCGGCGTCATCACGACCAGCGCCGTGAACGCGTCCTGCGGCGTCGGCTGCCACTCGCGCGCGGCGGCGCCGAGCTCCTTGGCCGTCGTCTCGAAGTCGCGCGCGGCGGTGACGTAGAAGTCGGCGTCGGGG
>CAWEDK010000018.1:0-249255 GCA_963807865.1 uncultured Alphaproteobacteria bacterium | reverse complement strand
ACCCGTTTATCGCTCGCATCGGCAATGACACCCAGCAGGTCCTCGACGCCCTTGCGTCCGACCGGCGCAACGATCCCAAACTCCGCAAGGTGAGCACGGATGGCATTGATCACCGAGGTCTGCTGTCGGATCAACAGATGACGCGTTCGATGTAGCATCAGCCCACTTTGCTGCTCAGGCGTCTTGGTTGGAACAAACCGCATATTGGCTCTGGTGACCGCCTCACAGATGGCTTCGGCGTCAGCAGCGTCATTCTTCTGCCGTTTGACGTAAGGCTTCACGTAGGCCGGCGGCATCAGGCGCACCGTATGGCCAAGCGCCTGGAGCTCGCGCGACCAATGGTGTGACGACGCGCAAGCCTCGATGCCAATGAGGCATGGCGGCAGCTTCTCGAAGAACGACAGGACATAGCGACGCTTCAACTGGCGGCGGATGACCACTTGGCCCGCCGCATCAACGCCGTGCACCTGAAAGACCGACTTGGCCATGTCGAGACCGATCGTCGTAATCGTCTGCATAGGAGCCTCCGAATTGTGGGAGCTTTAGCAGCGCCCACATCTTCGGCGCTCGCGCGCCGGGTGGAGGAGCCGTCCACAGCATCAATAGCGGACACCGATCTTGCGATGGTTTCGTCTGGCTCGACGCAGGCTCAATTCAAAGTGTTCTTGTAGATGACGCCGTCCTTCATGATGATTTTGAAGTTATTGGCGGGATCGGCGATTAGGTTGATGTTGTCCAACGGATCGCCGTCGACAAGCAGCAAATCGGCGAGTGCGCCCTGTTCGACGACGCCGAGTTTGCCGGGATAGGGATTGCGCTTGCCCGACAGCGCCAGCAGTTCGGCGTTTGTCGATGTCGCCATGACGAGCGCTTCGGCGGGAGTGTACCAACGGGTAAGCGAGGCCAGAATTGCCCCCTGTTGCTGCGCCAGCGCGCGAGAGAACAGCACGTCGGTTCCCCACGCCGTCTTGAGCTTGTACTTCTTCGCCAACTCGTAGGTCTTGGCTATGCCGGGCCAGACCTCTTCCGCCTTGGCTCGCTGGACTGAACCCACCGGAAAGCCCAGCCGCAGGTCCTCGGGGATCGGCTGCATGCTCAGCCAAATACCCTTCTCGGCCATCAGCTTGGCGGTTGCGTCGTCCATCAGCATGCCGTGCTCGATACACTTGACGCCGGCCGCAATCGATCGCTGGATCGCAGCCGGCGTAAAGGCATGCGACGGTAATGTACGTGCCCCAATTCTCGGCCGCTTCAACCGCGGCGCGCAGTTCGGCCTCGGTGAAGGTGGTCACGTCGATCGGACTGAAGGGTGACGACACCCCGCCGCCCGCCGTCAACTTGATCTGGGAGGCGCCCTGCATGAGTTGCTCGCGCGTGCGCAGGCGTACCTCGTCGGGGCTGTCCGCGACCATGCTCCCGCCAAGCTGCTCCATGCGGGTGAGCATGCCGCCGATCGTCCGCGGCAGATCGGTCAGTTGGCGGAAATCCCCATGCCCGCTCGTGACAGTGATCACGGCGCCGGACGGATAGATGCGCGGGCCCTTGACGACGCCCTCGTCGATGGCGCGCTTGAGGCCGAACACTGGCCCGCCCACGTCGCGAACGGTGGTGAAGCCGCGCATCAGCGTGTCCGTCGCCTCGTCGCCGGCCATGAGACTGTTGTAGGTGACGTCACCGAACGCCTGCGCCGGAGTCACCCGGATCAGCGCCGCATGCCAATGAGTGTCGATCAGGCCAGGCATCAGCGTGCGCCCGTTTCCGGCGATACGCAGAGCGCCTGCTGCCGCTATCGGTGCCGTAGAAATCGCTCGATCAAGTTGCCTTTGACGAGCACATTCGACGGAGCGGAAAGGGCTGTGCCCTTCCATCGAAGATTCGGACATTCTCGAAAAGGACATCGTCGGCGCTCGCGGCGGTACAAAATCCCAGCGCGAGAACTGCCGCGAGCCATCGTCTGCCGACAGGAGGCAACATGAAAGCACTCCGCGCAAGAAGGCCTGCATTATAGCGGCCTAAGCCAGATCGTTGGAAGAGGGAGCGCAACAGGCGATTACCGACAAAAACATTCGCGGAAGGCATCCATGTACTAGTCGACGATTTTCGGCACGTCGGTGCGGCCCGCGCGCCCCGCCGGGCAGAACCTCATCCTGGAATTCCGCTTTGCGGAAGGCTGGGATGACCGCTAGCCCTCGCCCAAGGTGGTGATCGCGAACGCGTTCTGCGACTTAGCTTAGGCCGATCGGCATTGAGATCAACACGACGCCGGTCAAAGAGAAACACATCGTGCTAGCGGTCAGAAACGCGCGCAGGACTTCTAGAAAAACTGACGTTGTTCGTGACTTATATTACTTGCGCAAGCTCCACACCGTTGGATACGGTTTTCGCCGATTAGCTCTCGCGAGTGGGCGATGCAGCAGCGCGTTCCGGGCTATCGATATTTCGCCGTATTTCCACGGCTCCGCCGCCGAGCGCAAGCGTATCGCCGCGTTCGTGGATGCCACCTGTCGGGACATCGGTTTTCTCATGATCGAGGGGCACGGCGTGCCAGCCTCCTTGGGCGAGCGTCTCTATGCGAGCCGCCGAGCGGTTCTTCGCCCAGCCGATCGAGGAAAAACAATCGCTGAAAATTCCCTGGCTCGACAGCCGCGGATGGGAAGGAGCCGCCGCCTCCAATCTCGCGGAGACGCGCGCGCCCGACGGTGATAGCCACGCCCCCGACCTGCGCGAGAGCTTTGGCATCGGACCGCTACGTGTGCCGGCAAACATGTCGCCGCAGGAAGCGCCGTTTTTCCGTGAGAACGTCTGGCCGCATTGGCCGTTGGAATTTCGCGATCTTGCGATCGAATATTATCACGCTATGGAAGTGCTGTCCGCGGATATCCTTGAGGTTTTTGCTTGCGCACTCGACCTGCCCCCGGGATTTTTTGTCAACAAGAACGACCGACATATCAGCCATCTGGTCGTCAATCACTACCCAGCTCAGACCACCGATCCGCTCCCGAACCAGTTGCGTGCTGGGGCGCATACCGATTTCGGGGACATCACGATCCTGCGCGCCGATCCTGCTGTCGGCGGTCTGCAAATTCGCGACCGCGAAGGCAACTGGAGCGATATCTCATCGCCGCCGCATGCGTTTGTGGTGCATCTCGGCCACCTCATGGCGCTGTGGACAAACAATCGGTGGGTCTCGACCTTGCATCGCGTCGTCAACCCGCCAGGGCAGCGGCAACGCGGGTCCGTCAATCGTTTGCATTTTTCCATCAGCCCAATTGGCATGCCGAAATTCGGTGTCTACCGACCTGCGCGACCCCGGGGGGCGCGAAATTTTCGCCGACCACTGCCGTAGAGCATTATCAAAGCAGGTTGGAGCGCCTGCGGCCCCACCTTGTGGCCAAGACGACGGCCGTCTGATCAGCTTGTGCATTCCTCGGCAATACGTCGCAGCGGATACTTGCGCTTTGGGATTCCGTTGCTTTTGGTGTTTTCTTTGACGCATCAGAAAAGCTGACGCCATTCGCTGACCAATATTAATTGCGCGGTTCAGCACGACCGATACCGTTCCCGGACATGGACGGCTTCGTCAGGAGATCGCGCATGGATCGACGCTCATTTCTCGTTGGTTCTGGAGCTCTGGGGTTGGGTTGCAGCCTCGTCTCCATCTTGCGCACGTTGCCTGCGTCGGCCGCCGAGACGGATACGATCGTGGTCGCGATCGGCGAGACCATCACGACACTTGACGTTCTGCGGACCGGCATCAGTCGCGCCAGCGATCAGGTCGGCGTCAACGCTTATGACCGGCTGGTCTGCTTCGGCACCAAGACCAATCCAGACGGAACCGTCACCTTCGATTCCCAGAAGCTGCAGGGCGAGGTCGCGGAAAGTTGGGAGACCGCCCCCGACGGACTATCGATCGTATTCAAGCTGCGACCGGACGCGGTGTTCCAGGATGGGACCCCGATCACCGCCGAGGACGTCAAGTGGTCGCTCGACCGTGCCATTGGCATCGGCGGCTTCCCGCCGTCCCAGATGGCGGCGGGGCGGATGGAAAAGCCGGAGCAGTTCGAGGTGGTGGATGCCAAGACATTTCGCATCCAACTACGGCAGAAAACCAAGCTGACGCTACCCGACCTCGCGGTGCCGATGCCGGTCATCTTCAATTCCAAGATCGCCAAAGCGCATGCGACCCAGGCCGACCCCTGGGCGTCGGAATACCTTCATCGCAATGTTGCGGGTTCCGGCGCCTTCACGGTCGAAAAGTGGGAGCCCGGCCAGCAGCTCATCTATGTGCGAAACGGCAAGTGGAAGGGCGGCCCGCTGCCGAAGGTGCGTCGCGTGATCCTTCGCGAGGTCCCGAACCAGGCGACCCGCCGCTCGCTGCTCGAACGCGGCGATATCGATATTGCATTTGACATTCCCGGCAAGACCGCAAAAGAGCTGCTCGAAAATCCCAAGGTGAAGGTGGTCGGCCAGCCGATCGCGAATACCCTGCTGGTCCTGATCCCCAACCTCAATTTCGAACCACTGCGCGACAAGAACGTTCGGCAGGCAATCGCGAGTGCGATCCCTTACGAGCAGATCTTCCAGCAGGCGGCCTTTGGTCGCGGCACGAAGATGTATGGCGCAACGTCGGCACAACCCACCGGGACGACCTGGCCGCAGCCGTTTCCCTACACGACCGATCTCGCCAAGGCGAAGGCCCTCATGGCGCAATCCGCCTACAAGGACGGCTTCGAAACGCAGCTCGGTTTCGACATCACGACGTCATGGGGCGAAGCCACCGCGCTTCTTGTCAGAGAGGGACTGAGAGCATCGGAATCCGATGCGGACATCCAGCGCATCCCGGCCGCCAACTGGCGCACGCTCGCGCTGATGCAGAAAAAAGTGCCGCTGATGCTGGATGGCTTCGGCGGCTGGATCGACACACTCGACTATTATTTCTTTTTTGGCTTCAAGAAGAGTATCTTCAGCGCCGGCGACTACGACAATCCCGAGATGACGGCGCTGATCAACAAGACGATGGACATGGCCATCGACGATCCCGAATACGCACCCAGCGTCAAGCGCATGCTGGCGATCGCGTTTGAGGACACTGTCCGCATTCCACTTTGGCAGCCATGGCTCGAGACGGCCATGAAGCCTTCGGTCGAGGGGTATCAAAACTGGTTCCACCGGGGCTTGGATGCGCGACCAATCTCTATCACCTGATCCATGGCCAACCGGTCGATCACGTCACTCGTTCTGCAACGGCTACTGCAGGCAATACCGGCGCTTGCGGGAATTGTCGTCGTCACGTTCATTCTGACGCGCGCCCTTCCCGGCGATCCCGCGATCATGTTCGCGGGACCGACAGCGGATGCCGAATCCATTGCGCAGGTGCGGAAAAACCTTGGCCTCGATCAACCGCTGCCTACTCAGTTCTTTCGATATGTGAAAGCACTCGCCCAGGGTGATCTCGGACGTTCGATCTCCACCGGGCAAAGCGTCGGCCACGAACTGATCCGCCGTATCCCAGCGTCGCTCGAGCTTACGCTCGCGGCGCTGCTGCTGTCGGTATCGGTCGCCGTACCGCTCGGCGTGATGGCGGCGACGCGGCCGAACAGTTGGGTCGACCATCTCTGCCGCATTACGGTGTCGACCGGAGTTCCGCTGCCTCCGTTCTTCACCGGTCTTGCCTTCATCTCGCTGTTCTACGTCTATCTCGGCTGGACTCCGGCGCCGATGGGACGTCTAAACATCCTCTATTCGGCGCCGCCGCACGTCACCGGGCTCTACGTCATCGATGCGATCCTTGCCGGCGATGCCAAGATGGCGAAGGCCGCCATCCTCCAACTCCTGCTGCCGGCTTGCACGCTCGCCTTGTTCACGGCTGCACCGATTGCGCGCATGACCCGCGGTGCCATGCTGCAGGTCTTGGGAAGCGACTTCGTGCGCACCGCCCGCGCTGCTGGCCTCAATCGCCGAACCATATTGTGGTCGTACGCCTTTCGAAACGCGATGCTTCCGGTCATTACGACCTTCGGCATGGTATTCTCCTTCACCCTCGGCGCGAATGTGCTGGTCGAGAAGGTGTTCTCCTGGCCCGGTCTCGGCTCGTTCGCGGTCGACGCGCTGGTCAGCTCCGACTACGCCGCGGTTCAGGGCTTCGTCCTCGCGATGGCGGCGATCTTCGTCCTGCTCAATCTCATCATCGACGTTGTCTACATGCTGGTCGAGCCGCGGCTACGGATCGACGCATGACGATGGGCATCCTCCAGGCCAAACCCGAGCGCCGGTCGCGTCCCGCATTTGAACTCGCGCATATCGTGCTGTCGGATCCTCTCAACGTCGTGGCTTTCGCGCTGCTGGCGTTGATCGTGCTGATGGGACTGCTCGGCCCTTACATAGTGCCTTACGATCCGCTCCGCAGCAGCGCCGCGGAAGCACTGCTGCCGCCATCGGCCGCACACTGGTTCGGAACCGATGATCTTGGACGGGATGTCTTTTCCCGGGTCATCGTGGCGGCGCGTCTTGATCTCTTAATCTCGGTCTCCGCGGTTTCGCTTTCGCTCGTCGTCGGATCGATGATGGGGCTGCTCGCCGGATATTACGGCGGTTGGTTCGATCGTATTTTTGGACGGCTGATCGACACCATCATGGCATTTCCGTTGTTCGTGCTTGCGATGGGAATTGTGGCGGCGGCGGGAAACACGGTGGCGAATGTCGTCTATGCGACGGCCATCATCAACCTGCCATTCTACGCACGCCTAGTGCGAGCCGAAACGCTGGTCCGCCGTGAGGCCGGCTATGTGCAGGCGGCCCGGCTATGCGGCAATACAGACTGGCGCATCCTGGCCTTCCATATCTTTCCAAACACGTTGCCGCCCTTGATGATTTCAAGCCTCGCTCAATATGGGTTGGTCGATCATGAATGCGGCCGGTCTGGCGTTCATCGGACTGGGAGTCCAGCCGCCGACTGCGGAGTGGGGCATTCTGGTCGCGCAGGGGGCAAACTTCATTGTGTCCGGCGAATGGTGGGTGGCATTGTTCCCCGGGGCGGTGCTGATGCTTGCGGTTTTCACCTTCAATCTTCTGGGCGACGTCCTGCGCGATCTCGTCGATCCGCTGCGGCGGGTGTGACGCGGGCCGGAGGTCCTAAGCGGACGGTGTCCGCTCGCCGCTCTCGTTCTGCGTGGCTTTGGCCGCAGCTCGATCGACCGACGACGTCACGGTAACCGGTGCAACGGAAGATCACAGCGGAGATCGCCGCGCGATTCCCGGTCTCCGTCGGCAGCGGGCACCGCCGCAACAGATCCTGGACGACCGCCAGCGTTCCAGGCGTGCAGAAACCGCATCCCCGCGGCTGACAAATAGACGCGAATTGGCGGCTTTTTGTACGAAGGCCTTGTCTCTGCAATTGGCACCTTGTTTGGCGGGACCATTTCGACGCATTCGTCTCTAGCCTTGGATTCCCGTTTCCCGGAAACAGAGCGCGCAGTAGGTAGAGAGCGGTTTGATAACGGCCGCGCTCCAGCGCGTTGTGGCTCAGCAAATCAACCTTGCGCTGTTGTGCGATTCGGGCAATGCAGGTCGGCGACATGCCGATCAGCTTCAACCAAATGCTTTGCGTCAGCCATGTCATGCCACTCACTATCACGTGGCGGGACGACATTGCGCTGCCCCAGCGCAACGCCCGCTCGGAACGCGATTGTGGTCTAGTGTGACTTTTCAGCGTAATCAAACCGATCAGCTACGCGCAGCGCCGCTGTCTCGGCCAATCGTATTTAAGGCCAGCGCGATCGCGTTCACAAAGATTTGAGCACCGAGAGCAATATCTTCGTCGGAGGTATCTTCGGTCCAATGATGGCTGATGCCCTTGATGCTTGGTACGAACATCATTGCCGTAGGTAGTTTCCGGGCCAAGAATTGTGCGTCGTGCGCGGCCCCGCTCGGCATGAGAATGTACCGACCAGGAACGTCTCGTTGCGCAACGCTTTCTAGAAATCTAGTGAGAGCTGGATCCATCTGCGCGGGTTGGCTAGCGCTCATGCGTGACAATGAAAGCGAGCACGGGCCGGCGGCATTGGCTTCATCCACTAATCCTTGAAGCGCTTTCTCCAGACACTCCAACATGGCAACATCTGTATCGCGGATTTGAAAAAGTGCTTCGGCGCGCCCCGGAATAATGCTTCTGGCACCCGGTTCCACCGAGAGCTTCCCTGTGGTCCAGACGGTGTGCGGGCCTGCTAAGGATCGAAACCGGACGTCGATCGCCCCAAGGAGCCGCACAAGCGCAAGTCCGGCGTCGCGCCGAAGTGCCATCGGTGTCGTTCCGGCGTGATTTTGTTCACCCTCGATCGTGATCCGGTACTGCCAAAAGCCGACGATTGCGCTGACGATACCAATTTTGTTCCCGGATGATTTCAAGCACCCGGCCCTGTTCAATATGCGCCTCAAAGAAGCCAACGTAACGGGATGGATCGATGACGAAGCGCGGTCGCCCTTCGTAGCCCGCGGTGGCCAAGGCCTCGCGTAGCGGGGTGCCGATGGAGACATTCGTGGCACGATCAATTTCTGATTCTTCGAGAACTCCTATGAACGACCGGCTTCCCAAGAAGGAGCCGAAATGTCCCTCTTCATCGCAAAATACCGCAACATCCACTCCGACGTCGCGCAGTGTGGAATCTTCGCGAATGGCACGTGCAGCTTCCAGTGCATAAATCACACCGAGCGAACCATCCAACCAACCCGCGTAATTCTGGGTTTCGATATGCGAGCCGGCGAGCATTATCTTGCCAACGACGTCGGTGGTGCCAAGAATGTTGCCAATACCGTCAATTCTTGCATCGAGGCCCGCCGTGATCATGCGCTCGACAAGCCATTGTCTCGCAAAAATATCTTCCGGTGAAAGAGTTGGGCGGTGAACACCAGTTTTATACGAGCCTATTGTTCGCAGGTACTTCAAGTCAGCTAGCACCCGATCTGAATTGACTCTTAGCACCTGCCTCTCCTCATTGAGGTTGAGCCGATTTCGCGTCGGTTGCAAAGGGCTCTAACCTGGGACGCCGTAACGGTAGAAAAGCGCTCGAACATCTAAAGAACGATCAATGCAAACAAGCGTCAGTATTTCTGATGCAGTTGTAGGATCAGAAAAGCTGACGCAGGTTTCCCGGCGATCCGAATTGCTGGGTGCTGATGAAGCGTCGTAGCTTCTCTACTTCAGCTGTCGTTGATGCTTTTGTGCACCATGCCTGAGTGGTGTCGGTGGTCATGTCGCTCGCGTTTGTCTAGATCTAGCGACGCGAGCGCTGTGTCGGTGAGGTCCTCCCATGCGCGAGCTTAAGACCGGTCAGTTTGTCGGGCGCCCCATGCCGCGGCGTGAGGACCGTCGCATGCTTACTGGACGGGGGCAGTTTGTGGCCGATCTTGTCCTGCCGCGAATGCTGCACGCAACGTTCATTCGAAGCTCAGTCGCGCACGCGCGCATTCGGTCTGTTGACCTTTCGCGAGCTGCGACGAGTCCTGGCGTTATTTGCGTGCTATCCGGGGCCGACCTCCGGTCACAGCTGCCGCCGCTACCCCAACAAACGGTGCCGATGCCAGCCAAGTGGCGGGCCTCGGTGCGGCATAAGGTCGACAATCCTCCTCAACCTTTATTGGCGTTCGACAACGTCCGCTTCGTTGGCGAGCCGATTGCCGTCATCGTGGCCGAGAGTTGATATATCGCCGAGGACGCCGCCGAGTTGGTGGTCGTCGATCTGGAGCCTCTGCCGGTGCTCATGGAAGCGCAGGATGCCCTGAAGGCTGGAGCGCCTTTGGTCCATGCGCAGCTCGGTCATAACGTCAATGGCGAGATATCGATCGAGAAGGGAAATGTCGACGCGGCGCTGGCGCAGGCGCCCCATCGGATCAAGCGTCGCTATTATCATCATCGCTATGCGGCTTCGCCGATGGAGTGCAGAGGCGTTCTAAGCCAATACGATTTGCGGACGGACTTATTCACGGTGTGGTCGTCGACGCAGATGGTCCATATCGTGAGGGGGGCGATCTGCGCGTCGCTCGGCGTACCCGAAGCGCGGGTGCGTTGTATTGCTCCCGACGTCGGCGGCGGGTTTGGCGTGAAGGGCCATCCTTATGTCGAGGATCAGGTCATTGCGTTTCTCTCGCGGTCGCTGGAACGCCCGGTCAAATGGATCGAGGACCGCTACGAACATCTCATTAGTTCATGCCACTCGCGCGATCAGACTCACGATGTGGAGATCGGTTTCGACGACACCGGGCGCATCCTGGCGTTGCGCGATTCCTTCCTGATGGATCAGGGTGCGTACAATCCGCTTGGACTACCCATCATTTGCAATTCCGTGGTCCATCTTCCGGGGCCCTACAAAATCGACAATCTTGCGGTGGAGGGGAAACTCGTCTTTACGACGAAAGCCCCCAACGCGCCTTATCGCGGCGCAGGGCGACCCGAGGTTGTTCAGGCGATGGAGCGCCTGATCGATCTTATCGGCCAGAAGCTGGGCATCGAACCTGCCGAGGTGCGCCGGCGAAACATGGTGAAAGCGAGCGAAATGCCGTACCGAAACGGCATTCTTTATCGCGATGGTGAGCCGGTAGTTTTTGATAGCGGCGACTATCCCGGCGCGCTGGAGAAAGCACTCGACGCACTCGGCGGCCTGGAGGCTTTTCGCGACCGCCAACGTGGGGCACGAGAACAAGGCCGGTACCTTGGCCTGGGGATTGGATGCTACAACGAAGGGACGGGTGTCGGGCCGTTCGAAGGCGCAACAGTCCGGATCGAAAGTTCGGGCAAGATCTATGTGTCGTCGGGTGCCGCTCCCCAAGGGCAGGGCATGGAGACGATCTTTGCGCAGATCGCCGCAGACCTGTGGAAAGTCAATCCTGAAGACATTGTCGTCTCTCTCGGAGACACGGCTGCGATCCCGATGGGATTTGGCACAATTGCCAGCCGCAGTACGGTGATGGTTTCGGGAGCTCTTCACTATGCGAGCGAACGTCTGAGGAATAAGGCGTTTGAGATCGCGGCCGATCTGCTCGAATGCGCAACCGGCGATTTGGAGCTTCGAAAAGGCGGAGTTGGAATTGTCGGCGTGCCGGGCAAAACCTTGACATTAGGTTCTCTCGCCCAGGCCGCCCGACCCGGGTGGGACCGGAAACGGCCCCAGGGAATGGAAGCTGGCCTGGAAGATACCCACTACTACGAACCACCGACGGTCACCTGGGCGTATGCAGTGCATGCGGCCATCGTTAACGTCGATATCAAGACCGGCCGGGTAAAGATCGAGCGGTACGTTGTCGCTCACGACTGCGGCGTGGCGGTCAATCCCATGCTCGTTGAGGGCCAGGTTATCGGGGGCACCGTCCAGGGCATTGGTGGAGCGCTGCTCGAAGAGCTCCCCTACAACGCGGATGGTCAGCCCCTCGCGGCATCGTTCATAGATTACATGTTGCCGACGGCGACTGACGTGCCCGACATCGAGCTTGTGCACATCGAAACACCTTCCCCTCTCAATCCGCTCGGTGTGAAGGGATTGGGGGAAGGCGGCGCGATCGCGCCACCGGTCACGATAGCGAATGCAATTGCCGACGCCTTGGCGCCCTTTGATGCCGATTTTTGCTCGACACCGATCAAGCCTGAGCAGATTGTCAACCTGGTGCGGACGGCCACAGCAAAATAACTCTTGCCGTCAGCCCCTGTGGTTGTGATCGAAGTCCAGCGCTCTCGGCTCATTATCCGTAGGTGCATCAGTCTTTATGGCGATGACTCAGAAATCTTGAACTAGAGGGGGTCAGAACCTTGTTTCTGGTAGGAAATTGGCTCTCTAGGCTCATGTCATTGTTTCCGCTCGCCGTCAGCCAACCAGGGCTTACTCCTTGAAGCCGTCCAAGTTCACCTACCACGCGCCTGAAACGGTCGGCGAAGCGATCAAGATCCTCAGCCAGCACGATGGCGATGCAAGGATCCTGGCCGGCGGCCAGACACTCATTCCGATGATGAATTTCCGAATGGCAGCGCCCGCCGTCATCATCGATCTCGGGAGAATTGCAGACCTTGCCTATGTGCGCGATGGCGGTGGCATCATTGAGATCGGGGCTATGACGCGCCAGCGATTCATCGAGTTTTCGCCGCTGGCCCGTAACAAGCTCCCGCTCCTGCACGAGGCGATCGGATGGGTTGGACATCTGCCAACGCGGTCGCGCGGTACGATCGGCGGCTCGATCGCCCATGCCGATCCATCCGCAGAAATCCCCATGGTGCTACAGGCGCTCGAGGGAGAAGTCGTCGCCCGGGGGCCGGACGGCGATCGAACGATCAAGGCAGAAGACCTATTTGTCAGCCCTCTCACCACCTCGCTTGCCCCCACCGAAATATTGACTGAGATCCGTCTCCCCGTGATGCCTGCCGACGCCGGCCACGCCGTGGAGGAGTTTGCCAGGCGGCATGGTGATTTTGCCATCGTGGCCATCGCAGCCGCCATTCGAATTGACGGTGATGCTTGCCTGTGGGCTCGGCTTGCAGCTGCCGGAACCGGTCCGACGCCTCTCAGGTTGCGCGCGGCCGAAGCGATCCTCGTGAATAGCGGATTGGGCGAGGCAACTCTCGAAGAAGCGTCGGACGCGGCTGCGTCGGAACTGGTGGAGCCATCTTCGGATAACAACGGCTCGGCGGATTATCGCCGACATTTGACGAAAGTACTCACCGGACGAGCCCTACAGCGAGCGATCGCCATGGCAAGGGAAAAGGCGAACTGATGTCGGACCTTGTCGACGTCGAATTAACCGTCAACGGAGTTCGCCGCTTCGGAAAGTGCGAACCCCGCAAGCTTCTCGCGGATTTTCTGCGGGAGGACCTTGCACTGACCGGAACTCATGTCGGTTGCGAGCATGGAATTTGCGGCGCCTGCACGATCATTTTCAATGACGAAGCGGTCCGCTCATGCATCATGTTCGCCGTGCAAGCGAACGGCGGCGAAGTCGGCACGATTGAAGGCATCGCCAAGGACGGAAAGCTCCATCCGCTGCAGGAGGCGTTTCATGAGCACCACGGGCTGCAGTGCGGCTTCTGCACGCCGGGAATGCTCAACATGGCGCTGGATTTCTTGCGCGTGAATCCCGCGCCTACGCGCGACGAAATTCGGGAAGCGATGTCATCGGTCATTTGTCGCTGCACTGGGTATCGCGATATTGTCAACGCGATCGCCGCCGCGGCCAAGAAAATGCGTACTCTAAGTTCTACCGATGGCAACCCCGCCCTAATGGATTCTAACGGCCAACCATGAGAAGACAAGTTATCAAGGTAGCGTCGCTTGAAACGGGCGCGCCGTATAATCTGTGCATACGTCATGGCGACCTGATATTTATTGCAGGTCTGCCGCCGTTTGACGCCGAGTTCAGCAAGAAATTGCGTGAGGCGCGAGCCAACGGCACGCCAATGCCGCCATTCCCCGATCTGCCGTTCGAACGGCAGGTTGAGATCGTCATGGACAACCTGAAAACTCTGATGGAAGCAGCAGGCTCGAATATGAATTGTCTGTTGAAGGTGATGGTCTGGCTCAAGGATCAGAGCCAGCAGGACGCCTTCGATCGAACCTACCGGCGATATTTCTCGACACCGGAAGCGCTGCCGACGCGCACCAGGCTGCAGGCCGGCCGACTGCCCATGAATTGCGATGTGGAAGTCGAGGCCGTGGGCTGCATGCCAAAGGATTAGGAGCCTATGCCAGCCTTTATCTGCAACACCTGCGGGACCCAATACGCGCCGACCGAGCAGCCGCCGGCTTCCTGTCCGATTTGCGATGACGAGCGGCAGTATGTCACGCCGGCGGGCCAAAGCTGGACCACGCTCAGCGTGCTTGCGGCGCGCTACATGAACGCCATTCGTGAACTTGAGCCTGGTTTGATCTCGATCCTGACAGTCCCCCACTTCGGCATCGGCCAGCGTGCAATGTTTGTGCGTACTTCGCATGGCAATATCCTGTGGGACTGCATCGCGTTGATTGATCGCGCGACGATCGAGATGATCAATGCAATGGGTGGCATCAAATGCATCGCGATCTCGCATCCGCACTACTACACGACCATGGTGGAGTGGAGCAAAGCGTTCGGCGGAGTGCCGATCCATTTGCATGAAGCCGATCGCGGGTGGACCATGCGAAACGATCCCGCCGTTTCACTCTGGCAGGGCCAGACCAAGGAACTGCTGCCGGGACTCACGCTGATCTGTTCAGGCGGCCATTATCCCGGCGGCACCGTGCTGCACTGGGCGGCTGGTGCCGACGGCAAGGGCGCTCTGCTTTCGGGCGACATCGTGCAGGTGGTCCAGGACAACAAGTCGGTGAGCTTCATGTGGAGCTTTCCCAACGTCATTCCGCTGTCGGGACCGCTAGTCGAAGGCGTGGTCAATTCCCTGAAGCCCTTTAGATTTGATCGGATTCACGGGGCCTTCATAGATCGAACCGTCTGGTCCGATGGCAAAGGCGTCCTGGAGCGCTCGGCCGCGCGCTATCTCAAAATCATTCGCGGCGACGGCACGTACGAATTGCAGTATCCTGGTCCTCTGCCCGACGCTCGATAACCGCCATCCTAGATGTTGACCGCATAGCGCCGCAGCAGCTTATTGACGACGACTCGGAGCGCCCGATCGCTGATGAAGCCCATCAGCCCGAGCGTAATAGTTCCCACGAAAATCCATTCGGTGAGCAGAAAGAGCCGCGAGTTCATAATCAGAAAGCCGATGCCGGATTTCGCAGCGATCATCTCCGCGGAAACGACCGTCATGAAGCTGTTGCCCATCGCGATCTTCATGCCGGTCACAACGCTGGGGACCGACGCAGGAATGGTGACGTGGAAAAAGACCTGCCGTTCGGACGCACCAAGGCAAAGCGCGGCGAACCGCCAGGTATTCTAGGCGCCGGTTCAGGAAAATTGACGCAACACCCTGTCCGATCCGAATTGCTGGACGCCCTCGAAGCGTCTTAGCTTTTCGCCGGGTACGCTGACAAATGGGTTATTTTCGAGAGAACAACGCTGTTGGCCCTATCAAATCCTGTTAAGGACTCCGCGTCCCAGACCAACGCCGACGAGTGTCTTGCCGGATTTTCGGCTGCACTCCATTTTGATCAGCTGCCCTCGGAAGTCATCGCTCACACGAAGCAGTCCATTCTCGATACCATCGGGGTGGCTTTAGCGGGTTCCGGCACGGGGGAGGGATGCGACGAAGTCCTTGGTTATCTGACAGCCGAAAGAGAAAGCGGTAGATCGCGCATCTGGTCGGCAGGGCAACGCGTTGCTCCCGCGCAAGCCGCGCTCGCAAATGCGATGCATGCCCGCGCTCTCGACTATGATGACATCATCGAATTCCCTCAAATACATGTCTCCGTGTGCGTTGTGCCGGCCGCGCTTGCGGTAGCTCAGTCGCGTTCCTCGCCGGTCGACGGCCGCCGGCTCATTGCCGCGGTCGCGGCCGGATGTGAAGTTCAGTCGCGTCTGGCAGCAGCTCTCAGGCCGTTTTTTGGCGAGGGACTGCCGACAATGCTGTCCAGCCAGGTCTTTGGGTATTTCAGCGCCGCGGCGGCTTGCGGGAACCTGTTGCAGCTTGACCAGGATGCAATGCGAAGCGCGTTTGGTCTTGCCTTGATGCAGGCGGCCGGCACCGAAGAGATGGTCGTTCATGCTGCTGCGAGTATGGGCAAATCGCTCTATGCAGGTCTCAGCAATCAAGGGGGAGTCCAGAGCGCGCTGATGGCCCGTCATGGCGTTTTGGCCAAGGGCGAGCCGCTCGGAGGGCGAGCCGGACTTTTCGCTGCCTATTATGGCGGTCGCTACCAGGCGGAGGAGCTTGTCGCAGAGCTCGGGACCCGCTTCGTTTCACTGGATCGCTGCGTCAAAGCGATGCCCGGAACTCTTGTCAGTCACGCCTTTGCCGAGGCTGCCTTGAAGCTGATGCAGGTCCATTCCTTGCGATCGGAGGACCTCGTCCGGGTGCGATTGGACGTAGGCCCCTGGGGGAATGTGATGTGCGAGCCTACGGCGTTGCGTCGGCATCCGACGAGTGCTTCGGCTGCGATGAACAGCATTCCGTTCATTGTGGCCAAGGCGATCGCCAACGGCCGTGTCGCGCTTGACGATTTCAATGCGGAAGGACGAAATCAGCTCAAGGCTCTAAATATTTCCGGGCGCACCGACCATGTGCTGCGCCATGATCTCGCTCGGCCGCGCGGCCTCGAGCCTGGGATAGTTCACTTTACGCTGAAAGATGGCCGTGAGTTGAACATGCGGGTCGATGCTCCACTCGGCCATCCGTCTCGCCCGTTGTCGGCAGAAGATACTGCCGCAAAGTTTCGCGCGAACGCACGTCATGCCGCGGTACCCCTGGAGCAGAAATGGGTGGAAACGATTATCGGAAAAATTATTGCGTTGGAAACGATTGACGATGTTGCCGACCTTGTGGACATCACCCCAGCAAGCAATTCGCCACACTAGGAGAACCGGTCAATGCACCCGCCCATCGAGGATTTGATCAGGAGAGACGCAATCCATCGTTCGGTGTATGCGGATCAGCATATTTTCGATTTGGAAATGGAGCGCATTTTCGACAAGACCTGGGTCTTCCTCGGCCATGACGAGGAGATTCGGGAAGAGGGCGATTACAAGACGACCTATATCGGGAAGCATCCGATCATTGTTTCCCGATTGTCTGATGGCAGCGTAACGGCGTTGATCAACCGCTGCCGTCATCGCGGACCGATTGTTTGTCAGCACGAGCTTGGCAACAGCAAGTATTTTCGCTGTCCGTATCATTCCTGGACCTATGACAACTCCGGCAGGCTTATCGGCGTAGCTATGCCCCAGGGTTACGGCCGATCATTCGATCGGGCATCGCTTGGGCTCGTCAAAGTTCCGCGCGTGGCGGTTTACCAAGGGTTCATTTTTGGATGCATGACGGAGGAAGGGCCGACGCTCGAAGAGCATCTCGGCGGCATTACCAGGTTTCTGGATGCGTACGTTGCCACTTCGCCCACGGGCAAGATCAGTTTCTTCGAAGGTACGCAGAAGTGCGCGTACAACGGCAACTGGAAATACCAATTGGAAAATGGCGTCGATCCGTATCATGTGGGCTCGCTTCATGCGAGTGCAGTTACGCCAGAGGCGATGCGGATTTATCGTGAAGGGCGCGGCTGCGTCATCGCGATGGACGGCCACGGTGTTACCGATCATACCGATTGGGGACCTATGCCGGTCGATGCCAGCCTGTCCGGGGGCTTCAACTTGGTGATCTTTCCAAACCTCATCGTGCTGCGGAGTCAGATTTGCACGGTTCGGCCGATCGCCGTAAACCGCACCGAGATATATACCAAAGCGGTCAAGCTTGAGAATGTCGCCGACGAAATCAATCTCCGGCGCATGCGCGATCAGGAATTTGAATTCGGCGCAGCCGGGACTTTCTTTACGGACGACATCGAGATTTTTGAGCGGACTCAGGAGGGACTGCAAAGCGGTGCAGTCGAGTGGCTCGTTTTTGCACGTGGACTTCGACCGCGAGGAAATGCGTAACGGATATATGACCGGTAACATGTCGGATGAAACGCAGCACCGCGGAATGTATCAGAACTGGAAGCGGCTGATGTCGAATTGCGAGCCATCTGCTCATGCCGCGGCCGCGGAGTGAAGAGCATGATTGTTGAGCGCTCTGAAATTGAGGACTTTCTTTACCGGGAAGCGCGGCTGCTGGACACACAGAAGTTCGAAGAATGGTTTGATCTCTTCACAGACGATGCCGTCTATTGGGTGCCGGCTGGGCGCGACGATATTGACCCGTCCCGGCATCTCTCGATCATTCATGACAACAAGGCTGCGATGGCCCTTCGAATAAAGCGCTTACGCTCAGGCTTCGCTTATGCGCAAGATCCCCAATCGCGGGTGCATCGCCTCATATCCAATGTAGAAGTCGGCCCTATGGACGAGGAGGATCACACCGTTGAAGTGACCTGCATGATGCTGTTGATCGAATTGGCCCGGCACAGGCAGACGTTTCACTCGGCGCGCTGTGAATTCACGCTGGACCGCAGTAGTGGAACTTGGCGACTACGCCGCAAAAAGGTCAACTTGCTCAAGAACGGCGAAGTTCTTGAGAACACTCCCTTCTTGATCTAGAGAGAGCCATGTCCGATAGCAAAGACAAGGCCAGATCGCAGGAGTGGATACTCACCAACGAGTTCGCTCAGGTCCGGCTGACCATCGACACCCTCGGCAATGATCCGCGTTTGAAGATCGAGGACCTCTCGACCAATTTGTCCATTGCGCTGGACGCCTTCATGCTCGCCGGACTGACCACAGCTTCCGAGGAGGAACTGACCCGGCATATGGATCCCAATCCGAGAGCTGCTTCCCGCGTTTCTTCAGACGATTAAGGCGGCGGCTAAAGCGCGGCGGCGGCGTGTCGACGCGAAGCGCGGGTTGCGCCGCCCCGCAGTTTCATCCGCGATATCCATGATGAAGTTGCCGAGCAGGATCGTTAGTCCTTTCCTCGGGCCTAAAGCCGCGCTCGCTATGCTCGTGCTGGTTGAAATTATTTTAACTCGCATTCTGGAGTCATCGTCTCACTTTCTCATCGGAAAATTGTTGACGAGAATGATCCGCAGCCCCGGCGCCGCGCGGCGCAACCGCGCAAGAATTGATGAGCAGCGCTGCTAACTGGCACGAAGGTTGCTTTCGGGTAAGAATTGGGAGTGCCGTAGCTAGCAGTTTTGTCCGGTGCGAGCGATTGGTGGCATAAATGGGCAGTATGGTGGTCTCTTTTTGCGAAGCCTTTTCGGAGGTGACTTCGGGAGAGAACCAATTTGGGCTGCCTCGTGTCACGCTCCGTCATCTCGTCTATTTCGCCGCGGCGGCTCGAAACGAAAGTGCGCTCCGAGCTGCGGAAGAATTGAACGTTTCACCGCCTGCAATTTCCGGCGCCATATCTAGTCTTGAAAGCATTCTTGGCGAACGACTCTTCATTCGCCGTCACGCGCGGGGCCTGCTGCTCACCGACGCAGGCCATCACCTTTTGCTTGAAGCACGCGACATCATTGGACGAGTTTGGGAAATTGAATCCATTAGATCGAATAACTCACGAAAATTGCGGAGCCGGATCGCGTTTGGGTGTCTTGGCGACATTGCGCCGATTCTGGTGCCGCCTCTAGTACGAAAATTTCAGTCGCTTCACCCGCATGTGGAAGTTGCATGGCAGGCTGATTGTCATGTTCCGCTCATGCAAAAGTTGGAAGATGGCGTTCTTGATGTGATCTTTGTAATGGACTTCGAGATTTCTCCGACCCTCCACTCCACGGTGCTGCAGCCTACGCCGGTCCAATGTGTTTTGCCGAGCGGACACGCGCTCGCGAAAGGGCCGGTGTCGCTTAAGGATCTCGCGAACGAGCCCTTTATCATTTTAGACGTCGCCAAGACGCGAGATTACTTTCTATCTATTTTTGGCGATCTGGGGTTGCAGCCCAACATCGCGACTAGAGCGCCGTCAGCGGAGATGGTTCGCAGTCTGGTTGCAAACGGATTTGGCTATTCTCTCCTGAATTTCTGTACGGCAGAACGCCACAACATTATCTACAGACCCCTTGAGGGCCACGTTCGGCCGTCAAATCTAGTCGCGGTCCGACCCCATCGCCGACGACCATCTAAGATCAGCCATGATTTCGTTCAGGTCGCCGCCGCGGTAACCAAGCGGTCGAGCCTCAGTGGACGGAGTTTGGATTTTCCCATTCCATAGTGGACGTTCCGCGAACGCCAACCGCGGAGCAAGAGATATTCGAACCAGCGGTCCGATTGCAGCAAGAACCCCTTTGAAATATCGGCAGAATTTCGCCTAAGAGCGCGAAATGGCCGACAGAGAAAAACTCCCGCAAGAGCTGTCTGCATCGCCGATGCACACCCCCGCCGTCATTCTCCGACTGCATGTTGGCCCCGGGACCCGATCCTCCACAGAAACCCGGACGGGTAGAGATGGTGTATTACGGAGGGGCCGCGACGGCGAGCCACACCTTGTACCCGTCAAGAGCTCAACTGCGTCTGGTTCGAGCCGATGATCCGCGCGGTATAGGTAGCGGATTTGCAAAGGCGTGCCGGCATGCGAACATCCCTATGCTGGAACGTGGCTACAGGTACACACCATGCTGGGAAGTCTTGCATTCTCTAGGCCGGTGAGCGTCGTTGCTTGCCATTCGCCTGGCACAAACCGTTCGCGAACCGCTGAAGCTTAAGAACTGAAATGGATCGGACCAATTCCGACTTCAAGGCCTGTCTCTTTTCTGAATAGAGAGAGGGCATTCAGAGATTGCACGTTCCAAATCGGCGGCGCAAATCTTGCCAGTCGAACGCCGAGTAATCCACCCGCATAGAGAGCGAGACACCGATATGATCGAACACCACATCACTCGACGCAACCTTGGAAAATCGCTGAGCGCAGCCGCTGCGGGTCTCGCTCTGCCGACGATACTAGACGCGGCACGCGTACGCGGCCGACACTGTTCGCGAAGGTCTTCAGATTGGCGCCATGGGCGCGTTGCGGACGACGCTGCCTGCAGCCGGCAAGAAATACGATCTTACGCTTGATGCGAAGGACTTTCAGAGACAGCACCTCCGTCCTGCTCGCGATCGAGCAAGGCGAACTTGAGATCGGCAACACCACGACGCAGCATCTGATCAGGGCGATCAGCGAGAACATCCCTGTAAGGTGGGTATGCGGATGGGCCGGCGGTTATAACGTCCTGGTTTCCCGGAAGGGGCTCAATCTCAAGCCAAATGATGCCGCTGCGCTGAAGTCGCTGGCGGCTTCACGCAAGCAGTCGGGCAAGCCGCTGCGTCATCGGCGTGCCGACGGGCTCGATGCAGCACGCGAAACTGGCGATCTATCTGAAATCCATCGGCATCGATCCGGACAAGGATGTTCAGATCGCCAATATCCCGTTCCCAAATCATCCCCGCGCATTGGAGGCGGCCGAAGTTGATCTGGCGATGACGCTTTCCGCCTTTGGCGCGATCGCCATCGAAAAGGGTGACGCAGCCTTGTTCCTGCACCTGTTCGGCGGAAAGCTTTGGCAAGCAGGAGATCGGATTCATCGTCACTGAGAAGCTGATCAAAGAAAAGCCCGCGCTGGTGCAGCGGATCGTGAATGCGCATGTCGATGCCATGAAAACATTCATGGGGCAGCCCGACAAGCAGATTGAGTTCGAAAGGAAGTATTCGAGGCTGCCCGAGGCCGTCATAGCGATGCAGGAGCGCGATTTTCTCCGGTACAATTTCCGAACCAACGTCGCCGACATCAAGACAATGGCCCGCGAGTTGCACCAGCTTGGCTGGGTCAAGGAAGATTTCGGCCCGAAGGTCGACAGCTTCATCGACTTGTCATTTGTGGCCAAGGCATCGGGTCTTGTCGCCAGCTGAACTGTCAACGTGGTGATGCTGAAGCAGACGACATCTGCGGAGGCTCAGTTGTCCGCCGGTCGTGAAGCCGGGTATCTGCGGCAGCGCGCGTGCTGTATCGCGCTGCAATACGCGATATTTCCCGTGGCGATTCTCCTGCTCTGGCAGATTTGCAGCGAGATCGGCTTTGTACGGCGGAATGTTCTTCCGCCGCCCACCGACGGTCATTTCAGTCTGGTACGATCTGGTCACGGGCACGACGGATGTGGCGGCTCGATATTCCGGCACTTGGTTCGACCATGCGTGGGCAAGCACGTGGCGCGTTTTCGCCGGCTTTGGCTGGGGTGTCGCACTTGGAATATTCCTCGGCCTGCTGATCGGGCTTTCCAGAGCGATGGAACGCGTTCTGGATCCGACGATCCAGGTGCTGCGCAACATTCCGGTCACCGCGTGGGTGCCGTTGTCGCTGGTCTTTTTCGGCATCGGGAACGCGCCGGCTGTGTTCCTGATCGGTCTCGGTGCGTTCTTCCCGGCCGCAATCAACTCCACCCATGGTGTTCGTCAGATCAACATCACGCTCTACAAGGCCGCGCGCATGATGGGAGCCAACGAACGGGAGCTTCTCTCGCGCGTCATCCTTCCTGCGGCGTTGCCGTCGATTCTGACCGGCGTTCGGCTGGCGATGGGCATCGCCTGGGTGCTTGTGGTAGTTGCCGAGATTCTCGCCGTGAGGAGCGGGCTTGGTTACCTGCTGAACGATGCATATCTGTTTTACCGCAACGACGTCGTGATCGCGGCGATGCTCAGCATCGGGTTGCTGGGATTCCTGAGTGACCGGCTTGTCGTTTTCGTCCGTGACATTCTTCTCACCTGGAACAAGAGGGAGACCTTCGGTGGGGAGAATTAACGTCGCATCGGTCACGAAGCGGTTTCGAAACCGGCGATTCCGTCTGTCACCGCGCTGGATGATGTCAATCTGGCGGTGCAGGACAGGGAAATCGTCACGCTGGTCGGTGCGAGCGGCTGCGGCAAGTCCACGCTGTTGAACCTCATTGCCGGTTTTGAGACGCCCACTGCCGGACAGGTGCTCGTGGATGGCCAGTCGATCAAAGGGCCGGGACCGGATCGTGGCGTCGTCTTTCAGCAGACCGCCTTATTTCCGTGGCTGTCAGTCGAGGACAATATCGCGTTTGGCCTGTCGCTTCGCGCAAACCGAGGCAAGGCTGATCAGCGACAAGTCGTCGAACGCATGCTGCAACGAACGGGGTTGTCGGCGTTCCGTGAACGCCACCCGGCGGAATTGTCGGGCGGCATGCGCCAGCGCGCGGCGATTGCGAGCGTACTGGCGATCAACCCATCCACGCTTTTGATGGACGAGCCGTTCGGCGCCCTCGATTCACTAACTCGCTCCATCATGCAGGACTTCCTGCTTGAGATCTGGGAGGAGCAGCGGAAAACAGTCGTGCTGGTAACGCACGACATCGATGAGGCGATCTATCTGGCGGACAGGACGGTCGTCATGACGGCGCATCCGGGCCGGATATGCGAAGTGATCGACGTCGAATTGCCGAGGCCCCGGCGATACGAAATGCGAAGCGACGCGCCGTTTATTGCCCTGCGCGATCACGTCACGCAAATCGTTCGAACCGAAGCGATAAAGGGCACCGCTGTTCCGGCAACAACACACTGAAGGAGAATCGAAATGCTACTGAAACGTCGACTTCGTCAAGCCGTAGCATCTAAACGCTAGCCATGAGTTAGAGACTCATGACCGACCGGCAATGCTCCCGAAATCGAACCCTATTCGCGATTCCAAAAATCGCATCAAGCTGGGCGTATTCGGCATCAACGGCAACGGCGCCGCCTTCACGTTTCATCCGGATCGCTTCAAGTGCACATGGGACGCCAACGTGCGGCTCGCGCAAAAAGCCGAAGACGCTCGGCTTCGAGGCCTTTGTTTCGGCAGCACATTGGAAGTCGTTCGGAGGAGACGATCACTACAGCGGCGACCTGATGGAGACGTTTTCCTGGGCCGGGGCGGTCGCCGCCGTGACGCGAGCGCATCGGCATCATCAGCACGATACATGTCACGCTCATCCATCCAGTATTTGCAGCGAAGGCAGAAGCGACCGTCGATCTGATTTCCAAAGGCCGGGCGGGGATGAACCTCGTTCTCGGTTGGTATCCTCCGGATATGCAGCTTTTGGGGACTGAATGTGAAGGGGCACAGTGATCGATTTGAAGTCGCCGAAGAATGGATGGAAATTTTTGACCGGCTTTGGTCGGGGCGAGAGAGCTTCGATTACGAAGGTAAGAATTTTAGATCTGAAAGGCTGCTTTCAATCAGCCGCACGGCGTGCAGTCGCGACCGGTGTTGCTCAACGCAGGCCGTTCTCCGCGCGGCCGAGAGTTTGCGGCAAAGCACTGCGACATCGCTTTTGTCTCCGCGCACAACCCCGAGCCGGAAGCCATCAAAAAGCAAGTTGAGGACTACCGAAGAGATGCACGCACGAAATTTGGAAAAGAGATCCAAATCTGGATGTCCGCCTACGTCATTCTTAAAGACACGATCAAAGAGGCCCAAGATTATGCCTACGACTATATCGTCACGCAAGGCGACGACGCGCCGGTACAGAACATCATCAAGAACAATGCAATCGACACCAAATCGATGCCGCCGGAAGCGGCTGCCAAACTCGCCTATGGACTGAAAGCCGGATTTCGCCGGTTATCCGCTCGTGGGAGACGCGGATCATATCGCGGGCCTCTTCGCCGAGCTTTCCGGATCCGGTGTCGATGGCTTCCTGTTGACCTGGCTGGACTACGAAGGCGGGCTGGATCGATTCGGCCGTGAAGTTCTCCCTCGCCTTGAGAAAGCCGGGCTGCGCGCGCCTGCGCAGGAAAAAGTATAGCGCGCCCTTAGTGCGTCACGACCTTTGGCTCGCTTGGCAAAGTCATTCGCGAGCTACTCCGGGATCATCCAAGCTACAATCTCATCGTGGAGCAACCATGCCAAAGCAGATCATCACGTCGTCTAAAGCGCCGACCACCGGTTTCACCCCCGGCCAGGCGGTCTCGCCGCTTGCGCAAGCCATTCGGTTCGGCAATATGCTGTTCGTGTCGGGCACAGGGTCGCTCGATCCTGCCACCGGCGCCGTCGTTCCGGGCGACATTGTCGCTGCAGACGCGCCAGACACTCGACAACCTGATGAGTGTACTCGAGGCCGCGGGTGCGACAGCGAAGAACATCGTCAACATGCGTGTCATTCTGCGGAACGTGGCCGATTTCCCTCGCTTCAACGAAACGTTCCGCGAATACTTTGGCGGCGAGAAAGTCACACGGACCTGTTTCGGCGGTGTGCTGCACCGGGCCGGCACGGACATCGAGATCGACTGCGTAGCTATGTTCGATTAAAGGACTATTCGTGTCTTCGTCGCCGTCGTCGAATCAAATCCAGTCGTCTCAGCGGAAGCGGAAATTCGCGCTATGGAATCCTCGGCACTTGACCACGCGGCGCGCAAATCGATCCGTTGCGGAACGGCGATTTGTTCGATTTGCAAGATTTTCGGTTACTAAATGCATCGCTGTGTGGCTGATCGACTTGCACGGCCACCAATTCCTGTTTTTTCGCGGTACCACGCAACCGGACTAGTGAAACGCCGACGCGGTTCGCGCGAATGAATTGCGAAAGAAGCGCGGAGCGGGCGCTACGGAGAATTTGACAGCCAAAATTCCTCAAACCGTGCGGAGGGTTCGGACGGGTCCTTGTGGACAGATAAAATTGTTATATAACAAAGGCTTATGGGTGGCGGAGGGAGAGGAACTGGGATCCAACATTCTCCGAAGTTGGAGTGTCGAAAAGCCCACATGGGAGAGAGACTGCGATCGAACCGGCCTCTTGAAAACACTACTGAATTTCATCCCCCGCAGTTTGTCATCCCGCTCGCAGAACCGGCCTCTAACCCTCCTGTTGAAAACAAAGGAGAAGGCTACGGGATCACGCGAGGCCGCACCACCCGCATATCACAGCTGGTCAGACGGAAGCTGAATTCGCTGGCGTGGATCGAGCCAGCGTTGGTGAACGTGGTGATGTCGTCTTGCGTGTCCAATGTAGTTCACTGCCAGGGGGGTACCATCGGCCGGAGCGCGGCGGAAACCGAGACGGTTCATTAGGGCGATAATGAATTGGCACTCTCGCTTGCGGAGTGCCAAAAGAACACCATTTGAGGGTGACGTTGGTAATCGTGCAATTGCGCGATGAGCCTCCACTTTTCGAAATAAGCCATCAACAACAGATATTTAGGAGGATTGCTATGAAGTTTCGGCCGCTTCACGACCGCATCGTGGTTACGCGCATCGACGCCGACGCTAAGACCGCAGGCGGAATCATCATCCCGGATACCGCCAAAGAGAAGCCTTCTGAGGGCGAAGTGATCTCTGTCGGTCCGGGCGGCCGCGACGAAGCCGGAAAAATCATCCCCATCGACCTCAAGGTTGGCGACCGCGTGCTGTTCGGCAAATGGTCGGGCACGGAGGTCAAGATCGACGGAGTTGAATATTTGATCATGAAAGAAAGCGACATCATGGGCGTGATCGAACAGACCGTTGCCCGCAAGAAGGCCGCCTAAAGGCCGTCGCATCATACATAGTGGAGAACAAAAATGGCTTCTAAAGACGTAAAATTCGGTGTGGATGCGCGCGATAGAATGCTGCGCGGCGTCGACATACTGGCCAATGCGGTGCGCGTGACGCTCGGTCCGAAGGGCCGCAATGTCGTGCTGGACAAGTCGTACGGCGCACCGCGCATCACCAAGGACGGCGTCACCGTCGCTAAAGAGATCGAGCTCGAAGACAAGTTCGAGAATATGGGCGCGCAGATGGTGCGAGAAGTGGCTTCGAAGTCATCGGACTTCGCGGGTGACGGCACCACAACCGCAACGGTTCTGGCGCAGGCTATCGTGAAAGAAGGCTCGAAGGCCGTGGCTGCTGGCATGAACCCGATGGATCTCAAGCGCGGCATCGATCTCGCCGTTGAAGCGGTGGTCGCGGACTTGATGAAGAATTCGAAGAAGGTCACCTCCAACGAAGAAATCGCCCAGGTCGGCACAATTTCCGCCAACGGCGATCCCGAAATCGGCAAGTTCCTCGCCGACGCGATGAAGAAGGTTGGCAACGAAGGCGTGATCACGGTCGAAGAGGCGAAATCCTTGGAGACTGAACTCGAAGTGGTCGAGGGCATGCAATTCGATCGCGGTTACATCTCTCCGTACTTCATCACCAACGCCGAAAAGATGCGCGTTGAGATGGACGACCCCTACATCCTGATCTACGAGAAGAAGCTTTCAGGCCTGCAAGAGTTGCTTCCGCTGTTAGAAGCCGTTGTGCAGACCTCGAAGCCGCTTCTCATCGTGGCCGAGGACGTTGAGGGCGAGGCACTTGCCACGCTCGTGGTGAACAAGCTGCGCGGTGGTTTAAAGGTTGCTGCAGTGAAGGCTCCGGGCTTCGGCGACCGCCGCAAGGCGATGCTCGAAGATATCTCAATCCTCACCGGCGCGCAGGCGATCAGCGAAGACCTTGGTATCAAACTCGACAAGGTTACTTTGAATATGCTCGGGCGCGCCAAGAAAGTGGTGATCGAGAAAGAGAACACCACGATCGTCAACGGTGCCGGCAAGAAGGCCGACATCGAAGCGCGTATTGCCCAGATCAAGACGCAGATCGAGGAGACCACGTCCGACTACGACCAGGAGAAGTTACAGGAGCGGCTGGCGAAGCTCGCCGGCGGCGTTGCAGTGATTCGCGTCGGAGGGGCCAGCGAGGTCGAGGTGAAGGAACGCAAGGATCGCGTCGACGACGCAATGCACGCGACCCGCGCCGCAGTCGAAGAAGGCATCCTGCCGGGTGGCGGCGTCGCCCTGTTGCGCGCCGGTGAAGTGCTTAAGAAGGTGCGCACGCATAACGACGACCAGAGGACTGGTGTCGATATTGTGCGCAAGGCACTCTCATGGCCGGCTCGCCAGATCGCGATCAATGCGGGCGAGGATGGCTCCATCATCGTCGGCAAGATCCTGGAAAAGGACCAATACGCGTTCGGCTTCGACGCTCAAAACGGCGAATACGGGAACCTCGTGACCAAGGGCATCATCGACCCAACCAAGGTGGTGCGGGCGGCGTTGCAGAATGCAGCATCGATCGCTGGGCTTCTGATCACCACGGAAGCCATGGTCGCCGAAAGGCCGAAGAAGGACAGTGGGGCCCCGGCGATGCCGGGCGGTGGCATGGGTGGTATGGGCGGCATGGACTTTTAAGCCCACCCTCAATCCAAATGACAAAGGCCCGGATTTCTTCCGGGCCTTTTTTCACCTGCCGCTGCGTAGGAAAATTGAATCGGTTTTCCGGAACAAAAATGAGTGTGTAACGCTGGCAAAGAAGCGCCCGAATTATCGCTTCTTTTTCTTCGCGAAAATCGCGTTCCAGTTGTCCTTGTAAGCTTTAGAGACCGGTTTCTGGCCCTCGCCTCTGCTATAGTTGGCGGATGAGGGGTCAGCGATCTTGCTGCCTTCAGCCTTGGACGTGTCTACACCTGAAGTACTCTTGTTCGTTGAAGGAACCTCATTTTTGGGAGCTGGCTTGGTTTTGATTTTCTTGTCGTCGGTGGACATCGTCTTTCCTAATGTTGATTGGTTTCACCAAGTTGACCCGCTACTGAAGTTCATCCGGCGGTATTTATTAAAGCCTCTTGGGTTGTTTCGCAGTGTAAATATTATGTTAGCTCGCGGAGGCAAGATCGAAACCGCCAACCAGTTCAGGAATATTTCTATGAACGAGAAAAAACCGACTTACCGTGTCGAGATCAAATACAGCGGGACACCGCAGAACAAGACATACGGATGGGAAATCTACAGGAATTTGGATGTCTTGCCCATCCTACGATCACAGCAGCACTTTGGCTCGCGCATGGCAGGATTAGCCGACGCCAATCGATCAAGACTGCACCTATCTGGCACTGATTTTCAAAATCGAACAACGAAAAATACTGAATAAATTTAGGGACAGTGGTACTTCGAACCGCCTCGGGTTTGCCGGAGGCCGCATGGTTTGAGTTCATGCCGCCATATCATCGCGCGTAACGCGGGCGTGCCTATGCCGTGTCAGCTCACCGCGGATCATCTCCTCGAAAAGGTCACGCGCCCGCACCTCGGTTACACACACCCGCTAAGCCTTCTCAATCAACGAACGATAGAGCGACAAGTAGCGGTCGGCCATAAGGTCCACCGTGAAGTGGGCTTTGACTGCGGCGCGGCAGCGGGCGCGATCGATCTCACCGATCCGTCCGATCGCTTCGATCGCCTCGTCGAGGGTGTCGACCAGGAACCCGGTTACCCCGTGCTCGATGAGTTCGGGCATCGAGCCCCGATTGAAGGCGATAACCGGAGTGCCGCATGCCAGCGCTTCGACGACTGAAAGGCCGAACGGCTCGTCGAAATTAATCAGATGCAACAGCGCGCTGGCCGCGCCAAGCGTCGCGGCGCGCGTTGACCCGCCGACTGGTCCGAGATACGCGACCCGGGTTCCATCAATGCTCGGGGCGATCCTCTGGTCGAAATAGTCCTGGTCTTGGATGATACCAGCCATCACCAGCTTTCGGTCAGCACGGCGCGCCACCTCGATCGCCTCCGCAGCACCCTTGTCGGAATGGATGCGGCCGAAGAACAGCAAGCTTTCCCCGCCCGCTGGGTGGAACGGAAAGTCGTCGAGCGGAATGCCGTGGTGAATGGTAGCGGCGTAGTTGAGCGCTCGGATGACGGTCGGCGTCGCTGATTGAGACGTAGGCAACGCGGTCGTTGTATTGGGCTAAAGATGGGGACGATCCGTTCGGAGGAGAAGCCGTGGATCGTGGTGATCATCGGCGTCGCCACGAGACGCGAGAAGGCGAGAGGAACGAAGTCCGCCTGATTGTGGATCAGATCGAATTCGTCGGCGCGTTCGAAAACATGCGCGACGTGCAGCAGCTCCCAGACCTTCGCATCAATCGAAGGATCTTCGGAATAGGGTCTTTGGCAAACAGCGGCGAGGGTACCCGCGGTCTCCGAATTGGCCGTCGCAAACAAAGTGACGTCAACGCCGCGCGCCACAAGTGCTTCGGTCAGGAGGCTCGTGACGAACTCCCAAGGACCATAATGGCGCGGCGGTGTGCGCCACGAAATTGGTCCCAGCATCGCGACGCGCACGGGATGTCCTTATGTTCCGGGATCCGTAGCCGCCTAAGTGAAAATGAGGCTTCGGCCCTTCCTATGTGTAGCTATTGGCGGGTGCGATTATCACCCCTTCGTCGGGCCGCAGTACGAAATCGGGGTCTTGACCCATCTGTCGATCCATCCAGCGTGGACAGCAGCACCTTCCCCCCCGCGCCCAGGTCGGCAGTGACACGATCTGCGGTGTCCCTCCCAAATTCAGGGCGACCAACAGGCGCATGTCGCCGGAATGCCGCTCGTAGGCGAGCGTATCGCCTTGCGTCTTCAAGAGCGAAATGTCCCCCACGCTCAGCGACCGGTGCCTTCGTCGTAGCGCGAGCAGGCGTCGATAGAGGTTCAAAATCGAGCATGGATCGCGCTCGAACGCTTCGATATTGCGTTCGCGCCAGTCCGCGTTAAGGGGCAGCCAGGGCACCCCCCTCGTGAAACCGGCGTTTGACGAGCCATCCCACGGCATCGGTGTACGTTGTGGGTCGCGGCCAAGGCCGAGGTCCGGCTCGCGCAGTTCGCGCGGATCACGTACCAGTTCGCCTGGAATCTCCACGTCGTCGAGGCCAAGTTCATCGCCGTAGTACATGGTAGGCGTACCGCGCAGCGTGAGGAGCAAAAGAGCGGCCACGCGCGCCTGCTTCTGGCCAAGCCGAGCGGCGACGCGCGACCTGTCATGGTTGCTCAGAACCCAATTCGGCCATCCGCCGGCTGGAAGGGCGCCCTCATACCGAGCGATCAGCGAGACGAGATGGCGCGCATTCCAGCTCGCGGCGATCAGCTGAAAGTTCAACGGAAGGTGCACCTCTTTCAGCGTGTTGCCGTAATAGTCCATCAACCGCTCGACAGGCAGGTAAATCTCACCCATCAGCAAGCGCCCGCCATACTCGTCCGTGAGTTGCCGCATTTCGCGAGCGATCTCGTGCACTTCCGGTTGGTCGGTGGAGTTGTGTTGCAGGACGCGATGCATTTCGCCCATTGACGGGTGGTAGGACGGATTGATGGGATTGTCCCGGAAGTCAGCCGCCTTGATCAAATGCCACAGCACATCGATACGAAAACCATCCACACCCCGGTCCAGCCAAAAGCGCAGGACGTCATACATCGCCTGGCGCACCTGTGGATTGCGCCAGTTGAGGTCCGGCTGCTCCTTCAGAAACGCGTGGTAGTAATATTGCCCGGTTGCCTTGTCCAAAGTCCAAGCCGGTCCACCGAAGTCGCTGATCCAGTTGTTCGGCGGCCCGCCACCCGGCGCGGGATCGCGCCACAGAAACCAGTCGCGCTTCGGATTGTTGCGAGAGGCTCGGCTCTCAAGGAACCAAGCGTGCTGGTCGGAACTGTGGTTGGGAACGAAGTCCAGGATCACCTTCAGACCCCACGCATGTGCGCTGTCGAGCAGTCGATCGAAGTCCTCCAGCGTCCCAAACAGCGGATCGACGGCGCAGTAATCAGCCACGTCGTAGCCGAAATCGACCATCGGTGAGGTAAAGATCGGCGAGATCCAGATCGCATCGACGCCAAGCCGCGCGAGATAGTCGAGCCGCAGTTCGATACCCTTCAGGTCGCCGACCCCATCGCCGTCCGTGTCTTGAAAGGAGCGCGGGTAAATCTGATAGATCACGCCCTGCTGCCACCACGGCGTGCTCATGCGAAATCACCTTGGGCAGAAGTGCGCAATTCTGCCCGTTGGAACTAGTATCGAGGAACGGTACTCTCACAGAACGGCCTGCGCATGGTTACACCCCGACAATATCGTACGAAAGCGTCCGAATACTTTGAATTAGCCAATTCCGCGAAGAACTCCATCGAGGTGCATGACTTGCTCGGACGGAGCTTCACTTCACGTACTTGCCGAGAATGAGCAACGGCTCGCCGACAATACAATCATGAAAAGAGGTGAGGCATCGGAGCCGACGGTCCCAAACGCTTCCAGCGACCATATCACACGAAAACTTCGCTTATTGAAAGAAAAACAAACAATTCGATTGAGTTTTCTTGAATAATTTCTGCGTGCGGGCTCGTTTTTTCGCGCTTCGTGCTTATGTAACGGCAGTAGCGATTGGGTGTTCACCAATCGAATGATGCTTTATTCTATTTTTGGGCTCTTATACATGACCGATGTCGCCGCAAATGCTGTGTTTAATTACAGCGCCGTGGCGGAACTGTTCCCCACAAGGAGCGAAGCGGAGTTGTTCCCGTCCAAGAGCCGAAGGCTCAGGCGAGAACCGATTGGCTACGGACGATTTGCCCGCGCCGCGGATGCGATCCGGTTCGCGATCGAGGAGCTCCCGTCCGAACTTCTTCCGGATGCCTGCCTGGAAGTTGACGAACTGATATTCGACCGCGACGAAATTCGCCGATTGTACGACAGCGACAGATATCCGCTGAACCGACGCGTGAGCGCCCGATGATGCGAGGGGTGTTCTGCCGGAACACCTTGGTCGCCGGGTAGTGACGCGAGACCTGATCCTGCGCCGTCTTAACGTGGCGCATCGACCAAAAAAGAGACTAGCGAGCAGCCGAGACCTTTTGCTCGTGCGCAGAAGGGCTACTCCTCCGGCAGCCCCTATCGACGCTTGCCTAACGCGCGCAGACATGAGGTAAGACCAATGGCAATTGAACTCGCGCGCGCGCGCGTTAAACCAAAGCCTTGGGGCATTCTTGATTTACGTCCTTGGAATAACGCTGACAACGACGGCAGCGCGGTGGGCGAGATCTGGTACGAGCGACCAGGAGCGGCAGGCGCTGACCCCTCGCTTTTGCTCAAGCTTCTATTCACCAATCAGCCACTGTCCATCCAAGTTCATCCGGACGATGCATTTGCACATTCAATAGGACTGCCAAATGGCAAAACCGAAGCCTGGTACGTCCTGAGCGCCCCTGCTGGCGCGAAGATTGCCAGTGGCCTTACTCATCATCTCACAGCGCAGCAATTGCGTACAGCCATTGGCGACGGCTCGATCGCGGATATTGTCGTGTGGCGAGCAGTATCATCAGAAGACATCATTTTCATCCCCGCCGGAACGATCCACGCAATCGGTGCGGGCCTTGTAATGGCAGAGATTCAACAGCGTAGCGATGCGACGTTCCGTATGTTCGATTTCGGCCGAAATCGTGAACTCCACGCCGAAAACGCAATCATGGTGGCGGATGCTGGCCCGGCCAAATCGCCAGTGCAAAAACGCCGACTCACCAATGAGCGGGTACTTCTTGTTTCCGACTCCCACTTCGTGTTCGAGCGGATCGATCTAACGCCAAACTCCACTTGGTGCCTGGAAGCGGATCGAGAGACTTGGCTGCTTGTTGTCGGCGGCGATGCCCGCATTGGGTCGTTCGACGTCGCCTTAGGCGAGGCGATTTTCGCCCAGTCCGACCGCGTCAATATATGCGCCGGCGGGACTGGCATGGTGGGCCTTGTCGCGTACACCGGTGGGAACTCAGTTCCGCACCTGTTGCAGCGCGTCATGCAGCCAGGAGCAATCGACGCAAGTCAACGGCAGGATGTGCAGGTGCAAACTTAATTCACGCGAGCAATGGCCACTCCAACGGACGGGAGCGAGGAAAAGCTTCGCTGAAGTCTATTCGCCGAGTGGCGTTCATCGGCAACCATCTCCCGCGTCAGTGCGGTATAGCGACCTTTACGCATGACATTCATCTGGCGGTCGCTACAGCGCACGCCGATATGGAGACGTGCGTCGTCGCGATGACGGACTCCGGTCGAATTTATGACTACCCTCCGGCTGTACAATTCCAGATCCGTGACGACGTAGTCGATGATTATGTTCGTGCCGCCGAGTTCTTGAACACCTCGCGTTTTGACGTCGTTTCTCTCCAGCATGAATACGGGATTTTTGGGGGTGAGGCCGGCGAAAACATCATTGAGCTCTTATCGCGCCTTGAAACTCCGATCGTAACTACACTTCACACCGTGCTCTCCGAACCAACGCCGAATTCAGCGCGACGTGATGCGTCGGGTCATAGACCTTTCGACCACAGATCGTCGTCATGTCGGAAAAAGGCAAAGAACTGCTCCGTTCCGTTCATGACGTACCGGCTCACGTGATTGATATCATTCCGCACGGAATACCGGACGTCCCATTTTCCGAACCGCTTCACGCTAAGAAAAAATACGGTTTTGGTGAGAAGGCGATCATTCTAACGTTCGGCCTTCTCTCGCCAAGCAAAGGCATCGAGATCGTGATCGATGCCATGCCGGACATTATCAAGTCTTGCCCGAACGCTGTGTATGTCATTCTCGGCGCAACCCATCCAAATCTTCTCCGGCATGAGGGCGAGGTATATCGTGAGAGCTTGGCAGCGCGCGTGCGCGGAGCTTGGGGTTGAAGACCATGTCATCTTCTTCAACCAGTTCGTGGATCAGGCCACGCTGTTGGACTTCATTTCGATGTGCGACGTCTATGTGACGCCGTATCTCAATGAAGCGCAGATGACGTCTGGCACACTCGTCTTACAGCTTCGGATTGGGAAAAGCGGTCGTATCGACACCCTACTGGCACGCTCAGGAGCTTCTTGGTGAAGGGCGCGGGATTCTGGTTCCCTTTGGGGATTCCAAAGCAGTGAGTTCTGCGATCGCCGGCCTGCTGACAAACGATGCCCGCCGTCTTGCCCTACGCAAACGCGCGTATGCGGCTAGCCGATCGATGACTTGGGCGCAAACCGCGAAGCGTTATGTCGCTGTTTTCCAGACTGCGTGCGAGCAAGTTAAATCCGATATATCGCTTCCGATTGATACGATTGGCTCTTGGAGCAAGGCAGCCGCGATTCCAGAGGTGCGGCTCGGGCACCTGCTTTCGCTCTGTGATAGTACCGGCATTCTCCAGCACGCCACGTATTCGGTGCCCGATCGGACGCACGGTTACTGTGTCGACGATAACGCTCGTGCCTTGCTGCTTTCGACCGCGCTCTTTAATTCCGGGGAAGAGCGATTGTCCGAAACGATGACGGCTCGGTTTGCGGCATTCATCCAGCACGCATGGAACCCCGACACCGGTCAATTCCGAAATTTCATGAGCTACGACCGCCGATGGCTGGAAAAGTCGGGCTCGGAAGATAGTCATTGCAGGACGCTTTGGGCATTGGCCGAATGCGCACGCAACGACGCGGATTCATCTCGCCGCCGATGGGCGTCGGCGCTCTTCAAGACCGCACTTCCCGTCGTGGAGGAATTCTCCTCTCCCAGAGCCTGGGCCTTCGCCCTCCTAGGGTTGGATGCCTATTGCACGCTTGCCGGCAGCGATGTTCTCGCCAACCGCTTCCGCAGACTACTGGCTGATAGGTTGATGTCGCTGCTCTCTAAGATCGAAAGCAAGGATTGGGTCTGGTTCGAAGACCTGCTCGCATACGACAATGCGCGCCTTCCACAGGCGCTGATCCAGACGGGATTGACGACTCATACGCCAGCTTACGTCGAGGCGGGACTTCGGTCGCTCCGTTGGCTCATGACGCTCCAAACCACCTCATCCGGAAACTTTAGGCCAGTCGGAACCCAGAGCTTCGGCCGGCTCCGCCGGAAGCCCGAAGCGTTTGATCAGCAACCCGTCGAAGCGTCAGCGACCATTTCCGCGTGCTTTGCTGCCTGGAGGGCGGATGATGACGCGGAATGGCCAATAGCGGCGATGCGGGCGTTCGGTTGGTTTTGGGGCGAAAATGACCTGGAGACAAAACTAATCGACCCTGACACGGGCAGTTGTTCGGATGGGCTCCATCCGGATCGCCCCAATGAGAACAAGGGAGCAGAATCAATGCTATCGTACCTGCACGGTGTCATTGAGATTCGCGCGTTCCAGCGCACTGCTGCGATAAGCGGAACGAGACTTAAATCTCAGCTCGAACCCAGCGCTATCAGCACGAGTGAGCCTCCAGCACCCCCAGGGAGCACCTTTGTCTCAGTCCCGATTCTTGAATCGCCAGGGTTTGTATCTGCGCCCGGATCCGGCCAGGGTCGTCGTCCGGCCCTTCAAGCCGGCGACTGAGCCCAGAGACCTCAACCCGCCCGATAAGCTCCGGGCCAATCATATCGTCGACAGGGTTCTTCGGCTCGACGCCGCAGCGGCCACACAACAACTGAGCGAAGTGCTTGAAAACTTCGACGGTCGCCATAGGAATTTGCTCGAAATTTTTGAGACGCGCGCCGCGGAGATGGAGGAGGCTCTCGAGCCACATGCCAAATTGAGTAAGGCGCAGCGTGGCTTGATCGGTGCATATTTTCTCAACGAGTACTCGTTCGAGGCATCGGCGTTATTCAATCCGAGTATCGTCCGGCATCCCGACCAGTCTGGCGCGCCGGGAAATGGCTGCCGGTTCATCTTGAGTCTTCGTGCCGTTGGCGAAGGGCACATCTCATCGCTAACGTTCCGGTCCGGCAGCATAAGAGCAGACGGAAGTGTGGCTATCGATCCGACCGCGCGTCTCGCGTCGGTTCCGAAAGTCCACAGCCGTATATCGGGGCCCCATGGGCACGATGTCGAAGTCATCTTTCGGCCGGACGAAGAACTGAGCGAACGGGTCATCTTTCCGATCACCGACGCCCAAGCAAACGGCATCGAGGATGCTCGTTTCGTTGAATTCAACGACGGCACGCGAAAAACCTTCTATGCGACCTACACGGCCTACAGCGGCAAGGCGATCCGCTCTGAGTTGTTAGAAACGACCGACTTCCGATCATTCCGGATGACGCCGCTCAGCGGATCGGCAACGCGCAACAAAGGCATGGCTCTGTTCCCGCGGAAGATCGATGGCCGCTATGCGATGATCGGTCGGCAGGACAACGAGAACCTCTATCTAATCTATTCTGACGATCTTTATTCATGGGAAGGCGGTCGACCCATCCTGCAGCCAGAATACCCTTGGGAGTTCGTGCAGATTGGCAATTGCGGTTCGCCCATCGAGTTGGATGACTGCTGGCTGTTGCTGATACACGGGGTCGGTCCAGTCAGGAAATATTCAATCGGGGCTGTTCTCCTGGATAAGAAGGACCCCTCAAAGGTTCTCGCACGCTCGCGCGAACCGCTGATTCGTCCCGAACCTACGGAACGCGAGGGCTACGTGCCCAATGTCGTCTATACGTGCGGCGCGATGCGGCACCGCGAACGGATCATTCTCCCCTATGCGATATCTGACACCTTTTCGGAGTTCGCGACGTTAGAGATTTCTGCATTGATGCAGGCCGTTGCGAGTTCATAGATGCGCGCGCATCTACGATTTCCGCCGCTCAATAGATGATCATTCCCGAGGCCAACGGTTACGACGAATGCCGCCGACGTGGTCGCTCGCCGGCACGCTTGTGTTGGGAGATGTGCGAAATCAACATTTACGAGTAGGCAGATTTTCATAATGCCCCGCACAATCGCTGCCGTCTCCGCCGCCTGCGAACGATACACTCTGAGGCCGCTCGGCAGCCGTCTTGGAAACGGCTCATTCAGGTGCCGGCAAAATGTTACGAGGGCAAAGGGCACCCCGTCCGCGCAAGGAAGGCTCGACTTAGAGAGCTGCGACTGGCCTAAGAGGCCAAGCAAAAGGAGACGCCGTGAACAAAAAGATCAATCGAGCAAAGAGTGGCGGGCAGCAAAGCTCCAAGAAAACTGTCGCCACAGCTGAGGAGATGGCAGGTCAGGAAATCGACCGCCTTAGTGACCGGTCGGCCACCTCTGAGCAGCGTGCAAGCCGAAAGCGCCGCCTGCTCAAGGGGCCAATGGAATTTCGCGACATTCGCGATAGTTTGGTAACGGCTCGGCTTAGCGCGCGTACTAACGCAGCACCCAATTGAGAACCACCCCGAGGATTAGGGCAACCACGAGAGCGGTCGACCTCCATGGGAAACGGGCCCGGTCGACCCGATTGGGGATCAATACGGGCCTAGCCGGATCGTTGAAAACAAAATTATAGGCCGGCGACGATGACGTGCCGTGGTCTACGGGTTGGGGCATTGTTCTGGAGGCCGACGCTACGAATCGCCAAACGATACCGAAGAAATATTTCCAGAAAATTTCTCGCTGGAGTGTCGCTTTGGACGAGGACGATACTGGTTGGTCAGACAGCTACTGCCGAGCGTAGCCGCGCTTGGCCATGCAGCTGTCGTACGCGTCGTCAAAGTTGGACTTGGATCGGACCACGGAGCCAGCCTCGGCCTTGCTGGCCTCGCCGATACATGTGGCCCGGTCGATCTTGGCTCGCTCAATCTGGGCCGGGTCGTTGGGGTTGGCGCGTCGGTCTAGGCCAGGTTCACCGACCGTGCTTGCGCAGCCAGGAAGCAGCACCGCCAGTAGTGCCAAGGAAAGACGACGGTAGGTCGCAGCCATGCGGTTGGTTATACACCGCGCGATGAGCTTCGTCTTTGGCCTTAGCCTGAGCAATCGCCTCCGCCTCCAAAATCGCAACCGCCCCCGCCAGTGAAATTGGAGGAGTCGAAGCCCTGAGAGCCAGCAGGTGCAGACGATGTTACGCCCTCTCTCCTGCAAAGGAAGACGGCCGCCACGAGCGGCGCGCCAAGCGCGAGCACAATAAAAAAGGCCATCTGCGTTCTCCCACTCTGGAATCTGCCGTGACCCTAACACGCCATGCTGCGTAGTCGGATGTGACGTACGACACATTCCGTCTTGTTCCCTCTAGCGTCAGATGACAAGCCACCCCAATTCCTAGCGGCTGGTCAGGGGACCGAGAATCGTTCGCAATCCGCGGATGCCTCGCCGTCGATACACCGGTCCCGTGCCGACGCTTGCGCAGTTGCGCGCCAGCTCGTGCTGGGTGTGGGTGTGCTGCGCTGAGTTCGGCTGCAGCCACTCGTCCCCGTGGGCATACGCGCCGTTGATAATCCGATGGGGCGCATGCGCATCGTCCGACATGTTGCGCCAGCGCGCCCGGTGCTCGCGCTGCGGCCACTTGGGCGCATCTCTGCGTCATCCGAGTTGGTCGGGTGACGTGCACCGCGGGGACAGTCCGTTTCCGGCGGATCGGATGAGAGCGTGGTGAAACCATAAAAACTGTGCGATCAGATGGAAATGACGGCCTGCCGCGTGAGGCGGAATACAAGGTGGATTGATGCTAACCGCCGACTACGTGTTCTGGCCTGCCCTCATATTCATCATCGCATGCAATCTGTACTACGGGCCCCGTATTGCGAGCGACCGCATTGCGATGCAGTGGGGACTCGACGGAAAACCGACATGGTTCGCGCCCAAATCGGTCGCGCTCTGGGGCATGGTCGCATTCGTCCTTGCAGTACGGTTGCTGACCTGGGCGGCAATGACCTACGTCCCAGATCACGTGAACGGGCCTGAAACAGGGTTGCTTCTGTTTTCTATTATCGTGGCCGCCGTTCAGCTTTGGGTGCTGCGCGCGGCTGCGAGAAAGGGCCGCGATCGCTAAACACGAGTTTCCCTAACCTTGCGGCTTGCGCACTGGTGATGATCGCGGGAACCGGCTCGCAGCATCCGCCAAAATGTGATGCCCATCACATCCGCGAATACGAGGTCAACCTAGGCTTCAGTCCGCCGATCAACGACTCAGCCGAAGGACTTCGGGTCATGAAAAAGCTGATGCTGTCGTTCCCTCTTGTCGTCATTTTTGTTGCCAGCCTCGTTGGCATGGTTTCGGTCGCGAAGCAATCGATCCAGCCGGAATCAGAGCTTGCGTCGTTAACTCGCGGCTAAAGCGAGCGAACAGAGTAGGCAACTTCTTCGCCACGTTCTTCTCCAGTATTTGCCGAAGGGTAGACACGCCAAGGGGCCGCGCGCTCTTTTCAGAGTGCGCAGGCCCCTTGCAGGTTCCAGCAAGTCCTCGCGGCGAGGCCTGCGGTTCCTGCTGCTAAAATCGCATGGTGTTTTCTGGCCCGTAAGGGGCCTGCGTCATTTGATTCCACCCACAGAGCGCATATCAGATGCGCAGGACGGCGACTCGGAACGAGACAATGCAGGTGGCGTTTGCCTCCATTCAGCAATGGAGGAAGCATGCCACCCGTATCGAGCATGAGTGCTACGCCGCTTCAGTCCATTAATCCTCAAACGGTACCCGGCGACGGGAACGCTCGCCTAGACGCGAAGCAGCTTCCTCAAACACTATGCTGCCGCAACCTCCAAGACATGCGGATCGGGCGAACTTCTCCGACACTTGCGACACAATCAAATTTGCGGGCCCCGGGGAGGTTGAGACTACCCGGGGCCCGGGCGACCGATTCAAACAGGGGGTTCGAAGTTCAGCCGCCCCTTTCAAAAAGCACGCCGGGGGTGGCAATGGCGAGTGAAGATGGCGTCAATTTTCCCTATGAAAAGCTCCGCCTGGCGCGTTTGAAGATCGCGGCGCCAGCCTCTACCTTTAGGGCATGTTGCGCACCGAACCCCTTCCCATCATGTTCGAGCCGTGCATCCCGGCCACATCCGACCGGCTGCCGTCTGGGCCCGGCTGGGTGCACGAGATCAAACACGACGGCTTCCGCCTGATGGTTTATCTCAACATTACCGGCGTCCGCCTGGTCACCCGCAATGGCCATGACTGGGCAGACCGTTATCCGACGGTGGCGGCTGCGGTCGCTACTTTGCATTGCCGCTCTTGCGTGATCGACGGCGAGGTCGCCATCTGCGACGAACACGGCCGCGCGATCTTCGATCGGCTTCAACAAGGGCCGCGCGTGAAACCTGAAGCGATCCTACTTGCGTTCGATCTGTTGGAGCTGGACGGCCGGGACCTGCGGCGCGAACCGCTGGAGGTCCACAAGGCAACCTTGCTCAGTCTCCTGAACGGTGCCCCGGTTGGCGTCCAGTATGTCGAACGTCGATGCCGCCGCCCGTCCATCAAGCTCGACCAGCTTGCCCTCTTTACCCCTGACATCCTCGGCCCGCGGCGCGCACCAGCAAGGTCGCCGGTCCCCGCCGGGCCGGTTTTTTTCCAAACCGATCGTGGCGTTTTGAGTTGCCGTGTCGGCATCGACCGAAATCGTGAGGAGGCCCCGGCAAGGGGCGGTGGCGGAGCTGTCGTGCGCAAGGATGAGGTGTACCGGTCCAAGATGTCTGTGAAGCGAACTTCAATCTGAACACTGCGGCCGTCTCTCCGTTCGAGCCTTTGGCCTGGTCGGCCTGATCGGCTCGTTCCCGTGGCTTCGTTATTGCGGCGTGATATTCGCCGCCTTGATGATCGGAAACCACTTCTTGAACTCAGCCGCATGGTAGGCGGCAAGCGTCTCCGGACTTTGCTTGTCTGGGGGAAAAACCTGCTGTCCAAGTTCGGCCAATCGCGAACGGATTGCCGGATCGGCCAAAGTCTCTACGACTGCGGCATTGAGCTTCGTCACAATAGGCTTCGGCGTACCCTTGGACGTCCAAAGGGCTGCCCAAACCGTAGAATGGAATCCTGGCACTCCCGCCTCATCGACACTCGGGATTTCGGGCGCCAATACCAACCGATGTTCGGCTGCGACGGCATAAGCTTTGATCCTCCCAGCACGCACCTGCGGAAGGGCAACATCCGGCGGACAAAGCATCATGTCGATCTGCCCGGCGACTAGATCCTGCATGGCCGCCGCATTGCCCCGATAAGGCACGAACTGATAGCTGGTGCCGGTGAGGCGCTGAAACAGAACGCCGCCGACGTGCGATGGGCCCCCTACGCCTTGAGTCCCCCATGATGCCTTGTCTGGATTGGCCTTCAACCAAGCAACAAGTCCCAACAGATCGTCTGCAGGCATGGCCTGCTTTGCGACAATCAGGCCAGAAGAGGCCGAAAGCAAACCGATCGGTTCGAAATCGTTTAGCACATCGTACGAGAGTGTTTGGATTGCTGCGTTTATGACATGTGTGTTCAGGCTGCCCAAGACGAACGTGTAGCCGTCAGGCGCTGTGCGGGCCACGCGGCCGACACCAATGCTGCCAGCGGCGCCACCGACGTTGTCGATGACGACAGGCTGACCGAGGGGCGCCCGCATACGCTCCGCTATGATCCGCGCGATCACATCGGACGTGCCGCCGGGAGGATAGGGTACGACCAGGGTGACCGGACGCGAGGGATACTCCTGCGCTATTGCATTCCCGGAACCCACCAAGGCAGCGGCAAGGGCAAGAGAAGCCAAGACGATGGTTTTCATTTCCATATTCGTTTCCCATCTTTGCAAAGTCAGCACTAGAGAGCTTGCGGAAGCGCGATAGAAAGTCGCTCATTACCCAACTTTAAGAGGCAACAAGCCGGCGGTCGAGTTCGTGAAAGTCTTCGTGGGCGTTCCCTTCAGGCTGAAGACTTCACCGTTTGGCATCACGAGCGCTTGTTTCGGCATGATCTTTTCGAGAAACGGCTCCCGCTTTTCGGGATCATGTCAACTCAGCGTCCTACGGCGTAGCCTTGCATCCCGCGCGGGTTTGCAGCAGCCCGTCGACGCCGGCCAACCTTGGAAACCGCGGTGAGGCGACCCTCCGACCACTCCGGCTCGATCTCGAGGATGTGCCCGCGGCGTCCCAACTCGTCGAGCGTCGCCTTGGGCACGCGTCCCTCGATCTGCAGCACGCCGGGCCGCGCGGTGCGCGGCCAGAACGAGATCGGGAAATGCTCGGAGTGCCAGGCCGGCGCGTCGATGGACTCCTGAAGGTTCATCTTGGCGTGCACGTGGCGCATGAAGAACTGGGTAATCCACTGATCCTGCTGATCGCCGCCGGGCGAGCCCCAGGCCATGTAGGCGTCACCGTCGCGCAGTGCCATCGTCGGCGTGAGCGTGGTGCGCGGCCGCTTGCCAGGGACGAGCGCGGCCGGATGGTTTTCCTCCAGCCAAAACATCTGCATCCGCGTGCCGAGCGGAAAGCCGAGCGCGGGGATGATCGGCGACGATGGGAGCCAGCCACCGGACGGCGTCGAGGACACCATGTTTCCAGTCTGATCGACCACGTCAAAATGCGCGGTGTCGCCGATCACTTCGCCCATGCGGCCGACGGTCGGCTCGCCCGCGCCCATGCCGGACACGATCTTGGCGCTGGTCTTCAGTTTGACGAGCGAACCGAGGCCCTCGACTGATCCAGGCCGCAAGTCCATCGAGGCCTTGTCGGACACGAGCTTGCGGCGTTCGGCATTGTAGGCGTCCGACAAAAGCGTCTCGAACGGCACCTCGACGAAGTCGGGATCGCCGTAGAACTTCTCACGATCGGCAAAGGCAAGCTTGGAGCACTCCACCAGCAGGTGAATGAAGTCAGGACCGGTCACGTCCAGGCCGTCGAGGTTGAAGCCCTTCAGCAGCGCGAGCTGTTGCAGCATCACCGGACCCTGGCTCCAGGACGGCTTGCAGACTGTGTATCCGCCGTAGTCGTAGGTCAGGGGCGCCCCGACATGCGCGTGCCACCGCGCCATGTCGTCGCCAGTGAGCACGCCGCGGTGAGGCCGGCCGCTCACGTCCATCACCTCCTGGGTGCGGCAGAACGTATCGATGGCCTCGGCCACGAAGCCCTGCGACCAGGTCTGGCGCGCCTTCTCGATCTGACGCACACGGTCGCCGCCGGCGCTCTCGGCCTCCCTGAGCACCCGCTTGTAGGTCTCGGCGAGCCCCTTGTTGGTGAACATCGCGCCGGGCTCCGGCACCTTGTCGCGCGGCAGATAGACCGCGGCCGAGGTCGGCCAGTGCTCGCGGAATAGCGCCTCCACCGTGGCAATGGCGGCGCTTGCGCGCTCCGCCAGCGGGAAGCCGTGCTCGGCGTAATAGATCGCGGGCGCGATCACGTCGGCTGGCCTCATCGTGCCGTAGTCGCGCAACAGCAGCATCCAGGCATCGAACATGCCGGGCACGCAAGCCGCAAGCAGCCCCGTGCCAGGCACAAGATCGAGGCCCAGGCTCTTGAAATGAGCGATGGTCGCGGCGGCCGGCGCGGGCCCCTGGCCGCAGACGACCTCGGGCTTGCCCCTGCGCACGTCGTATATGATCACCGGCACGTCGCCGCCCGGTCCGTTAGTGTGTGGCTCCACGACCTGGAGCGTGAAGGCGGTGGTTGCGGCGGCGTCGAAGGCGTTGCCGCCGCGCTCAAGGATGCCCATGCCGACGGTGGAGGCGAGCCAGTGGGTCGAAGCGACGGCGCCAAACGTACCTTCGATCTCAGGCCGGGTGGTGAACGGATTGAGATTAACGTGCTCTGCCATGTGCCCAGCTGCTTGATATTGACGGATTTAGACGAGTGGCCGAAGGGTGTCCTAGATCAGGCCCTCTGAGAAGTGATCGCGCGACGACGATGGCTCACTGTGCCGCCGTGTGCGGCCGCGAAGGCACGAAGCCATCACGGCTACGGATCTCCGCCCAAGCCCCAAGCGCGCCCTGTTTATCCGGGCCGTCGAGGTGGGCGAGCGCTTGATCGACGATATCGACCCCAACCATGGCGTTCCATTGCTTGATGAAATGGAGCGTCATTGGCCCGGGTACGCCGGCGCCAATATTGATGCCGTTGAGACTTTTCACAGGCGTAATGGTTGGACTCGTGCTTGCGGTGAACGCCTCGTCCGCGTTGTACACGTCAAAAGGCGTGAAGTTGCCCTCGATCACAGGAATACCGGATGCGCCGGCCATCGCGATGAGAGTCGATCGAGTGATGCCGCCGAGCACGGTTTTGTCCGTTGACGTGCAAAGAGTACCCTGCTGAACGAAGAAGAAATTTCCCAGGTGAGTTTCAGCGATGTTGCCTTCAAGATCTAGCATCAGCGGGACGCACTGCGGATCGACCTGCTGCGCCTCGAAAGCCGCCATGAGGTGGTTCATCTTGTTGGTGATCTTGGCTTTGGCCTCCAGCGACTGCGGCGGAATCCGGCGCGTGGATGGAGTCATCAGCATGACGCCGTCGACATACTGCTTGGCAAAACCTTCGAAGGCGACAGGCAGGCAGAATATCGTCACTGTGGGAGAGCGAGCTGCCGTCCTGCTGGCGATGGTGGCCTGCTGGACCCCCCGGCTGACGATCTGCCAGATCGCGTAGTCGTCGTCCGGCCCAAGGAACCGGGCGTTGCGCGCAAGGACCTCGAGCGAAAGCCTTTCCACCTCTTCGGGAGCGAGGCCGCAATCGATCCGCGTATAGCGCATCGAACGATACAACCGCTGGATATGCTCTCTCAGCTTGAACGGCTTGTGCGCGAAGGTCCGCGTCACTTCGTAGACGCCCTCGCCGCCGCCGAAACCGCGGTCAAAGACTGACACTTTGGCCTCGCTTTCTGGGACGAACCGGCCGTTCAGATAGACGACGCCCTCTTTTAGATTAGACACGTTCGCGCTCCGTGTTGAAAAATCCGAGTGGCTCGCGTCAGCGCGCCGTTCCGATTCGGCATCTTTTATTGATCAAAAACAAGAGACGAACGGGCGGCCATTCGAACGATTTCAAAGGCAATACCGGGGGCACACAACGCAAGCGTGCGCAAACGCGACGTAGAGCACCGGTGTTCAACATCGCTACGCTATAATTACCCTGGCCCGCTCGACACCAACTTCCAGCGGCCTACTAGCTATCGGCTAGCTAACCTCCGCTCCCGAATGGTCGAAGACGCCAGAAGCTATTGAAAAAGTTGGAGCGGGCGAGGGGATTCGAACCCTCGACCCCCACGTTGGCAAGGTTGAACTTCAAATCCACGGATCTCTATCGTTGGTAAATCTGGTGAAGAGACCGCAGTCAGCCAGGAGAAAACTCTGGTCAGGGAAGGCAGAGCTTTCAAGCGGAGGCGGGCTTTCACGGTCGAGCGTTTGAAAGGAAGGGCAGCCGCTTCCAGTTATACGCAATTTCGTCAGATCGCCTTTCGGCCGCGTCATTCGCGGCGAAACTGCTATCTCCGTGTTTGCAGTCCTGCGAGCGGGGGAGCCCGGCTCGCCGAGTGGCTGGAGATCGAAGTTTCGTGCAGTTCTGCACTCGCCTTCCTTGTTGCTGCTTCGGGGCTCTTTGACGTAGCGCAGTATGCAGCCCATGCCTCCATGAGGTTTACGCCGCCTTTCCAGCAAGTCGCCGCGTTGGTACGCGCGCTCCGTTTCATCGCCGACGCTATGCGCGAGCGATTTTTCGGCAAGCTCTCGCGGGAATGCCGTGCACTCTGCGGCCCAATCGCGAAAACTGGAGCGGAAGCCATGTACCGTAACGTCACGATTGCTCTGATGAGGGTCAGCGTATCGGGCAAGGCCGCAAGCGGTCCGGTCGTCGTTCATGCGCTCGATAACAGCAGCCATGCTCATATTTGAAATTGGCTCTCCTGCGCGTATTCCTGAAAACACCGGCGCGTCTTCGCTGACCGGCTCCATGTGCACAAGGAGGGCTTGCGCCGTGGCTGACAGCGGCACACGATGCTGTGTGCTGTTTTTTGTGCTCGGGATCGTCCAAACGCCATCCTTATCGACGTGCGATCGTCGCATCGGCGGCTTGTCGTCTCGGTCGTTGCCGATCACATCGCCCGTCCGTACTGCGCACAGGATCACGAATTCCAGGGCACGAGCTGCGATTCCGCCACGCTTACGGAGATCACTCATAAACTCACCTATTTGGGTGTAGGGCAGCGCAGGATGATGCTGCACCTTACGCACCTGGCCCGGCTTGGGAAGCATCTTGTCCAGGTGGCCGCGCCAGCGGGCGGGATTGTCGCCCGCACGAAGCTCGCGCACCTTCGCCCAATCCAGGACGGCCTCGATACGTTGACGCACGCGAGTCGCGGTTTCCGTCCTTTTGGCCCAGATTGGCTCCAGCACTTTGAGCACGACGCTAGTGTCGACCGCTTGCACCGGCAGCCTACCGAATACAGGCGATACGTAGGTTTTTAGCGTGTTGGTCCACTGTTGCCGGTGTTTGGCGTTTTTCCAGCCGGCCTCGTGCGCCTCAATGCAAGCCTTGGCGCACTCGTCGAAGCTCATTGCCTTGGCGGCCGCGCTTCACGCTTCCGCGCGTTCCCTATTTCGGTGTTCTATCGGGTCAATGCCCGCCGCAACGCGCTGTCGACATTCTTCCGCGAGCTCACGCGCCCCGGCGAGCGTCACTGTGGGATAAGAGCCGAGCCCTGCATCGCGTGCGGCCGTCCACGCGGAACCGAATATCCAGCCTCGCGTGCCGCCCTCAGCCACTCGGAAATAAAGGTTTCCACCGTCTGAATAGTATCCCGGCAACTTAATACTGTTCGCTTTGGTCGCCGTCAGTCGATGGATTGCGCGGGTCATCTGCCCATACTCCAGCCCATATTCCGAAGCCGGATACTGACCTGCCGCAGTGGAACGCCTCCAGATGTAAAGAGACGACTTATCCTCCATTTTACCGAGAAAATTCGCGAGAACAATAGACATTAACGGATGTCATTGGACGGTCATGGATACCAAATTGGCGGAGGGAGCGGAGGGAGTGGGATTCGAACCCACGATACGGTTTCCCGTATACACGCTTTCCAAGCGAGCGCCTTAAGCCACTCGGCCATCCCTCCGGGAGGAGATTCCCGCGACGGCTTTATATAGCTGAGCTTCCGGCTGAACAAACGCCAACGCCATGACCTGCCCGACCTGCGATGCGGCGCGGCTGCTTCGTTCGCTCCTGCGAATACATGCATATTTATGTTTTAATTACGAAAATTGACCGACATCCGAAAAAATGCAAAGCGTCGCGGGTACCGAAATCGCCCGTTGGACAGATCCACGGCTCGCGTTGGACGGATCCACGGCTCGTCGCTGCGAAGGCATGCCCATGCCGGACAATTCTTCGGCCCTTCAACTGGTCTTCTCCGGCGATCCCGCGCTCTTTTCCATCGTCTTCCTGTCGCTTCTCGTCAGTTCTGCGGCCGTCTTGTTCGGCGCGATCATCGGAATTCCGGCCGGCGCCGCGCTGGCGCTGACCCGCTTCCCGGGCCGCGAGGCGCTGATCGTCATCCTCAATGCGTTGATGGGTCTGCCGCCGGTCGTTGCCGGCCTCGCCGTCTACCTCCTGCTCTCGCGCTCCGGGCCGCTCGGGTCGTGGGGCCTGTTGTTCACGCCGCAGGCGATGGTGATCGCCCAAACCGTCCTGATCGCGCCGATCATCGCGGCGCTCGCCCGCCAGACCATCGAAGACCTCTGGACCGAGTACCGCGACGAACTCGCCGCCATGGATGTCGGGCCGCTGGCGCGCATCGCCACGCTGATCTGGGACGCGCGCTTCAGCCTCGTCACCGCGCTGCTGGCAGGCTTCGGCCGCGCCGCCGCCGAAGTCGGCGCCGTCATCATCGTCGGCGGCAACATCGAAGGCTTCACCCGCGTCATGACGACGGCGATCGCGCTCGAAACCTCGAAGGGCGACCTGCCGCTCGCGATCGGGCTCGGTCTGGTGCTGATCGCCGTCGTGATCGTCGTCAACGCCGGGGCCTGGGGCATGCGGCGCATGGGCGAACGGCTGGCGGGATGACCATGCGGGCGATCGCCACCGATCTGCCGGTTCTGTTCGAGGACGTTTCGTACGTCGCAGGCGGCGTGACGATCATCGAGCGCGTCTCGCTGCAGATCGGCTTTGGCCCGCCGACAATTCTCATCGGACCGAATGGCTCCGGCAAGACCACCCTGCTGCGGCTCGCCATGGGCCTCATCCGGCCAAGCGCCGGCCGCATCACCTGGGGCGGCCGGGAGAACGTGCCGCCGACGCACCGCGCCATCGTCTTCCAGCGCCCGGCGATGCTCCGGCGCAGCGCGACCGCCAACATCCGGTACGCGCTCAATGCGGCCGGCGTGAATCGATCCAAGCAGAGCGCGCGTACCGCCGAGTTGCTGGCGCTGGTCGGACTGGGCTCCATCGGCGGGCGGCCGGCGCGCAAGCTGTCCGGCGGCGAGCAGCAGCGTCTCGCGCTCTCGCGCGCGCTCGCCAAGGACCCGCAAATTCTCTTTCTCGACGAGCCGACCGCCAGCCTCGATCCGGCCGCCACCAAGGCGATCGAAGACGTGGTGCGCACGGTGGCGGCGCGCGGCATCAAGGTCGTGATGTCGACGCACGATCTCGGCGAGGCAAAGCGGATCGCAGGCGAGATCGTGCTCATGCATCGCGGCCACGTGATCGAGCAGACCCCCGCCGAGGCATTCTTTGCCACACCAAAGACGGACGAAGCCCGGCGGTTTGTCGCCGGCGAACTTCTGGTTTGAGGCCGACAAGGAGGAAGAATTGATGATGTCGCTTTCCGCCGCACGCTTCTTGTCATCCCCGCGCAAGCGGAGATCCATCTTACGAAAGGTTCCAGGTCCCCGCTTGCGCGGGGACGACAACAGCAGCGCAAGCGCACGCTGGTTCGCCAGCCTGACGGCAGTTGCGCTCCTTGTTGTGTTCGCCGCGCTGCCCGCTGGCGCGCAGGACAAATCGATCGTGGTGTCATCGACTACCTCGACGCAGGACTCCGGCCTGTTCGGCCACATCCTGCCGCTGTTCAAGGCGAAGACCGGCATCGACGTGAAGGTCGTGTCGCAGGGCACCGGCCAGGCGCTCGACACCGGCCGCCGCGGTGACGCCGACGTCGTATTCGTTCACGCCAAGGGACTGGAAGACAAGTTCGTCGCCGAGGGCAACGGCTTGAAGCGCTTCCCGGTGATGTACAACGACTTCGTCCTGATTGGGCCGAAGAGCGATCCTGCCGGCATCAAGGGCACGAACGATATCGGCAAGGCGCTCGAGGCCATCAAGGCCAAGGGCGCGACCTTCGTCTCGCGAGGCGATCGCTCCGGCACCCACGTCGCCGAGCTCAATCTTTGGAAGGACGCCGGCATCGACATCGCCAAGGAGAAGGCCGACAAGACCCTGGGTCCCTGGTATCGCGAGATCGGCCAGGGCATGGGCGCAGCCCTCAACACCGCGTCGGCCTCCAACGCCTATGTGCTGGCGGACCGCGGCACATGGCTCGCTTTCAAGAACCGCGGCGACCTCGACATCCTGGTGGCCGGCGACAAGCGCATGTTCAACCAGTACGGCGTGATCCTGGTGAACCCGGCCAAGCACCCGCATGTGAAGAAGGAGATGGGGCAGGCCTTCATCGACTGGCTGGTGTCACCGGAGGGCCAGAAAGCAATCGCCGACTACAAGGTCGGGGGCGAGCAGCTCTTCTTCCCCAACGCCAGCACACCCGGCGCGTGATGCCATGCGCGTCAACGACTGTCACCCTCGGATCGGCTCTCACTCCAAGCCCGGCTGTCATCGTCCGCGAAAGCGGACGATCCAGTAACCAGGCTCTACGCGAGAAGCGTGAACAGGCTTTAGTGCGAACGCATCTACTCGGATGCCCCGTTTCCGCGTGGCATTACAATCGGTGCTTGTGTCGCTCATGTTGAGTCTTGTTGCCATGATACACGCCCGTCTTCGCTGCCGATCCCCTCCTGCTGCACGCCGCCGGCAGCTTGCGATCTGCCTTGACGGACGTCGCGAACGCCTACGAGTCCGCAAGCGGGCAAAAGGTGCAGACGAAATTCGGTCCGTCCGGCGTGCTCAAGGACGAGATCGCGGCAGGCGCGCGAGCAGACGTCTTCGCCTCCGCCAATATGGAGCATCCGCGAGCGCTCGCGTCGGCGGGAAAAAGCAGCCCGGTGGTGCTGTTCGCGCGCAACCGGCTCTGCGCGTTGGTCCGGCCCGGATTGGATGCAACACCGGCGACGCTGCTCGATCGTATGCTCGACCCCGCCGTGAAGCTCGGCACCTCGACCCCGCGGGCCGATCCTTCGGGCGATTACGCCTGGGAGGTGTTCGGCAAGGCGGACACGCGCAAGCCCGGCGCCGGAGCGGCGCTGGAGAAAAAGGCGCTGCAGCTCACCGGCGGGCCCTCGAGTGCGCCATCGCCGCCGGGGCGAGCGATCTACGGCTGGCACGTCGCCGAGGGCCGCGCCGACATCTTTCTCACCTATTGCACCGCTGCGATGGAAGCGCAGAAGCAGAATCCCGGCCAGCAGATCGTCGCCCTGCCGGACGCACTCGCGGTCGGCGCAAATTATGGACTGACGGTGATCGACGGCGCATCGCCGCAGGCCTACCGGCTGGCGATGTTCCTGCTTTCGCAGGACGGCCAGCATATTCTGGCGAAGCACGGGTTCGCAGCCCCGGGGATTTAGAAGAACACGATCCCGCAAACCGGCCGCATCTCAGGGCTTTTCAAGCCGCGGATTTCGTGCGCCCGCCCGGAATGCGTTACATTCAAACGGATATGCCGAATACCTTGTCGCAACATCAGACCGGCAGGAGCCCCTATGAAGATCAGCGCGCGCAATCGGCTTAAGGGCACGATCGTCGAAGTGACGAAAGGCGCCACCACGGCCCATGTTCGGATCGATGTCGGCGGCACCATCGTCACCGCGGCAATCACCAACGAGGCGGTCGAAGAATTGAAGCTCGCCAAGGGACAGAGCGCCTACGCCGTCATCAAGGCGAGCGACGTGATGGTGGGCGTGGACTGATGCACCGCGGGCGCCGCTCGGCCGTGACCGGCGTGTCCGCGGCAAATCTTGCTGGCGGTGCACGCCTTGCGCGCGTCGAAACTGGCTTATTCAAACGTCAGGTTCGCCTGCTTGGCGACGCCCTTCCACAGGTCGATCTCCGCGGCGATCGCCGTGGCAAACTCTGCGGATGTGGTGCCGAGCGCGTCGGTCGACATCACCCGCAGCTTCTCCTTGAAATCAGGGAGCCGCGCAATGCGGCGGCATTCGGCTTCGAGCTTCGCGACGATCTCCGGCGGCGTGCCGATCGGCGCGAACAGTCCGAGCCAGAGCGCGACATTCATGTCGACGCCGGTCTCCGTCATCGTCGGAACGTCGGGCAGTTCGGGCAGCCGCACGCGCGCGGCAACGGCGAGCGCGCGCGCCCTGCCCGCGGAAACCTGCGCCACGATCGGCGGCGGCTCGGCGATCGCATAGGTGACCTGATCGCTGACCACGCTCATCACCGATTCATTTCCGCTCTTGAACGGGAATCATCTGGCCGGGCGTGCCGGTCTTGAGCTTGAACAACTCCGACGTCAGCGTGAAAGCAGCCGACGTGCTCGCATAGTTCGTCTTGTCTGGATTGGCCTTCGCCCAGGGGATGAATTCCTTCATGGTGGTGGCGGGAAGCTTGGTGTTGACGATCATGAGGAGCGGATAGCTCGACATCATCGAGACCGGAACGAAGTCCCTGAGCGTCTGGTACGGTATTTTCGGATAGACCGCCGGGCTGACCGCCATCTGCCCGGTGGCGGCGAAGAGGAGCGTGTAACCGTCCGGCGTCGATTTAGCGGCGATGTCCGGTCCCAGCATGCTGTTACCGCCGGGGCGGTTCTCGACCACGACGCTGTGACCGAAGCTCTCCTGCATCTTCTGCGCCACCAAGCGCGCCACGATGTCGGTGCCGCCGCCTGGCGCAAAACCGACAATGAACTTGATCGTACGCGTTGGATACGTGGTGGTTTGCGCGCCGGCCGGAGGAGCCGCGAACAACACCGTCGCAGTCACTCCGATCAACATCGCTCTTGTCATCGACATCAGGCAAACTCCCGTCGGTTCATTGGCCAAAAACAATGCAGAAACTGTGCCATACCCGAGCAGCAAAGGCGGCCGGAGTCGCAAGGCTGTGCTGCGCCGCGCCGCTACAACCATGAATCCTGGAACCCGCAATCGTGCGCGTAACAAACCCCGGCCGGCGTCGTGTGTCACTTGACCGCCGCAGCTTCCTGACCGGCCTCGCGGGCGCGGTCGTTGCCCCGCGCGTGGCACGCGCGCAGTCCGTGACGGATGGCGCCGGCCGCGCGGTGCCGGTGCCCGCCAAGGTCGAGCGGGTGTTTCCGGCAGGACCGCCGGCGGCGATCTTCCTCTATACGCTCGCGCCCGAGCTGCTGCTCGGCTGGCCGCGCGCCAACCGGCCCGAGGAGCGCGAATTCCTGCTGCCGGACGTCGGTGCGCGTCCGGAGGTCGGCCGCATCACCGGCCGCGGCAATACCGCCAACCTGGAGGTCGTGCTCGCGCTCAAGCCCGACCTGATCCTCGACATGGGCAGCACGAGCGCCACCTACGTGTCGCTCGCCGAGCGCGTCCAGCAGCAGACCGGCATTCCGTACGCGCTGCTCGACGGACGCTTCGACGGCACCGCGGCCGCCTATCGGATTCTCGGCGCACTCATCGGCCAGCGCCAGAAGGGCGATGCCTATGCGGCGATCGTCGAAGACACCATCACGACGGTGACCGGCCGCATCGCCACGATCCCGAAGAGCAGCCGCCCGCGCGTCTACTACGCGCGCGGCCCGCGCGGGCTCGAAACCGGGCTCGGCGGCTCGATCAACGTCGAGACGATCGAACTGCTCGCCGAGAATGTCGCGGGCGGCACGCGCGGCGGACTGGCGACTGTCTCGATCGAACAGGTGCTGCTGTGGAATCCGGACGTGATCGTCACCATCGATCAGGAATTCGCCGCCACGGTGCGCCGCGATCCGGCCTGGGCGCCGGTCAAGGCGGTACGCGACGGCCGCGTGCACCTGTCGCCCAAGATGCCGTTCGGCTGGGTCGACTTTCCGCCCTGCGTCAACCGGCTGATCGGACTGCAGTGGCTCGCCAAGATTCTCTATCCGGATCTATTCCCGGAAGATTTGAAGGCGCAGACGCGCGAGTTCTACACCCGCTTCTATCACGTGACGCCGAGCGACGCGCAGATCGACCGCGTGCTGGCCGGCCGGGATTGACGCAATTTCGCCTGAACCTCGGCGTCATGCCCGCGCTTCAACCTCGAGTGTCATGCCCGCGAAAGCGGGCATCCAGTAACTTACTTACGGGCTGGCAATTTCTGGATACAAGTCCCGCCAGGTAGAATTGTCCTTTTCAATCAGCGCAATCTTCCACGCGCGATTCCATTTCTTCAGCTGCTTTTCGCGAAGGATTGCCGCTTCGATGTCGCTGTGCTGCTCGAAATACACCAGCCGATGAACTTTGTATTTTTTCGTAAAGCCGTCTGCGAGACCCATACGATGTTCGTAGACCCGACGCACCAAGTCGTTGGTGACGCCGACGTAGAGCGTGCCGCCCATTTTGCCCGCGAGGATGTAGACCCAGTATGATCGCTGCATGTGGACCTGCGGGAGAATTGGCACTGGATCATCCGCTTTCGCGGATGATGACAACCGAATTTGTGGTGAATACAACGTATTAACCTCGGCAAACTCATGACCCGCTCCTTCCTGCCCGGCCTGCTGATTGCGCTCGCGATCCTGGCGCTCGGCCTCGTCGTCGCCTTCACGGTCGGGCGCTATCCGGTGAGCCTCGCCGAGCTGATCGACGTGCTGTGGTCGCGCGCCACCGGCGGCACGCACCAGCGCGCCGGCGGCGGTCGAGAACGTCGTGCTGCTGGTGCGCGGGCCGCGGGTCGTTGCGGCCGTGCTGGTCGGCGCCGCGCTGGCGGTCGCCGGCACCGCATTCCAGGGCCTGTTCCGCAATCCGCTGGTCTCGCCCGACATTCTCGGCGCATCGTCGGGCGCCGCGCTCGGCGCCGTGATCGGCATCTACTTCTCGCTCGGCGTGATCGGGATCGAGAGCCTCGCCTTCGTGGGCGGGCTGGTCGCGGTCGGCGCGGTGTACCTGATCGGCTCGATGCTGCGTTCGCGTGACCCGATTCTGATCCTGGTGCTGACCGGCGTGGTGGTCGGCGCGCTGCTCGGCGCCGGCGTCGGTCTCGTGAAGTATCTCGCCGACCCTTACAACCAGCTTCCCGCCATGACGTTCTGGCTGCTCGGCAGCCTCGCCGCCACCGCGGTCTCCGACCTGCTGCCGCTGTTCGGGCCGGTGGCGCTCGGCACCATCGTGCTCATTGCGTTGCGCTGGCGGCTCAACGTGATGTCGCTGCCGGAAGACGAAGCGCGCGCGCTCGGCATCGCGACCGGGCCGATGCGGATCGCGATCGTGCTGGCGGCGACGCTGGTCACGTCCGCGAGCGTCGCGACCTCCGGCATCATCGGCTGGGTCGGGCTGGTGGTGCCGCATCTGGCGCGCGCGCTGGTCGGACCGGACTTCCCTCGCCTGCTTCCGACCGCGGCACTGCTCGGCGGCGGCTATCTGCTGTTCATCGACACGCTGGCGCGCACCGCCGCGCCGGTCGAGATTCCGCTCGGCATTCTGACGGCGGTGATCGGCACGCCGTTCTTCATCTGGCTGCTCGCGGGAATGCAGAAGACATGGTCTTGAGTCTCGCCGGCCGCCGCCTCACCATCGGCTACCACGACCGCGAGGTCGGGCGCGATCTCGACGTCGCGCTCGAACAGGGCGAGGTGCTGGCGCTGCTCGGGCCGAACGGCGGCGGCAAGACCACGCTGCTCAAGACCCTGCTTGGCATTCTGGCGCCGCGCGCCGGCGAGGTCGCGATTGGCGGCCGGACGCTCGCGGCGATTCCGATCCGCGAGCGCGCCAGGCTGATCGCGTACGTACCGCAAGTGCACACCCCGACCTTCGCGTTCACGGTGGAGTCTGTCGTATTGATGGGCCGCACCGCGCACGGCAACCTGTTCAGCCGTCCGTCCGCGCACGACCGGGAGGTGGCGGCGCGCGCGCTCGACCAGTTCGGCATCTCCCACCTCACCGAACGGCCTTACACCATGATCTCGGGCGGCGAGCGTCAACTGGTGCTGCTTGCCCGCGCACTCGCCCAGGAGCCGCAATTCGTGGTGCTCGACGAACCGACGGCGAGCCTCGACTTCGGCAACCAGGGCAAGGTAATGCGGGAAATCCGCGCGCTCGCGGCGGCGGGTCACGGCGTGCTGTTCACCACCCACGACCCGAACCACGCACTGCGCGCCGCCGACCGCGCCTATCTGCTGCGCGGCGGCGAACGGATCGCCGAGGGCGCGGTGCGCAGCGTGCTGACGCGCAGCCAACTCGAAGCGCTGTATGGCGCGCCGGTCGAAACACTGACCGACACCGCCACCGGCGCCGCCGCATTCCTGCCCGGCTGATTTGTTGCCGTAACATTCGCAGTTGCTCTGGAGACCGCCATGCGCCGACCACTCGTCATCCTCACCGCCATCGCGCTCATGGCCTCCTCCGCGGCTAAAGCCGAAGAGCCCGAGGTCCGGGTGCTGGCCGCCGGCGCGGTGGCGCAGGCCTTCAAGGAACTGCTGCTCGACTTCGCGCGCGAGAGCAGCATCAAGGTCGAGGTCACCTTCGGCCCGGTGGGTGCGCTGCAGACGCGGCTCAAGAATGGTGACAAGCCCGACATGGTCGTGCTGTCCGACGGCGCCATCACGGAGCTGGAGAGCAACGGCACGCTGGTCCCCGGCTCCCGCGCCGAACTCGGCCGCGGCACCGTGGGGGTCGCAGTGCGCGCGGGTGCTCCGTCGCCCGACATCGCGACGCCCGAGGCGGTCAAGCAGACGATGCTGGCGGCACGCGCCATCGCCTATCCGGACCCGGCCGGCGGCGGCACTGCCGGTGTCTATTTCGCCGGCCTGATGGAACGCTTCGGGATCGCCGAGGAAGTCAAGAAGAAGGCGCTGCTGCAGAACCGTGGCTTCGAGATCGCGGCGGCGGTCGCGGACGGCTCGGCCGACATCGGCGTCACCTTCATCAGCGAGCTGCTGCCGAACAAGGAGGTCAAGGTGGTGGGCGCATTTCCCGCCGCCATCGGCCTCGTCGTGCCCTACGTCGCGGGCGTGCTGTCGGCGAGCAAACAGGCCCGCGCAGCGCGCACCTTGATCGCCTATCTGACCCAGCCGGCGTCCCGTGAGAAGTTCAAGGCCACCGGGCTTTAGGTCGGCGTCATTCCGGATGGTTCTCTCGTCATTCCGGGGCGCGCGACCGATCTCGGGCTCGCCCGAGATCGGCAACTCATATTGCCCAAGTCGGCAACAGCCGACTTGGGGCGCGAACCCGGAATCCAGTAAGCGGTACGCCTGGAAAGATGGATTCCGGGCTCGCGGGCTGCGCCCGCGCCCCGGAATGACGGTGGTGCGGGGCACATCGCTTTCGCGACCGGCCCTGATCACCTACATTAGGCGCATGAGCAAAGACCCCTATCTGCTGCGTCCCGATCCGCACGATCCACGGCTGACCGAGCGCGTCACCGGCGTCGACCAGACCGGCGCGCGGGTCGAAACCGCCGTCACGGTCGAGCGCGCGCTCACGATCTACCTCAATTCGCAGGAGATCGTCACCGCGATGACGATCAATGACTATCCGGAATATCTCGCGCTCGGCTACCTGCTCAACCAGCACATGCTGCTGCCTGACGACGTCGTCACCGGCATCGACTACGACGAGGAGCTCGCCGTCGTCGTGGTGCGTACCAAGCGCAAGACCAATTACGAGAAGAAGCTGAAGAAGAAGGTGCAGACCTCGGGCTGCGCGCAGGGCACGGTGTTCGGCGACCTGATGGAAGCGCTGGAGACGATCACGCTGCCGAAGACCGAGCTGCGCACGTCGTGGCTCTATGCGCTCACCAACCAGATCAACACCACGCCCTCGCTCTATCTCGAGGCCGGCGCGATCCACGGCTGTGTGCTGGCGCACGAGGACAAGCCGCTGATCTACATGGAGGACGTCGGCCGCCACAACGCCGTCGACAAGATCGCCGGCTATATGTTCCAGCACCACATCCCGCCCGGCGACAAGATCTTCTACACCACCGGCCGCCTCACCTCCGAGATGGTGATCAAGACCGTGCGCATGGGCATCCCGATCCTGGTGTCGCGCTCGGGCTTCACCGCGTGGGGCGTCGAGCTGGCGCGCAAGGCCAACCTGACGCTGATCGGGCGCGCACGCGGCAAGCGCTTCGTCGCGCTCGCGGGCGAAGACCGCATCGTGTTCGACCAGGATCTCTCCTATATCGATGACGAGAGCGCCAAGCACCGCCGCAAGGCCGCGGTTCATGACGACTGAAGAATTCGCGAAATGCTGATTTCATGAACAAATTACAGCAATTTCGCCTGGAGCTAGAGAAGCTTGTTCCCCCCGATTCCAAATTGCGGCCTTTTGCTTGCGAAGGTTCTCCGCTCGAATGTCGCGTTTTTATTGTTGGGATTAATCCCGCGAAGAAGCTAGAAAAAAACTTTTGGGAGTTTTGGGACAATTCTTTTGGATTTCACAAGCAGTATCTACTGACATATCTCGGCCAGTTGCCAAGTGGGCTGGGACCAGCTCGTAGAAAAATCGAAATGATCGCGGATGCCATCGGTCAAGATTTCGTCTTGGACACGAATATCTATTCAACTCCAGCGGCCAAACCAGAAGACCTGTTGGACCAACACAGGACAACCGAAGAATTCAGCTTTTTGTTGCGAAAAATACGTCCGCGAATCGTCCTCGCTCACGGGAAAGAACACACTGTTGAATTTTTTCGAAACTGCTGTAGCAAGTTTAACGAGAGCTATGACGAACCAGCGTACGCAACTCTTGACGGGATTGATTTCGAGCTGCTCTGTTCCCCTCATCTGTGGCTTCCTGCCGTTGACGCTTCTAGAATAATCGGAAATTTGAAAGGAGCCTGCGAGCGCCTTGGGCTTCGAACATGGCGCTAGATGTGCTTGGTCTCGTGCTGGCCGGCGGGCTAGCGCGCCGCATGGGCGGCGGCGACAAGGCGCGCATCCGCATCGGCGACAAGACCATCCTTGAGCGGGTGCTGGCGCGGCTAGCGCCGCAGTGCGACGCAATCATCCTCAACGCCAACGGCGATCCGGGCCGTTTCGCCGATACCGGGCTGCCGGTGGTGGCCAACTCGGTGCCGGATTTCGCAGGCCCGCTCGCCGGCATCCTGGCCGGGCTCGACTGGGCGGCGGCGAACGCACCTACCGTGACCGACATCGTCAGCGTGCCGGGCGACTGCCCGTTTCTGCCGGCCGATCTGGTGGCGAAGCTGGCTGCCGCGCGCGCAGCACAGGCGAAGCCCTTGGCGTGCGCCCGGTCCGGAGACTGGCGGCATCCGGTCGCCGGGCTCTGGCCGGTTGCGCTGCGTGCCGACCTGCGCAAGGCCCTGGTCGACGACGGACTGCACAAGATCGAAATCTGGACGTCGCGGCATGGCGTCGCGATCGCCGACTGGCCGACCGCGCCGGTCGATCCGTTCTTCAACGTCAACACCCCGGAAGATGCCGCCGAAGCGGGCCGCCTTGCCGCACTGCACCGCGACCTTTGAGACCGGATGCCGTTCGCAATCGCGGCGCCGCTTATGCTAGAATTGATCAAAACCGAGAGGGAGAATCACGCCATGAAGACATTTCTCGTTGCCTGCATCGCGGCCGCGGTCATCGCGATCGGCGCCGTCGCCGTACTCGGCAATATGCAGAAGCCGGTGGAGACCGCGTTTACCACGTCCGGCGTCCGCATCTAGCGAGCCTGCCTCTCTCGGCTCGTCCCCGCGAAAGCGGGGACCCAGAGCTACGATCGCAGCGTTAGCGGAAAAGCCTGGATTCCCGCTTGCGCGGGAATGACCGGAGTGTGTGGCCCGCTTGGAGTGAAAAAGTTTACACCATCACCTGGCCGCCATTCGCGGACAGCGTCGAGCCGGTGATCAGTCCGGCTTCGTCGGCCGCGAGAAACACCACGCAGCGCGCCACCTCTTCGGGCTCGCCGAGGCGGCCGAGCGGGATCTGCGGCAGGATGTTTTTCTCGAGCACGTCCTTGGGCACCGCCTTCACCATCTCGGTCGCGATGTAGCCGGGGCAGATCGCGTTCACGGTGATTCCAGCCTTGGCGCCTTCCTGCGCCAGCGCCTTGGTGAAGCCGATCTCGCCCGCCTTGGCGGCGGAATAATTGCATTGGCCGAACTGGCCCTTCTGGCCGTTGATCGACGAGATGTTGATGATGCGGCCGAACTTGCGCGCCCGCATGCCTTCGATCACCGGCCGGCACATGTTGAACAGCGAACCCAGATTGGTGTTGATCACCGCACTCCATTGCTCTGGCGTCATGCGATGCAGCGTGGCGTCGCGCGTGATGCCGGCATTGTTGACCAGCACCTCGACCGGTCCGAGATCGGCCTCGACCTGCTTGAGGCCGGCGACGCAGGCGTCATAGGACGACACGTCCCATTTGTAGACCGGAATGCCGGTCTCGGCCTTGAATTTCTGCGCTGCCTCGTCGTTGCCGCCGTAGTTGGCCGCCACCTTGTAGCCTGCGGCGCTCAGCGCCTTGGAAACCGCCTCGCCGATTCCGCGGGTTCCTCCGGTGACGACTGCAACGCGTGCCATGACGCTCCTCCCAGTGCGCGGGGTTCCGGCAAGATACCGGGGCACCCCATCTCGTTGTTGTCAGCTTAAAGACGTTCATGGCCGGGACAAGCCCGGCCATGACGAAGAACAAACTCGACGTCCTTCGGCAGCTTAACGCTCGACGCACATTGCAATGCCCATGCCGCCGCCGATGCAGAGCGTGGCGAGGCCTTTCTTCGCGTTCCGCTTCTGCATTTCGTACAGCAGCGTCACCAGGACACGGCCGCCGGACGCGCCGATCGGATGGCCGATGGCGATCGCCCCGCCGTTGACGTTGACCTTGCTGGTATCCCAGCCGAGGTCCTTGTTGACCGCGCAGGCCTGCGCGGCAAATGCCTCATTGGCCTCGATCAGGTCGAGATCGCCGATGTTCCAGCCGGCCTTCTTGAGCGCGGCACGCGAGGCCGGGATCGGGCCGGTGCCCATGATCGCCGGATCGACGCCGGCATGCGCCCAGGACACGATGCGGGCGAGCGGAGTCTTGCCGCGCTTCTGCGCTTCGCTCGCCGTCATCAGCACGACGGCCGCGGCGCCATCGTTGATGCCCGACGCGTTCGCCGCCGTCACGGAGCCATCCTTGGCAAACGCCGGACGGAGCTTGCCGATCCCCTCCAGCGTGGTGCCGTGCTTGGGATACTCGTCGGTATCGACCACCACATCGCCCTTGCGGGTCTTGACCGTCACGGGCGCGATCTCGTCCTTGAACCTGCCGGCCTTCTGCGCCGCCTCGGCCTTGTTCTGCGAGCCGACCGCGAACTCATCCTGCTGCGCCCGGGTGATCTGCCACTGACGCGCGACGTTCTCGGCGGTCGTACCCATGTGATAGCCGTTGAAGGCATCCCACAGGCCATCCTTGATCATGGTGTCGATCATCTCGAAGTTGCCCATCTTCACGCCCTGGCGAAGATGCTGGCAGTGCGGCGACATGCTCATGGATTCCTGGCCGCCCGCGACCACGATCTCGCTGTCGCCGTTGAGGATCGCCTGATAGCCGAGCGCGACGGCGCGCAGGCCGGAGCCGCAGAGCTGGTTGACGCCCCAGGCCGGGCTCTCGACCGGGATGCCGGCGGCGATCGAGGCCTGACGGGCGGGGTTCTGGCCCTGCCCGGCGGTCAGTATCTGCCCCAGGATCACTTCGGACACCTGGCCGCCCTCGACGCCGGCCCGCTTCAGCGATTCCTCAATCGCGGCCTTGCCGAGCTCATGGGCCGGCAGGTTCGCAAATGCCCCGTTGAAGGCGCCGACCGGGGTTCGCGCCGCACTGACGATGACGATGTCGTCTTTCATCCTGAAAACTCCTCTGTCCGGGGCGAAGGGCGGCTGGACCAAAGCCACCTGGCCGCCGCTTGGCGTCCCGCGATGCGCGCTCGTCGCCGATTGTCTTGCTGTCCCGTGCTGTTCGATAGCCCGCCGGGCGGTACCATGTCCATATGACGGCGCATCTGCGCAGCCGCAAGCTGGAGCCGCAGCCGAACGGCCACCGGGCGCGCAACTCCGGCATGCAGCGTCATCCGCCCAATCGGCCGCCTGCACAAAACGGTGGCTCCCCGGCGCGAAAACTGCTTATTTTGCATATCGAAGCCACGGGCCGCCGGGGTGAGCGGCTCCCAGTGATCAAGCATGGCCCATCTCGCAGAGCCGGTCACGACCAAGCGATATGCCCAACGGCGGCTCTATGCTCCCGCCGCGGGCCGTTATGTGACGGTGGAAGAGCTGGCCGGCATGGTCGAGGACGAGGAGGCCTTCGTGGTCCACGACGCCGCATCCGGCGAGGACATCACGTCATCGATCCTCAAACAGATCATCATCGAGCGCGCCAACCATGGCTGACACCAAAGATCCCGTCACGATCAAGAAGTACGCCAACCGACGACTCTACAACACCGGCACCAGCACCTATGTGACGCTCGAAGACCTCGCCACCATGGTGAAGGCCGGACAGGATTTCGTGGTCTTCGACGCCAAGACCGGCGAGGACATCACCCGCTCGGTGCTGGCGCAGATCATCTTCGAGCAGGAGAACAAGGAAGGGCAGAGCCTGCTGCCGATCGCGTTCCTGCGCCAGATCATCCGGTTCTACGGCGACAGCATGCAGATGCTGGTGCCGCGCTATCTCGAAGTCTCTATCGAGTTGCTCAGCCGCGAGCAGGAGAAATTCCGCAACCAGATCACTCAGGCGTTCGGCAGCGGGCCGTTTCGGCGCGCTCGAGGACCAGGTGCGCCGGAACATGGAGATGTTCGAGCGCGCCTTCGCGATGTTCACGCCGTTCGCCAAGCGCGAGGTCCAGACCGCCGTCGACGCCGAGAAGGCTGCGAGCGCGGCGCGCGCTGGTGGCGGCGAGGAGATCGTCGATCTCAAACGCCAGATGGATGAAATGCAGAAGCGGCTCGATCGCCTAAGCGACCCGAGCAAGGGCGCCGCGGACTAGGAAGGTTCTGGCGCCGGCGGCGATTTGAGCCCCGCGGCGGCGCGCACCGGCGGCGCTTGCCGCCAGGGCTTTTCGGGCGAGGCGAGCCCGACCGGTACGCCCTGCAGATAGTCGCAGCGCCAGTCCGCCAGCATAGCGACCGAACTCTTCGTCCTGCACCCAGCCGGCCACGGCCGAGCTTGCGCAGGTTGCGGAACGAGGTGTAGCCGACGCCGAAGCCGTCGATCGCAACTCGGCAGTCCTTCACGCGCGCGACAAAGCCGCCGGTGCCCAACTCGCGTTCGGCGATTTGCATTCGACGGTTGCGTTCGGCCTGAGCGCGCTCCCACCGGCACGGCGCTTGCTACGTTACCGTGCGAAGGAACGATACGTTCCGCGGCGGGACAGGAGACGGCCACGGCGGCAAGCACAATCCCAAAATCCTCGTTTAACAGCCGCCCTGCCCCACGTCGGCACAGTATCCAGATCCAGATTTCGGTTGGTGGGACCGGCGGGCGCTCCGGCAAAAGGCCGGGCGCCCGTTCGGTCGCAACCGCACGAGCATAGCGCCGCCGCGCTTTGCGCATCCGTCACATCGGCCATGCTGCCACGCGACGAACAGATCGGGGAATGGCTCCGGCCTGCCGGCTGCGCTATCGAGGAGCCGGCCATCCGGCCATGATCGTCCCCAGGAGGAAACACGATGTCACTGACGCTTGCGCAAGCCCGCTCCATGATCGACAAGACGCTCGCCGCGGCGCGGGAGAAGAAATTCCGGCCGATGGGCGTCGCGGTGGTCGACAACCGGGGCGCACTGCGGGCCTACGCCGAGGAAGACGGAAACCCGATCCTGCGCTGGAAGATCGCTTCCGGAAAGGCGATCGGCGCGGTGCTGTTTGGCTCAGGCACACGGCGACTGCACGCGATCGGCGTCGAGCGTCCGCATATGGCCGCTGCGCTGATCGAAATGTCCGATGGAGCGCTGGTGCCGGTGGTGGGCGGCGTGTTGATTCGCGATCAGTCGGGCGCGCTGATCGGCGCGGTCGGCGTGTCGGGCGATACCTCGGACAATGACGAGATTGCCGCGATCGCCGGCATCCAGGGCGCGGGCTTCACGGCCGACACCGGCGCCTGAACACGGGCCGCACCGCATTCTGTACCGGCCTCAATCCGGAGGCCGGTCGGCGTCCTCGAGCACAATGCCGCGGCTTTGCACCCGCGAGCCGACCGAAACGCCGATCAGCACATCGACGAGCGCGAGCACCGTGAGCAGCAGGAACGTGGACGTCTGCGCCTTCGGCACCAAGGCCAGTTCAGCCGCCATCGCGGCGAATATCAGGAACGCGAGCACATGGTCCATGCCGGCCTTGCTCGCAAAGCGCGCCGCCTTCAATGCCTCGAGATAGAGCAGGAACATGGCGATCGCGACAATCGCGTCACCGAGGCTGATCGACATTCGGCTGTCGGTTAGCAGCGGAAGCGTCGCGATCTCGTGCGACGGCGACAAATCCAGCAGAAACACCGACATGTTGTAGAGGGCGAACGGAATGAGCAACAGCGGGAAAGCGATCAGGAACATGGCGGCGGGTTCTCCGACGTTCAGATGCGTCCCTGACTTCGATCTTCACCGACGCCCTGCGTCCGAGGGGCTGCGTTCCGCCGGCATCGCCAGCATCGTCGGTCGCCTTGACGCCGACGACGGCGGTTGGAGGATTGTGACAGGGCCGGCGAGTGCAATACCGGCGTCAACCGTCAGGCCTCTTTCCGCGGCTTGAGGATCTGCCGGCCGCGATACATCCCGCTCTTGAGGTCGACGTGGTGCGGACGGCGCAGTTCGCCGGAATCTTTGTCCTCGACGTAGGTCGGCTTTGCGAGCGCGTCGGCCGAACGGCGCATTCCGCGGCGCGAGGGCGAAGTCTTGCGTTTGGGGACAGCCATAATGGAACTCCTGATCAGATGGCGCCGCGCGCCGCAATGACTGATGGGCTGGAAGCCGGGCTTATAGAGTAAGCCTTTCCGGAAGGCTAGGGCTTGGACGCCCACCGAAGGGCCACCGGAGCGGCCCGAATCCACGCCCAAAATCGCGTTAACCTCACACGTTTGGGACCGATTCCGGCCGGGCCTTGGCCGGCGGATCAGCGCGTCGGGCGCTTGGCGCAGCCCGCAAGTCCGGCCTGGGCGACGGCCCGCACCTCGTAGATGCCGGCCAGCCGGCGCACCGCGGGGCCGGGCTGCCGGGCGCTCCGCCGGATCGGATTAGGCAAGACCGCCGCCAGCAGCGCGGCCTCCCGCGCCGACAGGGACCGCGCCGGCTTGTTGAAGGCATGACGGCTTGCCGCCTCGGCGCCGAATTCGCCGTGTGGGCCCCATTCGGCGATGTTGAGATAGATTTCGAGCACCCGCCATTTCGGCAGCACCAGGTTGATCCACAGCGCCAGCGGCAGCTCCAGCGCCTTGCGGACGAAGCTGCGGCCCTGCCAGAGGAACAAATTTTTCGCCACCTGCTGGGTAATAGACGACACACCGCGCGCCTCGCTGAGGTCGTCGGCGGCATCGATGCGCTCGCGCAATTCCTTGAGATCCACACCGCGGTGGTAGCAGAACCGGCCGTCCTCGGAGGCGATCACCGTCACCGGCAGCACCGCCGCCATCCGGTCCAGCGGCACGAACGTGCGCTCGACCCGCCCGCCGGTCGCCCAGCGGGCGAGCATCAGGGTCGAGACCGGATTAATAAAGCGATAGAGCGGCACCAGCAGATACGGCAGCAGCAGAACGAACAACAGAAGCAGAACCACCGCCCACACGATCCGGCCGGGCCATCGGCGGGGCTGTGCGGCTGGCTGCGATCGCGGGCGTTGCGCTGGCGCGGCGGCAGGCATCAGGGGCCCGGAATCGGGCCGCGCGTTTGACCGGCGCGGCAAACGGCGCACACTCGTCCTTTGGTCTCTCGCGCGACTCGAACCATGCCCAACAATACCTTCCGAACGCGGCTGCCCTATGTCCTTCGCATCCTGCACGCGCGGCCGCGCCTCCTGGCCTCGACGGCGCTCGGGATCGTGCTGATCCTGCTGCTGCCAGGCGACATGGTGATGCCGCGCCGGCTGCTGGCGGGCTGGAATGTCGGCGTGACGCTCTACCTCCTGCTGCTGTACTGGCGTTTTGCCCGCGCCTCGGCGAGCGATATCCGGCATCACGCCGCGGCCGAGGACGAAGGAGCCGTTGCCATCCTGGCGCTGACGGTCGCGGCCGCGCTCGCCAGCATCGGCGCCATCGTGGCCGAGCTCGGCACCAGCCAAGGCGTCGCCCGCACCGCGGCGCAACTGGTCCTGGCGACCGTCACCATCGTGCTGTCATGGGCATTCATCCACACCATCTTCGCCCTGCATTACGCCCATGAGTTCTACGGGTCCGGCAGCAAGACCGGCGGTGGGCTCGACTTCCCCGCCAACGAGCCGCCCGACTATTGGGATTTTGTCTACTTCTCGTTCGGGATTGGCACGACTGCGCAGGTTTCCGACGTCGAGATCGTGTCGCGCGAAATCCGCCGGGTCGTGACCGCGCACGCGATCGTGTCGTTCTTCTTCAACGCCGCGCTGCTGGCGCTCATTGTCAACATCGCGGCCAGCGCGATCTGAGTTGGCGCGGCGCGGGCCTCGTGCCGCGGCGAGTCAGGACGTAACCGCCAAACGACCGGCGGCGGCATGGGGATACCGGCGAAATTCGCGCTATGCTTGCCTGTCCAGGCCCTGGAGGGTCCCCATGTCAGCAGCAGGGTTGCGTCAGTCCGCCCGGTGCGCGGCGCTCGCCGGGCTTTGGCTCATGGTGTCGAGCCCGGCGCTCGCGGCAAGCGCCGCCGACCGGCAGGAGTGCGCCGGCAATGTCAACGATCCCGATCTGCGCATCGCGAGCTGCACAAAGGTCATCGACGATGCGAGCGAAAGCACGGCCAATCGCTCCAACGCCTTCAACAACCGCGGCAATGCCTACCTGAGCAAACGCGAACACGACCGCGCCATCGTGGATTACGGCGAGGCCATCAAGCTTGACCCGAAATACGTCGCGCCCCTTTACAACCGCGGACTCGCCAATGCGGGCAAGCGCGATTTTGATCGCGCCATCGCCGACTACAGCCAGGCGCTCGCGATCAATCCCAAGCATGTCAACGCCTACGATAGCCGCGGCCTCGCCTACTACAGCAAGCGCGACTACGATCGTGCGATCGTGGACTACGAGGCGATCAAGCTCGACCCCAAGCATTCCCGCGCCTATGCCCATCGCGGAGTGCTGTTCTGGGCCAAGGGCGATTGGGAGCGTTCGATCGCCGACCTGAGCGAAGCGATCATGCTCGATCCAAAGTACGGTTATGCGTGGGGCAATCGCGGCCTCGCGCAATATGACCAGAAGCGGTTGGCGAAGAAAGGCGATTACGATCACGCCATCTCCGACTACAGCCAGGCGATCAAGCTCGAACCGCAGAACCTGATCCACCGCGCCCACCGTGGCTTCGCCTACAAGGCCAGGGGCGACTACGACCTCGCAATCGCGGATTGCAGCGAGGTCCTCCGGGCCGATGCGAAATTCGCCGAGGGCTATAACTGCCGCGGCAGCGCCTATCAGGGCAAGAAAGACTATAGCCGCGCAATCGCCGACTACAGCGAGGCGATCAAGCTCAACCCGCGCAGCACCGCCGCGCTCGACAACCGCGGCAACTGCTATCGCGAGCAGGGCAATCAGGACCGCGCCATCGCCGATTTCAGCGAGGCGATCAAGATCGATCCGGCGCACTTCCTGTCGTACTACTACCGCGGCCGGAGCTATGCGGCTCAAGGCGACAACAACCGCGCCATCGCCGACTACAGCGAAGCGATCAAAATGAGCCCGCGGTTCGTGGACGCCTACAACAACCGCGGCATCTCCTATAAGGCGCTGGGCCGCCGGGCGGAGGCCATTGCGGACTTCCGCAAGGCGCAGTCGATCGATCCGGTCGATCAGGTGAGCCGCGAGCAGTTGCGCGGCCTCGGCGCCTGAACGGCTTCACGGCAGGCGCCGGCCTCCCTCCGCGATCACACGATCGTCATCGCGCCGGCGTATGAACCGCTCTGGCGTCCCGCCGGCCTGTCACCACATTGCCCCGAGAGGGAACCGTTGGCGCCACGATTGAGTTGCAAGTGTGGGGCGCGGGACCTGGGAGATTCGGGATTATGGAAAAGGTTGCACTGCTGTGCATCTTGATGGCGATCATCAGCCTGTGCGCGGAGTGGCCTTCGGCTGAGCGCAAGGCAGCCGACGTCCGGCGGCCGCGATCGCAGGCCTGACCCGCGTAGCGGGTTACGCGGACACTACTCCGCCGCCGTCCTGCCCGCACCGCCGTGGCCGAACCGGCGCTCGATATAATCGATCACCATCTGCTTGAAATCGGCCGCCACCGTCGGCCCGCGTAGGGTCACGGCCTCGAACACCGGCTATGGCCGGGCATCGGAGCCTTGAAATTTCCCAGACTCTGGGCTACATTGTAGCCCAGAGGAATTGAAAAATGGCCGAAAATTCAGTGGTTCGCGCTCGGATTGATGCGCGCCTCAAGGACGAAGCCGCTGCAGTACTGGCGGCGATGGGGCTGACCGTGTCCGACGCTTTCCGCCTGATGATGGTCCGCATCGCCAAGGACAAGGCGTTGCCGTTCGAGCCGCTGGTGCCCAACGCCGAAACCATCGAGGCGATCAAGGCTGCCCGCCGCGGCGAACTTGTGTCCGTCAGTTCGACGGACGAGTTGCTCGCGAGCCTGAATGCGGACGATTAGGTACGCCAACCGCTTCAAGCGCGACTACAAGCGCGAAAAGGCAGGGCGGCATGGCAGGACGCTCGATGCCGATCTCGCGCAAGCCATCGACATGCTGAAGGCGGACACAGCGCTGCCGCGCCGATATTTCGATCATCCGCTGTCCGGCGAGTGGAAAGATTGCCGCGACTGCCACGTCAAGCCGGACCTGATCTTGATTTACCGGAAGCCGGACGAGAACACGCTGGAACTCGTGAGATTGGGTTCGCACAGCGAGCTCGGATTGTGAGCTTGTAGGAGTGTCGTAATCTGGATTTCGCTGACGCTCATCCGGGCTACGCTTGCTGCCGCCAGGATTCATGGCGGTGTTGCGCGAACCGTTGCTGCAGCGTTGGCGCAAAAGCGCGTCACGGTGACAGCTAGGACGGAGTGAAGGGAATACGAAAATATCCATCACCTCCCTTGGACAGGTTGCACCCCGCGCAATAACCCCAACAGTTCTCGAACCTGCTCGAAGGAAGAGGGTTTCTCACTCCAATGCTCGTCCTTAACGACGGTGGTCCACTCCATCAAAGTCTTATGATTCCGCCCATTGAAAATACCATAAACGTAAGCCTCATCAGCAAACTGGTCGACGGGCCAACCCCTCTCGATCCGATAGTGAGGGGTTCGTCCCTTTCCGGTACACCCAATCCTCACCTGGACGTCGGTCATGTCGAGGTTGTAGTTGCTCACACAGTCATACATGTTGCCCAGCACGCCTCGCACGTACCCGACCGGCTCGGATAGGTGTTGCGCAACGTCAAATATCGTCGCGTCCGCCTGAAGCATCAAAACTCGCGTTCGGTAAGAGGCCTACTCCGCCGCTGTCCTGCCCGCGCCGCCGTGGCCGAAACGGCGCTCGATATAGTCGATCACCATCTGCTTGAAATCGGCCGCCACCGTCGGCCCGCGCAGGGTCACGGCCTTCTTGCCGTCGATGAACACCGGCGCCGCCGGCGACTCGCCGGTGCCGGGCAGCGAGATGCCGATGTCGGCATGCTTGCTCTCGCCGGGGCCGTTGACGATGCACCCCATCACCGCGACGTTGAGCGTTTCGACGCCCGGATACTGCTTCTTCCAGGCCGGCATCGATTTGTGGATGAAGCCCTGAATGTCGCGGGCCAGTTCCTGGAACGTCGTCGAGGTGGTGCGTCCGCAACCCGGGCACGCCGCCACTAGCGGCACGAACACCCGGAAGCCCATGGTCTGCAAAATCTCCTGCGCGACCTTGACCTCGATCGTGCGGTCGCCGCCCGGCTCGGGCGTGAGCGAGATGCGAATGGTGTCGCCGATCCCTTGCTGCAGCAGCACCGAGAGCGCCGCCGACGACGCTACGATGCCCTTCGAGCCCATGCCGGCTTCGGTGAGGCCGAGGTGAATGGCGTAGTCGGACCGTTTGGCCAGGTCCATGTAGACGGCGATCAGGTCCTGCACCGCAGATACTTTCGCCGAGAGAATAATCTTGGAGCGCGGCAGGCCGATCTCCTCGGCGCGCTGCGCCGACAGCAACGCCGATTGCACCATCGCCTCGCGGGTCACGGCGCGCATATCCATCGGATTGGGAGACTTGGCGTTCTCATCCATCAGGTGCGTCAGCAACTCCTGATCGAGCGAACCCCAGTTGGCGCCGATGCGCACCGGCTTGTCGTGCTTGATCGCCATCTCGACGATGGCGCTGAACTGGCGGTCCTTCTTGTCCTTGAAGCCGACGTTGCCGGGATTGATACGGTACTTGTCGAGCGCTTCCGCGCAGGCCGGATGATCGGCCAGCAGCTTGTGGCCGATGTAGTGGAAGTCGCCGACGATCGGTACGTCGACGCCCATCTTGAGGAGCCGGTCCTTGATGTGCGGCACGGCGGCCGCCGCTTCGTCGCGGTCGACCGTGATGCGAACGATCTCGGAGCCGGCGCGGTTGAGCGCCGCAACCTGCCGGGCGGTTCCCTCGATGTCGGCGGTATCGGTGTTGGTCATCGACTGCACGACGACCGGCGCGTCGCCGCCGACCTTCACGCGGCCGACAAGGACAGGCACCGCTCGGCGACGGGGTAACGGCTCGGCCGCGGTCGACATGCTGCTCTCCCTTTGCCTTTGAGGTGCCAGACAGGGCCTGCGCCGTCAACGCCGCGGCGGCGGGGCCGAACCGGTACCGCCTCCCCTCACATAGTGCACGTTCAAGACGCCCCCAAGGATACCACCTTCGCCGTGGCGATGTGATGATGATTCAATGGCTTGCGTGCCAGGCGGAGGGAACCAGACGCGGGCAGCGCGGTCTCTGCATGGCGGCGGCCGCGAACTATTCGCTCAACCTCGCCGGACCCGCATCCGCTGTCCCACCATGACGGTCGCGACCACGGCGGCGGCGTAGCCCAGGGTCTCAAGCCGGATCGGCTCGCCGTTGACTGGCGCAGCCAGCGCCACGATCACGAACGGCTGCAGCAGCATCAGTTGTCCGACGCGCGAAACTCCGGCCATCGCCATCGCGGCGTTGAACACGAAGAACGCGAAGAACTGGCTGACGAAGCTCACATAGGCGAGCCCGGCCCAGGCCTTCGGCGGCACGGTCGACAGGTCGGCTGGCCACAGTACCAGCACCGCGATGACCGACAGCGGCAGCACCGCCACGACCTGCCACGAGATCACCTCCCATCCGGGCAGAGTCACGCTCAACCGGCCCGAGAGGGCGTAGGCGAATGCCCCCGCTGCGACGGTGCCGAGCAGAAAGATGTCGCCGGGCGCCATCGTCCAGGTATCGCCCTGGCTCAGCACGAAGACCATCACGATCGCGGCGCCTGCGAGGCTGACCAGCCAGAAGCCGGCGCTCGGACGCTCCGACGCGACCACGCATGCGGCGGCGGTGGTGGCGAGCGGGATGATGCCGAGCACCACGCCGCCATGCGCGGCCGGCACGGTCGTCATGGCCAGCGCCATCAGCACCGGGAAACCGATCACCGAACACATCGCGGCCGCGATCAGGCGGCCCCACAGCGCGCGCGGCGGCAAAGGCCGCCGCATGAGGAGCAGGAAGGCGAGGCCGGCGCAGCCCGCGATAGTCGTGCGCGCCGCCGTCAGGAACAGCGGTTCGATCGAGCCGACCGCCAGACGCGTCGCCGGAAGCGTCCCGGCAAACAGCAGAACGCCCGCACAGCCGAGCGCGATACCGAGTCTCTCGCCGGGAATAGCCATGTCGGGACGGATCAACCTGACGCCGATGACGGGAGTCAACCGGCGCTCGCGCACGTGCGTTGCCCGGATTCGCACAGATCGCTACGCCCGCGCCGGTCTGGAACCCGTGCGAATCGCCCGCGCAGCCCTTTCTCCGCCATGCTCGGGACGCCATATTTGCGGCATGGCGAAACCTCCCAGCAAGCCGCCGCAGAAACGCGATCCGGCGAAGCATTCGAAGAAGGATCCGGCGAAGCCGACGCGCGCCAAGGCGTCGCGGCCGGACCTGGCGCCGATCGAGCCTGCGCTCGCGCAACTGCTCAATCCCGGCATCGCGCAGGGCACCGCCGGGCTCGGGCTCGCAGACCGGCCTCAAGCCGCCGCCGGATAATTCATTCGACCGCCGCCGGGATTTTTCCGACTCGCACCGCGCGCGCAAGTCGACGCAGGGTTTCAGCGAGGCGCCGCAATCCGGCTACGTCGCCAAGACACCGGCCTCGCCGGGCGAACTCGATCCCGACCTCGCGCGTGCGCTGGGTATCGACGAGGATGAAGGTGACGCCGCGAGCGTACCCTCCCCTGGAGGGGGAGGGTCGCGCGCCGAAGGCGCGCGGGGTGGGGTGAGTACCGGACAGGAAGTGGACACCGATTCGAGCGCTCGTTCGCTCACCCCCACCCGATCGCGCTCCGCGCGATCGACCTCCGCCCTCCAGGGGGAGGTGCGGCACCGGCCGCACGGCAAGGAGATTCGGCAACCAACTCGGATACTGCCGCGGATACATCGTCCTTCCGCGGCATCACGGGATCGTCGGCCACTGCGTCGGCATTGGAATCTCTGCTGCGCGAGGGGCGGCCGGAATTCACCGAGCGGCCGTGGACGCCGCACCGGCCGCCGCGGCCGGAGAAATCCGAGGGCGGCGTCCCGCTCGTCATCAAGTCCGAGTTCGAGCCGAAGGGCGACCAGCCGCAGGCGATCGCGCGACCTGGTCGAGGGCGTGAAGCGCCACGACCGCACCCAGGTGCTGCTCGGCGTCACCGGCTCGGGCAAGACCTTCACGATGGCGAAGGTGATCGAGGAGACGCAGCGCCCGGCGCTGATCCTCGCGCCCAACAAGACGCTGGCCGCGCAGCTCTACGGCGAGTTCAAGTCGTTCTTTCCCGACAACGCGGTCGAGTATTTCGTCTCCTACTACGACTACTACCAGCCGGAGGCCTACGTCCCGCGCACCGACACCTATATCGAGAAGGAATCCTCGATCAACGAGCAGATCGACCGCATGCGCCACTCGGCGACGCGTTCGCTGCTCGAACGCGACGACGTCATCATCGTGGCGTCGGTGTCGTGCATCTACGGCATCGGCTCGGTCGAGACCTATTCGGCGATGACGTTCTCGCTCAAGCAGGGCGAGCGCATCAACCAGCGCCAGATCATCGCCGACCTGGTGGCGCTGCAGTACAAGCGCTCGGGCGGCGATTTCTTCCGCGGCTCGTTCCGGGTGCGCGGCGATGTGATCGAGATTTTCCCCGCGCACTACGAGGACCGCGCCTGGCGGGTGTCGCTGTTCGGCGACGAGCTGGAATCGATCCACGAATTCGATCCGCTCACCGGCCACAAGACCGACGAGCTGGAGTTCGTCAAGATCTACGCCAACTCGCACTACGTCACGCCGCGCCCGACGCTGATCCAGGCGATCCAGGGCATCAAGCACGAGCTGCGCCAGCGGCTCGAGCAGCTCAACGCCGCCGGCCGGCTGCTGGAAGCGCAGCGGCTTGAGCAGCGCACCATCTACGATCTCGAAATGATGGAGGCGACCGGAAGCTGCGCCGGCATCGAGAACTATTCGCGCTATCTCACCGGCCGCAAGCCCGGCGAGCCGCCGCCCACGCTGTTCGAATACGTGCCCGACAACGCGCTGGTGTTCGTCGACGAGAGTCCACGTCACCATCCCGCAGCTCGGCGGCATGTTCCGCGGCGACTTCCGCCGCAAGGCGACGCTCGCCGAATACGGCTTCCGGCTGCCGTCCTGCATGGACAACCGGCCGCTGCGGTTCGAGGAGTGGGACGCCATGCGGCCGCAGACCACGGCGGTGTCGGCGACGCCCGGCGGCTGGGAGATCGACCAGGCGGGCGGCGTGTTCGCCGAGCAGGTGATCCGCCCGACCGGCCTGATCGATCCGCCGGTCGATGTGCGGCCGGCGCGCACGCAGGTCGACGACCTGGTCGGCGAGGTCCGGCAGGTGGCCGCGAAGGGCTATCGCTCGCTGGTCACCGTGCTGACCAAGCGCATGGCCGAGGACCTGACCGAATACCTGCACGAGCAAGGCATCCGCGTGCGCTACATGCACTCCGACATCGACACGCTGGAGCGCATCGAGATCATCCGCGACCTGCGGCTCGGCGCGTTCGACGCGCTGGTCGGCATCAACCTGCTGCGCGAGGGCCTCGACATTCCGGAATGCGCGCTGGTCGCGATCCTCGACGCCGACAAGGAAGGGTTTCTGCGCTCGGAGACTTCGCTGATCCAGACCATCGGCCGCGCGGCGCGCAACATCGACGGCCGCGTCATCCTCTATGCCGACCACATCACCGGCTCGATGGAGCGCGCGATGGCGGAGACCAGCCGCCGCCGCGAGAAGCAGACCGCGTACAACACCGAGCACGGCATCACGCCGGAAAGCATCAAGAAGTCGATCGGCGACATTCTGTCGAGCGTGTACGAGCGCGACCACGTGCTGGTCTCGACCGGCGGCGGGCTCACCGGCATCGGCGAGGAAGACACCGCGACCATCGGGCACAATTTCGAGGCGGTGATCGCCGACCTCGAGACGCGCATGCGCGAGGCCGCCGCCGATCTCGACTTCGAGGAGGCCGCGCGGCTGCGCGACGAGCTCAAGCGGCTGCGCGCGACCGAGATGGCGGTGATCGACGACCCGACCGCGAAATGTCCGTCCGCGGCGAAATTTACGCAGCGACAAGGCGCGCAACGCGGCGGCCAGCGGCAGCAAGGTGCACAAGCCCGAGCTCGACGAGATGGGCATCGCGCTCCACCACGAAGTCGCGCCGCGCCGCCCCGGCGGCACCAACGCGAAGCGCGACGCGAAACGCGAGGGCCCGCGCAAGCCGACGCTCGACGAGATGGGGCCGGGCCCGGAGTCCAAGCCCTACCGGCCGGGGCCGCGCTCGACCTCAGGGCGCGCCGGCATGCGCGGCGGCTGGAAGCCGCGGGGACGCTGACGCGAAAGCGGCCGCCGAAATTTCGACGGCCGCAATTCAACGCGGGCAACTCACGCTACATTACGCGGGTGCGATAGCGCTGCCTTGGCGCTTGCGCTGGACTGAACGGTATCCTCGCGTCATCGCGATCGGAGAGAGCGAGGAGCGAGGATTACGCCGCGACGCGGTTCTTGTGCGGGAACTCGGCGCTGTCATAAAGCGCGCGGATGCGCTGGTGGTCGAGCCGGCTTTCGCCGATTTCGATATAGGCGCCGAGCAACAGCGGCTGCGGCAGCTCTTCGATCGCGAAACGGATCGCGTCGGCCGCGTTGTCAAAGCGGCGGTACTTGATCACCTGCTTAAACTTGCGGTTGCGGGAGGGAAACAGCTCGGCAGGCGCGCTGTAATCGAATTTCGACATGGGCAGTACTCCAAATCACGAACCATAATTTGAACGGTCATGCCAACAACCGTGCACCATATATAGGGATATAATCCGCCTCGAATTCGAGAGCGGAGAATCGACTGCGGTTTTTGCCAAGCACACAGTCAGAGTGCGAAGCCGTTATCCGGTCGCAAATAGTTGCACGGAGCGACTTCGAATGGCATGGCCTCGCGTGTCGTCGGCATCGACCATCTGGTCCTGAGTGTTGGCGATTTCGCGCGCTCGAAGGACTTCTACGGCAAGCTGCTCGGCTTCCTCGGCTTCAAGCTCAAGCACGAGTACCCGGACATGGCCGGCTGGAGCAACGGCAAGACGCTGTTCTGGATCGGCGCCGCCGACGACAAGGGCCGCAAGCGCAAGTATCGCAAGGGCGATATCGGCTTTCATCACTATGCGTTCGAACTGTCGAGCCGCAAGGACGTGGACGACCTCGGCGCGTTCCTGGAGAAGAACGGGATGACAGTGCTCGACCCGCCCGGGGAATACTACGACGAGTGCTATTACGCGGTTTATTTCGCCGACCCGGACGGCATGAAGCTCGAGGGCATGGTGTACAAGCCGCGCCGGAAGGCGCGAACGGCGCGAGGAACGAATTCACGACAATCAAGCAAAGCACGGCGCAGAAAGGCATCTCACCCGCAGCCGCGAATACGGTCGAAGTAACTGCGCCCTCTCCCCCTGCGGGAGAGGGCACTCCGAATTGTGAACGAGTCGAAACGGGTGAGGGGTCGGATCTACGGCTTGTCCTTACCCCTCACCCATCTGAGCGTCTTGATGCGTCGGTGCCGCCCTCTCCCGCAAGGGGAGAGGGCACAATCACTGCGGCCCGGATGCTCGGAGATTTGCCCAGCCGCGTCACACCGTCTTCGCCATCTCGCGCAGCTTGAATTTCTGCACCTTGCCGGTCGAGGTCTTCGGCAGCTCGACGAACACCACGTAGCGCGGGCACTTGTAGCCGGCGAGATGCGTGCGGCACCAGGCGACCAGCTCGTCGGTGGTGGCGTTCTGGCCGGGCTTCAATTCGACGAAAGCGCACGGCGTCTCGCCCCACTTGTCGTCGGGCTTCGCCACCACGGCGGCGGCCTGCACGGCGGGGTGCTTGTAGAGCGCGTCCTCGACCTCGATCGACGAGATGTTCTCGCCGCCGGAGATGATGATGTCCTTGGAGCGGTCCTTGAGCTGGACGTAGCCGTCCGGATACATCACGCCGAGATCGCCGGAGTGAAACCAGCCGCCGGCGAATTCCTTCTGTGTCGCGGTCTTGTTCTTGAGATAGCCCTTCATCACCACATTGCCGCGGAACATCACCTCGCCGATGGTCTCGCCGTCGCGCGGCACCGGCACCATGGTGTCCGGGTCGCGCACGTCAAGCGCTTCGAGCGGCACGTAGCGCACGCCCTGCCGCGCTTTGCGGGCGGCCTGCTCGGCCGCCGGCAGCGCATCCCAGGCATCCTGCCATTCGTTGACGGTGGCGGGACCGTAGGTTTCGGTCAGGCCATAGACGTGCGTGACGTTGAAGCCCGCCTCCTTCATGGCGGCGAGCACGGCTTCGGGCGGCGGCGCGGCGGCCGTGAAGAACTCGACGACATGCGGCAGCGGCTTCTTCTCGACGGCCGGCGCATTGAGCAGCGTCGCCATCACGATCGGCGCGCCGCACAGATGCGTCACCTTCTGCTCGGCGATTGCCTCGTACATGGCGCGCGCCCGCACCGCGCGCAGACAGACATGCGTGCCGGCGAGCACCGAGATGGTCCACGGAAAGCACCAGCCGTTGCAATGGAACATCGGCAAGGTCCAGAGATAGACCGGATGCTTGCCGATGCTGCCGGTCAGCACGTTGCCGATCGCCAGCAGATACGCACCGCGATGGTGATAGACCACGCCCTTCGGATCGCCGGTGGTGCCCGACGTATAGTTCAGCGTGATCGCGTCCCATTCGTCGTCCGGCATTTGCCAGATGAAATCCGGATCGCCGCCGGCGAGGAAATCCTCATACTCGATCGTGCCCAGTCGTTCGCCCTCGCCGCCGTACTCGGGATCGTCATAATCGATCACCAGCGGCTTCACCTTGGCGAGCCGCAACGCCTCCTTCACCACCTTGGAGAACTCGCGGTCGACGATCAGCACCTTGGTCTCGGCATGATCGAACTGGAACGCGATCACCGCGGCGTCGAGCCTCGTATTGATGGTGTTGAGCACCGCGCCGCACATCGGCACGCCGTAATGGCATTCGAGCATGGCGGGCGTATTGGCGAGCACCGCCGAGACGGTGTCGCCGCGCGCCATGCCACGCTGGTGCAAGGCCGACGCCAGACGGCGTGTCCGCGCGTAGAAGTCGCGGTAGCTCCGCCGCAGCGGGCCGTGCACGATCGCGGTGCGGTCGGGAAAGACCGTGGCCGAGCGCTCCAGAAACGACAGCGGGGTCAGCGGCTGGAAATTGGCCGGGGTGCGGTCGAGATCGGTGTCGTAGGGGTTCATGGCCGTGCCTCGCGTCCGACCCTTAAGCCTAGCGAAGCGCAGCGAAGCAATCCAGCCGATCAGAGCTTGCCCATCTCGTGAATGCCCTGCCAGATCAGCGCAATCGAGATGACGAACACCAGCACATAGGCGATCTTGTAGAACTGCGCCGCCGGCAGGCGGCGTGCGAGCCAGAGGCCGAAAATGTTGGTGGCGATCGCGCCCGGCAGCAGCACCAGCGAGGTGCCGAGCGTGGCCATCGAGAACTGGCCGAGCGCGACGTACGGCACGACCTTCATGACGTTGACCAGTCCGAAGAACATCACCGTCGTGCCGATCAGGGTGAACTTGTCGAGCCGCTGCGGCAGGATGTGCACCTGATAGGGCGGCGCACCGACCTGGATGATGGTCGAGGTGAAGCCTGCGAGCGAACCCCAGAACATCCCCATTGGCACGCTCGGCCGCTGCGGCTCCGGTGGCACGCGCGCGAACCACGACCAAATCACAAATACGATGCCGATCACGCCGACCGCGATCTCCACGTAGGCGTTCGCCACGTAGGCAGCGAACAGCCACGCCGCCAGCACGCCGACGACGGCGCCCGGCAACAGCACCTTGAGGTTCCAGGCGCTCCAGCACCGCCGATAGAACCAGGCGGACAGCATGTCCTGGCACAGCAGAATCGGCAGCAGGATGGCGGCGGCCTGCAGCGGCGGCACGACCAGCGCCAGCAGCGGCGTCGAGATCATGCCGGCGCCCGCGAAGCCCCCTTTGCTGATCCCCAGCAACACAATGGCCGGGATTGCAAGCATATAGAACAGCGGATCGGTGATGATGGTCATTTCGGGAGTTCGGTGGGACCGGCAGCGCGGATATAGGACTTCGCAGAGGGACCGCGCCACCCGGTTTTCTGCATGGCGGGACGGCGCCCGACCAACCGGCAATGGCGGCCACACGCACCGCTCTCTCGATACCACCTGCCGCAAGGGGAGAGGGTTACGGAGTATGCCGCACGAGTGACGAGTACGTTCAGGGCCACCATAGTTCGACGAGCGAGCTGCGGATCAGCTCGATCGCGATGACAAGCATCAGCACATAGGCGATGCGGAAGAACAGCTCGGTCGAGGTGCGGCGCACGAGCCAGAGACCCGCATAGTTCGCCGCGATCGCGAGCGGCAACAGGAACGCGCCGAACATCAGGTTCTCTGCCGTCAACTGGCCGAGCGACCCAAGGGCCGGCACCTTCATGACGTTGCTGAGCGCAAACAGCAGGGTGAGCGTGCCCGCATAGGTGAACTTGTCGAGCCCTTGCGGCAGCAAATGGATCTGCCATGCCGGTCCGCCGGCATTCGCAAGCAGGGTGGTGAAGCCGCCGATCGCGCCGAACAACCCGCCGGTGAACGCATTCGGCGTGAACCGCAGGCGCTCGAAGCGCTCGCCGAGCCAGTGCCGCAGCACGAACGCAGCGGCGATCAGGCCGATCGCCAGCCGGATATGGGCGGCGCCGAGCGAGGCCGCAAACAATGCTCCGATCGCGATCCCGGCCGCCATGCCGGGCAGCATGACCTTCAGGTTCCAGGCGCTCCAGGTGCGGCGGTAGGTCCAGATCGTCAGCACGTCCTGCGCCATCACGATCGGCAGCAGGATGGCGGCGGCCTGCAACGGCGGCACGTAGAGCGACATCAGCGGCAGCCCCATCACGCCAAGGCCGAAGAAGCCGCCCTTGGAGAGGCCAATCAGCGTCACCGCGATCGCGGTGATCAAAAGAAACACAGGATCGGCGGTCACGGGGAGTCCAGCAGGAGGAAGCGCGCGGGTCGCCCGCGGCGCCTGATCTCGATCAAAGCGCAGGCCCGCCGTCTGCGCCAGCCTTTTTGCCCCATCGGTCGCGCGGGTGCGGCTTGCAAACAACGCGGTCCCGCTCACAATGGCGCCCCAGCAAGGAAGGCCAGCGTCATGGATGCCCGCACGAGCCGCTATCACGAGGTCTACGCCCGCAGCCAGCGCGATCCGCAGGGCTTCTGGGGCGAGGCCGCGCAGGCCATCGACTGGATCGAACAGCCCAAGCAGGTATTCGATCCATCGGCCGGCGTATACGGGCGCTGGTTCGTGGGCGGCGTCTGCAACACCTGCTGGAACGCGGTGGATCGTCACGTGCAAGCCGGACGCGGCGCGCAGGCGGCGATCATCTACGATTTACCCCTGGCGGAGAAGAAGATCACCATCACGTACGACCGGCTGCTGACCGAAACGCAGGTGCTGGCCGGCATTCTGCGCGACCTCGGCGTCACCAAGGGCGACCGCGTCATCCTCTACATGCCGATGGTGCCGGAGGCCGTCATCGCGATGCTGGCCTGCGCGCGGCTCGGCGCAATTCATTCGGTGGTGTTCGGTGGCTTCGCCGCCAAGGAGCTCGCGACCCGGATTGAGGACTGCAAGCCGAAGGTCATCCTGTCGGCGAGTTGCGGCCTCGAGCCCGGCCGCATCGTCAAGTACAAGCCGCTGCTCGACGAGGCGATCGCGCTGTCGTCGCACAAGCCCGAAGCTTGTCTCATCTTGCAGCGGCCGCAGGCCGAAGCCACGCTGGTCGCCGGCCGCGATCACGACTGGGCGACGGCACGCGACAACGCGCTCGTGTGGGCCAAGTCGCTGTGGGACTGCGTGCCGGTCGCCGCCACCGATCCGCTCTACATCCTCTACACGTCAGGCACGACCGGCCGGCCGAAGGGCGTGGTGCGCGACAACGGCGGCCACATGGTCGCGCTGAAATGGTCGATGCAGTACCTCTACGGCATCGATCCGGGCGAGGTGTACTGGGCCGCCTCCGACATCGGCTGGGTGGTCGGCCACAGCTACATCGTGTACGCGCCGCTGTTCCACGGCTGCACCAGCATCCTGTACGAGGGCAAGCCGGTCGGCACGCCGGATGCCGGCGCATTCTGGCGGGTGATCTCCGAGCACGGTTGTGCCGCGATGTTCACGGCGCCGACCGCGTTCCGCGCCATCCGCAAGGACGACCCGCAGGGCAAGCTGCTCTCGCAATACGACCTGTCGAAATTCCGCACGCTGTTTCTCGCCGGCGAACGCGCCGATCCGCCGACGGTGGAGTGGGCCGAGCAGATGCTGAAAGTGCCGGTGATCGACCACTGGTGGCAGACCGAGACCGGCTGGGCGATCGCCGGCAATCCGGTGGGCCTCGGGCAATTGCCGGTCAAGCACGGCTCGCCGACGGTGGCGATGCCGGGCTACGACGTGCAGGTCGTCGACGAGCAATGCAAGCAGGTGGCGGCCAACCAGATGGGCTCGATCGTGGTGAAGCTACCGCTACCGCCGTCCTGCCTGCCGACGCTGTGGCAGGCGGACGAGCGCATGCGCGAGAGCTATCTCGACGAGTTTCCGGGCTACTACAAGACCGCGGATGCGGGCTTCAAGGACGAGGACGGCTACCTCTACATCATGAGCCGCACCGACGACATCATCAACGTCGCCGGCCATCGGCTCTCGACCGGCGGCATGGAAGAAGTGCTGGCGGGTCACAAGGACGTCGCCGAATGCGCGGTCATCGGCATCGCGGACGCGCTCAAGGGCGAAGTGCCGTGCGGCTTCATCGTGCTCAAGGCCGGCGTCAACCGTCCGGCGGCGGAGATCGAGCAGGAGTGCATCGCGCTGGTGCGCGACAAGATCGGTCCGGTCGCGGCGTTCAAGCTCGCCATCGCGGTCGCGCGGCTGCCGAAGACGCGCTCGGGCAAAATCCTGCGCGGCACGATGAAGAAAATCGCCGACGACCAGCCTTGGTCGATGCCGGCGACAATCGACGATCCGGCGGTGCTCGACGAGATCGGTGGCGCGCTGAAGGGCAAGGGGTTGGGCAAGTCCGCCTGACGACGACGACCCTGCATCGCGCGTCAGCGCTCACTCCGAGCCGGCGATCCCGGCGTCCTGGATGATCTTGCCCCAGCGCGCGATCTCGCTCGCGACGAACTGCTTCATCTCGTCCGGCGACGGACTGACCTGCACCAGCGCGCCGTCGCGCGCCAGCACGTCCACGACCGAACGGTCGCTCATGATCTCGCGAATGTTGCCGGCGAGCTTGTCGACGATCGGCCTGGGGACGTTCGCGGTCGTCGTCACGGTGTGCCACGACGATGTGTCGTAGCCCGGGATGCCGGCCTCGGCCAACGGCGGGATGTCGGGCGCGGCCGGCACGCGCTGCGCGGTGGTCACGCCGAGCGCGCGCAGCTTGCCGCTCTGGATCAGCGGCAGCGCGGGCGGCAGATCGCAGAACATCATCTGGATATGGCCGCCGGCTACGTCCTGCAGCGCGGGCGCCGAACCCTTGTAGGGCACATGCACGAGGTCGAGCCCGAAAATCCCCTTGAACATCTCGCCGTTGAGATGATGGAAGGTGCCGGGCCCGGGCGTGCCGAACGACACCGAGCCGGGCTTCTCCTTGGCGAGCCGCACTAGGTCGGCGACCGAATGGACCGGCAGCGCCGGGTTGACCAGCAGCACGAACGGTACCCGCGCGAGGAGCGAGATCGGCTGCAGGTCCTTGCGCGGATCGTACGGCAGGTTCTTGCGCATGCTGACGTTGACGGCGAGCACCGTGCTCGACGCCATCATGATGGTGTAGCCGTCGGGCGCGGCATTCGCGACCGCGACCGCCGCCGTGACGCCGCCGCCGCCAGGCCGGTTGTCGACCACGAACGGTTTGCCGAAACGCTGCTCAAGCTTCTGGCCGAGCAGCCTGGCGAACAGGCTGGTCACGCCGCCGGGCGCGAACGGCACGACGAACGTCACCGGCCGGTTCGGATAATCGGCGGCCTGCGCGGCCGCCCGATCGGGGACCGCGATGGCCAACAGGACCGCCACAAATATACCGCGCATAACCGCCGTCATCCGCCGTCTCCTCGCCACGCCGGGCGCCGCTCTATTCAATCGTGATGTTCGCCGCCTTGATGATCGGGCCCCACTTGGCGGCCTCGTTCGCCATGAAGGCTTTCAGATCGTCCGGCGTGCCGCCGCCGGCCTGCATCTCGAACTTGGCGAGGTCCTGCTTTCCGCGCTCGCTCTTGAGGTACGCGTTGACGATGGCGTTGAGCTTCGCGATCGCCTCGGCTGGCGCGCCCGTTGGGGCCAGCAGCGAATTCCAGGACGCCGCCTCGAAGCCCGCAAAGCCGCTTTCCGCAACCGTCGGCAGATCGGGCAGCGCAGCGGAGCGCGTCAAGCTGGTCAACGCGATGCCCGGCATACTTGCCGGCCTTGAGCTGCGGGATTTGCGTGGGGAACAGATCGGCCCCAAGGTCGATCTGGTTGCCAAGCAGATCGGCGATCATCGGTGCCGAGCCGCGATACGGCACATGCGTGATCTTGAAGCCGGCGATGCTCTGCAACAGTTCGGCGGTGATGTGCGCGGCGGTGCCGTGGCCGGGCGAGCCGTAGTTGAGCTTACCGGGATTGGCCCTCGCCCGTGCGATCAGGTCCGCGAGCGTCTTGAGTCCGGTCGAGGGATTGGCGACGAAGACGATCGGCGTCTTGGAAATCAGCACAATGGGGGCGAAGTCGCGGTCGGTATCGAACGAGAGATTGCGGTACATGAACCGGTTGTTCACCGCGCTGGTGGTGCCGAGCAGCAGCGTGTAGCCGTCCGGCGTGGCCTTGGCGACCGTCGCGGCGCCCACATTGCCGCCGGCGCCGGCGCGGTTCTCGACCACAACCTGCTGGCCGAGCTTGTCGGCCAAATCGGCAGCGACCGCGCGCGCGATCACATCCGTCGGCCCGCCGGCCGGGAACGGCACCACCAGGGTGACAACCCGGTTCGGCCAGGACTGCGCGGCCGCCGGCGCAGGAAGCGTCGCGCAGAACGCAGCCGCCAGCATCGCAACACTACAGATTGTGCGAGCGCCGAACGGGCGAGCGTGCATCGCAACCTCCCTCGCCGCGGCGCTCATGATGCGGCGCCTGGGCAACCGCGGCGTGTTCGCCGCTGTTCTTGTGGCCGGCACGATACCGCCGCATGGCAGGGCGGCGCAACGGCGCCTGTGCCGCACTTGGCGCTGATCGAATATCTTCGCTAAGCTTCCGGCATGAATCCTCAGACTGATCACAAGACCATCGAAGTCGCCGGCACCAGGCTGCGATATCTCGAAGCCGGTGCAGGTCCCACCGTGCTGTTTCTACACGGCGCCGACGGCGATACATGGTCACCGCTGCTCGATGCGTTGAGCTCGCAGCACCGTGTTATCGCCCCCGAGCATCCAGGGTTCGGGCGCGCGCCGATTCCCGCCTGGATGAATAGCGTCGGCGATCTGGCCTACTTCTATCTCGATACTCTGCAGGCGCTCGGATTGCGCGACGTGCACCTCGTCGGCCATTGCGTCGGCGGCTGGGCCGCGGCCGAGATGGCGGTCCGCAACACGCAGCGGCTCGCTTCGCTGACGCTGCTGGCGCCGGCCGGGGCGGAGAGCCGGGATGCGTCGATCGACGATATTTTCGCCTGGGGGCCGGAGGAATTCGCCCGCCGCCAGTTCCACGACCGCAAGCTCGCGGACGCATGGCAGGCGGCACAGGCCAAGCTCGACATCGACATCATCCTGCAGAACCGCACCGGCCTCGCGCGCCTTGCCTGGAACCCGCGTCTGCACAGTCCGCAACTGCCATTCTGGTTGCATCGCATCGACATTCCGACGCTGCTGGTCTGGGGCGAGGACGACCGGGTGATCCCCCTCGCCTGCCACCAGCCGTTCGTGCGCGAGATCAAGCAGGCGCGCATCGTTTCATTGCCGAAGACCGGACATGCCCTCCCGATCGAGGGGGCCAAAGACATCGGACCGCGGCTCAACGCCTTCTTCCAAGGAGCACAGGGATGAAAACTTTCTTCTTCCACCTCATGCCCTACGCCGACTTGGACCTCAGTTACACCGACCGCTACGACTCCGCCTGGGTAACCCTGCCGAACTCGTATTTCGATCCGAAGGTCGGCGAGAAGCTCTATCAGCCGCTACATCGGCGAGCTGGAACTGGCCGATCAGCTCGGCTTCGACGGCATCTGCGTCAACGAGCACCATCAGACCGCCTATGGGCTGATGCCGGCGCCGAACCTGATCGCGGCCGCGCTCGCGCGCTCGACCAAGCAGGCCAAGATCGCGATCCTCGGGCGTGCGCTGCCGCTGATCAACAATCCGGTGGCGCTGGCGGAGGAATTCGCCATGCTCGACCAGATGAGCGGCGGCCGGATCATCACCGGCTTCGTGCGCGGCATCGGCACCGAATACTTCGCCAGCGGCGTCAATCCGACCTACTCGCACGAGCGCTATCTACGAGGCGCACGAGCTGATCCTGCGGGCGTGGACCGAGACCGGCCCGTTCCGCTATCACGGCAAGCACTATCAGTTCGACTACGTCAACCTGTGGCCGCGGCCGCTGCAGCAGCCGCATCCGCCGGTCTGGATTCCCGTCGCAGGGCAGCTCCGAGACGGTCGAATGGTGCGCGTCGGCGAAGCGCAAGTACACCTACCTGCAGACCTTCAGCCCGATCAAATCCGGCGCAGAAGGCGTTCGACCTCTACCGGCGCAGTGGCGGAACGCGAAGGCTACGAGTCGCAGCCCTCGCAGCTCGGCTGGGCGATCCCGACCTATGTGGCCGAGACCGACGAGATCGCACGCCGCGAGCTCAAGCCGCACATCGAGGCGTTCTTCAACAAGTTCCTGCACTATCCGCTCGAGATGCGCATGCCGCCGGGCTACTCGTCGATCGCCTCGACCAAGGCGCTGATCGAGAGCAAGTTCGCCTACCGCATGAAGGAGATGAAGGCCGAGGACCTGATCGACCTCGGCATGGTGGTGGCCGGCAGCCCGGCCACCGTGCGCGAGCAGCTCGCCGAGCTATTCGCGCGAGCTCGGCGTCGGCAACCTGATCGCCATGCTGCAGGTCGCGACGCTGCCGGCCGATCTCACCGAAAAGAACCTGCGGCTGTTCGCCAGCGACGTCATGCCCTATCTGCGCGGCGAGGAGCCGCGCACCGCGCGGCGCCCGGAAATGCTCCAGGTACAATAACGATGGGACCGGCCAGAACGATCGGCGACATCGAAGTCACCACCATCAGCGACGGCGTGCTGCAGACGTCGCTCGACGTCGTGCTCAAGCTCGACCGGGCCGAGAAGGAGCGGCTGTCGGGCAAGAAGATCGGCGACCCGGTGCATATCTCGGTCAACGCCTTCCTGCTCAAGATCAAAGGCAAGTACGCGCTGATCGACACCGGCTCCGGCAACACGATGGGCCCGACGCTCGGGCGCGTGCCCGAGAACCTGTGCGCGGCCGGCGTCGCTCCCGACCGGATCGGCACGATCTTCCTCACCCATCTGCATCCCGATCATTCGAACGGACTGGTCGACGACGCGGGCCGGGCGATCTATCCAAACGCCGAAGTCATCTTGCATGAGCAGGAGGCGCGCTTCTGGCTCGATCGCGACGAGGCGAGCGCGAGCGACGAGCGCATCCGCCGCAACATCGCCAAGGCCCGCGTCACCACCGGCCCGTACCGTTCGCGCATGCGCATGGTCGGCGACGGCGAGGCGGTGCCCGGCGTGTCCGCGATCCTGCAGGCCGGACATACGCCGGGTCATACCGGCTGGCTGCTGCAGTCGGGCAACGAGAGCCTGCTGATCTGGGGCGATCTCGTGCACCTCGCCGCTGTCCAAGTTCCACGTCCCGACACCGGGCTGGTCTACGACGTCGATCCGCAGATGGCCGGCACGACCCGGCTGCGGATGTTCGACCGCATCGCGGCCGACCGGTTGCGGGTTGGCGGCGCGCACATGGATTTCCCGGGCTTCGGCTATGTGACGCGCACCGGCAACGGCTTCCGCTTCGAAGCCGATGCCTGACGAGGCGCGGCCGATCAGCGCCGAGGTGCGACGCTGCTGACCCGCGGGCCGGCGGCCTGCATGGCCTTCAGCGGATCGACCAGACCCGTAACCGAAATTGTCGTCGCGCGTGGCGGTGCCGAGGCGTCGCGCCGTCGATGTCAGGATCCTTCGCACGTCGGCCGGCCGCAGATTGGGATTGCGCTCCAGCATCAGCGCCACCACGCCGCTCACCTCGGCGGACGCCACCGACGTACCGGTGGTGAGCTGGTAGGCGTCCTGCGGCGCCGGCACCAGAATGTCGACGCCGGGTGCGGCGATTGCGACGTAGCGGCCGCGGTTGGCGCCCGGGAACAGCTTGTCGTCGACATCGGTCGCCGTCACCGCGATCACGTTCGGATCGGCGCCCGGAAACAGCGGCGGCGATTTCGGCCCGGCATTGCCGGCGGCTGCGACCAGCACGACGTTGCGGTCGTAGGCCGCCTTGAGGGCGCGCTCGAGCGACGGGTCGCGCGGCCCGGCGAAGCTCATGTTGATGATGCGCGCGCCCTGCAGCACCGACCAGTCGATGCCCTTGAGGATCTGGAACGTCGTGCTCTCCGCGGTCGCCGCCTTGCTGGAGAAGGCGTGCACGGCGAGCAGCCGCGCATTCGGCGCGATACCGACGAGCTTCTGACGCGACGCGATCGCGCCCGCCATGCCGGTACCGTGCGGATGCGGCGGCTCGGGACCGACGGCGCTGAAGCGCTGCCGCACCACGCCGGCAAGATCGGGATGGCCGGCGTCGATCTCCGAATCGATCACCGCGATGATGACGTTGTTGCCGGTGGCCAGGCGATGAACGTCGCCGAGCTTCAGTTTCTCGACGATGTATTGCGCGGCGTCGCCTTGCTGCGTCTGGTTCGCCGCCGCCGGCGCCGGCCGTTGCGACTGCTGCCCCACCAGGAACAGATAGTTCGGCTGGATCAGCGGGACGTTGGCGAGATTGGCGCCGTGCAACAGGCGGATCGCATCCCGGACCGACATCGTGCTGAGGTCGTTGATGCGGAATTCATAGATGTACAGCCCGCGATAGTGCAGGCTCTGCTGCTCGATCAGCGTCAAGCCGAACTGCGGCGATCACGGTCGAGCACCTGCTGCGTCAGCGGACCTCGGCTGACCACCAGCACCTGGTCCGGCACGAAGCGGGTCTCGCCGACCGGCGGCATGCCGGGGATGTGGGTGACGCCTGGCGTACCGGGCCGGCCGGGCTGACCAGTTGGCCGTTTTGACCATTCTGGCCGTCCTGCTGGCCGAGAATCTGGAGGTTCGGCTGCTGCGGCGGCCTGTTGAAGGCGTCGCGATTGACCACCTTGCCCGGCAGAATGTTGATGATCGTCGGGTCGGTGAGATTCCGCAGCACGCCCATCTGGGGCGCGACGCCGGCGTTCGGATGGAATTCGAATCGTCGGGCCGGCACTGGACTTCAGCAGCAGTATGGTCTGCGCGCTTCGCTGGCGCTCGTGCATCCGCAGCGTGCCAAGCAGAACCGCGGCCAGCAGTGGAGCCCAGCGCCGGAACAATTGACGGATGTGCGATCGGTCATGTCAGCGTCCCTCAATAGCGGCTGGTCACGATGAACCGGAACCGCCAATCATCGCGCGGACCCTCGATCGCCTTGACGGCGTAAAGGTCCGCGGTGACGGCATTGAGCCAACCAAGCCGAAGTCCACCCCCGGCCGACGCTGCGTTGACGTTGCCTAATGTCGTCGGGACCGTCCCAAAGGGTCCCACGAAGCCCCCGAGCGGAAAACCGCCCGTGAACGGCGCCATACTACGGAGCCAGGCGTGATCCGCATAGAGATAAAATTGCACCTGCGACATGAGTCGGGCTCGGCGGGGGCAGGTCGTAGCGCAGTTCGCCCAGGATTTCGGCGCAGTGGTCGCCGATCAACTGCGAGGGATCGTAGGCACGGCCGAATACCCGGCCGCCATAGCCGCAGACCTCCGGAAACAGCAGCGGAGTACCGGCATATTGGCCAAGCGCGGCCACGAAGAACGAATATCCGCCGCCCAGCGCCTGCAGGCGCGCGTAACTGGCTTCGAACTTGTTGAAGTCCACGCGGCCGAAGTACCGTGACGAGAACGGATCGTCGTTGCTGGTGCTGCCGAGCCCGTGGATGCCCTGGCTGAAGACGCCGTAGAACTGGTTGACGCCGCTCCAGGGGTCCACCCAGTCGGCCTCCAGCCGCAGCCGGAAGCCGCGCAGCCGGTCGAAAGTCGGCAGCGGGCTGGTCGGCGAAAACGTCAGTTCGCTCTGGTCGTCGGACTGGAAGTAGAGCGCCGTGAGGCTGACGTTGCGCTCGCGCGTGCGCACGAACGGCTGCGTCAGGCCGGTCTCGAACACGAGGCTCTTGGTTCGGTAGTTGATGCTTTCGAGCGGCACCGTTCCGGGCCGGCCCCAGCCGTAGGCGCCGAACGTGTAGAACGACAGCCCTTCGCTGTTGAGCACCTGGCGATAGTTGCCGGACGACGTATTGCAATTCCTTGGTCTGGTAGGTCGCCGCGTAGGTGAACGTCCAGGCATCGTGAATCCGGAACGGATTCTTGAAGCTCACGCTGCCGAGGAACTGCAACGGTCCGCGCGCCTCGGTGCCGAGATTGTCGACCCGCGCCAGCGCATCGACCGGCTTCTCGGTGACCTCGACGATGAGCGTTCCGGCGCCGGGATGAGTTCCTGGACGGCACCAGCCGGTTCACGAGCCGCAGGCCCGGCAGGTCGCCGGCAAGCAGGAGATAGCGCTCGATCGTGAACAGGTTAATGGGCCGCTCAGCCATGATCTTCGCGGCGTATTCGGAGAACAGGTCGCGATACTTCAGCACCTCCTTCGGCCACACGACGTTGTCGACATAACCTTCGACGATGCGGAGCCGAACCACCGCGCCGGCGGGATCGAGCGTCTGCGACTCGATGACAGCGCGCGACAGCACGTAGCCGTCGACGCCGTAGCGGTCGGTGATGCGCCGGGCGATGTCGTACACGACGGTGAGCGGCACCTTGCGGCCAATAAACTCGGCGTAGTACTGCGCCAGTTCAGCCGGCGAATAGACTGTCGAGCCGGTGACCTGAACGTCGCGAATGACGATCGTGACGGCGGCGGCGCCGGGCGGTGGCGCAGCGCTCGGCAGCCCGACCGTTGGCGTTCCCGCAGTGTCAGTCGGGATCGACGGATACGTGGTGAAGCGTTCGCGCTCGCGGCCGGGAAGTTCGCTCGGCGGAATCACTTGCGCGACGGCGGCGAACGAAACGCCGACCATCGCACACACCGCCAAAAGTCGGCACAAGCCGGCGAACATCTCCGAACTCCGAACTCTCGCAGCCTGCAACCCTATCCGGCGAAAGCCTCCGCGCCAACCGGCCGTCAGCGGCAATTTCTCAATTGTTTCAATAAGGTCACACAGTTGGCGGCGCTGGCCGATTGCGGCAATTTTCAGCGCGCCAAACGCACGGCCGAAAAGATTCCGCAGGCGTGCGCGCGATGCCACACCGGCGCGGCGGGCGTACGCCACGCATGCTTCATGTCATGCCGGACGCGCGGAATTGACGTCCGCTTTGGCGTTGCGCGGCCACAACCCCGCTCCTAGTGTGGCGGTTCAGAAGTCCGCAGATGAGATTGCCGCGGAATAATGCGAACTTCGGATCCGGACATTTGAGTGCGGCAAAACAACAACAGGCCGGCGGTTTTTCGGGCCGCGCCGACGCTGAGGGCGGGAATCACGAACATGCAAGAATTGCCGCCGCTCGGTGGCCAGCCCGAACACTTCGTGCACACGATATCCCGCCGCCCCTCCTTCTGAGCAGGTTCAGTGTCCAGGAAGCGGCGATCCATCAGACGAGCCTTGCATGACCGCACCTCATCTCGACCTCAGCATCGCGCTGTCCGACAACGAGCGCACGCGCCCGCTGCTGGAGGGGCGCGTCGGCCCCCAGGGGATCAGGCTCATCCCCACCATGATTCATCCCTCCGAGATGTTCTGGCGGCAGCTTCGCTTCGCCGAGTTCGACATCTCGGAGATGTCGATGTCGTCGCTGATCATCTCGACCGCGCGCGGCGATACGCGCTGGGTGGCGATCCCGGTGTTCACCATGCGGCGATTCTTCCACACCAGCATCATCGTGCGCACCGATTCCGGTATCGCCACGCCGGCGGACTTGCGCGGCAAGCGCATCGGCGTGCCGGAATATCAGCAGACCTGGGCGATCTGGTCGCGCGGGGCGCTCCAGCACGAGTTCGGCGTTCATCCTCGCGAGATCGAGTGGTTCATGGAACGCAATCCGGACAAGAGCCACGGCGGCGCTACCGGCTTCACTCCGCCGGACGGCGTGCGGGTGAACCAGATCCCGCCGACCACCAGCATGGGCGAGATGCTGCTGCGCGGCGAGCTCGACGGCTCGATCCACTATCTGCAAGAGAAGAATCTCGTCGACCGCAGCACCGTCGATGTCTCGACCGTCACGCGCCACCTGTTTCCCGATCCCGCCGCCGAAGGCCGCCGGTACTATGCCAAGACCGGGCTGTTTCCGATCAATCACACCGTCGTGGTGCGGCGCTCGCTGCTCGAGCAGCATCCGTGGATCGCGCTCAATCTGTATTCGGCCTTCGTCGCCGCCAAGGCCGAGATCGCCCATTACGGCCAGTCCTACTTGCACTGGTACTTCGAGACCGGCCTGCTCGACGATGCCGCGCGCCGCACGCTCGCCACCAACGATCCTCTCGCCTACGGCTTCAAGGCTGCGCGCCCCGTGCTGGAGACCGTCGCGCAGTACGTGCACGAGCAGGGGCTCGCGCCGCGGCGTGTCGCACTGTCCGAGCTGTTCGCCGCGAGTACGCTCGATGTGTGAGCTGACGCCCTTGCTCTTGATTCCGTCATCGCCGGGCTTGACCCGGCGATCCATCATCTTCGAAAAAGATGGATCACCGGGTCACGCCGCGTTGCGGCGGCCCGGTGATGACGACCGTACTATCACCGCCTGGATCACTGAAATGAGCAATCAAGGCTACGACTACATCATCGTGGGAGCGGGTTCGGCCGGTTGCGTGCTGGCGAACCGGCTGAGCGAGGACGGCGCCGCGCGCGTGCTGCTGCTGGAAGCCGGCCCGCGCGACCGCAATCCGCTGATCCACATCCCGCTCGGCATGGGCAAGATGCACGAGTACGAGATGTTCAACTGGGGCTATCACACCGAGCCCGAGCCGAACATGAACGGCCGCACCATCGAGGCGATGCGCGGCAAGGTGCTGGGCGGCTCGTCGTCGATCAACGTCATGGCCTACACGCGCGGCCACCGCGGCGACTACGACCGCTGGGCGCAGAAGGGCGCACTCGGCTGGTCGTACGCCGACGTGCTGCCGTACTTCAAGCGGACCGAGACCTGGGAGAACGGCGCCGATCCGTGGCGGGGCGGCGACGGCCCGGTCGGCACGCAATTCGCGAAGACCGAAGACCCGGTCTACGACGCCTGGCTCGACGCTGCCCGGCAGGCCGGCATGCCGGTCACGAAGGACTATAACGGCACACAGCAGGAAGGCTTCGGACGCGGCCAATACACCATCCGCGACGGCTATCGTTCGTCCGCCGCGACCGCCTATCTGAAGCCGGCGCGCGGGCGCGGCAACCTGACGGTCGAGACCGGCGCATTCGCCACGCGCGTGCTGACCAAGGGCACGTCCGCGACCGGCGTCGAGTATGTCAAAGCAAGCGGCGAACTCGTGCGGGCCGATGCCGGCAAGGAGGTGATCCTGTCCGGCGGCGCGTTCAATACGCCGCCCCTGCTCATGCTGTCGGGCATCGGGCCGGCCGGGCAGCTGCGTGACATGGGGATCACGCCGGTCGCCGATCTGCCGGTCGGCAAGAACCTGCAGGATCATCTCGCCGTCATGATCTTCTTCGCGCGGCACGACGAGAGCGTTTTTCGTTATGACATGCGCTTCGACCGCATGGCGATCAGCATGCTGCGCGCATATTTTCTGGGAACGGGTCCTGGCACCCGTGTGCCGGGCGGGTTGCACGCCTTCATCAAGACGCGGCCGGAACTTGCGGTGCCGGACATCGAATTCATGTTCCGCGGCGCGCCGGCGGCACCGCATCTCTGGTTTCCGCTGATTCGCCCAGCCTATCCGGATGGCTACGGCATCCGTCCGACACTGCTGCATCCTGACAGCCGCGGCGAAATGCTATTGCGTTCGGTGAACCCGAAGGACCCGCCGCGAATCTTCTACAATTTCTTCTCGGCGCCGAACGACCTGCCGCGATTGCGTGAAGGCTTCAAGCGCGCGCGCGACGTCGCCTATCAGAAGGCGATGGAGCCATTCCGCGGGATCGAAACCTCGCCGGGCGAGCGGGTCAAGACCGACGCGGAGATCGACGCGTACATCCGGCGCACCGCGATCACCGCGCATCACCCCTGCGGCACCTGCGCGATGGGCATTGGTCCGGACACGGTGACGGACCCTGAACTGCGCGTGCGTGGCGTGGAACGGCTGCGGGTGGTCGACGCATCGGTCATGCCGGACCTGGTCTCCGCGCACATCAACGCCTGCGTGCTGATGATCGCCGAGAAGGCGTCCGACATCATTCGCGGCAAGCCGGCACTCGCGCCCGACATGAACGCATAGCGGCACGCATCAAACGTCGGCGCGCATTCTCAGACCCTTGCGCAAAAAAAGCCCGGCGTTACCGCCGGGCTGTCAGTTCCCCATGCTCTCACGCTAAAATCCTGACATCGCATTTTCCAGGCCCAGCAAATGGGCGAGTGATTTCAGTTCGCGCTTCTGGTCGTCGTTGAAGCTCATGACCAGAGGAAAACCCGCGGTGCGAAGTCCCTGCACGTCCATCTTGCTCGTATCGATCGACGCTGTGCGGGTGTCGCCCTTCGGACCCTTCTTGTATTCCATCTTGCGCAGTTCGGCCTCGACGGCGGGCCAGTAGCGTTCCTGGTCGGGCGTCAAATTGAGCCGCCGCTTGATGCTGGCGATCTGCGAACCGTTCAGCACCGCGTTGGATTGCATCACCGGCTTGGGCTTCGCGGGCGCCTGCAGGGCCGCAGTGGTCGCCGCCGGCGTTGCGGTGGCGGCAGCCATGGCCATTTTCGGCCGGGGCGGCGGAAGCGGCGTCGGTGTCGCCATGGCCCACGGCGGAAGTTGAACTTCTGGAACCTCTTCGGTCGCCTTGGCCACCATCGACTCGGCGAGAGGCCGCGGCTTGAGTGACACCGGAACCGATCCGACGGAGGCTACCGCATACCGGGCCGGCGTCGCGGCCGGCTCGCCAGCCGCAGTGGCCGACTCCGCCTCTGCTTCGCCGTCATGCCAGTCGTTTGGAAATCGGAACGAAACCGCCTCGGCCGCCGACACTTTGAAATTAGCTAATGCCTGCGCGGATACCCGATCGGCATCGAACATATAACTGCCGACCAAGCCACCAAGTCCCGCGGCTCCGACCATGGCGCAACAAATCCACACGCGTGCGCCGAATTGACTTCGATTGCCCCCGCATTCCCCCTCGCGCTTAGCTCCCCGTGTGCAGTGATATTGCATTCGTAAAGCGAGCTAATTTATGACGAGGCTTGCCTATTTCCTGCCATTCCGCGCGCACCCGAGAGGACCATTTCGCCTGCATCTGGAAAGGGTTAACCGGGCTTGAACAGCAAAAAGCCCGGCGTTTCCGCCGGGCTTTGCAATCTCTGAAGCGGGAGGCCAGCCGATCAGGCTGCTTCCTCCTCCACTGCCGCGTCTTCCTCCGGCTCGGCTTCGCCGTCAGCCGGCTTGGGACCGCGGCGCGGGCCCTTGGCGAGCGCCGCTTCGATCTCCTTCACCGCTTCGGTTTCGGTGATGCGGTGCACCGCCGAAATCTCGCGCGACAGCCGATCGAGCGCGGCTTCGTACAGTTGCCGCTCCGAATAGGACTGCTCAGGCTGGGTGTCGGAACGGAACAGGTCACGCACCACTTCGGCGATCGCAACGATGTCGCCGGAATTGATCTTGGCCTCGTACTCCTGCGCGCGGCGCGACCACATCGTCCGCTTGACGCGGGCACGGCCCTTGAGGGTCTCGAGTGCGCGCTTGACCACCGGACCTTCGGCCAGCTTGCGCATGCCGACGGAAACGATCTTCGCGGTCGGCACTCGGAGCGTCATCTTGTCCTTGATGAAGTTGATGACGAACAGCTCAAGCTTTGCGCCCGCAACCTCCTGCTCCTCGATCGCGAGGATCTGGCCAACGCCGTGGGCCGGGTAGACGATATATTCGCCGGTCTTGAATCCCTGGCGCTGATGGGTTGCCTTCTTGACGGTCATACTAGGGGTTGCTCCTTCATCCGGCCTGCGAGGGGCGGACGCCTTGGCTACGGGGGCCCCACGTCGCGTTGCAGCGCGCGGAGCCGGCGATGCCCTCCGGCGAGCGCCGGCGGAGGTCTTCTTGGAACGCCGGGTTACGGCGGTGCTCTTCTTGGGCCGATGGCGCGTTTTTCCTGCCACGGAACTTACGTGGGTCTCACGTCCCTAGTTAACGGTTTCTCGGAAGCACCCTGAAAAAATATGCTCCCAACGGGGAGCGTCTCGGATGCGGTGATTTGCTCATTTTCAAAGTATATAGCACATTTTCAGCAGAAATCAAAGCTTTACCGCATGCGAAAAGTCTGATTTCGCGCATTTCTGTATTACAATTTTGTCACCGCTGGTTAATGCGTGACCGCGACGACTGCGCGCCATTGCGCGTCCGCATCAATATGCCGGAAAGCGAACCGTCGCGAAATGAAACGAGCAACGTGCGCTTCGAAAGCGCTTTGGCGCGGCTTCAACGCGTCAAGCGGGCAACGAACAATCAGTCGCCGGAACCGCCCTCGGGCGAGAAAAACTTCTTCTTGCCCGGCTTGCCATCCCACTCCTTCGCGTCCGCCGGCGGCTCTTTTTTCGCGGTGATGTTGGGCCAGATCTTCGCGAAATCGGCGTTGAGCGTGAGCCATTCTTCGAGGCCGGCCTCGGTATCGGGCTTGATTGCTTCGACCGGGCATTCCGGCTCGCACACCCCGCAATCGATGCACTCGTCAGGATGGATCACCAGCATGTTTTCGCCCTCGTAGAAACAGTCCACGGGGCAGACCTCGACGCAGTCCATGTACTTGCACTTAATACAATTTTCGTTGACGACGTAGGTCATTAGCAACTCCGATCACACGCCGGTCAGTAGCGCAAGGCAAACCGGGGGGCAAGAGAGGGCTGGCCATCGCCCGTCAGGGTTCGCCGTCTCCGGTAAGACGGGCAATGGCCCGCCGCTCCTGCTTGGTCGGACGGCCGGCTCCCCGATCGCGCACCGCCGGTGGCGGCGGCGCAGGAATTTTGGCGGGCAGGCTCGGCTCCGGATGGAGGTCCTCACATAGGGTGCGCGCGTCGTCCGCGGAACCCCTCCGCTCGGCGAACCCGACCACCTTTAGAACACGCACGGCCCGGTCCAGCGCCACCGTCACGATGTCTCCGGGCCGCACCGCCCGGCTCGCCGAATCGATACGCTGGGCATTGACCCGGACGTGCCCAGATGCGGCGAGTGCGGCGGCCGCCTGGCGCGTACGCACCACACGGGCATGCCACAGCCATTTGTCGATGCGCTGGCGATCCAAGTGAGCGCTGCCTAGTGTGGCTCCTTGCTGTTGCCCTCAAGCTGCGCCTTCAGCGCCGCAAGCTTGGCGAACGGCGAGTTCGGGTCCGGCGCCTTGTCGCGACGGTCCCCTCCATCGCCGCGGCCCTTGATGTATTTCGCCCGCAGATCGGGATCGCGGTCCGGACGGTCGCCACGATCCGGGCGATTGCCGCGCGGCGGCCGGCGTTCGGAACCGTCCGCACGCCTCGAGCCGTCGGGACGGTTGGGCTGTTGCGGACGGCCGGTACGCTCTGCGCGTCCTGCCTGGTCCGGGCGGTCGTGCCGCTGACGGCGGTGGTGCGGCGGGCGCGTCTCCCCGATCGACGGATCCGCAGCCGGCACCCCTTGCGCGACGGCCGCCAGGGCATCCGACGGCGCTGGCTCGCCGGCCGCAACGGCCGGCGAGACGCCATCGGCGGTCACGGTTGGCGCGGAATGCTCCCGGCGCCGACCCGCCTCACGCGGCGGCCGCTGGGGCCTGCGCTGACGCCGTTGGCCTTCCGGACGGCCGGGACGCCAGACTTCGATCATTTCGGGTTCGGCCGGCGCGGCCTCGTCTGCCGCGGCGGCCGGTGCGATGGCTTCGGGTGCGGGTTCCGCGATCGGATCGGTCGCGGCGACGTCGGCCGAGGCCTCGCCGGTCACTGGCGTTTCACTATGGCCTGCGGCCAGGTGAGGTTCCTCAGAGGATATTTCGGCGGCGCCGACGGCCTCCGTCGCAACCGCATCGGCCTCGTTGGCAGGCGCAAGATCGGGCGCAACGGGTTCAGCTGAACGGGCGTCCGCGTTCGCCGCACCGGAAGCTTCAACCTCGTCGGAGGCTTCCGACGGCACCTCCGCCTCGGCCGCCGCCGAGACGATATCCTGCACAATATCCGGAGTGGAAAGGGCGGCCTCCGCAGCCGCGGCCGGTGGCGGCTCGGCCGGCTTCGGCCGCTGCTCCATCCGGTACCCCAGCGCGCGCAGGATCGACGCGAATTCCTCGCCCGCGCACCCGGCGAGCGACGTCATCGCCGGCACGACCAGGAAACCCGACCCGTCGAGCGCGCCCGGCGGCTTGTTTCCCGGGGCACCCAGCCGCCAAGCCAGCGCCGGACGGATGATGTCGGCGATGCGTTCCAGAATATCAGCGCGCACTGCGCGCTCGCCGCAGACCCGGTAGCCTGCGACACGATAAAGCGTCCGATCAACGTCCTTGTCGGCTGCGATCGACGTCCGGCCGCTCTTGGCAAGTTGTTCGATCGCCTCGATGCCCTTGGACTCCGCTCCGGCGTGCTTGAGGGCGAAGAGCTGCGTGGCGAGCGCGCGCGGCGTCGGCTTGAGCAATGCCGGTACATAAATGTGGTAGGCGCCGAACCGCACCCCGTACTTGCGCAGGCCGGCGCGCGCCGGCTGATCGAGCCCCTTGACGTCCTCGGACACCCTCTGCCGCTCCAGCACGCCGAGCGCCTCGATGAGCTGGAACGCGATGCCGCGTGCCATGCCGGTGACATCCTCGGCCGCACCGAGCTGAAACAACGGGGCCAGCACCTTTTCGATATACGTCTTGAGCCATAGGTCGAGCCGCGCCTGCACGGCATCGCGCGGCGCGCCGGTGAGATGCTCGTCGGCGATGATCCGCACGCGCGGCTTCAGGACCTCCTCGGCGCCGACGAGCTTGCCGACGGCCTGGCCGAGCCACCTGATCGCGCCTTCCGAAGCCAGCACGAGCTGCTCGTCGGAGGCCTGCGCGAGCTTCGTCGCACGCGCGTTGATCTCGCCGGCCAGCGCCTTCTGCGCCGCCCCCGCAAGCGTGCGCGCTTCCGAACCGGCAGCCGAGGCCGCAGGCGTAAAGATGAACCCGTCGAGCCGACCGATGGCGTGGCCTTCGACCACCACTTCGCCGGTCTTGCTGATGTCGGTTTCGAGCCCAGTGTTCTCGCGCAGCCGCCGCATCAGCACGCTGGTGCGCCGATCGACGAAACGCTCGGTCAGCCGCTCGTGCAGCGCGTCCGACAGCTTGTCCTCGACGGCGCGCGTGACGCCCTGCCAGTGTTCGGGATCGGCCAGCCAGTCGAGCCGGTTGGCCGCGAACGTCCACGTGCGGATATGCGCGATGCGATTCGACAGCGTATCGATATCGCCGTCGGTCTTGTCGGCCTGCTCGATCTGGCGGGCGAACCAGTCGATCGGGATCGCGCCGTCACGCATCAGAAACCCATAGAGCGTGGTGACAAGCTCCGCATGGGTGGCCGGCGAAATCTTCCGGTAATCCGGGACCTGACAGACCTCCCACAGCCGCTCGACCGCGGATCGTGTCGTCGCCAGCGTCCGAACCTCGTCGTCGCGCGCCGCGTGCTCCAGCACCAGGATGTCTTCGGCGACCGGCGCGCGCGTGAGACCGCTCTCCGTCGGCGTCTCCGCCAGCGACGCCTGCAATGCGCCGAGCGAGGCGTAGTCGAGCGCGGTGTTGCGCCATTGCAGAACCCGGATGGGCTCGAACGAGTGGCTCTCCAGCGCCTGCGCCAGTTCGGTCTCGAACGGCGGACAGCGGCCGGTGGTCCCGAAGCTGCCATCGCGGTTGGCGCGGCCGGCACGGCCGGCAATCTGCGCCAGTTCGGCCGGGTTCAACTTGCGGAACTGATAACCGTCGAACTTGCGATCGGACGCGAAGGCGACGTGATCGACGTCGAGATTGAGGCCCATGCCGATCGCGTCGGTCGCGACCAGGTAGTCGACGTCGCCCGACTGGTAGAGCGCGACCTGCGCGTTACGAGTCCGTGGCGACAGCGAGCCGAGCACCACCGCCGCGCCGCCGCGCTGCCGGCGGATCAGTTCAGCAATCGAATAGACCTCCTCGGCGGAGAACGCCACGATCGCGCTCCGTCGCGGCAGGCGCGTCAGCTTCTTCTCGCCCGCGAAGGTGAGCTGCGACAGCCGCGGCCGCGTCAGCACATGCGCGCCGGGCAGGAGCTTCTCGACCATCGGCCGCACCGTCGCGGCCCCGAGCACCAGCGTCTCCTCGCGGCCGCGCCGGTTGAGCATGCGGTCGGTGAAGACATGGCCGCGATCGAGATCGGCGCCGAGCTGGACCTCGTCGATCGCCACAAACGCGACATCGAGTTCGCGCGGCATGGCCTCGACGGTCGAGACCCAGAAGCGCGGGTTCGGCGGCTTGATCTTTTCCTCGCCGGTAATGAGCGCGACTTCGGCGGCGCCGATCCGGTCGACGATCTTGTTGTAGACCTCGCGCGCCAGCAGGCGCAGCGGCAGGCCGATGGCGCCCGACGAATGACCGAGCATGCGCTCGATCGCCAAGTGGGTCTTACCCGTATTGGTTGGCCCGAGCACGGCGGTTACACCGGCGCCGCGGGCACCGCCGCTACGAGCGGTCGGAGAGGAGAATGAGATCGGCATCAAAGGTCCAGTGTCCCCCAGCGCTCAGCCTCGCGCAGCGAACCAGCTAACTTGTGAGCCGGCGCGTTCGACGTGGTGCCGGGTCGATCCGGCCATCTGGGGAATCGAAATCAAGGAGTTGCCTTGTGTGCAGCGACACTCTGTAAAGACCGCCTCGACCCATGCCTAGGCCGCAGCGCGTCGCATCTCGCTGCTCGGAGCGTCGTCAAGTTCGGCGACATGTTAATCGCCCCGCCGGTCGGCTTCAATTTCAATCCCCGCCTCTCGTCCCGCTGACCAAGCCTGCTTTGGCGCCGCAAAGCGCTCTGGCAGGCTGTAGATCGCCGGTCGCTTCGCCCGCCGACGCTGTCCGGCCGTGCGCCACCACATGCGCCGGATCGCTCCTCGGTCAACGAAGCCGTCTCCTGGATGTGGTGATCATCTTCCCCGCACGGACTAAAGCACGAAATCTGTGCCAGAATGCGACGGGGAAAAGGCTGGAGCCGGCCAGTGGATGGTTTGTGCTTAAGTTGTGGAACGAGTTCGAACGAAACGCGCCCGAATCGCTGACTCGACAGCTATATGATTTCGTTCACGGCCATATCTGGCCCGCCACCCGGCAACCACCACTACATCATGTATTTTCAGATTTGTGCCAGAAATTTTGGAATGTCGCTTCGTTAATGAACGAACGATGGCGTCGCCAGGCTGCGGGAAAGCTTCATTGGGCCTTGGCCGACGTGCTTGGCTTGGCGGGCTGCGGGGCTGAGACGAACTGGGTGGCCTGCATGACGCCGGTTCCGATCGGGGTCGGGACCGCCACCCGGTAGGGAGCCAGGACGCGGGTTCCGGCGATCGGCGCGAGCCACGCTTCGATCTCGCGTTGGTTGGCCAGATACTGAATGAGCGCCCGGTCCGGCACATGGCCGGCGATCGGCGAGAAGATCACCGAGCAAACCACCGCATTGCCCTGGTAGCCCTTTTCCGCCCTGACCTTGTCGATTCGCTTGAAGGTGAGATGCAGATCGTAACGCATCCGGCCGTCAAAGATCGACAGCTTGCGCGGGCAGGCTTCCGGCGTGAACAGGCTGCCGGTTCCCGGGATGCGGAACAGCGAGGCGCTCATCGGATCGACGACACCGCGACGGTGCGCCTCGGTGATCGGTACCCGGTTCGGCATCGGCAACGCCGGCGGCTCGACCACGAATTCCCGCACCACGCCGCCGCTGATCGCCATCCGCACCTCGTCGTATCTCTTGTCGGTGAAGATGTTCGACCGGTAGGTGGCGGGGACGAATTGCCCTCCCACAATGGCGCCGCGCGCGGTGCTCTGGCCGCGGCCGCCGGCGAGGACACGCATCAGTCCAGCCGTCTGACCACTGGCCGACGCAGTAAAATGCTCATCCCCAATGTCGATGACCCAGCTGCCGCGTCCGACCGATACACCCGCCAGCGTAAAGTCGTAGCGAGCGTCGAGCTTGCCCTGGGCATGAGCCGGGTCCGGAAATCCCAGGACGAACGGGACGGCAACGACCGCAGCCGCAGACCGGATGGCGTCTCGAATACCGCTGGACGTCAAGAAAGTCCCCCGGAGACGCACCCTCGACCCTCGACCCGTGTCGCCGGTACGCGCGTTTCCCGCGAGTGACCGCGGTCGAACAGACATCGCCGAAATCGACGCCATCGCAGGCTTGCCGGGGCATCTTGACCCGAACAAGGCAATTTCCGGCGTCTGCGGATTAGAGTTGCCGGAACAAGGTCATTCGGCTTGACGGCCCTGGATGCGCTCACTATAGGTCCGGCGGCTCAGGGAAACCCTGGTTTCAGGGCTCCGCCGGCGCAAATCGCATCAGATTGGTCCGGCATCCATGCCTGCCAGAAGGCTTTGGCAGACAACCGATTGATTTTGAGGTGCTGCGATGTCACGGCGATGCGAACTGACCAACAAGGGTGCGCAGGTCGGGCACAAGGTGAGCCACTCCAACCGCAAGACCAAGCGGCGGTTCCTGCCCAATCTGCTCAACGTCACCTTGATGTCCGATGCGCTCGGCCGCTCGGTCAAATTCCGCGTCTCGGCGCACGCCTTCAAGACGGTCGATCACCGCGGTGGGCTCGACGCCTTCCTGCTCAAGGCCAAGGACGAGGAGCTGTGCGACAAGGCGCTCGAACTCAAGCGCCAGATCCGCAAGAAGCGCGCCGAAGCCGCCCCGTCCGGCTAGGCTGCGCCAGCGGCCGAACGATCACGGCGCCGCAAGCGTAAACTGCAGCAGCAGCGTGCGCTGGATCATCGAGAAATTGTCGTCCGACAGCAGCGTGAGCACGATCTCGCCGGCCGCGCCGCGGTGAACGCTCAGGGCTTCCATGTTGTCGATCTCGTAGCCGAGATCGACTTCGAGCAGCACCGGACCGTCGACCAGAGCGTCCGGCCGCACATCCGACAGCGTCACGACCCTCAGCCGTATCCACAGTCCGCCGGTCCAGCTGAACTTGCGCTCGAGCAGCAGGAGATCGCCGTTCGGCAACAGCGCCGCGTCGCTGATGTCGAAGTCCGCGATGCGCTTCACCGTAAACGCACCCGCCGCCGGGCCGCCGATCAGAAAGCCCCGGACGTTGCCGGCCTTGTCGAGACCGCGCTCGGAAATCGCGATCAGGGTTCCGGCCAGCGGCAGCCCCCGCGGAACGAAGACCAGCGATTCGATGCCGCGGTTGTTCGGCAACGACCGTAACGCCGCGGGCGTCGCGACCGGCGTCGCACGCGCGCGCAGCCCGTCGCGGCCGTAGTTGAAGCGCACGATCTGGTGGACCCGCTCAATCGCCACATAGAGCGTACCGCCGTCCTGGGCGAGCGCCTCGGTGTCGTACCAGCCGCGCGCCGCCAGCGTGCGGCCATCGGGCCCGAGCATCTGTGCCATCTCGGCATCGACGATCCCGGCCGGCCGCGTGCCGTCGTAGGCGATCCGTCCGCGAAACCACCAGCTCTCGGTCGGTGAGCGCAATGAAGGTCGCGCCATCGGGTTGCACCCGCAGCCCCGAAAGGCCGCCGAAACGGTTGAACGACGAACTGAGCACGAGGCCGCCGCGAAACTCCAGCGATCCGAACTGCCGGCGGGTCGAATCGCGAACCTCGAACGAAGCAATTGGCCTCGCCTGTACGTCGATGGCAACCGGCGGGTCCGGCACCAGTGCCGTCTGAGCCTGCACCGGCGGCACGATCAGAGCGGACGCGCCGGAGAGCAGCGCGGTCAGCACGCCTCGCCGGCTTGTCGCTCCGGCACCGAAGTGCCGGGGTCGGTCGCTCACGCGTTGAGCCTCCGCGCGGGCCGCCGCTGCGTCGCTTCGATCTCGGCGTGCTCCTCGAACAGTTCGGCGAGCTTATCGGTCATGGCGCCGCCAAGCTCCTCGGCATCGACGATGGTGACGGCGCGGCGATAGTAGCGCGTCACGTCGTGGCCGATGCCGATGGCGATCAGTTCGACCGGCGAGCGCGTCTCGATTTCCTCGATCACCCAGCGCAGATGCCGCTCGAGATAGTTGCCGGGATTGACCGAGAGCGTGGAATCGTCGACCGGCGCGCCGTCCGAGATCATCATCAGGATGCGGCGCTGCTCGGTGCGGGCCGAGCAGCCGCTTGTGCGCCCAGTCGAGCGCCTCGCCGTCGATGTTCTCCTTGAGCAGGCCCTCGCGCATCATCAGGCCGAGATTCTTGCGCGCGCGGCGCCACGGCGCATCGGCCGACTTGTAGATGATGTGGCGCAGATCGTTGAGACGGCCCGGATTGGCCGGCTTGCCGGCGGCGAGCCAGGCCTCGCGCGACTGGCCGCCCTTCCAGGCGCGGGTGGTGAAGCCGAGGATCTCGACCTTGACGCCGCAGCGCTCCAGCGTGCGCGCGAGGATGTCGGCGCAGGTGGCCGCCACCGTGATCGGCCGGCCGCGCATCGAGCCGGAATTGTCGAGCAGCAGCGTCACCACGGTATCGCGGAACGTGGTGTCCTTCTCCTGCTTGAACGACAGCGCGTGCAGCGGATCGATGATGATGCGCGGCAGCCGCGCCGGATCGAGCATGCCTTCTTCGAGGTCGAACTCCCAGGCGCGGTTCTGCTGCGCCATCAGCCGGCGCTGCAGCCGGTTGGCAAGCCGCGCCACCACGCCCTGCAGATGCGAGAGCTGCTTGTCGAGATAGCCGCGAAGCCGGTCGAGCTCTTCGGGCTCGCACAAATCGTCGGCCGAAATCACCTCGTCGTGCTTGACGATGAACGGATGATAGTCGGGACCGCGCGGCTCGTTCTGGCCTTGCCGGCGGGGGCGGCGCGGATCGGCCGGGGTTTCGGAATCGCCCATCTCGGCGTCTTCGGCCATCTCGGCCGACGTCGCCTCGGATGCTTCGGCGGTCGATTCCGACATGTCCTCGCCGGTCGCATCGGCCTCATCCATGCGGGTCTGCATGTCCTCGGACTCGGCGCCCTGGCCGTCTTCGCCGTTTTCCTCCTTGCGGCGCTCCTGCTCGCCTTCCTCGCCCTCCTCCTCGTCCGATTCGGTCGAACGGTCGTCGCCCATGTCGAGACTGTCGAGCAGGTCGTGCACCACGTCGCCGAAGTCCGCCTGGTGTTCGATGAGCCGTTCCAGCCGGTCGAGTTCCCGTCCGGCGCGGTCCTCGATCAGCGGACGCCAGAGTTCGACGAGCTTACGGGCGGCCGGCGGCGGTACCTGCCCGGTCAGGCGCTCGCGCACGATCATCGCCACCGCCTCCTCGATCGGCGCGTCGGCGCGGTCGGTGACCTCGTCGAATTTGCCGCGATGGAAGCGGTCGTCGATCATGGCGGCCAGATTTTTCGCCACGCCCGACATGCGGCGCGCTCCGATCGCCTCGACGCGCGCCTGCTCGACCGCCTCGAACACCGCCCGCGCCTGCTGTCCGCCCGGCACCAGCTTGCGGTGGACGGTCGGATCGTGGCACGCGAGCTTGAGCGCGATGGCATCCGCATGGCCGCGCACGATCGCCGCGTCGGGACCGGAGAGCTTGCGCGGTGGCTCGGGCAGACGCACCTTGCCGCTGATGATGCCGGGACGTTCGGCGGCGAAGGCGACCTCAAGCTCCGGCTTGCGGGCAATGGCGCGCAGGCAGCCGGTCACCGCACGCTTGAACGGCTCGGTCGGAGAGTCCTTCGAGGCCGGCCGCGGCTTGGTGTTCGATGACATTCACAGCGCCTTCGCTAGCCAGCGCCGGTCGTGACCGGCAGGAAAATCGGCGAGCCGCCCGAACTCGCGATAGCCGAGCTTCGCATAGAAGCCCGGGGCCTGAAAACTCAGCGTGTCGAGATAGGCGTTCCGCACGCCACGGCGGCGGGCTTCCTTCTCGGCCGCTTCCATGATCCGCCTGCCGTACCCCTGCCGGCTGTAGCCGTCCGCCACCCAGAGCACACTGACATAGAGCCATCCCAGGAAGGTCTCACCGACTAGGCCGCCGACGATCTTGCCGCCTTCGCGCAACGTGATCGTCAACGGCCGGAATTCGACCTTTCCCAGCATCGCCGCGTTGGCGGCCTCCAGGCCCTTGGTGATGGCGCGGCGCGCCGCGCCGTGGACACGTTCGACCGCGATCCTCGGCATGGCGGCGAAACTAGCTCAGCGCGACGTTCACCGCGGATTCCGGCAACTCCTGACCGAAGCAGCGCTGATAGAATTCGGCGACGATCGGCCGCTCCAGTTCGTCGCACTTGTTGACGAACGTGAGCCGGAACGCGAAGCCGACATCCTTGAAGATGTCGGCGTTCTCCGCCCAGGTGATGACCGTGCGCGGGCTCATGACGGTCGAGATGTCGCCGTTCATGAAGGCGTTGCGTGTGAGGTCGGCGACCCGCACCATCTTACTGACGATGTCGCGGCCGGCATCGGTGCGGTAGTGCTTCGCCTTGGCGAGCACGATCTGAACCTCGTTGTCGTGCGGTAGATAGTTCAGCGTCGTGACGATCGACCAGCGGTCCATCTGCGCCTGGTTGATCTGCTGCGTGCCGTGATAGAGGCCCGAAGTATCGCCGAGGCCCACCGTGTTGGCGGTGGCGAACAGCCGGAATGCCGGGTGGGGCCGGATCACGCGGCTCTGATCGAGCAGCGTGAGGCGGCCGGACGATTCCAGGACCCGTTGGATCACGAACATGACGTCCGGGCGGCCGGCATCGTACTCGTCGAAGCACAGCGCGACGTTGTGCTGATAGGCCCAGGGCAGGATGCCGTCGCGAAACTCGGTGATCTGCAGGCCGTCCTTGATGACGATGGCGTCCTTGCCGATCAAGTCGATACGGCTGATGTGGCTATCCAGATTGACCCGGACGCACGGCCAGTTGAGGCGGGCCGCAACCTGCTCGATATGCGTCGACTTGCCGGTGCCATGATAGCCCGAGACGATGACGCGGCGGTTGTGCGCGAATCCCGCCAGGATCGCCAGCGTGGTCGCCTTGTCGAACCGGTAATCCTCGTCGACGTCCGGCACGTAGTCGTCACCGTCCGAATAGGCCGGCACTTCCATGTCGCTGTCGAACCCGAACTGCTGGCGAACCGACACTTTGATATCGGGCAGGCCGGCGACCTCTTGCGTTGCGGCAGTCATTGATCCTCCGTGGTCTCGGCCGCGACCGAGACCCGTATCGGTCGGTTACAAATGGTGCGGATACGAAAACAAACTTAGCAGATCGCCCGCGGCCAGCGAAAGCCGCCGGGACGGCCAACAGGCTTGCGCTTTCAGATAGCCTTCGTGCGCCGGGCGCGCAACTCCTGCCCGGTCCCCTGCCTAGCGGAAACCTATTGATTTCAAATAGTTATAGGCTTGGATGATTTCCCGCAGGCGATCCTCGGTGGAGCGGTCGCCGCCGTTGGCGTCGGGATGGTGACGCTTCACCAGCGACTTGAAGCGAGTCTTGATTTCGACCGTCGTGGCGTCGGCCTCCAATCCCAGCGCATCGAAGGCCTTGCGGGCGGCGTTGCCGACCATGGGGCTGTCGGTCTTCGCCCGCTCCGGCCCCCGCGCCCGGCCGGCTGCGGCGCCGAATTCGCGCTGGAGGCCGAGCGGATCGTGGGCGCCGGCCGCGTCCTTGCCGCCGCCGTTCATGCCCATCTTCCAGGTCGGGCGGTGGCCGGTGGTGGCATCGCGCTGGTACTTGGCGATGTCGTCGGTGCTCATGCCGGCGAAGAAATTGTACGAATGGTTGTATTCGCGCACATGCGCCAGGCAGAACCGCCAGTACTCGTTCTCGCGCATCCGCCCCTTCGGGGCGCGATGGTTCGCCGCCCCATCGCAGCCCGGCCACTCGCAGACGGGCGCATCGGTGCGGATGCGCCGGTCCTTGCTGGGCTTGACCTTGATCCGGTCGAACAGGGGTGAATTGTTTTTCATGACCCTACAATATGCGCGCGCGGCGGTGACGCCTTCAAGTCTTGACATTGGCGAATGATCGGATTTCGGGCGCCCGCTACCATGAGCGTTGACGGCGGCCCGCGCCAGCCGCTATGCGGACCCGATGGCGATGCGCGATCTCATCACCGGAAAGTTGACAGCGGCCTTCGCCCCCCAGCGGCTCGAGGTCCTCGACGAGTCGCACCTGCACGCCGGGCATGCCGGACATCGACCGGGGGGCGAGACCCACTTTCGCGTTCATATCGTGTCGGAATTGTTCCGGGGGAAGAGCCGGCTCGAGCGGCACCGCATGGTCAACGAACACGCTTTCGGGTGAGCTAGCCGGCGGCGTTCACGCGCTCGCGATCCACGCGAATGCGCCGGGCGAACCCGGCGCATAGTTTTCGGGCAGCGTTCGGGACCCGGCGCGCCTACTGCGGCGTGATATTCGCCGCCTTGATGATCTCGCCCCACATCGCGCGCTCCGCCCGCACCTGCGCGGCGAACTCCGCCGGGCTGTTGCCGACCGCCCTTGCGCCGGAACTCGCAATGCGATCGGCGATGACAGGCTTGCGCAGCGCCGCGACGATCTCGCGGTGAAGCCGTTCGATGACATCCGGCGGCGTGCCGGCCGGCGCCATGATGCCGAACCAGGAGGACGCCTCGAAATTTTTCACGCCGGCTTCTGCGGCCGTCGGCACGTCGGGAACGAGTTCAAGCCGCTGCCTAGCGGCGACCGCGAGCGGCCGCAGCTTTCCGGCCTTGATGTGCGGCAACACGGTCGGAGGATTGTCGACGACGCCGTCGATCTGACCAGCGAGCAGATCGTTGAGTGCCGGCGCTGCTCCCCGATAAGGCACATGCGTCAGCTTGATGCCCGCCGCGTGCATGAACAGCGCGAGTCCGAGGTGGCCGGTGGTGCCGACGCCGGGCGAGCCGAAGTTGATCTTGTCGGGCCTGGATTTCGCAAGCGTGACGAATTCGGCCAGCGTCTTCGCATCGACCTGAGGATTGACCACCACCAGCATGGACATGTCGGCGACGATCGAGATGGGCGCGAACGCGGTCTCCGGATCGAACGGCATCTTGGCGTAGAGGAACTGGTTGGCCGTGAGAATGCCGGCCGACGACATCAGCAACGTGTAACCGTCGGCATCCGCCTTCGCGACCGCGTCGGCGCCGGTATTGCCGCCGGCGCCGGCGCGGTTCTCGACGATCACCGGCTGGCCGAGCGCCTTCGACATCTCGTCCCCCACCAGGCGCGCCAGCACGTCGGCAAGCCCGCCGGCGGGAAACGGCGCGATCAGGCGAATCGAACGGCTGGGATAGCTTTGCGCGCCCGCTTCGGACGCGCAAAGCGTAACGAGCGCGCCGACCGCCAGCGCGGCCTTGATCAAGCGAAACGTCATACGAACTCCTGTCTTCACTGCAATTCACCGATGGCATCAATTATCGTGACCGACGCCCAGATAGGCATCGATCACCGCCCGATTGGTCTGCACATCGCCCGGCGTACCGTCGGCAATCTTGACGCCATGATCGAGCACCACCACGCGATCCGACAAATCCATCACGACGCCCATGTCGTGCTCGATCAGCGCGATGGTGGTGCCGTAATACGCGTTGAGGTCGAGGATGTAGCGGCACATATCCTCCTTTTCCTCGACGTTCATGCCGGCCATTGGCTCGTCGAGCAGCAGGAGGTCCGGCTCCATGGCCAGCGCACGCGCAAGCTCGACCCGTTTCTGCAACCCGTAGGGGAGTTGACCAACCTGGACCTTGCGAATGTGCTGAATCTTCAAAAAGTCGATGATCTCTTCCACCCGATGGCGGTGCTCCGCCTCCTCCCGGAGCGCCGGCCCGATCCGCACCAACTGCCAGAACAGGCCGCGCCGCATCTTGAGCGTGCGGCCGGTCATGATGTTGTCCAGCGCCGTCATGCCCTTGAACAGCGCCACGTTCTGGAATGTGCGTGCAATGCCGCCACGCGCCGCGTCGTAGGGACGCATTCTTCGGCGCGCTCTGCCCTTGAAGGTGATGCGGCCTTCCTGCGGGTGATAGAAGCCGTTGATGACGTTGAGCATCGACGTCTTGCCGGCGCCGTTCGGCCCGATGATGGCGCGAATCTCGCTCTTGCGGATGTCGAACGAAACGCCGCTGACCGCTTTGACGCCGCCGAACGTGAGCGAGACGTTCTCCACCGAAAGCAGCGTCTCGCCGGCGGCGGTCTCGGCCGGCGCCCTCACGCCAGGACTCCGCGCCTGAGACTCGGCCACGACGCGGGCAACGGCGGCGGTCTGCTCCCTCTCCCTTTGGGAGAGGGGTGGGGTGAGGGATTACGGTCAGCCGAGAGTGCAGTAACCCCCTCACCCCATCCCTCTCCCCCTTGGGGAGAGGGAGCGCACCACCGCTGGGACTCATTCTGTCGCCGCTTCATGCGGCCTTCTCCAGGGGCGGCGCGGCGGGAACGACCTCGGCATCGCGAATCTTCACGCGCGCCGACAGCACGCCCTTGCGGCCGTCCTCGAACGTCACCTCGGTCGAGATGTCGGCCTCGGTCGACTCGTCATAGAAGGCCCGGATCAGCGGCGCATAGCGTTCGGCCACGAAGCTGCGGCGGACCTTCTGCGTGCGAGTGACTTCACCGTCATCCGCGTCGAGTTCTTTGTGCAGGATCAGGAAGCGCCTGATCTGCGCCGCCGCCATTGCCTTCTCGTCGACCAGCGAGCGGTTGACGGCCGCGACGTGTTGCGCCAGCAACTCATAGACACGCGGGTGCGCCGCCAACTCCTGGTACGAGCCGTAGACGATGTTGTTACGCTCCGCCCAATTGCCGACCGCGGTCAGATCGATGTTGAGCATGACGCATGACGAAATCACGCTGGTCGCCGAACACCACAGCCTCGCGGATGTTCGGATAGAACTTGAGCTTGTTCTCGATGTATTTCGGCGCAATCAGCGTGCCATCCCTGAGCCGGCCAACGTCTTTGGCGCGGTCGATGATGCGCAGATGTCCGGTCCGGGGATCGAAGAAGCCGGCGTCGCCGGTCTTGATGAATCCGTCCTCGGCGGTGACCTCGGCGGTCCTGGCGTCGTCCTTGAAATAGCCGACGAACATGCCCGGCGATTTGAACAGCACCTCGCCATTCTCTGCGATGCGCAATTGCACGTTTGGCATCACCGGTCCGACCGTATCGGAGAAGATCTGCCCGTCGGGCTGTGCGGTGAGATAGAGGAACGCTTCGGTCTGGCCGTAGAGCTGCTTCAGGTTCAGGCCGATCGAACGAAAGAACGAGAACAGGTCGGGCCCGATAGCCTCGCCGGCCGTATAGGCGGTGCGCACGCGCGCGAGCCCCAGAACATTCTTGAGCGGTCCGAAGACCAGAAACTCACCGAGCTGATAGGCGAGCCGGCCGGACATCGGCACCGGCTCGCCGTTGAGAATCTTCTCGCCGTGGCGGCGCGCGACCGCCAGGAAATAATGAAACATCCGCCGCTTCAGCGCGCCGGCATCCTCCATCCGGATCATCACGCGCGTCAGCATCTGCTCGAATACACGCGGCGGGGCGAAGTAGAACGTCGGCCCGATCTCCTTCATGTCGGCTGTTACGGTTTCGCCGCTTTCCGGACAGGCAAGACAGAAGGCCGCGACCAGCGCCTGCGCGTAGTTCAGGTAATGGTCGCCGACCCAGGCCAGCGGCAGATAGGCGAGCGCCTCATCCTGCTCGGTCAGCTTGTCGAATGCGACAGTGTCGGATGCCGCATTGATACAGCCGATCCCGGAGAGCACGACGCCCTTCGATTGCCCGGTCGTGCCCGACGTGTAGAGAATGATCGACGGGTCGGACCCCTTGCCCGAAGCGATCTCGCCATCGAGCCATGTTCCGAGCGCCGCGTCGTTGGCGAGCGCCGTCCGGCCGTCCTTGATGACGTCCTCAATGGCATGCAGCCGCGCATGATCGTAGTCGCGCAACCCGCGCGGTTCGTCATAGATCAGCCGTTCGAGCTTCGGCACCCGTTCGGAGACGGCCAGAATCTTGTCGATCTGCTCCTGGTCCTCGACCGCAGCGAACTGCACGTCGGCGTGCGCCAGCACGTAGGCCAGTTCCTCGGCGACCGCGTCGGCGTAAACCGGCACCGGAATGGCGCCGAGCGCCTGAGCGGCCGTGACCGACCAGTAGAGCCTGGGCCGGTTCGAACCAACGATCGCGATGGTGTCGCCGCGCTTGAGGCCGAGACGGGACAACCCGACCGCATATGCGCGCACCTCGGAAAGCACCTGCGCCCAAGTCCATACCTGCCAGATGCCGAGATCCTTGTGCCGGTACGCCGGCCGATCGGCGAAGCGCGCGGCGTTGCGGATCAGCAGCTTGGGAAACGTATCCGGCTGCGCGCTCGCGCCGTTCGCCACAGGGCATCCCTCCGGTCACCGGCTGTTCGCCGAGGGCCCTGGTTCGCGCCGAACTGGCCGCAACAGAGCCCGTGCCGCCGTTGGCCGACGGTCGGCCTCCATACAAAATTGGGCACGCGCCGAGGTCAAGTCAGCAATTGGACGCTGCGCCTAGTGGTCCAATTCCAACATTCGCATCCCGCTTCAGCAAGTCTGCGGCTAGGTGAGCAGCGAATGTCAAATCCACTCCGTTAGCGAGCAGCGCCTCAGCACCAGCCACCGGAGAGACCGTCCACGCCCTGCGCCGAACGACTACCAGCGGCCGAAGCCACGGAACAATTGGCTCGGATTGTTGAAGAACGAAGGCGTGGAATCGCGCGCCTGGCGCGCCCGCCGCTGGGCCTCGGCGGCAGCTCTCTGCTGCGCCTCGGACTTCTGCTGCGCCTCGCTGGTCACCGCCACCTGCGGAGGCTTCTGCCCGGCCGTCATCGCGGCCGGCGTGACGGCGGCCGGTTCGTCGGCAGCCGTCCCGCGAGGCCAAGAGAAATCGTCGGCACGACCGACCGGACCTGAGATCGTTTCGCCGTTGGTGATCACCCGGGTTGCGACCGGATCGACCGCAGGTGCGCGAGCCGGCGCGCGGCCGCCGCCGAGCAATTCCTCGCTCGCCGCTGGCTGACCGGTAAGCGGCAAGACAGGTCCGGCGGACGGCCGCTGCGGCGTGCCGCTTGGCTTGGTGGTCGTCACCGCACCGGGCCCCTTGAGTCCGGGATCGACCGGGACCGGCAGAGCCACCGGGACAGCCCGGTTGGCGATATAGCGCTCAATCTCGCGCTCGACGTAATGCGCAAGCTTGCGGGCGCCGAATTTCGTGAAATACACGCCGTCGCCGGTTCGCAGGCGCCGGGTCTGACCTTCGTAGTCGGGGCCCTGCGCGGAAAATCGCCCCTGCTCGTCGACGAACCCGTCCCAGATGTCGACATACGTGATCCCGGCTTTTTCAGCCCGGCTGCGGTAGATTTCGTTGAGGTAGGACGAATCGTTCGACGCCTTGGCGACGCTCCGCGAAGGCAAGCCGACCCAGAGCACCGGCACGCCGGAATTCTTCAGCGCCGCCATCGCGGCGTCGACGCGCTTGATGTAGGCGGCTTCCCATTTCTCGGTGTGGAACTCCCAGGGGCCGTAGGCCGCGACCCTGCCCTGCTCGGTGGTTGGCACCGGAGCCTCGGGCGTCGCAGGACGCTGCAATTCGGCATCCAGCGGCGGCTTGGTATCGGGCGTCATGGTCTGCGGAACGGCCTGCGGAGCGGCCGGCTTGGCGGTGCCAGGCGCCGGGCGCGCGACGACGGGCGCCTTTTCACGGATCGCCTGACGGTCGTTATTGCCGACCATCATGACGATGATTTGCGGCTTGTCGGCCGCGATGATTTCACGCGCGGTCTGCGCCCAGTCGACGTTCTCGCGGCGCTGGTCGTAGCGGATCAGGCCGGAATCGGTGCGATGCTTGCGTACGATGCCGATGTCGGGCTTTTCCGTATAGGCATCCTCCAGCCCGTAGGCGAGCCAGTCCGCCATCGCATCGCCCAGCACCACGATTTGGGTGGTCGCTTCCTTCTTCGGCGTTGCGGCGGGAGCGCGAGAAAAATCGACCGGCGTGTCGCGATATTCCCGATCGCGGTACTGGCGGTTGTCCCATCCGCCGCGGTCGCCCCAGCCCCATCCGCCGTAGGGCTGCTGGCGCTGTTGACGGCCGCCCCAGGAGTCGCCCCAGAACTGCGCCTTGGCGGGCAACGGCAGGACAAGACTTGCTGCAACCAGAGCGGTTGCGCCCAAGCCGGCCACAAGCACAATCGAGGATGACTTGCGTCCCGATCCCATCCGCCGATCTCATCAACGACGATTTGGCCCCGGAAAGGAGCCATTCTCCGCCATCGCGTAACGATAACGCGGCAAAAATGTCAACTTGAAGGTCTGCGGGTGGTTCCCAGGGCAGCGTGGCGGTTCAGAAGTCCGCATCATTCTTGCAGCGAGTTCCGAAATGCGGACTTCTGAACCAAAGCCACACTAGATCAAGGAGTTGCCAGTGTCCTTCGATTCCGAAGTTCGCAAATGTGGGCGCCGGACAATGATGCGAACTTCGGAATCGGGACACTAGCAGGTTGCCTAACGGTTCCGCAGCCGTTCCAGCATTGCCGCCGAGGCGAAACCATCCGGCACATGGCCGATCGAGGTCTGGAAATCGCGCAGCGCCGTCCGGGTTTGACCGCCCAGGCGGCCGTCCGGCTCGCCCACTCTGAAGCCCCGGCGCGCCAGCAGCTGTTGCAGTTCATAGCGCTCGGTACGGTTCAGCACCCGCTCGTGCCGGGGCCACGGCTGAATGAACGATCCGCCGCCCCGCAACCGGTCGGCGAGGTGGCCGATCGCCATCGCGTAGGCCTCGGCCGGGTTGTATTTCATGATCGCGCGAAAGTTCTGCAGCATCAGGAATCCCGGCCCCTGGGCGCCGGCTGGCACCAGCAGGAAGGCGCGGTCGTCCAGCCTCGGGAAGGGTTTGTCGCCGGCGCGGCGGATGCCGGCCTTCTCCCAGTCCCGCATGGTCATCATGCGCGACCGGTCGGCCAGCAGGAAGTTGAAGCCCTTCGGCACCACCACCTCATAGCCCCAGGTCTGGCCCGGCACCCAGCCATCCTTCTTCAGATTGTTGGCCGTCGAGGCGATCAGGTCCGGGATCGAAGTCAACGACATTGCGGCGGCCATCCCGGTCGAAGTCGACCGCAAACCGCTTGAACGACGTCGGCATGAATTGCGTCGGGCCGAAGGCGCCGGCCCACGAGCCCTTGAGATGATCGGCCGTGACGTCGCCACGGGCGAGGATTTCCAGCGCCGACAGGAACTCTTCGCGGAAATAATCCTGGCGGCGGCCGACGCAGGCGAGCGTCGCGGTCGAGCGGATCACCGAACGGTCGCCGATCTGCGGTGCCGTAGTTGGACTCCACGCCCCAGATCGCAGCGACGAAATGCCGATCGACGCCGTAGGCCTTCTCGACCGCGTCGAAGTCGCGCCTGTGCTTTGCCAGGATGGCGCGGCCGTTGGCGATCCGCGCTTCGCTGACCAGGATATCGAGATAGTCCCAGAACGACTTGGTGAACTCGGGCTGCGAATCCAGCAGGTCCATGATCCGCAGGTCGGGCGTCAGACCGGCGATGTGCGCGTCGAAGACAGCGCGCGGCACGCTGCGGCGCGCCGCCTGCGGCCACAGGCCGTCGAGGCAGCCGCGGAAATTCGCCGCGGCCGCGCGGATCGCCTCCGCTGTCATCGCCGGATGGCCGGACGCGCCGGGCTCACCGCTCCACTCCGGCGCGCTCGGCGACGCAGGCGCCTGCGCCGGCGCGACCGTGCCGGTGGTGCTCGGGCCGGGGAACAGCGCCGGATGTCGAAGCCCTGGGCGTGCGCCAGTCCGGCCGTGCCGCTCGCGATCAGCGCCGCGGCGCAAAGCCTCTGGATGGCGAACGACGCTAGCCATGTCGCTCTCGCCGAAATTGTCGGAGTACGCACCAGCCGCCGCATCGTATGAAGCGGCACGCCGTCCCGCTGGTAGCCCCCTATGGGGACGAAATATGGTTGCGGGACCGTTAAACTGCGACGGTGAAACCTGCTGGTCGCACAGGCGGTTTAGCAGCCTTCGGTCCTTGTGCGGTTCACACCGGTTGTCGGATGAATGGCGCACGCATGAAACCCATCCGCAAAGCCGTCTTCCCGGTCGCCGGCCTCGGCACCCGCTTCCTGCCGGCCACCAAGGCCATGCCCAAGGAAATGCTGCCGGTCGTCGACCGGCCGCTGATCCAGCATGTGGTCGACGAGGCGCGGCGAGGCCGGCATCGAGCATTTCATCTTCGTCACCGGCCGCAACAAGGCGGTGATCGAGGACCATTTCGACCGCCAGTTCGAGCTCGAAGCAACGCTGAGCGAGCGCAAGCAAGACGCCGATCTCGAGGCGCTGGCGCAGCGACCTGCCCGGCCCCGGCACCGCGAGCTTCACGCGCCAGCAGGCGCCGCTCGGGCTTGGCCATGCGGTGTGGTGCGCGCGCGAGCTGGTCGGCCACGAGCCGTTCGCGCTGCTGCTGCCCGACGTGCTGGTTCAGCACGAGCGCGGCTGCCTGGCGCAGATGATCGACGCCGCGCGCGAGCTCGGCGACAACGCCAACATCATCGCGGTCGAGGAAGTGCCGCCGGAGCGCGTCCACATGTACGGCGTGGTCGGCGTCGGCGAGCGCAAGGGCAAGCTGTTCGCGATCACCGAGATGGTCGAGAAGCCGCAAGCGCGAGGAAGCGCCCTCGAACCTGATCATCACCGGCCGCTATATCCTGCAGCCGGAGATCTTCGACATCCTGGCGACGCAGAAGCGCGGCGCCGGCGGCGAAATCCAGCTCACCGACGCGATGATCGAGCTCGCCAAGACGCAGCCCTTCTACGGGCTTGAAGTTCGAAGGCCGCAGCTTCGACTGCGGCTCCAAGGTCGGCTTCCTCGCCGCCAACGTCGCCTATGCGCTGGCCCGCGACGACCTCGCGCCCGCCTTCCGCGCCGAGATCAAGTCGCTGCTGGGATAGGCCGTAGGCACAAGTTGGTTTGACTGATCCGGCCAACGTCCGCACCGCCCACAAGCCGACACCACGAAGAGGCACGATGCATGCTTCCTCCTGATCTGATTCTGCACGGCGGCAAGATCATCACGCTCGATCGTGGCTCACGATTGGCGCAAGCCGTCTCGGTGCGATCGGGTCACATCGCGGCCGTCGGCGACGACGCGGCGCTGCTCAAAGATGCCGCTCCCACGACCCAACTCATCGACCTCGCAGGGTCGTTCCGTGCTGCCGGGGCTCTTCGACGCCCATCCGCATGCCGACCGCGAAGGTCTCAAGGCGCGCGGCGGCATCCCGATTGCCGGACTGCATTCGGTGGCCGACATCGTCGAGGTCGTGAAGCGAGCGGCGCAGACGACGCCGGCCGGCGAGTGGATCGTGCTGATGCCGATGGGCGAGCCGCCGCACGAATACATCAGCCGCCCCGACCAATTGACCGACGGCCGCTTTCCAACCCGCCACGACCTCGATGCGGTGGCTCCCGACCATGCGGTCTACATCCGCGCGGTGTGGGGCTGGTGGAGCCGCCGTCCGTTTCCGTCGGTCGCCAACTCGCTGGCGCTCGCGCGCGCCGGCGTGACGCGCGACACGCCGGCGCCGCACAATGTCGAGATCTTGAAGGATGCGCGCGGCGAGCCGACCGGCGTCTTCCTCGAGCGCAATTTCGTGCCGGTGCTGGAATACACGCTGTTTCGCGATCTGCCCCGCTTCAAATATTGCGATCGCGTCGAGAGCGTGCGGCTCGGCGCGCATGCCTATGCGGCGGCGGGCACGACCTCGCTCTATGAAGGCCACGGCCTCACGCCGACGGTGATCCGCGCCTACCGCGAGAACGCCGAGCGCAACGCGTTGCCGTTGCGCATGCATGCCCCGGTCAGCATGCCGAGCGCGGCCTTCGACGACAAACGGCTGATCGACCTGTTCTATCACTATGCCGGCCCCGCCGGCGGCCGCGGCCGCGGCGACGACATCCTGCGCGTGGAAGGCATCAATCTCGGCGGCCACGCCGACGCGACGGTCGCCGACATCATCGCGGCGGGATATCCGTACGATCAGTGGGCCGGGCATTTCTACCAGGCGATGACCGCCGAGCGGTTCGTGAAGCTCGGCATCGAAGCGGCGCGGCTCGGGCTGCGGGTGAATTGCGTGATCAGCCGCGACATCGAATATGGCCTCGAGCGCCTACGAGGCGATCGACAAGGAGGTGCCGATCCGCGACCGGCGCTGGGTGATGATCCACGTCAACCAGGCGACCGACGACGCAGATCCGCCGCATGAAGGCGCTCGGCGTCATCGCCACGGTGGTGCCGGGCTTCCTCTGGATGGCGGGCGATCGCTACGGCCTCGACAAGCTCGGCGGCGACGGCATCCCGATCCGGCGCCTGCTGGACGGCGGCGTCCCGGTCGCGCTGTCGACCGACGGCGTGCCCTACTCGATGCTGTGGGCGGCATGGGAGGCGATCGCGCGCTGGGACGAGGACGGCCAGCGCCAGCTCGGCGAAAGCCACCTCACCCGCGAGGAGGCGCTGCGGCATGGCGGCGCAGAGCGGGCATCAGCTGACCTGGAACGAGGACCGCTTCGGATCGCTCGAGCCCGGCAAGGTCGCCGACATGGCGGTGCTGGCGGAAGACCCGCTGACCTGCGATCTCGATCGTCTCAAGGACATCCGGATCGAGCGAACGTTCCTCGGCGGGCGTCAGGTGTTCGGACCGATTGAGCGCCTGTACCTGGGCGTCAATGCCCGACTGCGGCGACTCCCGAAAACTCGCACTGCCGTTTCACCGCTGCCAGCGCAGCCCAAGCTGGTAGACGTTCGCCGAATAGTTCTGCCCCGGGATGTTGGAATCGCGCCATTCGTTGCGATACTCGGCGCGCGCCCACCAGTCGCGCGTCAGCATGTAGGTGAGCTGCGCGGCCGCCGAGTAGCGCAGGTCGAGGCGCGGCGAGCCGATATAGTCGTCCATGCCGCGGCTGAACCGCAGCGTGCCGATCAGCCAGCGGCGGAACGCGTGATCGATCTGGCCGGTATATTCGCGCGTCAGCACGCCCGATACGCCGAACAGCCTCGATTCGCCGACCGTGGTCACGGCCGTGAACCGCGCCGTAGTCAGCGCGTTCAACGTCCAGATCAACGAGGCGTCGATCAGGTAGGCGCCGAAGCTCGGGATTTTCGGATCGTCGTAGCGGCGCCGCAGATAGCCGGCGGATGCTTCGCCGGTCAGCGTGCCAAGGAACAGGAAGCTCGATCCGATCCTGCCGCTGACGCCCTGCGAATTGCGGTGCACGCCGCCGGCGTCGATGTCGAGGTCGTAGACCCGGGTGTCGGTGACGAATTCGGTGAACGGAACCACGCCGGGCGACAGCTCGTAGTTGATGCGGCCGGTCATGAAATAGCGGTTGAAGTTGCGGTCGGCGTTGCTCGCTACCTGTCCGTCCTCGAAATGCGAGTCGGTGTAGGTGGTGCGGTCCGCGCCAAGCTTGCCGATCAAATCGAGATGGTTGATGCGCTGGCCCAAGCCCGACGGTGGCGCCGACCTGGTGATAGATCGGCAGCCACTTCAGGTCGGCCTGGATGTTCGGGCTGCCGGGCGAGTCGGTGCCGAGATAGTAGCGGCCCTCGACGTCGATGCGGGCGAGGCTGGTGATGTCGAAGCGGCCGTTGACCTTGGAGTCGACCAGCGGCCGGCTCATCCGGTCGAAGTTGTCGTAGTTCCAGTAGGCGCCGCGCAAGGTCGCGGTCAGCTCGTGTCGCGACCAGAGCGAATTGACCAGGAGCTGCGGCGCCACCAGCTCGAACCAGGACCCGTTGCGCCCGCATGGTGCGCGCCGGGTTGGTGTCGTAGCCGCGCGTGACCTCGACCGCGGGGCGGAACAGGAAGCTGCCGTAGGTCGTGCCGACCGCCTCGAACGGATTGACCTCGTACGGCAGGATTCGGCGCAGCGGCACGGGTGGCGCCGGCTCAAGGACATACGGGGCTCGCGACCGGCGGCAACGATGCCGGCCGGCGCCGACCGGGCGCAGGGTCGTCATCGTCTCGGGCAACGTGAGTGTCGGCGCAGGCTGCTCGATCGGGGACAATCTCGATCGGCGGCGCCGGACCAGCCTGTGCCGGCAGCCGGCGGCTGCTGGGGACGACCGTCGCGGCGGCATTCGGCGCCGGGCCTTGCGCCGCGGACGAGCCGTCCACCCCTCTGCACGCGCTGGCGCGGCGTATCCGGCTCGAATCGAAGCCGGTGGTGCCGGCGCCGATCGCGGGCTGATACTGGTAGTTCGGGACGCGGATTGAATTGCGCCGGGGCGCCGCCCAGCGTGTTGTTCCGGGACCGGTCGAAGCGCGGCGGATTGCGCGGATCGCCGTCGAGCGCAGGACGCAGCAAGAAATCGGAGCGGCCGGCTGTCCTGCGCCCGCGCGCCGCCGAGCGCGAGCACGAGCGCAAGCGTGGCGAGCAGCGCAGACGCGCCGAACGCAACTACGGGCCTTGGGCGGCGACGGCGCGGCAACTGGTGTTCCCCACATTCCCGGCGGGCGCTCTGTCCACGATCCCCGCGCACCGGGAAATTCTTTCAGATCAGAAGCTTGAACCGATGCTGCTCCCCTGCCTGAGCCTGTGCAGAAAGGCGCTCCACCGGCCGCAGGCCTTTGGTTAACGAAACTAGAACGGTTATGGTTAACGAGGCGTTGATCCGGGCCGCCCAACCGATGCGTCTCCCGCGACGTTTCGTGCTATCGGTGGAGCGCAACAGGGCACCGCTCCCGTCATGGCGAAATCGAAACCGCTCCGTCCCGCGAAGGCGGCCGGCGCCCACGAGCGCAACCTGGTGGCATGCGCCGTCCGGACGCTCGAAGCGGAAGCCGGCGGCATCGCTGCGCTGATCGCCGCGATGGGCGATGGCCTCGGACAGCGCGTTCGTCGCCGCGGTCGACCTGATCCGCGAGGCGCGCGGCCGTGTGATCGTCACCGGCATGGGGAAATCCGGCCACGTCGGCCGCAAGATCGCCGCGACCCTGGCGTCGACCGGCACGCCGGCGCACTTCGTCCATCCGGGCGAGGCCAGCCACGGCGATCTCGGCATGATCACCGACGACGACGTGATCATGGCGCTGTCCTGGTCGGGCGAAACCGCCGAACTCAAGCACCTGATCGATTATTCGCGGCGTTTCGGCATCGGACTGATCGCCGTCACGGCGGCGGCAGACAGTACGCTCGGCCGGGCGGCGGACGTCACGCTCGCCCTGCCGCAGGCGCGCGAAGCCTGCCCGCACAACCTCGCGCCCACCACCTCGACCCTGATGCAGGCAGCGCTCGGCGACGCGCTGGCGGTCGCGCTGCTGGAGAGCCGCGGCTTCACGGCGGTCGATTTCGGCAAGTTCCATCCGGGCGGCCGGCTCGGCGCGATGCTCAAGTTCGTGCAGCGACCTCATGCACACCGGCGAGGCGATCCCGCTCGTCGCGCTCGGCACCCGCATGGCGGACGCGATGGTCGAGATGTCGACGAAGGGATTCGGCTGCGTCGGCGTGACCGACGCGCAGGGCATGCTCGTCGGCATCATCACGGACGGCGACCTGCGCCGCCATATGCGCTCGGACCTGCTCGATGTTCAAGTCGAGACGGTCATGACACGCGCGCCGAAGACCGTGCGGCCCGATCAACTCGCCAGCGAAGCGCTGGAAATCCTCAACAGTTCGAAGATCACAGCGTTGATCGTCGCGGATGCGGGCCGGCCGGTCGGCATCGTCAATGTCCACGACCTGCTGCGCGCCGGCGTCGCTTAGCAGCACTAGCTCGCGCAAGTCCCGTCGCCCTCATGCTGAGGAGCAACACAGACTACGGCATCTCGAAACATCGCCGCACATTCGGACGTACCTCCATCCTTCGAGACGCGTCGCACGCAAGTCGGGTTTACCCGACTTGCACGTTGTTATGTGCCCGATCCCGGGTAGACCCGGGATCGGTTGCGACGCTCCTCAGGATCAGGACTGAACGCGTTTACAGCGCCCAATTTCGACTGTGGCTCGGAAAGCACACCGGCTGACATTCTGGATTTTCGGGCCATTTTTTAATTGGCTGGGCGCGCAATATCGGCGAGGTTTCGCCTGCCTATCATGGGCGTTTCCTCCTTGACTTAGCCCCGACTCGTTCGGGGCTTTTTTTTGCTCTGCGGTCGTGCACCGCGCCTGCGAACCGTCGACCTAGGACGCTTCGACCGCCAGATTGGCGCCGTCGGCGCTCGCGATCTTGACCCGGCTGCCGGCCGGGCAATCCGGGCCGGTGACGCGCCAGACCGTGTCGTCGATCCGGATGGTGCCGACGCCGCCGACAATCGGCTTGTCGAGCGTAAACACGCGGCCGACGTAGCCGTCGGCGCGGCGGTTGAGGAACGGGCTCTCGCTCGGCGGCTCCACCCGGCGGGCAAATCGCCGCCACGCCGGGATCAGCGCAACCGCGAACACCGCGAAGGCGATGACCTGCGTCTGCCAGGACCAGTCGATGCCGAACGAAATGGTCCCGACCACAATGGCCGACAGCCCAAGCCAAAGCATGAACGCGCCCGGCGCGAGAACTTCGAGCAGCAGCAGCACCGCGGCCAGGACGAACCAGTTCCAGGTCCCGAGCGAAACGATCCACGACCACATGGTGGGCTCTCCTTACGTCGCGCCAGCCGTGGGGACGCTCGGCCGGCGGGCCGGCGGGACCGGGGTGCCGCCCCCTCGACCGTCATCGCCGAACGTCGCCTTGACGATCTCGCCGATGCCGGCAAGCGAACCGAGCACACTTGTCGCCTCGAACGGCAGGATCAGAATCTTCTGGTTGGGCGAACTGGCCAGTTGGCCAAATGCCTTGAGATACTTGTCGGCGATGAAGTAGTTGAGCGCCGCGATGTCGCCGCGGGAGACCGCCTCGCTCACCACTTCGGTGGCCTTGGCTTCAGCCATCGCGGACCGCTCGCGCGCCTCGGCGTCGCGGAACGCGGCCTCCCGGCGGCCCTCGGCCTCGAGGATCTGCGACTGCTTCTGGCCTTCCGCCTTCAGGATGGCGGACTGGCGCTGGCCTTCGGCGGTGAGGATTTCGGCACGCTTCTCGCGCTCCGCCTTCATCTGCCGCCCCATGGATGCGATCAGGTCGGCAGGCGGCACGATGTCCTTGATCTCGATGCGGTTGACCTTCACGCCCCACGGCGAGACTGCGGCGTCCACTACGCGCAGCAGCCGCTCGTTGATCTCGTCGCGATGCGACAGCATCTGGTCGAGGTCCATGCCGCCCATGACCGAGCGGATGTTGGTCATGGTCAAGGCGACGATGGCCTGATGAAGATTGGAGACCTCGTAGCTCGCCTTGGCGGCGTCGTACACCTGGAAGAAGGCGATGCCATCGACCGTGACGGTGGCGTTGTCCTTGGAGATGACATCCTGCTGCGGGATGTCGATCACCTGCTCCATGACATTCACCTTGCGGCCGACGCGGTCGATGAACGGGACGATCGGATTGAGCCCGGACTGGAGCGTCTTGGTGTACTTGCCGAACCGCTCCACGGTCCAATGGAAGCCTTGCGGCACTGTCTTGATGCCGGCGAACAGCGCCAGCACCACGAGCGCCAGGAAGACGATCGCGAAGACGTCGAAACCGAAAAACATGGTTCTGCCCTCTAGCGTGGCGGTTGAGCTGTGCCGTGCCAATTCGAATGTGGCGAAGGCTTAAGCAGCTCGCAAGTCTATTAAAATCGTCGCTGCGCTGCACGCAATGTCTTGAACGGTCACAAGCGGATGATTACGGCGGTTGGTTTCAAATCCAACCTTTGAGCTCGCGCAGCGCCATCTGCCAGATCACCAGCATGCCGGGCGCGCTGTCGTTGAGGCAGGGAATCGCCGCGAAGTTCTCGCCGCCGTTCTTCTTGAAGATGTCGGCGTTCTCGACCGCGATCTCCTCGAGCGTCTCGAGGCAATCGGCCGAGAACCCGGGCGTGATGACGGCGAGATTCTTGACGCCGCTCTTGGCGAGCTTCTTGACGGTCTTGTCGGTCGCCGGTTCGAGCCACTTTGCACTGCCGAAGCGCGACTGGAACGAGACCATCAGTTTCTTGTCGTCGTACTTCAGCACGTCGCGCAGCAGCCGCATGGTCTCGATGCATTGCGTGTAATATGGGTCGCCCTTGTCGACGAACGCCTTCGGAATGCCGTGGAACGATGCCAGCACCACATCGGGCTTGAACGGCAAGCGCGACAGCTCGACCCGGGTCGAGGACGCTAGCGACTCGATGTAGACCTTGTCGTTGTAATACGGCGGCGCAATGCGCACCGCCGGCTGGCGGCGCAGCCCCCTCAGGACGCGGAAGACTTCGTCGCACACCGTCGCGGTCGTCGCCGCGCAGTACTGCGGGTAGAGCGGAACGACGAGAATGCGCTCGCAGCCCTGCGACACCAGCAGTTCGATCTTCGAGGCCAGCGACGGATTGCCGTAGCGCATCGCCCAGTCGACCACGAGATGGCGTCCGAGCGGCTCGAGCGTGCTTGCCAGCTTTTCGGACTGCGAGCGGGTGATGGTCTTCAGCGGCGACTCGTTCCTCGCGGTGTTCCAGATCTTGCGGTAGTCGCGCGCCTTCCGCCACGGCCGCACCCGCAGGATGATGCCGTTGAGAACGATATCCCACAGCGGGCCCTGATCCTCGATCACCCTCGGATCGGTCAAGAACTCCTTGAGATAGCGGCGTACACCCGCGGCATCAGCCGTATCCGGCGTCCCGAGGTTGACGAGCAGCACACCGATCTTGGCCGACACAACCGGCGCCGCCGCGGTCGGCAAGGTCGCGGCCTTTTCAGTCTGGACGGGGGAAGCGTCGTTCATCGCGTTTTCTTCCAGGGGCGCACATGACAGCATAGCCGATAGTCGCGCGCCATGCCTGCGTGCTAAGTGCCTGCGTGCTAAGCACACAGACCCTCATTCTACCGCCAGCCGCCCATGTCCGCCACACGCCGCCAAGCCGTCGCATTGCTCGCCGCCCTCGTCGCCAATCTGACGACCAGGGCCGCGAATGCCGAATCCAGACGGCCATCACTTTCATCCTGGTCAACGACATCTACCTGATGGCCGACGAACCGGGGCCGGACGGCCAGCGCCGCGGCGGGTTTCCGCGGCTGGCGGCCGTCGTGAAGGCCGAGCGCGCCAAGGGCGGGCATGTGCTGTTCGCACACGGCGGCGACACGCTCTCGCCCTCGGTGATGTCCGGCATCGACCGCGGCGCCCACATCGTCGCGCTCACCAACATGGTCCGGCCCGACATTTTCGTCCCCGGAAACCACGAGTTCGACTTCGGCAAGGCGACGTTCCTGCAACGCATGGCCGAAGCCAATTTCCCGCTCTATGCCGCCAACCTCCGGGGACCGGACGGCCAGCCGCTGCCGAAGTTCAAGGATCGCGAGATCATTACGCTCGATGGCGTGCGGATCGGCCTGACCGGCGCCGCTTACGACCAGTCGGCCTTGGCTTCGACGCCTGGAGACCTCCGGTTCGCGCCGACGCTCGAGACCATGAAGGCGCAGGCCGACGCGCTGCGCCGCGAGGGCGCCGACTTCGTCGTGGGAGTCGCGCACGTCACCCGCAAGGACGGCTACGCGGTCCTCGACACCGGACTGTTCGACCTGGTGCTGACCGGACATACCCACGACCTGTTCATCAACTACAACGGCCGGCACGCCATGGTGGAGTCGAGTTACGACGCCCACTACGTCACCGTCATCGACATCAGGATCGACGTGAAGGTGGAGGGCGGGCGCCGCGTGATCACATGGTGGCCGGAGTTCCGGGTGATCGACACCGCGACCGTCACGCCCGATCCCGAGGTCGCGGCGGTCGTCGCCGGCTACGAAGCGCAGCTCAGCCGCGAGATCGACCTGCCGATCGGCACGACAGCGGTGGAACTCGACAGCCGCACCAGGACGGTGCGCACGCGCGAGACCGCCATCGGCGCCTTGATCGCGGATGCGATGCGGGCGTCGACCCATGCGCAAGCCGCCGTGATGAACGGAGGCGGCATTCGCGGTGGGAAGATTTACGCACCCGGCACCACCATCTCGCGCCGCGATATTCTAACCGAACTGCCGTTCGACAATCGCGTCGTGGCGATCGACATCAGCGGCGCCCTGCTCAAGCAGGCGATCGAGAACGGCTTGTCGCTGTTACCCAATCCGGCAGGCCGGTTTCCACAGGTCTCGGGCCTGACGATCGAGGCCGACCCCAGCCGGCCAGCGGGCAGCCGGGTGCTGTCCATGAAGGTGGACGGCGAACCGCTCGACGAAAATCGCATCTACCGCGTCGCTACCAATGACTACATGGTGGGCGGCGGCGACGGCTACACCATGTTCCGCGATGCCCCGTTGGTGCTGCCTGCGACTGACGCGCCGTTGCTGTCGACCGATGTGATGGATTACATCAAGCGTCTTGGAACGGTGCGTACGGTGGCGGGGGATCGCCTCGTCTTGAAGTGATCCGCGACAGAAGTCCGGTTGACCAATAACTGCCCCGCGGTTCAGCTCTCGAACCAGCGCAGCTCCCTGCGTTTGTCGAGATCGAAGATTTCGATCATGGCCTTGGTCAATCTGACCGAAAGCGCCGCTGCCAGGAACAGCGGCGCGAGCTTGTCGATCGTATTGTCCGGATTGACTCCAAACGTCGAACTGTTGAGGGCTTTGACCAGCGCGCCGCAGGCAAAGCCAAGATAGACGACGTCCAGCCATTTGACCCAGTTTGGTCCGAGGTATCGCCGGATGCTTGTTTTCTCCGTCAGCAGATAGCCCCAACGCTCGACCAGATAGATCAGGACGTAGGACGACAACAGGATGAAGATGACGACCGTTCCGACGATATGCCAGAACGGGTGCGATCTCGATTCGGACGTCATCGTCAGGAAGAGATCGATCGACAGGATGCAGCCGACGATCAGCACGCCGACAAAGGTGACGACGCTGAGAAACCGGTTCTCCCGGAAGATTTTCCAGAATTCGGCGATCTGAAACAGGATGAGAAGTGCGAAGAACAGCGGATTGGTCAAAAGTTCGTTGAATTTGATGAGCAGGTCATTCATTTCCACGGAAATAGCCCTCGCCGGTTGGCACTCGGACAGTGAAACAAGAATCGATGATGGACGGGTGTAAATGCAAGGACACTCGACCGTCCGCGAGTGCCTTCGGCGCTACCCGAGCGGCCGCTCGTCGGCGATGACCTTGCCGTCATTCGGCAGGCTCGCGGGCGCGACGAGTTCGACGCTGCCGCGCAGTTTGGTGACAGACTGCAGCGTGGCGGCAATTGCGGCATCGAGGCCCGGCGACGGCGACGCGCACTCGGCCTTCAGCGTCATCACGTCCTGCTCGTCCGCGCGCGTGACGGCGAGCCGCAATCGGCCGATCTCCGGATGACGCCGGCCGATCTCCGCGACCTGCGAGGGGTGCACGAACATCCCTTTGACCTTGGTGGTCTGGTCGGCGCGGCCCATCCAGCCGGCGATACGCATGTTGGTACGCCCGCACGGCGAGCGTCCCGCCATCAGCATCGAGAGATCGCCGGTCGCGAGCCGGATCATCGGGTAGTGCGGATTGAACGAGGTCACGACAACCTCGCCGACTTCGCCCGGCGCCAACGGATCGCCGGTACCCGGCCGCACGATCTCCAGCAGCACGGTCTCGTTGACGATCATGCCCGCCCCGCCGTCAAGCTTTACGGCATCGCTCTCGTAGGCAATCACGCCGAGCTCGGCCGTGGCATAGCATTGCAGCACGTTCACGCCGCGTTCGGCCAGTTCGTCGCGCAGCGTTCGCGGCAGCGCCGCGCCCGAGACCAGCCCCCGACGCAGTGACGAGGCGTCCTTGCCGGTCTTGATGGCGGCATCGAGCAGGATCTTGAGAAAGTCGGGCGTACCGAGATAGCCGTTCGGGCGCAGATGCGCGATGGCGTCGAGCTGCTGCTCGGTGTTGCCGGTGCCAGCCGGAATGACGGCGCAGCCGAGCGCATGCGCGCCCGACTCCATGATGAACCCGCCGGGCGTCAGGTGATAGGAGAACGCGTTGTGCACGATATCGCCACGCCGAATTCCAGCGGCGAACAACGCCCGCGCGGCGCCCCAGTAATCATCCCCGCCGCCTTCGGGTTCGAAGACCGGCCCGGGTGACATGAGCAGGCGCCGTGCTTTGCCGGGCGCCGTTACGTTCAGCCCGCCGAACGGCGGATGTTCCTTCTGCCGCGCGATGAATTCGGATTTGCGCATGACCGGCAGCTTGGCGAGCGCCGCCCGCGACGTCACCGCGTTCGGGTCGATACCGGCGAGCTGCTCAGCCCATCCGGACGCGCTCAGCGCCAGCGCGATAAGGTCCGGCAGCCGGCCGTACAGCGCGCGCTCACGCTCGTCAGGATCGCGCGTTTCGAGACGGTCGTAGTATCCGGGCTGGTGCATCGCGGTGACCTCTACCGACGACAACGACTAGCGGTCCGATTCCGAAGTTCACATCATTTGTGAGGCACCCTCGTTTGCGAACTTCGGAATCCAAGGACCACTAGCAACGCTATGATTTTAGTGCCCCTTTTTGAACCCGAAGTTCGCGATCGGATTTTGCCGCACGATGTGCGCGAACTTCGGGTTGGGGCACTAGGCCAGCCACCGTTTGCGGCGGCGATAATGCTTGCCTTCGCGGAACGACTTGCGGCGACCCTCGGTGATGCCGAGATAGAATTCCTTGACGTCCTCGTTTTCGCTCAGCGCCTTGGCCTCGCCGTCGAGCACCACGCGGCCGCTTTCGAGCACATAACCATAGCGCGCATAGCGAAGCGCCAAGCGGGTGTTCTGTTCGGCCAGCAGGAACGACACCCCTTCCTTGACGTTGAGGTTGCCGACGATCTCGAAGATTTCCTCGACGAGTTGCGGAGCGAGCCCCATCGACGGCTCGTCGAGCAGGATCATCTTCGGCCGCGACATCAAGGCGCGGCCGATGGCGCACATCTGCTGCTCGCCGCCGGAGATGTAGCCGGCCGTCGAGCCGCGGCGTTCGCGCAGCCGCGGGAAATAGGAATAGACCAGTTCGAGATCGCGCCGGACGCCCGCGTTGCCGTCGCGGCGTGTGTAGGCACCGGTCAGCAGGTTCTCCTCGACCGTCAGATGGGCGAAGCAGTGACGCCCTTCCATCACCTGGATACAGCCGCGGCGCACCATTTCGTTGGGGGTCAGCGCGTGGACGGTCGTGCCGTCGAAGGAGATGGACCCCTTGGTGACTTCTCCGCGTTCGGCCGACAACAGGTTCGAAATTGCCTTGAGAGTCGTCGACTTGCCGGCGCCGTTCGCGCCCAGCAGCGCCACGATCTGCCCCTTGGACACCGCCAGCGACACGCCCTTCAGCACGAGAATGACGTGGTTGTAGACCACTTCGATATTGTTGACCGACAGGATCAGCGAGGACGCCGCCGGTGCGGCCGAGGGGCTTTCGCTCGCAGACGGAGGCGGCGCAATTGCCGCCTCCTCCGCGTTGCGGTCGCCCGGGTTCGGCATCAGTTGGTCGCCAGGCAGCCCGGCGTAATCTTCTTTTCGGCCGCGTACTTGGCCGCCGCGTCCTTGACCATCGGGCCGATCACGTTGTCATCACTGGTGTACCAGTCGGAGGTGATCTTCCAGTTCTTGCCGTCCCAGGTCTGGATGCGGCCGGTGCGCGCCCCTTCGTGATCGGCACAGGACACTTTGATCGGCTGCATCACACCCTCGAAGCCCAGCGCCTTGAGGCGGTCGGCGGTGAGGTCGAGGTTCTCGAGCCCCCAGCGGACCTGTTCGCCGGTCAGCGGCTTCTTGCCGAACTTTTCCTGCGCGGTGCGGATCGCCTCGACGCCGAGCATGGCGTCGATCAGGCCTCGCACGTAGAGGATTTCGCCGGTGTCTTCCCACTTGGCGGTGCCCTGGCCTTTGTCATAGAGGAACTTCTTCAGGTCCTCGTGCAGCTTGAACTGGCCGGAGGTGTGCTGCAGCGTGACCGAATTGTAGTTCCTGGCGCCATCTTCGGCCGGACGGGTGTCCTGCTCGGCGCCCGACCACCACACGCCGTACATCTTGTCGCGCGGATAGCCGACCGCGACCGCTTCCTTGATGGCGGTCGAATTCATGATGCCCCAGCCCCACAACAGCACGTAGTCGGGGCGGTTCTGGCGGATCTGCAGCCACGTCGCCTTCTGCTCCACGCCCGGATGGGTGACCGGCAGCAGCAACGGCTCGAAGCCGTGCATTTGCGCGCGCTTCTGCAGCAACGCGATCGGCTCTTTGCCGTAGGGCGAGTCGTGATAGACCAGCGCGATCTTCTTGCCCTTGAGCTTGTCGAACCCGCCTTCCTTCTTGGCGATGTGCTGCAGGATGATGTCCGCCGCCGTCCAGTAGGTGCCGAGCAACGGGAAATTCCACTGGAACACCGAGCCGTCGCGGGACTCGGATCGGCCGTATCCCATCGTGATGATCGGAATCTTGTCGACCGGTGCTTTCTCGGTCAGAGCGAACGTGATGCCGGTCGACAGTGGAATGACGTAGGCGGCGCCGGTCGGCCCCTTGGCCTTGAGCCGCTCGTAGCATTCCACCCCGCGATCGGTCGCGTAACCGGTGTCGCATTCCTCGTATACGATCTTGACGCCGTTGATGCCGCCGTCGCGCTCGTTGACCAGCCGGTAGTAGTCGGCCACGCCGTTGGCGAACGGGATGCCGTTCGGCGCATAGGCGCCGGTCCGGTACACCAGATGCGGGATGAACTGCTCGTTCTGCGCCAGCGCCGGTGCGGCGACCAATGTGCCGCCGACGGCCGCCGCCAGAACGAGTCCGAACTGCCTGGCAATCATCGTTTCCTCCGTTGAACTGCCAGGCTGGCCGGCAAACCGGCCGCCCGGCGATGTTATTGCGGGCCACGGCCCGCGCTGGCCGCGATAGTGCCCTCGAAACCGCCGGTGCTCAATACGGGAACGGCCAGAGCCGGAGCTTCTCCTTGGCGATCGCCCAGAGCCGCGCCAGGCCATGTGGCTCTACGATCAGGAAAAAAACGATCATGACCCCGAACAGCATGAACTCGATGTGCGAAATCATCGCAGTCGAAATCGGGATGCCGAGCCACAGCGGCAGCTGGTTGAGGAAGATTGGCGTCAGTACGATGAAGGCGGCGCCCAGGAACGATCCGAGGATCGTTCCGAGCCCGCCGATGATGATCATGAACAGCACCTGGAACGAGCGGTTGACGTCGAACGCCAGCGGCTCCCAGGAGCCGAGCCGCAGAAAGCCCCACAGCGCGCCCGCGATGCCGATGTAGAACGACGAGACGGCGAACGCCGTCAGCTTGGCGTGCAGCGGCCGGATGCCGATGATCTCGGCCGCGATATCCATGTCGCGCATCGCCATCCACATGCGGCCGAGCCGCCCGCGCACCAGATTCTTGGCGCCGAGCGCGAGGATGACGACGGTCGCGAGCACGAACAGGTAGATTCTCATCGGCGTGTCGATCGGGAGACCGAACAGTTCGATCTTGCCGACCGCAACCGAACCCGAGGGCGTGTAGTTGGTGAACCATTTGACGCGCGCGAACGCCCATTCGAGAAAAAACTGGGCGGCGAGCGTCGCGACCGCGAGATAGAATCCCTTGATGCGCAAGGACGGCAGCCCGAACAGCAGGCCGACCAGCATCGCCATCACGCCGGCGAATAGGAACACCAGAATGATGTTCGTGTCCGGCAGCCGCAAGGCGAGATTGTAGGCCGCGTAAGCGCCCACCGCCATGAATCCGCCGGTTCCGAGCGACACCTGTCCGCAATAGCCGGTCAGGATGTTGAGACCGATCGCGGCGATCGACAGGATCAGCACCGGGATCAGCACCTCGGTGTAGAGATACTGTCCGGCGAACAGCGGAACCCCGACGAACCCGAACACCACCAGCCCGACCACGAACCAGCGATCCTGCGCGATCGGGAAGATCGCCTGATCGGCCGCGTAGGAGGTCTTGAACTGGCCGGATTCGCGATACAGCACGTCACACCCGCTCGATGATGCGCTCGCCGAACAGCCCTTGTGGGCGCACGAGCAGGAACAGCAAGGCCAGCACGTAGGCGAACCAGTTCTCCAGGCCGCCGCCGGCGAGATCGAACCAGCGGATCAGCACCGGGCTCAGAAACACTTCGGCGAGCTTCTCGCCGGCCCCGATCACCAGCCCGCCGACGATGGCGCCCGGGATGGACGTGAAGCCGCCCAGAATCAGAACCGGCAGCGCCTTGAGCGCCACCACCGAGAGCGAGAACTGCACGCCGAGCTTGGCGCCCCACATCATGCCGGCCACCAGCGCCACGATGCCGGCAACCGCCCATACCATCAGCCAGATCTGGCTGAGCGGGATGCCGACCGACTGCGCCGCCTGATGATCGTCGGCGACCGCGCGCAACGCCCGGCCGACCCGCGTGACCTGGAAGAACACCGCCAGCACCGCGACCATCGCCGCGCAGATGATCGCGGCAATGAGCTCCGACGGGTCGATCAGCAGGCCACCCGGAAACACCGATTCAAAAATGAAGATCGGCTCCTTCGGCAGGCCGAGATTGATCTTGTAGATGTCGCTTCCCCAGACGGTCTGCCCGAAGCCTTCGAGAAAGTACGCGATGCCGAGCGTCGCCATGAACAGGATGATCCCGTCCTGATTGACGAGACGCCGCAGCACCAGAAATTCGATCGCGTATGCGAGCGCGATCATGATCAGGACCGACAGCGCGAGCGCAACGATGAACGGCATCACTTCCGACAGCCGCGCGAACGACAGCGCGGCGAACAGCACCATCGCGCCCTGGGCGAAGTTGAACACACCGGAAGCCTTGAAGATCAGGACGAAGCCGAGCGCCACGAGCGAATAGAGCACGCCCGTCAGCAGGCCGCCGATCAGCGTTTCGAGGACAGGCCCCAGCATCGCACCCTCAAGGTCAGCCCGTCGCCCGGACGACGACTACGGAGGCGTCATTGATTGAGCTTCACGCCCGATATCTTCACCAACTCTTCGCCGCGTACGCGATCTTCCGCCAGGAACTTGCGGAATTCTTCCGGCGTGTTGCCGATCGGATCATAGCCGCCGAGCTTGAGGAAGCGGTCGAAGAACGCCTGCGACTTGATGACCGCAACGAGTTGCCGGCTCAGAATATCGATGCGGTCCTTCGGCGTACCGGCCGGCGCGAACGCCCCGAACCAGGTCTTGGCATTATACGGCGGCAATCCAGCCGCGCTGAACGATGGCACGCCCGGCAGCGTGGCCGCATGCTGGCCTTCCGGCACCGCGATCGGCTTGGCGAGCCCCGACTTGATCCGCTCGAGCACCGCCGGCGAGCCGACCGGAAACAGCAGATGCGCGTCGCCGCGCTCGAACGCCACGATCGCGGGCGCCGCTCCACCGTAGGGAATGTGCGTCATCTGCGCGCCGGTCTTCACCTTGAGCCATTCGAACACCAGGTGCGAATCGCCGCCGACGCCAAACGATCCGAAATTGAGCTTCTGCGGATTGGCCTTCGAATAGGCGATCAACTCGCCGATGGTGTTCGCCGGCACCGACTTGTGCATGATCATCACCTGCTGGGTGAAGACCACGTTGGTGATCGGCTCCAGATCCTTGGGCGGATCGTACGACAGGTTGGTATAGAGAAACGGGTTGAGCGAAATGGTGCTCGCCGTCAGCAGGCAGAACGTGTAGCCGTCGGGTTCAGCATTCTTGCAGGCCGTCGCGCCGATCGCGGTACCGCCGCCCGGCTTGTTGTCGACCACGAGGCTCTGTCCGGTCCGCTCGCGAAACCCTTCGCCCAAGGCGCGCGCCAGCACGTCGGTCGGCCCGCCGGGCGGGAACGGAACGATCACCCGAACGGGCCTGGATGGAAAATCCTGCGCCGCCGCTGCGGATGCCAGCAGCAGGAGCGCAACGACCAGTGCGGGGACGCGTGCCCCAGTGCATGCGAACATGACCATCCTCTCCCTGTGCGCGGCGCTGGCCGCGCGTCATGCCGTCTTGGCGACGGGCTTCTTGACCAGTGGCGTGATGCGTAACGCCGTAATGCGATTGCGCTCACGGCGCAACACCCGAAACCTGAAGCCATGGAACGTGAAAGACTGCCCCGGCTCCGGGATCGATCGCGCCTCATGGATTACCAGACCGGCGATCGTGGTGGCCTCCTCGTCCGGCAGGCTCCATTCCATGGCGCGGTTGAGATCGCGGATCGGCACGCCGCCGTCCACCGTAACCGAACCGTCCGGCTGGGGCCGCACGCCCGGCACCACGATATCGTATTCGTCGCTGATGTCGCCGACGATCTCCTCCAGGATGTCCTCGATCGTGACCAGTCCCATCACCTCGCCGTATTCGTCGACCACCAGCGCGAACGGCGTTTTGCGCCGGCGGAACGCCTTCAACTGCTCGGACAGTGGGCGGATGTCGGGCACGAACCAGGGCGGGCGCGCAATCTCGGCAACGTCGATCTTGGTCAGGTCGCCGTCGACCGCCTGGATGGCGCGCAGCAGGTCCTTGACGTGCAGGACGCCGACGATGTTCTCCGGCCGGCCCTTCCAGACCGGAATGCGCGTGACCGAGGCATCGAGCACGGCCTTGACCACGTCCTCGGGCGGAAGATCGGCGCACACCGTGATCATCTCGGTGCGGTGAATCATCACGTCGGCGACGGTGAGGTCGCGCAGATCGAGCAGGCCGGAAAACATGTCGCGGTCCTGCTTTTCGACGCTGCCCTCGTGATGCAGCAGATCGACCTGGCCGCGCAATTCCTCATGCGCCGAAAGATAGGCCTGATCGGCGCCGACCCGCATGCCGAACAGGCGCAGAATCCAGCGGACCATCGCCTCGATGCCGATCAGCATCGGTCCGAACAGCCGCACCACCCAGGAAATCGGCCGCGCAACCAGAAGTGCGACGCGGTCGGGAGCGTTGATCGCCAGCGTCTTGGGCAGCACCTCGGTGAACACGACGGTCAGCACCGTCATGATGACGGTGGCATAGAGCACGCCGACATCGCCGAACCAATACAACAAGAGGCTGGTGGTGACGGCCGAGGCCGCGATGTTGACGACGTTGTTGCCGGTCAGAATCGCGCCGATCATGCGCTCGCGCGTCTCGATGAGACGATTGACGAGCGTGGCGCGGGGATTGCCGGCCTTCTCCATCCGCAACATGCGCGCGCGCGACATCGCGGTCAGCGCCGTCTCGCTCGCGGAGAAGAAGAAAGCGACGACGAGGCAGATCAGAATGAACGCGAGGGCCAGCCAGTCTTCGGTCAGCATCGCTAGTGTCCCGATTCCGAAGTTCGCATCATTCTGCCGCGTCCCCGTTTGCGAACTTCGGAATCGAAGGACACTGGCAAACTTATGTTACTGGTGGAGTTTTGGATTTGAGATTCGCTTTGCGAGCCCGTGGCCAAGTGATAGCGAATGTCAAATCCACTCCCCTAGGCGAGTTTCTCCACCAGAAAGGCCCGAACTTCGGCAGCATCGACATCGCGCGCGATGAAGCTCTGGCCGATCCCGCGCAGCAGGATGAAGGTCAGCGTCCCGCGGCTGACTTTCTTGTCTTGCGCAATCAGCTCCATCAGGCGGTCGATTCCGGGCGGCCCGCCGGGTATCTGCGAGACCGAGGTCGGCAGACCGACAGCCGCCAGATGGCGGCGCGCGCGCGCCGCATCGGCCTCCGGCAGCAGACCCTGGCGCGCGGAAAAGTCGAACGCCAGCACCATTCCGAGCGCGACCGCTTCGCCATGCAGCAGGCGTTGCGAGAAGCCCGCGGCCGCCTCGAACGCATGGCCGAACGTATGGCCGAGATTGAGCAGCGCCCGTTCGCCGGTCTCGCGCTCGTCGCGCGCCACGATCGCGGCCTTCATCCGGCAACTCGTGGCGATGGCATGCTCGCGCGCCGGTCCACCCGCGAACACCTCCTGCCAGTTGGCTTCGAGCCACGCGAAAAACGCCTCGTCCCCGAGCAGGCCGTACTTGGCGACCTCCGCATAGCCGGCGCGGAATTCGCGCGCCGAGAGCGTGTCGAGCAATGCCGTATCGGCCACCACCAGAATCGGCTGATGAAACGCCCCGACCAGGTTCTTGCCATGCCGCGTATCGATCGCGGTCTTGCCGCCGACCGAAGAATTGACCTGCGCGAGCAGCGAGGTCGGTACCTGCACGTAGTCGAGACCACGGCGCGTCACCGCAGCCGCGAAGCCCGCGAGATCGCCGACGACGCCACCGCCGAGCGCGACCACGAGGTCGCCACGCTCGACGCGCGCGTCGATCAGCGCCTCGCAGACGGTTTCAAGCCAGCCGAAGCTCTTCGAACTCTCGCCTTCCGGGACCGTCACTGACGTGGCGGCAATCCCCTCCCCGGCCAACGCGGCTTCGGCCGCCGCAAGATGGTGACGCGCGACGGTCGCGTCGGTGACAAGGGCGGCCTTGGCGCCCGGCCGCAGCGCGGCGACCTTCCGGCCGAGCGAACCGATAAGGCCACGGCCGATCACGATCTCATAGCTACGGTCGCCAAGCGCAACGCCGACGGTGATCGGATCGGTTGAGCGCAGCGGGGCGGTCATGGTGCTTCATCTCCCTGACTGACAAGGTTCGCGACCTCGCATCCGAGGTGGCCGGCGAGCGCGATCACGATCTCGTCGACGATCTTGTCGTGCGGAACCTCGCGCGATTGGATCGTCAAGTCGGCGAGTGCGTAAACCGGATAACGGAGGTCGATGAGCGTGCGCAACGTCGCACCGGGGTCGTCGGTCTTCAGCAGCGGCCGGTCGTGACGGCGCCGGATGCGCCGCATCAGAACCTCGTGCTCGGCCTTCAGCCAGACCGAGACGCCCTTCGTGGCTACCAAGGCGCGGGTATCGGCATTCATAAACGCCCCCCCGCCGGTCGCCAGCACCTGCGGGGCGCTCTCCAGCAGGCGCGCGATCACCCGCGCCTCGCCGGCCCGGAAGTCCGGTTCGCCATGGGCGGCGAAGATATCCGGAATGTTCATGCCGGCGGCTTTCTCGATTTCGGCATCGGCATCGACGAACGGAATGCCGAGGCGCAGCCCGAGCCGCCGGCCGATCGACGACTTCCCCGCTCCCATCATGCCGATGAGCACGATCGACCGCGCGCCTAGGGCGTCGACCAGGACGCTCTCCGGCCTCCTCCCGGCAGGCCATTCGTGCGTCGCAAATTCCGTCATGCCTTCCACAGCCCTATTGGCGTCCCTAGCCGGCATCGGTTTGTCCCTGCCGGCGACCTCGCGTTTTCCCTCACCGCAGGCCGCTCTGGTAGCACAGGCGGCCCGCCGAGGCTGCTTTTTACCCTATTTCATGGGGACCTGCCCCGCCGGTCGTTGCAAATACGGCCGTAGTTTCTCCATTCTTCGGTGCCACCCCGGGAACTTAGCGAGAGGACGCCATGCCGAGCCTATTCCGCTTCCTGGCTGTGGTCGCCGTTCTGGGCGGCCTGGTCTACGGGGCCATTTTCATGCTTGCGACCTGGTTCGATCCGCAGCCGCGCGAGATCACGGTGTCGATCCCGCCGGATCGTTTCGTGAAGCAGCAATAGCAGATCGCGCCGGCATGGCCGCGACCGCCCGCCAAGACTCCGATCAAGCCCTGACCGAGTTGTTCCTCGACATGCTTGCCGCCGAGCGCGGCGGCGCCAGGAATACGCTCGCCGCCTATGCGCGCGATCTCGCTGACCTGTCGGCCTTTCTGGCCGACACCGGACGGTCGATGGCCAACGCTTCGACCGAGGACCTGCGCGCCTATCTGGGTTCGCTCGGCAAACGCGGATTTGCCGCCGCCTCGGTCGCCCGGCGGCTATCGGCGATCCGCCAGCTCTACCGGTTTCTGTACGCGGAGGGGCGGCGATCCGACGATCCCGCCGCCATTATCGAAGGTCCCAAGCGCGGCCGCTCGCTGCCGAAGGTGCTCAGCATCGCGGACGTGGATCGCCTGCTCGGCGGGGCACGAGACGCGATCGGCCGGGCGGAAAGCCCGTCGGAGCGGCTGCGGGCAGCGCGCCTCGCCTGCCTGATCGAGACGCTCTACGCCACCGGACTGCGGGTCTCCGAACTGGTCGCGCTGCCGTTGTCGGCCGCCGAACGCAGTGCGCGCATGCTGGTGGTGCGCGGCAAAGGCGACAAGGAGCGCATGGTCCCGCTCAATGAGGCGGCCAAGACCACCATGCGCGACTACCTGGCGCTGCTCGCCGAAGCCGGGCGCGAGCGCAAGTCGAAGTGGCTGTTTCCCTCGTTCGGCGAAAGCGGCCACCTGACCCGGCAGCATTTCGCCCGTGATCTCAAGGAGCTGGCGGCGGCGGCCGGGCTGCGCGCGGACGGCGTCAGTCCGCACGTGCTGCGCCATGCGTTCGCCAGCCATCTCCTCCACAACGGCGCCGATCTGCGGGTGGTGCAGACGCTGCTCGGGCACGCCGACATCTCGACGACGCAAATCTACACGCACGTGCTGGAAGAGCGCCTCAAGAGCCTGGTGCGGGACCTGCATCCGCTGGGCGAAGCTGGCTAGCGGGCGCAAGGCGCAAGAACCCGCCCCACCGGCGTCGCGGGACATTCGAATCGCCCCGATGCATGCCACGAACCTGACATTTTTGGCCGCGCAGATGGCGCCGCCGACCTCTTCGACCGGAGAATGCCGGTGGCCGGCCGACGGTCTGTATGTGATGGAGACGGCTATGATTTCCGCTGCGAAGCTTTTTGGACCCGCCATCTTGGTGGTAGGTGCCCTGCTTGCCGCAACCGCACAGGCCGAGACCGCCCAGGACCGCCGCATGTGCGACGGCGAGGACGGTGCAACGGTGGAACAGCGCATTGCCGGCTGTACAGCCGTGATCAAGGCGGCCAAGGGCGAAAACAAGGGCGACAAGCTCGCCGAAGCCTTCGAACTGCGCGGCGCCGCCTATCGCAACCAGGGCGAATTCAACCTGGCGATCGCGGATTACAATCAGGCGATCAAGCTCAATCCGAAATTCGCGCAGGCGTACCACAATCGCGGTGTCGCCTACGACCACAAGGGCGACTTCGATCGCGCGATCCAAGATTTCGACCAGGCGATCAAGCTCAAGCCTTCGGCGCTGGCGCACTTCAATCGTGGCAATGCCTATCTGGGCAAGAACCAATACGATCAGGCGGTCGACGACTATAATCTGGCAATCCGCCTCAAACCGGATTTCGCCGCCGCGTTCGACAACCGCTGCTGGGCGCGGGCGGTGGCCGGTGTTCTCAAGCAGGCCCTCGCCGACTGCAACGCAGCGCTCCGTCTCTCTCCCAGCAACCCGGCCACGCTGGAGAGCCGCGGTTTCATCTTTCTGAAAATGACGAATTTCGACGCGGCAGTTTCAGATTACGAGGCCGCCCTTCGGCGCAATCCGTCCCAGGCCGGCGCGCTCTACGGCCGGGGCTTGGCGAAGCTCAGGAACGAGGACGGCACCGGCGAGGCCGACATAGCTGCCGCCAAGGCAATCCAGGCCGATATCGCCGAGGAATACGCCCGCTACGGTATGAGCGAAACGCGCTAGGTTCCGGCGTGTCGCGAGGCGATCTAGCCATCGCCCGGCGCCCCGTGCCATAACGCCCGTCATCGTAATGAAGATCAGCGTAAGCCGACACTGGACAGCCAGCGCTGCGGGCACAGGGTGGGCATAAGGCGGCCCAATGCGCAGCTACCTCGACTTTGAGAAGCCGGTGGCCGAGCTTGAGGCCAAGCTCGAGGAGCTGCGCGCGCTCGAAACCGGCGAAAACGCGGTCGTCATCGGCGAGGAGATTTCGCGTCTCGAGGCCAAGGCCGCCCAGGCCCTGAACGAACTCTACGCCGACCTCACGCCCTGGCAGAAGACCCAGGTGGCTCGCCATCCCGAGCGGCCGCATTGCCTCGACTACGTGTCGGCGCTGATCACAGATTTCGTGCCGCTGGCCGGCGATCGCAAGTTCGGCGACGACGAGGCGATCGTCGGTGGATTCGGCCGCTTTCGCGGGGAAAGCCTGTGCGTCATCGGCCACGAGAAGGGCTCGTCGACCGAGAGCCGGCTCAAGCATAATTTCGGCATGGCTCGGCCCGAAGGCTACCGCAAGGCAGTGCGGCTGATGGAAATGGCCGACCGTTTTGGTATCCCGGTCCTGTCGCTGGTCGACACCGCCGGCGCCTACCCGGGCATTGGCGCAGAGGAGCGCGGGCAGGCCGAGGCGATCGCACGTTCGACCGACATCTGCCTGGGCCTTGGCGTCCCCAACGTCGCCGTCATCCTTGGCGAAGGCGGCTCGGGCGGAGCGATCGCGCTCGCCACCGCGAACCGCGTCTTGATGCTGGAGCACGCCATCTACAGCGTGATCTCACCGGAAGGGGCTGCCTCGATCCTGTGGCGCGACACGTCGAAGGCACAGGAAGCCGCAACCGGCATGAAGATCACCGCCGAGGACATCATGCAGTTCGGCGTCATCGACCGGATCGTCAACGAACCGGCCGGGGGCGCTCACCGCAACCCAGCCGCCGCGATTGTGACGGCCGGCGAAGCGATCGCCGATGCCTTCGAGAGCCTGAAAGGCCTCGATCGCGCGGCAATCCGGCAACAGCGGCGAGAGAAGTTTCTGGCCATGGGCCGAATCAAGGGCTGACGGAACCGTTCGCGGGCAAATTTTCCTGCGAATTCAGCCGCTAAAACTCTCCTCACCAAGAAAACAGAAGGTCCGTGGTTTCTGTGCCGCTGCCCTGATCTTACCCAAGTCTTGCCCTAGCGTTTTTGGTGATTTCGCCAGCGGCAAAAGGCTGGAAGGGCTAGTTGCGCGTTAACCCTTCGTTTACCACTGGCATGCTCAATCGACGACTGCCGGGTTAACGTCTTGTAAACGTTCGTCCTTGCGGTTATTGTTTGAGCGGGGAAGGCTTGGGGAAGCCTGTAAGTCGGGGGAGTTACGTTTGAACCGTCAACTCTTGGTCCGTCCGCTTTTGGCGTCCGCGGCGATCGCGGCTGCCATTGCGCTTGCCGGTTGCGAGTCCGATGGTGGCTCGCCGGCGCTTAACGGTCGGCACATGCAGCCGATCTCAGAGCGCATGCTGTCCGACATCGAGCAGAAGAACATGACCAAGGAGTCCGCCATTTTGGTGCGGATCTTCAAGGAGGAGTCTGAGCTCGAAGTCTGGAAGGAAGATCGTAACGGGCGATTTGCTTTGCTGAAGACTTTCCCGATCTGCCGCTGGTCGGGCGATCTCGGTCCCAAGATCAAAGAAGGCGACCGTCAGGCTCCCGAGGGCTTTTACACCATCACGCCCGGCCTGATGAACCCGAACTCCAACTACTACCTCGCCATCAATACTGGCTTTCCGAACACCTACGACCGGGCCAACGGACGGACCGGCGGATTTCTCATGATCCACGGCGACTGCTCCTCGCGGGGCTGCTACGCCATGACCGACGAGCAGATCGCCGAAATCTACTCCCTGGCGCGTGAATCGTTCTTCGGCGGCCAGAAGGCGTTCCAGATCCAGGCCTATCCGTTCCGCATGACGCCCGCCAACATGGCGAAGCACCGCAATTCCCAGCACATGGCGTTCTGGCGCATGCTCAAGCAGGGCTACGACCACTTCGAGGTCACCCGGCACGAGCCCAAGGTCGACGTCTGCGAGCGCCGCTACGTTTTCGATGCCGAGACGAACAGCAAGTTCAGCGCCTCAGACCGTTGCCCGGCCTACCGGGTACCCGACCAGATCGCCACCCCGGTGCGCGAGAAGCAACGCCGCGACGACATCCAGACGGCCGAACTCATCAACCGTGGCACACCGGTCGCGGCGAACCGCAGCGGCGTCGACGGCGGCATGAACCGCGTCTTCCTCGCCGCGCTCAAGAAGAAGAGCGACTTCATCGACTCAGACGGGCGCATTGCGGCTTTCAACCCGCCGCAGAAGGTTCCCGGCACGATCCCGGCTCACGTCAATCCGCCCCGCGAAGTTGCCGAAACCGCGTCGACAGGCAGCCTGTGGAGCCTTGCATCATCCGAATCTAAGCCGGCTGCCGCTCCCGCCAACGTCCAGGTTGCGTCCGCCGCGCCGACCCAGTCGTCGGGCGGGTTCTTCGGCAACCTGTTCGGTTCCCGCGAGGAGCCTGCACCCGCCCGCGCGCCTGTGGCCGAAACCGCCAAGCCGAAGGCAACCGCCGCCGCGGTGAAGCCCACGACCGCGACCGCTTCGGTTGTTCCTGCGCGGACCAAGCCGCAGGCCGAGCCGCAACAGGCAAACACCAAGTCTGCGAGCGTGGCCGCCGTTCGCCCGCAGCCGGCACCACGTCAAGAGGCAGCAGTTGCGCCTCAGAACCAGCCGCAAAGCGGTTCACTGCTCAGCGGTGCGGCTCCGACCGTGCAGGCAAACGCCTTCGACAACCGCTTCGGCGGCTGGCGCTGAGGTAGCTCTCGGAATTGAGCAAGCGTTGGCTTCACTGGGTGACGCCCGGTGCGGGCCAACCAGGCGTATGAGTCCCGGCGCGCCGGCTTCCCTACACATCTCGTAAAATCTATCCGCGTCTCCGGTAGACACAACCAGCACCTTGCGTGGCAGGATGGCCATCGTCGGCATCGCGACAATTCGTGAGCGAGGTCCTGCATGGCCGCAGACGCAGCAGTTTCCGCGACGGAACCGAACGATCAACTGGTGGCAGCGGGCCCGGCGGCCGCGCACGAAAAGCTGATCAGGCGCCTCGCCGGCCGGCTTTCGACCACCGTGCTGCTGGTGCTGGTCATCCTGGCCGGACTGCCGGTCGCCGTCTGGCTCGACATGCGCAACCTGTCGGAGCAGGCATTGCTCGACCAGGCCGACGATCTGACATCGATGATCAACAACATCCGGAACTACTACGCGACCAACGTCGTCGAACGCGTGCTTGCCGGCGGCGAGAGGACGCAGGTGCTCCCGAACTATTCAGCAGTGCCAGGCGCGATCCCCATTCCGGCCACGCTTTCGCTGGAACTCGGCGACGTCATCAATCGTGAGAACGGCAACGTCCGCTTCCGTTTCTTCTCAGATCATCCGTTTAAGAACCGGGCGCCTCATGCCTTCGATGCGTTCGAGCGAGAGGCGCTGGAAACCCTGCGTCAAGACCCAAGCGCGCGTCTCCACCGAGCTTCGGGCTCGATCTTCGACCGCCGCATCCAGCTGATCACACCGATCATCATGACGGCGGGCTGCGTGAACTGCCACAACTCGCACGTCGACAGCCCCAAGCAGGATTGGAAGGTCGGCGAGGTGCGCGGCATCGAGGAGATCAGCGTGAGCCAACCGATCGCGGCGCGCATCTTCGCATTCAAGTATCTCCTGATCTATTTCGCCAGCGTCGCGGCCATCGGACTCGCCTTCATCGCGCTGCAACGCTACCAATCCGCGCTGATCGCTCAATTCAACGGCGAACTCGAAAAAGCTAACGCGTTCCTGACAAACGTGGCGAAGAAGATCGCGAGGTACCTTCCGCCACAGCTCTATCGCGGCATCCTGAGCGGGCAGATGGACGTCACGATTGCCACCGAACGCAAGAAACTAACGATCTTCTTCTCCGACGTCGTCAGCTTTTCTTCGATCACCGAACGCATGCAGCCGGAAGAACTAACCGCCCTCCTCAACGAATACCTGACGGAAATGTCGTCGATCGCGACCGCGCACGGCGGAACGATCAACAAGTTCATTGGCGACGCGATCGTCATATTTTTCGGCCATCCCGAAACGCGCGGCATTGCGGAGGACGCCAAAGCGTGCCTGGCGATGGCCTTCGAGATGCAGCGCCGTCTCGCCGAACTCAACACTCAGTGGCGCGGCCACGGCATCGAGGAACCCTTCCGTGCGCGCATGGGCATCAATACCGGCTTTTGCAATGTCGGAAATTTCGGCAGCAATGAACGGATGGACTACACAATCATCGGCGCGGAGGTCAATTTGACGGCCAGGCTGCAATCAATCGCGCAGCCTGGCGGGATCGTGTTGAGCTACGAGACCTTCACGCTCGTACGCGGGGTCGTGCGCGCGCACCCACTTGAGCCGGTCAGGTTGAAGGGCATCGCTCACCCGGTCGTACCGTACGCGGTCGACGGAACCCTTGCCGAGGCGAACGGCGGCACGAAAGTGATCAGCGAGCACAGCACCGGGCTCGACCTGTTTATCAACCCGAGTACGATGGACGCCGCCTCGAGGCAGCGAGCTTGCGAGCTTCTCGAGGGAGCGCTCGCCGAGTTGAGGGCCCGCGCCTAGCCGACGGTCGGTGGGCGACGCTGCCGGACAGCGGGATGAGCATGTCTTGGCGCAAGCAGTAAGCAACCCGTGATCGGGTACGTTGGCTACCCGAACCGACCGTGGCAGTGCTTGTACTTCTTGCCGGAGCCGCACGGGCAGGCTTCGTTCCGGCCGACCTTACCCCAACTCGTCGGGTCCTTGGGATTACGGTCTTCGATACTGCGCACGGCGCCATTGCCGTTGCCGGCAAGCGCCGGAACGAGCGCGGCATCCGCCAACGCCATCTCGTCGCTACCGGTCGCCGGGTCGATCTTGTGCGCCTCCATATAGGGCAATGTCGGCGGCGCTTCCTGGGGCGCGTTGCGGATTTCGACCCGCATCAATTGCGCGGTCACCGCCTCGCGCAGGCTCTGGCTCATGGTCTCGAATAGATTAAACGATTCCTGCTTGTACTCGTTGAGGGGATCGCGCTGGCCGTAGCCGCGCAAGCCGATCACCTGCCTCAGGTGCTCCAGCATGACCAGATGCTCGCGCCAGAGATGGTCGAGCGTCTGCAGCAGGATGGTCTTCTCAACATACCTGATGATGTCGGCGCCCCATTGAGCAACCTTGGAGGCCATATGCTCGTCCGCGCGGCGCTGCACGCGCGAGACGAGCTCTTCATCAGCGATGCCTTCTTCTTTCGCCCATTCGTCAACCGGCAACTCAAGATCGAGCACGCGCTTGAGTTCTTCCTTGAGACCCTTGGTGTCCCACTGCTCCGGATAGGCGTTCTCGGGCACATGCTTGGCGACGAGATCGTGGATCACGTCATGCCGCATGTCGGTGATCGTCTCGGCGAGGTTGTCGTCCTTCATCAGATCGACACGTTGATCGAAGATCACCTTGCGCTGATCGTTCATCACGTTGTCGAACTTGAGAAGGTTCTTGCGGATGTCGAAGTTGCGGGCTTCGACCTTCTGCTGCGCCTTCTCCAGCGCTTTGTTGATCCAGGAGTGGACGATCGCCTCGTTCTCCTTCAAGCCCAGCCGCTGCAGCATGGTATCGAGCTTGTCGGTGCCGAAGATCCGCATCAGGTCGTCTTCGAGCGACAGGAAGAACTTGGAGTGTCCCGGGTCGCCCTGACGGCCGGAGCGGCCGCGCAACTGGTTGTCGATACGCCGTGAACTCGTGGCGCTCGGTGCCCAGCACCACAAGGCCTCCGGCCTTGAGCGCCTTCTCTTTGAGGCGCGCCACTTGCTGCTTGATCTCCGCAGCCTTGGCATCGTACTCGCCGGTCTCGTTACCGACGCCCTCAAGTTCCTGGCGGATACGCATGTCGGCGTTGCCGCCGAGTTGAATGTCGGTGCCGCGGCCCGCCATGTTGGTCGCGATCGTGATGGCGCCCGGCACACCGGCCTGCGAGATGATCTGCGCCTCCTGCTCGTGGTAGCGGGCGTTCAGAATTGCGAACACCTTGACCTTCCCATCGGTCTCGCCGGAATAGAGCGCCGCGAATGCGTTCGGGTCGGAGAAATCGTGCTGCTCCCAGCCGGCCTGCCGCAGCATTTCGGCGAGCTGCTCGGATTTCTCGATCGAAGTCGTGCCGACCAGCACCGGCTGGCCGCGCGTCTTGCAATCGTCGATCAGCGTGAGGATCGCGCGGTATTTTTCGATCGCCGTCCGATAGACCTCGTCATCGTCGTCCAGCCGGACCATCGGCATGTTGGTTGGAACCTCGACGACCTCGAGGTTGTAGATGTCGATGAACTCGTCCGCCTCGGTCAGCGCGGTGCCGGTCATGCCGCCGAGCTTCCCGTACATGCGGAAATAGTTCTGGAACGTGATCGAGGCCAGCGTCTGGTTCTCGGGCTGGATCGGCTGATGCTCCTTGGCTTCGAGTGCCTGGTGCAGTCCCTCCGAATAGCGCCGCCCCGGCATCATGCGGCCGGTGAATTCGTCGATGATGACGACTTCGCCGTTACGGACGATGTAGTCCTTGTCGCGCTGGAATAGCGTGTGGGCGCGTAGCGCCTGGTTGAGATGATGAACGGTCGAGACGTTCTCGACGTCGTAAAGATGATCGCCCTTGAGCAGGTTGTCGGCCCGGAGCACCTGCTCCATCTTTTCCATGCCGACTTCGGTCAGCGTCACGGTGCGCTGCTTCTCGTCGACCTCGTAGTCGGCCTTCACCAGCTTCGGGATATAGGTGTCGATCGTGTTGTAAAATTCGGAACGGTCGTCGAGCGGGCCGGAGATGATCAGCGGCGTGCGCGCCTCGTCGATCAGGATCGAGTTCGACCTCGTCCACGATGGCGTAGGTGTGCCCGCGCTGGACCATATCTTCCAGCCGGTACTTCATGTTGTCGCGCAGATAATCGAAGCCGAGTTCGTTGTTGGTGCCGTAAGTCACGTCGCAGTCGTAGGCGGCCTTGCGCTGCTCGTCATCGATCCCGTGCACGATCACGCCGACCGTGAGCCCCAGGAAGTTGTAGATCTGCCCCATCCACTCGGAATCGCGTTTGGCGAGATAGTCGTTGACCGTCACGACGTGGACGCCGCGGCCGGTCAGGGCATTGAGATAGACCGGCAAGGTCGCCACCAGGGTCTTGCCTTCGCCCGTCTTCATCTCGGCGATCGAGCCTTCGTGCAGGATCATGCCGCCGATCAACTGCACGTCGAAATGGCGCTGCCCGATGGCGCGCTTGCCGGCTTCCCGCACCGTGGCGAAAGCCTCGACCAGGATATCGTCAAGCGACGTTCCCGCGGCGACCTGCTTCTTGAATTCCTCGGTACGCGCCCGCAAGGCGTCGTCCGACAGGTTCTCAAGTTGCTTTTCCAGTGCGTTGATCGCGGCCACTCGCGGCTGGTAGCCCTTGATCCGCCGATCGTTGGCGGAACCAAACAACTTGCGAGCAATGGCGCCGATCATCCAGGAAGTCCTTATCTGTGCCGCCCCGCCAAGCTGGCCGAAGTCTGCGGCCACTTTCGGCGCAGGCCGGAAATACGGCAATATTCGGGCTTCGACCAAGCAGTACGGCGCCCAACGGGCGGACCGAGGGGCTTGCCGACACTTAGGAGGGGGTCGAACCCTTGTCAATCCGCGATATGAGGGCTCTTGTTCTCGTCAAAATCAGCATTTATGTGATCTGGCCGAGAGGGGCTCCCTGCGCGATTGTCGCCCCGCCGACAGCCGCCCCATTCCTAGGACACCCTGCATGACCTCCCTGGATTTGCCGATTGGCTTTGCGCCTCGTTCGCGCATGGCGACGCTCGCCACGTTTGCGGCCCTGGCCCTGCTCCTGCCCATCGCATCCGGCTGCTCGCAGGAATCGACGTCCTCCACTCCGGCTGCCTCCGCCTCCGACCAGGTAATCGCCCGGGTGAACGGTGTCGATATCCGCCAGAGCGACATCGCGCTTGCCGAGGAAGACCTCGGCGCCGAGATGCAGCAGGTACCGCCCGATCAGAAGCGCGACCACCTCGTCACCTATCTCGCCGACATCATCATGGCCAGCCAGGCGGCCGAGCAGAAGAAGCTAGGCGAGAGCGACGAATTCAAGCGGCGCCTCGCGATGCTGCGTAACAAGGTACTGATGGGGCTCGCGCTACAGGCCGAGGTCAAGTCCGCGCTCACCGACGAGGCTTTCCGCAAGGTCTATGACGAAGCGGTCAAGTCGATGACCCCGCAGGAAGAGGTGCGTGCCCGGCACATTCTGGTCGAGAACGAGGAAGAGGCCAAGGCGATCGCCGAACAGATCAAGGGCGGCGCCGATTTTGCGACCCTTGCCAAGGAGAAGTCGAAAGATCCGGGCGCGGCCGAGGGCGGGGACCTGGGCTACTTCACCAAGGACCAGATGGTTCCGGAATTCGCCGACGTGGCGTTCAAGATGTATCCGGGCCAGGTGTCGAACCCGGTGAAGTCACAGTTCGGCTGGCACATCATCAAACTCGAAGACAAGCGCCAGCGGGCGGTGCCGGAGTTCGACAAGGTCAAGGACCAGATCGAGACCTTCCTGACCCGCAAAGCGCAGACCGACTACGTCGCCAAGCTGCGGCAGAACGCCAAAATTGAGCGTCTCGACAAGCCGGCCGACGAGAAGAAATAGCCCGCCGCATCCGCCGGGAAGCTTCAGTGACTTGATCTGTTTCGCGTCGTGGCCGGGCATAGCCCGCGAAGACGGGCGTAAACGCCCTATTGTCCCGGCCACTGGCGTCAGTAATGTCCGGCCCTTGATTGCACACGCGAATGCCCTGGACGAGCCTTGGGGCATAACGCCGGAGGGCCAACCCTTGTCGACCGCCATCTCGCCGCTCGCACCGGCGCAGTTTCCCGACATGCCGCCGATCGACGGAGTCCGGCTGGCAACCGCGGCCGCGGGCATTCGCTATGCCGGACGCACAGACGTGCTGGTGGCGCTGTTCGATCCGGGCACGACCGTTGCGGGTGTTTTCACCAAGTCGAAATGCCCCTCGGCGCCGGTCGACTGGTGCCGCGCACAGCTCAAGCGAGGTACGGCGGCCGCACTCGTGGTCAACTCCGGCAACGCCAATGCCTTCACCGGCAAATCCGGCCGGGCGGCGACGAAGCTGACTGCCGCGATCACTAGCAAGGCGGCAGGTTGTGCGCCTGCGGACGTCTACCTCGCCTCGACCGGCGTCATCGGCGAGCCGCTCGATGCCACGAAATTCTCCGCGGTGATGGATCAACTGGCCGGCAGCGCGGCGCCGGGCCATTGGCACGAGGCCGCCAAAGCCATCATGACCACCGATACCTTTCCGAAGGGGGCGGCCGCGATGGTTCGGCTCGATGGAACGTCCATCACCATCTGCGGGATCGCCAAGGGCGCCGGCATGATCGCGCCCGACATGGCGACCATGCTGTCGTTCGTCTTCACTGACGCGCCGATCGTCAAGAATATTCTGCAGAAAATGCTGGTGCAGGGTGTCACCGACACATTCAATGCCGTGACGATCGACGGCGATACCTCGACATCCGATACCCTCCTGGCGTTCGCAACCGGCGCGGCGGCCGCGCGCGGCGTGGCTCAGGTCGCCAAGCCCGGCGACCCGAGGCTGCCCGCGCTCCGCAAGGCATTCGATGCCGTGCTCGCCAATCTAGCCGAGCAGGTCGCTCGCGACGGTGAAGGCGCTCGCAAGCTGGTCGAGATCATCGTCGAGGGCGCGGCTTCTAAAGCGTCCGCGCGCAAGATCGCGCTGTCGATCGCTAACTCGCCGCTGGTGAAAACTGCGATCGCCGGTGAGGACGCCAACTGGGGCCGCGTCGTCATGGCGGTCGGCAAAGCCGGTGAGCGGGCCGACCGCGACAAGCTTTCGATCTGGTTCAACGGCATCCGCGTCGCTCATCGCGGCGAGCGCGACCCGGCCTACGACGAAGCGGAGGTTTCGGCCGCGATGAAGAAGCCGGAGATCACGCTGAAGGTGGCGCTCGGGGTTGGCAAAGGCCGCGATCGCGTTCTGACCTGCGATCTCACCAAGGAATACGTGGCAATCAACGGCGACTATCGAAGTTGATGCGCCCGTGCGGCACCGCCGGCGTTTTACCGTGCTTGCTCACGCGCCCGCTTCGACGGCATCTGCAATCACTGTACGATGTGAGTAGGCCGCCGTTAACCCAGCATCCTGGAACAAATCCGCCATATTCAGGCATTGAAGCCCTCTTAACCGTGAATTTCTAACGTCGGATCGCGACCGCATGACTGCGAAGGTCGTCCTGGTTGTTGCGTGCGCACTCATCGATGCGGATGGGCGCGTGCTGATCGCCGAGCGGCCGGCCGGGCGGGCGCTGGCGGGCTTGTGGGAATTTCCTGGCGGCAAGGTCGAGGCGGGCGAACGGCCCGAGCAGACCCTGATCCGGGAATTGAAGGAAGAGTTGGGAATTACCGTCAACGAGGCCTGTCTCGCACCGCTGACGTTTGCGAGTCATGCCTACCCGGATTTTCATCTCCTGATGCCGCTCTACGTCTGTCGGCGCTGGGATGGGACCGCGACCGCGCAGGAAGGACAAAGGCTTCGCTGGGTGATGCCGAACCAGTTGCGGGAATTTCCGATGCCGCCGGCGGACGAGCCGCTGATTTCCCACCTGACGACGCTGCTGTGAATCAAGGCCAGAAGGCGCAGGTACCAGACATGCGGAAGCGGCCGACGAAATCCAATCTCCGGGCCACCGTCGCGCTCATGCGGCGGCGCCTTGCCGCCGACGAGCGGGGTGCTACGGCGATCGAATACGCGCTGGTCGCCGCGGGAATCGGGATCGCGATCGCCGCCGCAGCCGCCACCCTTGGTTCAGCCACCGCCACCCTCTTCGCCAAGGTCGAGGCGCTGTTCTGACGGTCCATTGTCGCCTCAGCGACCCGCCTTCTCGCCCGCAGATATTTCGTTGACGCCGAGCGCATCGGCGAGGCGCGTCCGCGCTGAGCCTGGCCGGAGCGGCTGTTGCTGGCTGGCGTGCGGGGCCCACCCGGAAAGCCAGACGATGTCGAAGGTGGCGCGGATGCGGCCGTCCGGATCGGCAAACCGTTGGCGATAGATGTCGGTCATCCGCGCGAGCGTGGCACGCCTGAGCGTACCACGGCGGCGCGCCGCCAGCGGATTGGTCGCGCCCATCCGGCGCAGATCGTGCATCAGTGCGCCGACCGACGCATAGCGCACCGTAAGGCGATCCACGTCCGTCACCGGCAGCGCAAAATCCGCCCGCTGCAAGAGCGCGCCCATGTCACGCAGGTCGGCAAATGGCGCGACTCTCGGCGACATGCCGCCTTCGATTTCGGACTCGGCGGCAGCAAACGCTTGGCGCAATTCGACCAGCGTGTCGCCACCGAGCAAGGCGGCGAGCAGCAGGCCATCCGGCTTAAGCGCCCGCCGGATTTGAACCAGCGTCCCGGGCAGATCGTTGACGAACTGCAAGGCCAACGCCGACACAACCAGATCGAGCGAAGCGTCAGCGAACGGCAACGCCTCTTCGTCCGCCCTCACCTGGAATGTCGCAACGTCCGCTGCCGCCTCGGCACCCTCGATACCGGCCACGGCATTCGCCGCGACAATGGTGCCGACCTTGCCGCTTTCGGCCAGGGCCCGGCGCAACTCGCCGGTCGGCGTACCAAGATCGAGCGCCCATTCGAAGCGCCGCAACACGGTCGCCAGACGCCCCGCGAAATCCGCCGCTACTCGTTCGACCAGAAAGGTCGCAGGCCCACGTGCGACCGCGCGCGCAAGGCGTTCGCGCAGCAAGCGCCGATCGAAGATGATGTGACTTTGGGTCATCCTGCCCTGCCTGGACTTGGCCGTTTCGCGGGCGCTGCTCTGCAATGTGTAGAGGTGCTTTAACCACGACGGCGCGTGCAATTGAACGATCCGCGAGGTTTCGCGCACTACATTACAGACCGGCGAAATCCGTCTTGGTTCCGCCGCGGAACAGTATCATGGAAGAACGCAGAGCACTGCAGCGCACGCGCGTCTTGCGCAATGCCAAGATCATCCTGGATCACCGCGCGCAAGTGATCTCCTGCACGGTGAAAGATCTGAGCAGTCAGGGCGCCTGCCTGTCGGTCGCGAGCACGTATCGGCTGCCGGAGACGTTCGACCTCACGTTTGAGCATGGCAGGTCACGGCGGTCATGTCGCGTGATCTGGCGTACCCAGGACAAGCTCGGTGTCGCCTTCGTTCCGCCCGCCGGCCCGCCCCCTTGAGCGGCGGCGTCCTTGCCTGCCATAGCCGGCGCCGCTAGCGTTTCACGATGGAACAGACGTCCGCCTCTCGGTCAGTTGGCCGATCGGCGGCGCTACGCATCGCGGCCGGGTTGCGCACCGCGCTCGGGCTTGCCGTTGATGTGGCGCTGCCCCGGCTTTGTCCGGCCTGCCGCGAGCCCGTCGGCGACGCCGGGCTCTGCGCGGGATGCTGGTCGAAGCTGTCGTTCATCACCCGGCCGTACTGCGAGCGGCTCGGTATCCCTTTCCCGTTCGACGGCGGACCAGGTCTCCTCTCCATGGAGGCGATTGCCGACCCTCCTGCCTATGGGCGGGTCCGGGCTGCTGTGCGCTATGGCGAGGTGGCGGGCACCCTGGTCCAGGCCTTCAAATACGGCGACCGGCTCGATCTCGCACCGGTCATGGGGCGCTGGATGGCCAATGCCGGTCGGGAAATGTTTGATGGCGCCAATGCGCTCGTCCCGATCCCGCTGCACTGGCGTCGACAGTGGGCTCGCCGCTTCAACCAATCGGCCCTTCTGGCCGAGGTGGTCGGGACCGCAAGCCATCTCCCGGTCGCCTACAAGGCCCTGAAGCGCGTAAAGGCGACGCCGCAGCAGGTGGGCCTGTCGCAATCCCAGCGCTCTGCGAACGTCCAGGGAGCATTCCGCGTCCCCGATGAAGGCAAGCCCGAGGTGCTCGGACGACGGCTCATCCTGGTTGACGATGTTCTGACCTCCGGCGCCACCGCCGATACCTGTGCCCGGGCGCTGTTGCGGGCGGGCGCGGCGAATGTCGATGTGCTGGTATTCGCGCGGGTTGTGGCCGCATTGCGCGCTCCCATATAAAAGTCGCAGGCCAACCGAGCACGAAAGTCAGCCCCACACCGATGGTCAAAGTCGAAATCTACACGACGCCTTACTGCCCCTATTGCATCGCCGCCAAGCGACTCTTGTCCGAGAAAGACGTGACATTCACCGAGATCGACGTGGCCCGCGACCCAGCCCAGCGCTCCACGATGCTTCATCGCGCAAGGGGGCGCATCACCGTGCCGCAGATCTTCATCGGATCGACCCACGTGGGCGGGTTCGACGACCTCTATGCGCTCGACCAAGCCGGCGGCCTCGACCCGTTGCTCTTGGGCGATGGTGCCGCCAGCCAAGCCGCGAACCGAGGATAAACGCATGATCTCCGGCAAGGCGTCCGGCTTCACGGCTGCGCTCGTCCAGATGCGTTCCGGGTTGCATCCTGAGGACAATCTCGCCAGCGCGATCAAGCTGATCGAGCAGGCCAAGAAAGCCGGTGCCGATTACGTCCAGACGCCGGAGATGACCAATATCTTGGCGCTCAAGCGCGAGCAGTTGTTCGGCATGATCGTCGATGAGGACGACGACAAGAGCCTCGCAGCCTTTCGCGAGCTTGCGCGCAAGCTCGGCATCTATCTCCATGTCGGCTCGCTCGCGATCAAGGTGTCGCCCGACAAAGCGGCCAACCGGTCATTCCTGATCGGACGGAACGGAGACATTCTTACCCGCTACGACAAGATTCATATGTTCGACGTCGACCTCGCCAACGGCGAAAGCTATCGCGAGTCGCGCAACTATCGCGCCGGTGAAATCGCGGTCGCCACCAACTTGCCCTGGGGCCGCCTCGGGCTCAGCGTCTGCTACGATTTGCGCTTCCCGACGCTCTATCGCGCGCTGGCCGAAGCCGGATGTTCGTTCCTGGCCATTCCCTCGGCATTCACGCGGCAGACCGGCGAAGCGCACTGGCATGTGCTGCTGCGCGCCCGGGCGATCGAAAACGGCGCGTTCGTGTTCGCCGCCGCACAAGGCGGCCGGCACGAGAACGGACGCGAGACATTTGGCCACTCCCTCATCATCGACCCGTGGGGCCGCATCCTGGCCGAGAGCGGCACCGAGCCGGGTGTGGTGACGGCGCTGATCGATCCGGCCGAAGTGTCGGCGGCACGCGCCAAGATTCCCTCGCTCCAGCATGGGCGGCGTTTCGAAATCCTCGAGCCGATCACAGAGCCCACGCATCTGCACGCCGTCGGGGCGCCGACATGATCCGTTACGCCCTCGTTTGCGAGCGGGAGCACAGCTTCGAGAGCTGGTTCCAGAATTCCGCCGCCTACGACAAGCAGGTCAAGCGCGGCCTAGTGGTGTGTCCGGTCTGTAATTCGGCGAAAGTCTCCAAGGCGCTGATGGCACCACGCCTATCGGGCGCGAACAAGCGCGGGCACGCGGCTCTCTCGGAGACGCCGGCGACAGCCGTGGACACATCGGCGGCCGTCCCGGCGACCGCGGCTCCGGTGGCGATGATGTCGCCGCAGGAGCGCGAATTCCGCGCCAAGCTCAAGGAACTTCGCGAGCACATCACCAAGAACGCCGAACACGTCGGACAGAAGTTTCCCGAAGAAGCCCGCAAGATGCACTATGGCGAGGCCGAGCATCGCTCGATCTACGGCGAAGCTTCGCCCGAGCAGGCCAAGGAACTACACGAGGAAGGCATCGAGTTTCATGCGCTTCCGGTGCTGCCGGACGAGCGGAACTAGTGGTCCAATTCCAACATTCGCATCACGTGGAGTTGAGCATGCGGCTTGGTGGGTAGCGGATGTCAAATCCACTCCACTAACGCGACCGCTTGACGGCGAACGCCTCAACCTCGACCCGCGCCCAATCCCTCAGTCTCTGCTCAGTGCGCCCATAGCAGCAGCGCCACCCCCAGCACGATCAGTAGAATACCAGCCATTTCCCGCGCGGTCGTGGCCTGTTTGAATACGAAGCGCGAGATCGCCTGCGCGAACAGTACTTCCACAAGGGCGAGCGTGCGCACGCTGGCGACCGCCGTGAGCGCGAAGGCCAGAAACCAGAACTGCGAGGCCAGCGCGCCCATGAAGCCCGCGAACAGCGAGGGCCGCCAGGCCCGAAAAATTGCGAGCAGCACCTTCCGATCACGCAGCAGCAGATACAGCGACAGCAGCAGCGACTGCAGCAGCAGCCCGGTCACCACCGTGAACGTGGCGGCCATCACGTAGTTCGGCAGCCCAAGGCTCAGGATCGCGCCGCGAAAGCCGACCGCCGACAGTGCGAACATCGCCCCGGCGGCGAGGCCGAGCAGGGTCGCCCGGACGTCCATCGCGGTGCCCGGCTTGAGCGCCATGATGACGACGCCCGTCGTGGCGATCAGGATCGCAGCGCCAGCCGCCGGCGTCACGGCGTCGCCGAGGAAGATCAGGCCGAACAGCGCCGCCTGCACGGCCTCGGTCTTGATGTAGGCGTAGACCACCACGAACGACCGGTCGTTCATCGCGGCGAGCATCAGCGCGGTGGCGGCGATCTGCGCGCCCGCACCGAGCAGGACCCAGGGCCAGAAAACCGCGGGCGGATGCGGCACCGATGCCCCGGTGACGATCGCGACCGCGATCAGAAACACGAGGGCGAACGGGAACCCGAACAGGAAGCGGACATGTGTCGCGCCGACCGTCCCCAATTTGGCGGTCAGCTCGCGCTGGGTGGCGTTGCGCACGGTCTGCGCGGCCGCGGCGATCAACGTAAAGACGACCCACAGCCAGCCTGCTTCCATCATCGGCTGAGCTGTCTACGATCACGCGGTCTCGAGTTCGCGGGCCTTGCCGTCCCCGGCCCATTCGATGACCTTGTCGTGCTCGTTGTCGATCAGCAGGAACAGATCGAAATAGCGGATGGTCGGATAGCCGCCGGTGCGCTTCTTCACGCTCTCGCGCCAAGCGTCGTCATGCGCCTTTTGCGCCGCTTCGACCGACGGCCAGACATAGATTCCGGCGCCGGTGTCGGCGGCATCGCCGATCCCAGCGAGGAAATGCTTGCGGACGAGATCGCGGTTGGCGGTCCACTTCGGGATGGTGTGCTTGGCATCTTCCAGGATGCGGTCCCGATCCCAGCCGGCCGGCGACGGAAACGTGACCAGTTCGACGATCATGGCGGACCTCCCAGTTTGTAGCGGTTTCAAATGCCAGATCGGACGGCCGGCCACCGTCATGTAGTTCACATCCATGTCGGACGAGAGCTGCCAGCGGTCGGCCAGCAGGTTATAGATCACGCCGCTCTCGTTCACGACCCGCAACCCGCTCTTCTCCAGCGCGATCTCCAGTTCGTTCGGCGTGACGAATTTGTCCCACTGGTGGGTGCCGCGCGGCAGCCAGCCCAGCACGTACTCGGCCCCCACGATGGCGAGCGCGAAGCTCTTGAGCGTGCGGTTGAGCGTGGCCGCAATCATCAGGCCGCCGGGCTTCACCATCTCGGCGCACCGCGCCACGAACAGCGGCACGTCGGCGACGTGTTCCACCACCTCCATGGCCAGTACGACGTCGAAGCTCTCGCCGGCGTCGGCCAGCGCTTCCGCGGTGGTTTCGCGGTAGTCGACCGCCAGGCCGGCGTCGGCGGCATGCAGCCGCGCGGCGGCGATATTGGCCGTCGACGGATCGGCGCCGACGACGCTCGCGCCCAGCCGCGCGAGCGGCTCCGACAGGATGCCCCCGCCGCAACCGATATCCAGAATGCGCAGGCCGGAGAGCGCATCGAGCCTTTTGGTGTCCCGCCCAAACTGCTGGCAGACCGCCTCCTTGATGAAGCCGAGACGCACCGGGTTGAACTTGTGCAGCACGGCCATCTTGCCGCGCGGGTTCCACCATTCGGCCGCCAGCGCCGAAAACCGCGCGACTTCGGTATCGTCAACGGTGGAACCGGACCGAGCGCCTCGCGCAAGCGTCATGCCGACATCCTGGGGAAGGGCAGCGTTAGGCCGCTGCACTAAAGTTATCGTCGCTAGGTTAGCAGTTCCGCAAGTCAAATCGAGTCTGATGGCTCGAGCTGATCTATCATGAGCCAGCTCAGGACCCGCTGTCGTCCGCAGCCCGGCGGCCAGGACGCTCATGCGGTATTGCCGGCAACGATTGTAGGGAACAGATTGCGGCGATGGTCCTCCGCGGCATCAACTCAGCCATCGTGGCGAGTGCACTCGCACTTGCCTTCGCCGGCGAGGCGCCGGCGGACGGCGCCTATGCGGAGTTTAATCGCGGCGTCTATCTGCCTTATGTCAACGCTCCCGCCGCCGACGAGGACATCACGCGCATACCGCTGCTGCGCGCATCGTTCGGTGGCCCTCCATTCAATATCGTCATGGATACCGGCTCGACCGGCATTGTGGTCTCGGCCCATCGCATCCCGAACATCGATGCTTTGCCGTCGCTCGGACCCGGCCGGCTCACCTATACGAGTTCCGGCCGGATCATGATCGGCCGCCGAGTGGTCACGGCTCTGACCGTCATGGGCGCCGACGGCGCACAACTCACCACCAGCCCCATCCCGGTGCTCGCGGTGACGCGGATCGAATGCACGGCGCGGGCGCGCAATTGCCGGCCGAACGACGACCCGCGCGGCGTGTCGATGATGGGCATCGGGTTCGGCCGCGGGCACGGCCCGGAGGCCGAAGGCAACACCCGGAAGAACCCATTCATCAACGTCGCCACCATCGCGGCGCCGGGCGGCAACAGCGAAACTGCGCAGGGGATGCGCCGCGGCTATATTGTGACCCGGCGCGGCGTGCATGTCGGCCTGACCGGCGAAAACACGCAGGCGCCCTTCAACTATGTCTCCCTCACCCGCTCGGAGAGCGGCAACGATTGGTCCGGGATTTCGGCCTGCATCTCGGTGAACGGAGCGGCCCCGGCAGCCTGCGGCAGCATGCTGATGGATACCGGCGTCACCACGATGTACCTCACGCTGCCCGACAGACCAGGTCGCCATTGCGGTCCGCCCCGACGGTGTGCGCGGCTTCACGCTCGCGCCCGGCACCAGCCTGACGATCTCGGCGCCGTCCGCCGAGGCGCCGCAAATGCGCTACACGTTCACGGTGAGCGACGCCCTCAACCCGTTGGCGCCGCGGCGCCTCGTCCTCGTCCGCGGCGACCGGCCGCCATTCGTCAATACCAGCCTGCGGCTGCTCAACGGCTTCGACTATCTGTTCGATGCCGACGGCGGCCGCGCCGGCTTCCGATCGACCAACCACGTTCCGGCGATGCCGGTCCGCCCCGGTCCGCCGCCCGGCTGACCTAGTGTCCCGGTTCCGACGCTTGTATCCCATCGCAGCACGTACGTTTACGAGCGTCGGAACCCAAGGGACACTAGCAACTCTATGGTTCTAGTGTGGCTTTGGATTTGACGTTCCTATGAAGAGACTCGCCGCAATGCTGATAGGAACGTCAAATCCGCCACCCGAACTATGCCGAATTAACCCGCTCAAAGATTTTGATCCCTTCTAGAAGCCAGGGCGAGTTTCTTAACGAGCCCGTCAGGGATTGGCTGGCTCGGCGAGAAGGTGACGCCAGTCTTGGTAGACTTGAGCCCGGCCGCGGCAATGTCGTCGGCATGCGACTTGATGGCGGAAGGAGATAGATAGAGGCCGCATTGCTTACTGAACGCTGCATAACCCGCGATGATGGATTGTCCGATCCTGAACCCTGGCATTTTATAGGCGATGACTTCTTCGGCGTCAGGCAGCGCGCGCGCAAGTTGAGCGCGCAATCGAACCAGCAGAGGGCGAAGGTCTTTAGGAGCCTCAGCTATGTAGGCGTCGTGATCAGCAAACATGGTCAGAGCAGGCTTCCGCTGGCGTGACATTCAAGGCAAGCGCCCACCATCTCAGTTTCAACCAGTTGGATGATTGGATCAAGCTGATCGGGAGAATGGTCCGAAATGGGTCGAAAGCGGTCGCTGCGGTCAAGCTGATTGAGTCCTGACCCTAGTCGTCGCCGACCGGTCACGTGGCGCGCCGCGCAGAACCTGGACCGGACGCATGGTTGCAGGCCGCATACCGTCCCGGTATGACTACCGTCTCTCCCGACAACGCTCAGGCGTCCTATGGCCCGCTTGGTGATGAAATTCGGCGGAACCTCCGTCGCCAATATCGAGCGCATCCGCAACGTCGCGCATCACGTCAAGCGCGAGGTCGATGCCGGCCATGACGTCGCCGTCGTGGTATCGGCGATGTCGGGCAAGACCAACGAGCTGGTTGGCTGGTGCCGCGAAGCCTCGCCGATGCACGACGCGCGGGAGTACGACGCCGTGGTTGCCTCCGGCGAACAGGTCACCGCCGGCCTTTTGGCGATGACGCTCGAAGGCATGGGGATCAATGCCCGGTCATGGCAGGGCTGGCAGCTCCCGATCCTCACGTCGAACGCCCACAGTTCGGCGCGCATCCTCGAGATCAATGGCGACGAGTTGATCAAGCGATTCAAGGAGCGCAAGGAGGTCGCGGTGGTCGCCGGCTTCCAGGGCATGCACAAGGAAACCGGCCGCATCACCACGCTCGGACGCGGCGGCTCGGACACCTCCGCGGTGGCGATCGCGGCCGCCATCCAGGCCGAACGCTGCGACATCTATACCGACGTCGACGGCATCTATACGACCGACCCGCGCGTGGTGCCGAAGGCGCAGCGCATGCCCAAGATCGCCTACGAGGAGATGCTGGAGCTCGCCTCGCTCGGCGCCAAGGTCATGCAGGTTCGCTCGGTCGAGCTCGGCATGGTGCACAACGTGCGCATCTTCGTGCGCTCGAGTTTCGAAAAACCTGAAGATATCGATCCGCACGGCACCCCGCCGGGATCGCTCATTTGCGGCGAGGAGGAGATCGTGGAGCAGCAGGTCGTCACCGGCATCGCCTTCTCCAAGGACGAGGCACAAATCTCGATCCGTCGGGTGCAGGACAAGCCCGGCGTCGCGGCCGCGATCTTCGGACCGCTGGCCGAAGCCAACATCAACGTCGACATGATCGTGCAGAACGTGTCGGCCGACGGCGCGACCACGGACCTCACCTTCACGGTCCCGGCCGGCGACTACAAGCGCGCGACCGACGTGCTCGACCAAGTCCAAGGGCCAGGTCATCTACGAGCGGCTCGACGGCGCGACCGGCGTCGCCAAGGTTTCGGTCATCGGCATCGGTATGCGCAGCCACGCCGGCGTTGCCGCCAAGGCGTTCAAGGCGCTGGCCGACAAGGGCATCAACATCCGCGCCATCACCACGTCGGAGATCAAGTTCTCGCTGCTGATCGACGAGGCCTATACCGAGCTGGCGGTGCGCACGCTGCACTCGCTGTACGATCTCGACAAGGCGTGAAGCCCGGCGCACTGCGCTCTCGCGATTACCGATTCGTCGCCAACCTGCGCGCCGCACGCGATTCACCGCCGAGGTGATCGAATTGGGTGCGAACATCGTAGGGTGGGCAAAGGCGCGATCCGAATGTTCAGCCGGCGCCGCACAAACAATGTAGCGCCGTGCCCACGCGGAATGTAGCGTCTGCCAGGAATGCGCGTGGGCACGGCGCGCACCGAACTATCGTGCATTTCGTATCGCGAGGCATGCGCGCCTTTGCCCACCCTACCCATTGCGGACGAGCGGCACCTAAGCCGTCGATAGCGAGTCAGTATCCCTATGTCTTCGATCATCTCCTACGCGCAACGCTTCGAAGACCTCTACGTCATGCGCTGCTTCGGCGCACAGACCTCCGGCTTCTACATCGATATCGGTTCCGGCCATCCGGTTTACGACAACATGTCGTTGGCGTTCTACCTCAAGGGCTGGAGCGGCATCACGGTCGAGCCGAACCCGTGGCTCGCCCGGCTCACCCGGGCGGTGCGCCCGCGCGACCGGCACGTCGGGGCGGTGGTCGGCGCGGCGTCTGGGGAAACCACCTTCCATGTGGTGCGCGAGTTCCACGGCCTCTCGACCACGGTGGCCGAACATGCCGCCCTGGCGCAGACCCAGTTCGGCCGCGCGGCCGATGTCATCACGGTCCCGATGCTGACCCTAAAGGAGTTGTGCGAGAGCTACGCACCACCCGCCTTCGAATTCCTCAAGGTCGATGTCGAGGGCGCGGAGCCCGACGTTCTGCTCCACGGCGACTGGCAGAAATACCGGCCCAAGGTCGTGATCGTCGAGGCCCTCGCGCCCTTCACGCTCGAACCGGCGTTCGAGCAATGGGAGCCGTTCCTGGCGCGGCACGGCTATCGTTACGTCCTGTTCGACAGCCTCAACCGCTACTACCTCGCCGAAGAAGCGGGCGCCCTGGCGCCCTGCTTCGAAACCGCGCCAAGCTCGTTCGACGAGAAGCTTCAGTTCCGCAACGTCAAACCGGCTCTCACAGACGAGAGCCACCCCGACCACCGGCTGGCGACGCTCGTCGCCCGCGCCGCCATGACCCATCTGCCGCTGCTCGAGCGCGGGTTGCTCCTCGAACTGCTCACCGCCGATCTGCCCGCCGCTGACCTCGCGCGGCCGGCGAGCAAAGATGACGTCCACCAGGCGGTGGCGCGCTTGTTCGGCCCTGGCGTCGACGCCGATTCGATCCGGGACCTGAAGGTGCCGGCCGCTGCGACGGTCCGCGAGGTCTACGCCGCCTTGCTCGCGACCGATGCGTTTCGGACGGCCTGCGGACGAATTTCGGCGAGTTATGCTTGGTGACGCGCGCGAAATGACGGATCGGCGACCCAAATTCCTTGTTTGGCTTGCTCCGTCCATACCCCATTCGCTATACGGCGGAGTGGATGGTGGCCACCGCGGGCGCCTGGGCCCGGCGGCCGCTGTTTCCTGACTTTGTCGTGCCGGCAGCGAGACAGCGCCGGCACTAATGGCTGGCCCGAGGATCACGTCATGCGTGGCGCGCTCGGCGGTCCGCGCGTGCTGTTGCGTCGGCTTCGCGAGGTGATGGCGGAGCCGGTCAGCGCGCAGGAACGCCTGGACAAGATCGTGGTGCTGATCGCCGCCAACATGGTGGCGGAGGTCTGCTCTGTCTACGTGTTGCGCGTGGACGGCACGCTCGAGCTATACGCCAGCGAGGGCCTCAAGCCGGAGGCGGTTCACCAGACCGTTCTCCGCCCCGATGAGGGCCTGGTTGGTCTCGTCGCCAGCGAGGCCAATCCGATCAATCTCTCGCAGGCCCAGGACCACCCGGCGTTCTCGTTCCGGCCGGAGACCGGCGAGGAAATCTATCACGCCTTCCTCGGCGTCCCGGTGCTGCGCGCCGGCAACATGCTGGGCGTCCTGGTGGTCCAGAACCGGGCGCGGCGGACCTACACGGAAGAAGAAGAAGAGGCGCTGCAGACCACCGCGATGGTGCTCGCCGAGATGATCGCTTCGGGCGAACTCTCGGCCATCGCCAAGCCCGGCCTCGAACCGGCCGCCCGGCGGCCGCTGCATCTGAGCGGCGTCGCGCTCAACGACGGCATCGCGCTCGGTCACGTCGTCCTGCACGAGCCGCGGGTGGTGATCACCAATTTCATCGCCGACGACATCCCGAAGGAGTTGAAACGGCTCGAAGCCGCGATCGACACCATGCGATCCGACCTCGACGTGCTGCTCGAGCGCGGCGAAGTCGCCGATGGCGGCGAGCACCGGGACGTGCTGGAAGCCTACCGGATGTTCGCCTACGACCGGGGCTGGGAGCACCGGCTCGACGAGGCGGTGAGGACCGGCCTGACCGCCGAGGCGGCCGTCGAGCGCGTGCAATCCGACACCCGTGCGCGGATGCTGCGCATCACCGATCCCTACCTGCGCGAACGGCTGCACGACTTCGACGACCTCGCCAACCGGCTGATGCGCCAGCTCAGCGGCCAGGAACACGCGCCGACCCGCGAACGACTCCCGGAGAACGCCGTCCTGGTCGCGCGCTCGATGGGCCCCGCGGCGCTGCTCGACTACGACCGCCGGCGCCTGCGCGGACTGATCCTCGAGGAAGGCGGCCCGACCTCGCACGTCGCCATCGTCGCGCGCGCGCTCGGCATCGCGGCGGTCGGCGAGATTGCCAATGCGACCGGCATTGCGGACCCGGGGGATGCCGTCATCGTCGACGGCGCCACCGGCGATGTGCACATCCGCCCGTCGCCCGACATGGAGGCCGCCTATATCGAGCGGGTGCGGCTGCGGGCGCGGCGGCAGATGCAGTACCTCGCGCTGCGCGACAAGCCCTGCGTCACCAAGGACGGCGAGAAGGTGACGCTGATGATCAATGCGGGACTCGCGGTCGACCTGCCGCACATCGAGGAAACCGGCGCCGCCGGCATCGGGCTGTTCCGCACCGAGCTGCAGTTCATGGTGGCGGCGGCGTTCCCGCGCACCGCCGAGCAGTTCGCGCTCTATCGCGCCGTGCTCGACGCCGCCGGCGAAAAGCCGGTGACGTTCCGCACCCTCGACATCGGCGGCGACAAGGTGCTGCCCTACATGCGCAACGTCGAGGAGGAGAACCCGGCCCTGGGCTGGCGGGCGATCCGGCTCGGGCTCGACCGGCCGGGTCTGCTGCGCAGCCAGATTCGCGCGCTGCTGCGGGCGGCCGGCGGCCGGGAGCTCAAGGTCATGTTTCCGATGATCGCCTCGGTCGGAGAGTTCGACGAGGCGAAGACGCTGATCGAGCGCGAACTCACGCATCTGCGCCGGCACGGCCACAAGCTGCCGGATCGGGTGGAAATCGGCACCATGGTCGAGGTGCCGTCGCTGCTCTATCAGCTCGACGAACTGCTCGACCGCGTCGATTTCCTGTCCGTGGGTTCGAACGACCTGATGCAATTCTTCTACGCGGCGGACCGCGGCAACGCTCGCGTCGCCGAGCGGTTCGATACGCTGTCCGCGCCGATCTTGCGCGCGCTGAGGCTGATCATCGAGAAGAGCCGCGGGCGTGGCAAGCCGGTGACGCTGTGCGGAGAACTCGCCTCGAAGCCGATCGGGGCGCTCGCACTGACGGCGCTCGGCTATCGCTCGCTGTCGCTGTCGCCTTCTGCGGTCGGGCCGGTCAAGGCCATGCTGCTCGATCTCGACGTCAAAAAAGCCGCGGCCCTCCTGAACCCGCTGATCGACAGCCCCTCCGGCAGCGTGCCGATCCGCGAGCGGCTGACGACCTTCGCGGCGGAACATAACTTGCAGATTTAGGAATGAACGCACACCTTCTCAGTGCCGGGATTTGGCCCGGCGATCCATTTTCCCGCGAGACGAGGACCGGGTCCGCCTGACATCGGCTGGACCCCGCGCAACTTCAGGCCGATGCTTCCGCAACATAAACTCGACGCGCTGCTCGACCGCTACCGGATGATCGAGCACGAATTGGCGAGCCAGGTCGCACCGGAGACCTATGTGAAGCTGTCGCGCGAGTTCTCCGAACTCGGGCCGGTGATCCAGACCGTGCGCAACTATCGGCACGTCACCGACGAAATCGCCGGCCTCGACGCGCTGATCGCCGATCCCGCCACCGACTCGGAGATGCGCGCCATGGCGGGCGGCGAGAAGCCGGCGCTCGAACAGAAGCGCGAAGCGCTGGAGCACCAGATCATGCTCGCGCTGCTGCCGAAGGACGCCATGGACGAGCGCAACGTCATCCTCGAAATCCGGGCCGGCACCGGCGGCGACGAGGCCAGCCTGTTCGCCGGCGACCTGTTCCGGATGTACGAGCGCTACGCCGCCAAGCAGGGCTGGAAGGTGGAGGTGATCTCGGCCAGCGAAGGCACCATGGGCGGCTACAAGGAGATCGTCGCCGAGGTCCGCGGCCGCGGCGCGTTCGCCAAGCTCAAGTTCGAATCCGGCGTTCATCGCGTCCAGCGCGTGCCGGACACCGAGGGTTCCGGCCGCATCCACACCTCGACCGCGACTGTCGCGGTGCTCCCCGAGGCCGAGGAGGTGGACGTGACGATCAACGACGACGACCTGAAGATCGACACGCTGCGTTCCGGTGGCGCCGGCGGCCAGCACGTCAACAAGACCGAGTCCGCGGTGCGCGTCACCCACCTTCCCACCGGCATTGTCGTGATGATGCAGGAGGACCGCTCGCAGCACCGCAACCGCGCCAAGGCGATGGCCATCCTGCGCAGCAGACTCTACGATTTCGAACAGCAGAAGAAAGACGCCGCGCGCGCCGCCGAGCGGCGCGGCCAGGTCGGATCGGGCGACCGCTCCGAGCGCATCCGTACCTACAACTTTCCGCAAGGCCGGGTGAGCGACCATCGCATCAACCTCACGCTCTACAAGCTGCCGCAGATCGTCGAGGGCGAGGCACTGGGCGAAGTGATCGATGCGCTGGTGACCGAGCATCAGGCGGAGTTGCTCGCCGCCGAAGGAACCACGACCTGATGCACCCCGGTCAGGCCCTCGACATCGCGGCTCCCGCCACGGCGCTCCCGCCGGGCGCGTCGCTGGCGACGGCGCGGCGCGAGCTGGCGCGCCTGTTGCGTCAGGGCGGCATCGACAGCCCCGAACTCGACGCGCGGCTGCTGCTGGGCTTCGCACTCGGCCTCGATCACAGCGCACTCGCCGCACAGTCCGAACGCCGGCTAAACGCGGACGAGACCGCGACGGCGGCGACACTTGCCGCCCGCAGGCTCGCCGGCGAACCGGTGGCCCGCATCATCGGAATGCGGGAATTCTGGAGCCTGCCGCTGGCGCTCAATCGCGACACGCTGGTGCCGCGGCCCGAGACCGAATCCGTGGTCGAAGCCGCACTTGCCGCACTTGACCGTGCCGGCGCGCGCAACCGGCCGCTGCGCATCATCGACTTCGGCACCGGCTCGGGCGCGCTGCTCCTCGCACTGCTGTCCGAGCTTCCGTCTGCCTGGGGCGTCGGTACCGATATCAGTCCCGCGGCACTTGTCTGCGCGCAGCGCAATGCCCAGATCCTGGGCTTGGGATCGCGCGCGTCTTTTTTGGCCTGCGACTATGGCGCGGGGCTGTCGGGAGATTTCGATCTCCTGGTCGCCAATCCGCCCTATGTGGTCCGCACCGACATCGCCGGCCTGTCGCCCGAGGTGGCTCGCTTCGACCCGGCGCGTGCACTCGACGGCGGCGTGGACGGGCTCGATGGTTACCGGACGGTGGCACGGGACGCCGCCAGGCTGGTCAAGCCTCGCGGTATCGCCGTTCTGGAACTGGGGGCGGGACAGTGCGCGGCGGTGAGTTCGCTGATGCAGAATGCGGGGTTCGCCGCCGGCGATCCACCGAGAACCGACCTTGCGGGCATCCCCCGGGCCTTGACGCTGTGTCGCGGGCCATGAATGTTCCACATTGCAGGTACCGAAAAAAGCGCTTGGATTGTGGGTCAGAACCGACTAGCTTCCAGGCACGGAATTGACCCGAGATATTGAGCGCACCCATAGCGAGCCCCGAGCGAACGCGGAGAGCCGATGGTGCGAATGGAGCGAATGTAAAGCGCCGGATGGGTCCGGCAGGTGGATTTGCCCACTCGGGACGAGAGCTTCAACGGTTCGGCACACATGCTGCGATCAGGTAGTGGTCTGCGTATGTGCATGAGGAAGAATCGGGCAACGCCGCGGCGGAGCTGCGGTTATGGGGTTTCTGCTTCGCGATACGGAACCTGAAAGCGGCGAATGGCGCCGCAAATCTTCTTGCTAGCTCCGTGTAGCACGCGGCCGCTTGCGGTTTCGCGCGCCGGTTAAAGTTGGTGAAGCGCGACGGCGGTTTCGCCGTCCTAATCAAGGGCTGTAAACGGACAAGTCATGAGAAACGGTCAGAACAAGCGGATGCGCGGTCGCAACAACAATCACTCTCACACTCATAATAGCCATGGGCAGCACCGCAAGAATCACAATCCGATGGCGCGCGTCTACGAATCCAACGGACCGGAAGTGAAGATCCGGGGCAACCCCGCCCACATCGCCGAGAAGTACATGCAGCTCGCACGGGACGCGCAGACGTCCGGCGACCCCGTTTCGGCCGAGAATTATTTTCAGCACGCCGAACATTATTTCCGCCTCATTGCGGCCGCTCAGGAGCAGTTCCGCCAGAACAATCCGCACCTGCCCAGGCAGGAGACCGAGGTCACGGGCGCACGCGACGAGGGTTACGAAGACGGTGATGGCGACGAAGACAGCCAGCAGCCGCAGGCCAGTGCAAACTCGGTCGAGGCGCCGTACGGAACAGGCGAGCAGCCCTATCTGCCGCGCGATGCGCAGCCCTTCCCGCATCGCGAGCAGCCTCAGCCGGCAGCGCGCGCGCAACAAGGGACGCCCGTCGAAAGCAATGGCGACATCGACCGGCTGCCGTCCTTCATCACCGGCGGGCAGGGTTCGCCGCAGCCAAACCCACCGGGCAACGGACAGAATGGCCATGAAGCCCAAGGCGACCGCTTCCCGCTGCATCGCCGCCGTCGCCGCCATCGCGGCCCGCGACAGGAAGGGGCACCGGGCGAGACCCGCGGCGGCGACCAGACGCCGCGCGAAGAATAGCACCCGCGATTCCGCAGCCGCCTCTACGCCCCGCCAGGTGAAGGCGCCAACGCCGGCTCCAGCGTCGGCACCAGGCGTGCTCGCTCGCGCCGCGCCGGGATAACCCGATAGACTTGTTTGGTGGCCTCGACGATGTGTACGCCGGCGAACGGCGTCGCAATGGTCCCGCCGACGCGCTCCCAGGCGACCGCCGAACGCAGGAACCAGCGGCGCGCCACCGGCGGCATGTGCAGCGCTTCGCCCCAGCCGGTCGGCGTGAACCAGGTCTCTCGCATGAGCTGCGTGATCTGCGAGCGTGAATAGGGCCGGCCGTGACCGAATGGTGTGGTGTCCATCCGCGCCCACACGCCGCGCCGGTTGGGAACGACGACAAGAAGACGGCCGCCCGCCGCGAGCACGCGCCAGATTTCGCGCAGGAGCGCCGTCGGATCGTGCGCCATCTCGAGGGCATGCACGAGCAGGACGCGATCGACGGCGGAGTCGGGAAGCGGCATTTCCAGTTCGTCGACCAGCGCGGCAAGACCGGCCCGGCTGCTCGGCCACTTCATCGCACCCTGAACCCCCGGCATGAACGCCAGGCAGCGCTCCGCCTCCTCTCGGAACAACCCGAGATAGGGCGTCGCATATCCGACGCCGAGAAGGCGCAATCCATGCATGTCGGTGAAGCGCTTGCGGATGCCGTCCCCGATGAAGCGCCGCGCCACCGCGCCGAGGTGCTGGGCGTAGAAATTGCGAAGATCGACGACGTCGATGGACATGACGACACGAGAACTACCACGATTTGGGTGTGCCGTCGTTGCCGCAACCTGACGCGGCGCGCCGGGCGGAACGCCTTGCGATCCCTACGACGCAACGCCTAAGTTAGGGTCGAGCTGCTGCGATACGCGATCAACCGAGGACAAAGGTATGCCGGCACAGACCCATCTGTTCCTCTGTCTGAAGGACAACTACGGCGTACTCCTGCACGATCCCGAAACCGGCGCCACGGCGGCTATCGATGCGCCGGAAGCCGCCGCGGTCGAAGCCGCGCTCAAGGCAACCGGCTGGAAGCTCACCGACATCCTGGTGACGCATCATCATGCCGACCACACGGACGGCATTCCGGCGCTCAAGCAGCACCACGGCTGCCGCGTGGTCGCTCCGCTCGCAGAGGCGGCGCGCATCCCATTGGTCGACGAAACGGTCCGCGAAGGCGACAAGGTCCGGGTCGGAGGACTGGAAGCCCGTGTCCTCGAAACGCCCGGTCATACCGCCGGGCACATCAGCTACGTGTTCGACGCCGACAAGCTCTTGTTCGCAGGCGATACACTGTTCTCGATCGGCTGCGGCCGCGTGATCGAGGGCAATCCCGAGATGATGTGGCAGTCGCTGCTCAAGCTGCGCGGGCTGCCCGACGACACGCGCATCTATTGCGGCCACGAATACACGCAGGCGAATATTCGCTTTGCCCGCACGATCGAGCCGGACAACCGCGCGCTCGCCGCGCGCGAGCAGGACGTCAAAGGCCTGCTGGCGGCCGGGAAGCCGACAATTCCTTCCACCATCGGCGAAGAGAAGGCTGAAAATCCGTTCCTGCGCGCCGACCTCCCCGAAGTCGCTGCATTGGTCGGGCTGGCCGGCGGACCGGCGTGGAAAGTGTTTGCCGAGATTCGCGAGCGCAAGAACAAATCCTGACGCCTTATCCGCGCGGAATCATCAAACCGAAATAAACTCTCGCTATTCAAATGATCGCGAGCGGCGGCGCGGCCGCTTGCCCGACTGGAATTCATGTTAAGTTGGCGCGCCAAGGTGAGCTCAAAACGGCTGACCGGCAAACAGGAGGGCGACCCATGTCATGGAAGAAGTGTAGTGTAATTGCGTTAGTTGCGTTCGGCGCAACTGCGAGCCAGGCCCAGCAGGCGCCGCCGCAGTCGCCGAACATGACGTTCTTCGTGACCAGCATCGGACCGGGCAAAGGCGCGGACCTGGGCGGACTGGAAGGCGCCGACCGCCACTGCCAGACGCTCGCGCAGAACGCCGGCGCCGGCAGCAAGACCTGGCGGGCCTATCTCAGCAGTAACGCAGCCCGGCAAGGCGGCGCCGTGAACGCCCGCGACCGCATCGGACCCGGCCCCTGGCAGAATTTCAAAGGCGTGGTCGTCGCGCAGAATCCCGACGACCTGCACAGCGACAACAATAAGCTCAGCATGGAGAATTCGCTGACCGAGCGAGGCACCATCGTCTCGGGCACCGGCATGACGCCCAACTGGCATGACATCCTGACCGGCTCGACGCCGGACGGCCGTGCCTTCCCGGCCAACATGAACCTGACCTGCGGCAACTGGACCAGCAGCACCTTCGGCGCCGCCATGGTGGGTCATATCGACCGCAACGGCGGCGTGATCACGCCGTTCGTCAAATCGTGGAACGCCGCGCATATGTCGCGTAGCTGCAGCCAGCCTGACTTGATCGCAACCGGCGGGAACGGCCTGTTCTACTGCTTCGCACAGTAGCCAGCCACATTCTTCCCGAGCATGCGGACGCGACCCTGCCGTCGCGCCCGCACCGATGCCACACATCTTGAACAACGGCTGGCAGGGAGCCGCTCGTCATTCGGAGAGATTCCATGAAGGACCACGCACAAACGATCCTGTCCGCCACCGCCATGCTGGTGTTCCTCGGCATGACCGGACACGTCCAGGCGCAACAGGCGCCGCCGCAGTCACCCAATATGACCTTCTTCGTCGTGAGCACCGGCCCCGGCAAGGGCGCGGACCTCGGCGGCCTGGAGGGCGCGGACCGGCAGTGCCAGACGCTCGCGCAAGGCGCCGGCGCCGGCACCAAGACCTGGCGGGCCTATCTGAGCACGCAAGCGGCCGACGGCGCACAGGCCGTCAATGCGCGCGATCGGATCGGAAAGGGCCCTTGGCAGAACTTCAAGGGCGAGGTCGTCGCGCAGAACGTCGACGATCTGCACAGCGACAACAACAAGCTCGGAATGCCGAACTCGCTGACCGAGCGCGGCACGATCGTTTCCGGCGTCGGCTATACGCCCAACTATCACGACGTCCTGACCGGGTCGCAGCCGGATGGCCGCGCGTTCGCGGCCGGCGAAGACCGGACCTGCCGTAACTGGACCAGCAGCACCCAGGGCGCCGCGATGGTTGGTCATATCGACCGTAAGGGACTGCGTGACGACGCCGCCTCGAAGTCCTGGAACTCGTCGCATCCCTCGCGCGGACCGGAGGGCGGCTGCAGCCAAAGCGATCTGAGGGGCACCGGCGGCAACGGCTTGTTCTATTGCTTCGCGGCGAATTAACGCCCGGACATCATCTCGATGGACGCGCGCGGGCCACATCGGCCCGCGCTTTCTTTTGCCGAGGCGGAAATCGCAGGCGATGCAGTCGGATTGCCCTCTCATCGCGTCAAGCCGTCGGATTGCATGCGAGCCGAACGCGTGCGTATGCTCGCCCATCGCCGCCGGTCCCCTCCCCTATGCTGTCTGCCGCAGACATCATCCGCCTGCTCGACCTCAAGCCGCATCCCGAAGGCGGACACTTCCGCCAGACGTTTCGCGATCCCCTCACGATCGACGGACGACGCCCGGTTTCCACGGCGATCTATTTTCTGTTGGCGCGCGGCGAGCGATCGCACTGGCATCGGGTCGACGCGGTCGAGGTCTGGCACTATCACGCCGGCGCGCCGCTCGTTCTGGAAATCGCACGGACGGACGGGCCGCGCGAACGCATCACGCTTGGCGCCGACCTCGCCGCAGGCGAACGGCCGCAGGCGGTGGTGCCGACGCACGTCTGGCAAGCCGCACACGGCCTCGGCGATTGGACGCTGGTGAGTTGCACGGTCGCGCCCGGTTTCGAATTTGCCGGCTTCGAGCTGGCGCCGCCGGACTGGACGCCAGACGTTTGAATTTCACCGGAGATGCCCATGACCGCACTTGATCAAGCGCGCGAGAAGCTCGCGCTCGCCAACCGCATTCTCGCTCACGAGGGTGTCCTCGACGCCTTCGGTCATGTCAGCATGCGCCACCCCACCGACCCCGGCCGCTATCTGCTCCCGCGCTCGCGCAGCCCGGAGTTGGTCGAACCCGGCGACATCCTCGAGTTCACGCTCGACTCCGAGCCGGTCGTTCCGCCGACCGTCATGCTCTACGGCGAGCGCGTCATTCACGGCTGCATCTACGAAGCGCGGCCAGACGTGAACGCGGTCTGCCACCATCATGCGCGCGCCGTCATGCCCTTCTGCATCTCCGGCGTGCCGCTGGTTCCGGTCAGCCATCTCGGCGCGACGATGGGGGCGAAGGTGCCGTTCTGGGACCAGCGCGACGAGTTCGGCGACACCACCTTGATCGTGTCCAAGCCCGACGAAGGCCGGTCGCTGGCACGCGCACTCGGGCCGAACTGGCTGGTGCTGATGCGCCGCCACGGCGCCACGGTGGCCGGCGAGACGCTGGAGCAGATGGTGTTCCGCGCGATCTACTCATGCCGGAACGCCGAGATGCAACGGGAGGCCTACGGCCTTGGCGGCGTCAGTCCGCTGACCCCGGGCGAAGCCGAAAAAGCCTGTGCGTTCAATCTGCAAGCCAAGCCGATGGCCCGCGCCTGGGAGTACTGGACGAGCCGCGCGCGAACGGCAACACGCACATGACAGGCTTGTGACGGCAAAGGCACAAGTGGCATTTATCGCGTTGATATGCTTGTGCGAATCACCTTGCTTCGATTCTCTATGCACGTAAGTAGCCCGTGAAAAGCAGTTAGCCGGGAGGGCAGCGATGCTGAACGGAAAGCGATACTTCGCCGCATTTCCGGATGAGGAAGCCGGTTCTTCCGAGCGCCTTCTGAGCATTTCCCTGCGCCTCGAGAAGCTCGCCGCCCTGGAGAAAGAGCTGCGGCGCTTCCTCGAACAGCATCTCAAGACCGATTCCGAGCAGGCCTGATTTCGGCTCTCCCCTTCTGACGCCCCCACAAGCGGAGCCGCCCTTGCTCCGGCACGCCCACGATCGAGACTGCTCCCACGTCCGACGATGTGTTCGCGCAATGCTCCGGTGCGCACGGTTGGTCGGCAATTCAGCATTCAGCGACGAACGTTCAGCACGACCGAACGTCGAAGGCAAATTCGCATTCCGGATGCGAGTGAACCCTGTCGAGCAAGCTCGGCTGCAAGTGAATTAACTCGCCGACAACGAATGGCGTCGGGCGATTCGACCCGCCTCGATTCGTTCTCCAGGAACAAAGCGAGACATGATCCGAGTTGCCTTCTCCAATGTTGCTGCATTCATCAACGCGTTGATGAATCCGTTGTCGGCGGCGCGTGCGCTTCATTCCGGAAGCCGAATGACCAACGTATTTTTCGACATGGTTAAGTTTAACCCAACCACGACCCAATTCATCTACGAGCGCATCGCGCGGGTCGTAGTGCCGCCCATCAGTCGCCGCCGGCGGCAAGCTTGGCGAGACGCTCGGAGAGCTGCGTGAGTTGCCAGTCACGTGCCAGCGCGGCCGCCTTTGCCCAGGCCGGGTGCTGGTCGCGCAGACGAGGCAGTGGCGCCTTGCGGTCCATGGTCGCGAGCGACCGGAACAGGCGCAGACGTTCGGCAAGCGCCGCAAACCGGCCGGCCTTGAGCGCGGCTTCGAGCGACCCATAAGTGCGCAAGATGCCTGCGGCGCCCTGCGGCCCGACGCCCGGGACGCCTGGTAGCTTGTCGGATGGATCGCCACGCAACGCGATGAAGTCCGGCACCTGCCTTGGATCGACGCCGTAGCGCGTCCGCACTTCGGCCGGCCCGATGCGGGCGATCTCGCCGGCGCGCACCGGGTAGAGAATGGTGGTCGCACTGGAGGCAAGCTGAAAGGTGTCGCGATCGCCGCTCGCCACCAGCACCGTGCCGTTGCGGCGTTCTTCGGCGGCCGCGGCGGAGGCGAGAAAATCGTCGGCCTCGTAGCCCGGCGCCTTGGCGTTGGCGAATCCGCAGGCCGCCACGAACTCCGGCAGCGCGTCGAGCTGTTCGAGCAGCGCGCGATCGAACTCGCGCCCGCTCTGATATGGCTCGAATGCCTTGTGCCGGTAGGTCGGCACATCGAGCGTATCCCACGCGACCAGCACGGCGCGCGGACGCTCCGCCTCGTAAAAGCGCAACAGCATGTTGGCAAAGCCGAGGATCGCGCCCGCGGGCCGGTCGCCGCGCCGCAGGATGGTCTTCGGCAGCGCGTGATAGGCGCGATGCGCGAACGAATCGCCATCGATCACCAGCAGGGGCCGTCGGGGCTGCGCCGCTCTCACCGCCTTGCGCGCGGCGGGCATCTTGCGTGCAGGAGACTTGGCCTTGCGGCGCGTCGTGGCCTTTTTCGGCGCTGGGCGGCGCACCGGACTGCGTCGCGCCGCTGCGTCACGCAGCACGACCCATGCGGGCGCATGATCGCTGGCGCCGGTCTCGCCGCGCACGTCCCGATCGACACTGGCATCCGCGAGCCGGCGCGCGGCCGGCTTGCTCAGCAGCAGATGATCGAGCCGCAGCCCGGCATCGCGCGGCCAGCGGTTGCGCATGTAGTCCCAGAAGGTGAACATCGGCGCGTCCGGATTGAGCGTCCGGACGGCATCCACCCAGCCCTGATCGATGAGGCGGCGAAACAACTCCCGGCTTTCGGGCTGCACCAGTGCGTCCCTGGCGTACGATTTGGTCGGATAGATATCGAAATCGGTCGGCACGACGTTGTAGTCGCCCGCCAGGACGACCGGAACGCCCGCGCCGTAAAGCTCGCGCGCGTGGGCGTCGAGGCGCCGCATGCCACGCCAGCTTGTAGTCGAACTTCGGTCCCGGCTGCGGATTGCCGTTCGGCGCATAGAGCGAAGTCACGATCACGCCCTGCACGGCGGCCTCGATGTAGCGCGCCTGCGTGTCGGCCGGATCGCCCGGCAATCCGACGCGCGTCACGATCGGCTCGGCGCCGCGCGCCAGGATGGCGACGCCGTTCCATGATTTCTGGCCGTGCCAGGCCGCGCCATAGCCCGCCTGCTCGATCGCCGCGACGGGAAATTCGGAATCCGCAGCCTTCAACTCCTGCAGGCAGACGACGTCCGGCTTCGCTTCGCGCAGCCAGGCCAGCAGATTGGCCAAGCCGCTTGTTGACGTTGTTGATGTTGAAGGTGGCGATCTTCATGCCGGCATTCGGCGCCCGTGCCGCGGCTTGACCGGCAGATCTCTCGTCCGCCTGTCATCCGCCAAGCGACACGCTCAATGCGCCATCAGGACCGGCAGGTTGGAGTGCGCCAGGATGTGACGGGTGGCGCCGCCGAAGATCATCTGGCGCAGCCGGCTTTGGGTATAGGCGCCCTTGACCACCAGATCGCAGCCGAGCGCCGCGGCCTGCGCCAGGATGGCCTCGCCGGTGCTGCGGCCTTCCGGGGCGCACCGTGATCGGCTCCGCATTGATGCCGTTGCGCTTGAGATAGCGCACAACTGCTCGCCGCTCGGGCCTGGCACGGTTCCGCCCTTGACCGTGAGCACGACGACGCGCTGCGCCTTCTTGCAGCAGCGGCATCGCGAGCGCCGTCGTGTGCGCCTGCTCGGTGCTGCAGTTCCACGCGACCAGGATGTTTTCGCCGATGCGCTGCGGCGGCGACGGCGGCGCGATCAGAATCGGCCGGCCGGTTTCGAACAGCCCGGCCTCGATCGTCATCATGCTCGGCCGGCCCCGCCCGGTGTCCGGCCGGCCCAGGACGATGACGTCGAAAACCCGTCCGTAGCTGCCGACGAATCGATCGCCATCCGGGCGCCGCATCCAGCCAGCCGTACGACAGCGAGCCGCTCCGTTGCTCGACTTGCGCCACGCCCTGGCCGCTCATGAAGTCCTCGAACAGGCTGCGGGCTTCCTTCGCCAGTTCGACTTCGTTCTCGTTGAACTCGATCGGCAGCGGGCCGCCGGGGTCGAGCGCATAGAGCTCGACCATTGCGGGGAACAGCGCAAACCCCTCGATGTAGCTGTCGAAGGATTTTGCGAGCAGGAGCGCCGTCTGCAACGTCGACTTCATGAGATCGTGCTGCTCGACCGGAACCAGAATGGTCTTCATGCCGCCTCCCGCTATCGATCCGCCTCCCAGCCCGTGCCCAGGCTGCGTCTCGGATACTCCGCACGCCGGCGTAGAGTAGCCATCCGGGCGTCCGGCGGCAAACGCCGGTGCGATCAGCAGGCTGATTTGGCACGTACGCGGTCCGGATCGAGACCGCGGCAACGCGCGAAGACCGGGTAGATATCGCGCATGCCGATGAACCGACCCGCCCGCACCGCCCCCGACGCGGACCACAGCCCGGACGCTGGGTGCTCACGCACGGCGAAATCCGCACCATCGTGTTCGGCCTCATGCTGGCGATGTTCCTGGCCGCGCTCAACCAGACCATCGTCGCCACCGCGCTGCCGACCATCGGCCGGGACTTTCACGACTTCGAGCTGCTGCCCTGGGTCGTTACCGCCTATCTGCTGACCTCGACCGCGGTCGCGCCGCTCTACGGCAAGCTCAGCGACATCCACGGCCGGCGCGCCATGATGCTCGCCGCCATCGGCATCTTCGTCGCCGGCTCCGCCGCCTGCGCGCTCGCGCCCAACATGATCACGCTGATCCTCGGCCGCGGGCTGCAGGGCATCGGCGGCGGCGGCATCCTGCCGCTGGCGCAGTCGATCATGGCGGACGCGGTCGCGCCGCGCGAACGCGGCCGCTACCAGGCCTATATGGGCTCCGTCTGGGTCACGGCGGGCCTCGAGCGGCCCGGCGCTCGGCGGCATCCTGGCCGAGCATTTCCACTGGTCGATCATCTTCTGGGTCAACGTGCCGATCGGGCTCGTGGCCGCTCTACATGGCGCACCGGAGCCTCAAGGGCCTGCCGCGGCATGACCGCAAGCACCGGCTCGACCTGATCGGCGCCGCGCTGATGATGGCCTCGATCGATCCCGCTGCTGCTGGCGCTGACCTGGGGCGGCAGCCGCTACCCGTGGACGTCGCCGGCGATCATCGGGCTGGTGGTGGCTTCGGGGGTGCTGACGCTGCTGTTCTGCCTGGCGGCTGACGCAGGCGTCCGAGCCGTTCCTGCCGATGCCGGTGCTGCGCAATCCGGTGATGCGCGCCGGCACGATCTGCACCGTCGTTCTCGCAGGGCGTGGTGATCGGGCTGACGATCTTCCTGCCGCTCTACTACGAGCTCGTCCACAAGTTCTCGGCGAGCGATTCGGGGCTCGCGCTCATTCCGATCGTCGTGATGTCGACGCCGGGCTCGATCGCGGCCGGACGCGCCATGATGCACCTCGATCACTACAAGCGGGTGCCGGTGATCTGCCTGTGCGTGCTCGATCGTGGCGCTCGCGCTGCTCGCCTGGCACCCGGGGATGCCGCCGCTGATCGGCGCGGTCGTGCTCAGCATCGTGGCGTTCGGCATCGGCACCACCTATCCGGTCGGCACGGTGTCGATCCAGAACGCGGTCTCGCGCTATCAGGTCGGCGCCGCGATGGGCGGCATGAATTTCTTCCGCGGACTGGCGGCGGCCTTCATCGTCGCCGCGATGGGCGCGATCGTGCTCAACGCGCTCGGCGTGTCGCCCGAGCGCGGCGGCAACATCACCCACGTGACGGCCGCCGTGCAGACGCTGGGCGTCGATCTCGCCCATGTGTTCCGCGGCGTGTTCGCGCTCGGGGTGGTGTGCCTGGTGATCAGCCTGATCGCGCTGCTGTGGATGGAGGAGCGGCCGCTGCGCGGCCCCAGCGAGGACCCGCCGCCGCCGGCCTGAAAGTGGCCGATTGCAGGCCGCCAGCGGGCATCGCATCAAATTTCTGTAACCGATAATATATTGATAATATAAGACTTTTTCACATCTCGGTTCACAACGAGTCACTTCATTGTGCGTTGCGGGATCCGTCACCCGATCCCAATTGCAGCGCCAGGAACCCCGCGCCTGCCAAGTGTGGCAAGCCGGCAAGAAACTGAGAAAGTGAAAAAACCATGCAGACAACCTTGATCAAGATGGGCGCGGTATTGGCGTTGATCGTATCCCTCGTCATCAGCGCGACCGCCGTGGCGCTGACCGTGAAGAAGGCGGGCCATGCGTGCGCGCTGACCTCCGAGCGAGTTCGGACCATTCCGACGACCGCTCCGGAAGGCCAGTTGCCGATCTTTCAGCACAGTTGCCTCGAATGGCACCCGTGAGCCTGAAACAGCGATAGCCTGAAACAGCAACCGGGCCCTACCCGCCCTTGATGTTCAGCTCGCGGATCACGCGGGCGTACTCCTCCGACTGACGCCGGATATACGCCGCAAACTCGGCGCCGCAGGTCGGATTGGGGTAGAGCGCCTGCGCGACGAGCTTCGCCTTCACGTCGGGCGCGCGCAGCGCCGCGCTGAACCAGTCGATCAATTGTGCGACGGTCTCGCGCGGCGTCTTCGCGGTCGTCACCAGCCCGAACCAGACCTCGGCCTCGAAGTCCTTGTAGGACTCCGCGATCGTCGGCAGGTCAGGCAATGGTTCGATCCGCTTCGCGGCGGGCGTGGCGAGCGCCCGCAGCTTGCCGGTCTGCAACTGTTCGCCGATCTCCGAATAGTTCTGCAAGACCGCCGTGATGTGGCCGCCGAGCAGCGCGTTGATGGCGGGCGCGCCGCCGGTATACGGCACATAGGTCAGGTTGACGCCGGCGACCTGCTTGAGCCGCTCGATCGCGATGTGCTGCGTGGTGTTGGGACCGACGCTGGCGATCGACAGTTCCGCCGGCTTGGCGCGTGCCGCATCGATCAGATCGGCGAGCGTGCGGTAGGGCGACGTACTGTTGACGACGATCACCTGGGGCGAGCGCACCAGATAGCAGACCGGCTCGAAGCTCGTCACCGGATCGAAGCTGACCTTGCGCAGCAGCGCGTTGATCAGCATGCCGTTGGTGTTGACCAGCAGCGTGTTGCCGTCGGCCGTCGCCCGCGCGGCGGTTTCCGCCGCGATGATGCCGCCCGCCCCCGGCTTGCTTTCGACGATGACGGTCTGGCCGTTCGTCTTGCCGACATGTTCGGCGAGGACCCGCGAGAGCAGGTCGATGGTGCCGCCCGGCGGCACCGAGATGACGATCCGGATGGTGCGCGCTGGCTGCGACCAGCCGGTGAGCGTTGACATGGCGATCGCCAGCGACGCCGCTGCGAGCAGGCCAAATGTCCGGGCGCGAAGCATGCAGCACCTCCGTGGACCGCCGTGGCGGAACAGCGATGTTCGGAACAGGCCGCGCGGCTGTCAATATGGAGCGCTCGCCTGCTGCGCCGGGAGGTGGTCGCTAGCTCTGCGACGCGAGCTTGAGCCCGACCATGCCGGCGATGATCAGCACGAGACAGCCGACGCGAAACGCGTCGGCCGATTCGCCGAACATCACCATGCCGATGACCATGGTCCCGGCAGCACCGATCCCGGTCCACATCGCGTAGGCGGTGCCGAACGGCACCGCCCGGAGCGAGAAGCTGAGCAGCAGGAAGCTGAAAGCGATCGCCGTGACGGTGGCGACGCTCGGCCAGAATCTCGTGAACCCGTCGGAGTATTTCAGCCCGAGCGCCCAGCCGATCTCCAGGAGTCCCGCCAGAAAGAGTGCGAGCCAGGCTGTCGACACCGTTCGCTGCCTCACCATTCCGTTGCCGATGGCGCCGGCCGCGCTCTCCGCTCGCCGATCACGCTTGTCCGCGCGTTTGTCCTCAACGCGCGCGGGGATCGAGATTGACCGACCACAGCGCGCGATCCTCGACGTCCTTGAGCGTCACCGTCATCACCTCGCTCGAGCCGTCGATCGCCACCTGTCCGAAGAACTGCAAGCCTTCGCTCGGCGGCAGGTTCTGGCCCTGCTCCCGGGTCGGCGCCTTCATGAAGCGGAGCTGCGGCCCGAACGTGTTGTCGAGCCGGGCCGGACCGAACGTGCCGGCATGAATCGGGCCGGAGACGAACTCCCAGAACGGCTCGAAGTCCTGGAACACCGCCAGGTTGGGATCGTAGTAGTGCGCCGCGGTGTAATGCACGTCGGCGGTGAGCCAGACGGTGTTGCGAACGCCGGCGCGCTTGATGAACGTCAGCAAGTCGGCGATCTCGAGCTCGCGGCCGCGCGCCGGGCCATCACCCTGGGCAACGGCCTCGACACCCCATTTCCGGTCGCTGTCGTAGGTCACGATCAGGCCGATCGGCATGTCGGCCGCGATGACCTTCCAGGTCGCGCGCGACGCGACCAGCGCGCGCTTGAGCCACGCGACCTGCGCCGGGCCGAGGATGTAGCTGTCGGGACCGTAGGTCTCGCTGTTGCCCTCGCCGTTCGGCCCGCGATAGCTGCGCATGTCGATCATGAACACGTCGAGCAGCGGGCCGTACGAGATGGTCCGATAGATCCGGCCCGGCTCCGCCATTGTCGTACGGATCGGCATGTATTCGTGGAACGCACGGCCAGCGCGCGCGGCCAGCAGCAGCGCGCTCTGCTCGCTGTAATTCTTGCGACGGTGCTCGGCGCGCGTCAGCATCTCGCCGGGCCACCAGTTGTTGGTGACCTCGTGGTCGTCCCATTGGCTGAAGATCGGGACCTCGGCGTTGAATTCACGCACATTCCGGTCGAGCAGGTTGTACTTGTAGTTGCCGCGAAACTCGGCGAGCGTCTCGGCGACCTTCGACTTCTCCTCGGTGACGAGGTTCTTCCAGACACCGCCGCCCGGCATCTTCTGCTCGCTGGCGAGCGGCCCGTCGGCGTAGATCGTATCGCCGCTGTGGATGAAAAAGTCCGGCCGGTTGCGCCGCATGACCGCGTAGGCGCGCATCCCGCCGCGCGATTCATCGATGCCCCAGCCCTGACCGGCGGTATCGCCCGACCAGACGAAAGAGATCGAACGGCGGTCGGACGGCGCGGTGCGAAACCGCCCGACGACCGGCTCGCTCTCGACGGTCGGCGAGGCGAGGTCCTGAAAGCGTATCCGGTAGAAGATGTCCTGGCCGGACGGCAGGCCTTCGAGCAGCAGCTTGGCGGTGAAGTCGCTTTCGGGCAGCGCATCCACGAATGCACCCTGGCGGATGTTCCTGAAACTGTCGGTCGTCGAAATCTCGACCCGCATCCGCGCCGGGCGATCGGCGCGCGCCCAGACCACTGCCCGAATCGACCGAGACATCGCCGGACTGCACGCCGTGCGTGACCAGCGGCCGGTCGGCTGCGCGGCTGATCGAAGGCCTGGCAATCCCGCCGATCACCGCAAGCGCCGCAGCCGATGCGCCGGACGGCGACCAGCCGCCGCCGGGTGAGGTCGCTACGGATGCGGATGGCCATCTCGTTCACTCCATGATTCGCGGCGGCGACTATGGCGGCGGGTGCTGACAGGGCCTCATCGAACCCATGACACGGCCATGACAATAACGAAAGCAACCGCTTGTCATTCATGAGTCATACGTTCGCCCTATCCAAGGCCGGATGACCTTGGTGAGTCTTTCCGCCGGCGCATTCTGCGCCATCGCCACGCTCCTGCACATCGCGAGCATCGCCGTTGTCATCGCGCGGGTGCGGCGGCCGCTGGCCTCTTCCGCCGTCGTGACGCGCGGCGAAGGCGTTTCGATCGTACGCCCGCTGTGCGGGATCGAGAACTTCAGCCGAACCGACGCTGGCCTCGTCGTTCGATCTCGCCCACCCGCACTACGAGGTTCTGTTCTGCGTCGCGCAGGCGAACGACCCGGTGATCCCGGTGGTGCAGCGCCTGATCGATTCGCATCCCGACGTTCCGGCGCGCCTGCTCGTCGGGTAACGACCGCGTCAGCGACAATCCGAAGCTGAACAACGTCGTCAAAGGCTGGAACGCGGCCAGTTCATCCCTGGATCGTCATGGCCGACAGCAATGTCCTGATGCCAGCCGACTACCTGCGAGGAGCTGTTCGGCGACCTGGACGGCCGACACCGGAGTCGTTTCATCGCCGGCGATCGGCAGCCGTCCGGAGGGCATCTGGGCGGAACTCGAATGCGCCTTTCTCAACACCTACCAGGCGCGCTGGCAGTGCTTCGCCGACGACATCGGCGTGGGCTTCGCGCAGGGCAAGACCATGCTCTATCGCCGCGACCTCATCGAGGCGGCCGGCGGCATCCGCGCTCTTGGAGCGCGAACTCGCGGAGGACGCGGCCTCCACCAAGATCGTCCGCCGGCAGGGCCTGCGCGTGCGCGTCGTCAACCGCCCGTTCGCGCAGCCGCTCGGCCGGCGAACCGCCGCGCGAGGTGTGGCGGCGGCAAATCCGCTGGGCGCGGCTGCGGCGCGACACGTTCGTGCTGTTCTTCCTGCCGGAGACTGCTTTCCGGCGATGCATCCCGCCGCTCGCTGCCTGGACGATCGTCGGCCGGCGACGAACGATTGGCCGTGTCGCTCGCTCTGCCGGCATTCGTCGCGCTCTGGTACGGCGCCGAAGCGTCGCTCGCCGCGGCGGCCGGCTGGCAACTGTCCTGGCGCTCGCCGCTCGCATGGATGATGCGCGACGCATTGCTGCCGGTGTTGTGGTGTGCGAGCTGGCTCGGCAACGGCTTTGTCTGGCGCGACAACTGCCATGCGCGATCGCGACCGTCGCGGATCACGCGCCGATAGATATCGTCATTTGGCTGCAATAGAAATCAGCCAAATCTCGCACAGGTTATCCACAGGGGCGCTGATGCTTGAACGGACCACGAGCGGCCCGAGACGGGTTCGAACACTCTTTCTGTCCGACATCCATCTCGGGACGAGAGGCTGCCAGGCCGAGACGCTGCTCGACTTCCTGCGCCACTACGAGGCCAAGACCGTCTACCTCGTCGGCGACATCGTCGACGGCTGGCAGCTGCGCAACAACTGGTACTGGCCGCAGACCCACAACGACGTCGTGCAGAAGCTTCTGCGGCAGGCGCGCAAAGGCACGCGGCTCGTCTACATCCCCGGCAATCACGACGAATTCCTGCGCGACTACTACGGCACGCATTTCGGCGGCATCGAGGTGATCGAGAGACGCCGTCCACGTCGGCGCCGACGGCAAGAGCTATCTCGTCGATCCACGGCGACCTGTTCGACGTCGTGATTCGCCACGCGCGCTGGCTCGCGCTGCTCGGCAACAACGCCTACGACCTCGCGATCTGGCTCAACACCTATTTCAACACGATCCGGCGGGCGTTCGGGCTGACCTACTGGTCGCTGTCGCAATGGGCCAAGCTGAAGGTCAAGAACGCCGTCAACTTCATCGGCGAGTACGAGAACACGCTGCCGTCGGAGGCCGCGCGCCGCGGCGTCGACGGCGTGATCTGCGGCCACATCCATCATGCGGTGATCCGCGACGCAAGCTCGGCCTGACGCTACATCAATTGCGGCGACTGGGTGGAAAGCTGCACCGCGGTGGTCGAGCACTTCGACGGCGTCTTCGAGATCGTCAAATGGGAGGCGAGCCAGCCGACCGTCGACGGAACCGGAGTTGCCTTGGAGGCGCCGCGTCGCCTCCGGCGCCGATGCGCCCGGAAGTCAGCGATCTCAATGCCGCGCTGATTGCGCTGCGGTTGACGCCGCGGGCGAGCGGCGACGGCGCTTCCAGCCCTGCTTAGTCTTACTGGGCTCAGACGAGCGACAACTTGGGCGACTGCGCCCCGTGCTTGTGTCTCTCGATGGCGATGCCGGTTCGCGGGCTCAGCTCGTCGAGCACCCGCTCCCATTTAAGGTCAGAAATACCCGTCCAGCTCGCATTGCGGGTCGTCACACCAAGGTGCATCTCATCGCCGTCCTTAAATGTTATTCCGTAGTGCAATTCCTTCCACCGCAAGAACGGTGATAATTTCTCACGTACCCAAATCCCCGCGACCAAATCTAGCGGAAACGATCCCTCGTAATGGCAGACAATCGATCGCATGTCGGACCCAGGACTAGCAATCCGGTAGCTGCAGGCCCGTGAACCGATCCCGAAATGCAGCAACCGGTAATGCATCAGGAAAAATCCCCCGAAGATGCACCGCAATAGGGATTGTGCTCAGGGCGATCGCATACTGTTCGATGGGAGGCAACTGCTGCCATAGCGGCGGGGCGAGCACACCGATCAGGAGATTGATCCCCAGCATCGGCAGAACGATAAAATAGCCGATCAACTTGACCCACGGCCAGGGCGAGATTCGAAAGACGACCGGCGACCGCCCGCGCATGGGCTCGCGTGAATCAAATTTCCTGTCGGCGGCCTCAAGCGGCTGCCATTCCGTGACCGAAGAGTCCGGTGCCGGTCCCGATCTGCAAGTCTCGATCAGGAGGCGATAAAACACGAGCAGCCAGATATAAAACCCGGCCCCAAAATAGATAAATTCGTTCGCGTACGGCCAATGACTGCTGGGGAAGCGGCCCATACAAAAAGAGTGGCGAATAAGGCGCAGCCCGAGACTGCCAGAAATGCTGCCATCAAATAACCCGGACGGAGACGCCGAAGCATGCTGCACCGCACTTAGTTTGTGATTCAAGCTAACTGCATCGAGAGGCGCTGTATAGATCGCGACGGCTATTTCAATGCCCGCGGCCGGGGGAACCTCCAAATCGGTGCGATGTCTCGAATTTTCTTATCAAGCTTTCAGAAAGCGGTATTTACGCTGGACTAAAATTCGGACGAGCAGTGCCCTCGCGACACTTCTGATGCAGTGGTGTTAGAGCGAGCGGCATCCAGCCAAGCTCATTCCGCGCGCTCCCGCGCCCGCATCGCGATCCACGCTTCGCGAACGCCCAGCGCCGACACCGCCATGAACAGCGGCAGCACGAAATACAGCACGCGGAAGATGAGCAACGAGGCGAGCAGCTGCTCCTTCTCGTATTCCGGCAGCCCGATCAGCATGGCGGCGTCGAACACGCCGAGGCTGCCCGGTGCATGGCTCAGAAACCCGAGCAGCGTCGCCATCACGAAGATAATGAAGACAGTGGTGAAGTCGACCGACGGATGCGCCGGCAGCAAAGTGTACATGGCGAGCGCGCCCGCGGCGAGATCCAGGACACCGATCCCGATCTGCACCAGCGTCAGCGATGCGCCGGGAAGCGTCACCTGCCAGTTGTCGCGGCCGACCACGCGCGGCCGCGGCAGCAGCCAGATCAGGTAGGCGGCGATCACCGCGAGCCCGGTCAGCGCGATCAGCCGGTTGAGCCACGGCGGGAACTGGTTGAGCGTGCTGGCGGCCTCGGGCGCGTACGCCATGCCGATGCCGAGCACGAACGCGTTGCCGAGCCAGAACGTCAGGCCGGTGACGAACGCGATCTTGGCGACGTCGATCAGGCCGAGGCCCCAGGCCGAATAGATGCGGAAGCGGACCGCGCCGCCGGTGAAGACGGTGGCGCCGAGATTGTGGCCGATGGTGTAGCTGGTGAAGCTCGCGAACGCGGCGATGCGATACGGCACGCTGTGCCAGCCGATCGTGCGCAGCGAAAACAGGTCGTAGAAGGTCAGCGTGATGTAGCCGCAGACCACGAAGATGCCGGCGGTCAGCACGGTCTCGAGCGAGGTGGCGCCGAGCGCGTCGACGACCTTGTCGACATCGATGTCGCGCAGCAGCCGGTACAGCGCCGCGCAGGCGACCGCCATGATCACCAGGCTGATCGCGACGCCAATGCGGTTCCAGCCGATCCTCTCCCCGACGGTCCGCTTGATGACGCTGATCGCGTTTGCCATTCGGGGCTTACGGGGACCGGTGCGGACTGCAATTCGTCCCGCAATCTGCCAGGGCGTTGCAACACCATTGTTACAATTCGCGCATTCTCACGCTTGTCGCGCTGCTTATCGTGTTACCGAGCGTCATCGCGCGGCCTGCGCGACGTCACATGAATGAGACATAGAATTGCAATTGTTGTCGCATGCGATTCGACAACGAGATGACTCACCGTCGGACGGCAGCACACTCGGCGCCGGCTCCGCGGCTCGGTCGCAGAACTCTCCTCAGCCATTGAACCAGCAGCCGGAGCGCAAGCCGCCTGATGCGCGTACTCATCGCAACCGATGCCTGGCACCCGCAGGTCAACGGTGTCGTCCGCACCCTGACGTCGCTCGCCAGAGCCGCCGCCAAGCTTGGCGTCACCGTCGAATTCCTGTCGCCGCAGGGCTTCACCACCGTTCCGGTGCCGACCTATCCGGGCCTGCGCCTGGCGCTGCCGGGACGGCGCGAGATCGCGCGCCGCATCGAGCGGTTCGATCCCGACGCGATCCATGTCGCGACCGAGGGGCCGATCGGCTATCAGGTGCGCGCCTATTGCCTCAAGCACGGGCACGCCTTCACCACCAGCTACACCACGCGGTTTCCGGAATACATCGCGGCACGGTTTCCGCTGCCGGAGTCGTGGAGCTACGCGGCGTTACGCCGCTTCCACGCCGCCGCGGCGGTCACGATGATCTCGACGCCGTCGCTGATGAATGAGCTGGCTGGCCGCGGCTTCAACAATCTCGGCATGTGGACGCGCGGCGTCGACACCGACCTGTTCAATCCCGCGCACGCCATCGACCTCGGCTTGCCGCGGCCGATCTTCGTCAGCGTCGGACGGGTCGCGATCGAGAAGAACCTCGAGGCCTTCCTGTCGCTCGACCTGCCCGGCACCAAGGTGGTGATCGGGCATGGACCGCAGGAGGCCGAGCTGCGCCGGCGCTTCCCGGACGCCAAGTTCCTCGGCCTGCTGGAGGACCGCAACCTGGCGGCGCATGTCGCCGCCGCGGACGTGTTCGCCTTCCCGAGCCGCACCGACACCTTCGGCGTCGTGCAGCTCGAAGCGCTCGCCTGCGGCGTGCCGATCGCCGCCTATCCGGTCACCGGACCGCAGGACGTGGTCGGCAACAACCCGATCGGCGTGCTGCACGAGGATCTGCGCGAAGCCTGCCTGGGCGCGCTCGAAGATTTCCAAGGACACTTGCCGCGCCTTCGCACTGACCCGGTCGTGGGAGAACAGCGCGCGCCAGTTCATCGGGCATCTCAAGCAAGTGGCGATCGGCAAGCCGCGCACCGCATTGACCGTCGAAGCGCCCGCGCGCGGGTAGCTCATCCAAAGGAGAATAAAGGCATGTTGGCCTCGGGGCTGAAGGAGCAGGCGAAGGCCATGCGGCCGGAACTCGACAAGGACACCATCGTACGCGCCTACGCGCGCTGGGCCCCGGTCTACGATCTGGTGTTCGGCGCGGTGTTCGAGCACGGCCGGCGCGCCGCGATCGACGCGGCCGAGCGCATCGGCGGCCGCATTCTCGAGGTCGGCGTCGGCACCGGCATTTCGCTGCCGGAGTACAACAGCCGCAATCGCCTGTTCGGCGTCGACATCTCCGAGCCGATGCTGCGCAAGGCGGAGGAGCGCGTGTCGACCCTCGGCCTGTGTAACGTCGAGGGGCTCGCGGTGATGGATGCCGAGCGGCTGTCCTTTCCGGACGAATCGTTCGACGTGGTGGTGGCGCAATACGTCGTCACCACGGTCCCCAATCCGGAAGCGACGCTCGACGAGTTCGCCCGCGTGCTCAAGCCCGGCGGCGAGATCGTGCTGGTCAGCCGCGTCGGCGCCGAGGCGGGGCTGCGGCGAACGCTCGAACAATGGTTCGCGCCGACCGCCTCGCGGCTCGGCTGGCGGACGGAATTTCCCTGGGAGCGCTACTCGCGCTGGGTGGCCGGGCAGCAGGACATGGAGCTGATCGAACGCCGCCCGATGCCGCCGCTGGGCCATTTCTCCCTGATCCGCTTCGGCAAGCTCACCGGCGACGCCGTGCGCGGGCAACGTCTCCCGGCGCACGCCCACGGCTGACGTCGCCAGGCATCTGTGACGGCGCCGCGACACCCCTCAGCCTCTGCGTGACTCCAAGCGGGGTTCGAGCGTTTCAACATTACCAACGGAACAAGGACGAGATCGATGGCTGGATTTCTGGAGGCACTGCGAGTCCAGCGGTGGGACGACCATCGCTACTATCACCACAGCCGCGTCAATCAGGCGCTGCATCTGGTCAGTGCCGTGAGCTTCCTCTGCGCCTATGCGCTGATGTTCTGGGATCCGGTCGCGGCGGCGCTGATCGGCTGGCTGGTGGCGATGACGTCGCGGCAGATCGGGCACTTCTTCTTCGAGCCCAAGGACTACGACGTGGTGAACGACGCCAGCCACGAACACAAGGAAGAGATCAAGGTCGGCTACAATCTCAAGCGCAAGGTCGTGCTGATGACGATCTGGGCGTTGTCGCCGCTGCCGCTCTATTTCGATCCCACGCTGTTCGGCATTTTCGAGCCGCACGCCAACGCCGGCGAATATATCCGCCACGTGGCGCTGATCTGGCTCGTCGGTCGGCCTCGGCGGCCTGCTGTTCCGCACCGTCCAGCTGTTCTTCCTGCAGGACGTGCAGACCGGGCTGGTTTGGGCGACGAAGATCCTCACCGACCCGTTCCACGACATCAAGCTCTACCACAAGGCGCCGATGCAGTTGCTGCGCGGCGAGTGGTTCGAGACGCCGAGACGAGCACGACGCCCCGTCCGAGAGCTATTCCTGATCCAGACGCGCGGCGGGACGCATCCGCTCAGGGCTGCGTCTCGCCACCGCGACCGGGTGAGAAGCGGTGGGCAATGATTTCCTTCAGGATGCGCCGCTTGATCGACCTGTTGGTCGTGCCGGCCGCCGTCCACCACCAGCCGTCGCGCTGCATCGCCTTGGCGGCCCGCACGAAGCGGTCCGCGACGGCGTCGAAGTCGGCATCGGTGTAGTTCAGGCTGAAGATCAGGCGGCCGGTGCCGATCCAGCTCAGCGCCAGCCCCTCGGCCCGCAGGTAATATTGCAGCATCCAATTGTAGCGCGACGGCTGCGTGTAGCAGACCGTCCAGATCGAGGACAGGTTGGCGACCTCGACCGGCAGTCCGCTCTCCCGCAGCCGCCGATTGAGCCGTTCGGCACGGCGGTTCCAGACTTCGTCGAGGCCGCGATAGAGCTCCCGCGTGCTCTCCTGGTCGAGATACCGCAGGAACTCCTGCATCGCCGCCATGACGTAGGGATGCGAGTTGAAGGTGCCGCGCGCGAAGCAGATGTCCGCCGGCCGATCGTCGCGAAACCGCTTCATCAGATGCCGGCGCCCGCAGACCACGCCGATCGGCAGGCCGCCGCCCAGGGTCTTGCCGTAGGTGACCATGTCGGCCTTGACGCCGAAATATTCCTGCGCGCCGCCGAGCGCGAGACGGAAGCCGACGAACACCTCGTCGAAGATCAGGACGATGCCGCGCTCGGTGCAGACCTCGCGCAGCCGCCGCAGCCAATCGGCATAAGCCGCCTTGTCGAAATGCGCGCGCCGCGAACTGTCGACCAGCGACGAGTCGGCCGGCGCGCCGGCATTCGGATGCAGTGCCTGCAGCGGATTGACCAGCACGCAGGCGATGTCGCGGCGCGTGCGCAGCACCTGCAGCGCGTCCTCCGACATGTCCTTCAGCGTGTAGGTCTCGTGCGCCCGCACCGGATTGCCGATGCCCGGCTGCACGTCGCCCCACCAGCCGTGATAGGCGCCGCAGAAGCAGACCACGTGGGTCCGGCCCGTGTGATAGCGCGCCAGCCGCACCGCCTGCATGATCGCTTCGGTGCCGGACATGTGGAACGACACTTCGTCGAGGCCGGATATCTCGGTCAGCCGGGCCGCGTTCTGCGCCACCACCGGGTGGTAGCTGCCGAGCACCGGACCGAGATCGCCGACGAGCTGCGTGACCGCGCTCCAGACAGCCCTTGTAGAAGTCGTAGCCGAAGACGTTGACGCCGTACGAGCCGGTAAGGTCGTAGAGCCGGTTGCCGTCGAGATCGGTGAGCAGTCACGCCGGACGACGACTGCACGAACGAGCCGCTCTTGAGATGCTGGCGCACCAGGCGGCTGAACTGAAACGGCACGCGGTAAGCGCCGATGAACTGCATGTCGGAGATGCGTTCGGCGGCCTCCGCCGCACACCGAGCGGTCTCGGGAATCGCGCCCGGTAGAGATCGGCAAGCCGCATGAAGCCCGCTCGCCGGCAGGCCGCGATCTCGTCCGGAGCATCGTCGCAGCGGAAGAACCGGTCCTCATCGTAGGAGTAGGACGGGATCAGCGCCGCGATCCGCCGCGCCATCCGCGAATGCCCGGTCAGCGACGGGTGCTTGGCGCGCGAAAGCTGCAGCCGCGTCTTCAGCTTCACAAACGACGTGGCCAGCGCGGTCGCGCCGGCCGCGTACAGCGCAAGGGTTGCGGGGCCGAGTTCCATTGATTCGGAAGGTTTAGCCCGGGGATTTTACGGCAGCATGACGCTCCACTCGCAACTCCTCAGAATCCTGCAACAGGAAGACATCAACTTCCTGCTGACCAACCGCATTCCACGGCGGCTGCTGACGCGCTTCATGGGCTGGTTCAGCCAGATCGAACAGCCGCTGGTGCGCGACGCCTCGATCGGCAGTTGGCGGTTCTTCTCCGATCTCGATCTGAGCGAGGCCAAGAAGGCCCGTTTTTCCAGCATGCACGACTGCTTCATCCGGGAACTCAAGGACGGTGCCCGGCCCGTCGATGCCGATCCGTCGATCCTGGTCAGTCCGTGCGACGCCATCGTCGGGGCCTCGGGCCAGATCGCCGGCACCGAGCTGTTCCAGATCAAAGGAATGCCCTACGCGCTGCAGGATCTGCTGCCCGATCCGGAACTGGTGAATGCCCACCGCGACGGCCGCTACGTCACGCTGCGGCTGACCTCGAGCATGTATCACCGCTTTCACGCGCCGCACGACTGCCGGGTCGAGCAGGTCACCTACATCTCCGGGGATACCTGGAACGTCAATCCGATCGCGCTCAAGCGCATCGAGAAGCTGTTCTGCAAGAACGAGCGCGCCGTGCTGCGGACGCGACTTACCGCCACCGGCCAGCCCGTCACGCTGGTGCCGGTTGCCGCCGTGCTGGTGGCAAGCATCCGTCTGCATTTCCTCGATACGCTGTTGCGGCAGGGATACCCCGGTCCGAATGTCATGACGTGCGACACGGCGTTCCGGAAAGGCAACGAGATGGGCTGGTTTCAGCACGGCTCGACCATCGTGGTTTTCGCGCCGGGCGAATTCAGCCTGTGCGATCACGTAACGGAGGGAGCCAGCATCCGCATGGGTCAGCCGCTGATGCGGATCGCTTGAAATGTTTGGGATCATAGATTCCGGAGAACGGTCTCATGCCGCCGGGATCAGATCACCGGCACCGCCAGCACCGGGCACGGTGCGTGCCGGATCACCCGCTCGGTGGTGCTGCCGCGCAAAGCGTCCAGCACGCCATGATGGCCTGCGGTGGGCATGCCGATGAGATCGATGTCGAATTCGATGGCCGCATTGACGATCGCGTCCACGACGTTGCCCGACCGCAGAATAACCGACGGCAACGGCGCGCCATCAAACGATTCGGCCGGGAGTGGCGGAACCGAATCGCCGACGTGCAGAAAATGCACAGCGGCGTTTTCACCGCCGATCAGGCTAATGAAGTACAGCACCACCTCCACCGCTTCGCGGGGCGGCGGTGAAAAGTCGATCGGGATCAGGATGCGCCGAAGCTGAATGTCGCCGTTCACCTGGCTGACGAAGCCGCGTGCGCCCTGCGTCATGAACAGCGCCGGGATTGCCAGCCGGCGCAGCACCGCCTCGGACACCGATCCTCGCAGCCAGCGCTCGATCCCGTCCCGGCCATGGGTCGCGAACACCACGAGATCGCAGGGGCGCTGATCCAGGTAGCTGAGAATGCCTTGCGCGGGATCCTGCCAGTGGACCGTGATGCTATCGACTTCGAGCCCGAGATTGTCCGACACGACCCAGGGCGGATCGTCCTCGCCCGCGAGCCCCCATTGCACGAGCAGGCTCCGGACCTGCGGAAACGCCGGCGTTTCGACCGGGTTGCGCTGGGCGATGTGCAGCAGGTGCAATTGGCTCCTCGCCGCGAGTGCGACCCGCAACGCGTGCGCAAGAGCCGCGCCGCTCAGGTCAGAAAAATCGGTCGGATGCAGAATCGAGCGAATGGCTTGCGGCATTCCGCTATCCTCAAAAGCGACGTGATCCGGGCAACGCTGCCGCTCTACATCACGGCGAGCGGTATGGCCGAAACAATTTCATCAGGCTGCCAAATGCAATGGAAAGGTCTGGCTTCCCGCCTGGTGCGGCGAAGTTCGCCGACATCGAACGATGGGTGTTGTTGACCCGCCGCGCCGAAAGGCGACGCCGCCAAGTCATTGACTTGGCGGCGTAATTTGGTTGCGGCAAGCAGCGTTGTTTACATCTAGACTACGCCGTCGTTTGAGGCGAAACCGTACCAATAGTTCAAATCCCCAGTGCACTTTGCTAAAGTTTCTCCGGCGCATCCCGGACGCCCTGAAATTTCCAATATCGGCGGGTCTTCACGAGAGACCCTCCGCACTGCCGTGACCCGTCCGGAACCCCGAATTCTCTCTCCTGTCCTCGCTCTCTCCAAACCTTAGGACTCCGGGCTGCGCTTGCCGCCTACTGCGGGGCCTATGCGCTGTGGGCGGAAGCTACCGAGGCAATCCAGAAATACGGCACCATGGTGAAGTCTCCATCGGGCTATCCGATTCAGTCGCCCTACGTCTCCATCGCCAACAGGCAGGCGGAGATCATGATGCGGATTGCGTCGGAGTTCGGGTTCACCCCTGCAAGCCGCAGTCGTATTTCAATGCCGAAGCCAAACGAACCGGATTTATTCGCGGACCAAGGGTCGGGGCCCAAAACAACGTTCGGGCACTAGCTCGAGTTCGGAATACTGTTGGCGCCAATTGCCTGCTTATCCCCAAAACAGACATTCGGACTTGCCCTCGGTATGTCCACTTCTCGGCCCGTAGCAGACACCTTCAAATCTAAGTCCCGATATGATTCAAGCGAGCCTATCAACGATAGCCGAATCTCGTAAATTGACCGCTTTCGCCTGCTCCGAGCTGCGCGTGTTATGTTCAGTTCGCAACATGGCCCGGAGATATGGGCTTGCGCGGCGAACTGCAAATCTCACATGAATAATCGAAACGGGGCCGCTGATTTGCTTTTTGCGGTGGCAGTGACTTTCCCATGTCCAGCGATGCGATCAGTTACACGAGTTCCATCCCCGATGCGTGCGTCACCGCGTGTGACATTTAGCTCGACTCCCTGTGCTCACGCGCCCACAATGATTCATCATCGGCTATGAGGCTTCTTGCCTACAGGCGCTGATGGCTGAGAGACCGATGGCGCTCCCGCCTGCAACAACGGGAGGCGCAAAGTGAATTTTCACGGGAATCTCTCATTCCACGTCGAGCGTCCGGATTGTCCGAACTGTGGTACCGAGATGTGGCTTACTCGCATTGATCCAGATGAGCCTGACCATGACCGGCGTACGTACGAGTGTCCTGCTTGCCAGAGCATCAAAATTATTGTCGTCAAATACCAATAGGCCTGCACCTTTTTCTGGGGCGTTCACGTCACATGGCCTACGAACCGATGCGCTGGCCGCCGGCGATCGTATGACGGCCGACGCAGATGGCTCGCCCGGTCCGGGTTAATCGGCAAGGAGCTTGTTGAGAATGCTCCCGCCATTGGCCCAGAGCACCAATCCCACGCCCATCAGCGAGCCTCCGGCGACCACGCCCGATGCCACCGGCAAGGTGAACTCTTCTGCGAGCTTCGGTTTCCGTCTCTCGAGTAGGAACGCAACTAAGGCGCCCAGGAAGAACAAGAGCCCATAATACCAGTGGAACACCCAGGCGAGGCCGAACGCAGACGCCGAGGGAAGGTACCTCTCGTATTTCGGCAGCAGAATGGGCGCGAGCGTGAGAACCACGCCAACGCCGCCGCCGGCAAATATCAGCCACAGCTTTACGGCCTCAACCGAGGACAAGCCCTGGCCGAGCGCGATGGCAACAGCAGACCAAGTCTGGGCGGCGGGCGCCGGGAACTGGTCCGTGCCGAGGACCTGCGCGTTGGGCACCAGGACTGCGAACGCAAGCACGCTGACGACCGTGCCGACGAAGATGCCTGAGAACTGGGCCAGAAACTGCTGACGGGGGTTGGCACCAAGCAGGTAGCCGCTCTTCAAGTCGGTGAGCAGGTCGGCCGACGAAGTCGCCGCACCGGCAGTGATGTTGGCGCTCATCAAATTGACATTGACGTTGCCCGGGCTGAGCGCGCCAAAGATGAGCTGCGTGACTTTGCCCATTGCGCCAACTGGCGTGGTGTCGGTCTCGCCGGTCACGCGACAGGCCACGAGCGCCAGCCAGAACGACAGCGCCACCGCGATGGCACTTTCCCAGACCGGCATGCCGAAGCTCGCGTGCCCGAGCCAGGCAAGCGCAACAAGGGACACTATCTGGCCGATGGCAAACCAGCTCATTGGCGCCTCGATGGCCTCGATGCGGCCGGGCTCGCCCGCAGCCGTTGAGCGGAAGGAGACGATTTGTCCGAGATCACGGAACGCGCTGAGTGCTACGCGCCACGTCAGCGCAAAACTCATCAGTCCTGCGGTTACCATACAGGACGCGCCGAACCAGAGCGTCCACTGCACGATGGCGGCGAAGCCCGCACCTTCGATGACGCCTTTCGTCTGGAGGACCGGCACGACCACAGCCCAACACAACGTTCCTGAGACGAACATGGTCGCGCAGACTCGCATTCCGGTGATGGCGCCGGCGGCGAGAAAGATGAAATCCCAGGAAAAGATTACCGTGCGCCCCGACCAGGCTTCGTAGTGACTGCCGAGAAGCCACTTCTGCAACGTCGTAAGAAGGGCCCCGCTCGAAATCCGTTCGAGGCTCGGGCTGATCGACGACAGCCCCTCCGACCACACCTTGTCGACCGCGGCAACCATCGCCGCGAGACCCAGTGCCTTGGCGGCGCGCAGGCCCTGCGAGCTTCTTGCATGTAGCGCGCGCAAGGTTTCAGCTGCCGCGACGCCGGACGGGAAGCGCAACTGCTCAATATTGATCATTTGCCGCTTCATGGGGATGGCCATCGTCACCCCGAGCACGGCGATAAAGAACACCCAGGCCAGCATCAACGGCACAGACATCGACTGCTGATTAATGATGATGTAGGCCGCAAAGGCCGAGACCAGGGTGCCTCCGGTGGAGTAGCCGGCGGAGCTCGCTGTCGACTGCATGCAGTTGTTCTCAAGGATGGTCATCGGCGTGCGCGCGAGGCCGACCTTGAGCAAGCTCGTCCAGATCGCATAAGACAAGATGCTGGCCGTGATGGCGACGCCGAACCCCCAGCCGGCCTTGAGACCGATGTAGAGATTGGTCAGCGACAACACGCTTCCCAGGCACGAGCCAACCAGCACCGCGCGCCAGGTAAGTTGCGCCATGCTGTCCCCACGGCCGCGATAAACCTGCTCGTACCACTGTCGCTCGATCTCTTCGGGCGTGCCCTTGAAGCCGGCGACAGGCAGCGGCTGGTCTCGCGCGTCATTCGCCCCAACAGAGAGAGTCATCGGAGCTGATGGTCCTGGAGGGGTTTGGGGAATGGATGGCTACCTTCGACGGGCAAAGCCACCGACTTAGCCGGGGATGATGTACACGTGCTTTCAGTCTGATGGCGCGCATGATCGAAAGATGCCTGCTTGTACCATACCCTCCGGTGATATCGAAGGCTGTCTCTATGTGTTGGGCGTCGAGTGCAGGAAGAACGAGCGCGAAAATGTCTGGGCTTGGGTCGCGTCCTTGTTAGAAGCGTCGGGCGCCTAGCCATTCTGCCCCGAAAGCAGACGAAACTTCATGGCATTGTTGTCCAACGTTTTGGGCCAGGCATCAGACATCAAGTCGCAATCGTTGGCACAATTTGAACCCTCGCGGCATCTAAATTTGTGCTAATTCAACCCAGCGAAAACTCGACGAGCAAGAGTTTCATGAGGAAGCGTCGCGAGTTCATCACCAACCTTCGTGGCATTTCGACTTGGCCGCTCGCCGCGCCCGCGCTGCGGCTAGACCGAGTGTGCCGCGTCGGAGCTGTCCTGCCCGCTGCCCGCGGGTCCAACTCTAGCCGACCGAGTTTCACAGTTGCTCTCGCATCAATGCTTTTCATCTTGCTTGTCCCGTTGCGGGGTCAAGCGGTGGCTGAGGATGCGCTTCAAGCCGCGATCAATTACGTCTTCACTGGAAAGATTGCGCCCGAGAATGGTCCGAAGATTGTTGATCTAAAATCCTGCGTAGTTGTTATTCCGGACCAAAAATTCAAAAGGTACGTCAGATATTATTTGAGCCGGTTTAAGATGGATGGCTCACGCATAAGCAAGACGTACTCCGGACGACAAACCAAATACACTCTGGAGGTCGATGGCGACGATGCAATTATCGAATACCTGAGCCTCGACCAAGCCACCGTTACAAACGGATATAAGTCTGCACAAATTCCGTTGCCAGGAAATATTGATCAAACAGAACGAGCACTTCATCTCATTTTCACCGAGCATTGTAAGTCTGATGAGCCAAAGGCGCCTTTCTAGACCCGTGCGAGCGATTTGGGTGTCGCTCTGGGATCATTCTGGAGGGGCTACCGGCGAAGACGAACTCTGGCCGGGCAGGCGCTGCTGCAAAGCAGCGTCGACAATCGAAAGCTTTTGCGCGATGGGGTAGGCGGCTTCCAGCGTCGCCAGTTCTCGGCCGCGAAGATCAACTAACTACTTCGAAGAAGTATCGGATCATCGCGCTTCTCCTCCGGGGCGCATCGCAGCTGGCCTTGCAGTGTGAGGGGCGATCTTGCCGCAGCCAACTCTGCCATCCTCACCCACTTGTTAGAAAGATACGTCCAATAGGTGCACTCTCCCGGATCGTCCTTAGTGAGCAGCGCACGCCTACCGGCTTCCTCGCCGAACCGTAGGCATTCTTCCTGGCTGATCTCTAGGTCCAAAATTCGCATTGCGAAGCATCCCATCAGAACCAGCCATGCCGTCTGCGGCGGCGAATTTATTGGACTATCCAACAAGGCAACCGAACGATAAGGCGGGCCGCCTAGGCGGCTCAAAGATGGGGCCCGCCGCGTTAAACTGGTAAACGCGATACTTCGGGCACTGGTGCGCGTCGCTCCATTCGCCCCGTCCCGGAATAGACTATGCTCTGCTACGACCAGCGAGTCTGAGCTAAAACGCACACATTGTTGTGGTTGAGGTATAAGGACCGCAGGCAGTGGTTGTTACCAATACTATTTTGGTCGCGGTATGATGGAGGTCCAGCGCCTACGCGAATATGCAGCTAGCTGCCTGTCCCTCGCGAGTGGCATGTCTCAGAAGGCGGACGCCGCACGGCTCCGAGAGATGGCGGCCGATGCACTCGAAGCGGCTCGGCTGGAGGCTTGGTTAGATCGACATCCACAGCCACCGAAGAAAAAACCGAATTAATTGGTCTCGTCTACGGACCCCATGTTCTGGCCGTGGCAAAGCTCCGAACAATCCGACCCCGCGTCCCGGCTGATGTTTGGAAAGATGGAATGAATTGACGAGGGCGGTAATTGAGGCAGCTTTACAAAGCAAAAAACGCAATATAGATCGCGGCAAAGATTCCAATTGTCACACCCGTGCTGATCATCAGCACGTTCATCACCGGTCGATCAAGAAAGCCCCCTCGTGCCTCAACCGCCGTCTCGACGATCTGTCCACCATCATTTTTTATAAAATAACATCCCAGGTTCGGAGGGACGGACACCGCCCGCGCTGTTACTACAACCGACGAATGCAAAAATAGGTTCCTCCCGCAAAATTAATCCGACCAGTGATTTACAAAACCACCCGACGAGGAATTGACCGGGCCAGCACCCGGCCTGCTTAACGACCGGGACCATGGCTGCGGTGACGAGGCTCGCTTTCGTGACCCGCTGCCACTAAGATCTGGTCATAGCCATCATGAGCCGATACGCTAGGTTTTTTGGGCTAACAATCTACGCCGAGATCTAGAATTGACCATTTCTTCCTGCCGCATCAATAGTTTATAGCGATTTACTGTCCGCCATTGATTGCTGCCAAATCGCACGGAGTTCGAGCGATGAAGAAACCAAACCAGCGGCAGAAAGTGCGTGATACGCCGCCGTTTGATCCAGCGGTGTTTTTGCAAACGGTGGCCAAGGGTCGCATCATTTCCACACACCAAAAGAAGCAAATTATTTTTGCGCAGGGCGATGACGCAGACTCGGTCCTGTATGTTCAAACGGGAAAGGTCAAAGTCACCGTCGTATCCAAACAAGGCAAGGAAGCCGTCATCGCAATCCTGGGCAAGGACGAATTCTTAGGCGAAGGCTGTTTGGTCGGACAGCCCAAGCGTCTGGCGACTGCGACGGCAATGACGGAATGTGTGGTGATGCGGGTCGAGAAGGCCGAGATTGTGCAGGTTCTTCACGACGAACCTACGTTCTCGCAAATGTTTATTTCGCACATTCTGGCGAGGAACGTCCGGGTGGAAGAAGACCTGGTTGACCAGCTCTTCAACTCGACCGAGAAACGGCTCGCCCGGGTGCTGCTGTTGCTGGCGAATTTCGGCAAGGAAGGCCGGCCGGAACCAATTATCGCGAAGATCAGCCAGGAGACGCTCGCTGAGATGATCGGCACCACCCGGTCACGCGTCAGTCATTTAATGAACAAGTTTCGGCACTTGGGGTTCATTGATTACAACGGCCACCTCGAAGTCCACAGCTCATTGTTGAGCGTCGTTCTGACTGACCCGCCACGCAGCGTGGAGCCGGTTGGTGAAATCGTTACGGGCGACCCCGCCGCTTGAACGCGGCCGGCCTGGAATCCTGGTTACTGCAACCGCTAGTCGAGCTTTGCCCGCCCCAGCCCCGCCGGGCTAAGGCATCCAATTATTTTCATTTGTGAGCGATTTCGCTCAGTTGGGCTCTCGGCGGCGTGGAACCGTTGCCCCCAAGGATAGGGACTGACTCCGGGAAGTTCGTTGGGGATTCTTCTCGCCAGCGACAGGAGCAAGGATCATGAGCGACACCATCTCAACGCGTGAAAATGCATTTCAGTTCCCCTGGTGGCTGGCGACCGGTCGCAATATGCGCGACCAGCAGCGACTAAATGAATTGACGGTCGAATTGCAGGCTTCGCTTGCCCGCGAAGTGGCCTTACTGCGGGACAAGCATGACCTGTCGCAACGCCAGGCGATGCTGACCCAGGAATTCGAGCATAGGCTCCTCAATAGTCTGCAAATGATCGTCGGTCTGCTGTCTTTGCAGGTCCGGACCGCAACGCCTGAAGCGGCCGCTCAACTGACTATTGCGGCCCGTCGAGTTGCGGCATTGGGACGCGTGCATCGCACGCTGCATCTCCTCGATGATCAAGAAAAAGTGGAGTTCAAGCAATATCTTCAGCACCTGTGCGAGGACCTCGCGGGCCTGCTCGGCCAGGACGGGACAAGCTGCGCCATTGTCGTTGAGGGCGAGGATTGTGAAATACCGACCCTGCTCGGAATCCCGCTCGGCTTTATCGTCAATGAGCTGATCACCAATTCGGCGAAGTATGCGAAGGGCACCATCACCGTTCGAGTTGAAAAGACCTCGCCTGCCTGTCATTCGCTGTCAGTGGTAGATGATGGGCCAGGGTTACCGCCAGGATTTGATCCTGCGAAAAGCAAGGGACTGGAATGAAGATCGTCCAGTCGCTCGTTAAGCAGATCGGCGGCGAGTTGCACATCCTGCCTGGTGATAACGGCTGTGGGGTGCGTTTTGCGGTCACATTTTGACCTTCAGGTGGCAGAGGACAGGGTGTCCGTCTGACCGATATCCGATTGAGTCGCCCTGCGTTTCCATAGCCAACAGGCAGGCTAAGATTATGATGCGGATCGCGTCGGCGTTCGGGCCCCCCGCGCGAGTTGCAGTCGCATTTCAATGCCGAAGCAAAGCTGGCTCGCGAAAAAGTCCTTGCTCTGGTCAAGGACGGCGGACCCACTGGCTATCGACCGTTTGACCAAGGTGGCTGAGGGCTCGACTGGCTGACTTTTTGAGCGACTTAAGGTCTGCATTAGGGGCAATCGGACAGGTCCGCAATCAACGTCATCACCCCCACGGTGGCAAATGAGTGCACGCAGGACCAGATTGTAACAATCTTCTGACTTGAGGTACCGACCGGCGTCGGACCCCGCGTCAAGAGACACTTGAGTTGACCGCACCGCTCTGTGGTGTGTACCACCGACAGGACCCGTGATAGCGCTTAAAAACTTGCCTTCTGTTTCCAGGAGGTGCGCGGTGACTGAGGCCGAGAACCAGCGAAAGCGTGAGCTTGAGTGCCTGCGCCTGGCATCGGATCTGATGGAACTGGCGAGCGACACTCTCAGCCCACATTTGAAGGCGCATTGCATTCGGATGGCAAAGCTATGGTCTGATCGAGTGGACCAGGAGCCAACCGCAATTTCCCGAATGTATTTTAATCATTGAGGAATGGACCGAACGCTCAACAACGCCTCACCTACCCGTCAAAATCGTCATAAGTATCGGGCGGGCGCGACCGCAGCCACCCGCAATGGTCGCCTAGGGGGCGATTTTTCACTAATTGAACTATCGCCAAGGGAACCAGTGTATATGTATATATGCGATGTCCAAAGCGCATCACGATCTCAGAAGTAATAGATTGCTAGGCGCCCTTGAGCCCGCCAGCCGCAAGCGGATAGATACCAATCTCGAGCCGGTCGAGTTCAAGCTTGCTGCAATGGTATGCGACGCGGGCGGTCTGCTCAAGCATGCGTATTTTCCCCAAGGTTCTGTTCTGTCACTGCTGACGGTTCTGGAGAATGGCGCCGCAATCGAAACCGCCAACATCGGTTGCGAAGGAGCGTTCGGCCTCTTTGCCGCCATGTATAGCCGCGTCTCCTTCAACCGATGCATCGTTCAGCTCGAGGGCCATACGGTTCGGTGCCCGATCGAACTGCTGCAATATGAATTTAGGAATAGTGAGCATGTGCGCGATCTCTTCGTAAGCTACTCCGAGACGCTGCTTTCGCAGGTCCAGCAGACCGTGGCGTGCAATTCAATGCATACGATCGAAGAGAGGATGTGCAGGTGGCTCTTGATGATGCACGATCGGGCTGGAGGTGAAGTGCTTCCGTACACGCATGAGTTTCTTTCCCACATTCTGGGCGCCAATCGAAAGAGCGTGACGCTTGCGGCGCAGTCGATGCAGACGGCCGGTCTTATCACCTACCGTCGGGGCACGATGCAGGTTCTCGACCGTACGGGCCTCGAGAAGGCGTCATGCGAATGTTATGCCATCGTCAATGAGCGTTTCGACGCATTCCTGACCCCGCCCTCCACTGCGGTACAGGGCGATAACAAAGGCCGGAGGATGAGCAGGCCGACCGAGGAAGTCTGACGAAACCTCGACTTTGTCGTGTTGGAGCGCGTACGGCCGCAGGCGACAAGAAGCAGGGCACGATGGCCGGGCAGGCGGCGAGCTTTGAACTGTTGAAGAAGGTTTGCGAAACCGATCCTGCCTAGGAAGCGGTCCTTTACAGCTGCGTGAGGCCGAGTTTCACCTGACTGACGACCGAGTGAAAAGCTTTCTTAAGCTGCTGACGGGGCGGAATCACTCGGCGGGAACGGCATGGCATGTCTCACCGCCATTCGAGCGTCAAGCGGCGCGGCTTGTCTGCAACTCCGCCAACGCCACCTTACCCGCACGAGTAGTTTCGGACATCGTTTCAAAAAAGTCAGACTGCCGTACGGGCTTTCTCTTGCCCGCCGCGTAAATCTCCCAGCGCCACGGTTTTGAGGCCGTGCCTCTCTTCTTGATGGCGAGGCTATATTCTTCAGTGCTGACCGACGACAAGTTGGCCATCCAATTGCTACCTACACTTGGGTTGATGCATTTCAACGTCGACTCCTCTTTCATTGCTCTTCAAACGCTGCCTTACTTGCGCAGAACCTCGTGCGAAATGATTTCACGTAAATCTCGCACCGCCACATCTACCGCAGTCACAAGGTCAATCTCAATATCAGTGTCGTAGACGATGCGATGATCGTCCAAATTGATTATTTCTGCGGTCACAGTCGTCCCTCGAATCGTTTATGTCAAAGAATGACGACTAGCCGTTAATGAGCTGTGATCGTCTTAGGGAGTTTGATCGACGCAAGCTTCGCTGACGCCATGCTTGCGGGCGAGTTGTACCACCAGTACACCTCTCTCTTGTGTTCGGCTTTCAGCCAAAAGCCAATTAAATTGATGAGCCTTGCCCTTTCCGCGTGCCGATGCATATCAAGCGGAGGCTCTAATCGCCGATGGATGAAACGTCAGGAAGCGCGATCCGTGATTCCCTGGTCCCAGCTCGACAAGGCACAAGTGCCCGGCGGAGGTGGCGAAATCCGTCTCATGCGGCGTGGCTCCGAATTCTCGATTATGCTGGGTGCCAACGAACTAATGAACAGCCGCGTCAGCGGATCCGAAGAGGCGCTCGCGACAATTGCTTGCGAGAGAATTCAAGCCCACCAGCGGCCGCAGATATTGATCGGCGGGCTGGGCATGGGCTTCACACTTCGGGCCGCGCTTGCAGTACTTGGAACAGAGGCTCAAATCATCGTCGCCGAGCTGGTGCCGGCCGTTCTGGCATGGGCTCGAGGTTCGATGGTGGAGGTCTTTGGGAAGAGCCTGACTGATCCTCGCGTCAGCATCCGCGAATCAGACGTTGGCCACCTGATCCGGTCTGGCCGGTCGACATTCGACGCGATCCTGCTCGATGTCGATAACGGCCCCCAGGGCCTGACCCGAAAAGGCAATGACGCGCTGTATAGCTTGGAAGGATTGAGCGCCGCCCGCGCGACGCTGTCTGTCGGGGGCGTATTGGCGGTGTGGTCTTCGGGGCCAGACCTAAATTTCACTCAGCGACTTCGCAAGGCTGGTTTTGATGTGGACGAGGTCAGGGTTCGTGCCAATGGATCGGGTGGCGGCGCAAGACATGTCATTTGGATTGCGACCCGCGCCGAGCGCGGGCATCAATCGCTCAAGATTTGACGATTATTCTTACCAAGCGCAGGCGTAGGTCCGTGCGCTTCTGTCCAGCTTTCGCGACAAGACGCACAAATCGACGAACCGGGACGGAGGCTAACTCGATACCGATGCCGGCTGCGATCACTCTTAGACGTGTGCAGTCCTCCCGTATTGCATCTGTCCACAGGAACTTATTGACTTAGTTCGCGTAGAGAACGAGTGATTTGGTTATTGTCGCAATTCCTGATGGATCTCGAATGGGCCGCTACAAAGATTACCGTCAGCCAAAGCGCCGCGGTTTTGATGAAGATTACATCCCCAGGATCGAGGGGCCGAAAGGTGGGTGAGCAATCCGAAGCCGAGCGCACCGCAAGCGTCGGAACCCATCGAAGCGATCGTGAAATGGCTCAATGTGGAGAAGGGATTTGGATTTGTCGCCTTGGTCGGCGGGTCCGAGGCGTTCTTGCACATCCGTCAGCTGGAGGCCGCCGGGCACGGTAGCGTGACGGAAGGTGCTGCGGTCAAGGTCCGAATTGGCCAAGGGCAGAAGGGCCCTGAAGTCACCGAAGTGCTTGAGGTGGACACAAGCACCGCTCAGATGACGAGTACTACGGAGCGGCACTCGGCCCCGCGCTTCTCTTCCCAGAGACCGCCCGGGCCGGTTTCGACCGAGGAAAGTATCGGTTCGGTCAAATGGTACAACGCCGAAAAGGGATTCGGATTCGTTGTGCAGGAGGGTGGCGGTAAAGACGTGTTCGTCCACGCGACGGCGCTCGGTCGCGGCCGGTTGAGTGGGCTCGTGGAAGGTCAGCGTGTAAAAATGCAAATCGCTCAAGGTCAGAAGGGGCCGGAGGCCCGATCGATCGAGGTACTGGACTGATCGCCGTGAACGTTTTTCTTGGAGAGGAGCTTCCGCAGACCCCTTGCCGAGACCTAGCACTACGTCCAACGACATTTAAGTTGGCGAGACCAGCTTCCATGCCGGCCGGCCCCCGCGGCCAGTGATGCTCTGTGTCGAGGTGGATCGTTGAAGTGGACGCGCTGGGCCTGATCGGCCAGCTTCTCGACACGATCTCGTTCGGCAGCACGCCCGCGCCAGCCAAGAATCTCAAATACGACAGCGGATATCGCCGCTTCGATTTTGGCGCCGGGAGTCGAACGAGCGGCTCGCGTATTAGCAAGTTGCCTGATCCGTCGGGTCTTGCTGGTCAGGGCCGGCTGCAGCAAGCCCTCCTTCATGTGTAGCACCGCGCTGCGCCGAGCTGAAGTATAGGCCTGTTGGCAGCGGGGCCTGCCATCTCCTATCAATCTCGACCCTGGGACCCGTCGGCCATTGCGGGATAGCTGTGTCATTTCTGGCCGGCATTGAATGCAGCCCGCAGTGCTCGTGCGTAATTGCCGATTGAAAGTTTAGCGATCCGGGTCTCGCCGACGCTCTGGTGCTGCCAATAATCGACGACTCGCCTTAAGTCTGCGTATCCCGCCAGCATGCCAAATGGTCCCAGTCCGTTGATGTCAGTCCCAAATGCAACGTGATCTTCTCCCAGCCATTCAGCAAGTTCGAGCATCCGGTCGCCGTAGGCCTCTACGCTTTTGCCGATGTCTGGAGCGAGCGACCATAGGCCTACAACGCCACCCTTCAGAGCAATCGCCCTCGCGACATCGAGTGAGATCTGCCGACGGCGCCATATTGGCGCTGAGGAAGATGCCGACTTCTCCCTGACAACCGAGCCGTGCGACCACACCACGGGAGCGCGCGAAATGGAGAGTGCATCCTGAACAGCCGCGTCCGTGCAGTGCGCCAAATCGACCAGTATTCCAAGACGATTGCACTCCCTGACGATTTGCTTGCCGAATTGAGTTAACCCTTGCTCGGATGAATCAGTTTGAAAGCCGCCAACCGTGCTTCGGGTGTAGTGAACAAGCTGAATATGCCGCAGGCCAAGATCGTACGCAGACTTGACGCGAGCTAAATCATTTTCAACGAAGCCCGCCCCTTCTACTGCCAACACAATATGGGGATTTCCGCCTAATGCCTCATCGATATCAGATTCCCTTCGTATGATCTTGAGTTTCTGTTCGAAAATGTGAGCCTTGATGCGTCCAAGTTCGCGCTGAAGCCAACCGAATGCCTCTCCAGGTTTCGGCTCTGAAGTTTGTGTGTAGGTTTTCGTGTCAAGCCAGAGCAGATCGCCGACCAGAGCCCATGCCGTCAGGGTTGCTCCGCCTGCCGCTAAGGCGTTCCTCAGCGGGCGCAAATGGTAATTACTTTGCGCGAAAAACGAGTGCATATGCATGTCGCCGATGAATTGGGTCTGGGCGCACGCCTCATCGGCAAACGCTAATGGGCTGGCAAGAGCGGCTGCTAAGAAATCGCGACGTTTCATCTCGTGCATTTGCTCCCCAAATTATCTTCAGATTAGGTGTTTTCGAACGCCGCGCGCTGGCCGCCAACGAGCAAAGGAGTGACCTCTTGAGGTCGCGGGAGAGATATGAAAGTTAATGAACGCTGGCGGCGGGCTTCAGAGCCGGCCGACCGCTTTTCGCGCTTTCGGCGCCGCGAGCCGACCTTCGTGGGGCTCGTTACCGCGTTAGTTGCTTTGATCAGTTTAGCGATTTTCGCGGGCCTCGTTGAATTGGTCATCAAGCAGTCTTGGATCGCGGCGATTTTGTCGATCGCTGTCATGCTGTTTATCGGCTATTGCATTGCTTTGGTCGGCAACCAGAGAGCAAAATTGGCATACATCGCCGAATATCGTCGGCCCAATAACCTCCAGGCCGGCACCGATCGTAAGAAGCCGTTAAAAAGAGCGGTAGCCATACTTTGGCGAGGAAACAAAATTTTGGTGGACATCGGGGATATGGCGCATAGAAATGTGTTGCGAACGTCAAAACGGACGCCAAGCGGGTTCAAGCTCGGTGGTAGATATTCTCTTAGAGATCGAAGCGCGCTCGAGCCATTTGGCAGGCAGGATCACCGGGCAAACAAACTTTGCAAACGTCGGGCCTCACGGTGTAGATCGCGCATGCCGTCGAGACACCGACGTCTCCTTGTAGCGCTGCACAGCGATTGCCGTCACATCGCATGCGGCCTCGATCGTGATCTACGTAAATGCGAGGGATTCGCCCGAGATCGGCGTCACTTTCTAACGAAAACCGCGGCCATTCCCGCGAAAACGAACAGCACGCACCGCAGGCGCGGCATGAAGCGGTGGAAAGCTCCATAGTCCGCGCTTCGGTCATTTTACTTTGAGCCTGACCGAGGACTTTTCCCTCGATTGCTCTCGATTTCGTACTGCCCCTCACTAAGCGAACGTAAGCCCGCCTGCTCCACGGCCGAAATGTGGACGAAGACATCCTTACCGCTGCCTTCAGACGGCTGAATGAACCCATAGCCCTTCGTCGGATTGAACCATTTTACGGTGCCCGTAGCCATTTCGGTCTCCAACAATTGAAGATGCATCCTACACACAGCACCCAAGCGCGACTAGCGCCTCTTGCCCCGATAGCGGGCATCTCGCCGAGATGGATCAATCAATCGAGCGAGACGGACTAGTAGCCACACAATCGCCCTCAGAGGGCGCGTTGGCGCGTTTCGTAGGCTCGCCGTTGTCACTATGCCCAGCAAGGCTATTTCGAATCCAATGGCGTGTCTGACTCATCGCGAGCGAAATTCGCAGACTTGCGCAGCAGTGCTTTCATTTTCAATGTGCAACAAAATAAGAACAAGACTGCGCTGAACTACGCAAGGACATTGCTCTGATACCAACTTAAACGGGGGGAACGAGATCGTTGCCAGAACAGGTAGAAGTCAGCCCTACTGCGAGGTCGACGTAATGATGACCGTCGTTAGCTGCTACCTCGACAATTGGAGCGACGATGCTAGCGTAAGCCGCGCCCGACTTAGGGCGCCCGATCGTGAACGTCAGCGCGCGAAACGACGCGCCTCTGCCAACCTGAGGATCTCTGCATGGAACACCTAGTTCAGGAGTTTGGTGCTTGGCTTAAACAGGGTTTTGGTTGGCTCGTCGATGTCATCGTGTTTGGATGCCTCTGGGGCATAAGACAGGTTACGCGGCTTTTCGGTACGCAATTCGGCGACGCTTCAATCTTAAAGATTGTTGTGTTTATTCTAGTACTCCTGCTTCTCTTATTTGCATGCTATTGGTTGTTCCGCCGCTTCATCGGAGTGATCCGGTGGGCACTCGATCGAGTCGCTTATGCGTTGGGAGTAATCCTGTTGAGCGCAATAATTGTCTCGGGAGTCTTCGCCAGTGCCGGCCTCGTTGCGGCTGTGGCGATCTGGGTCATGAGGAACATCAGCTTGGCAGTGCGGTGAGGCGAAGCAAATCTTTGGACCTCTCTAAGATTGGACCATTGCCGTTGCTTCTAAGCGCGGCGTCTGACCTTCAGGAGCCGCTGCGGAGCGATTATTCGCTCATCAGACACTAAAGCCAGGCCTTCGGCGAGGCGTGGCAGGAATCCCGGAGGTCGCCGAGGTCGCGGTGTCTGCGCCCGGCGACATCTGGTTTTTGAACTCGCACCGCCTCGCTTGTCTGACTATAGCGTTAGTCCACAAGCCTGACGGGTGGCGACCTGAACCGGCGAGGGTGGCAACGCCGGGTCAAAATCCCCCCTCAGCAGCAGTGGTGGTTGCGCCATGAAGCGCGGCCGTTCCCCTCGGTGAGGTTGCGCGGCATGAACGAGGAATGGGTGGCACAAATAGACGGTGCCCGCTGCACCGGTTGCCAGCTCAACCTCACAATCTTCCGTAGAAGCGTATCCATTGGCGGAGAGCTGCCTGAGTGTTGCTCCCGCGTCGCCATAAGGCAGCAACTCTCGTGCAGTGGTCGAATGCGACCCTTTCCGTATTCTTGTAGGCGCATCGGCGCGGTCAACATCGGAAAACAGGAAGAGCATCAGCAAAGCGCGTCCAGTGCTCTTCACATTGGCGCGCCACTCCATGAAATCCGGATTGTCGTCGCCAAAGCTCATGTCCACATGCCAGCCATCGTCACCAGGGGATTTCGGCGAGGGAAAGCGGATCAGAAAGGTTCCGAGAGCTTTGGGCGCAAGCCAGCGGCCATCACCGACGAGTTGATCGTAGGCTTTGTGCAGAAGCGGCGTGTTGGCGGTTTTAATGAAGGGAGGCGAGGCCTTGGACCCCATCCGAACAACTGGTTGAATCCAGGTTTCGGGTTCGTCTCGCGACAGACCAATATCCGCCCACAGCTCGTCCCTGCATTGCTTTGCAAGCTCGGTGCTGAAGGCACTTTCGATTTTGACGAAACCATCATCGATGAAGTTTTGGATCTGATCGCAGGTCAGGCCGGTGTGGTCGGTATCGGGCATTTCACATTCTCCATCCGTCCGGCCGACGCTTCAGCGCAGCCGTTTTGATCTGATTGGCGCGGATGCGCCGGAACGACTTGGGTCGCTCTGATCAGCGGGAAGAATGTCGACATGAACATCATGATGGGAACGTTACTGAGGCGGAGGGCGGAATTCAAGATACGCGGAAAATTGCGCATCTCGAACTCTGCAGGGATTTTCGCTTGATCCACAAGAGACGACACAACTGCTCCGCGACACCTTTGGCCAAGGAGAGAATTTCGATGGAGAATTTCGTCACCATTTCGGGTTGTTCGGGCGGCGGAACATCGACCTTGCTTGCCGCTAATGGCCTCTGGGGTACGGTCCGCGCCTCAAAACGAATCCACGGCCGCACTGAGTCAAACCGGTTAGCAGGCTCGCTCCTGCTTAAGGACCTAGCTCCGCGCAGGCCCGAGGCGCTCGGCCCCCAGCATCGCGCCGGGCGATAGCTCCTGGCGCGCATCATTTTGCTTTTTGGAGCAGCTTCTGCTCGAGCCGAGCAAAATATGCCTTGCGATCGGGTGTGAGCTTGCCTTCGGCCTCCAGCCGCCGCGCGATTTCGCGCGCGCGTTCGACGCGCGGCACGGGATCGTCGTCGAGGTGAAACGCCAGTAGGTAGAGGCCAATGGCCAGGTCGCCCTCCAGCACCGGGTTGTCGGGGAAGGCGGTAACGTATTTCTCCACGATGGCAAAGGCGCGCAAGTAGCCTTGTTGCGCTTCCTGACGCTCGCCAATCCGGTAGAGCACGTCGGCGGCAAGCGTGAGCGTCAGCGCGTACTCGCGCTGTAGTGTCACGTTGGCGGGCTCAGCCGCCATCACCCGCTGGCGGATGTCGAGTGCGGCGCGGTAGCTCGCAAGTGCCGCCGGCAGGTCGTGGAGGCTGTCGCACGCGATGGCGACCCGTTCGATGGCGGCGGCGAGGTCGTGCTGCAGCGACAGGTCGGCCGGTCGGCTCGCGGCGAGTTGCTCGCGCACGTCGCGGCCCTGCTCGTAGGACCGCCGGGCCTCGGTCCATTGGCTGCGGCCCGCGAAGTGGTCGCCGATGTCGAGATGAACCTGGGCCAATTCTCCGGCGGCTGCCGCGTCATCCGGTTTCACCGCGAGCAGCTTGGCAAGCAGGTCCGCGCTCTGGCGCAAGGTGGTGATGCCTTCTTGAGTGCGTCCGGCCGCGAGCTGCGTGCGTCCGATGACCTGCAGGTGCGAGGCGAGGTCCACCTGCCATGGCACGTTGCCGGGCGCGATTGCGTTGCGCCGTTCGCGCGCTTCAAGCGCCCGCTGGTAGGCGGCGAGCGCCTGCGTGGTCTCACCCTCGGCGAGATAGAGCCGCGCCAGCGCGTCGTAAAGTCCGATCAGGTCGCCCTGCCACTGCGCATTACCGGCGTCGCCGGCGAGGAGCCGCTCAACGATGGCGATGGCCTGGCGGCTGCTGGCGACTGCCTCGGTACGCTGGCCGAGCGCGGCCAGCACTTCGCCGACCCGGGTGAGGCTGACGACGACATCGCGCTGGCGGCTGGTGTTGTTCGGCAGGGCGGCAGCCACGCGTTCGCGGATGGCGTGCGCCGCGCGGTGAGCCGCCAGCGCCTCGGCGTATTGCCCCATGGCGTTCAACGTGATGCCGATCCGGCTGTGGCTCAGCGCCAGATCGGCCTGGAGGGCGAGGTCGTCTGGCCGCTCCGTCGCAATCCGGTTGATCGCCGCGAGGCCCTTGCGATAGCTCGCGAGGGCGGCGTCATGCGCGCCGGTGATCGCCTGCGCTTCGGCGATCTTGAGGTTGGTCGCCCACAGGTCCTGCAGCAGTGAGGCGTTGGCGGGATCGCCGGCAAGCAGTTGTTCGACGATCGCGAGCGCGCGGTTATGGTGCGCCAGAACCGCCGGCCACGGTTCGAGCCCACGTTGCACGTCGCCGAGCTGATTGAGCGCGACCGCGAGGCTGCGCGACACTAGGCGCTGGTCGGGATGCTGCTTGGCGATCGCTTCGAGGATCGCGACGGCGCGCCGGGCTGCCTCGAGGGCCGCCGGGCCGTTGCCCTGCCGCTGGTAGCTGTCCGACAGCTCGGCGAGCGATACGGCTTCGAGCCGCAGCAGCTCGGGCGTCGAGCCCGCGCTGCCGAGCTGGCGCTGCAGCGCCTGCACCCGCCGCAGGATGTCGTTGACCAGTTCGACCGGCATGCCGGGGCGGTCGCGCAGTTCCCGGGCAAGGTCGAACACCAGTGAATTGGCGGTCTTCTGCGCAGCCCCAAGCGCATCCTCGGCGCGCTGGCGCTGCACGGTCGCCACTTGCCACTGCCAGAGGGCGAGCCCGCCAAGCACGAACAGCGTCCCCGCCGCCGACCAGGCGAGCGTCAGCGCGCGGCGTTGCTGGAGCACCTCCTGCGACAGCAGGTCCTCCTTCGGCATGCCGTGGATGGCAGCGGCGAAGTCGGCGCCAAGGTCCATGAACCGGGCATCACGTGGATTCGCGCCGTCGCGGTAGGCGACGAGATCGACCCAGCGCGGTTCAGCGGCGAATTTACCACGCAGCGCAGCAGGCAGGGGCGTGGTCGTCGCCCAGGCGAAATCGCCCTTATCATGATCCCAGCCGAGCGTGCCGCCGGTCTGCGCGATCAGCAGCGTCTCTGGGCTTTTGTGCGCGAGCCAGTACTCGATCTCCTTGCCCACCCAGGGCGAGGCCGCCGCCTCTGGAGAGGCCAGCAGAATTAAGTAGCGCGATCGCGATAGGGCCTGTTCGATCGAAGGCCAGAGCTGCGGCGTGGCGGTGAGGCTAGTATCGTCGCGGAATACCCACAGCGCCCGCCGGCGGTACCAGGGCTTGCCGAGCCGCTGTACCACGGACTGCAACGCGGCCGCGATCGGCTTATCCTTCGCGTGGCTGTACGAGATGAAGGCATCGTATGCTGCAACATTTCCGACGATGAGAGGACGACGCATTGCAGCATTTTAGCGATAAGTGAACGCCCCCGCGAGGGCCGCTCGTCGCGGCCACGCGGGGTGTCCTCGCACTAGTCACTCGCTAAAAGGAATCGGCGGGCTTCCTAGCGCGAATGCGGGGCATTCCTAACACCCACCAAATGCTTAGTCGGGCCATCCCGCATTTCCGTCAATTCCGCCAGCCCACACCAAAGCCCGATCATAGGAAATTCCGAGCTCCGAAAGCCTCGTGTCGGTCGAGGCTTTCGATGGGCGGCCACGCAGCTGTCAGTGGTGGCAAGGTGTTCGCACTGATTCGGTCGTGCGCCACCAAGAGCCAGCGCGCTAAGCGGATGTCCATCTTCGCTTGCGCGTTGCTGATCGCGGCGTGAGAAGTCTGCACGCCGAAAGCCTGAACGTACAGCAACTGCTCACCACGGCCGACGGGATTGCCTTGGTAAAAGCGTCCACCTCCATCAAGAACGAACGTTTGCGCCGACGTCTCATCGCGTTGATAGAGGAACTCGTTGGTAGGCCCACGGATTGATATCCGTGGCTCCGAAATTAGCCCCGGCCGGGCTGAACTGGTCGAAGTGGCTGCAATGGGCGATGCTGCGGGAAGCCGACGCGGTGGCAGAACCGGACCTGAAAGACGGCAGCGCCTAGACGAGGTCGTAGTGGCTCTGGAATCTGCTGGCGATCCCATAAGCTATTTGTGGTGCTAATTTCATGGTGCTGCATGAAAAAGCTGGTGCCCAGTTTGGATCATGTGGAGATTGCTGCATTGGTCGCGTAAATCCGACGCTTTCGACGTGAGAGCATTCTGGCCGCCTCCGAATTTCGATCATAATCAACTTAGCAAGTTCGGCGGTAGTGATCTTTCGTTTCATCTCGTGCTCCTCCTGTCGCGCGCCCTAAGTGTCGGTCCATTAACGGCTTGGTCGTCGATATTTGGGAATAGACGGCGAACGAAAATGTGGTGGACCGCGCGGACGTTTCACCCCTCGGAGAGTCGCCTATTTAATGTCCCAAATTGGGTCAGCGCCGAATCCTGTCCGGTCGCGAACTCGTCATATTACTAACGTAGCCGACAAGAGTGGCGTCGTTTAAAAACGGGGACTAGTCCATGGGTACGTTCGTGCGTGAGGCTCCTGTCGAGGATGGAGTAGAAGAGGAAATCTTCAAGTTAGTGCGTCGCGATGTTGTAGCGCCGCGGGTGGTCCCGAGCGATGGCAAAGCCGTGGCAGACAACATCAACTCGCTACTGCAACGAGCATCTGTGAGCGCAGTCCAGGAGATTGACCATCTCATTAATGCGCTGCAGATTTCACGGGAACGACTCCATCTTGAGGGCGAGAGGGTCGAGCGAGAGGTTTTTGATTACGTGACCCTGAGCCAGTCTGCGTTACAGGCGACGAAGCTCATCGCGGACCGCCTAAGCCAGCTGAACAGCGTCCCTGATGCGCCCAGTATAGCCTACGAGGAAGCATAGCTCTGCGGAGCTGACTCTTCCTCTTCTAGTCGTGTCTTGCGCGTCAAAAGGTGCTCGCAGCCAAGTGCCAGTGCGCGCAAGCGAGCATCGCCCAAATGATCACGCTCACTCCGATTGCGACCATCGGCCCAACGGCGCCTTCGATCCGCTCGGCGCGCGTTGGCGGGCGCGGCACAGTGCGCGCGCCGGCCGGGAAACAGCACGACGTTCGGCGGCACGAATGGTATCACTCGATCACCTCGTCGGCGCGCGCGAGCATCATCGGCGACATCTCAAGACCAAGCGCCTTCGCTGTGATTAGATTAATGACGAAACTGTACTTGGTCGGTTGCTCGACGGGCAGGTCGGCGGGTTTCACCCCACGCAGAATCTTGTCCACATACTCTGCGGCGCGGCGGAAAAGGTCGTGAAAATTCGGTCCATAGGACATGAGCGCCCCGGCCTCGGCGTGCTCACGGGAATTTACGACGGTCGGCAATCGGGCGCTTGTCGCAAATGTAAAGATGCGCGTGCGGTTGGCGGCTACCAACCCGTCCATCACGACGTAAAGCGCATCGGCTCGGCCGTTAAGAGTCGCAAATGCGGGCGCGATGTCCTGCGTCCGCCGAACCTCAAGCCTAGTTGCTTCGACGCCGAGCCCGCGCGCCGTCGATTCAACCTCTCCCATCTCCACTACCGAGTCGGGATAACCCGCATTACCCAGGATCGCCAAACGGCGGAGCCTTGGCAGAACCTCGCGCAACAGTTCCAGCCGCTTGCTTGCGAGATCGACACCTTGGTTCGACGAGCCAGTAACGTTTCCGCCTGGTCGGGATAGGCTTGCAACCAGGCCGCCGCCTATTGGGTCGGTGGCCAACACGAAGACGATGGGGATGACCGATGTCGCCTGATTCACCAAGCGGACGGCACTTCCCCCAGTGACAATGGCATCGACCTTGAGGCGAACGAATTCGGCCGCGAACTCGGCGTAGCGTTCAGGTTGTCCTTCGCCCCATCGATACTCTATCGCTAGGTTGCGGCCTTCGATCCAACCCAGGTCGCGCAACCGGTGCACGAAGGTCGCGGTCCATGGCTGCCAGCCGGGAGCCGCACCCGTACCCAGAAAGCCGATGGTGGCTTGCCTGCCCACTTGCTGGCCCTTCGCCGCCACCGGCCACGCCGCTGCGCCTCCGATGAGACCGAGAAACTGCCGACGCCTCATGCTGCCTCCCACGAAGAAGGGGGAGGATACCGGCGGTAGCGCCGGAAATCGAGGCTCAAACCCAGCGCGCCTTCAAGCCACCACCTGCCGGGTTTCAGCCCGCATCGGCAGGGATAATTTGGCGTTCGCCGGTTGGCCCGCAAACGCAAAGCCTGAGAGTGACGACAGGCTGCAACTCCTAGGTCCGTGATCCGCGTTGCAACGCCTCGGTATCGAGCCCCTGATGCGGCTTCTATCGTTCGACACCTCTCGCGACCAATCGACGCGTCGGTTCTTCCAATTCGAAGGCAACCTTTCAAGCACGTTTGAGTTGACGGCCCCGACGCGAGCCGCCGGGTGTCGCGGCACCAGGCCGCAAGGCGGACGAGCCAACAATTCGGCCGACAATGGATTTTGATTTTCTCGACATCGCGTCACGCCTGGGCGCAGCAACGCTTGCGGGCATCGTAATCGGCATCAACCGTGATTTGCTCAATAAGCCAATCGGGATGCGAACGCTTGGCCTCGTGTCGTTGGGGGCTGCAGTGGTTTCGCTAGCCGCGATCCAGTTTCAAGATGCCGCCGCGAATCCGGACTCGCTCAGTCGCGTCATACAGGGGATCGTTCAAGGGATCATGGGCGGCATCAGCTTCATCGGTGCCGGGGTCATCCTCAGGGACGCTGCCGCGCGCCGGGTCGAAGGCCTCACGACGGCTGCGACCGTGTGGGTGACAGCCGCATTTGGCATCGCCTGTGCACTCGCCGCCTGGAAGGTGCTGGTTGTTGCGACAATACTGGCGCTGCTTGTGCTGTTCGCACTTCCCTGGACCGAGAAGTTGTTCGGCCGCAACGACTGATGACGCCGTCTTGTGATGTCAATCGCTGATGCCGTCACGCCCTTTGACGGCCATGAGCGTCGCAGTGAGCAGGGGGAATTCGTCAGCCGACAACCCGCAGGTTGCGATCCCTGACCCACCTGGTCCATCGCGGCGGATGCCGGCTTGGATGCAACTTTTGTACCCTGTCGCGACCATCAAATGAGCAAAGCGTGCACGAACATCGCCCCGCCGAATGAGATGGGACGAGAAGCGTTGTGCGTGAAGTCAGCGTTCGGCATTTCCTAAAGATCCAGGCCATCCCAAATTCGAGGACGTTATGCACCGCTGCTTCAAACGCTTTGTAACTAATCTTCTGGCGTGCTCGTGCCCAATGATCGCTCACGAATTTGATCCACGCCGCTCGACGCGTGCCCCCAATCGGCAATACCCAGCCGACGCCTTTAATAAACGCTGCGATTCCGTCCCCTAGAATGCGGAGCGTGAATAGCGGAAACCGCATCAGCAGTAACACAATCGGAAACAGGAAATCGATAATCTAATCCAAACTCTTGCGAAAACTTTGGCGAGCAAGGACGCCGGTTCGGGTCCCACCCCGGGCGCGCAGCCTTCAAATCAGCGTACCTTAAATCAGTCAGACCAACACCCGCCGAACGAGCGAATGCGTGAGCAGACTGAAGGCAAGGCGACGTCGCCTGAAGATGTGCGTCGTCAAAACGCCGGTCAGCCGACCGTGGCACAGCCGGGTGCTGCGGAGGCCACCAGCGTGACCGACCGCACCGTGGGAGCGAGCAATATCCCTAAATCGCGCACAGTTGCCCGATCGCGAGGGTTGGGAGGCTGAATGCATGGACGCAATTGGAGAGGCGAAGCAAAATCTCTGCGCCTCGCTGAGCTTGGCCGCTGCCGTTGCGTCTAAGCGCGACCTTCAGCGGGTCGGACTGCCGAGCGATCATTCTCACGCAGTCCCCGCAGCTTCAATCTTCGGCGAAGTTCGATAGCGAAATACCTGCCCGTCCTTTTTAGACGGGAATTTCGCTGACCGCCTCAAGAGGAAATAGATGTGACCAAAGTAAAAAGGCGTTGCTGTGCGCCGTTCCTCGCACACGCCGCCGCCCCGCGCATCTTACACTCAATCACCATAGGCTGAATGAAGTAGATATTTGGCCTCAGAGAATTGTGCCGTTGTTCTCAGCGCGTTCCCTTGATGAGGAAAATATGTCCCAAGCAGCGATAAACATGGCTGCGATCACCGGACCGAGGACAAATCCGTTGAGACCGAAAGTCGCGATTCCGCCCAACGTGGAGATCAGCACAACGTAATCAGGCATCTTTGTGTCTTTGCCTACCAGGATCGGACGCAAAAAATTATCCACAAGTCCGATGATGAGCGCGCCGAATGCAATCAAAACCACTCCCTGCCAGATCGCACCCGTTGCCAGAAGATAGACTGCGACCGGGATCCAGATTAGGCCTGCGCCAATCGCGGGCAGCAATGATAAGAAGGCCATCACAACCGCCCATAAGAGCGGGGAGCTGATCCCAAGGAACCAGAATATCAAGCCACCGAGCGTTCCTTGCAGGAGGGCTACCAGGATATCGCCCTTGACCGTGGCGCGGATGACGGCAGTAAATTTGAGCAGAAAGGCCCGCTTTTGTTTGGCGTGCAAGGGAATAGCATCTCTGATGCGTTTGGACAGCGCTTCCTCGTCGCGGAGTAGGAAGAACAATAAGTACAACATGACGAACAGGTTCGCGACGAACTGCAACGTATTCTGGCCAATAGTGAGGGCCTGCGTAGCGATGTACTGGCTGCCACTCATAAGGCCGGCAGAAAGTTTTTCCTGTACTGCGTCGAGGCTCGAAATACCAAAGTGATCCAGTAGACTGCTCGCCCACGCAGGTAATGCGTCATGGAACTGCTGAAAAAAACCGACTAGATCAAGCTCGCCCGACTGAATTTTTTCATAGAGGCCTAATGCTTCCTGTGTCAATGAAGCGCCAATTAGCGTGAGCGGTAAAATCACTATCGCTATGATGATCAGGACCGTGAAGAAGGCAGCAAGGTTGCGCCTCTGCTTCATGGATTCCAACAGCCGACGGTACACCGGGACAAACAAAACCGCGAGGACGGTCCCCCATAAAACCGCTCCAAAAAACGGAAACAGAATCCACGCGAAGGCCAGCGATACCGCAATAATCAGTAGCAAAAATGCGTTGTCTTCAAGGGTGCGCATAGCCCGCTGTTGTAGCACCACGCAGTAGGCGGGGTCGACAAGCGCCGTCTGAGGAGCTCGTCCTGGCGTGTCCGACTATCAGGTTGTGGTGGCCGCATACAAACCGGCGGTGACGCGCTGGCCCAAGTCGGCGATCACGCTGCGACAGGGCACGCGGGTGCTGTGCGAGAGCCGCTGAGGTCGCGGGCCTGATTCCTTCACGCGAGCGCGGCCAGCGCCGTGCCACGTTCAGGCTGTAAGCAAAGCGAAATTGCAAGGAGCCGTTCCTCCTCCTTGCAAATAAAGGCACGTCGTTCGATTTGTCGTGCAAACGTCATCGGGGTGGCCATGCTTCTCCCACCGTCGGTATGGGTCTTAGGCCCCGACGGCTGAGAGACCGGTCGCACCCCCGCCTGTTCAAGTGACTCTATGGCGAACTATCGAGTTTATTTAGTCGAGGAGCGGGGCCGTAAGCCCGCTCACGACATCACATCCGACTCTGATGCTGAGGCCCTCATTCGGGCCCGCTCCATGGTGGTCGATGGCCAGCAGTTCGAGGTCTGGCAGGGACAGCGGATGGTCGCCATCGTTGATCATGGCCGCACCGGAGGGGCCGCCGCCTGACGAGAAGCGGGCGAAGTTGCAGAGACCCGTGAATAAAAAAGCCCCGCCGCAGCGGGGTTTTTAGGTGTGGCCCATGGGGGTAGTGGGGACAGGGCCATCGGCACGACAATCCCGACGGGGCGGCATGGTTCCTGGACTTCGGCAGCGGTCATGCCCATCTCAATGGGATGTTGCATACCGCGTCTCCCACCCTCGCCTTCGAGCCCTGCATCCCAACACAAGCCGACCGGCCGCCATCGGGGACTTGCTTCTTTGCTGTTGTTGACGGGTTGCTTCGAGGGACCGCAAGGCCCGCCCGGGCAGGTTGGACCGGCCGGGCAACGGGGCCCGCAAGGTACCGCCGCTCAGCGCGGCACCGATGGCACGCGGGGTGAACTTGGGCCGCTCCGGCCACCAGGTGGCATCGGCGAGCAAGGACCTGGCGGAACTCAGGGACCAAGGGTGACCGCGGGGAACAGGGTTTGCCCGGCAACGCCAATATTCGCTTGGTGCAGGAAAACGGCGACGTGCTGTCGTGCGGGCCGGACGAGATTCTCGCTTCGGCGCTGTGCGGCGGTACGGCGGCTAGGGTCAGCCAGAAGCGCAGCGTGAAGTGCGGAGCGCCGAATGGCGTTGTAGGCATCTGTATGAAGTCCTAGGCCGCTCATCGGCATTCCCTGTTTGGAATAGGACGTGAAACGGTTAGAGCTTCGGCGCTTCTGTCCCGTTCCGCGGGGGTAAATCTGTTTCGATGCTACTCGCCCCGCTTGGCCGGAGCTTTCCTTTTGGAAGGCGCGGAGACCGGCGGCTTGCCTGGACTACCGGTGTGGCCTGCACCCGGTTTTGTTGACACCCACCTAAGCTAATCCCGCCTGCCGTTCGAACTCCATCGGGCTCATATAACCGATCGTAGAGTGTCGGCGCTTGGGATTATAGAAGCGCTCAATGTAGTCGAACACATCAGCTTTGGCTTCGTTTCTTGTTCGATACAATTTGCGCGCCGTCCGTTCGGTTTTGAGCGACGAGAAGAAGCTCTCCATCGCCGCATTGTCCCAGACGTTGCCCGAGCGGCTCATCGAACAGACGACGCCGTTGACGGCCATCAATCGCTGGAACTGTTCGCTACTGTATTGGCTGCCGCGGTCGGAGTGATGCAGCAGCGCATCGGGTTTGCCGCGCCGCCAGATCGCCATCACCAGAGCGTCGGTGACGAGCTGTGCCGTCATCCCCGCGCTCATCGACCAGCCGACCACGCGCCGCGAGAACAGATCGATGACGGCTGCTACGTAGAGCCAGCCTTCCGCGGTCCAGATATAGGTGAAGTCCGCGATCCATTTGCGGTTGGGTGCAGGCGCTTCGAAGCCGCGGTCGAGGACATTCGGAGCGATGGAGCCGGTCTGCCGATTGCCCAGATCGGGTGGCAGGCGACGCCGTCGGGGCCGCGATTTGAGGCCTTGTAGCCGCATCAACCGCTCGATCCGGTGCAGTCCGCTGAACACACCTTCGGCTGCAAGGTCCTTCCACACCCGCCTGGCGCCGTAGGTTCGATCACTGCCAAGGAAGCTCCCGCGAACCTTGGCGCCAAGCTCTTCATTGCTGCGGCTGCGTTGACTGCGCGGCCGTGTCCGCCAGGCATAGAAACCACCCCGCGAGACACCGAGCGCCTCGCACATCCAGTTCGCCGGCCAGATCCCCCGGTGCTTCACGATGAAACCGAACTTCACGTCGATTCCTTCGCGAAGTAGGCCGCGGCTTTTTTTAGAATGTCTCGTTCGGCTTTGAGCTTCGTGACCTCGCGCTTCAGCTGCGCGATCTCGAGCTGCTCGGGCTTCATCTGCCCCTGACCAGGGAAGGCATGCTGCGGATCGTCCGCCAGCTTCTTCACCCAATCGCGCAGTTGCGAGGTGTGGACGCCCAGGTCCTGCGAAGCCTGAACATAGGACACGCCCCGATCCTTGATCAGGCGCACAGCCTCAAGCTTGAACTCTCGTGTGAACTTCCGCCTCTCCATGACGCACCTCCAGTCCCATCAAAACACCTAACTCGGTGTCTTCGGAACCGGGTGCAGGCCAAATCGCTGAACCAACACTGCGAATGCGCCGAATTCAGGCGGCGGTTTTCGCTGAGCAGCGCCTGATTTCGAAGTTTGACCACTGGGACAAGCTACTGTGCCGTGGGCGCCTCAACCTTCCACGGCGCTCTTGCGCTGAAACGTGCGCGCAGAAATCCGACCAGGGCAGATACCTCCGCGTCCGACAATTGCTCGCCGAAGGCCGGCATGGACCGGCCAAGTGCGCCGACCGGCGGTCGGATACCGTGCTGGATCGCCTGCACCACACTGTCGGGTACTGGCGCGTGGATCGAGGTTTGCAGCGCAAGCGGTAATGCGGCGCCATTGCTGCGGTGGCATTGCGCGCAGCGCGCTTCGAATACCTTGGCGCCCGCGCTGAATTCCGACGGCACGGGCGGTGCATCCGGATGGCCCCATTCGAGCTTGAGGGCTGCGCTCCTGACGGAGTCGGCGTCGATCGGTTTCTCGCCCGTGCGAAGTGTCAGGACATGAGCGGCGATGGCGAAAACGTCGATTTCGTTCTGCTTGTGCAGGGCATCGACGACCGGCGTCATCGACCCCGCCGCCATCCCATGCTTCGGGTGCCAGCCATCCATCAGGTAGACGACGAGTTCGACCTTGGTCCACGGCTGCTGCGAGAGATTGTCCTTGTTGAGCGGCGGGGCGTACCAGCCTTCCGCGACGCCACCACCGTAGGCGGGGGTCGTTCGTGCACCCATGATGTTGCGCGGGCTGTGGCATGCGCCGCAATGTCCGAGCCCCTCGACGAGATAGGCGCCCTCGTTCCATTCGGCGTCTCGTGAAGGGTCGGGGCGGAATGGAGTTTTGTCGAGATACAGCGCCTTCCAGACCGCCAGCGTGGCGCGGATATTGAAAGGGAAACCGAAATCGTTCCCTCGCGTGGTCTCGCGCACCGGCGCGACCGCCGCCATCAAGTATGCGTAGATCGCGTCGATGTCCTCATCCTTGACCTTGGTGAAATGGTCATACGGGAATGCCGGATAGAGGTGGCGGCCCTTGCGGTCGACGCCTTCCTTCATGGAGCGGCGGAACGCCTCACGGGACCAGGTTCCGATGCCGGTCTCACGATCAGGAGTGATGTTGGTGGTGTAGATGGTTCCGAACGGCGTCTTGAGCGGAAGGTTCCCGGCGAAGGGCGGACCATCCGGGCGGGTGTGGCAGGCTGTGCAGTCACCATAGTTTGCCAGCACCCGGCCGCGCTGAACCATCGCTTTGTCGAAAGAGCCGGGGGCAGGCTGCGCAATCGGCGCGATTTCAGGCTCATAGGCGAGAAAGGCAAAGTTGGCCGCTGTTCCGACGACGATCAAACCGACCGCCCACAGGACGATTCGACGGATTCCCATGGATCGCTTCCTTGTCGTCCCTCAGGTTCCGGTTTTTGCCTGCGAGGAACGGCCTCAATCGTGCCGCTCTCCGTATTGGCGTTATTGGTGTCCGGTAGTAGTATTTGTGACGCTTCGCGAGGCACCTTGGCAAGTGCCGAGCGAGGCACAAGAAGTCGCGCCGCTGGCGAAAGGATGCGCCCATGCAATTCACCCTGAACGTGAACGGCAAGCCCGAGACGGTGGATGTCGAACCCGAGACGCCGCTGCTCTGGGTCTTGCGGGATAACGTCGGGCTCTCCGGCACCAAATACGGTTGCGGAATCGCGCGGTGCGGCTCCTGCACCATTCATGTCGATGGACAACCGATGAAGGCATGCCAGCTGCCCGCGTCGGCGGCGGTCGGCAAGCGGATAACGACCATTGAAGGTCTGTCGCCTAACAGCTCGCATCCGGTCCAGCAGGCCTGGGTCGAGATCGGCGTACCGCAGTGCGGCTATTGCCAGAGCGGCCAGATCATGTCGGCGGCTGCCTTGCTCGCCCGGCGAAAAAATCCGTCTCTGACTGAGATCGAGGCCGCGATGGCCGACAATCTTTGCCGTTGCGGCACCTATCAACGAATTGTCCAGGCGATCCGCCGTGCCGCCGAAATCGCGCAGGCATAAGGGGAGGCCGACATGACCAAGCAGATTCTTTCCCGCCGTTCCTTCATTCGAGCTTCGGTTGCGGCCGGTGGCGGCTTGATGCTGGGCTTCCACATGCCGGTTGCCCTGGCCGCGAGCATCGGTCCGCGGACGCAGTCGACGACAACCGCGTCCGGTACCGAGATCAATGCGTGGATCGTGATCGACCAGGACGGCACCGTCACGCTGCGCATCCCGCACACCGAGATGGGGCAGGGCGGCATTACCTCGGTCGCGATGCTGATTGCCGAAGAGCTCAACGTCGACTGGGCGAAGATCAAGACCGAATTCGCCGACGCCAACCGGCATCTGCGCAACAACAAAGAATACAAGGTCATGAGCACGCACGGTTCGCAGCTCGTGCGCCTTCAGCATCCGCACCTCATGGGCGCCGGCGCATCGGCGCGCGAGCGCCTCAAACAGGCCGCCGCGGAGGCGTGGGGAGTTGACCGGTCGCAGGTCGAAGCGCGGCTTGGCGTGCTGACCGCTGGCGACCGCACCGGCACTTACGGCGAGTTCGCCGAGGCTGCCGTCAAGGTGAAGCTCGAGAAAGAGCCGGAGATCAATATTGACCCGGCCAAGTGGTGGCTGCTCGGCAAGTCGCAGCAGCGCGTCGACATTCCGCACAAGGTCAACGGCAGCGCGCAATATGCGATCGATACCCGCCTCCCCGGCATGGTCCATGCCGCGGTGAAGGCCAGTCCGGTGCCGTGGGGAACCCTGAAGAGCTATAACTTCGATGCGATCAAGAGCCGTCCCGGCGTGATCGCAGCGGTTCCGCTCCGGGCGGTTCCCGGAAAGCGCGGTCAGCCCGACTTGCAGGATGCGGTCGCGGTCGTCGCGGACACTTGGTACCGCGCCAAGACGGCACTCGACCTCCTTCCGATCGAGTGGGACTTCGGCGACAGCGCCAAGGCCAGCACAGCGAGCTACTACGCGGAGGGCCATCGTCTGATGGAGCAGGCGGGGCGAGTCACTGGTAAGCCGAATCCCATGGCGGCAGAGGTCATCGCCGCCTCCAAGAAGGTGGTGACGGCATCGTATGAGCGGCCGTTCGAGACCCACGCCCGCATGGAGCCAATCAACGCGACCGTGCATGTGCAGCCCGATCGCGTGGACGTCTGGTCGCCGACACAGGATCAGTCGGCAGCGATTCTCCTGGTTGCGGACCAGCTCAAGGTCGATCCAAAGACCGTGTTCGCCCACACCATGTTCCTGGGCGGCGGATTCGGTGGCAACGGCGGCGGCGGCACGGGTGTCACCCGTCAGGCGGCAGAAATCTCCAAGCATGTCGGCAAGCCGGTGAAGGTGATCTGGTCCCGCGAAGAAGATCTGGCGCAGGACAAGCAGCGGCCGCTTGCGGTCGCCAAGCTCAGCGCGGCCATCGGCGAGGACGGTCTGCCCACGGCGCTATTTACCCGCGCGGCGTGGTTCATTCAGGATGGCAACGCGCGGGTCGGGAGCGCATCCGCCGACTACGGCATCTACAACATCCCGTACAAGGTTCCTCATCGTCATCATGAGGGGCATGATGCGAAGACTCACATCCCGAGTTCGACGCATCGCGCCCCCGGCGCCAACCAATTGGGCTTCATGGCCGAGGTCTTCGTGGATGAAATGGCGATCGCGGGCGGATGGGATCCGCTCGAATGGCGCATTAAGATGACGGAAGGGCTCGACGACTGGCAGCTCGTGCTGAAGACGCTCAAGGAGAAGGCCGGTTTTCGGACCGACCTTCCGAAGGGTGAGGGCATGGGCATCGCGGTGGTCGAATTGCACGGCACCATTGCGGCGGCTTGCGCGACCGTTACGGTCAGCCGCCGTGGCCGGCTCAACATCGAAAAGGTCCTCGTGGTGATGGATGCGGGGCGCGTCATCAATCCCAATGCCGCTGCCGAGCAGTGCGAAGGTTCGGTTTGTTGGGAACTCTCGCATGCCTGGACCGGCGGTCTGGAGCTGGAACACGGCCGCTTCGTCAACACCAACTTCGATACCTACAATCTGCTTCGTATCGACCAGAACCCGCATGTCGAGACGATTTTCGCATCGTCCGGCGGTACGAAGTGGGGCGGCCTCGGTGAGCCCGCCGGCCCGCCGGCGCCTCCGGCCGTTGCCAACGCGATCTATTACGCGACAGGCAAGCGCATCCGCTCGACGCCGTTCCGCAGCCACGATCTAACCTGGTCAGGAGTTTGATCAGCCGCGACGGGTTTGCGTCAACGCATGTCCAGAAATCAGGGTGATTGACGCTGTGACCGCGGCAAAGAGGCCTGGGAACATTGCCAATCACCTGTGCCGACAAGTCACGGTCACTTGCTGGCGGGCCACAAGGGGGTGGGACGCGCCTTCTTGCGAACATGACCGGCAAGCTCGCGTCTATAAGACCGGCAAAATCGGCACCGGCACAAAACGAAATCCATCACCTTGTTTGGCGATGTTGCCGATTCCGGGCCAAGGCAGATGGAAAATTAGCGCCGGAATCTTCGACGACGCGGTCCTGACGTTAACATCCTGCCTTAGAAGCCGTTCGACACATATTATGCATCAGCCATGCCGACAAAAACTTCGCCGTCCCTTATAAGGCTCGCAAGTGGTTCAAAAAAACTGTCGAGCACACGGCGATGCACGTCGCGAAGATTATTGCGCGCAAGGGAAAAGGTTGAGGAGTAAGGGAGATGTCGATCGACGATCCTCGGGCTGGTGCTATCGCACTCAATGCCAATTTATGTGCTAGCCCTTTCGCCAGCCCATCTCCCAAAAATCTGTCTCTAGCCGGGTCGCTTCTTTGAAGATCGTGATCAATTCGGCCTCCCGCCCGGGCGTGACATAAAGAGCGGCAAGCCGATCCAGATGCGCCCGCGCCTTCGCTGCGACCTCTTGGTATGCCGGACCGGCATACTCATCGATCCAGACCCTATAGGGGTTCGTCGGGGTGGCGGCATCGGTCTCTGCGAGCCGCGTTGCGATCTCGGCATAGCCGATTACGCAGGGAGCGAGTGCAACTTGGAGCGAAAGCAGATCGCCCCGCATTCCCGCATCAAGCACGTAACGTGTATAGGCCAACGTCTCCGCAGCCGACGGAGCCTGCTCGAGGTCGCGGGGGGACAGACCCCAGCCAGCGCAAAGTCTCACATGGAGGTTCATCTCGACATCGAGGATCGCCGACAAACCGGACGCCGCTTCGCGCATATCAACCAGTTGAATCGATTTATAGACCGCGAGCGCGTAAGCGCGAGCAAATTCGATAAGAAACAGGTAGTCTTGGACGAGATAGTGACGAAAGGCAGCCTCGGGCAAGGTGCCATCTGCCAACCCTGCGGTGAAGGGGTGCTCGGTGTAGGCGCGCCACTCGGCGGAGGCCGCTTTTTTCAACCGCTCAAAGAAGCTCATGAACTCCTGCCGGACCTGTTCGATGCCTCGGGTCTAGATTGCCTTCATTTGCGGATGCTGGGGCTTTCCATAGATGACAACACTCGTTGCAGGTCGCCATTCCGGATCAGAAAGCACGATCTCGATCGGTCTGGTACAAGGCCCCCCAATTTAACGCCGCCAGACGCTCGCCAGCCAGGACTGCTTCTCACGCGGCAGGCCGGTAGGGCGGTAATAGTGATCAAGCTCCACGAACCCGGCCGCTGACATTATCGGCGCCAAGTTTCTAGGTTGTGATACGCGCCGTAACGCTCACCATTCCAGCCTTCCTCGTTGTGGCCGCGCGGGTTCGAGCTGAACAGCACGCCACCTGGTTTCAGACTTGCGTGCAGTTCACCAACACGCGCGGCAGTTCCTGGCTAGGTACATGAAAAAGCGAGGCGTTGGCGAATACGCCATCGAAATAGTCTCCGGCAGGTCGAGCGCGAGAAAATCCTGCTCCCAGACATCGCAACCGCTGTTGGCGCGCGCCATTGCGGCGAACTTCGCGGCGCCTTCCAATCCGATTGCGATGTGGCCGAGCTCGGCAAAGACCTTCAGGTCGCGACCAGGCCCGCAGCCGAAATCAAGTATCAAAAAGGGCGGTTCGCCTTTGATGTGTTGCAGCAGCGCCACGATGTTCTGGCTGACATTGTGGTCGCGCGTGCCTTCCCAGAAGGATTCCGCATGTTGGCTGTAATGCCTCAGCGTTAGATCGGTGATCTTTTTCAGGTCTTGGGGAGTCAGTTTCATATTTCGACTAGGAGCGGTTCATCACCTTCAGTCACAGGCAGACTGCCGGAGCCAACGGGTATGGAGCGCTGCTTCCGACAAGGCACAAGCCATCCCGTCGAGCAAGTCTGCGTGTTTCGAACTGGTGCTATCGATCCTAACACTGAAGGTCGTTCAAGCCAAAAATTAACGGCAGCGGCGCTGTGCGCAACTCCGTCCCCGGTCGTCAGAAATAGTCAGAGGGAACTCCATGCATGGGAGATTGCTGCACCAGCCAAGGCATTACCTAAGTGTGCACCGCGATGTTCCTACTCGACGGCACACAAGGATGGGATGTGATGACCGCACACGCGGGCTGCACGGGTCGTCTTCGCATTGTAGCCGGTGCATGAACGCCCTGCGTAATTCGCCTTGCCGGGCTTGAAAAATGGGCCCATCCTGAATTTCAAAGTCGACACAACAAGCGGTCGTGTGGGAGAGGCCCGATGAAGCATCGCGCACCAGCTTTGTTGGTCCTGTGTGCTCTGGCACCAACGCTGTGGCCACAAGGCGCCACCTGCGAGCCCGTGCTTTCCGAAGCACAGGTGACAGGCCTGGGATTGTTCAACCAGTCTTGTCGCGTCTGTCATACAAAGCCGCAACTGACGAGCTCGGTGTACGGACCAGTGTTATCGAGAGAGTCCGCCGGGGGACGCGAGGACGCGATGCGCCAGGTCATCAGCGATGGCACGCCGCGCATGCCAGGCTTCAAGCATCATTTCGCGCCCCAGCAAATCGATGCTCTTGTCGAGTATCTGAAGACCATTCCCACGCCGGCGCCCTGAGGGCGCATGCAGCTTTGGATCAAGGGAGATGTCGTTATGACAAGCCGCCGTAGCCTGCTCCTTGCCGCCGCGTTTGTCGTCAGTGGGGCGATGGGTTGCGTCACCAGCGTGCTGGCGGCCGATGCAGTCCTGAGCGGGACGATAACGGCCGCCGGCGGCGAGAAGCTCGGTGGCATCACGGTATCGGCGAAGCCGGTCAACGGCACGATCACGACGACCGTATACACCGACGAGGCAGGCAATTATTACTTTCCGCCCCTGCCGTCAGGCAGCTACCGGGTCTGGGCGCAGGCGGTCGGTTTCGAGGCCGCCAAGACCAACCTCGATCTTGGTGCCGCGACGAAGAAAGCCTTTGTCCTCAAGGCGACGGAAGACTTCGTGAGGCAGTTGCCTGGCAATGCAATCTTGGCCGCGCTGCCGGAAGACACATTGCACGATAAGCTGATGAAACAGATGGTGCGCAACAACTGCACTGCCTGTCACACCGCGAGCTACGTCTTGCAGCATAGGTTTGACGAGGCGGGTTGGAACGCCATCATCGAGCTAATGAAGAACGTCAACGTCTACGGCACCTATGTCGGCAAGGCGCGACCGCCGTCGGGCATTCTCGACTATCACCAAAAGGACCTCGCGACCTATCTCGCCCGTGCCCGCGGGCCGGGCGAAAGCAGCATGCGTTTCAAGCCTGATCCGCGCCCCTCCGGTGAGGGCGCGCGCGTGGTGACCAAGGAATATGACGTGCCCCTCGATCCGGACGTCGGGCTTCCGGCTAATTTCGTGCAGAACGACGGTAGCGACTGGTCGCTCGGTACACCGTCCGTCTTGATCCCAGGCTGGGGGGTGCATGACGCCTGGCTCGATCTCAACGGCAATCTCTGGTTCACCTGCAACATCCAGAACAAGCGCACGACCATCGGGAAGATCAACTCGAACACCGGCGAGGTGAAGCTTTTCAAGGTTGCCGCCCCCAATGGCTTCGCCGCGCAGACGCACGGCATGACGCGCGACGAAAAAGGGATGATCTGGTTTAACATCAATCCTGGCCGCGGTGGGCTCGGCCGCGTTGATCCAAAAACCGAGAAGATCGACGTATTCCTGCCGCCCACTGGCATGTCGCCCACCGGCGGAGCGACAACCGTCGATTTCGACGGCAAGGGTCGCATCTGGTCGTCGGCGCCAGACGGCGCGCTGAACTTCGATCCTGTGACCGAGAAGTTCACCGAGTTCAAATCGATCACGTACAAGACGCCAAATGGCACCGGCGTAACCTACGGTGCGGCCGGTGACCGCGATGGCAACGGCTGGTGGGCCGCGATGACACTCGACATTATCGGCAAGGGCGACATGACGACCGGCAAGCCGCAGGAAGTGAAGCTAACGCCGGTCCAGGAGTTCGTCGATAGCGCAACGCCGGAGGCGCGCAAGGTTTACGAGACCATCAATCAGCCGGATTTCAACAATCCGTTCCCCTGGTCGCAGGGCCCGCGGCGTATGGGTACCGACAAGAAGGCTGACGTGCTCTGGGTTGGCAATTCCTGGGGCGCCAACCTGGCGCGTATTGACACCCGCACGCATGAGACCACCTACGTGCCGCTGCCCGACCGGCAGCAGCCTTATCACGTAGCAGTCGACAATAATCATAATGCATGGACTAATCTGTGGGGCGCGGATCGCCTGCTGCGCTACAACCCGCGGTCAGGCAGCTGGACGGCGTTCGACCTTCCGACGCGCGGAGCCGAGCCGCGCTATGTTTCGCTGCTCGAGCGTGAGGGCCAGCCGACGCAGGTCGTGGCGCCTTACTTCCGCGCGCGCAAAATTGCGGTCATCACTTTGCGCAGTGAGGCCGACTTGCAGGCAGCGAAGGTCGCGGCTGAGCGGCGATAGGTTTGTGTGTAACTGAGCTGGGTGTCACGCTGAACGCGCAGTGACGAAAATTCTAACGGGCCCAGCGGCGCAGGGGATGAAAGCGCAGATGGCGGAGTGCATTTTGAAAGCTGCAGCGGAAGGGCACACTACGTATGATGGTCTGACCGTCGCTTCTGACCAAATTCAAGTCATCTTCTCAATTTTAGTGCGACGGCCCAAGGTTCAGGCGCCTCGCCTTTAATCCGAATCTGAGCTTCAGGCGTGCACAGGACCAGCTCATCCGCGACTGCTTGCGTGCGGTCACGATCCTTCGATAAATCTGTGAAGATAGTGACATCAGTCAGGGAGTGCCTACCGTGAATACGGCAATCATCGGAAAGCGTCGCCTCGGCCGGTCGGGGATCGAGGTATCAGCCCTCGGGCTTGGCTGCATGTCACTATCGGGTACCTATGGACCGACCAGCGACCAAGCTGGCATAGCGCTGATTTACGATGCCCTTGAGCAAGGCATCACAATGCTCGACACGTCGGACGCCTACGGTTCGGGGCACAATGAGTTGCTGGTGGGCCATGCCATAAAGGGTCGTCGCGCTGGCATCGTGCTCGCTACCAAGTTCGGCAATCTCGGTGGCCGCGACGGCAAGTTCGCGGAGGGGCGCCCGGATTTCGTCTTGGAGGCTTGTCACGCGAGCTTGCGCCGCCTTGGCGTCGAGTTCAATCGACCTCTATTACCAACATCGCGTCGACCCGGCAGTGCCGATCGAAGAAACGGTCGGCGCGATGGCACGGCTGGTCGAGCAAGGCAAGGTGCGTGCGCTTGGGTTGAGCGAAGCACGACCGGAAACGATCCGCCGCGCCCATAGCGTTCATCCGATCACCGCGGTGCAGAATGAATTCTCGTTGCTCTACCGGGCCGAGGCGGAAGAGAGCCGACGTACAACGCTTGAACTTGGCATCGCGTTTGTCGCCTATTCACCACTCGGCCGGGGACTGTTGACCGGTAGAGTGGAAGATCCGCGCTCAGTAGCGGAAACGGACACGCGTCGCCGTCATCCGCGGTTCGCGGCGGAAAACCTCCCGCACAATCTCGACTTGGTCAGGAGCGTCGAAGCAATAGCTCGCGAGAAGCAATGCACCAGCGGCCAACTCGCGCTGGCGTGGCTTCTGGCGCAAGGCGACGACGTGGTGCCGATTCCCGGGACGAAGCAGTCAGAACGGCTGAGGGAGAATATCGCTGCGCTATCAGTGCATTTGAGCGGAGACGACCTTGTTCGGCTTGCGGAAGCGGTCCCTGTCGGTTCGGCAGCGGGTCTGCGCTATCCCGAGCCGCAGATGAAGAGTTCTCTATCTCTAGTGGGTCGATGAGGAGTTTCGATGTGCTCCGAGCGTCGCTAGAAGGGAGAGTTGTGCGACCCGTAACCGATCGGCGCGTCTGTCGGTGAGGTTGATGATCTCACCTTGGGAAGGCCATCAATGGTGCCGTGAGGCGCGTCGACGAAATCTGTGACATCTCCAGAGTGCCAGTGATAGCGGCGGGCGTGACGGGCCTCCGCGTTCATCCCTTGCTGCACTACAGTTCAGTGACCCTCATCAGTCACAAAGAAGCCGTGCAAATACAAGTTGAATCCATCCTGCACAGCCGCGCTGTCGAACTTGGCGACAAGCCGGCTTGCGCGTGTCAGCGCGGCCTCGTCGAAACCAACTCGTTTGCCTAGCAGCATGAGTTCTTCCGGCGTCCGCCGCGAGTGCTTGCCGCGCCCGCCGCAGACATGGAGGCCAAGTTCACCTCGGAACGGCCCAAAGCCTCGCTTCAACGCGCCGATTACACTGGTGGTGATGCCGGATGAATGCCAGTCCATCCCCATGACTGCGCCGAACGACTGGAACCAAAACGTGTGCGCAAGGCGTCGGAGAAATTCGTCTCGGCCTTAGTGATGTATAATGGCCTCGGAGATCACGGCGCCGAGTGTCGCCATGCGATGTGCCAGCCACTCGGGAACTCGACCACCGTGAAGGGGAAGATCGGCACTACCGGTTCGTCTTGCCATGAGGCGCGTCGTCTCAAGTGGTTCTGAGACACAAGAATAGGGCAGTCTGGCCGAATAACAATCACTGCGCCCGTTCCACTTCCGGAACCGGCCACAGGCCGGCAATGTTATTCCTCAACAAGAGGAGGCGGCTGATGCCAGCATTGGAAACCGGTAAGAAGATCATCGAAAAGATTACCGGCTGGTCACGGCCCGCGAGGAATGAACTTGGAAAACTGGTTCGCGATCGAAAACCGAATGTCTTCCGCTTCAAGGACGATGGCATCATTCCGAACCATCCTCATTGGCCGCTGATTCTCTATCGCGGCGCCCTCCGGTTTCCCGACACGCTCGACCCGGCTGCTGTGGTTGAAGATCTTTTCGAGCGTAATGGCTGGGGTGACTCCTGGCGAGACGGCATCTATGACTATGTGCACTATCATTCTCGCATTCACGAAGTTCTTGGAATTGCACGCGGTTCTGGCAAAGTACAATTTGGTGGCAGGCGTGGGCGAGTGCTGACGCTGAAAGCCGGGGACGTGGCGATCCTGCCCGCGGGGACTGGTCATCAGTGTCTTTCAGCCACCAATGACTTTCTGGTCATTGGCGCCTATCCGCCTTCTGGAAAATACGACGAGTGCACGAGTAGCAAGGACTATTCGCGCGCGATCAAGACAGTCTCGAAGGTGGCAAAACCGCGCAAAGACCCCGTTTTCGGAAGCCAAGGTCCACTGAAAGCAAAGTGGAAAGTACGTCGTTAGCGCAGCATCGTTCGGCGCTCCCAACTGTTCCGCTGGCGTTGTTCTCCACTCCCAGTCCAGACCTTTTCATTTGACCAAGGTACGGCTCAAGAAGTTCTTTCTGTAGCCGTCGCACGCGCCAACAGCAGCAATGCGTTAGCCGGCCCAGCCTACATAAATTGCGAGGGTCCCCACCCAGACACAGACAATGCACATTGCCATGCGAGTTACCAACTCAACCCCGCCAAGCGCCGCGCTCCATGGTGGCCTGTCCATCAGAACTCTAAGAGGGAATCTGGGGTCAAAAATAAAGCCCACTCCGACCGCAATGCATATCAGCCCAGATATCGCATAGTTCACCATTACCTGCCTGTTTTAAGAATGTGAGCAACAGGAACTGCAATTCGACCGAACCAAAAAGGTTCCGAGCCGTCGTATGGGGGCTGCAGAGGGCATGGTTGCGAGGAATGGACACCGCTGTCTCCTAAGTCTTTTCTGAAATACGCAAAAACGTTCTCGCGGTCGGCAGCCGCACCAAGCCTGAACGCGGCAAATTGGCTCAAAGAAAACTCCGGCGGCGATACATCCGCGCTACCGGGTTTTCACATGCCAGTCTAGCCCGGAACCGGCCGCCTACCGCGTGCAGCAGCGCAATGCCTGCTCCGAGTGTTCAATTGTGCGAGTCCCTGCCCCCGCAGGACGTTCATCCTGGCTCGGCGGGGGCGCGCAACTGTTCGAGGTTGAGTTCAGGACTTGGACGACGAGACCCGGGAATGCGAGTGCTGCGACGACGAGCACAAAACAAGAGTTCAGCTATCACGGCATTCTCCATTTGGGTTTCGACGGAGACATCGTGGGTTGTTAACGCTCGGCTATACGTGATGCGCGTCACAAATTGGTCGGAAGCGGGACCCCTCCGGTTCAAGGAGCGAGCCCATTAGGCTTTCGCGCTCTCGTGAAGCAGCCTGGTCCCCTGCCGCAGGGGTTACGGCGGCGCGGGGCCAACGCCGCACCGCGGCCTCCTATGCGGCGACCGCGCCACTTGATAGTCGGAGACGCCGGCGATGTGCTCCTCGAGCGCTGAGCCATCCGCCACCCATCGTTCGAGGCGAAAGGTCTTCGGCATGTCGTGGAGCAGCGTGCCCTCGATCGCAATGGTGTAGCCCGCCTCGTTCAGCGGTGCAGAAACCCGGAGGCGATCTCGCTCGCCAGCCGGACCAGCGATTGGCGGGCGAAGCGCTCGCAACGGCAGAGGCGCTCGAACGCCAGCTCGTTCAGCAGCAGCAACAGCCCCCGGCAAAAAAAGTCGGGCGAACTGATCCGCCCCCTCTTCGGCCCGTTAGGCCCGGATGCGCGCTCTCAACCTTGCCCCTGGTGAAAGTGAACTTTTTCTGGCCGCGACACGACCCAGTGGGGGGAGAGGGTTGCGTCATGAAGGAGACGGACCGGTTACGGGCCTACGCCGAAAGCTGCCTCGCGGCGGCGCGTCGTATGTCGCTGTTGAGGGATGCCGAGCGCCTTCGAGATATGGCGGCCGAGGCCCTTGAGCAAGCACAGCGGATGGAAAGTGAAACGCAGCCAGCCGGTCCCACGCAGCCCGCTGCGCAGCAGCAGAAGCAGCCCCAGCCCGAGACGAATGACAACGAATAGATCAGCCGCGATTGGAGGGTCAGAAGGTGCCACGCGCGGGCAGAAACGCTCCCAGGGCGAGCGCTCCAACTTAATTTCAATTCTTTATGCGATCCATCATGAAGCATGTGGCTACGACGGCTTTCTGAGGGCCGATGCTGTTCTGTGCGTAGCACATTTCAATTCGATCAACCGATACAATGGTGATCAGGTAGTATCCATCGGTGTCGGCGCCGAGGATGGTCTTGTTGTCGGACGATATGGCCCACGCGAACGGCTCTTTGCTGTCGTTTTTGGCAGAGGAAGTAGTCCCCCACAACAGACGGCCGTCCTGCCCCTCGACTGTATGGGTCACCCGCAGATCGCGCACGACCGCAGTACCGGGCGCACCCGACAAGTGCTCGGTGCTTCCGTAAAGCAAAATTTTGCCAGTGCCTTGCCACGTGCCCTTGAGCGTTGGAATAGCGTCCTGAGCTACGGCCGCAAGCGGGGTGAAGATCATCATGGTGAGTGCAACTGCTAGCTTCTTCATCGATTCGTCCCGGTTGGTTGGCCAATGTTAGCGATCCGTTAGCTCACTCGATCACCTCGTCCGCAGTTGCCAACAACGTCGGCGGTACGGTGAGGCCGAGCATGCGCGCGGTCGCGGCATTAATGACTAGTTCGAACTTGACGGACTGCAGGACCGGCAAGTCCGCCGGCTTCGCACCCTTGAGGACGCGGCCGGTATAAATCCCAAGCTGCCGATAGGCATCGGAAATGTTCGGCCCGTAGCTCATCAGTCCGCCGGCCTCGACAATCTCTCGCACCGAAAACGACGATGGAATCGCATGGTGCGACGCTAGGTTGGCGAGCTGCACGCGGCGAGTCACGAATATTGGATCGGCGCTGACGAACAACACGTCGGGACGATCGCGTGCGATCTCTGTGAATGCGGCCTCGATGTCACGTCCGCTACCGGTGTTGAAGATGCGAGTTTGAAGTCTCATGGCGCGAGCGGCGTCCTCGAGCTCTTTGGCCTGGGTCGTGGCACGCTCGGAATTGGAAGGATTGATGAACACCGCCACACGTTCTGCTTTGGGAACGAGTTCGCTCAACAGTTCCAGTCTCTTCGCCAATATCTCGCCCACGAAGAAATTGACGCCCGTCATATTGCCGCCAGGCCGACCGAGGTTCGCGACGAGGCCAAACTTGACAGGGTCTTCGGGGATCCCGAAGACGATTGGAATCTTGGTGCCGAGAGCCTTTGCGGCGATCGCGCCGGCGGTGCCCCCGCTCGCGACTATCACAGAGACCTGCCGGCGAACCAGATCGGCTCCGAGCGCCGCCAGTTGATCGAGTTTGTTTTCCGCCCAGCGATATTCGATCGCTACGTTTTCTCCCTCGACATAGCCGAAGTCTTTGAGGCCCTGCCGGAATGCGTGGAGACGAGTTCGAAACCGACGGGCGAGACCGTGGAGAGAAATCCGATCACAGGCATGGCTCGCTGCTGCGCCCACGCGGCGTGCGGCCCTATAGCCGCGGCACCTCCGACCAGACCGAGAAACTGCCAGCGCCTCATGCCTGCCTCCTACGGTGAGGGCAGCAGGATAGAGGCGGAACCATCGCAAATCGAGCCTCTGGAGGAGTTTGTTCTCTTGCGCGGGTATGGCCCATATTCGCGGATCATCGCTGAGAGGCGCGAATTTTCACGCGCCCGTCATGCCCTTTTCCTGGTCTCTTTCCTGGTGTTGAACCGCGCCTGAGTCCCCCAGCGGATGACACCAAAGTGAACTGACCCTAAGCGTCGCCGCTTTGTACACTTGAGACGGTGGTGTTCTGAACCCCGTAAAGGTGTCAAAACGCTGTCAAGGGCTCCGGGAATCTTCAAGCTCCCCGGGGCCCTTCGCTGCCAGGTCCGGGGCCAGGCGTGCGTGGGAGATCGATATCTGTTGGAAGCAATGCGCAGGCGCCGGCAAGCTGCCGCCGTGATCCGCTTGACCAACAGTGGAGCCAGCGGTGCCGGCTCCGCTGTCAACGTGAATAGGCTAGGCCGCCCCGGGGGATTCCGAGGGTAACTCTACCGGATGGGGGCCGCAGGACGGGCAAGCGCTCGAGGGGCATCGTGACGTTCAACGTTTCTGATCAATCACGTCCTGCCCCAAGGCCATTTCACGCAGGAGTATCCTCGGTTGATATGGTCTCATCCCTCGTCGGCGGTTCGTGGTGCGCGAGTTGCGCTGAGACCGCTTCTATCTTCGCTGCATGCTCAAGCGCCTCACTGGCGAGTTTCCGAAGGCAATCGGCCACGTCCGCAGGCGCGCCGAGGATATCCGCGGCTCGCTGACATCGCTCGGCATGCTGCCGAAGAAGTTCGGCGCTCGGCACGACGTACACCTGACTTCCCCTCCACGTCCCACCCGCCTCATACGAGATAGAACGCGTCGGCACCAGAACGGTTGATCGCCATCTTGTCTTGAGGTTGCCGGTGATTTTCGTGAGAAGGGCAAATTGTATCTAGCGGGAACCTCGTCCTTTGGACGCGGCCGACAGGGAACAGCGCCTATGCCGAACCAAATTGGCGCCGCTAGCTCAGCCGACCGGTACAAGAGAATGCAATCCGTGGGTACAACATGTGATCCTTGGCGGATTAACACCTCAAGAGCGAGATCATATCGAATCCCTTACTCGGCGCCGGAACGGCCCGATCACGTTGCAGATTAGGACAGACAGCTTCCAGCTACCCGAGCGAATGGCGAGTTGACGATCGAGTTGATTAGAGGCTCGCAGCCATAAAGCAATTCTGGGGTGACAGTAACGCGCGAAACGTCGGTTTCGCTTTGATCGCCTGTCGGAGAGCGCATCACTGGGAGCCGATCACTTTTGCGCATACGGCTGGTATTCTGCAAAGCTGGTTCGATGGCGGGCATTCCGGGCGTGGATGCGGAGAATGTCGGCGCAGTTGAGATTTTCGATCCAGCCGAGGCAACCAAGGCAAGAGCCAAGCCGAGGCCGGCTGCTATAAAAGAATATTTCGACATTCGATTTCCCCGATCCTAGCAACTCAGGAAGCAGGAATTCGTTCCAAGCTCGGTGGTGCGGCCCGCATCAGCGTCCGCGCTGTTAGCCGAGACTGGGTTTGGCCGCGAAGAGGGTGGACAGGACACCATGTTGAGGCCTGAGCAGCGCGCCGCTCGTTGCCAAGCTCAACTGTTACAAGCCGGCCGCTGGCTAACCTTCAGAAGTCTTGTCAGTTTGGACCGGGACGCACGTCTTGGCTCGCATTGATCAGCGGCCGCCACGCCGGTAGGTGAGTGGCTTCAACTTTGGCCAGTTGGTTCCACTGCGCGGCCAAGTTCAGCCAAGAGGCCTTGTCTTCCGACATGGTAGCCTGGGCGGCACGCTCCCGCGCAAGCTCCGCTTGGTATCTCAAGTCCCGCACGCGATCCATGACGCTCACAACACTCACTTGAAATCCCCCGTAGCCGAGGTCCATTAGTGGAATAATGGGCGTTAAAGAATGTCTGCGATTTGTGACTTGCTGCGGTCCGGCGTTTGATTCCGTTTCTATGGTGTTTATTTGTCACACGTTCCGTGTACTGCGTCTTGCTCGGTCACGATGCAGGGATAATGACGACCTAGAGTGCTCCGGGCGTTCGCTCCGTGGCGCACGGTCGACGTGGCAGTTCATAACCAACAACCGAACGTTTTTGCGCCACGTGATCCTGACGGTACGTTGCGCGCCGCGCGCTATTTTTGTGCTGGCGCCGGCGGGTGAGGCGACGTTTGCATGACAAATCGAACTAGCTGCTTTGTTGGCCACTCTGGGACGAGTCGTAACCGGGCCTCAGCCGAGGCCGACTTGCTGCGGCATCTCCGCCGAGCTTTAGCAAGCGTCGTGCCGGCTTCAGCAAGAGAACCCCCGGCAACGTAGGCTTAAGCGCGCCGGGGGTTCAATAATGCTCATGAGCGCTGCCTGGGCATCGGGCTCATAAGACGCGGCGGTTCGGCGATGTTCCCGAAAAAGCCCCGAGGAGTTTTTCCCATCGGAGGATGGACATGCGACGAAACGCTTTAATACGGCGGTCCAAACCTTTAAATCAGCTCTTGAAGGCCCCCAAGGCTGAAGCTGGACCCAGAATTGCAGACACGGCGCAAGGGGCGCAACTCGAAGATAGGGGCCGGCGATCTTCAAATGTCCTCACATGCGCGGCGCGTCCGTATTCGGGGGTACCGGGTCGATAAGAGGCCCGTCCGGTGGATCGTCCAGTGGCTTCCGGATCGGCTCTCCGTCGGGCCCCGGATCAGGTTGAGGATTCCTGCGCGGTTCGGACCGTTCAGGAATAGGCGGTGTAATCGGTCGCTTTCCCATCCGAGGGAATGCGGCTGGGAAGCTGGAGTTCCATTATCGGCTCATGCATAGCACCCGTGTGCCCCGGCGCAGCGTGATCGCCGCATGGCGCAGGCACCAGGGGCACCTTGATCACTAGCCTGAGTCGCTTGAAACGTCTCTGTTTGTAGCGGCCGTCGCCACCGTGGCCGGCGCTCGTTTCAGGCTGCAACTTGGCCCGAGATGATTGCGTCCCAAGCTTCCTCGTGGTGAGCAGCGTGCGGATCGCCGAGAACCGTCAAACGATTGGCGATGGCGATCCATGACTCCCGCGAGTGGATGAAAAATTCTCGCGCTGCACTCTGAGCAGGCCCTAGCTCGGATAGGCGCTGACACTGCTCAGCCTTGCGCCAGCAAAATTCAGACGTCATCGGCATCGGAACCTCGCTCGCCAGCAGGGTCCCCCATATGGAACCGATTTTCTCATAACGTGGTCGATTGTCTAGCCAGAAAAAGAGGGGCTGTGGATTCACGTAACATTTTAGTCAAGCGTGCCGCCGGGATTCCGGGCGGGCGGGGCGCGTGGATCGATACCAACCTGGCGCGCTCCGCCTCTTTACTTGGTCGGCAGTTCCGCCAGGTTTGCCCACGCCAACCATTTGTTCCAGTTCGCGCGCAGCTGCTCTTCGGCAGTCGTCAGGTTGGGGGCGTTTCCCTTAAGACACATAACGTCGGGTCCGGCACGAACGCCGAATATGGACCACAGCCATCGGTCGTCAGGGTTGGTGGTCGAAAAATCTTCGTAGAGCCGGCCAATCGGCAAGCCGCCGCTCATTACAGTGTAATCACAGCGGTCAGCGTTTCTCACGGTGATGCGAGTGTTGCGCATGATCAAGGGCATTGCCAGGGCCCCTTTCGCATTATGCTCTTTGTGATGCTTCATTCGCCGACGATGGTCGGCAGCTTGGCGACGCGCTGGGATAGATCCCAGGCCAGGCAAACGACTATTTCAGCGCCGTTGAAACTGTTCCCAACGAGGTGTTCAGTTTCGAACCCACTCCTTTTATGGTGGTGATTATTGCTACCGCAATTCCGGCTGCGATTAGACCGTATTCGATGGCCGTCGCGCCGCTTTCGTCTCGAAGAAAATTCGACAGCAGCTTTTGCATGACTTCCTCCGTTCAAATTAACAGACCAAGAATAAAATTCGAAATGTTCCCAAAGTCTGAAAACCCACCTCAAACTTTCGAGCATTGTGCCGAAAAGTGAGCCCTCGTTAATTCATGCTTTGGTGACCTTCGTCTCCAGTCGGAATGCAATATACAACTTCGAAACCATAGGGCTCGATGTGGCGACGGCACGACCGGCCCACAGCACAACGTCAGCTCAGGATCGCCCGCGGTCAGATCAACCGAGCGAACGCGAGTTGGCGTTCAGCCGCCTTGTCTACATTTGCTGCGCGCTGAACTGCTCAAATCTTGCCAAGTAGAATTAGGATCAAAAGGATAACTACCACAAGACCTAGTCCTCCGCCGCCGTAGTAACCGGTGCCGTAGAACGGGCCGCCGCCTACCCCGCTGAACCCGCCCAAGAGGATTACGATCAAGATAATGAGAAGAATGGTTCCAAGCGACATGAACAGTCTCCTATTAAGAATTTTAGCCACTGACTCAGCCATAAGCGGTAATCGCGTCGCTCCCAATTCCCAGCACACCCATTGTCAGCGCTTCGTGATCGGGTCTGCAATTGCACCGCCGCGGGTACAGCCTTACTCTTGTGCCCAACGGAACTTGTGGCGAGAGCAAAAGTTCCAAGCACCGAATTTGTTAAGGCGCAGATTCTTCCCGTTTGCTCTTGCAGATGCACTGACGTGCGCCCGACCGACAGTCGCCAATGTTGCATCCTGTCTGTGTGCGCGATGGCGAGACTGTGCAAGTTCGATCGGGGCTACTGACATCGCTTCGAGCACGGCCGCGAGGGCCGGAGCCGGCGGTCGCGACGAAAATATCCCGAGGTTAACGCCCCGATCGCTACCATCGGGGTCCTCGCTTTTTCGCTGCAAAGGAATCTTTGATTGCTTTTCCCGGCCTGGGAAGGCGAACGTCAGCGGCGACCGCCTGGTTCGCCGCGAGCCTCGTTGAACCGCTTGCCCGCTGGGGCGTTTGCTCCCTGCTGCCGCCGCCGCTCCGGCCGCGGAGCCCGGAGCCGATCGACATGCCGCTCAAGGTTCTCGCGCTGAATTGTACGCTGCAGGCCTCGCCATTACCGTCATCGACTGAAAAGTTGCTGAGCGAACTGCTGGAGGCTCTCGCCGAGTACGATGTGGAGGGCGAAATCGTTCGCGTCGTCGATCTCGACATCAAGCCTGGCGTCAGCTCGGACGAGGGGGCGGGCGACGACTGGCCAGCGCTACGCAAGCGGGTTCTCGCGGCCGATATCCTCATCATCGGCACGCCGATTTGGCTCGGCCAACCGTCGAGTGTGTCGAAGCGCGTGCTTGAGCGGATGGACGCATTCCTCGACGAGCGCGACGAGCTGCAGCGCATGCCGAGCTACGGAAAAATCGGCTTCGCCGCGGTGGTCGGCAACGAGGACGGCGCGCATCATTGCGCCGCCGAGATTTGCCAGGCGCTTGCAGAGGTCGGCTTCACGATTCCGACCGGTGGCGTCACCTACTGGGTCGGCGAGGCGATGGGCAGCAAGAATTACATCGATCTTGACGAGACACCCAAGGCAGTAGCGGAATGGACGCCGGTGCTCGCGTCAAACGCCGCGCATCTCGCGAAGCTGCTGAAGAAGTCAAACTATCCGGGCCGCAAGCAGGCTTGACTCGCTCCTGCCCGTCGCGCCGGCGCAGACGTTCGTTCTTGATGGGTGGTGCAAAAGTTTGGCCAAGGCGGTCCCGTTGATCACGACACAAGTAGCTGCGCAATCGATCGAATGGAACCGAACCTCAAGAGGCAAGTTTATCACCAATCAAATGCGGTGATTGTGAGAGTGATTGCACATGCTTGAGAATAGGCCGCTGACGATAGCCACACTGATCGGTGCGGTTTCGTATTTGGCTTACAAATATTGGTCTAAATTCCCACACTTGAATTCCGAGCCGAAAGGCGGTCCGTGAGATTGATCGGATAGCTCGCCGTCAAGGCATCTCAAGCCAAGCCGCATACATGAAGTGGGCCAACGGCAGACTCAAGTTTACGAGGTACCACGCGTTGCTTCGCGATGACTTCCGCCCACGGGCATGACTGCGCGCCGCGATGATCACCGCGACGTTGCACGGAATCTTGGTCGTGAGAGCAACTGCTCTAGGCAGCGGTCCTAAACTTAGCGAGGTTCAGCGCCATCCATTTGGGATAACAAATACTCAATCCATTTGGGATGAAGGCGATGGCCGGATTTCCATGGAACACTGACCGATCGTTCCGCGTTTGCGAAGCGACTCAAGGAGGTCGCTATGAACCTAAGCATCGGAATGATCGCCGTGATCTTCGCCCTGTCCGGAGGATTGACACTAGCAAGTGCGCAATATCGGCCCGAGGATAACCCGACAAAGGATCCGCGGAAGACCCAGGAAATTCAGGTTCCCAGCACGAACATCAAGCCGGACGGTCAAAGCGTGCAGAGCCTGCAAGGGCTGCCCGACCGCGGCGACGGAACGACAGGCCGCAACCCAACGCAGGGTCAGGATCGCCAGCGGTCAGATCAACCGCGCGAACGCTGAGTATGCGATGCCCAGAACTCACTAGGAGATTGCGATGATAAGGACCGCCGCCTTCCTAACCGCTGCGCTGTTGACGGCTAGCCTCGCCAACGCTCAAAGCTCAGGTAGTACCAGCAGTTCGACGGGTTCAACGGGCACGTCCACGAGTCCATCGACCACGTCACCGAGTTCAACCAGCCCATCGACGACCAATCCATCTGCCACGCCGGCGAACCCGGCTTTGACGAGCCCGACGCCTACCCCCGGCGCCATGCAACCGCCTGCCGGGCCGAACGCGCAGGGCAATGCCTATGCACCCGGTACCGTGGGTCAGGCACCGACCGGCAATCCGTCGAACCACCAGGATCGAAGCAGTCAAACGAACCCTCAGGACCTCAACAGCACCACCGGTCGCAATCCGCAAGACATGCGCAGTTCGACCGGTACGCCGAACATAATCAAGCCCGAACAGCGGTAGAGTGTGGTCTCGGTCAGAGGATTAGTGCCACCGTCCACCCCGCGCGGTCTGGACGCCATGCTCGTTCAGACACTTGGAGTTAAAGACTACGCCGATTTAAAATGGTCGGTTCCTTGAAAGCTCGACCGAATTTCGTCTCATCCAGTTTGTCATCGCACTCGCGAGGGAGAAGAGCCGCAGGTGATGCTAGGAGGGCTAACAAGTCCCTGCACAATTCTATCGAGCAGCACGAGTCATCTCTTTGGCAAGCCGGCTTCGAAGCATCGCGAGGACCGCCGCTTCTTCTGGCTTCAAGCCTGGAAGAGCCTCTCGCAATTCATTCTCGACCTCGGATTTGATCTCCAACAATAGATTGCCGTCCATGTAGGAATTGAGCACCTCGGGATGGACGTAGCATTTTCGGCAGATGGTTGGTGTATTGCCCAAACGAGCCGCAACCGCTTCGATCGCCGATCTCAGATTTCGCTTCGCCTGTGCGGCGCTGTCAAAGCTCTCCATTTCGCTTAGCGCCATAGCTGCCAAGACCGTTCCGGCCCAGGTGCGGAAATCCTTAGCCGTGATTTCCTTCCCTGTAATGTCCTTCAGGTAGGCATTCACATCACTTGACGTGACGTCCTGCGGACTGCCGTCAACGTCGATGTACTGAAGCAGTTCTTGACCGGGCAATTCTTGGCATGCCCTGATTATCTTGGCGATGCGGCGGTCCCTCACTCTCAATGACCATTGCTTCCCGCTCTTGCCGGTAAAGCGGAAGCGCACTTCGTTCCCGTCCACTGCGACATGGCGGTTCTTTAACGTAGTCAGGCCATAGCTGTTGTTCTGTTTGGCGTAGTCATCATTCCCCACTCGGATGAGAGTGGTCTCTAAAAGGTGTACCACCGTCGCCACGACTTTGTCGCGCGGAAGGCCGCGAAGCGCCAAATGCCCGCGTACCTTCTCCCGAATGGCTGGGAGCGCGTCGGCGAACTCGACGACATGTTCGTACTTGGTGCTCTCTCGGACTTCGCGAAAGCGCGGGTGGTAGCGATACTGCTTCCGTCCCTTCGCATCTCTGCCGGTCGCCTGGATATGGCCATCTGCGTGCGGGCTGATCCATACGTCGGTCCATGCTGGGGGAATGGCGAGCGCTCTAATGCGACTGAGAACGTTCGACTCTCTTAGGGTAGACCGATCCGCTTTGAGGTAAGTGAAACCCTTGCCCGATTTCCTTCGGCGTACGCCTGGACGCGCATCAGACACATATCTCAACCCGGCAAACTCAGCGGCGTCCTTGGGGTCGACGATCGTTTGAACGTCATTGGCGGTGTCGAACAAGGGATTCCTTTACTTCCCGGTACCCCGGCAACTGAAACGTGCGTGGTAGGATGACAGTTCCATGGCTCTACACACGGCGAGGATCTGCGGCCTTGCCGCGCCGTGCTGTTTGGTGTCACGATGCTCTTGCAGATGGACGTTCCCGTTCTTGCCCAACCACTGGAGCCCTCAGCTCTGCACCTCGTCACGGGCATTCAGCGCCGGCTTCGATCCAAGCCCTAATGATCTCTCCGAATTGCTTCTGATTGCCAGGAGCCGGTTGACGTCCCGCACCCGGAGTTCCAGCCCCAGGCGACAAGCTCGTCATGCGCCATGTGCTCGTGGAGCGCCGCCAGATCCTTGTTGCCGTTGCGCTTGGGATCTTTGATCTGCTGACAGATTTGGGTGAGGGACTTGCCCTGCCAGGCCATCTCGATCGGCGCGACTGCCCACCGCTGATGGCCCGGGATGCTCCGATACGATGCCGCCTCGTGTAGCGTGTAGTTGGCGTCGGTATGGCATGCTTGGCAGGTAAGTCCGGGAACGCCGATGCCGGCGGAGCCACGGGTGACCGGTGGCCAGTGCAGGTGCATGTCGTTGCCCTGCGTCGGATGATCGTCGGCAGGATGGCAATTCATGCAGCGCGGATTGGTGATGACCTTGGCGGCTTCGTTGAACAGCGCGCGCGATCGCTCCGCCTTGTCGGTAATATTGGCAAAACTGGCCGGGTCGCGAAGCTCGCCAGTGTTCTGGGCAGCTGTATAAGACACCGCCATGGTCGCAATACAAACGCCTGAAAGAACAATTATCCGAAGCATGTCGTGTATCCTGCTCATAGCGGAAATGGTCTCGACCTCCAGTGAAAACGCTAGGCGCGACGGTGCGTTCCCGACGGCGACTTCTGAAAAGCGCTGCCGCTCAAGCGGAGCGCCGCAAATAAATAGCCCCGCGGAGCGGGGCTAAGGGACGACATGAACGTCGCAGTTAGTGCCAATGCTGGTTGCTGTACCAGGTGTCGATTTCTCGCTGGGTTTGATCCTTTGCGTAGCCGTAGCGCTCCTGGATTTTCCCTTCGAGCTGATCCCGCTTGCCGGCGATCACATCCAGATCGTCGTCCGTGAGCTTGCCCCACTGCTCCTTGATCTTGCCCTTGACCTGTTTCCAATTGCCTTCAACGCGGTTCCAATCCACGAGACATCTCCATGATTGAGTGCTGCGACCGCTTGTTCGGTCAGTGTCCCGGACAACGCAGGATGAACTTCTCGGTTCCCTCGACTATTCGAAAGGGGCGCGGCGGATTTCATCGCGGCTGCGAAGCATCATCGTATCTGGGCGCGTGCACTGGGGATTCGTACGCCGGATAACCCGTTAGTGTATAACTTTTGCGCTAGCCAAGCACGGCGCTGCAGATGCGCATTGCCCCGCAGAATGTACTTTGCTCCGCAGCATGGCGTGGTTGCATACCGATTCTAGCGCACTTCACACGCCGATAGCGGTCGCATGATCACCAAGCGCAAGAATATTCATTCGGGCCAGTCGCTGTGGGAGCATTTGCGCGCTCCCGCTGCCCCACAACACAGCCTTACCCGCGACTTGCACACTGATATCCTTATCGTTGGGGCCGGTATTACGGGCGCGATGATCGCCGATGTGCTCTGCGAGGCGGGGTTCGAGACGACGGTCGTGGAGCGTCGGCGTGCTACGCATGGCGCAACGGCCGCGAGTACGGCGCTGGTCCAGTATGAAATTGACACGCCGCTCCGCGAACTGGCCCGCAAGATTGGACATCGCAACGCTGTGCGCGCATGGAGGCGGTCACGCCTTGCAGTGCTGTCCCTCAAGGCACATCTCCACGAGGCTGAAATTCCTTCAACAAGTCGCAACACACTTTTTCTTGCCGGAAACAAGCTCGACAGCGGTGCCCTGGCCCTTGAAGCGCGGGCTCGTATAGCGGCTGGTCTGGAAACGGTGTTCTTTCGCGAGCAGCGCTGAAGCAGCGTTTCGATATCGCGCGATCTTCGGCGTTTCTCGGCTTCGATAACCTGACCGTCAACCCGCGCTACATGGCCGCCGCGTTCCTGAAGAGGGCCAGCAAGGCTGGCTTGAAAATCTTTGCACCCGTGGATATTGCCGACATTGAAGCCACAAAGACGCGTATCGTTGCCACGACGCGGGAGGGACGTCGTATCCGTTGCCGCCGGCTGGTGCTCGCAACCGGATATGAATTGCCGAAGATCGTTCCGGCGAAGGGGCACAAGATCGGATCGACCTGGGCCCTTGCAACGACGCCGCAGCGCCACCGCCTTTGGCCCGAAGAATGCCTGATCTGGGAGGCTTCAGATCCGTATCTTTATATGCGGACCACTGACGACGGCCGCGTGATATGCGGCGGCGAAGACGAAGAATTTTCCACGACCGAGCACCGGGACGCGCTTATTTCGCGCAAGATCGCAGTCCTGCAGCGAAAGCTTGGAAAGCTGTTTCCCCAACTCGATGTGACAGCGGAATTCGTGTGGGCGTCGTCTTTCGGGGAGAGCCGCACAGGCCTTCCTACCATCGGCGAGATTCCAGGTTACCCAAATTGCTGGGCCACGCTCGGGTATGGCGGAAATGGCATCACTTACAGCCGCATCGCCGCGGAGATTCTGCGCACGGCGTTTCTTGGTGGCCAAGACGAGGATGCGGATCTGTTTACTTTCTAGTCCCGATACATTTCGACAATTAAGAAGGAGCCTTGCTATCCGCCTTGCCTGTATCATCTCTACACCCCTAAGCCGCCTTCGGCGGAAGCCACTAGCCTGTGTTTCAGATGCTCCTTCTCGCGCGCATGTTTCGCCCCCAGGGTGGTCGATTTGGATATGGCTGAACGGATGGCCAAGGGCGGTGACAAGTCGAGGAACGGCGAGGACGGTGGCGGGAACGTCGCCGACGCTGGCGCGGCGAAATTGCAGCCAAAACGCGATGGTCTTGAAGTAGCAGCCCACTCGTGCGCGCAGGCGCGCGACCGCCTTAGGCGCCTCTACGAGGGCCGCACCAGGCGGGCTCACCGCTTTCGCTACGGCCTGCTGATTTTCGACATTGTCACGCTGGTGTTCGTGGTCGCAACGTCATTCATGGAACGTAATCTCTGGATCGAGGTGGCGGACGTCGCGTTCGGGCTTCTGATTCTGGCCGACTTCTGTGCCCGGCTGCTGATCTGCGACAAGCCGTTGCGCGAGTTCCTGCATCCGGTGACCTGGGCCGACATGGCGTCAATTGTCTCATTCCTGGCGCCGCTTGCCGGTGAGGCGGTGGGCTTCCTGCGTGTGCTGCGCACGCTTCGGCTCCTGCGCAGCTATCAATTGCTCTCACGCCTGCGGGCCGACTTCCCGTACTTCCGTGAGCACGAAGACGTCATCATCGCCATCGCGAACTTCGCCGTCTTCCTGTTCGTTATGACGGGGCTCGTTTACGAGACGCAGCATGCCCACAATCCGGCGATTCACAATTACGCCGACGCGCTCTATTTCACCGTCACTGCGCTAACCACTACCGGCTTCGGCGACATAACGCTGCCCGGAACGACCGGTCGGCTGCTCTCGGTCGTCATTATGATATTCGGCGTCACCTTGTTCTTCGGTCTCGCGCGCGCTGTCCTGCAGCCCGCCAAGGTGCGGTTTCAATGTCCGAGCTGCGGTCTAATGCGCCATGATGTCGACGCCGTGCATTGCAAGGCGTGCGGGGAACTTTTGAAGATACCGAACGACGATCTCGACTGATTGCGTCGAGCGCATCCGGCCGAAGGTTGGTCAGCCGGCGCTCGGCTTCGAGGCTGCCGCAATTAATGCCCGTGATGCCATGCCAATGCAGGCGCAGTTGCAGATCGATTGGCTGCTCTCTCTTCCTCAATAGCGATTCTGGCGCACCAAATCGGACGACGTGCTTTTATTTTGCAAAAATGGGAACGCTCTTTTGCAACCATGCTTTGCATGAAGCCGAATGTGTTGCGGCGCGGACAGAGGCCTGCGTATGGAAGAGGCCGAACGCCTACGGGCATACGCGGAAGGTTGCCTGTACCTTGCCGACGGTGTGAGAGACCTCAAGGAGGCCGAGCGCCTCCGGAGATTGGCGGCCGACGCGCTCGCCCAAGCGGAGGCGCTCGACCGCCAACCGTTCTGCAGCAGCAACAGCCGCCAACTTGAAAGCCGGAATAGCTTGCCGGTTAGCTATGAGGTCTTCCGCCCTTAACAACGCTCCGCTCAATCTCCGTCTTACATTTTTCGCAGGTGAACGTCTGGCGTTCGTAATACTTCACCGTGATCTGAGTGTGGAGTGCGGCGAGCTAAGTGCATCGGATTTTTGCATTTGAGGCATTGTGGCCGGTCATCGGCCCCATAGATGCCGCAGCGGCATTCCTCTCCCCAGGTGATCGCGCAGAGGCATGAGGCGCGCCCTTCACAGACGGAGCACCCATATTGTTCGAGCAACTCAGCTCTGCTTTCGGCGGGGCGCTTCCTTCTTCGGAACAATCTATAGTCGATCGACTTGCAAAGCGGAGGCAACAGTCATGAGTTTAATTGTAGTCTATCTCGTGCTTCTCATACTCAGTCAGACCGTTACGATTATGACCGCCCTCTCGGTCGAACGTTTTCTCGACCCCACCACCGGGCTCCTCGTTTTCATCGGCATGTATTTCGCGATGTTCTGGGTGGCGTGGCTGGTTGCCGTCTGGCTCACGGTGCCAGGTAAGAGATTGGGTGCCATCCTAAGAGGCAACAGCCTGCCATAGTCCCGCCCCCCGGGCGTTAAGAACCCGAAATTAACTCGCCGTGAATCTGTATTGAGGCATGTAGGCCGCGACGGGTGTAGAAGCACTCCGCCGCGAGCAACGGCGGCCGTCGATAGCTTCTCGATGCGGATTTGTGCGCCGAATGACCGGCCCCGCTCCCGGATCAGGAGAGCGTTATACAATGAACCCGATCGGCAATTCACAACCAGCGAGCTTGGTCTGTGGTGCTATCCGCGCCGCGACGGGCCGGCCACGCGGTATGCGGCGGTGATCTGTGAGCGGGTGAGCGAGATGCGCGTCGTCCACGCCATGCTGTGCGGTCCTCGCCGTGGAGATGCCTAAACGTATCAAAAAATTCCTGCGAATTTCGTTGTTCGCAACTCCGATGAAAACCGCGGGTTTCTGAAGTTGAAATTGCTGTGGCAATTAAGAGTGGGCGCACTTCAGTTTTTGACCCAGAGCGGTTCATGCCAGCGAATGTTTTTCGCAACGCCGGGCGCCCACGCACCAGTCCTCATTCCACCGGCCGTCTTTTTCTGATTTGATGAAAAATCAACCGTTCAATCTAGCGAAGGCTGGCGAAGAAGCGGCGTGAGTTCGTTTGCCAGCTTGGCGACGCGGCGGCGGCGTGGCCAGCAAAAGCACGCGCACAGCAGGAAAGAGTGCGCCGCGTCGGGTTTCTTATTGGTCTCCCGGAGAACAATCCAGACATTAAGACGCGCTTGGCAGTATTCCGGCATGAACTTCAAAGTTTAGGTTGGGTCGAAGGACGTAACCGTCAGATCGAATATCGCTTTGCGGCCTCCGACCCAACGCGTGCGTCGCCGGCACAGGTTTGCATCGGAAGCCGTGCAATTGTTCGTGATGCGGGAAGAAACTGTCCTGCCCGATGTTCATAATGCGCAATGCCTGCAGGCTTCCCCTGCCGGCCAAACGGAAACATGTCGGGAGCAAACCCATGAAGAGAATGAGCGTCCCAACCATCGCTGCCGTCGCCGTCCTGGGGCTTGGGCTCAGCACCAGCGCCCCCGCGCAACAGGCTTCCATGACCTTTTTCGTCACCAGCGTTGGTCCGGGCAAAGGCGGCGACCTCGGTGGGATCGAAGGAGCGGACGCGCACTGCGTGCGCCTCGCTCAAGCCGCCGGCAGCACGGGCAAGACCTGGCGCGCCTACCTGAGCACGCAGGGCGCGGGAGCAGTGAATGCGCGTGACCGGATCGGCAATGGTCCTTGGCAGAACGCCAAAGGCGCGGTCGTTGCCAAATCCGTCGACGACCTGCACAGCGAGAGCAACAACCTCACCAAACAGACCGCTCTCAGCGAGAAGGGCGAGGTGATCAGTGGGCGGGGCGACACGCCCAATCGGCATGACGTGTTGACCGGCTCGACGCCCGAGGGACGCGCGTACCCGGCCGGCGAAGACAGGACGTGTGGCAACTGGACGAAGAGCGGTGCAGGCGCCGCGATGGTCGGCCACCATGACCGGCAGGGTTTGAACGACAGCCCGCCGATGAAATCGTGGAATTCGTCGCATCCCTCGCGCGGCTCGGATGGCGGCTGCAGCCAGAACGATCTGAAGAGCACGGGCGGCGACGGCCTTTATTACTGCTTCGCGACGAACTAACGCCTTCACACGACAAACGGCGCTGGAGGCAATGCTCGCCTTCCGCGCCGCTTCGCTTTGCGGGCCTTGCCTAGCGTGAACGAACAGACGACCCGTCCCTCATGCATCTCCGCGGATCCAGCGCGCCGGTTAGCCCGAGCCGATGAGGTGATCGAGTAGAGGGCGCCGTTTGCTGCAGTGCAATCAGACGAGGCGCGCCTTGATGGCAGGAGCGGGAACCGGCCGAATGGGCGTATCTGTTCAAATGAAGCCCGGCAGGTTAGCCGGGCTTCTTTTTATATTGGCGTATATTGGCAGCGAAAGTTCTGCCCTACCTTAAGCTTGTGATTTAACCGCGTTCTTCTACTAGCGGTACCATCGCTACCGACTTCACCGGCTTCCCATGGACACTCACTCAAGGAAATCTATGTCCTTCGCCGGTCGCTAGGAAAGCCGCGAGCCTCGTCTGCCATTTTGTGCCTCAACGCACCATTCTTCAGGTGGGCAACCAGCGCGCGATCGGGCTGTTACAACCAGCGACTCCGTTAGTCTGCGATGGCCGTGGCGTGCCGCAAATCACGGAACTTTTCGCAACTCGTGGTGTTAAATCCCGCATGTTCCTATTCTTTTCCAACGGCATCGGCATTGCAGGATCGATCATTATCTCGGTTCTGTTGTCCGTTGTCCTGCTCTACGCATGCAGTAGCTAGTCAAGAAGCACAAAATGGCAATCAACAAACCAACCGGCGACAGCGCCCGCGGAGGCGCAGTCCGTAAGCGCTCGCAGCTTGCGACGAAGATGGAAGGTCAGAAGCAGTGGACGAAGCGCAGTCGGGAGACTGGCAAGTTCATGGACAACAAAGAAGGCGCGAAATTTATGGGCGTCCGACGGGAGAAGTAGACGCGAGCAGATCGTTCGCTTCCTTCGACCGATGCGGCTCAATCAACGTCGCATCATCCTTGTCGTCCTTCGACGAGTTCACGCGCTTGGAGACCGACCCAACGCTGCAAGTACTCGTTCGGCGCGGGTTTTAGCTCCTCGACGCCCATGTTGCCGCTTAGCCAGTGATCGAATTGCTCGGGCTGAAGCAAGACCGGCATTCGGTCGTGGACTTTCGGCCACAAAGTCGTTCGGCTCGGTGATAATCATCGCGCATGACTTGATGCGCTCGCCGTTTCGCGGTTCTTCCATCGTGTAGATGCCCGCGACCGTCAGAAGCGGAGAGCCATCGCGCGCCGTGAAGTACCACGGCTGCTTGCCGCCCTCGGTGTCTTGCCATTCGTAGTAGCCCGACACTGGCATCAGGCACCGCTTCTTCTTGAATGGCTCGCGGAAGAACGGCTTGGTCGTCACCGTCTCGACACGGGCATTGAAGCTCGCCAGCTTCATGCTCTCCTTGAGACATTTCTGCCACCAGTAGGGAACGAGGCCCCACCGCATGTTGACCAGCTCTCTCGGAATTTCAGTTGCCTGACCGACGAAACGGCCGGCTGCATCGAGCGAGTACGCCTTGAGAGTTGCGTCATCCGGTGGCCTCCATCGGCCCAATCGACGTTCTAATGTCCCGGACGATTGCTAACAGTAACTTCAGGCCAACACATCAGACTATCAGGCGTTGGAAGGCCTTCAGAAACTGGCCGGCGAGCGCGGCCTAGGAGCGGGTCGTGTCGGGTGAGCCTCAAGCCGTCACGCCCCGCACACTCGGCCTGCCGCGTCTGGGTAGGACGGCGAGGTCAATCACCTCGACAAGCATTGGGCCGTTTCAGTGTTCCAATAAAGCCCCGCTTAGGTCAGTTCACTTTGGTGTCATGAAGCGGACAGAAGATGTGGCTCCCCGTCGGTCGGTCCAGCTATTCGGCATATCGCATTTAACTTGACTGGGTAACGGCGGCGATTATTTTTTCGGGAACGAGATGCTCGGGCTTGGTGGAGGGCCGACGACACAGAAGTACACGATATTTCCAATCGGCAGCGGCGGCCGGGCCAAGGCGTCGGCAGCGTTCGTCACAGCCGAAAATGACGCGGAGGCGCTGGTCGAAGCCTGCAAGATCATGAACGGCAGCGACATTGAAGTTTGGGAGAATGATCGCTTAGTCGCCAAGACCGAATGCCGCGGCCGCCCGCTAGTGGCGAGCACGTTTTTCGACCCGCAATCCCTAGCGGCTGATCGAGTCCATTCGTCGTCTGTCTTACCTGGCTGAGGCTGCTGCTGCTGCTGCTGCGGCGACCTGGACCGCTCCACCCGCGCCAAAAGCACCTCAGCCAGCGCAACCAGGCGAGCTTTCCGGTCTGGGTCGTTGGAACGGCTGGCGAGGTCAAGGAACCGCGCCGCCGTGATCCGATAGCGCTGATCTGAGATAGGCACACCCAGCCCCTCCCGACCGGGCAAGTCTCACATCGCCGGTTGGTTCCATCCGCCGCGTTCAAAAGGGGCCACCTCAAGATTTAAAAGGTACCAGTTAGCAGAAACAGATCGAGAAGAAATCAGGTTCG
>CAWEDK010000017.1:0-461728 GCA_963807865.1 uncultured Alphaproteobacteria bacterium | reverse complement strand
TCTATTGCTGTACCAGCGCCGTGTAAAGTTCGGCCATGATTATGTCTCCGGTTGGCTTTGGCAAAGAACTGAAAGCCGGTCGGGCTGATGATATCGCATTTCTTCTGACGCAACCCGCGGCAATCAATGCAGGCCTCTTGTACAAGCATTCGGAACTGTTCGGCCGTGAGACAGTCGATCAATAGACCACGACAGTCGCCAATCTCGGAAGCGACTTCGTTGAAATGAGCGACAATCCCATGCGCAAAACTGATCCGCACCCTTGCACGGCGGGCAATGACGGCGACTTCCTCGGCGGCGCTGACCTCTCCGCTGACGTTGATTACATGGACGGCGGTGACGATCACGACACGCTCTATGGTCGCGGCGGCAGCGACAAGATGATCGGCGGTGTTGGTTTCGATGTATGGCGGCGACGGCGGCGACGTGATGCATGGCGGCGCTGACAACGACTTCCTCAACGGTCAAAATGGCTCCGACACGATGTACGGCGAAGGCGGCAACGACGTTCTCGATGGCGGCAGCGACAGCGCGGCCGATTATCTTGACGGCGGCGCGCTCGGTGATGCTTACATTTTTGGCGCCGGCATGGGCAACGATGTGATCGGCACGTTTGACGACGGCGGCGGCGCGGGCTTCGAGGACTACATCTACATCGACGACGCCATCGTCGCGAACTTCGCGACGCTTGCAGACCGCGATGTCGCAAAACGGCGCCAACGTCATCATCAATCTCGGCGGCTTCGGCGGCATCCAGATCAACGGCGTCACGCTGGGCAATCTCGGCGCGGACGATTTCATTTTCTATTGAGGGCTCGCCCTTGCAGCCGCGCTATTTCTTATTCTGTTTGCAGCAAACGGAATTAGATGCAAAAATGGTTGCATGGATATGGCAACGAATATGCTCCTGAAATTCAGCAGAGGGGCGACAGCGGTGGCATAGTGTTGGTACGGTAGCTGGAGCCGTTTTAGCCAACGAACCATTGCGTTTTGCCAATCTGGCCGGATGCCGCCTCAGCTGCTGGATCGCGAACTACGCCGATACGGATGCATCTGCGGGACGACATGCCGATTTCCGATGCGGGACGCAGACCTATGACGGCCATGACGGCACCGATTTCGCTGTGCGCGACGCGACGGCCATGGAGGAAGGCGTTGAATGTGCTCGCTGGCTGCAGCATGGCACCGTGCTTCGGGTGCGCGACAGTGTCGAGGATCGCGAGCCCAAGGCCGCACGAGCTCAAGAGTATTCTCGCGAGCAACAGGGGTTGCGGCAACGGCGTAGTGATCGATCATGGCGGCGGCTGGCAAAGCATCTATTGCCACATGAAGCAAGGAAGCATCGCGGTAACGCCGCGCCAGAAGTCAAAGCCGGCGATGTGATCGGCAAGGTCGGTCAATCCGGCGCGGCTGAATTCCCGCACCTGCATTTCGGGGTGCTGCACAACGGCAAGAAGATCAACCCTTTTACCGGCGCCGAAATCGGAACCAAGGCCTGCGGTACCGACTACATCAAACCGTTGTGGCAAGCCGGCATCGAACATCACCTATTCGCCCTTTTCGCTCTATGCTGCCGGTTTCGCGCCTGGTGCTGCCGATTATCAGCAGATCAAGCAGACATGCGGGAACGCCTGACACGCTCCGCCGCGCCGAGTTGAACGCCTTCGGCTTCTGGATGGTGTACTTCGGGGCGGCACTCGGCGACCGGATCAGCATCGAAGTAACTGACCCGGAGGGCCGAGGTTTTGTGCAGCAGGAATTCGTGCAGGAGAAGAACCGGGCACGCCAGTTCTTCTTCACCGGCAAAAAGGCCACAGGCGAAACGTTGAGCCCGGCATCTACACCGGCAAAGCCACGGTCGTCCGCGACGGCAGCGCGGTGGCCAAGCGCGAGATGGTAAGACGGTCACGCTGGAATAGGCCACTCAGCGTCCGCCCGGGCTTCACTGGCAAGGAGTAAGCAGTGCTGCTTTATTACGCGTGGGATGGGCCATGGCCACCATCATTCCATTTTTTTGCGGACGACTGTTTGGACGATGATATCAAGTCCGTGCATTCCGCGCGGGCGATAAGTACCTCAAAGCAGCCGACGGTTCCCAAAAGAAAAGCCCCGGCGGTGAAAGCCGGGGCTAAGTTTGGGTATCACGATGAGTGGAGACCGTAGCCCGGCCCCGCTCGATTGGCTGTAGCACCGCGGCCACGCTTCCACAGGAACGGACTGACCGCCCTGGCAAATTCAACGTGAGTTTCGCCCAGCCATGGCCCAAGAAGCCCCGCAACCATCGGCGACAACGCTGCTGGAAACTAGTGCATTCAAAACAGACTTTATCGCCATCCCTGTTGATGACGATAGAGAGAGAGGCTCCGGGCGCGCGCGGATGCACTGCTGCTGGGGGTCTCACATTGGACACACCGAGCGCAAGCGCTCTCACGTCCAGAAACGTCGCGAGATGTTTTCCAATGCCGAGCCCGCAATAAAAATCAGCTCTGCACGCTCGCCGTTGTCCAGCTTCTTCCACAAACAACCCTGATCGTCGGCGCCGCGTGACGCGGCCACGACTGCCGACGGGGGCCTGACACAGTCTCCACCGTCAGACGCAGTAGCCTTCGGCTCCATCGGAGCACGGCGCGGATCGCACTCACCGACGATGTCCCTCCATTTGCCCCCGCATAGACATAACGAGCCACCCGCGGCCGACCTCGAACAGGCTCCCTGAACGCCCAAAGCGCGCTCAGGGCTGCCGTTAAAGCCTCTAAAACCGGTCGAAGGCGGTTAGTTTTCGCGAAACGTTGCCCGCTAGGCGTTGCCCAAAATGAAAATGACGCCCTCTTAAAGCGCCATTCGCGTCTCTAAGCCTTTGATTTGTTTGGTGGGCGCACCAGGGCTCGAACCTGGGACCCGCTGATTAAGAGTCAGCTGCTCTACCAACTGAGCTATGCGCCCGGATCGCGGTCGCGGCCAAGCCGCGAAAGCGCGCGTCGTGTAGCAGGGGGTTGCCGGACTGTCCAGCGATCGAACACCGCTCTCCCGGTAACTGAAAAGAAAGAGCCGCCGGGCGGGGACCCGGCGGCTCCCAGTGCGTCGGCGATCGTGTCGGGGGGCTGGGAGTGCGACCGCCGCCGCTAGCACTTCAACCGTTTACAGGCGCTGTTCGCCCGGACGATCAATTCCCTCAGGGCCGCCGTCGGTCCGGCGCGGACCCCAGTGATGCGGGCCATCACCGCCGTCGCGCTGGTGCCGGCCGCGGAAATTCGGCCCGTGTCCGTCCATGCGCGGCCCTCCGAGCCGCGACAGCACGGCAAAACGCCGCTTCTGGCTGTCGTCGAGGCTCTTGTAGAGCGGGTCAGTGGCCTCGGCCAATTTCTTCATCGCGATGCCGCTCTCCATCATCGCGCTGGCGCGACGGTTGAGCCGCGCCGCCGGATCGTCGGAAGGCGGGGCGTTGCGCATCGCGTTGACCCGGTCGAGACGGAGCTTGCCGAAGTCGCGCGCCGCCTGCTCGAAAGCCGGCCAATTCTTCTCCTGATCGAGCGTCAGCATCAGGCCGGCCTTGAGCCCGGCCAGACGCGCCTCACCGAACGCCCGCATGTCCTCGATATTCGGCTGCTGCCAGCGCGTTCCGCCGTCAGGCCGGCCGCGCTGCTGCGCGTAGACCAGCGTTGAGCCCGCGATGGCGAGCGCGGCGGTTCCGGCGACGATGGCTTTCCACATGATCTGCTCCCTCCACTTCGCCCCTCACGATTACAGTACAGATCGAAAGGAACCGCGCTTCAAGTTAAAGTTCTGTTAGGTCACAACTGGCGGCTCAAAGATTACGACCCGTTCACGATTGCTGAATACCTGTTCATCTTCGGCCGGAGCATGGACCCCGGAAGTAGATGCCGGCGAGTTGGGGTCGCTCGGCCCCGCCCGAATTCACCACCCGAGGGCGTCGGCGGTCTTGGCCGTGGGCGGCCAGATCACTTCCGGCGCCAGCGCCCCGGCGCGTTTCTGCCACTGCCGCAAGACCATCTCGTGCGCGACCTGAAGGCCGTGCTCCTTCGGGTCGGTGGCGAATTGGGTGCGGCCGAACAGCGTGGTGAGATCGAGCCGGTTGAGCACGGCGACAACCCGTTCCGGTTCGGCGGTGCCGGCCTTCTCGATCGCATGCCCAAGGATGAGGCCGCTGGCGTAGCCGGCGGCGGCCTGCTCCGTGGGCGCGCTCTTGAACTTCTCAGTGAACCGCTGGACGAAAACCTGCGCGCTCGGTCCGACGTCCGGCTTGTAGGCGACTTGCGGCGACCACTGCGCCGGCGCCGTCACGCCGAGCGCTGCATCGCCGAGATCGGCGAAGGCCTGCGCATCCGGCGGCGCCAGCAGCGTCAGCCATTTGATGTCAGGCTTCTGCTCGCGCAGCGTTCGCGTGAGCTTTACGCCGTCGGCCAGATGCCCGCCGCCGAGGACGGCCTCGGCTCGGGCCAATTGGACCGCCGCGACGATCGGACCGAAGTCGGCAGCGGTCGGGCTGTAGGCCTCATCGAGCACCACCGTCAGCCCTTCGCGTTTGGCGAGGTCGCGCGTGGCCTGCGCCACCGAGCGGGTAAACGGATCGTCCTTGGTGACGAGCGCAATGCGCGTCTTCGGGTCGCGCGCTTTGAGGATGGCGAGCGCCCCGGCGAGATAGCTGGAGGCCGGCGAGGTGACCTGGAACAGGTTGCGATTGCCGAGGCGAAAGACCTTCGGGTCGGCGGCGGTGCTCAGCATCACCTTGCCGTTCTCTTCCGACACGAACGCCGCCATGGCGTTGAGGCCGGACGACGCCGGGCCGAACAGGAACTGGGCCTTGTCCTGCGTGATGAGCCGTCCGTAAAGCTCCTGCACGCGAACCACCTGCGATTCGTCGTCGTGGCTCTTGAACTCGATCTTGAATCGTTTGCCGCCCGCCTTGACACCGCCGGCGGCATTCACCTCATCGCGCCAGAGCTCGAAGCCCCGCACCTGCGCCAGCGAGTCCTCGCCGAGCGCGCCGGTCTTCGAGGCGGTGAAGCCGACGGTGACCGCGTCCTGGGCGACGGCGGGCGCGGCCAGGAGCGTGGCAGCTATTGTCAGCAGGCAAGACGTGAAGACTGTTCGGATATTGGATCGCGTTGTCGGCCGCGTCATGCCCGGCCTTGTGCCGGGCATCCACGTCTTGCGGCACTGTGAACACAAAGACGTGGATGGCCGGGACAAGCCCGGCCATGACGATGCGGAGCCGTTAGCGCATGACGCCATCAGCAACGCCTCGACGCGCCATGCTCAGGCCACATCGGTCGAGTGGAGCCGCCGGCCGCCGAACGCGCCTTCGTCGCGCTGCCGCTTGATCATCAGCTTGTTGAGCGCGCCGAGATAGGCCTTGGCGGAGGCGACCAGTGTGTCGGGATCGGCGCCCTTGGCGGTCACCGCATTGCCGTTCTCCGAGAGCCGCACCGACACCTCGGCCTGCGCGTCGGTGCCTTCGGTGACGGCGTGCACCTGGTAGAGCTCGAGCGTCGCCTCGTGCGGGATCAGCGCCTTGATGCAGTTGAAGGTCGCATCCACCGGGCCGTTGCCGGTTGACTGCACGGTCGTGTGCTTGCCCTCGACGTCGAGCGTCGCGGTCGCCGACTGCGGCCCCATCGTGCCCGCGATCACCGTGAGCGAAACCAGCTTGATGCGGTCCTGCGCGTGCGCGATCTCCTCGTCGACCAGCGCCTCGAGGTCTTCGTCGTAGACCACCTTCTTGCGGTCGGCCAAAGCCTTGAAGCGCACGAACGCGTCCTCGAGCTGGTTGCCGGCGAGCTTGTAGCCGAGTTCCTCCAGCTTGTGCACGAAGGCGTGGCGGCCGGAATGCTTGCCCATCACCAGCGAGGTCTGCTTCACGCCGACGGTCTCCGGCGTCATGATCTCGTAGGTCTGGGTGTGCTTGAGCATGCCGTCCTGATGGATGCCGCTACTCGTGCGCGAACGCGTTCCGGCCGACGATCGCCTTGTTGTACTGCACCGGAAATGACGTGACGGCGGACACGAGCTTCGAGGCGCGCGTCAGCATTGTCGAGTTGACGTTGGTCCAGTACGGCAGCACGTCGTTGCGCACCTTCATCGCCATCACGACCTCTTCGAGCGAGGCGTTGCCGGCCCGCTCGCCGATGCCGTTGATGGTGCATTCGATCTGGCGGATGCCGGCGCGCACGCCGGCCAGCGAATTCGCCACCGCCATGCCGAGATCGTCATGGCAATGCGCCGAGAACCGCGCCTTGTCGGAGTTCGGCACGCGCTCGCGCACCATCTTGATCAGCGCGAAATATTCCTCCGGCACCGTGTAGCCGACGGTATCGGGAATATTGATCGTGGTGGCGCCGGCGTTGATCGCGGCTTCGACGCAGCGGCAGAGGAAGTCGTGTTCGGTGCGAGTGCCGTCCTCGCTCGACCACTCGACGTCGTCGGTGTATTTGCGCGCGCGGGTCACCTGCGCGATCACCATCTCGTAGACTTCCTGCGGCTCCTTCTGCAGCTTCCACTTCATGTGGACCGGCGAGGTCGAGAGGAAGGTATGGATACGGCCGCGCTTGGCCGGCTTGATCGCTTCGGCGCAGCGATCGATGTCCTTCAGCGCCGCGCGCGAAAGGCCGCAGACCACCGCGTTCTGGGTGCGCCTGGCGATCTCCTGGACGGCGGCGAAATCACCCTCGGAGGCGACCGGAAATCCGGCTTCGATGATGTCGACGCCCATCTGGTCGAGCAGTTCGGCGACCTCGAGTTTCTCCTCGTGGGTCATGGTGGCGCCGGGGCACTGCTCGCCGTCGCGCAAGGTGGTGTCGAAGATGTAGACGCGGTCCTTGTCGGACTGGGATGGGGTGGTCATTGAATTGGGTCCTTGAAGTTGCCGCCCCTGCCGATGTGGCTTCCGGGGCGCTCGCGGGTTCCGTGGCTCGGATCACCCCCTGAGTGCCCAGGCGCAAGCGCCCATACGGCCCTCAGGGGACGCTAAGCAGCAGGAGCCCGTCGAGAATGAGGGCAGCGCCGGACGGGGCCGTCATGGCCCTCCGGTTGATCGCGCGGAAATCGCGGCGCGTCGGCATCGCTGGTCCTCGTTGCGGTCCCATAAGCTCGCGGAGCAAAGTGAATTCCGCGTTAATCCATATGGGACCGCAGGTGTTGTAACGGAAGAGCCGCCCTCAAGGCAAGCGCGCGTCCACCAAAAGGGCTAGCCTCCCCCTCACCCCGGATCGTCCTGCGCCAACGGAACTGAAGCCGTGGCCGGCGACCACCGCTCAGCGCTTCGGTTTGTTGTTGGCAGATGCGCCCTCCGCCAGCAGCGCCGTACGCACCTCCTGCATCTCGGCAAGCGCCGGGCCGCTGACTTTGGGAAATTGCAGATCGAGGCTCTCCAGCGTCTCGATCAGCGCGGCCGACACCACCAGCCGGGCGAACGGCTTGTTGTCGGCCGGCACCACGTACCAAGGCGCCTCTGCGCGGCTGGTGGCGCGGATCATGTCCTCGTAGGCCTCCATGTACTTGTCCCACAGCTTGCGCTCGGCAATGTCGCCCAGCTCGAACTTCCAGCGCTTGGCGGGCTCCTCCAGACGCGCGAGCAGCCGCTTGCGCTGCTCCTCCTTGGAGATGTGCAGAAAGAATTTCACGATCTTGGTGCCGCTGCGGGCGAGATGCCGCTCGAACGCCCGGATGTCGCTGAACCGCTCCTGCCAGATGTCCTTGGTCACGAGCTTCTTCGGGAGCTTCTGCCGCTCCAGGTGCTCCGGGTGGACGCGCACCACCAGCACTTCTTCGTAGTGCGAGCGGTTGAAGATGCCGATCCGGCCGCGCGACGGCAGCCGCATGCCGACGCGCCAGAGGAAATCGTGATCGAGTTCCTCGGCGCTCGGCGCCTTGAACGGATAGACCTCGCAGCCCAGCGGATTGACGCCGCTCATGACGTGCTTGATCACGCCGTCCTTGCCGGCGGCATCCATCGCCTGCAGCACGATCAGCACCGACCATTGATCGTGCGCATAGAGGCGCTCCTGCAGGTCGGAGAGCCGCTTGGTGCCGTCAGCCAGCATCGCCTTGGCTTCGCTCTTGTCGAGATCGAGGCCGCAGGTGTCGGCCGGATCGTACGACGAGAGCTTGAAGCGGTCGGGATCATCGATACGCAGGCGCTTGAGGATGTTCGCAGGCGTCATGTCCGGCTCCACATCTCGTTCAGAAAGGCGATCACGAACGGCGGCATCATCGCATCGAGATCGGCGGGACCGCGCACGATCCGGATGTCCGCGAGTTCGGGCTCCGGTTCCCGCGCGAGATGCATGAGGATGCGTTCGCGCAGGCGCTCGGCGGCCTCGGGCGCATGGATCGGCTTCATCATGGCAAGCCGCGGCCCGGTCTGCACGCATACCCAGTGGTCGTCGGCCCGATAGTCATCGGGGCCGAGCCCGGTCTCCTCCGCCATCTCGCGGCGGACATTGCAGGCGAGATCGACCCGGTCGCCGACGATATCGTCGAGGTCGGGAACGCCGGCCGGGAAGTAGATCTTGCCGGCGTTGACGGTCTGCGGCCCCATCACGCCGAGCAGGTAGGCGCCGTCGCTCGCCTGCAGCGCGCCCATGGCGAAGCAGTTGAAGACGCCGGCTTCCGGGAAGCCCCAGTCGCGCCAGGCGACGAAGCTCGCGAAATCGGTTTCGAGGTAGCTGCCGCGAAGCACCGCCCCCTCGAATCTATGCTCGGCAAGCATGAGCATGCGGCCGTTCCAGAGTTCGGGCGTGGTTTGCCGCAGCCGGGCAAAGTGGCGGTCGATGTCGTCGCGGCGCTCGAGCGCGAACGGCCAGGGCCGCGGCGCGAAGGCAAGCTCCAGCCGCTCGAGTTGGACGACGGACGCCGGTGGCGAGATCGTCATGCTTCGATCGTGCCTTGCGTCACCACCACCGCATCGCCGCCGATCGAAGCGGCGGTGAGCTTGCCGCCCTGCAAGGTCATCGCCAGTCGAATCTGGCTCGGGCGCCCCATCTCGTAACCCTGCTCGATGCCAAGTACATTCTCGCCATCAGCGAGGCCGGCATGGCGTGCGATGACGCCCGCAAAGGCCGCCGCCGCCGAACCGGTCGCCGGGTCTTCCGCGATGCCGAGGTGCGGCGCGAACATGCGGGCATGAAAATCGTGACCCGGTTCGGCGGTCTCACGGCAGTAGAGATATGCGCCAACGCCGTCGAACGCGACGTCGAAGCTTGCGGGATTGGGCCGAGCGCGTGCCATTGCCCCGAGCCCATTCACAGGTACGAACATGAAGGGATTGCCGACCGACCAGCGCGACGGGCGATGCCGCTCGAAGCCGATGTCGTTCGGTGCAAGCGACAGCGTGGTCGCGAGCGTTGAGCCGTCGGGCGCCGGCCCCGCCTCGGCGGGCAGTTGCGGCAGCGCGAAACGCACGCGCCCGCGGTCGCCGGAAATACTCTCGATCACACAGCGGACCGGTCCGATGTTTTCTTCGAGCACCAGTTCGCCGCCCTGCGCGCTGCCATACTGCACGGCCAGCAGCACGGCGGTGCCGACCGTGGGGTGGCCGGCGAACGGCAGTTCGCGCGTCGGCGTGAAGATGCGCAGGCGCGCACGGTGCGGCTGCGTTTGCGGCGGGAGCACGAACACCGTCTCGGGATGATTGAATTCGCGTGCGATTCCCTGCATCACGGCGGTGTCGAGCCCGCCGGCGTCGAGCACCACCGCCAGCGGATTGCCGGCAAAACGCCGTTGAGTGAACACGTCGAGCGTCGCAAAGCGCCGTTGCATGAATGCTGTCCCGGATTGGCTGCGCACCAATCGTCAGCGACCGGCGGTCGGAGCGCCGAGCAGGATGCCGTCGCTGACGGAGCACGATATTCTAATCGCCCCTGCATTCTAATCGCCCCTGCATTCGCGTAAACCCAATTCCATGACCGCGCCGGCGACGACCGAGCACACCACAGCGCCGCCCGGCGATCTCTTCGGTCATCCGCGCGGCCTGACGGTGCTGTTCGCGTCCGAGATGTGGGAGCGCTTCTCCTACTACGGCAACGCCGCGCTCGTCGTCCTCTACATGGTGAAATACCTGTTCGATCCGGCGCGGATCGAGACCGTGGCGGGCATCGGCGCGGTGCGCGCCGCGCTCGAATTCGTGTTCGGACCGCTTGAGGCGCAGCCGTTCGCCTCGCAACTGTTCGGCTTCTACTCCGGGCTCGCCTATTTCATGCCGATCGTCGGCGGCCTGGTCGCCGACCGCTGGCTCGGCCAGCGCCGCACCGTGATCGTCGGCGGCGTGCTGATGGCGCTCGGCCATTTCCTGATGGCGTTCGAGGCGCTGTTCCTGCTGGCGCTCACGTTCCTCATTTTCGGGATCGGCGCGTTCAAGCCGAATATCTCGACGCAGGTCGGCGCGCTGTACGCGCCCGGCGACAGCCGGCGCGAACGTGCCTATGCGATCTTCTACGTCGGCATCAACATCGGCGCGTTCCTGGCGCCGCTGGTGTGCGGCACGCTCGCCGCCGCGTTCGGCTGGCACTACGGCTTCGCCGCCGCGGGCGTCGGCATGCTGATCAGCCTCGGCATCTACCTCGCCGGCCACCGCGCCCTGCCGGAGGACCAACTCTCGCGCCGCGCCGCGCATCTTAAGACAACCCCGCTCGATCCCAATGAGCGCCGCAACGTGCGGGCGCTGTTCGTTATCGCCGCCGCGACGTTGTTCTTCTGGGCGGCGTTCGATCAGCAGGCCATCACCATCCTGCTCTGGGCCGAGGACTTCACCGACCGCGGCGTGAACCTCGGGTTCTGGCAGGGCGAGATTCCCGCGGTCTGGTTCCTGTCGCTCAATCCACTGATGATCTTCGCGCTGACGCCATTCCTAGTCCGGCTGTGGGCCGATCAGTCGCGCCGGCAGCGCGAACCGCCGGCGCTGCGCAAGATGGCGTTCGGCTGTGCGTGCCTGACCGCGGCCTATCTGCTGATGGCCGTGGCGGCGAACGGCGCCGGCAAGGCGAGCCCGTTCTGGCTGGTCGGTTATTTCGCCATCGCCACGCTCGGCGAGCTCTGCCTCGCGCCGATCGGGCTCGCGCTCGTGGTGACGATCGCGCCCGTTCGCATGCGCTCGATGCTGATGGGCGTGTGGTTCGCCGCGACGCTGCCCGCCGACATCCTGGCCGGGTATCTGGGCGGCTTCTGGAGCACCCTGCCGAAGACTACGTTCTTCCTGCTGATCGCCACCGTCGCTATGGTCTCGGCCGTCGCGCTCGCAATCTTCAGCCGCACCCTGCGGCTGCGGCCGCTCGATTGACGAGGGAATGGCCCGGAAGCCCGCGGCCGCTCAATGCGTCCAGGGTTCGGAACGCTTGAACGCGAAGTTGTCGGAATACGACATGATCCTGCGCGCGGCGGGCACGGCGTCGGACACCTGGTAGGCGATGCCGTGCCGTTCGCAGTAGGCCACGGCTTCCTCGGCGGTCTCGAAATGGAGGCGCACCTGCTGGCGCATGTCGCCGGAACTGGTCCAGCCCATCAACGGCTCGACCTCGCTCGGCTTCTCCGGCTCGTAGTCCAGGACCCATTCCCGGGTCTTGGCGTTGCCAGACTGCATGGCGGTCTTGGCCGGCTTGTAGATGCGTGCGGTCATGTCGATGACTGATGCCTTCGGGGCAGTCCAAGATGCGGCGTGGTCGGGGCAGCAGGATTCGAACCTGCGACCTGAAGTACCCAAAACTTCCGCGCTACCAGGCTGCGCCATACCCCGGTCGCCGCGTGGCCACTCGATACACGGTTCGGTTTTGAGCGGCAAGGTGAATACAGCCCGCTCAATCGAGCTTGAACACGCTCCGCAACAGGTCCTTGACCGAAGCCCGCGTCGCGCTGGCCGCCGCCTCGTTGTAGCCCAGATGCGGTCCGGTCTGGATGCATGGGTCGAGATAGTTGAACGGCTGGCCGGTCGCGGCATTCACGATGGTGCCGAGCGGCTCCTCCTTGAGGGTGCAGGCGCGCACGCTCTGCGACGCCGGAGCGACGGTCGGTGTCTTCGGAGCCAACGGGTTGTCGTAGACATGATGGGCATCGGGATATTCGGTCAGTTGCACGTCGCGGCCGGCCGCCCGCAACCGCTCCACATAGGCGCGGCAGGGCGCCGCCGGAACGTAGTCGTCCGCCGCGCCGTGATAGAGCCGGATCGGCACCGCGCTCACGTCGGTGTCGCCAATGAGCGTCGGGTTGCATGACGCATAAAGTGGGATGTGCGCCGCAAAGGTGACGCGCGGCGTCCAGGTGGCCTGGAACCGCTTGAGGCTCGAATAGAGCGCGGACTGCCCGCCGCGCGAAAAGCCCATCACCGCGATCCGGTTGGGATCGATCCGCGGATGCACTCCGATCACGTCGGCGCCGCGATAGGCATCGAGGATCATGTTGTAGCGGCCGAGCAGCGCCTGGTTGCTCGAGGTCTGGGTGAGGCCGCGGCCGGAGAAACTATCGATCAGGAAGGACGCGACGCCGATCTCGTTGAAATGCTTGGCCCAAAGCTCGGTGCCGCCGCCGACACCGCCCGAGCCATGCAGCAGGAGGACCGCCGGCAACCGGCCGCTCGCGCCCTGGGGGATGCGCAGTTCGCCCGCGATCGTCACAGGCTTGCCGTCCTTGTTGCCGGTGAGGAATTGCCGGTCGGTGAGCGTCAGCGTCTCGAACGGGCGCAGCTCCGTGCGCGCCGCGAGATCTTTGATGGTTGGTTCGGCCAAGGCCGGCGACGCCGAGGTCGCGACGAACGTGAGCGCGGTGACGATCAAGGAATGGCGCACGGCAAGCTCCCTCACCTGCGGTGTGAACAGTGCAGGCGGGCGACAGTCTACGCCGGGCGCGGCATGAATGTCGCCTTTGGACGAAGCTCTAGCTACCGCCCGCTGAAAATCGGATGCGCCACCCGGTCGCCGGGCGCGATGCCGAGCTTCTTGGCCGTACCGGCGACGACCTCCAGCACCGCGCGGACCGGGCCGCCCGACGACACCAGTGCCTCCGAGAGTGGCACCGTGTTGGCGGCGATACGGTGGATGCGGCCGTCGGCGCGGATGAAGATCATGTCGAGCGGGACGTAGGTGTTCTTCATCCAGAACGTCGCCTCCTGGTCGCGGCGGAAGTCGAACAGCATCCCCTGCCCTTCCGGCAGCTCCTTGCGGTACATCAGTCCCTGAGCCTGCTGTTCGGGCGTGACCGCCAACTCGACCGCGAACGCATGCACACCGCCCTTGGTGGCGATCTCCAGCGGTTGGAGGTCGGCCGCGCTGAGACGTGGCACGACGAGAAAAGCAGCGGTGAGCAGGGAGAGAATGGACAACACGCAGGCGCGGCAGCTCATGGACGAAAGCCTCGATGGAGACGACCTTATATCAGGTCCGCCATCGCATAGGTCCATGGGAAAACGAGCCGCCCGCGACGAACAGGCAACGCGGCGCGGCTACCGGTCGCACGTACGGCGCGCCCTCGGGCCGCAGGATTTACGTCAGTGTGAAGCCGGGCCAACCGGCACGCCCTCGGGACGGACCTCGGCAGCCATCATTCCCTTCGGCCCAGGGCCAAAGCGCACCATGATAAACTGGCCCGGCCGCAGCTCCGTGATGCCGAAGCGCCGCAGAGTCTCCATATGAATGAAGATATCCGGCGTGCCGTCGCCGCGCGTCAGGAAGCCGAACCCGCGCAGCCGGTTGAACCATTTCACCTGGGCGCGCTCGAATCCCCCCGACGCCGTTACCGTGACGTGGGTGCGCGGCGGCGGCATTTGCGCCGGATGCAACGCGGTCGATTCGTCCATCGACACGACGCGGAACGCCTGCAGGCCGCGGGGGCGCTGCAACACCTCCACCACGACACGCGCGCCCTCGTAAGCGACCTGGAAACCGTCGCGGCGCAGGCAGGTCACGTGCAGGAGGATGTCGGGCATGCCATTGTCAGGAACAATGAAGCCATAGCCCTTCGATACATCGAACCACTTGATGACGCCGGTGAGTTCGATGAGGCTCGCAGCCTCATCCCCAATATCGGACGAGGTCTGGTGGTCGATCCCCAAACCACCACCCGGCTCCTTCGGTCCAAATTGATCCGACGTCATAACGCCCCAACGCCGCCGCGTCACCTTGGCGCCTCTTCCGGGCGCTTCCTCGAATCTATTCCGTCGCGAAGATTATCATTCGGCGGCGATCAGGGAAGGCCAAAATGCCTGTGTCCATGCAAAGAAGTGTATTCCTGTGTACATCTCACCGCACTTTTCCCGGTTAGTGAGCGATAAACGGCGCCAACACCGTCCCGATGTCCTCGCGGATCACCAAGTCGGCCATTTCGTCGAATTCGGTGGCCTCTCGATTGATGATCACGAGCCGGGCACCGTTGCGTTTTGCCATCAGCGGGAAGCCGGCGGCGGGCCAGACCACCAGTGACGACCCGACGGCCAGGAAAAGATCACAGTCAAGAGTCATCTGCTCGGCACGCCGCATCTCGCGTTCGGGCATCGATTGACCGAACGAGACCGTCGCGGTCTTGATATATCCACCGCACGCACACTCGGGCGCGCGCTCTCCTTGATCTTCAAATTGCGCCTTCACCCAGGTCAGTTCGTAACGCTTGGTGCACTCGAGACACAGCGCATAGGTATTGTTGCCGTGCAGCTCGATGACGTGCGCGGCGGGAATGCCGGAGTCCTGATGCAGGTTGTCGATGTTCTGGGTGATCACGCCCGCCGCCTTGCCGGTGCGATGCAGGCTCGCGAGCGCAAGGTGGCCGCGGCCGGGCCGCGCGGCGGCAAAATATTGCTCCATCGCGAAGCGGCGGCGCCAGGCCTCGTTGCGCATCTCCTGGCTGGCAAGAAAATCCTCGAACTGGATCGGCCGGGTCTTGGTCCACAGCCCGCCCGGCGAACGAAAGTCCGGAATGCCGCACTCGGTCGAGATGCCGGCGCCGGTAAACGGCGCAATCGCACGCGCGCCGTCGAACAGTTCCTGCAGCCTGTCGATGGCAGTCGTGAGGTCCGGCGCGATCATATATGCTTCCTCCCCGACGCGGTTTGCAGCCATCCGTTGCCAAGAGAACACACAAGTGAACACACAAGGGATCACACCATGAGATTTCTGCACACCATGCTGCGCGTGCGCAACCTCGATCAGGCGCTCGACTTCTACGTCGACAAGCTGGGCCTCAAGGAGGTACGGCGCCGGGAGGACGAGAAAAATCGCTACACGCTGGTATTTCTGGCGGCGCCGGACGATGAGGCCCGGGTCGAGGAGAGCAAGCGGAGCGGCCGCGACGCGCCGCTGATCGAGCTCACCCATAACTGGGACAGCGAGAACTATGGCGAAGCGCGTCATTTCGGCCATCTGGCCTACGAGGTCGACGACATTTATGTGCTCTGCGAGAAATTGATGAAGGCCGGCGTAACCATCAACCGCCCGCCACGCGACGGGGTCATGGCCTTCGTGCGCTCACCCGACAACCAGTCGATCGAACTGTTGCAGAAGGGCGCCGCCCTGCCGCCGAAAGAACCGTGGGTTTCGATGCCGAACACCGGCAAATGGTGACCGGCAGTGTGGCGGATTTCCGCCGGATGACGTGTCGGAGGATTCTTGCGGCCCCCGGCAAACGCCTCTATATGTCGCCGCGCCTCGCGCCCTTCGTCTAGAGGCCTAGGACACCGCCCTTTCACGGCGGTAACACGGGTTCGAATCCCGTAGGGCGCGCCAATAAGATCAATAAAGCTTGGTTCGGTACCGCAAGCCGTGCCCATAGGCTGGAGCGGGGCACTCGAAAACGCCAGCGTGCGAACACGGTAGCCAACTTCCAACCGGAGCTTGTCGGCACTTTGGCTGAACTGACCGAATTGACATCCCTGCCCGGGCCCGCCTCGCATCGCGGATTCTTCTCGAGGCTCTTGCGCGGGCTGGCCGCGGCCATCGGCTTCCTGTGCCGCGCCCTGCTCATTATCTGGGCTACACTCGCAATCTACTATTCGAACTTGCCGTGGGCGAACCTACGGCTGGCGCTGGCGGTGGCCTTTGCGGCGTTCGCCATCTGGGGATTCTGGCTATCGCGCCGCCGACGCATGCCCGCAGTGGTGTTCGTCGTGTTTCTCGGGGTGGTCGCATGGTGGCTGACCATCGCGCCATCGCACGACCGCGACTGGCGGCCGGAAGTCGCCGTCATGCCGCGTGCCTTCATCAACGGGGACCATGTTCGCATCACGGGCGTCCGGAACTTCGACTACCGGTCCCGGAACGACTTCACGGTGCGCTACAAGGAGCGCGAAATCGACATCTCGCATCTGATCGCGCTCGACTTCTATGTGTCCTATTGGACCGAAGGGCCGATCGGGCATACGTTCCTCAGCTTCATCTTCGACAACGCTCCGCCGCTAAGCATCTCGATCGAGACGCGGCCGGAAGTCGGCGAAGGGTTCGATCCTATCGCCTCCATGTTCAAGCAGTTCGAGTTGATCTACGTGGTCGGAGAAGAGCGCGATATCGTCGGGGTGCGCACCAATCACCGGCGCGAGACCACCTACCTCTATCGCCTCAACACCGAGACCGAGAAAGTGCGCCAGCTCCTTCGAGTCTACCTTGAGCGCATCAACGAGCTTGCTGACCGGCCGGAGTGGTATCATCTCTTGAGCAACAGTTGCACGATCAACATCATCCGTTACATCAACGCGGCCGGCCGGAAGGGCGGGTTCGACATCCGCCACCTGCTCAATGGCTGGATCGACCGCTACCTCTACCACTCGGGCCGCATCGAGACGGAACTGCCTTTCGACGAGTTGCGGTACCGCTCGTTGATCAATACAGCCGCGCAGGCAGCCGACGGCGCTCCCGATTTCTCCGAGCGTATCCGCGCATCGGTGCCGACGATTCCGCGTTGAGCGAAACGACCGGGCCTTCTTTCACGGCGGTAACAGGGGTGCGAATCCCCTAGGGCGCGCCAAGTGATCCCGCTCGCAACATGTCCCCGGCCGGCGCGGATGACCGCGGGGCATTCGTGACGCCGCGCGGCGGCGACCCGCGTGCCTTTCACAGAAGCTGCAAAAGCGCCTGCATCACGCTTAAAATCATATCGAGAATGTCGTCCAAGCTTGGTGGCATGACTGAACCTGGCTTGCCCATCCGGCATTTCTTTGACGCGAAAGGGCCCGCCGGATGCCGACAGGCCCAAGTCCGACGTCCTGTCGACAGGCGAGCAGGCCGCCAGCAAATCAGTCAGCAGTGTATGCCCTCGCAGTGTATAGTGTATCACGAGGCCGCCGTTGCACTAAGGCCTTGGCGCACTAAGGCCTTGGTGTCGCTTGCCCTGTGGTGTCGATGCCGGTCACAGGAGCTTTGGGTGCGCTCGCTTGTTGATCTCCGGCCGGCGGTGCGGTGCCGAAGAAAAACACCGCCAAGATCGCCGCCAGCACGAGAGCACCCAGAAGCCATGACCCGCCTCCAGGCGTGCCGTCGATGACGGGCGGCGAGCTGAGTCGATCATCGTCAGATCGGTACCGGGGAGTTCCGAAATAGGGATCAGACATTGTTACCTCCTATTCGACCCTCAGGCCAACGAGGCGCAACCTTGTTTGTTCCGACTTGCAGACTGCTGAAAATCTCTCCGTCGTCGAACCCGGTCCTGAAGACACGGGGACACCGGTATTCAGGTTCCGGCCTTGAAAACAAGGCCTGTTCTAGCGGGGCGGATGCCCCAGGAACTGCGGCATGTCGGTAGCGATGGCGTGACGCGTCGTGGTCACTTCCTGTTGCCGCGGCGGGCCTCCGCTGAATAACGTCACAGCCAGGATGATTGTCATCGCGATGCCGGCCATCAGCCATGCGCTGGCCGGATTTTCGGAGTGGCGATCTGGACGAGGGTCGAGGTGTCGGTTGGTGGCACTGTCGTGACGGAGATCAGACATTTGCGCCTCCTGACTCGAAGCCTGACCGGCAACGAGAGGCGGCCGCAGGACGTTCCCTGCGCCCCGATCACTTGATGTGTCACACCGTTACATTTCGCGCAAAGGTTGGGTCGGAGCACCAGCACTCGAAACATTCTTAGGAAACCTCTTTATCCAAACGCAAACCGCTTGGCGAAGACTTGCGCCTTCAAGAGGAGGGCGTGATGTCCAGATATTTCTTCGACGTGGTTGGTCCCACGAGGTCGGAATATGATTTTCGCGGACGGGAGTTGCCGTCACTTGACGGCGCATACCACGTCGCAGAAATGCTCGCCCTCGATTTGGAAGTGCTCCACGAGGAAACGTCGGCGGGCTGTGCGATCAGCGTTCGCGATGCGGACGGCAAACTGTTCTTTTCGGTCCCCGTGCGGCAGCCTGAGCCGGAACCGGTCGCTGACCAGAGCTAGATGCGGGCGCATCGTCATATCGACCACCCGTAAAGAGACGCAACCGCTGCCGCACTCTTGAGCGGGGCTGCTCTCCGTTGCCTCGGCGTATCGCAAAGCGTCTTGGTGCCCGACGCGCACGTCGGGCACCAGTTCGCGGTCGATGGCGGCCGAGATCAGTACTTGGCGACCACCGGCGCGTTGAAGTGATAGCTAAGGCTGCTTCGGAAGATGTGTGCCTGGGTCCGGGACGTGAACGTGTCGACCGAACCAAAGGGTGCGAGCGACTGGCTGCTCCGGCCAAGATCGATGTAGAGATACTCGGTGGTGCCGGTCCAGTTCGGCCCGAGAATTCCGAGGAATTGCATCGGCGTCTCGATGCCGCCGCCGAGCGCATAGCCGCTGCCGTTGTGCTTGAATGAAAACGACTGCAGCGGAGGAACAGCGGCTGCCGCGATCGTCGTCTTGGTCTGCCCGAAGGCGTATCCCCCGGTTGCATAGAGCAGCGTCGAGCCGACGGTGTAGCCGAGGCGGCCGCGCGCAGTGCCGAAGTAAGACAGCTTCTGATCAAAGCCAATGGTTCCAGCCACAGCCGTGCAAGCGAGGACGCAGCTGTCTTGATCCTTCGCCGTCGAGCCCTGGATGTCGGCTTCGACACCGAATACCCATGCGCCCGTTTGCCAATTGTAGCCGATCTGTGCGCCGCCCAGGTAGCCGGAAGGCGACAAATCGAATGTTTGAAGGTTGGGTGGAACGCCACCCGGACCAATCGCATAGGTGCTGGGATTGCGGGCGACGACAGAGCCTGCATTGCCGCCGACGTACAGCCCGCTCCAACGCGCAGGCGGCGCCGCAAATGTATTGTTGCCGCCGAAACGATAGTTGAGGCCGCCGCGGTAGACATGATCCCGCGCCTGCGCCGACACGGTGACGGGAGCCCCGAAAATGACGGCGGCCGGCGCGGTGTCGACGACGGTATTTGATTGTCCGAGATTGACGTAGAGATATTCGATCTTCGCGGTCCAGTTGCCGCCCAGTGAAGCCTCCACGCCGCTGCCGACGGCGAGCCCGCTGCGAGTTCTTGTCGAGCGCGAACGGAATCGCGGGCGGTGCAAACCCGACGAAGCTACCGCTGGTTTGGACGTGGCCGTAGGCCAGGCCTGCGGTCACATAACTCAACACCGGGCCGGCCGTCAGACCTACGCGGGCACGGGCGGTGCCGAACCAGTCGATCTTTTGCTGGAGGTTCAGCGAGATCGTTCCGTCGGACAGGCAGTTGGCCAGACAAGCCGAACCGCGTTGGCCGCTGGCCTGGATGTCGGCCTCGACGCCAACGACAAGATTGTAAAAGCCTGGGAGCTGCCAATTGTAGCCGATCTGTCCGCCGCCGACCGCGCCGATCGCCGACAGATAGGTCGTCTCGTTTTCGATCGAGCCGGGATCACTGGTATGGACGCGGCTGCGCCCGACGCTCCCACCCACGTTGACGCCGACATAAGGGCCGGTCCAATCGTACACCTGCGCCACCGGCGCCTTGTAGGCCGGGGATTTGACGACCAGATCGGCAGCCTGCGCTCCGACCGTCCCTGCGGCAAGAACGGCAACCGCTAGCGCACTCGTTTTCACGGATAGCTCCCCTGGCCGCCGATCTCAGCGGAACCGATCCGAGTATTACGCGCCGGCCCCGGCAATTGCTGTCACACCAGGGCAACGGCCGGACTTTTTCGCGGGACGCGCGAAACAGGGTTACTCGACACTTGTGGCCGCCGACGTTTTATTCCGCCTGTGCTTTTTGCGTCATTTAGCTTGGCGACCTTGCGGGTCTATGCTGGGCCGGCGCCTCAGCGTGAGAGGTGGCGTGAGGGGTTGTGCGTATGGCGCCGCGTCGGATGATGTTGGTGGTGTTGGCCGCGCTCTTGAGCGGAGCCGTCCTTCCGGCGGCCGCGGACGAAGGACCGCGCGTCTATCGCCACCACGACCGCTATCGCCTCTCGCTGCCGCCCGAGCGCCATGTCGTCGAAAAGGTGCAGCCGCCGTGGAGCGGCAACTTCATCATCAACGGCCGCCGCTTCACGGCCGTGACTCCGGCATGTTTCAATTGGGCGGCGGGCGAGCCCATCAAGCTGATCGAGGGCGACTGGAACGGCCGCTGCGTCGAGGCGGTGTTCTACAATGTCTGGCGCCGCTCGACTTGCGTCACCGTCTGCGAAGGCCGCGGCTGGCGCTGGTGGTAAGTCTGTGGTCGCTCCAGAGCATCCCGAAAAGTTGCAGATTTTTCGATAAGATCATGCGGCCGAAGTATCGAGCCGATCAGCAAGCATGAAGATCAGCGCGAGAGCCTCTCAGCGCGAGAGCACCTCGACCTCGCCGTCGACCCCGGCGATCACCCGGAAGCCGCGTTCGTAGGTCCGGTTGTCGTTACGCGCGACTGCGCGGTAGTCACCCTCCGCCAGGATCACGCGCGGGAACGCGCCGGTCGATTCCTTGATCACGTCGCCGCCCGGCGTCAGGACCGACCACTGGGTGTTCGCGCGCGCTTCGCCACCGCGCTCATTCACCAGCTTGAGCGTAATGATCGCGGCCCGATGATTCACCGTCGTATCGGTCAGCTTGCCGATCTGCACGCGGATATCGGAGCGCACCGTCGCGTTGGCATCTCCGTAGTTCGACACGATGTGATAAGTGCCCTCGGGCACCAGAACGACGTCTCCAGTCGCGACGTTGGTGGCGATCGCCCGCTTGTCGCCGGGCTCGAACTGGCTTCCCTTGTAGAGGTCGAACGAAATCTGCGTCGGCGGGATCTTGGCGTCGCCGACGCGGCCTTCGATCCGCAATCCGCCGGCGGGAATCTCGAACACTTCGCGCACGCTGTCCGACCGCAGTTGCACCGCCTTGGTGACGTTCGTGAGCCCGAACCCGACATTGATGACGTAGCTGCCCGCCGGCAGCATGAAGGTTGGGCCGGCGCTCTTTTCTTCCTTGACCAACCGCGGCGCGGCCTGCTGTTCGGGCCTGCTGGCGTAAATTCGCCAATGCAGTCCGCCATTAATCGCCGGCAGTTCGGGACCGAAGCGGGCGCTGACCGCGAGGCTCACATGGCCGGGCGGCGGAATCGATGGGCCGGGATTGACGGTCGGCCCCGGCGCTGCCACGGGCGGCAGCGACTGCAGGGTCGGCCCCTTGGGCAGCGCGGGCTTCGCGGCCGCCGGAGGAGCGACCGGCGGCGGCGGTACGGCCGCCGCGGGCACATCGGCCGGGGGGCGCTGGATGGCTGGGCCGTGAAAAACTGCGCGTGTGCCGCGGCCGGTAAGACCGCAACCCACAAACCGACGGCCAATAAGAGTTGGCCCCCCCTGCCCATCCCCGTCCCCGCAAACCTCATAGTTAAAGCTTTTTGACCGTAATCGCGGCAAATTCAAGCCAGCGGAACCGGCCCGGCCCGGTGCCTGAGAAGTCCGCAGCTTTCTTGCTTGTTTCTTGCGGGAATCCGAAATGCGCCCCCGAACCCGCGCTGAATTGATCCGTTGCCCGTGTCCTTCGGGTCCGAAGCACGCAGCAATAACGCGGACTTCGGAATTGACACCGGTTTGTCACGCTCCCCTGCCTATGCTAGGCGCTTGATCTTACGGATCAACCATGCCCGACGCCCTAGAACTGCTCAAAACGCGCCGCTCCATCAAGCCGGTCGAACTCACCGGGCCGAGCCCGTCCAGCGCCGACATCGAAACCCTGCTGACCGTGGCATCGCGGGTGCCCGATCACGGCAAGCTCACGCCGTGGCGCTTCATCATCTTTGAAGGCGACGCGCGGCTGGCCGCCGGCGAGGCGATCGTCGCGGCCTTCCAGGCGAAGTACCCCACGGCCACGCTCGAGCAGGCCGAAGCCGAGCGCCGCCGGCTCGCCCGCGCGCCACTGGTCATCGCGGTGGTCAGCCGGGCCGCGCAGCACGTCAAAATCCCGGAATGGGAGCAGGTGCTCTCGGCCGGTGCGGCGGCGATGAGCCTGGTGCTGGGGGCACATGCCATGGGATATGGCGCCAACTGGATCACCGAGTGGTACGCCTATGACCGGCGCGTGCTCGACGCCCTTGGGCTCGCCCCGAACGAGCGCATCGCCGGCTTCGTTCATATCGGGCGTGTGGCGAATCCACCGGAAGACCGTCCACGGCCGGCGCTTGACGAGATCGCGACCCGCTTCGCCGCAAGCTAGTGCTACAGCTACTACCGCGCCAGAATCGGCACCGCGTCAGGCCACTATATTTTCTCGGGGCACCATGTTCTACGAGACCGCCAGCAACGACCACGGACTGCCGCGCGATCCGTTCAAGGCGATCGTCGCACCACGGCCCATCGGCTGGATCACCTCGATGAACGCCAAAGGCGAGATCAACCTCGCGCCGTATTCATTCTTCAACGCGGTGTCCGACAAGCCGCCGATCGTGTTGTTTTCGAGCGAGGGCCGCAAGGATTCGCTGGTCTTCATCGAAGAGACGAAGGAGTTCGTCTGCAACCTGCCGACGTTCGACCTGCGCGCGGCCGTGGTCGAAACGGGGTACGACTTTCCGCGCGGGGTCAATGAGATGCGGGAAGCCGGCCTCGAGCCGGCGCCATGCCGTCTGGTGCGGCCGCCACGGGTGGCGGCGGCGCCGTGCGCGCTCGAGTGCAAGCTGCTGCAGATCGTCGACATGATCGCGCTCGATGGAACGCCCGCCCATCGCCACGTCGTGTTGGGACAGGTGGTCGGCATTCACATCGACGACCGCTATCTCAAGAACGGACGTCTCGACACCGCCGCGATGGCGCCGATCGCGCGCTGCGGCTATCAAGATTACGCAGTCATCGACAAGCTGTTCACAATGGCGCGCAAGGCCGCGCCGGCGGCGCCAAGTCACGCCGCCGAGTGACGCCGGGCGTCGCGCAATCCAATCACGCGGTCTGGATATAGTCGCGCAACGCGGTCAACTCGTCTTCCATCTCGCGCAGCCGCTGCTTGACCACGTCGCCGATCGAGACCACGCCGATCACCCGCTCCTGTTCGAGCACGGGGACGTGACGGAACTTGCCCGTCGTCATGCGCTCCATGATGTCGTTGATCGTATCCGACCGGGTGCAGGTCACGACGGTGCGTGTCATCACCGTCGACAGCGGTTCGGTCAGCACGCCGGGGCCACGCTCGGCCAGCACGCGCACGATGTCGCGCTCGGACATAATTCCGACCACGCGATGATCCGGACCGAGCACCAGCAGCGCGCCGATCCGGTGCTCGGCGAGCCGATGCACGGCGGCCTGCAGGGTGGCGGTCGGCGCAATGGACATGACATTGCCGCCCTTGGCTTCAAGGATGGATTGGACGTTCATCAGTCGCTCCCTCGACCGGCATTTCGCAAACGGCGTGCCGGCCATTGCAACAACGGTTCTTGCGTCACCGAGTTCCGTCAGGTCAGCCGCGTCGTGCGGTCATCGGATGAGCCGTTTGATTGTGCGCCGCAGAATAAATCTGCGGCGCCGGCTCAGGCCGCCGCGAACGCGGCACTGACGAGACACCAAATTATCTGCCTGAAAGCGGCCCGCCGCAAGCGTCCTGCATCTCACATCCACGTGTGCGGTCGCGTGCCATCAAACTCATCGCTCAGCCGGCGGCTCGGATCTTCCGTGCCGCGGATCGTGCGCGCGCGAAACCGGATCGAACAGCGCAAACGCCAGCAGTCCGACGGCGAACCCGCCGATATGCGCCTGCCAGGCGATCGCGTGCTCCATACCCGGCATCGCGAAGGAGCCGAGACCCATGAGCGCATTCACGCCGAACCACACCAGAAGAAACGCCAGCACGCGCGGATCGCGCAGGCATTCCGACAGCGGCTGGGCAGGCACCGTGTAGCTGCCGGCTTCGCCGCGCCACATCGCGAGCGGGCCGCCGCGCTGAAATGCGAAACGCATCGCCGCCGCCATCGCGCCGGAGATCGCCGCGGAAGCGCCGATCATCGGCAGCAATTGGCCGAAATGCGTGGCGAGATGCAGGGCCGCGCCGCCGGCCGCGGCCGGCGGCGAAAAACACCAGGAACCGCCAGCGTTCCAAACCGGCGCGCCACCGGCGAGCCGAAAGCCAGCAGCCAGACCGAGTTGAACACCAGGTGATTGAGATCGCCGTGCAGCAGCGCATAGGTGACGAATGTCCAGACGTCGGCGCCCAATCCGCCGGGCCACGGCTCGCCCAGCGCAAGGTTCAGGTCGTAGCGCGCGGGAATGAACGCGAACAGCAGCAACGCCTCGTTGGTCTGCTGCTCGCTCAGCACCAGCGAAAACAGCGCGTGCACCACGCCGAAAAGCACGACCAAGGCGACGATGACGGCGGGGACGTTGAGGATGCGTTCGCGGGCGGGTTGCTCACTCATGGATGATCCCCTTGTGCCCGCGCGAGCGGCGGCGCGCAAGCATGCGCCGCCGCTGGCGCCTGGTTCTCGACACCCAAACGCCTGAGCGTGCCCGCGCCGGCGGCACGCGTCCTGCTGCCCTGATCCCGGTGCCGGCAAAATTGCGGCCCGGCTGTCCCGATCGGGGACATGATCGCAAGGAACTTGGGCGCGAATGAAACATCCCGTCGATTCGCGAGCTGTACGATTATTGGAACACCCGGCGAGGCGATCGCCGCGGCTCCCGAGCGCGGCGACATCGACCCGGGCGACATCCGCATCGCTGCTCGCCGATACGTTTATCGTCGCCCTCGACGAGTCGGCGGGTCATCCGTTCCGGATTGCCGGGACGCGCGTCTGCGCCCTGTTCGGCCGCGACCTGAAGCAGGAAGCATTCCTGAGCCTCTGGGCTCCCGCAGAGCCGCATCCTGGTGGGCGGCCTGCTCGACGTCGTCGCCGATGAGTCGGTCGGCCTGCTGGCGGGCGTCACGGGGCGCAGTCATGCCGGCGCCGCGCTCGATCTCGAACTGCTGGCGCTGCCCCTCGTGCACGAGGGACGTACCGGCGCACGCGTGCTCGGCGCACTGGCGCCGGCCGGAGTGCCGGTGTGGACCGGTGCGAGCGCACTGCGCAGCCTCGTGCTCGGCACGTTCCGTTACGTTGGCCCCGCCGTCGTGCCGAACGTCGTTCGCCCGCGGTTGCCCGCACGCCCGCAGTTGCTTTCATGCCAACAGGGCCGCTTGCGGCATGGCCTCGTCGTTCATGACGGCGGTTTGGCAGACGCTGAAATCGTCCCGCCCCGGGACGGCTAAAGGGGCCGTTAACGTCGCCTCCCTATCTTCGGGTCAATTCGTATAGAATTTGTACAGACCGAAGTCGGGAATGGCACTTCCCCAGAAAGCGCCCGTCACACTGCCGCTGAGCCAGGAGCGCCGGCGTTTCCAGCGCGTCGCGGTCAACCTGCTCGGCCGTTACATGCTCGCCGACCGGCGCGAGTTTCCCTGCCAAGTCTCCAACATGTCGCCCGGCGGCATGGCGCTGGTTGCGCCGGTTGCGGGCAAGCCGGGCGAGCGCGTCATCGCCTATGTGGATCACGTCGGACGGCTCGAAGGCGTGATCGCGCGTCAGTTCCCAACGGCTTTGCGATGACGATCGCGGCGACCCCGCGCAAGCGCGACAAGCTCGCGGCGCAATTGACCTGGCTCGCCAACCGCCATGTGCTGGGATTGCCGGAAGACCGCCGCCATGGCCGCATGACGCCGCGTAATCCTTCGGCGCGCCTGATCATGCCGAACGGCGTCAACCTCGCGGTCCGGGTGGTCGATATCTCGCAATCGGGCGCCGCGATTGCGACCGACCACCGTCCGGAGATCGGCGCGGCCGTCACCATCGGCAAGACCCCGGCGCGGGTCGTCCGCCATCTCGAAGATGGCTTCGCGCATCGAGTTCGTGCGCCTGCAGCATCCAGATTTCGTCGAAGACAACGTCACCGGCGGGTAAACGCCGGAACGCAGCTTTTCGCGTCCGCATGCCGCGCTTTTGCGCGCAGCTCTTCCCCATCCGTCATGCTCCAGCCAACGCGCCCCCGGCGCGGCTGGTTAATGTCGCCATCGTCAGCCTTGCGAAATCGCCGATAGCACCGGCGCTATGACGGTTAATAGATACAATTTTAATCAAATCAAGTAATACTGCATTTTATGCAAATTCTCATAAAGTAATACTAGTATTATCGCTTCTATTTAGCCTCCTTGTCTTCAAAGCTGCTTTGGCAGTTTAGCGGCGACTGAAAAGCTTTGTGCGAAATATGGCCCGTCACAGGGACGGGGCCAACAATGTCAAGAAACTACACGAGAGTACTCGGGGCTGGATTCGCGGCTGCCGCCGCGCTGATTGCCGTGCTGATCACCGACGCCGGCTGACGCGGCCGGCGAACGCCCGCTGTTCGTTTCCACCGGTACGGCCGCCCGCGCACCGATCGGCTGGGTCGAGTTCTGCGCGAGCCATCGCCAGGGAATGCGAGACCCGCGCGGCCGAGGCGCGCGACGTCGTGCTCACCGCCGAGGGCGTGGCAGGACCTGACGCGCATCAACAAGTGGGTCAACGAGACGCATCAAGCCGGTCACCGACCTCGAGCATTGGGGTGTGGTCGAGCGCTGGAATTATCCCGACGACGGCTATGGCGACTGCGAGGACTATGTCCTGCTCAAGCGCCGGATGCTGATGCAGTCGGGCTGGCCGCGGCAGGCGCTGCTGATCACCGTGGTGCGCGACAAGCAGTGGCGACGGCCACGCCGTGCTCACCGTCAAGACCGACCAGGGCGAGTTCGTGCTCGACAACCAGAACGAGGAAGTCCTGCTCTGGTCGGAGACCGGCTACCGCTTCGTCAAGCGGCAGTCGCAGAACGATCCGAACGTCTGGGTCGCGCTCGGCGATCCGCGGCCGGCCGCCGCCACCGCCACGTCGTCACGCTGAGCTGACGTCCGAAAGCAAGGAGCTACGCGTTCCCGGTCACGTCCCCACCCCTCCCCGTCCCCAGACCGGGTTCGCGCGCGGCCGCCTCTCCCCCGGAGGCGGCCGCACTTTTTTGTACGCGAACGCGCGGTGATGAATCCCCACGCTTGTCCGCCCGCCGAGTCGATCAGGACGAAGACGCCGCCACCGATCATCGTCCCCAGCATCGCCGTAGCCCAAAAAAACGGCCCCAGAGTGACTCCAGGGGCCGCAAGGTAAGGGTCCATCACGGGAGGTTGGCTGGACCGTGACACGCAGACAATACGTCGACCGCGCTGAGTGAACTCATCACGCTGTCGTGTCATCCGCCGATCGCTCGTTCTGTGTGGCATTTTTGCAAAATTGGGCCAGAGCAGAAGTACTGTGAGGCCGCTCGGTTGGCGGCTTCGTCTACAGCTCCAACGAAATCAGCAACAACGCCACCGCAGTCCATGCGAGGCGGTCAGCTTCCATGTTCTGACATGCGTCAGTCGTTAGTTCGTGGCGCCGACCGTGACTGACCGCTAAATTCAATCTGCTGTTGGGCGTCCGTTTTGCCGATGATGCCGAGCATGTTGAGACTCATCATTCCAAGAATGAACAGCACGATCGTGCCGCTTCCGATCCACATCAAGCGCATATTCTTTTTGTCTTCGTCCTCTTGCTCCGACATTGATCTCTCCTTCGTAGACTGAAGCCCCTGAGCAAGCAGCTCATCCCTGAAGAATGGTCGAACTTGGGAGACTCGATTTACGGCATCTTTACATCGGCGCTTCCAGCTTGCGCGGATGAGCGACCATTCTCGACGTGCTTGTTGAGGCGCCGTTCGGTTTTGTCGAGGCGTCGCCCTGGGCGAGTCGAGGCCGGCGCACTTTTTGCGCGCGATGCACTTCGTGGATGAGCGCGCTCAGCCGATCCGCTTCAGGCCCTTGGCGTATTGCTGCCAGCGCCGCACGTAGATGTCGGCTCCGCGCGCGATCTCGCGCGCCGCCTCTGCGCCGAGCGTGCGGATCGCGCGCGCCGGCGCGCCGACGATCAGGCTGTTGTCGGGAAACTCCTTGCCCTCGGTCACCAACGCCCCCGCGCCGACCAGGCAGTTGGTGCCGATCTTCGCGCCGTTGAGCAGGATCGCCCCCATGCCGATCAGGCTGTTCGAGCCGATCCTGCAACCGTGCAGGACGACGTTGTGGCCGATCACGCAGTTGTCGCCGATGATGACCGGAAAACCCGGATCGGTGTGCAGCGTGGCATTGTCCTGGACCTGCGAGCGTTCGCCGATCTCGATCCACTCGTTGTCGCCGCGCAGCACCGCGTTGAACCAGACGCTGGCATCGGGCTTCAGGCGCACGCGCCCGATCACCGCGGCGCTGTCGGCGACCCAGCAGCGGCCGTCCGCCGCCAGTTCCGGCGCCTGCCCGTCGAGTTCATAGATCGCCATTCACGCCTCCTAGTCGCAAGCCGCGGACCTTGCCATGCGAGCACCGGCTTGGCGACCGCATCTCGCGCGGGTGTGTCGGCCGATTTCGGGCTTTAACCTGTCAGGCGGCGATGCCATAAGGTCCGTGACTGTCCCGCGTCCCCGACACTGGCTCCACGAGTCCCTCCTTTCATGACCAGCCTGCCTGCCCCCAAGGATCGGGCGTCGCAAGCCATCGCCTGGCTGTGCGATGTCCTGCCCGGAGTGGCGCTCTCGGCGGCGGTCGGCGCACTCGCGGTGATCAGCGCGCCGTGGGTTGCGAAGGTCTTTCCCATTCCCGCGATGGTCATTGCGCTGCTGGTCGGCATCGCGCTCAATCCGATTGCGCGCTCGGCCCGGTTCCAGCCCGGCATCGTGTTTTGTCTGAAGGTGCTGCTGCGCTGGGCGGTCGCGCTGCTGGGCTTGCGAATTGCGCTCGGCGACATCGCCGCGCTGGGATGGGCCACCGCGTTGCTGGTGATCGGATCGATGCTGTTGACGGTGGCCGCCGGATTTCTGTGCGCCCGCCTGTTCGGCCAGCAAGCCGGCTTCGGGGCGCTGGCCGGAGCCGGCACCGCGGTCTGCGGTGCTTCCGCGACGCTCGCGACGGCAATCGTCGTGCCCGATTACAAAGGCAAGGAAGCCGACGTCGTGTTCGTCGTCATCGCGGTGAACGCGCTGTCGACCGCCGCGATGGTGCTCTATCCGCTGATCTGCGCCTGGCTCGATTTCGGCCCGACGGCCACCGGCGTGATGCTCGGCGCAACCATCCACGATGTCGCGCAGGTGGTCGGCTCCGGCTACGCGGTGTCGGACGCGGTCGGCAACACGGCCGTGATCGTCAAGCTGTTCCGGGTGTTCCTGTTGTTCCCCGTCGTCATCCTCATCGGCTGGTGGTTTGCCGGCGCGGCCGCGGCGAGCGACGCCAAGAGAATTCCCATTCCGGTCTTCGCGCTGGTGTTCGTCGGCTTTTCCATTCTCAACAGCATCGTGCCCGCCTACCCTTCGATCGCGCCGATGTTCGCGCTGGTCCGCGCGCCGCTGATCGAAGCATCGACCTGGGGATTGCTGATCGCGATTTCGGCGCTCGGGCTCGGCACATCGTTGCCGGCGATCGCCCAGCTTGGCTGGCGTCACGTCGCCACCGTGACGGCGACCACGATCGTGATCCTGGCCGTGGTGACGGCCGGCCTGATGGTCCTGTGAATGTCGCGACGACGTTCGTCAGCCGGCCGGCAGGCCGACTGCGGCAAGCGCCGACACCACCATCGTTCCGCACATCAGGCTCCAGCCTCCGGCGATGATCGTGGCGACCATGACAGGCACAAATATTCGGCGTTCGACACGGGCGCTGCGGATCGCATTGCGCATGATGATGTAGGGCGCGGCGAAGACCAGCATCGGCACCGAGGCCAGAGCCGCCAGGCGCGAGGCCTGATGAAGCTGCTCGAAGCCCGCGGGGCGCTGCGTGACGAGTTGATAGGCCGTAGCGATCAGGCCCGCGACGGCAAATCCCAGTCCAAGTGCGAACAATGCCTCGATCTGATCGGCCGACATGGCGCTCCCTCCGGTCTCCTCCCCTCCTTCGCAAGGCGCCATGCGCCGCGCCATCACATCCTTAATTAAAGGTTAACGCCGGCGCGCTTGCGCGCCGTCCCAGTCGCGGCGGTCGCGTGTCATACTGTGCCTTTGATTCGCAGGGCCGCGAGCTTCAGGATGTCCGACGTCGCCGGCAACCGCTTTCGCAAGCCGCAACTGCGCCAGCGTCCCGGCGCTCACGGTCTTTCGCGCCTGCCGCTGGTGGCGTTCGCCGTGGTCGCGTGCATCGCCGTCACCCTGGTGGTCTACCTGCTGTGGCCACGCTGGCCCGGAGCAGCCGTCGCGCCGGATGCGCCAACGCTTCCGATCACGGTGGCAGGCGTCGCCTTCAACGTGCCGCCAGCCGCGATCCGCATCCCGGTCCAACGGCGGCCCGGCGCGCAGGAGCGGGTCGATCTCACATTCCTCTGGCCGTCACTCGAACCGCCCGACCCGCAAGCCAAGGCGGCGCCCGCGGTGAGCAACGGCGTTCCAGTCCCGGTGCAGGCGATGGATCGCCTGTTCGTGACACTCTCCGCCGCGGGCGACCAGCTCGCTCCGGCCGAACGGGTGCGGGCGATCTACACGCGCTACGTCGGGCACGAAGCGATCCCCAACAACCGCGGCCTGCTCACGCTGCCGTTCCGCGACGGCAGCCCCTACCAGGGCGAGGATTTGATCTACGAAGCGCCCGCCAACGACGGATTTCTGGTCCGCTGCACGCGCAACGGCCCCGGCCCCACGCCCGGCATCTGTCTCTACGAGCGGCGGATCGACAGAGCCGACATCGTGGTGCGATTTCCGCGCGACTGGCTCGACGACTGGAAGACGGTGGCGCGCCAGATCGACCACCTGATCGCGCGACTGCGGCCGCGCACGTAAGTGTTGGCGTTGGCACACTTCGTTACGATGCGCTGGCCGCTAGCGCACTAGCGGCGAGCACCGGAGCCCAAAGCCGACTTGGCGGCGGCACTTTGCATGCGCGCTATGTCGACCAGCTTGGCCGCATTGTCGGATGTGGCTTCGTAGCCTGCCAGCGTCGCTCCCACGATCAGCTCGTGGTCCAGCGCGCCGAGGCCGACGTGGGTCTCCGCACCCATGGTCGTAGTCCCGGCGAAAGTCTGCTGGCCTAAAGTCGGTACCACGACTGGCTTGAATCCAGGAACCGACTGACTTTTCTGAACAGCCTGCTGGAACGCCGATAACGCGTCACTTGAGCTTCCGTACTGGTCGACCGTGATCGTTACTTTCTTCGAACCGTCGCCGGTCTCGTAAATCACCATCCTCGTCGCTTTGGGGTTGCCAGTTGCCGTCAAGTTTCGGCCCGTGCCGGTTTCCCGGATGATTTCAGGCAAGAACCGACTGACCTCGCTGAGTGGCACGATGACATTGCGTGGCAGCGTGGTGCCGGACACGGAAGGCGATGAGGAACTTTCGCACGCCAGCGAAAGGACCCCGATTGCCGCAATCGAAAATGCCGTGAGCCGCACTGGTCGTGATGTCACCTACGTCTTCCCGCTCGCGTCGCCACCATCATAAGTTCATCAGCCGAGCATCGGGCTCTTCTTCCTGCTAACAATGTTCGTAGCTCAGGCGGCCCGCGTGAAGATGACGAGCAGCAGCGCCGGGCGCTGAAGAGTCCACGCTCCAGCTTGGCCGGCTAGCCCGGCAGCAAGCCCGGCTCATCAAGGTCGAGCGCCAGGATCGGAAGCTCGAAGAACGCCGAGCTCGCGTCCTTCTCGTCGAAGAACAGCACGCCGACATATTCCTCGCCGACATAGACTTCGGCGGAATCCTTCTTCTTCAAGCGCGGCACCACCCGGATGCGCTCGCTGTCGAACTTGCGCTTGAGGTAGGCGTCGAGCTTCTTGATGTCCGGCGTCTTGGTGGGGGCGTCTCCCACCGTGATCTTCATCTCGAAATTGTAGGAACGATCGTCGTCGTCGTCGTCATCGTCGAGCCGGAGTTGCCCGACGTTCTCCTCGCCGACGAACACATTGGCCGAGTCGCTCTCGCGCGGCACGACGCGAATGCGCGCATTGCCGAACAGGCGCTTGAGATAGGCGTCGAGCTTTCTGACTTCCTGGACGTCCACGGCACAATCTCCTCACAATACACAACCGTGGCACGGGTTTCCGCCGGAGGCAACCGCCGGGTCAGATGCCGAAATCCTGAAACATCTGGTCCATCGTGCGCGACGGCTCGGGGCATCCGGCTTCGCCAATGACCTTGGCCGGCACGCCGGCGACGGTGGTGTTGTGCGGCACGGGCTTGAGCACGACCGAGCCCGCCGCCACGCGGGCGCAGTGTCCGACCTCGATGTTGCCGAGGATCTTCGCGCCGGCGCCGATCATCACGCCATGCCGGATCTTCGGATGGCGGTCGCCGTCCTCCTTGCCGGTGCCACCGAGGGTGACCTCCTGCAGGATCGAGACGTCGTCCTCGATCACCGCGGTCTCGCCGACCACCAACCCGGTGGCATGATCGAGGAAGATGCCGCGGCCGATGCTCACGGCCGGATGAATGTCGGTCTGGAACGCCGCCGACGAACGGCTCTGCAGGTAGAACGCGAAATCCTTGCGACCCCTGCCCCACAGCCAGTGGGCCAGACGATGCGTCTGAATGGCGTGGAAGCCTTTGAAGTACAGCACCGGGTCGATGAACCGGTGGGTTGCGGGATCGCGATCCACCGTCGCGACAATGTCGGCTCGGAATGCCGAGCCAATCTCAGGAGCATCCTCGAGCGCGTCCGCATAGGCCTGCCGGATCAACTCGGCCGACACGTCGGTGCTGTCGAGGCGCTCGGTCACGCGGTGGATCACCGCCGCTTCCAGCGTGTCGTGATGCAGCACGGTCGAATAGATGAAGGTGGCAAGCTCGGGCTCGCGCCGCACGATTTCTTCAGCCTCGCCGCGGATGCGGAGCCAGACCGGATCGACGGTGTCGAGCCTGCCGCGCGCTTTCGCCTGATGCTGGGCCATGGCCATCTCCTGCGACGTCGGAACCCAGATTTAGTGTACCACCGCTCTGGGCTTCCGACCTATATGGGGAAGCTCGTGGTCATTCGCATCCCGCTTCAACACCCTCACCGCAACGTCACCGAGCCCTGCCCTGTTGCTGAATGAAGCACAGGATGCCACCTCAACTATATCTTCGGACGACACAGTCTTCAGATCGACGACGCGAAGTCCCTGTCGCATGCGTTGGCAATTAAATTGAAGGAGTATTCGTCTTTTATAAATATATAATAACGTCAAATACTTTGGCGAACTCAATTTCGACGATCTCTAGCGCAACTCTTGCGAGCGCGTGAGGAAACATCGAGGCGGTGGGCGAAACTCCGGCTACAGCCCGGCCTTGATCGCCTGGAGCAGCCGGAAGCGCATCTCGCCGTCGTTGGTCGCGAGCGAGATCACGAAACGCACCCGTCCGTGGCTTGAGGTGTCGGCATAGCCGGCGAGCGTGCTGACCCCGTCCAGGGTGCCGGTCTTGTTCATGCCGCCGTCATGGCCGCGGAGCAGGCCGGCATTGGGGGCGAAGAGCTCGAGAACTTTGGCGAGGCCGCGGGCGGTAAAGCGGTTGTTGCGGCTGATGCCCGATCCTTCCTCCATATGGATGGCCGTGGCGAGGCCGCGCGCGGCCAGCATCTCGTTCGCGACCTGGAGCGACTTCTTGAGACTGACGGGTCCGCCCAGGCGGTGTCCGCCGATCTCCAGGAAGACCTGGTTGGCGATGTAGTTGTTGGAGGCGCGGAGCAGATCGATGAGGATCTTGGAAAGCGGACGCGACTGTTCGTGAACGTAGACCGGCTCCAGTCCCTTGGGCACGGTTCCGATCGAGACCTTGCCCTTCACGCTGCCGCCGGACTGCTTGATGAAGGCGGCGATCAACTCGCCGGCATAAAGCAGGCTCACCGTGGGGTCCTGGCTCAGGCTGATGCGGCCGGTTCCGTTAGGGCCTCGCAGCCGGAATTGGCTGATCGCGAGCGGAGTGATCGGGGTCTGCTTCTCGGCAGAGCGAACCTCGTTGCCGCTGCGCACGGCATTGATGGTGTTGAAATTCACCGCCAGCGCCGAGTTCAGCGCATTGTAGGCCTCACCGGTATTTTCGATGCCGGGGATGCGGAGGCTCGAAGGGTAGTAGCTCGAGTTCGATCACGATACCGGTGATCGGCTCCTTGCCGACCGCCGCGACCAGCTCGGTCGCGAGCGGCGCCAGCTCCTCTGAAATCAGGAAAGGATCGCCGCCGCCACGCACGTAAAGCACCCGCTTGTCGTCGAGGTAGAAGCGAGTCTCGAAGCGGTAGTCGCCGCCAAGCACCTCCATCGCCAGCCAGGCCGTGACAATCTTGGTGACCGAGGCCGGGACGAAGGGCTCATCAGTGTTCTGAGCAACCAGTTCCTTGCCCTCGGCGTCCACCACGAGCACCAAACCCGCCGGAGCGAGCGTCGCAATCGTCTCCTTGACGTCGGCCAGAGCCTGCGCGGGTAGCAGGAGCAAAGCCAATGCGAGCAAGCGAAACCACATGGCGGCTCCAGCGCCGGTGCAACGTCTGCGGCACCCACATTTGCGAACTTCGAAATCGAAGGACACTGGCAAACTCATTGATCTAGTGTGGCTTTGGTTCAGACGTTCGCATTTCGGGACTTGCTGCAAGAATGATGCGGACTTCTGAACCGCTACACTAGCGATACTCAAGCGTTAAGTCAGTCAGATCGCAGAATTTTCGCTTATCGGCCTTGGCGTCCGTTCGCGGCAGCGCCGCACTTCGGTCGCTTTTTGAGCGAAGCGAACTGGCGGCGTCGAAGGCAGCGAACATGCGATCGAGGCCAGTGCCCGGTATCGCGAAACACCAGCAGGCGCACCGCGGAAGCTGTTGCGGTGCGCCGGCGGTGGTTTCGCAGTGACGTGACGAAGCATTCGATAATTGGAGAGATCAGTATTTCGCTATCACGGGCCCGGCGCCAAAGCGGTAGTTGATGCCGGCTTTGACCAGATGGATATTCTGCTTGATCTTCACGTCTTCGCTGAGGCCCGTGACCAGCACAGCGAGGCCGGGAAAGACTTGGCTACGGGTGCCGAAATCGAGATAGTCGTATTCGATCTTGGCCGACCAGTTGCCGAAGAAAGCCTGCTCGACACCGGCGCCGAACATCCAGCCATAGCGCGTATCGTCGGCGCGGATGGTGGTGAACGGCGCGATGAACGAGATCATCTCGTGCTTGTCGTGCGCCCACGCGCCGCCTGCTTTCACGAAGATCATGGACCGGTCGAAGGCGACACCGAGACGGGCGGCAACGGTGCCGAGCCAGTCGGCCTGGGTCCGGCAATTGAGCAAGGCGACCGGAGCGCCGGGCTCGCAGGTGTTGGTGCCGTCGAGTCCGGACCAGCTCAACTGGGCTTCCGCGCCGATCACCCACGGGCCGGTCTGATAGTTGACGCCGACCTGGGCGCCGCCAAGGAAGCCGGTCATGGTGTGCTGGTTGATGCTCCTGAGGGTCGGAGTGTTGAAGGTATCTTCCTGCAGGCCCAGTGCGGCGCCGGCATGCACGCCGACGTAGATGCCGGTCCAGCTGAACATCGGAGGTGGGGCTTTGTAGCCGCCTCGAATGGGCAGGTCCGCCGCGCTGGCCGCTCCGATGAAGGTCAAAGCCGAAAGCATGATAGCGCAGCTTGCTTGCTTGATCATGGTCAGGTTCTCCAGTTCGTGCCCTCTCATTCTTGCCGTAGAGTTTTTTCATCGCCTGTTGGTGGCACGGCGGTCACTGTGGAAAACATTGAATAACTTGGCGAGCGCACCGGTTCCTTGAAAACGACAACCGTTCTGTCGCGCGGCGGTAAAGGTGTCGACGCGATGAGGCTGCGACGAAGTGCGAAGCGGATGTCAGAACGGTGAGCCTCGACTGACCACACGCTGATAATCCGAAGCGGACAAAGGCCATCACATCCGCGACATCTGCGAGGGCCTGTCTCATGAACTGCGCGCTCAAGTTTTTACTGCTACAGTACCGTTGCACTGGAGGATCGCCATGCCGCAGGACAGTGTCGCAATCGTCGAGAACTTCTGGCGCCGCGCGTGCCACAGTCGCATTACGGCCGCGCGACAAGGAAATCCAGCAGGTCCTGTTTGAACGCCTTGTCGCCGACCGCGAGCATGTGGTCGCGTCCGGCAATATCGAGCGCCTGCGCGCCGGGGATCAGCGCGGCAAGCTCGTGCGGCGATCCGGCAACAAAGTCCTTGGTGCCGACCGCGACCAGGACCGGCACGCGAATGGTCGCGACTTCGGTTCGCGACAGCGCCTGGCGCGACCCGCGGATGCAAGCTGCCAGCGCCTTGAGGTCCGATTTGGTCTGCTCGGCAAACGCACGGAATGTGCGGCCGAACGGATCCTGCACGTCGGCGAGCGATGGCGCCTCCATCGCGTCGGCGACCGACGGCGGCAGCGCCTGGCCGTCGACCAGATTGATGCCGAGACCACCGAAGGTCGCGCTGCGCACGCGCTCCGGATGATCGAGCGCCAGAAAGGCCGTGATGCGCGCGCCCATCGAGTAGCCCATCACGTCGGCGCGCGCGATGCCGAGGTGATCGAGCAGCGCGCGGACGTCCCCCGCCATGGTGGCGCTATGATAGGCCGCCGGATCGTAGAGTTTGGTCGACCCGCCATGGCCGCGATTGTCGAACGCGATGACGCGCCGGCCGGCTCGGGTCAGCGTCGTGACCCAGCTTGGATGAACCCAGTTGACGGCGGCGTTCGAGGCAAAGCCATGAACGAGAACGATCGGCTCGCCCTCGCCCTCGTCCAGAAATGCCAGCTCGACGTTGCCGTGGTGAAAGCGCTGCATGCTATGCCGATCGTTATCGCCAACGGGCGCTAGCGGAGTGGATTGGATATTCGCTATCCACTCTAGCACTACTGCGTCAGAAACATCGCGACACGATACTGGCCGCGGTCGCGGTCATTGTTATTGCGCCCTCTCCCCTTGCGGGAGAGGGCTGCGCCGTGGCTTCAACACGTTCAGATGGGTGAGGGGTCATGGCGAGACCGCCCCCTCACCCATTCTTGTTGTTGAACCGCTGCGGCTGCCCTCTCCCGCAAGGGGAGAGGGCGCGATAACAGCGGCCCTCGACTCCGCTAAAATATTTTCCGACACAGTAGTGCTAGCCGCGGGCTCGCAATTCCAACGTTCGCAAAGGAGCTGCCGAAATAGGATGCGAATGTTGGAATCGGACCACTAGGCAGTGCGCAGCGCGCCGGGAAATGCCGTGATGGCGTCGCTGGCAGGCGGCAGCCGCCGGCGCAGCACCGCACGTTCGAACCGCCGCCGCAGCCTGCTTCCGGTGCTCTGGACCGTCGGGATCACATTCGACGAGGAGGAAGAACTCACCGGGCATTCCTGCGCGGCGTCGAGTTGCGCCGCGCGCTGCGCGATTTCCAACGCCGCCTGGCGGCGGGCCAAGGCGCGCTGCCGGCGCGCGATCCGGGCACGACGGCGGGCGCAGTAGCGTTCGGTCGAGCGCTCGGTCATGCGCTTGAGCAGGGTGACGAACTTCAGCGCGACAAAGACCGCCCAGAAGATCCACATGGCGAGATTCCACGTTGCCATCGTCAGCATGATGGCGCTGCGGCCGGCGAGCTTGAGGATGGCGCGAGTCTTGCCGCCCTTGGCGGTTGCGAGCGTCGCGACCTTGGCCATGTCCTTCGGATTGTCGGCCAGCTTGAGGCCGTCGAGCGCCGCCTTGGTGCCGGCCTTGCTCTGCACGCGGCCGACATCGCCGACCAGTTTGACCAGGCCGTCAGCCTTCTCGATCTTCACGGCCTCGCGCACGCCGCGCACCGCCGCGGTCGGCTGCAGGATCGACGCGTTGCCGATCGCGCGCTTGACCGCCGGGACATCGACCACCTCGCGTACCGAGCGGCTGATCCAGGCAGCCATCCCGCTCGTGATCTTGCCGGTCTTGCGTGCTGCCTTCACGACGGTCAAGCCCACGCGCGCCGGAACGGCGGCGCCGAACGAGACATAAGTGCCGGCCGTAATCGCCAGCCCGACGGCGGCAAGTCCGAGGATCAGTTCGTCGGCCTCCTGCCCGGAGGCGAGCCGCGAGCCTTCGCGCACCGCATCGCGGATGTCGCCGAACACGAAGAGGTCGCCGAGCGCGGTGCCGGCGAGGCCCACGGCATCGTCCGGCTCGCCGATGACGAGGCCCTTGGCGAAGTTCTGGATGTTGCGCTGCGCGCTGGCCGCGATCGAGTTGGCGGCCTCGACCTTGGCGGCCCGCGCCGGATCGACCGGCACGTTCTGCTCGCGGGCGAGTTCGAGGAAGCTGTTGGCAAGGTCGGCGTCGTCGGCGGCCAGCGCCGCGTCGATCTCCCGCGCGGCGACGGAGGAATCCAGCAGGCGGCTGACGGCATGATCGGCCAGCGCCACCGGGTCGTCCTGGGCGGCGATGAGCTTGCCGGATTCGAGCGCGAGCGGAACGAGCGCCAGCGCCGCAATGACCGCGGCGACCGCCAACCACAGCGGCACGGCGATCCGCGCTCCGGTCATCGATGCCATCTCCTACACCGGCCTCACGTCGGTATTCATATCCTGCCGGACAAGATGGCGCGACGGAAAAATCCAGCGATCCATTAACGCTGCGGCCGCGGCCGAGGAAGACCCTCTTCGGCCGGCGGGAGGAGCCGCCTGAGCCGCGGGAAGACCGCTTCGGTCGCGGGAAGAGCCGCTGCGAGCGCGGGAAGAACCGCTAATTCCGGGCTTTTGGCCCGGCCTAGGAATTGCCGGCCCGGCTGGCTAAGGTGCCGCCGCACGCCCTCCCCGGCTCGGCACGACCGGGGAACAGGGCGGAAGACCGCTCAGGACGGGCGGAAGAAGGCTCAGGACATGACCGACCACGTCGTTCCCCATTTCCACAACACCCCAGGCGTGCCGGTGATCGAGATCGGCGCCCGGGAATTCATGTGCATCGGCGAAGTGCCGCCGTTCGACCATCCGCATGTCTTCCTCGACATGGGCGACGCCGAAGAGATCATCTGCCCGTATTGCTCGACCCTGTTCCGCCATGATCCCGCGCTCGATCCGCATGCGGCACGGCCGGCGGACTGCGCCCTGAAGGAAACCGCGACCGCCTGACATTCGCGGCGGAGATCGTCCCGTGGCCGCCTCGCGCACCGTCATGATCGCCGGCGCCGGGATTGGCGGCCTCACCGCGGCGCTGGCAATTGCGCAGGCCGGTTTCCGGGTGGCGGTCTACGAGCAGGCCGAACGGCTGGAGGAAGCCGGGGCCGGCATCCAGCTTTCGCCCAATGCGTCGCGCGTGCTGCTGGCGCTTGGGCTTCATGACCGCCTGTCGCCCAACCTCGTCGTCCCCGAGGAACTCAAGGTCATGACCGTGCCCTCCGGCCGGGTGCTGGCGCGAGCGCCGCTCGGCGCCACGATCGCGCAGCGTTACGGCGCGCCGTATTGGGTCATTCACCGCGGCGACCTCCAGGCGGCGCTGGTCGAGGCGGTGCTGGCGCATCCCGACATCAAACTGCACCTGGGCGTACGGGTGGAGGATTTTGCGCATGATCGCGAGGGTGTCACTGTCGCCGGCCTCACCGCCGACGGCCGCCCGGTGGCGGCGCGGGGCGTCGCGCTCGTCGTCGCCGACGGCCTGTGGTCAGGCCTGCGCCACCGGCTCGGCGACGCAACCCCGCCGCGCTTTGCCGATCACACCGCCTGGCGGGCGCTGGCGCCGGCCGAGGAGGTTGCCGCCCATCTGCGCGAGCCAACCGTCCATCTCTGGCTCGGAAAGAACGCTCATCTCGTTCACTACCCGGTCAAAGGCGGACGCCTGATCAACGTCGTGGCAATCGTTCATGACCGATGGGCAGATCAGGGCTGGAACGCACCGGCCGAACCCCGGGAGGTGATCGACCGGTTCCCGCCGACGATATGGCCTAGAGAGGTCCAGATGCTTCTGGCCGCTCCCCAGCGGTGGCAGAAGTGGGCGCTCTACGATCGCAACCCGCTCCGCCGCTGGGGCGACGGCCCGGTCACGATGCTGGGCGATGCAGCACATCCCATGCTACCGTTCCTGGCGCAGGGCGGCGCGATGGCGATCGAGGATGCGGCGGTGCTCGGCCAATGCCTCGCCGCCATGCCGGACAATATCCCGCACGCCATGCGCAACTATGAACGCCAACGGCGCGCCCGTACGGCGCGCGCGCAACGCGCAGCGCGGCACAACGGCACGACCTATCATCTCGGCGGAGCTAACGCGGCCCTGCGCAATCTGGCACTTATCGTGATGGGCGGCGATCACCTCATCCGGCGCTATGATTGGCTTTACGGATGGCAGCCGCCAGAGGGGGGCAAGACATCATGATGTTCGAAACCACGATCGCCGGCAGCCTGCCGAAGCCCGCCTGGCTGGCGGAGCCAAACAAGCTCTGGCCGCAATGGCGGCTGCAAGGCGCCGCGCTCGACGATGCCAAGCGCGATGCCACGCTGCTCGCGCTCAAGCTGCAGGAGGATTGCGGCATCGACATCGTCACCGACGGCGAGCAGTCGCGGCAGCATTTCGTGCACGGCTTCCTGGAACACGTCGACGGCATCGATTTCGACCGCAAGGTCGAGATGGGAATCCGCGCCGACCGCTACAAAGCGATGGTGCCGACGGTCACGGGCGCGCTGCGGCTCAAGGGCCGCGTCCACGGCCGCGAAGCGCAGCTAACGCGCGCCCACACCACTCGCAAACTCAAGTTCACGCTGCCCGGACCGATGACCATCGTGGACACAATCGCGGATGCGCATTACGGCGACCGGATCACGATGGCGATGGCATTCGCCGACGTCCTGAACGCCGAGGCGCGGGCACTTGCAGCCGACGGCGTCGATGTTATCCAGTTCGACGAGCCGGCGTTCAACGTCTACATGGATGAAGTTGCCGGCTGGGGCGTCGAGGCACTGCATCGCGCCATCGCGGGGCTGACCTGCACGACGGCGGTTCACATCTGCTACGGCTACGGCATCAAGGCCAATATCGACTGGAAGGCGACGCTCGGCCACGAGTGGCGGCAATACGAAACCACGTTTCCGGCACTTGCGCGCAGCCGGATCGATGAAGTTTCGCTGGAATGCATCCACTCGCGAGTGCCGATGAATATGCTGGGCCTGCTGGCCGGCAAGAAGGTTCAGATCGGCGTCATCGACGTCGCCAGCGACGAGATCGAGACGCCCGAACAGGTCGCGGCCGTGATCGGCGAAGCCATGAAATTCCTGCCGCGCGAGAGCATCGTGGCTGGCACCAACTGTGGCATGGCGCCGATGCGCTGGGACATCGCCTATGCCAAGCTCGCCGCGCTCGGGCGTGGCGCCGCACTGGCGCGCGAGCGGTTCAGGTAGCCCGGATGCTCCATCTCAAGGGGCCGGCAAGCGCGGCTCTGGCTATCAGGTTTCCAAAGCGAGCGAGAACTGGGTCGGCCGAATCGGCAGCATTCCGCTCGCAGCGCGCTGTTCGGCTATTGCCCGGCTACGACCACGCACGCCAAGCAAGATCGCGCCAGACTAACGCTCGACCCGGCTCAGGACCTCCATAAGTTCGCCGACCTTGCGGCGCTGTTCGCGCTTGTTGCCGCTCGTGATGGCGTGCTCGACGCAGTGCCCCACATGATCCTTGAGGATTTCCTCCTCAACCCGCCGTAACGCCGTCCGCACCGCAGCAATCTGGGTAATGACGTCGATACAGTAGCGGTCGGCCTCGACCATCCGCACGAGGCCGCGCACCTGGCCCTCGATCCGGTTGAGCCGCCGCAAACATGACGCCTTGGCTTCCTGTCGCATGCCCGCTATATACCCCTAGGGGGTATCTGTCGCAAGCGGTGGCTGGAGCATGACCGAAACTTCGCACGCGCATCGCCACCCGGGGCCGGCTGGAAGCACGTTCGATCCGGTCTGCGGCATGACGGTCGATCCGCACACGACGCCGCACCGCCATAGCTACCGCGGTGCGCCCTACTATTTCTGCTCCGCCGGATGCCGCAGCAAGTTTGCCGCCGACCCGGAGAAATATCTCGCCAACGCGCCACCCCACGACGACGTGCCGGAAGGCGCTATCTACACCTGTCCGATGCACCCGGAAATTCGGCAAGTCGGGACCGGGTACGTGCCCGATCTGCGGCATGGCGCTCGAACCGGAGATCGCGACCGCCGACACCGGACCCAATCCCGAACTCGCCGACATGACACGGCGGTTCTGGATCGGCCTCGTGCTGACCGCACCGGTGTTTGCGCTGGAGATGGGCTCGCACCTCCTCGGCGCCGCATGCCCTCATTGCCCAGAACATCTCGAACTGGATTCAGTTCGCGTTCGCCACTCCGGTTGTGCTGTGGGCGGGCTGGCCATTCTTCGTGCGCGGCTGGCAGTCGCTGGTCACGCGCAATCTCAACATGTTCACGCTGATCGCGATGGGCACTGGCGTCGCCTACGTCTACAGCGTGATCGCGACGCTGGTGCCGGGCGTCTTTCCGGCGGCCTTCCGCGGCCACGATGGCGCGGTGGCGGTGTATTTCGAAGCTGCCGCCGTCATTACTGTTTTGGTGTTGCTCGGGCCAGGTGCTGGAACTGCGCGCCCGCGAAGCGACGTCCGGCGCGATACGCGCGCTGCTCGAGCTTGCGCCCAAGACCGCGCGCCGTGTCGACGCGGACGGCAACGACGAGGAAGTGTCGCTCGATGCGGTGGTGCGTCGGCGATCAGCTGCGGGTGCGCCCCGGCGAAAAGGTACCGGTCGACGGCGAGGTGATCGAAGGCCGTTCGGCGATCGACGAGTCGATGGTGACAGGCGAGTCGATGCCGGTCACCAAGGAGACCGGAAGCCAAGGTCATCGGCGGCACCGTCAACCAGTCGGGCTCGTTCGTGATGCGCGCCGGCAAGGTCGGCCGCGACACGCTCATCGCGCGGATCGTGCAGATGGTGAGCGCGGCGCAGCGCTCGCGCGCGCCGATCCAACGGCTGGCCGATCAGGTCTCAGGCTGGTTCGTGCCGGCGGTCATCGCGGTCGCCATCATCGCGTTCCTCGCCTGGGCGACGTTCGGGCCGCAGCCGCGCCTGCCCTACGCGCTCGTCGCCGCGGTCAGCGTACTGATCATCGCTTGCCCGTGCGCGCTCGGCCTTGCGACGCCGATGTCGATCATGGTCGGCGTCGGGCGCGGCGCGCAGGCCGGCGTACTCATCCGGAACGCCGAGGCGCTCGAACGGATGGAGAAGGTCGACACGCTGGTGGTCGACAAGACCGGCACGCTGACCGAGGGACGCCCGAAAGTCGTCGCCATCGTTCCGGCGCCACGGCTTCGTGGAAAACGAAATCCTGCGCTTTGCCGCCAGCGTCGAGCGGGCGAGCGAACACCCCTTGGCGCAGGCGGTCGTCGCGGCCGCGGCCGAGCGTCGCCTCGAACTCGTCCAGGTGCTCGGCTTCGACGCGCCGGCCGGCAAGGGCGCGGTCGGCATGGTCGAGCGCCGGCGCGTCGCGATCGGCAATGCCAGGTTCCTGTCGGAACTCGGCATCGCGACGGATCCGCTGGATCATGAGGCCGAGCGCCTGCGACAGGACGGCGCGACCGCGATCTTCGTCGCGATCGACGGCAAGCCTGCCGGCGTCATTGCCATCGCCGATCCGGTCAAGCCGACGACGCCGGAGGCGCTCAAGGCGCTCACAGAGGCAGGCCTGCGCGTGGTGATGCTCACCGGCGACAATCGCACCACCGCGCAGGCGGTCGCCCGCCGCCTCGGCATTGCCGAGGTCGAAGCCGAGGTGCTGCCGGACGGCAAGGCCAAGGTGGTCGATGACCTGCGACGCGCCGGCCGCGTGGTAGCGATGGCGGGCGATGGCGTGAACGATGCACCTGCGCTCGCCGCCGCCGATGTCGGCATCGCGATGGGCACCGGCACCGACGTCGCGATCGAAAGCTCAGGCATTACGCTGGTAAAGGGCGATCTCGTCGGTATCGTGCGGGCACGCAAGCTCTCTGCCGCGACCATGGGCAACATCCGGCAGAACCTGTTCCTGGCGTTTGTCTATAACGCCGCTGGCGTGCCGATCGCTGCCGGCATTCTCTACCCGATGTTCGGCATTCTGCTTTCGCCGGTCGTGGCGGCCGCCGCGATGGCGTTGTCGTCAGTGAGCGTGGTGCTCAACGCCCTTCGGCTGCGGACGATCGACCTGTAGCTCGCACTTCGGCAATGCTCTCTGCGGCAGGCGCAGCGTGAAGGGCTGCACTGCGGCGATCCGGCGCGACGCGCCGGTCGGAGCTGGCTATGATCCCGCGACAATCTCGCTGAGAGGCAACATGATCAACTCAATTCGGCACTTTCGGTTGGGCGCCTTCGTCTCTTGTTGCCTCGCGGCGGCGACGGGAGGCTCCGGGCTGTCGCACGCGCTGGATGCAGCGACGACAAACCTGGACGCCGCGACGCAGGCGGCGATCGAGCAGGCCGTGACGGCGAATCTCAAATCGTATGGCGGCAGTCAGCCGGTGCCCGGCGCCGCCATCGGCGTCTGGGCATCCGGTGGCCGTTCGTTCGTCAAAGGGATCGGAGCCGGCCAACTCTCGCCGCATGTTGCGATGTCGGTCAACGACAAGTTCCGCATCGGCAGCAACACCAAGACGTTCGTCATCACCGTCCTGCTGCAACTCGTACAGGAGGATCGGCTCGGCCTCGACGACCCCGTTTCCAAGTTCAAGCTCAACGTGAAGATGCCCGATGCCGACCGCATCACCATCCGGCAACTGGCGGAGATGCGCAGCGGACTGATCGACCTTTATGCCCTGCCCGCGTTCCAGGCGCTGGACATCAAGCCGGATTCGAAATTCGACCGTCACTACTGGCTGCAATTGGCCCTCGACCAGCCGCGGCTGTTCGCGCCCGGCACCCAGCTACAACTACAGCAACACCAACTACATGCTGCTCGGCATGATCGTCGAGGCGGTGACGAAAGATACCATCGAGCGGCAGATCGAAAGCCGCCTTCTCGTGCCGCTGGGGCTGCGCAACACGACCTTCCCCGTCACCGATCCGGGGATGCCGTCGCCTTACGCGCATGGCTACATGCTCGACGCGAAGGGAGTCTGGCAGGACGAAAGCGTCTCGCTGCCGCCATCGGTCTCATGGGCGGCGGGCGCCATGATCTCCGACATGGCGGACATGAAGACGTGGGTCAAAGCCTACGTCACCGGAACCGTGAACAGCGCGGCGACCCAGAAGCAACGCCTGACGTGCATTCCCATCGGCAAACCGAACATGGCATTCGGTCTGGGCATCGGATGCTCGGCCGGCTGGTTCGGTTACACCGGCGGCATCACGGGATACAACACCGGAGCCTATTACCTGCCGGAGATGGATGCGACGATCATCGCGTTCGTCAACAGCCAGCAGCAACCGAAGGACAAGCCCGACGTCGCCAGTGCGACCTTCAGGGATATCGCGCGCGTTCTGTTCCCCAAGAATGTTCCGTTTTGACGGCGCGGCCCACGAACGTCAGCGGATGACGGTATTGCTGCCCCAGCTTCCAGGCGTGGTGCAGTTCTTGTCGCGCGCCGCCCTGCCAAGCAACTTGAGTTCCTCGGTGGCGGCGACATGATCGGCCTTGTAGGCGATCAAATTTACCACCGCGCCTCCCGCGCCCTGCTCGGCCTTCTCCATCAGCAGGCGCAGGTCCTGCTCGCGCGTCGTCCAGTGCTTCAACTGCGCGTTGATCTGATCGCACGAATAGTAGAGATATTTGCCGGGGTCAGCGAACACCGTGAACGAGCTGTCGACGCCGGGCGTCGAGCAGCCGCCGAGCACCATCGTCAGGACGACGGCGGCCGCGCTGCCAATCAGCGCAGCAGTCGTTCGCACGCACGGCCTGAGGCGTCCCGCGGTCAAGACCATCCTGCCCATCTGCCCGCGCCGAACTCCGTTACGCCGAACTCCGTCACAGTGTCCGCGCAAGCCAGCAAATGTCTGGTGCTGTAGACGAAATCGCCTCTGCCCGGAAAATGCGCCGTCATGATGGCGCACGACCCAAGCGCGACGACACAGCGCGCATCAACCGATGCGAACCAACGAGCCGCCATCGACCGGCAGCGCCGCGCCGGTGATGAAATTCGCCTCGTCGGAAGCAAGGAACAGCGCCGCATTGGCGATGTCCCAGGCGGTTCCCATGCGGTTGCGCAGCGGCACCTGGGCGTCGCGCGCCGCCGCCACCTCGGCTCGGCTCTTGCCGCTGTGGCGCGCGCGGGTGTCGACCGCCATCGGCGTGTCCATCAGGCCCGGCAGGATCACATTGGCGCGGATGCCGTACTCGGCGTTCTGAATGGCCATCTGCTGGGTGAAGGCGATCATCGCCGCCTTGGTCGCCTTGTAGGTGACGTACGGATACATCTCCCAGGCGGCGAGCGACGAGATCGTGAGGATGACGCCGGAGCGCTGCTCCCGCATCACCGGCAGCACATGCTTCACCGACATCATGCAGCCGCGCAGGTTGATGGTCATGACCCGGTCGAACGCCTCCTCGGTGATCTCCAGGATCGGCGCATCGCCGCCGGCGAGGCTCACGCCGACATTGTAGTGCAGGATGTCGATGCGGCCCCAGCGCTGGCGCGCCGCCGCGATCATCGCTTGCAGCGTCTTCTCGCGGGTGACGTCGGCCTCCCAGGCGACGCATTCGCCGCGACTTCCCTCTTTCGCCATCGCGACGGTTTCCTCGGCGGAAGCGAGATTGTTGTCGACGGCGAGCACTTTCGCGCCTTCCTGCGTGAAGCGCATCACCGTGGCGCGGCCGTTGCCCATGCCGGTGCCGGGCGACTGGCCCGCACCGACGATCACCGCAACCTTATCCTTGAGACGCATCGGCCACACCCCGGCTACCCTGTTGATCTCCGTGACGTGTAGCTTAAGGAAGATGGCCGCCGAAAACGAGCCGGGATGGCTGTTGGCGTTAACGTCGGGAGCGACAGCGTGCCGGAAAAGACCGTTCTTTATGCCAGCACCGGTCCGCAGTTGGACCTCTACGATATCGATTTCGGCGACGCGGCGCTTGAGAAACGCGCCAAGGTCACGCTGCCGGCGAACGTCCAGTATGCCTGGCTGCATCCCTCGCGGCGCTGGTTCTACGTGGTGTCGAGCAATGGCGGGCCGGGCGCGGTTGGCGACCGCCACTGGGCGAACGCCTTTCGGGTCGACCCAGCAACCGGCGTGCTGCAGCCGCACGGCGAGGCGGTGGCGCTACCGTCGCGGCCGCTCCATGTCACCGTCGACCGCAGCGGCAGATTTCTGCTGATCGCCTACAACAATCCGAGCAACGTCACGGTGCATCGCCTCGCGGCGGACGGCACGATCGGCGCGCAGGTGGAACAACCGACTCAACTCGACACCGGCATCTACGCCCACCAGGTGCTCACTACGCCGGGAAATCTCACCGCCATCCTGGTCAACCGCGGCAACAACGCCGACGGGGGCAAGACCGAAGACCCGGGCGCACTCAAGGTTTATGGCTTCAACAACGGCGTGCTGTCGGACAAGGCGTCGATCGCGCCCGGCACGGGCCATGGCTTCGGACCGCGGCACATCGATTTCCATCCGACGAAGCCGTGGGTGTTCGTCTCGATCGAGCGGCAGAACCGGCTCGCCGTCTACGCCTTGCAGAGCGACGGCACGCTCGGCCGCGATCCGCTGTTCGTCAGAGACACGCTCCCGGATCCCGCGCGCGCCAAACCCGGGCAGCAGGCCGGAGCGATCCATGTCCACCCGAACGGCCGCTTCGTTTACGTGACCAACCGCAACCAGCGCGAAGCCGACGACGGCGGCCGCAAGGTCTTCGCCGGCGGCGAGAACAGCATCGCGGTATTCGCCATCGACCCGACGACCGGCGAGCCGACACTCATTGAGACCGTCGACGGACACGGCATCCATCTGCGCACCTTCGGCATCGACCCGGACGGGCGGCTCCTCGTGGCGGCGAGCATCCGGCCGATCCTGGTGCGCGACGGCGATGAGATCAAAACGCTGACCGCCGGCCTCATGGTCTACCGCATCGGCGAGGACGGCCGGCTCACTTTCGTGCGCAAGTACGACGTCGACACCAGCGCCGGCCAGCAGTTCTGGAGCGGGATGGTCACAATCGGCTGACGCGAAGCGCGCGGGGCTCGACTGTTGCGGCGGGCGCCAGCGTTTGCGCCGGAAACGGACGAACCGCCATCGACTCTTCCTCGGCGTCCTGCGCGGCGCCCCAGAATTCCGCGACGGTCGGGCCGTCCTTGCGCAGCGGGTCGCGCAGGAAGTTGCGGATTTCGTACGGCCATACCCGCCGGCCCATCTGCGTGTACCAACGCATGGCGTGCCGCAAGCCGCGGTCGGGATGCAGCAGCACGCGATAGAGCGCGCTTGGGCCGCGTCTGCATCACCATTTCGATGAACTTGAACCAGAGCAGCACGCGCCAGGGCCGCATGTGACGCGTGGCCAGCACCTGATGCTTGTAGTCCCAGCGGCGCCGGTCGGTCTGGATCACGGTGCGGCCGGCCGCGAGGCGGTAGTACGGCGTCCAGCGATGCGGCGTGACGTAGAGCATCTGAATCTGATCGGGATCGTAAGACAGAAGCTGGCGCAGGCCGCGCCAGTAGTCGCGGTCGGTCTCCTCCTCGAAGCCCACCGACCCAGGTCGCCATCGACAGAATGCCGTGCCGGCGCAAAAGACGGATTGCCTCGCGATCGATCGAGCCGTGGCGCCCTTGCGGATCAGGTCGAGCGTCTTCTCGTCGGTGTTTTCCATGCCCAGCAGGAAGCGCTCCCAGCCGGCACTCTTGTAGAGATGCAGGATGTCGGCGTCGCGAACGATGTCGCCGGCGCGCGTCGAGCCGACGAGGATCAGATCGACATTCTCGGCGATCAGCGCTTCGAGGAAAGGCCGCCACGCCTTCCTGGATACGGTCGGGTTCTCGTCCGCGAAGTTGATGACCGTACGCCGTGCTCGCGGTGTAGCCGCGCCAGCTCCCTGGCGAAAGCGGACCGGATCGCGATGACGCCAGCGCGTCCAGAAACCGCGCTGGCCGCAGTAGTTGCAGAGATGCGGACAGCCGCGCGAGAACTGCACGACCACGGCGCGCAGTCCGCCCCAGTAGCTGTAGCGGCTATGGTCGATCAGCTCCCAGCCGACGCGGTAGGCGTCGAGATCGCGGATCACGGGCGCCGGCGCGGTCGCAACCGGCCGGCCGTTGTCGCGAAAGGCGATGCCGCGCACGCCGACGAGCGGCGATTGCCGTTTCGAGCGCGGCCATCAATTGCCGCGCGGTCTCCTCGCCCTCGCCGCGCACGATCGCATCGACGTAAGGCTCCTCGGTCAGGATTTCTCGCCAATGATAGGTCGGGAAACACACCGCCATAGACGATCACACGCCGCGGGCAATGCCGCCGACGATGGCGCGCGCGACTTCGGCGATCACCGGGTGGCCGGATGTCGAACCGGAATGGCCGAACAGCACGGCATCCGGCGCACGCCGCATGGCCTCCGCCACGATGGTCTGGCGTCGGCATCGGACCGAACTCGCCGTCGAGCAATTCGACGTGTGACCGTCGTCGATCAGCGGTCCGCCGATTGCAAGCAGGCCGAGCGGCGGCAGGTGATCGTCCGGGATGCGGCTGCCGATTGCGGGATGCGGCACATTGACGAGCAGGATGCGCATGGCGGCTTCCTTGCGGGCGCAGTGATCCGTGCCCCGCCACATCGTCTGTGGCGGGTCATCGCTGCGGCGGTGTTTGCGATCTCAGGCGGCGCTTGGAATCAGGCCGGCGTGCACCTCGGCTACGCCGACCGCCCCGAAGCGGCGCTCGCGGCCATGGAAGTCGGTCAGCGCAGTCGCGAGGTCGTCGGCGTCGAAGTCGGGCCACATGCGGTCGGTGAAATGGAGCTCGGCATAGGCGCACTCCCACAGCAGGAAGTCCGAGAGCCGCTTCTCGCCGCCGGTGCGGATCAGCGAGATCGACGTCGCGCGCTGGCGTCGCCGGCCGGACAGCAGCCGGCCGAAGGCTTCGCGGGTGAGGCATGTCGCGCACCGGCGACGCCGGCCGCGGCGCTGCAGGATGGCGTCGCGCGACGAGTAGTCGAGCGCGATGCGCAGATGCAGTGCTTCGCCAGCGGCGGTGGCCGCCTCGGCGTCGGCGAGTCCTCGGCGAGATCGCTGGGCAATCGGTCGCGCCGGCCGATGACGGTCAGCCGCGTGCCGTTGTCGAGCAGCTTTGCGATTTCGGCGCGCAGATAGCGGCGCAGCAGCCCCATCAGCGCTCGCCACCTCCGCCGGCGGACGCCGCCAGTTGTCGGCCGAGAACGCATACAGCGTGAGCGTGCCGACGCCGAGATCGGAGCGCCGCCTCGCACGACCCGCCGCATGGTCTCGACGCCCGCGCGGTGTCCCGCCGAGCGCGGCAGCCCGCGCGCGCGTCGCCCAGCGGCCGTTGCCATCCATGATGATGGCGACGTGCAGTTTCCGTCTACATTCGAGAGTACTTTGCATTGTAAAGTCTCCTGCGAAAAAAAGCACCGAATCCGCTACGCGCGCGAGCGGCGCGGTGTCGCCGACGAACGCGGCCTGCGCCCGGCCGCATCGCGCACGACCTGTTCGAGCACGCTGAGATAGTTCGAGAAAGCGCCGCCGGCCGCTGGGTGTGATCCGGCAGATCGTCTGCGGACGGTTGCCGCTCGTAGCCCTTGAGATTTCGACCAGCCCGGCCTCCTGCAGCACCTGCAGGTGACGGCTCAGATTGCCGTCGGTCAGCCCGCACAACCGCTTGAGGTCGGCAAAGACCAGCCCCTTCGGATGCGCCATCAGCGAGGTCAGCACGCCCGAGCCGCGCCTTCTCGTGGATGACGCGGTCGAGCCCCTCATAGGCAAAGCGCCCGTTGCGGGCTTTTTCCGGACGGTCACTCTTCGCCATCGGGTTCCCCAAGCGTCGCATACAGGATCCCCGCCGCGAGCAACTGTCCGACGCCGAACGGGATGGCCATGGCCCACGGCGACAGGACCGCTCCGCTCGCACCGATTGCGAGACAAATGAGACCCGACGCCAGATACCACGCACCGGCAACGAACAACGGCTTCGGCAGCAGCCGGCACGACGCGAACACACCGAGGCTGAACAATATCTGCCACAGGCCGGGCAGCATCCATACATTGCCGGGCGCAAAGCGAACCAACACGAAGGTCAGAAGCGTGCCGGCCACCGCCGGAGGAATAAGTTGCTCGATCGCCGAGTAGATCATTTCGTCCGCCAGCGCGGAATGCAACCGCAGCGAACGCGTGATGGTTTCGGCTCCGATCAGCACCGCGGATATCACCGCGGCACTGACCCAGATCGCCAGATACGCGGAAACCTGCTCACCGGGATTGTCGAGCCAAACCGCCTGCAAGCCCGCGGCAAGTAGAGCCACCACACCGGTCAGCGCCACGGTGGCGGGACCGTAGCCGCGGAACTGTGTCGCCCGCGCGACCTGGCCCTTGATCGCGTCGATATCGGCGAGCGCTTTGCGGAAATCCTGCATCACCACCCCGAACTTTACAATGCAAAGTACACGACGCAGCAAAGCTCGTCAAGAGGATGGTCATCAAACGGCCGGCGGACGACTATTTCCGCTCGCCCGAACTTGGCGACGTCTTCGGCGATACCGGCACGTCGACGCACATCTCTTTCTCGATGCACACACGCTCGGTCTGTCGCGCCTCGCCTTCCGGAACCGCCAGCACCGGCGGCGCCCCGATCTCCGGCGACGGGCGCGGGATGGTCATTGGCGACGGCGACGGCGGTAACATCGGTGTCGGCAACGGCGATAGCATCGGCGCGGGCGGCGGCTGCAGCATCGGCTGCTGAGGCGGAGACGGCAGCGAGCGATACTGCGCCGCGGCAGATGCGATCAGCGTCAGCATGACGATGCCGGTTACTCCCGATCGCACGAAAGCCGGCCGTACGAAGTTTCTCATGGCAACCCATCCGCCCGGCAGTCGTTGGTGGCCGCGGCCGGACTCGAACCGGCACTCCGGTTACCCAGAAGCAGATTTTAAGTCTGCTGTGTCTACCATTCCACCACGCGGCCTGCGGCGCTCTAATAGAACAAATTCCAGCCAAATTGAAACAACGACGCTCGGGCCGTCCGTCCGCAAGAATGCGCAGCAGGACTTGGAAGCGCCTGCAGTCCTGAGGCGGCATCGCAGCCAAGTGTACGCAGGCTGCGCCTGCTATGGCCGCTGTCTCGAAGGATAGCGGCCGTCACCGGATGCGCGGCCATGCGTCGAGACGCGCACTTCGTGCGCTCCTCAGCATGAGGAAGGTGAATTGCTTCGGCGTAGCGCCAGCCTCAGTCCTTGAGCACGTGGCCCCAGATCGCATCCCAGTCCTTGCCGGCGCTGTCGGTGATGCGGCCGTCCTTTTCGTGGAACTTGTTCGGGATCTGGAACATGGCGAGCATCAGGCCGCCTTCCGGCGTCCAGGCGACGTGCCGGCTACCGGGCTCGCGCCAGACGAACTCGCCCTTCGTGACCTCGAGGCCGGCGGCCGGACCGTCCTTGTCGACGAGCTTGCCCTCAAGCACGTAGGTCTGCTCGATCCTTACGTGCTCGTGGTCGGGCAGCACCGCGCCGGGTGCGAACTTCATCAGCGCCGTCACCAGCCCGGTTTCGGCGTCGAACAGAAGCGTCTTCATCTCGCAGCCGGGAAAGCGCGTCTTCTGCCATTCCATCGTCGATGGACGGACGACATGGGAGTGTTCGTCGGCGGCGGGCTTCGACTTCGGCGTCACGGCGTCCATGGCAGGTCTCCGTTCTGATCGATCCCATAACGATGGGCTTGGCTCCGATCATAGCGGCACCGCAAGCGGCCGTCTGCCCTGCCCGGAGACCTCCGCGCCCGGGCGCCGCCCTAGTTTTCCAGCTTGATTTTGGCGCGCTCGATCACGGCGGCGAATTTCTGGGTCTCGGTCTCGACGAAGGCTTTGTATTCCGCCGCCGTCATCGGTCGCGTCACGATGCCCTGCACGTTGAGGGTTTCGGCGAGCTTCGGCTGCTGCAGCGCCTTCACAACGATCTCGTTGAGCCGCGTCACCACTGGCGCGGGCGTGCCGGCGGTCGCGAACATGCCGAACCAGTTGAGCAATTCGTAGCCCGCCAATCCGGGGGCGCCTTCCGACAGCGGGGCGACATCCGGCAGTTGCGGCATGCGCTCGCGCGAGGTGACGGCGACCGCGCGCAGCTTGCCGTCCTGCATCAGCGGCAGCGCCGCCGCGAGGCTCGAGAAGCTCATGGTGACGGCGCCGGTCGCCACGTCCGTCACCGCCGGCGCCGAGCCGCGGTAGGGCACATGCAGCACGTCGGTGCCCGCCATGCTGTTCATCAGTTCACCGGCGAGATGCTGCGGATTGCTGATGCCCGATGACGAGAACGACAGCTTGCCGGGATTGGCTTTGGCGTAGGCGATCAGGTCTGACGGCGTTTTCACCGGCGAACTCGCCGCCACCACCACCACGCACGGCACGATGCCGACGAGCGCCACCGGAGTGAGCTCCCGCATCGGGTCGTAGGTCATCTTTTCCTTGTAGACGTGGTGGTTGATCGCGACCTCCCCGGACGCCGCCATCAGCAGTGTATGACCGTCGGGGGCGGCCTTGGCGACCGCGCTCGCCGCGATCATGGCGGCGGCGCCGGTGCGATTCTCCACCAGGACGGTCTGGCCGAGCGCCGCCTTCATCGGCTCGGACAGAAGCCGCGCCACGATGTCCACGCCGCCACCCGCTGGATAGCCGACCAGAATCCGGATCGGCTGGGTCGGAAAACTCTGCGCGAGGGCGTCGCGGCTGCGGCCGGCGAGCAGCACGATGGCCGAACCGGCAGTGAATTGGCGGCGGGTCAGCATCGGTCCTCCGTTCGGGCGAAACGCCCGATCAGGTTTCGCTGCCGCGGATCGGCGGCTGGAAGGCAAGGCCGGTATCCCAGGGGAAGTAGATCCAGGTGTCCTGCGACACCTCGGTGATGAACGTATCGACCAGCGGGCGTCCCATGGGCTTGGCGTAGACGGTGGCGAAATGCGCCTTCGGCAGCAGGTCGCGCACCACCTTGGCGGTCTTGCCGGTGTCGACCAGGTCGTCGACGATCAGCACACCCTTCCCCTCCCCGCCGCCGAGCGCCACGATACTCGGGGCAATGCCCTTGAGCACCCGCAACTCGCCTTGCGACATGTGCGAATAGCTCGCGACGCAGACGGTCTCGATCAGCCGGATGTCGAGTTCGCGCGCCACAATGGTCGCCGGAACGAGCCCGCCGCGGGACACGCAGACGATGGCTTCGAACGGACCGACGCCGGCGAGCCGCCAGACCAAAGCGCGGGCGTCGCGGTGGAACTGGTCCCACGAGACTGGAAACGCCTTTTGCTGCTGCGGCTGCATCAGTGGCATTGATTGCGCCATGTTCATTTCCCCCCGGCAGAAAGACGCCAGGGTTCTAGCGCATGTCGCGGCCAAAATCGAAGGGGGGCACTACTTCGTCCACCGGCTTCATTCCTGCACCCCATCGGCGGCTCCGCACGGCCGTTCGCCAGCAGTGCCGCCGCGCGCGGCTTATCCACCGCCAGTCTGCGCGCCCCGGACCCGGATCAGCATGTCTTCGACCGCGCGTTTGGCGATCTCCAGCTTGCCGGCATCGCGCGCCCGCAACACGACGTTGGTGTTCGGTCCGCGCTGCGGATCGAAAAACGGATAGCTGCCGATCGCAACATCCGGATTGGCCTTGGCGATGTCGCCAAGCTGGCTGCCGATGTCGCCTTCCCGCGCATTGGCCAGCACGGTCTCGGACAGCATCCGCGCGCCGGTCTTGAGTTGCGGCGCGACCTCGTCGAGCATCGCCTGCATGATCGATGGCACGCCCGCCATCACGATGACATTGCCGATCCAGATGCCGGGTGCACCCGAGACCTTGTTCAGAACGAGATCGGCGCCCTTGGGAATGCGCGTCATGCGCAGGCGTGCTTCGTTCATCTGGGAGCCGGTTGCCGCCACGCGCTCTTCCAGGATGGCGAGCGCGCGCGGATCGACATCGATCGAGACGCCGAAGGCCTTGGCGACGCAGTCGGCGGTGATGTCGTCATGCGTCGGGCCGATACCGCCGGTGGTGAAGACGTAGGTATAGCGATGGCGCAGCGCGTTGAGCGCGTCGACGATGGCCAACTCCTCGTCGCCCACGACGCGGACCTCCATCAGGTCAATGCCGACCGCGGTGAGATACTCGGCGATGTAGCCGATGTTCTTGTCCTTGGTACGTCCGGACAGGATTTCGTCGCCGATGACGAGGAGGGCTGCCGTCACCAGCGTCGTGGGATGGGAATTCGCGTCGGTCATGATGATCCTGGACTTCCCGACCCGCGGCTGCGGGTCGCGCCCTACCCTGCCATTGTGCGTTATGATGCTTCAAGTCACCCGTCAAAAGCACGGGACAGAGTTGACGAGCCAAAGGCCCGTCGGGGAGGAAGCTGAATGCCGGCGCCGCTGCGTCCTATTACCTACGCCGAGCCGGAGATTGTCCGCCAGGACGCGCCCGACGGCAGCCTGCGCCTGCGCTCGTCCATGCCCCTTGGAGCTTATCAGCCGAGCCTCGCCCGGTTGTTCCGGGACGCGACCGAGCGCAATCCGGACGGCCTCTTCCTGGCCGAGCGCCACGCCAGTGCGGCCTGGCGGGAACTGACTTACGAGGAGGCGCGCGGACTGGTGGATGGGTTGGCGCACGGGCTGATCGAGCGCGGACTGAGCCCCGAGCGGCCGGTCATGATCCTCTCGGCAAACAGCGTCGACCACGCGCTGCTGACGCTCGCCGGCCACACGGCCGGCATTCCGGTCGCGCCGATTTCGGTGGCGTATTCGCTGCAAAGCCAGGATCACGCCAAGCTCAAGTACATCGGCGCACTGCTCAAGCCCGCGCTGATCTATGTTTCGGACACTGGCCCGTTCGTCAGATCGCTGGGCGCGCTCGATCTGACGGATGTGGAAATCCTTGCCGGCACCAACGGCGCGAACCTTCCCGGCGTCACATTGTTCGAAGCCATGGCCGAAAGCCGTCCGGGACCCTCCGTCGAACAGGCAGCGGCGGCGATCCGGCCCGACACCATCGCCAAAATCCTGTTTACGTCGGGTTCGACCGGCCTGCCGAAGGGCGTGATCAACACCCACGGCATGCTCACCGCCAACCAGCAGCAACTTGCGCAGGTCTGGCCGTTCCTCGACGACGCACAATTGGTGTTGCTCGACTGGCTGCCCTGGAACCACACCTTCGGCGCCAATCATAACTTCAATCTGGCGCTGCGCCACGCGGGCACGCTGTTCATCGATGGCGGCCGGCCGGTGCCTGGCCTGATTGAACAGACGGTGAGGAATCTCGGCGAGATTTCTCCCACCATCTACTTCAACGTGCCCGCCGGTTATGCGGCACTGCTGCCGTTCCTAGAGAACGACGAGGCGCTGGCCCGGTCATTCTTCGCCAAGCTGCGGCTCATCTTCTATGCCGGCGCGGCGCTGCCGCAGGATTTGTGGACGCGGCTCGAAGCCGTGTCCGAGCGCGCTACCGGGTACCGCGTACCGATGACATCCTCCTGGGGCACCACCGAGACTTCGCCGCTCGCTACCGCCGCGCATTTCGTCATCGACCGCGCCGGACCGATTGGCGTGCCGGTGCCTGGTGTCGAACTCAAGTTGGTGCCGGCGGGCGAAAAGCTCGAAGCGCGGGTGCGCGGCCCAAACGTCACTCCCGGGTACTGGAAACGTCCGGATCTCACCGCCGAGGCGTTCGACCCGGAGGGCTTCTACAAGCCCGGCGACGCGGTATGCTTCGACCAACCTGCCGCCGCGCAGCACGGCCTCGCGTTCGATGGCCGTCTCACCGAGGACTTCAAGCTCACCACCGGCACGTGGGTCGGAGTCGGCGCGCTGCGGGTAGGTGTGCTGGCGGCAAGTTCGCCGGTGCTGCAGGACGCGATCGTCGCCGGTGAAAACTGTGCCTCCATCGGGCTGCTCGCCTGGCTCAACCCGGCCGGCTGCTGCCGGTTGATCGGGGCGGAATGCGCCCTGCCCGAGCTTGCGCGTCATCCGGCGATCCGCGAGCATGTGCGGACAGCACTCGCCAGTTGGAATGCCGAGCACCGAGGCTCTTCGGAACGCATTGCGCGCGTGATCCTGCTACCGGACGCGCCGTCGATCGACGCCAACGAGATCACCGACAAGGGCTATATCAACCAGCGGCTGGCATTGGAGCGCCGCCGTGCCGATGTCGAAAGGCTGTACGCGGCGGCGCCAGACGGCGGCGTGATCGTGATGCCGATGCCGGACTGAGGCCGGTCAAATCTTGTGTGCGACACTGCCATTGCAGAGTGCACACGCGACCATTACGAACGGCACATTATGATTTTCAAGATCATCGCCTTTCTCGCGGCCGCGATCCCGATCGTGCTGTTCGTACGCGCAATGTTTTTCCGGCGGCCCACACGGGTGAGCGCGGGCTTTCAGGAATTCAAGAAGCAGGCGAACCTGGCGGTCACGATCTTCCTGGTCCTGATCGCGTGCGTGGTCGCCGTCGCCGTCGGCAAGCTGGCCTGGGCCTGGTGGACGTCATTTTGAATTGTTCTTTGCAATCTCGACCGCCTTCAGGTGGTCCGCGAGAATCGCCGATAGCTCCGAAGGTGGCAGCCGTCCAAATCCGCAATAGGCGCCCAGGCCGAACTCCCGCAGGTATTTTCGGGCGATGGCAATCCTCTCTCCGAACCGCTCCATGTTGTGGATCGCCCCCAGAAACACGCGGGCACCCTGCGGCTTGAGGTTCGACAGCGGCGCGAAGAACGCGTCGTCGCCACGATCGAGCACCGGAATATGAATCCAGTCGACGCGCCGGCCCGATGCCGCGATGAACGCGTTGGCAAGTTCGACCGCCTGGCCGAGATCGTCCGGCTGGAAACGCGGCCAGCCGCCGAGTGTGCCGAAGCACAAGTGATAACCGAGCGCGACGCCCGCTGGGATGTGGGGCGCCAAGTTTCGCACTTCGGTCAGGTTGCGCTCGACCGCACCTGCGAGCGGAAAACCAGGAATGCTGCCATAAGCATCCTGCACCTCGGTCGAACAATCCCACTGGATGGCAAGCTCGCTCGCGGGAATTTTTTCGACGATGGTTGCGATCTCGGCGCGGGTCGCCGCCTCATAGCCCGGCCTGATCCTGTCGAGGTCTTCGCGGTTCGGAAAGATGCGGGGCGGCAGCACGCTGTTGACCATCGGGATCGATACCTGGAACCGCAGATGTCGCGGGAGCAAGCCGCGCTTCTTCATCACGCTGAAGACGAAATAGGAGTTGATCGCGTCGCGCGCATAACCAAGCCGCCAGCCCGGATCGCCGAAGCGAACCTGCTTGACGCCATCCTTCACCTTGAACCACCAGGCGTCGGCGGCGTTGCGCGGAAATTGCCGCTCCACTCCCTGTTCGTCGGGCGCCGGTCGCTGAACGATCTCGAGCTCCGGATGCGCGGCGAGCACCTGATAGTGCACGCGGCTGATCCAGTGGCGCCGCGGACCGACCTCGCCATCTGGCATCGCAAACAGATACTTCCCCAGCGGCGCACCGAACGCTTCGAACACCTCCTGCGGCGTGTCCAACGGGATACTGCCGACCAACAGAAGCTCACCGCTCATCACGTCCCTCATCGCTTGCTAAGCACACCGGCTATCATACACTGCCGGCTGCTTTGGAAACCGCCGGGTTCGCCAATGAATGTATTGCATCGTGTGCTGATCTGCATCGCCCTCGTGACATCGGCCGATGCAGCTTTTGGCCAGTCGTGGCCACAGCGGCCGGTGAAATTGATCGTCCCCACGGGGCCGGGAGCCGCGACGGACGTGATGGCGCGGATGCTGGCCGACGGCGTCGGGCGAACGCTTGGACAGCCGATCATTGTCGAGAATATGCCGGGAGCATCCGGGATCATCGCCCATCAGGCGGTCGCGCGCGCGGCACCGGACGGATACACGCTGTTGTTCACGAACACCTCCGGCATGGCAATCAATCCGGTGTCCTTCAAGCAGCTTCCCTACGATCCCGTGCGCGATTTCACGCCGGTCGCCATGGTCTGCAGCCTCGGTCCGCAGATGCTCTCGGTGAATGCAGACGTACCCGTCGCTTCGCCCGCCGAGTTCGTCGCCTATGCGAAGGCCAACCGGGGCAAACTCTCGGTCGCATTCGACACGACCGCGGGCGCGGCGGCGTTTGCCGCGAAGCTGTTCAATCGGCGCGCCGACCTCGGCCTGATCGAGGTGCCCTATCGCTCGGCCGGACAGATGACACAGGACGTCGCCAGCGGCGTCGTGCAGGTCTTGATCAGCTCGGTCGCCGCCGCGAACGCGGTCGTGCAGGCTGGAAAGGTGCGGCGGATCGCGATCACCTCGGAACAGCGATTTCCGGGTCTTCCCGACCTGCCGTCCCTCAACGAGACCGTGCCGGGCGTCGTGATGAACGGCTGGTTCGGCGTTGTCGCTCCCACCGGCACACCGGACAATATCGTCATGCGTCTCAACCGCGAGATCGGCGAGTATCTCAAGGGAAGCGATATCCAACAGCGGCTTTTCTCGTTCGGCCTTGCGACCGAAGGCGCCGGCACCCCCCAGAGCACCGCCGAATTCATCAAGCGGCAGCAGGAGCAATGGCGGGTGCTGGCGAAGGAGCTCGACATCATCCCGCAATAGAGTGGCGATGCCCACCCCGTGCTCACGTGCGTTGAGCGACGTTCGCAGCCCGCCTATGCTTCGCCTCGAATCGTCGATTTGCGCCAGCCGCCAAGGTTGAACGAACCCTTGGCTTGTAAGAGGCACCAGGAGCCAACGTATGCGTGATCGTACGTCTCAACTGTTGATCATTGCGTTGTTGGGGGTCATCGGCTTCTATTTCGCCCAGCCATACATCGATCGCATGCTGTACTCGGCAAGCACGCCGCGCAGCGTTGCGCCCCGCGGCACCCTTGCCGAGATCGAACGCACGTCGATCGAGTTGTTCGAGCGCGTGTCGCCTTCGGTCGTCCAGGTGGTTGCGCGCGCCGGCACGCTCGAAGCCATGCAACCCGAGCCCGACGGACAGGACCAGTCGGGCACCGGCTTCATCTGGGATGGCGCCGGACACATCGTCACCAACGATCATGTGGTGCACGGCACCGACCAGGTCGCGGTCCGGCTATCGACCGGACGCGTGCTGCGGGCGCGCATCGTCGGTACCGCGCCGAACTACGACCTCGCCGTGCTGCGTGTCGACGACACGCGCGGCTTGCCGTCGCCGGTGTCGATCGGGACCTCGGACGAATTGAAGGTCGGCCAAATGGTGTTCGCGATCGGAAATCCGTTCGGCCTCGACCAGTCGCTCACGACCGGGATTATCAGCGCGCTCAAGCGCCGCCTGCCGACGACCGGCGGACGAGAGATCACCAACGTGATCCAGACCGACGCGGCCATCAATCCGGGAAACTCCGGCGGGCCGTTGCTCGATTCGGCTGGCCGCGTCATCGGCGTCAACACGGCAATCCTGTCACCGTCGGGCACGAGCGCGGGGATCGGCTTCGCCATCCCCATCGACACCGTCAACCGCATTGTGCCGCAGATCATCGCCCGCGGCTACGTGCCGACGCCCGGCATCGGCATCGTCTCGGCCGGTGAAGACGCGGCGACGCGCGCCGGCGTCGAAGGCGTGATGATCGCCCGCACCGTTCCCGGTTCGGCGGCCGACCGCGCCGGCCTGCGAGGTATCGATCCCAGCGGCCGCAAGCTCGGCGACGTTATCGTGGGCGTCAATGGCAAGCCGGTGCGCCGGCTGCCCGATCTGGCCGAAGAACTCGAACGCGTGGGCGTCGGCAAGAAGGTGGCGCTGCAGATTCGCCGCGACGGACGCGACATGACGGTGGAAGTCGATGTCGTGGACATCGGCCGCCGGTCGTAAACAGCGATGGCCTGCGCTTAGCACTCAAGCGGCAGACAGATCCGACGGTGGCTCCTTTGCCCTGCCGGTGCTCTGAGAAGGTTGTGACACCGATGCCGGCGCGGCGGCCGTCGTGCTCGCTATCGCCAGAATTTGTTCGACTACGTCATTCAGTGAGCGCTCGACAAAATCCGCCTTTTCGGAATCTCCCGCCGCTTCCATTTGATCGGTGTCACCGAACAGCGCCACGAGGATCGGCACGTCGGGCACCCGCCGCCGGATACGACGAATGGCGTAGCGGATTTGTGCCGGCGAGACGTCTTCGATGTAGCAGAGGCAGATCAGGGCCACATCCTCGGTCTCCCAGGCGAAAATTCGCGACATCGACAACGCACCAGCCTGCTCCGCCCGTGCGCCAATCCCCTGCCGTTCGGTGAGTTGCGCCACCATTGCGGCGGCAGCCTCGTCGAGCAGGCTTGGGCCCGGGATACAGAGGACCGGCTTGCCCTGCCGCCACCGCTCCGGCAGCGCCCGTTCCCCGGTTTCGGCTTCAGCCTGTTCAAGTCGCGCCAGCGGCGACGGGGCATCGTCCGCTTCCGATTCCGGGGCGGTGACAGCCCTGTCCTTGTGCGTTGTCGAGGTCGTCGATGATTTCAGAGACGGCATCGCGGATGTGCTGCATGCGCTCATCATCGAGCAGGCCGCGAGCGGCATCGGCCTGTGCAAGCTTCAAGCCCGCCATCAGGATCTCATCGTAGTAGTCGGCAAGCGGTCTGTCCTTCAGGTAGGCGCGCGCCTGTTCGACCGCTTCGACCGGGTCGCGCGCCAGCATGCGCTGATAGATCAGTTCAGCCGGCGTCAAAGGCGGCTCGTCGCCGAACATCACTTCCAGGAATTTGAGGCCGTCGACGTGGCGGCCGAGCACCACCAGGCACATGGTCAGCGGCGTCGCCAGAACCAGGCCGATCGGTCCCCATAGCCAGGTCCAGAACGTTGCCGATGCAATGACCGCAACCGGCGACAACCCGGTGCTTTGACCGTACACCAGCGGTTCGATCACGTGGCCGACGATCGGCTCGGTAATCAAGAACAGAGCCGCGGTCGCCATCACCATGCCCCAGCCGGGCCCAACCGCGGCCGCCAGAACCAACGGGAAGATCGCCGAGATCAGCGCGCCGATATAGGGGACGAAGCGCATGATCATCGCCAGCATGCCCCAGAGCGGCGCGCTCGGAACTCCAATCAGCCAGAGACCGATCCCGATCACGAGCCCGAAGCCGGCGTTGAGCGCAAGCTGCGTCAGGAACAAGCGGCTGAGGCGCTGCCCGGCATCGTCGAGCGCCGCGGTCGTACGCTGCAGATCGTGCGCCCCAGCGAGGCGCACCAGCCGATTCCGCAGATCCTGCCGCTGCATGAGGATGAAGATGACGAAGATGACCACGATGCCGGTCGTCGTCAGCGGATGCAGCAACGGAGCGATCAGGCCGGACAGCACCTGGAGAGCGCCAGGATCGGGCTGCCAGACTTCGACCTGAATCGGCCGCTCGCGCTGACCCAACGAAGGAACCGCCGGGCCGCTGCGCGGCCGGTCGATTTCCTTGCTCAGGTCCTGCAAGACCTCCGACGCGCGTTCAAGCGTGCCTGTGCCCGCGCGCCGCGCCGCGCAAGCTCTGAATTTTTTCGCGCAGCGTGGTCTGGTAAACCGGCAACTGTTCGGCAAGCTGGGTGACCTGCGACACCATCAGGGCGCCAAGACCGAAGATGGTCGAGAACGCGAACAGCGCCACGATCAGGACCGCGGCGATGCGAGGCACGTACCAACGCTGCAGGAAGCGAACTAGAGGCGCCAGCACGAAGCTCAGCAACAGCGCCAGCGCGATCGGTACCAGCACCTCGCGCCCAAAATAAAGCGCCGCGATGACGACCACCGCGACGATCACTGACGTCATTGTCGAAGCCGGGACAGACGGCATCTGCCGCGGCAACTTGCTCGATGGCAACTGGGACATGCGATCCGCCAGAGCGTTGCGAGAAGGCATCTAAAGCCCGAACGCCCGCGCGGTTCAAGCGGGTTACTTCCCGCGAACCATATCTTTCAAACCGCCAACCGCGTTCTGAACCTTGCCTTCAACCTTGTCAGTCTTGCCTTCCGTCTCGAGCTTGGCATCGCCCGTCACCTTGCCGATCGTTTCCTTGACGGCGCCCTTGAGCTGCTTCGCCGAGCCTTCGATGCGATCCTTATCCATGATGTTGTCGACCTTTTCTGAGGAGGAAAGTTCATACCGGTCGACAACCACAACCCGACAGGAAAAGTTCCATCCCAGTTCGCGCAGCCATCCAGAGTGCCCGGCTCCCTCGCCAGACTGGGCGAGAAAGTACGAACTAGCCCTTGATCAAGCCGGCTGCCCGCAAAGCTTTCGAGATGACTGCATTGACGTCGAGCGGGAATGGCGGCCTCGGAATGTCGTGCGAGCCCGTCTGAGGATCCTGACGATCCAAAATCTCGCCTTCCAGCACGTAGGGGGTTATGCGCGATCCGTTGCTTCCCGCTGCTCGCGGGCCGCTCGTCACAATCCCATCGTTCACCGCAGGCGCGACGTGCGCTGTCAGGCCGAAGAATTTCACGATGTGATAGGACGACGAAATGCCGACCTCCAACAGAAAAGGGCCTGCGGCTCCGCATTCGTCATGCCCGTTGCCAGTCGCGAGCGGCGTGCCATGCATCATGTGCGGAATGGTGTAGGACTCGATCATCTCCTCGCCCGCCTCATTCACCCACACCTGGCGCGGATAGCCGTCGACCACGGCCTGGAGCGACGGCATGGCCGGAAGGCCATGGATATCCGTCCATTGTTTGACGATCTCTTGCGCGTTCGAAGGCACCACCGTCGCATCGGCGCCGCCATGCCAGACCGATACGCGCGGCCACGGTCCGGCATGCGGTGACGCCGCTCGCACCAGATCGCCCCAGGCGCGCGCCGGGCGAGCCGGACATTGGCGCATGGTCTCGAACGCCTGCTGCACGTTGCTCGCAGCCCCAAACGGCAACCCGGCAATGATCGCGCCGCCGGCAAAGACCTCCGGATACGTTGCCAGCATGGCGGATGTCATCGCGCCGCCCGCTGACAAACCGGTGATGAATACACGTCGAGGATCGACGCCGTGATCGGACACCATCCTGTCGATCATCTGTCGAATCGACAGAGCCTCGCCCGATCCGCGGCTGATGTCGGCCGGCTCGAACCAATTGAAGCAGCCGTTCGGATTATTTGCGCGCTGCTGTTCGGGAAGCAGCACCGCGAAGCCGAAACGGTCGGCGAGCGTCGACCAGCCTGCGCCAAGGTCGTAGCTTGCGGCGCTCTGCGCGCAGCCGTGCAACACGACGACGAGCGCGCAGCCCGCGGGCATGTGCGACGGCACGTGGGTGAACATTCGCAACGCGCCGGGGTTTGAACCGAAACTCCGCGTTTCCGCGAGACGACTCGACGTCGAACCAGTCCCGAAAGCCGCCGGTCGGCCTCGCCCAGTCGCCGGCATCAGCTTTTCCCAATTCCCGTGCTGCGCCAGGAGATCGGAGACCATCTGTGGTAGTTTGACCATTGACCTGTGCCCTTGCCCGATCCGACAATATCAACCGTCCAAATGGATGCTGCGCTGCAGCATACAAGCCCCTCGCGGCAGGTCGACGCCCGCAGCAGTGGGCGCACTCACCTATAGCGGGTATCTATGAGGCGATCGCAATGCGCGTCGCGGCACCAGGCGCGCACGAGAGGCGGAGACCGCACTATTGGCGCCACCTCTCGACGATCGGGGGGATTCCGGCTAGTCACTGCCGACGGTTGCATTCATCAAGCCTCATCGCCCGCATCCCAGCTCCCAGTACAGGAAGCAGCACGTGATCGATCTTTACACCTGGACTACCCCGAACGGCCGAAAGGCATCCATCATGCTCGAGGAAATCGGGCTACCTTACACCGTGCATGCGGTCGACATCAGCAAGGACGAACAGTTCAAGCCGGAATTTCTCAAGGTTAGCCCCAACAACCGCATCCCGGCGATCGTTGATCGCGACACCGGCATCGCGCTGATGGAATCGGCGGCGTTGATGATCTACCTCGCCGACAAGACCGGAAAACTGCTGCCGAAGGAAGGCGAGCCGCGCTATCGCGTGCTGGAGTGGCTGGAATGGCAGATGGGCGGCCCCGGGCCGATCTTCGGGCAGGTGCACCACTTCACGAAATACAACAAGGGCAAAGCGCCCTACGCCGAAGAGCGCTTCCAGAAGGAAGCGCACCGCCTCTACGGCGTGCTCGACCGCCGGCTAGCCGACCGGGAGTTTGTTGCCGACACCTACTCGATCGCCGACATCGCGACCTGGCCGTGGGTATCACGCTACGAGTGGCAGGAGGTCGACCTCAACAAGTACCCCAACGTCAAGCGATGGTACGTCACCATCGCCAAGCGGCCGGCGGTGCAGAAGGGCTACAAGGTGCCCAAAGACGTCGGCGAAGTTCCGATCCCGGCGTAGGTTCGGGCCGCAACGATCCGCCCTCACCGAGGAACTCGCCGACTGCGGGCGCCTCGAAGGAGCCACGAGAACGGACCGGCATCCCATGCTTCGGAGGAGCCGTGCTACGCACGGCTCCTCCGCATGAAGCTGAAGGTGCGGCGGACACACGCTGCGGGCCCGCGGGTTGGTCACCGATCGCCTAAAAGCTGGGCAACGCGCCCGACGGAGCGGCCCTCCGCCCCCTTGCCATTCCCCTCTTGGGTTGGCGCGGCGCTTGCAGATAGACTGATCGGGTAGACTGGCGAGGCAGACGGGTCGCGAAGTTCGCGTGGATGGCGCGGCCCGCGACCGGGGCAACTATGGCGGTCGCGTTCGACGAGATGAAAGGTGCCGACGGGGACTTGCGCCCCGCCTACCGCGAGTTGTCGCGGTGGCTTGGTGAGATTTCGCACGACGTGCTCGATCAGCGCCGGCGCGAGGCGGAATTGCTGTTCCGCCGGATCGGCATCACCTTTGCGGTCTACGGCGAAGCCGACGCCCAGGAGCGGCTGATCCCGTTCGACGTCCTGCCGCGAATTCTCGCCGCTGCGGAATGGGACCACCTGCGGGCCGGGCTCGAGCAACGCGTCAAGGCCGTCAACCACTATATCCGCGACGTCTACGGCCGCCGCGAGATTCTCAAGGCCGGGATCGTCCCCGAGGAACTGGTGTTTCAGAACCCGGTGTTCCGGCCGGAGATGAACGGCCAGAAAGTGCCGCACGACATCTACGTGCACATCGCCGGCATCGATATCGTGCGCGTCGATCCCGAGACCTTCTACGTCCTCGAAGACAATGCCCGCACGCCTTCCGGCGTCTCCTACATGCTGGAGAACCGGGAGATCATGCTGCGGTTGTTTCCCGAGTTGTTCGCCCGCCATCGCGTGGCGCCGGTCGAGAACTATCCGGACGAATTGCTTGCGACGCTCAAGTCGGTGGCGGCGACGACCTCGAGCGCCGATCCGACGGTCGTCCTGCTGACGCCCGGTGTGTTCAACTCAGCGTACTACGAGCACTCGTTTCTCGCCGACAAACTCGGCGTCGAACTGGTCGAGGGCCGCGACCTGTTCGTCAAGGACGAACAGGTCTACATGCGCACCACCCAGGGCCTCAAGCGCGTCGATGTGATCTACCGCCGCATCGACGACGATTTCCTCGATCCTCTGGCGTTCCGGCCGGATTCGGCGCTTGGCGTGCCGGGCCTGATGTCGGCCTACCAGGCCGGCAACGTGACGCTGGCCAACGCGGTCGGCACCGGCATCGCCGACGACAAGGCGGTGTACAGCTACATGCCGGCGATCCTGAAATTCTATCTGGGCGAAGAGCCGATCCTGAAGAATGTCCCAACCTGGCGATGTCGCGAGCCGGAACACCTCGCCTACGTGCTCGACCACCTCGACGAGCTCGTCGTCAAGGAAGTCCACGGCTCGGGTGGCTATGGAATGCTGGTCGGACCAAAGTCCGACAAGGCGACGATCGCTGCCTTTCGAGCCAAGCTGAAGTCGAACCCCCGGAATTTCATCGCGCAACCGACGCTCGCGCTTTCGACGTGTCCGACCTGCGTGGACGAAGGCGTGGCGCCGCGCCACGTCGATTTGCGTCCGTTCGTCCTCACCGGCCGCGATCGCATTCGGATCGTCCCCGGCGGCCTGACCCGTGTCGCTATCACGAAGGGGTCGCTGGTGGTCAATTCGAGCCAGGGCGGCGGAACCAAGGACACCTGGGTGCTCGACCAATGACCCCCGCCAATCTTCTTCGATCCACCCGCACTCTCTCCACCCTCCTCTCCACCGCTCACTTCGTTCGCGGGGGGAGGTCGCGCACCGCTTCCGTGGCACAAGCGCGGGCGCCACGCGGAGCAGCACCGTAAATGCTCTCGCGCACCGCCGACAATCTGTACTGGCTGGCCCGCTACGTGGAACGTGCCGAGTATCTCGCGCGCATTCTGGAAGTCACGCAGCGCCTGACAACGCTGCCGCTCGCCTATGTCGGCTCGACCAACGAGTGGGAATCGGCGGTCCTGACCGCCGGCTGCCATCATGCTTTTTCACAAGCCTATCCGGAAGCGAACGAAGAAACGGTCATCGACTTTCTTTGCTTCTCTTCCGCCAATCCGTCCTCGATCCGGAACTGCTTCGAAGTCGCCCGCACCAACGCCCGCGCCGTGCGGACCGCGCTGACGGTCGAGATGTGGGATGCGATCAACGGCACCTGGCTCGAGCTCAAGCGCTTCGGGAATGGGCCGACCTCGCGCGAGGAGTTCATGCGCTTCCTGCGCTGGGTCCAGGAAAGCTCATTGCGGTTCGACGGCTCGGCTTACCGTACGATGCTGCGCAACGACGCCTACTGGTTCTCGCGCCTGGGCGTGTTTCAGGAGCGAGCCGACAACACGGCGCGCATCCTCGACGTCAAATATCACCTGCTGCTGCCCGCCGATCAGCGCGTCGGCGGACCGCTCGACTATTTCCAATGGGCCGCGATCCTGCGCTCGGTATCGGCGCTCACTGCCTACCACTGGGTCTATCGGGAGAGCGTCAAGCCTTGGCTGATTGCCGATCTTCTCATCCTGCGCGATGAAATGCCACGGTCGCTGGCGAGTTGTTACGAGAACCTGGTGCGGCATCTCGACCAGATCGCCCGCGCCTATGGCCGGCAGGGGCCGGCGCAGCGCCAAGCCCGCGCGGTGCGCGCACGGCTGGAGAACAGCCGCATGGACGAGATTTTCCAGAGCGGCCTGCATGAATTCATCGGCGAGTTCATTGACGGCAATAATCGCCTCGGCGCCGCCATTACCGACCAGTACCTGATGTGATAAAGCTCGCGCTACCTGCCCCGAGGCTTGGGCGGACAACCTGGCCCTGCGTTGTTCCATGCTTATCCGTATTTCGCACCTGACGAGCTACCGTTACGAACCGGCCGCCACCAGTGTAATTCAGATTCTGCGGCTGACGCCGCGCAACCAAGACGGCCAGTATATCGCGCGTTGGCGCATCGATCTCTCCACTGACTGTCGCCTTGACCAGCACGAGGACGCCTTCGGCAACATCACCCACGTGTTTGCCGCCGAGGGCCCCTTGAACGAGTTGGCGGTACAGGTCGAGGGCGAAGTCGAGACCCGCGATACCCAGGGAATCGTGCGTGGCGCTGTCGAACGATTTCCGCCAAGTCTGTATTTACGCGAGACCTCTCTCACCGCGGCCGACGGCGCTATCGCCGAATTCGCCGCGAGCGCCCGCGAGACCGCGGGCGGCGATTTGCTTGGGCTCCTGCACGTCATGCTCGACCGCCTATACGAACAGATGACCTACGATCCCGGCCCGACCCATGTCGCGACTCCAGCGGTGGAAGCCTTCGCGCTCAAGCGCGGCGTCTGCCAGGACTTCGCCCACATCTTCATCGCGGCGGCGCGCGGCCTGGGGATTCCGGCCCGCTATGTGGGCGGCTATTTCGTCCGCGGTGACGGCGTGACCACCCAGGAGGCCGGCCATGCCTGGGCGGAAGCCTACGTGCCCGAACTCGGTTGGGTGGCTTTCGACGCCGCGAATGGGATGTGCGCGACCGACGCACACGTCCGGGTGGCGGTCGGGCTCGATTATCTCGGCGCCTCGCCGTTGCGCGGGACGCGCTATGGGGGCGGCAGCGAATCGCTCACCGTCCGGCTCCAGATCGAACAGGCGATGCAGCAGACGCAGGATTGACGCACTCACGGCTACGCCAGCCGGTTTTCCGGCGGCTCCCGGCAAGCCGAACGTCAAATCCCCGATCTAGCGTTGCCGTTCGCCGGTCAGGCTCGCTATAACGGCGCGTCAAAACGCCAGGGCTGGTCGACGGTCATGACCTATTGTTGCGGGATACTCGTGCGGGACGGTCTCGTCATGTTTGCCGACACCCGCACCAATGCGGGCGTCGACAACATTTCCACCTTCCGCAAGCTGCACCTGTTCCTGGAACCGGGCGAGCGGATCATGGCCATCGCGTCGGCCGGAAATCTCTCGATCAGCCAGTCGGTCATCAGCATGCTGCGCGAAGGCTGGGAAAATCCCGAGACCGGCGAGATCGAGACGCTGATCAACTCGCCGACCATTTTCCAGGCGGCGCAGCGCGTCGGCCGCACCATCCGGCTGTTGCATACCGTGGAGGGGAAGGCACTCGAAGCCTCCGACGTAAAGTTCGACGTATCGTTCCTGTTCGGCGGTCAGATCAAGGGCGAGCGGCCGCGGCTGTTCATGCTTTATTCCGCCGGCAATTTCATCGAGTGCACGCAGGATACGCCGTACCTGCAGATCGGCGAGCACAAGTACGGCAAGCCGGTGCTCGACCGCGCGATCACCTACGACATCGACCTTTACGACGCCCTGAAGGTTGGCCTGGTCTCGGTCGACTCGACCATGCGCTCGAACCTCAGTGTCGGTATGCCTCTCGATGTCCTGATCATTCGCCGCGATGCCTGCGATGCCGAGTTGAACTATCGGATCGAGCCCGGGGAGCCTTATTTCCATGACCTGCGGGAACGCTGGTCCGCCGCACTTCGGGCGGCGCATGCCGGCATTCCCCGCCCGCCCTACAAGAATATCCGCTGAAATCGCCAGTGCCCTTTACCGGCGGTTAACGGCATCGCGTGAAAAGTGTCCCCGCGGCCGATCACTCGCGTGAGCCGAAGCAACCAACTGCAAGCATTCTGGCCTACTCTTTCCGCCCGTAAGGCTTTCGGAGAGCGGAACTTTTGGCCCTGAATCCACCCGGAACGGACCGCGGCGCGAAGGCCGTCGGCTGGAACCATATACGCGCGAGCGTCGTGGTGCCGATCGGCGTCATCGTGGCGGTCGCCATCGTCTGCGTGATCGTGGCCGTGCTGAGCTCCGCCCGCCGCGCTAACGAAGTCGCGCTCGACCACGAGCGGCAGTTGTTTATCCGCTCGTTGACGAACTACAGCGAACAAATCCTGCGTGAAACGGCGAGTGTCGCCGCTTCCGAGGCCGCCGTTCGCAGAATCCGCGTTGCCTTCGATGCGGAGTGGGTCGAGATCTACGTCGGGCTTCGTCTGCAATCCTTTTTCGATCACGATTTTGTATTCGTCACCGATGCTAGCGACCGCTTCCTTTATGCTTCGCTCGGGTTGAGCAGTGCCGATCCGAACTGGTTCAACGCGATCCGTGTGGACGTGCAACCGGTGCTGGATGAACTCCGCGGCCGCGCCCCAGGCGCTTCGGCCTCTGGCACGCAGACCGAGCTCGCAAGCGCGCTCGCCACGCGTCGAGCGAGTCGCATCCAGTCATTGCTCGGGCGCCCCGCGGTGGTCGCAGCGGTCGCTGTTGCGTCGTCCAGCGCAAGCTCTGACGCCGGCTCAAATGCGCCGGTTGTGCTGAGCGTCAAATTCATCGACGACGATGTGCTGGCGGAAATCGCCTCACGGCTGCAATTGCGCAATCTGCGAAAGGTCGGCGAACAACCAGTGCCGGCGGGCGATTATGTCTTCGACTTAAACGAGCCAAACGGCACGTCGATCGCCAAATTCGCATGGTCGCCCAAACAGCCCGGCGCCGAAATCCTGCAAAGCGTCCTGCCGTTCATCGCGGTCGCCCTTGGCGGCTTTGCGCTGCTCGCCGGCCTGGTGCTGCACCACATGCGGCGCACCGCGGCGACGATCGCGTCAGGCGAGAGCCGCCTGCGCTATCTTGCCATGCATGATCCGCTGTGCGGCTTGCCCAACCGAATATTCTTCGGCGAGCGCCTCGAAGAAATGATCGAAAAAGTCAGGAAGGGCGCCCCGACGGCGGCCGTCCTCTACATCGATCTCGATCACTTCAAGGACGTCAACGACACGCTCGGCCATCCGGTCGGCGACGAGCTCATCCGCAACGTCACGCGCCGGATCACCCACACCCTGCGCAGCGACGACCTGGTCGCGCGCGCTCGGCGGCGACGAGTTCGCCGTGATTACCGCCGGGCGACTCGATCATGCGTCGCTGCAGGCCCTCGCCACGCGCACGATCGCGACGCTTTGCGCACCCTACTCCATCGGCAGCCATACCATCGTGATCGGCGCCAGCATCGGGATTGCGGTCATCCACGAGCATGTGGGCGGCGCCGCCGACGTCATGCGGCATGCCGACATGGCGCTTTACCGCGCCAAGAACGAAGGCCGCAACCGCGCCTGCATCTACGACGAAGCGATGGACGCCAACCTGCTCCGGCGCAAGCTGCTAGAGAACGACCTGCGCGCGGCGATCGAAAACAACGAGTTGCGGGTCGCCTACCAGCCGATCGTCAACAGCAGCGGCGAGACGATTCTGGGCGTTGAAGCGCTTTGCCGCTGGTCCCACCCCGAACGCGGCGAAATTCCGCCTGTCGAATTCATCCCGGTCGCGGAAAACAGCGGACTGATCGTTGCGCTTGGCGAACTGGTGCTGCGCCGCGCCTGCCTCGACGCCAAGGCGTGGCCGGGCATCTTCGTCGCGGTCAACGTGTCGCCGCTGCAGTTCCGGCGCACCGACTTCGTCGACGTCGATGGAGCGCATCCTCGCCGAAACCGGCCTCGATCCATCCCGGCTCGAGCTCGAAGTCACCGAGAGCACGCTGCTCGGCAATGTGGATTCGGCCGAGCTCGCGATGTTCCGGCTCAAGGCGCTGGGCGTGCGGCTCGCGCTCGACGATTTCGGCACCGGCTATTCGAGCCTGCAATATCTGCGACGCTTCCCGTTCGACAAGCTCAAGATCGATTCGAGCTTCGTGCGCTCGATCGAGCGGGCCGCCGACGCCGCCGCCATCGTGCATGCGGTCGTCAGCCTCGGCCGCGGCCTCGGCATGAAGGTAACCGCCGAGGGCGTCGAGACCGCCGAGCAGCATCTGTTCCTGCGCGCCGCCGGCGTGCATTCGCTGCAGGGCTACCGCTTCGGCCGGCCCTGCCCGGCCGGCCGAGATCACCGCGCGGCTCGCGACGCCAGGCATCGTTCCGACATCGCCGACGACGTCATCGATATTGGCGGAAGCGGGCTGACGCTCTCTCAGCGCTCAATCGAGCTTGAGCCCGATCGATTTGATCACCGGCGTCCACTGCGCGATTTCGTCCTCGACGAAACGCCGCGTCCTCTCGGGGCTCGAATCCAGTTCTGGCTCCAGCCCGACGTCCAGCAGCATCCGCTGAAATCCGCGTCGACCATGGCGCGCGCGGGTTGCCTGCGCGATCTGCTCGACGATCGGCTTCGGCGTTGCGCCGGCGCGAACAGAGCCGATGAAATTCTGCGACACCATGTCCGGGCAATCCGGCCTCGACGGCGGTCGGAATGTCGGGCAGCGCCGCCAGCCGCTGCGGCGATCGTCACGGCGAGCATGCGCAGCTTGCCGGTACGATGCAGCTCGATGATCTGGCCGGTGATGTTCGGCATGGCCAGCGGAATTTGCCCGCTCAGGAGATCCGTGATCGCCGGCCCGGCGCCCTTGTAAGGCACGTGGACGATGTCCGGCGTACCGGTCAGCGACTTGAACAATTCGCCGGTGAGCTGGTTCATCGAGCCGGCGCCGGCCGAACCGTAGGACGAGCTTGCCGGGATTGGCCTTGGCGTAGTCGATCAGTTCGCGCAGCGACTGCACCGGCAGCGACGGATGCAACGACCAGCGCAGGCCGGTGACGACCAGCATCGCGATCGGCTCGAAATCCTTGACCGGATCGTACGGCGGCTGGCTCGCCGCCACCGGATTGATGACCAGCGCGCCGCCGCCGCCGAGCAGAAGCGTGTACCCGTCGGGCTGGGCGCGCGCGACCGCCGCCGCGCCGAGCGAGCCACCGGCGCCGCCGATATTCTCGACCACCACCGTGACCGAGCGCAGTTTCATGCGGTCCGCCCACGGGCCGGCCCACCGCGTCGTAGACGCCGCCCGGCGCAAATGGGACGACCAACCGGATCGGCCGCTCGGGAAACCGCGGCTGCGACCTCGCCGCGCGCACTGCGCCGAGGGGCGCGGACAGAGCCGCCAGTCCCAACGCCAACACGTCTCGTCTGCGCATCGCACTGCTCCGGTGAGATGCTCGGCAAGCACGATACTACCGCATTGCCAGCCACGCGCCGCAACGACGATAATGTCCACAAAGTGGAGGACGCAGGATGGCTGGATTGCAGAAGGTTGCGGTGGTTACCGGCGCAGGGACCGGCATTGGCAAAGCGGTGGCGGTGGCGCTGATGCGCGAGGGCTACGCCGCGGTGCTCGCCGGGCGCCGTCAGGACAAGCTCGAAGAAACCGCCGCCGAGGGCAAATCGACCAACGGCAGCAGCCTCGTGGTGCCGACCGACGTCAGTGATCCTGCCTCGATCAAGGCCCTGTTCGCCAAGACCAAGGAAACCTACGGGCGCCTCGACGTGCTGTTCAACAACGCCGGCATCGGTGCGCCGCCCGTGCCGTTCGAAGAATTGCCGCTCGATGTCTGGAAGAAGGTGGTCGATACCAACCTCACCGGCATCTTCCTGTGCACCCAGGAAGCCATCAAGATCATGAAGGCGCAGAACCCGCGCGGCGGCCGGATCATCAACAACGGCTCGATCTCCGCGCACACGCCCGCGTCCCCGCTCGGTCGCCTATACGGCGACCAAGCACGCCGTCACCGGCCTGACCAAGTCGACGGCGCTCGATTGCCGCGGCACCGACATCTGCTGCGGCCAGATCGACATCGGCAATGCCGCCACCCCGCTGACCGACCGCATGGTGCAGGGCCAGGGCGTCATGCAGCCCGACGGTCACATGGCGGTCGAGGCGCGCATGAATGCCGGCGATGTCGGCAAGGCGGTGGTCTATATGGCGGGGCTGCCGCTGGACACCAACGTGCTGTTCATGACCGTGATGGCCAACATGATGCCGTTTGTCGGCCGCGGCTGAGCAACCGTATCAGTCGACCTTGGTGACCCGCACCGGCGAGCCGGCGCGCACCTGCGCCAGCCTTTTCACGTCGCCGTCGATCCGGCCGAAAATGTTGCAGGGGCTTGCCAGCCGGCACTCGTCACCTTGCGAGATCGGTGTGCGGCCGAAACCAAGTGCGATGCAGTGACCGTCGGGCCAATAGGCCACCTCGCCCGGCGTGACCACCGCTCGGGCAGTCCTTCTCGCGCACGACCTCGACCGGAATCTCAAAATAGACCTCCTCGCCCCAGGTCAGCGCAGACGAGGTGATCGGCAGCGCCGCCGCAATGGCTTGCGCGGTCGGCGTGTCGAGCAGTTCGGCTTCCAGTTTGAGCGAGCCGAAATCGAAGCGAATGCGCACAACATTTCTCCCCTTCGTCATTGCCGGGATCGTCTCGGCACTCCATCATAGTCTCGCTCATTGCGAGCCGAGGGCGAAGCAATCCAGGATGACTCAGCCATCATAACCGGCTGGATTGCTTCGTCGCTGACGCTTCTCGCAAAGACGGGCCATTCGCAGTGACGGGTCGTTAGAAAGGGGACGGATGCGCGGATCAAGCCCGCGCATGTCATATGATGCAGCAACTGCAATCCGCGCTCGGTGTGTTCGCGTTCATCGGGTTTGCCTGGGCGATCAGCGAGAACCCCCGTGCGGTGTCGTGGAAGCTCGCGGCCATCGGCCTCGTCGCGACCTTCGCCACCGCGGCCCTCCTGCTCAAGGTGCCGGGCGTGGCGATGGCCTTCGCCGCCATCAACGATGCCGTCGGCGCGATTGCCGCCGCCACCCGGGCCGGCACGTCGTTCGTCTTTGGCTATCTCGGCGGCGGCGCCCTGCCCTACGACCTCAAGGCGCCGGGCGCCGATTTCATCCTCGCGCTCCAGGCCTTGCCGGTCGTGTTGGTGATGAGCGTACTGACCACGCTGCTGTTCTATTGGCGCATCCTGCCGCCGATCGTGCGCGGATTCGCCTGGCTGCTCGAACGGACGTTCGGCGTCGGCGGTGCGGTCGGCCTGTCGACGGCCGCCAACATCTTTCTCGGCATGGTGGAAGCGCCGCTGTTCATCCGGCCGTATCTCGCGTCGCTCTCTCGCAGCGAACTGTTCATCGTCATGACCGGCGGCATGGCGGGCATCGCCGGCACCGTGCTGGTGCTCTACGCCACCCTGCTGAGCCCGATCCTGCCGGACGCGGCCGGCCATTTCGTCGTCGCCTCCGTCCTCGGCGCGCCGGCCGCCATCCTGATCAGCCTGCTGATGGTGCCGGAGACCCGGGAGAAGCCGACCAGCGCGCTCGCCGGCACCGAACCGGTCGCCAGCAGCAGCATGGATGCGATCGTTCGCGGCACCTCGGCGGGGCTCGAACTGCTGCTGAACATCTGCGCGATGCTGATCGTGCTGGTGGCGCTGGTCCACCTGGTCAACGCGATCATCGGCGTGCTGCCGCCCATAGGCGGCGCGCCGATCACGCTGCAGCGGCTGCTCGGCTATCCGATGGCGCCGGTCTGCTGGCTGATGGGCATCCCGTGGGACCAGGCCTCGCTTGCCGGCGGGCTGATGGGGATCAAGACCATTCTCAACGAGTTCATCGCCTACGTGGAGCTGTCGAAGCTGCCGCCTGACGCGCTCGACCCGCGCTCGCGGCTGATCCTGCTCTATGCCATGTGCGGTTTCGCGAATTTCGCCTCGCTCGGCATCATGATCGCGGGATTGGCCACCATGGCGCCCGAGCGGCGCGAGGACGTGGTGTCGCTGGGGCTGAAATCGATCGTGTCGGGCACGCTCGCCACCTGCCTGATGGGCGCAATCGTCGGGGTGTTGATTTAACCTGCGCGACGCCCTGAGATGGGCGTTCGAGCACGCCCAGCAAGCGAGGTCGTCATGGAAGAACGCGCAGCGGAGATCCGGCAGGGCGCGCCGCCGTCAAGCCTGCCCAGGCAGGCGAAGTGGCGCGACCTGCGCGAGTGGCTGGCGCTGGTCGACGCCGACGGCCAGCTCAAGCGCGTCACCGCGCAGGTCGATCCTGGACGAGGAGCTTTCCGCCATCGCCTTCATGGCGACGCGGCGCGAGGATGCGCCGGCGCTGCTGTTCGACAATCTGACCGGCGACGAGTCCGGCGCCAGCGTGCTGGTCAACATGCTGGGCGCGAGCAAGGAACGATACGCCCTGGCCGTCGGCCTCGACCCCGGGCTCTCGACCGCCGACATGATCGCGGGAACGCGCACGTTGATGGGGCAGCGCATTCCGCCCGTCCGGATCGACAAGAGCGCCGCGCCTGTGAATGAAGTGGTGTTGCGCGGCGACGAGATCGACCTGACCAAGTTTCCGGCGCCGAAGTTCTGGCCAGCCGATGGCGGCCGCTATATCGGGACCGGTGACATTACTTTGACGTCGCATCCCGACACCGGCCGGATCAACGTCGGCTGCTATCGCCAGATGCTGCACGGGCCGAGGCGGGTCGGGGTGTACTGCTCCCCCGGCAAGCATGGCGGGCTCGACCGCGACGCCTGGTGGGCGCGCGGCAAGCCGTGCGAAGTGGTCGCTGCCTATGGCATCGACCCGATCCTGTTCATGCTCGCCGCGCAGGTGTTCGGGATGAAGGAATCCGAACTCGAGGTCGCGGGCGGCATGATGGGCCGGCCGATCGAACTCACCGACGCCGAATGCGTCAGCCTGCCGATCCCCGCCAACGCCGAACTGGTGGTCGAAGGTGTACTGCATCCCGGCGACACCGCGGAGGAAGGCCCGCTCGGCGAATTCACCGGCTACTACGGCCGCGAGCGCGCACCGCAGCCGGTGATGGAGGTCAAGGCGCTGCACTATCGCCGCTCACCGATTTTGACCGCGGCCCTGATGGCGAAATATCCGTCCTGCGAGATCGGCGCCTACTACGCGATTATGCGCTCAGCGCGCATTCTCGACGACCTCGAACGGATCGGCGTGCCGGGCGTGGTTTCGGCCTATGCGCATCCGGCGGCGGCATCCGGCTGGGGCGTCGTCGTCGTCTCGGTGCAACAGCAATATGCCGGCCACTCGGCGCAGGTTCTGGCGCTCGCGTCGCAGTGCCCGGCCGCAGCCTATTTCACCAAATGGATCATCGTGGTCGACGAGGACGTCGACCCCACCGATTTCAACGAAGTGCTGTGGGCGCTGAGCACGCGCTGCAATCCGAACGACGACCTCGACCTTCTGCGGAACACCTGGTCGACGGGACTCGATCCTAGCCAGTTCCCGGCCGAGGCACGGCCCTACGGCTCGAAGGTGCTCATCAATGCGTGCAAGCCGCATCGGCACATCAAGCAGTTTCCGCAAACGACATTGATCCGGCGTGCGATCTACGAGCGCGTGACCGCTCGCTGGCCGGAATTCGGATTCTCCGGCCCCGCGCCGAAACTCAGTTCATTCCACCCTGACTGACGTCAGTGCAGCCGGAACTCGCCGTTGATCGCGCGAATCTCGGCCGGCTTGATCAGCCGAGAATGTGCGACCGTCACCGAGTGCAGCGGGCCCTCCAGCTTTTCCAGCCAGAAGGCTAGAAACTTGTTGAGCGCCGGAAACTTCGGGCAGAGATCGTAATCCTGCCAGACGTAGGTCTGCAGCAAGCTCGGATGATCGGGCATGCGGTAGAGTATTTGCGCCGTCGTGAGACCGTAGCCTGCAAGCTGGCGCTGGAAATCCTTCGAAGCCATGATTCCCCTCCGTCCCCTAACACCACAAAGTTTGACCGCCAACTGAGGCACCTACAAGCCCAAAATTTGAATTTAGTTCCTAAAATCAAGGCATTAGCAGCAAGCCGCTAGGAGTGCTGACAAGCGTTCACCACGGCAATCGACGCCGCAAAAAGACACTGGCAGTCCTAGGGCCGGAGTGCTAAAGCTCGCCTGAACCGCTGCTGGCACTCGAAGGCGGTGAGTGCCAAAATTTTTGCGGACCGATCTTGCGAGCCAAAATCGAGCTTCCTAAGTGGCACTCGAGGGCCCGGCAGCATCGCCAGCCAGCGGTCCACCGCCAGAAACTTCAACCGTGTTGGATATTTAGGAGAAGCCCATGAAATTCCGCCCGCTTCACGACCGTGTCGTCGTCAAGCGCATCGATGCCGAGGAGAAGACCTCCGGCGGCATCATCATTCCCGACTCCGCTAAGGAAAAGCCCTCCCAGGGCGAGATCGTTGCCGTCGGACCGGGCGGCCGCGACGAGGCCGGCAAGCTCATCCCCATCGACCTGAAGGTCGGCGACCGGGTGCTGTTCGGCAAGTGGTCCGGCACCGAGGTCAAGATCGATGGCGTCGAACTCCTCATCATGAAGGAGAGCGACATCATGGGTGTGCTCGACGAGCCCGCCACCAGCAAACGCAAGGCCGCGTAACCATCAGTTCGTTCCTCGTCCTGAGGCGAGCCGCAAATCGGCCGTCTCGAAGGGCGGGGTCTGAAAATTTCATTTGACCTCATTCTTCCAGACGCGGGCTCCGCTCGCTCCTCGGAATGAGGCTCACAGAACGGAGCAAGTTCACAAATGGCTGCCAAGGAAGTCAAATTCGCCGTCGACGCGCGCGACCGCATGTTACGCGGCGTCGACATTCTCGCCAACGCGGTGAAAGTGACGCTCGGCCCCAAGGGCCGCAACGTCGTACTCGACAAGTCGTTCGGCGCTCCCCGCATCACCAAGGACGGCGTCACCGTCGCCAAGGAGATCGAGCTCGAGGACAAGTTCGAGAACATGGGCGCGCAGATGGTGCGTGAGGTCGCGTCGAAGACCTCCGACATCGCCGGCGACGGCACCACCACCGCCACCGTGCTCGCCGCCGCCATCGTCCGGGAAGGCGCCAAGTCGGTTGCCGCCGGCATGAACCCGATGGACCTCAAGCGCGGCATCGACCTCGCCGTCGAAGCCATCGTCGCGGACCTGCAGAAGAACTCGAAGAAGGTCACGTCGAACGACGAGATCGCCCAGGTCGGCACCATTTCGGCCAACGGCGATGCCGAAATCGGCCGATTCCTCGCCGAGGCGATGAAGAAGGTCGGCAACGAGGGCGTCATCACGGTCGAAGAGGCCAAGTCGCTCGAGACCGAACTGGACGTGGTCGAGGGCATGCAGTTCGACCGCGGCTACATCTCGCCCGTACTTCATCACCAACGCCGACAAGATGCGCGTTGAGATGGAGGACCCGTACATCCTCATCAACGAGAAGAAGCTGTCCGGCCTGCAGGAACTGCTGCCGCTGCTCGAAGCGGTGGTGCAGACCGGCAAGCCGCTGCTGATCGTCGCCGAGGACGTCGAAGGCGAAGCGCTCGCCACCCTGGTGGTCAACAAGCTGCGCGGCGGCCTCAAGGTCGCGGCCGTCAAGGCTCCGGGCTTCGGCGATCGCCGCAAGGCGATGCTGCAGGACATCGCGGTCCTGACCGGCGGTCAGGCGATCAGTGAAGACCTCGGCATCAAGCTCGAGAACGTCACGCTCGCCATGCTCGGCCGCGCCAAGAAGGTGATGATCGACAAGGAGAACACCACGATCGTCAACGGCGCCGGCAAGAAGTCCGACATCGAGGCCCGCATCTCGCAGATCAAGGCGCAGATCGAGGAGACCACCTCCGACTACGACCGCGAGAAGCTGCAGGAGCGGCTGGCCAAGCTCGCCGGCGGCGTCGCGGTGATCCGCGTCGGCGGTGCGACCGAGGTCGAGGTGAAGGAGCGCAAGGACCGCGTGGATGACGCCATGCACGCCACCCGCGCGGCCGTCGAAGAAGGCATCCTGCCGGGCGGCGGCGTTGCGCTGCTGCGCGCTTCGGAGGTCCTCAAGAAGGTCCGTACCCACAACGACGACCAGAAGACCGGCGTCGAGATCGTGCGCAAGGCGATCCAGGCTCCGGCCCGGCAGATCGCGACCAACGCAGGCGAGGACGGCTCGGTGATCGTCGGCAAGATCATCGAGAATTCGCACTACGCCTACGGCTTCGACGCGCAGAACGGCGAATACGTCGACATGGTCAAGAAGGGCATCATCGATCCGACCAAGGTGGTGCGTCAGGCACTGCAGGGCGCGGCTTCGGTGGCCGGCCTGCTCATCACCACCGAGGCGATGGTTGCCGAGGTGCCGAAGAAGGGCGGGTCTGGCATGCCCCAGATGCCCGGCGGCGGCGGCGGCATGGGCGGCATGGATTTCTGATCGCCCCGATCGCGAATACAACCAGGAAGCCCGGGCAACACCCGGGCTTCTTACTTTTCGGCCTCCGAACTTTCTCAGCGCGCTATATCACCAGCGTGAGAAAGCAAGCAGTGAGGCAACGATGACAAATTCCGCAGTTGCAAGGCTTGCGGCGGCGATCGCTCTTGTGGCGCTCTTTGAACCAAACGGACGGGCGGCGCAAAGCCAGCAGGCGCCTGACATTGCCGCGATGTTCACCGCCGCTGAACGCGAAGGTCGCGTGGGACGCGCCGTCAAGACAAAATTGATCGACGCGCGCCCGGCCCGGCCCGGCGAGATCGTCGTGACTTCGATTCTAGGCGAGGGCAAGGAGACGCAAAGCCCTCCAGCAAGCGAGGGCGACATGGTCGTCCGCAACCGCTGTCCGCAGACCGGCAACGAGGAGTATCTCGTTCGATCGTCCAACTTCCCTGCCCGATACGAAGGCCCGATCACAGCAGCGGATGCCGACGGATGGCGGGCTTACCGGCCTCGGGGTGTCGAGATGCTTTATTTCATCGTACGGCCGACCGACGGCAGCTTCACGTTCACGGCGCCATGGGGCGAGTTGATGGTCGCGCGTCCTGACGACGCGATCGTACGCAATCCAGCAAATGCCGGTGACACGTATCGCGTCGCCGCGCTTTCGTTTGCCTGTACTTACGATGTGCTGAAGCATCCCGAACGGTGATCACGCTCTTTGCTGCGGCAAGTTCGCGGCACGGGCTTCTGATCGCCGATCACGCGGAACGCGGAGAAGCCTGGGCAATGCCCAGGCTTTTTTCATCGAGGAGCCGCGTCTGTGGAACAATTCACAAATCCAGCGGCGCCGAATCCGGAAGAGGGTGATGGAACGTATTCATGTAGAGCACGAATTTCAGATCGCCCGAAGGCTTCCGTTCGATAATCCAATCCTCGCCGACCACTGCCTTGATGATGTTGGGCGCCGGCCGACCGGCAAACTCTGCCTGCCAATAGACACTACCCGTGGCCCTTACACGCTCGGGTAAGGCATTCAACCGCGTCAAGGCGAAATGGCCGAACCGGTGAATCTCATTGATCCACTGGGCGTGCAGCTTTTGGTGCTCCTCAAAGCCGAAGGTCGCGCCGTTCGCAAGCACATAGATCCGCGAATTAGGATCGAGAAAAAATGCCGCCTGATCGGCGGCCGGCCCTCCGGCCGCGACTGTGTCAAACCACCTGTTGGCGAGATCATGCACTTCGTCGAGGGTGATCATTGATCGCGCCTCCGTTTGAGCGGGAGGGCAATTCTAACGACACCGCCTGCCCTCGCTCAATTGCAGCATAGCGGTTCGGAGTCATTTTCCGAAGTCGTCCGGCAACGGCCTGCGGTTGCCGAAAGGCGGTGAATTTCATTGCGCCGGACGCATACCGCCCGAACGCAAGTGAAGGGCCGCAACTCGCGTCGCGGCCCTTCGTCTTACGCCGGCTCGTCCGCCTTCAGGCGCACGAGCTTGGTCAGCAGCGCGTCGAGGCTCGCGCCCTCGCCCGTGTGCAGGTCGATGCGGCCGACCTTCTCGACCAGCCGCTCGATCGACTCGAGCTCCTTGAGACGCAGCACCAGCGGGTTCTCCGCCATCACCCGCGCGGTGTTGAGCAGCGAACGCGTCGCTGCCGTCTCCTCCTGGCGGCGGATCAGGTTCGCCTTCGCGGTCCGCTCCGCCTCCACCACCTTGTTCACCAGTTCGCGGATCTCACCTGGCAGGATGACATCCTTGACGCCGAGCTCGGTGACCTCGACACCGGTGTCCGCGACGCGCTCGCGAACGAATGCGCGCAGCTCCGCGTCGAGCGCGCTCTTGGCCGACAGCACCTCGTCGAGCGTGCGGGCCGCGACCGCCTCGCGGATGGCGAACTGCACCAGCCGGTAGAGCCAGGCATCGACATCCGGCACCGCGTTCACCAGCCGCTCGGGGTCGACGATCCGGCGGAACGCGGTGAGCGTGACGCGCAGCGCGATGCGGTCCTTGGTCAGCATCTCCTGCGCGGTGATCTCGACCGCCTGCGGACGCAGGTCGAGGCGCTTGACCTCGATCTTGCGGCCTGCCGTCCAGAACGCGTGCCGGCCGGGCGCGAGCTTCTCAATCAGCCGGCCCTCGACCATCAGCAGGCCCGCCTCGTGGTTCTCCACCACGTGCTCGACCACCAGCGTGTTGCGCTCGCGCGCGATCATCGCCAGGTGGCGCGGCTTGACCTTCGGGTCGCTCGCGACGTCGATGCGCTCGGCCTCGACGCGGGTTGCGACCTTCCAGAACACGCGCGTCTGCCATGGACCCATCAGGTGGGTCGGACGGCCGTCGAGGCTGACGATGGCGATTTCGTCCGCCTTGTCTCCACCGGCTCGAACATCTCCGCAGCGAGATCAGGCCGCGCCGCCTTGAGCACGGCGAAGCGATCCGCCGGAAACTCGGCACGCACGACCGGGAAAAGCTCGACCGCAAGACCGCGCAGCGGGTCGAACATGCGGTGCGGGCCAGGCTTGAGCACCCGCTCAAACCGGCCGTTGCGCATGAGGAAGGCGCGCTCGCCGTCCTTTACGGTCACACGCAGCATCAAGAAATGCCGGTTCATGGCACAATACTCCTTCGTTGGCCGTGCGGCCTTGCCGCGCGGCGCCATTGCAAGAATGAGGATTGGGAACCGGGACGCGGACTTCCCGTAGGAGCGGCGGACCTGGGCTTAAGCCTCAGGCGTATGGCAAGCGCACGCAGTCGTTCGCCGGGACAGGGCACGGCGGTCGAATGGATTGCCTGACATGCGCTCGAGGCGGTATCCGCCCCGGCACAGAGCCGGCCTTACGGTGTCGAGGTGCGAGCGAGGAGCCTTTCGGCGCAACGACCGGACCGCGACTGAAATTCGCGCCCGGTCCCCGTCATGGGTGGTTCAGCTTTTGCCGGCTGTACCGGGAGCGTGGAGCGGGAATTGAACCCGCGACAGGATGATTACAAGTCATCTGCTCTTCCCTCTGAGCTATCCTCGCGAATGATCTAATCGCCGTGATCGGGCAACGATCAAGCATTCGGTGGCGGAACGCGGAAATCGCATAACGCACCGCGCCAGCCGGGAATCTCAAGAGCCCGGGCACAAGGCCAAGCGAATGCGGGCGTGCAAGTAGATGCAAAGCAAGGCGAAAGAAAGACGGAATTGGATACCATCGCATGATTGTCGTAGCGTCACCCGCACGACACACTCGCGGACGGCGAGACGCGTGCGCCTGTGGTCAGACTTTGCCAAGATCAAAATGATGCCGAGGCACGCGGCGGGCTACGATCGGAGGAGAAGCAAGCCGCAAAACACCAACGACCACAGACGAGAGAGTGCGCGTACATCCGGCGTCACCCGCTGATCCGTGGTCGTCTCGCGACAGAGCCTCGCGGCTGCGACATCGCTGTCCGGTACAACATGCGCAGGCAGAAAAGGTTCCGCAGGAGCTTGGGTCAAAATGCGTCGTCGCCTTTTCACCATCGGCTATGAGCACGCGACCGCCGACGCGGTTCTGGGCGAACTCAAGAGCGCGGACGTCGGCCTGTTGGTGGACGTGCGGGCGGTCGCGGCCTCGCGACGGCCCGGATTTTCCAAGCGCGTGCTGACGGCCGGACTCGACGAGCGCGGCATTGGTTACCTGCACCTGCGCGGGCTCGGTACGCCGGCCGAGGGCCGTCACGCGGCACGCGCCGGCAGGCCGCAGGACATGTTCCGTATCTACGAAGCGCATCTGGCAAACGAGAAGGCGCAGCAGGAACTCGCTGAGCTCAAGGATCTCGTCCGCAAAGGTCAGCGCGTGTGCCTGCTCTGCTACGAGCGCCATCCGGAAGGATGCCACCGGCGCCGGATCGCCGAACTCCTCTGTGAGGAGATCGACCTGCCGGTCGAGCATTTGTTTGCCTCGCCAGTTTGACGCAACTTATGCCAAACACCAATGATCGACGCTCTCACCTCGTCATGGCCGGGCATAGCCGTCCGAAGGACGACGCGGGCATGACGGATCAATCATTGCCGAGCTTGGTATTACTCGGCCGGCGCAACAGCGCGCAGACGACCTTTCTCCACGTCGTGGACCAGGATTGCAACGCCGATGGTCCCGACGACGAAGCCGAAGGCGATGATCGCCGTCACCGCGAGCACCAGCTCGAAGCCGCCGCGGCTATGCAGGACGGCGATCATCGAGATCGCCGCGCCCGAGATCACATAGGTGATGAAGTAGCGCACGGCGTAGACGCGCGCGCGCCAGACGTCCGCGGTGTATCGGGCGATCACCACATCGTTGACCGTCACCTGCGCATAGATGAAGGCCATTGCGAAAGCTAATGCAACCAGCAGAGTTGGTCCGCCCGCATAGGCCACCCAGACCACGCCGATAAACTGGAGCAGCGCCACCGCTGCAAAGATGAGATGCGGCGGATAGCGGTCAAGGATGCGCCCGACCGTGAACTGCGCGACCGCGCCGCAGAGGAACACCGCTGTGGCGATGCCGCCGACCGCGGTCAGAGAGATCGCATTGCCGATGCGCTCGTCAAGCAGCTTCGGCAACGCGATCGTGACAATGTTGAATACGAGACCGGCCGCGGTGCCAATCAGGACGAATAAACCGAACACGGAGGCCATGACCCAAACCGCAAGCCGCACATCGGGGGCCGAGCTGCGCTTGGCGGCCTCATGGCGGTCGTCCGGGATCAGAGCGAGATAGGCGACCCCGGTGACGACGCAAACCACCGCCGGTACGAGAAAAGCCGTCCGCCAGCCGATCCAAGCCGTCAGCGCCGCGGTGATGCCCGCAGCAAACGCCACGCCAAGATTGCCGCAAACGCCGTTGAACGCGAGCGTGCGCCCACGATTGACCGCCGCCTCCGCGACGATGGCGGTGCCGACGGGATGATAGATCGACGCGAACAGGCCGAGCGAGAACAGGGCCACGCCCAGCGCGATGAAGTTGGGCGCGAAAGCCGCAGCCGCGCAGCTCAACCCGATGCCGACGTAGAACACCGCCATCATGTTACGCCGGCTCCAATGGTCACCGAGCCACCCCGCCGGCAGCGAGAAGATGCCAAAGGCGAAGAACGATGCGGTACCGATCACCAGCAGTTCGCCGTAGGGACGGCCGTAGACCACCTCGAGCCCGATCACCACGGTCGGGAAGATCAGCATCACGTAATGGTCGAGCGCGTGAGCAAAATTGATAAACCCGATGGAAAGCCGCCGGGCCTTTGCGTCGCCGTCACCGAGGTCGCAAGGGTGGGTTGTGCCATGGCTCTTCGAGGTTTCCGGCCGCGCTTCGACGCCGTCGCAGCATATAGCTCGAAAATGCCGCCGGATTCCATGCCGAATTCGCAAGGCAGGCGGTCGCAGACGCAGGAATGCCGGCCCAATGTGTTGCCTGCATATCGCAATGGTTGTGAAACCGCAGGTAGGGGTCAGACCGGCCTTGCCACCGCTAACGCGCTCGCATTTACTTGCAGGGTTGCTGAACGGCAGCCGGAAAATGCCGTTGTAAGGGCGCCTGGGGGGCGGCCTCGATGCGTAGCGTAGTGGGCGTCGCCGCGCGAGTTTTCGCGGCGCTAGGATGCATCTGTGGGAGCGGCGTCGCGTGTGCCGAAACGGCGCCCGGCGAGCACGACCCGCATTTCCTGTTTTTCAGCGGCACCGATCTCTGGCGATTCGGCGCCTTCATGCACGGTGGCGTGCTGTGGTCGCCCGACGGCGTCAACCGCGAGGGCTTCACGCTCAAGCTTCTGATGGCAGGCGGCGCCTACCGCTACGAGGCGGGTGGTAACAAAGTGGTCGGGCGTCAGCTTCTTGCGTCGGTGCTGCCGGGATGGCGCTTCAAGCAAGAACGGTTCGAAACCACGGTCTATCTCGGGCTCGACCTGCAAAATCACCGGCTCTCTCCGGACGACATCGGCAACCCGCTGCGGGGCACGCATGTTGGGCTGCGTCTCGGCGCCGATGTTTGGCTTGAGCCGAGCGACGTAATGATGCTGTCCGGCGCGTTTTCAGTCTCGACGATTCAATCGACCTATTGGGGACGCGCCCAGTTCGGCGGACGGATTCCGGGGCTCGGCTGGGTCGGGCCCGAGGCACATCTGTTCAGCGACCTCGGCTACCATCAATACAGCGTCGGCCTCCACCTGACCGGTTTCAAGACGGCCGAATTCGAATGGTCGCTCGGGGCAGGCTATGCCCGCGACAACAGCAGCCGCACCGGGCCCTATGGCCGTATCGGCGTCAACGTGCGGCAATAGGCTGGTCAATCCAGGGTGCGGCGAAAACGCGTCACCGCGATGGTCATCGCCACCAGCATGAGAACCGCCGAGCGCCAGCATGTCGAACCGCAGGTCGGAGAACGTCGCACCTTTCAGCATGATTGCGCGCACGATACGCAGGTAATGGGTCAGCGGCAGAAACTCGCCGATCCATTGCGCCCAATTGGGCATGCCGGCGAACGGAAACATGAATCCTGAGAGCAAGATATTCGGCAGGAAGAACATCATCGACATCTGCATCGCCTGCAGCTGGTTCTGCGCCACCGTTGAAAACGTGTAGCCCACCGACAGGTTGGTGGTGATGAACAGCGTGCTCAACGCAGCCAGCAGCGTGAGGCTCCCCAGGAGCGGCACTCCGAACAGTCCCATGCCGAGGCCGATAATCAGCGCCGCCTGCACGAAGCCGACGATCACGTAGGGCACGATCTTGCCGAGCATGATCTCGACCGGCGTGATCGGCATGGACAGCAGGCTTTCCATGGTGCCGCGCTCGATTTCGCGCGTCACCGAGAGCGCCGTGAAGATCAGCATCGTCATGGTGAGGATCGTACCGACGAGCCCCGGGACAATATTGAGCGAGGTATTGGCCGCCGGATTGTAGCGCGCGTGGGATCGGATCTCGAATGGCAGCGGCGTCGTCTCGGGGATCGCGCGATCGTGCCGTAGCGCCGTAAACACTAACTGGTTCAGCGTGCCCAGCGCCGAACCGGCGGCAACCGGATCGGTAGCGTCGGCAGCGACCAACAACGCCGGCCGATCGCCCCGCCGCAGCGCGCGCTCGAAATTCGCCGGTATCTCGACCGCAAACAACACCCGGCCGGAAGCCAGTAGCTTGTCGAACTCCGCCTCGTTGCTCAGCACATGAGTGACGTGAAAGTACTGCGTATTCTCCAACGCCTTGAGGATCGAACGCCCGAGATCGCTCTGTTCCTGCAGCAGGACCGCAGTCGGCAGATGGCGCGGCGTGGTGTTGATCGCATAGCCGAACAGCAGCAACTGCATCAGCGGGATCATGATGATCATGGCGAACGACACCCGGTCGCGGCGCAGCTGGATGAACTCCTTGATCAGCATCGCGGCGGTTCGCCGCCAGAACTCCGCTGAAGCGTGACCAGCGAAGTCGCGCTCATTGGAAATTGTCCTGCGCCTTGGTCATCAGGTCGATAAAGACGTCTTCGAGCGAGGGTTGCGACCGATCCAGCTCAGTTCCGGACGATCGCGAAACGGGGCAATCGCGGCATCGAGGGCCGCGGCATCGCGGCCGGCGACATGCAGGCTGGTGCCGAACGGTGCGACCATATCGATGCCCGGCGCCGCGGCCAGTTCCTCTGCCAGCGTCGCGAGGCCTTCGCCGTTCACGTTGGCGACCGTATAGGTCGTCAGATGCGCACCAGCGATTACCTCTTCGACGGTGCCGTGCGCCAGCAAAACGCCATAGGCGATATAGGCGATCTCATGACAGCGTTCGGCCTCGTCCATGTAATGGGTCGAGACCAGGACGGTCAGACCTTCGGCGGCAAGCGTGTGGATTTCGTTCCAGAATTCGCGCCGCGCCTTGGGATCGACGCCGGCGGTCGGTTCGTCAAGCAGAAGAAGCTGTGGATTGGGCAACGTGCAGGCGCCAAGGGCGAGCCGTTGCTTCCAGCCGCCCGACAGTTCACCCGCGAGTTGCTCTTCTCTGCCTTTCAGTCCGAGCCGCTCGACCATCGCGCGCGCGGCGGCGGTCGGCTTGGCAAGTCCGTAAAGCCGCGCGACGAATTCGAGATTTTCACGTACCGACAGGTCCTGATAGAGGCTGAAGCGTTGCGTCATGTAACCGACGTGCCGTTTGATCTCGTCGGCTTGCGTGCGGATGTCGAAACCCAGGCAGGTGCCGTGGCCCTGGTCGGGCGTGAGCAGCCCAGTGATCATGCGGATCGTCGTGGTCTTGCCAGAGCCGTTCGGTCCCAGAAACCCGTAGATCGTGCCGCGTTTGACCTGCATGGAAAGATCGCGCACGACCGTGCGTCCACCGAACGACTTGGAGAGCCCTTCGACGTCGATCGCAATTTCCGGCGCGGCGGTCATTGCGGCTTTCCCAGCGTGACGCTGACCGGCTGCCCGACTCGCAGGCGCTCGGGCGTTCCGGTGCGGGCTTCGATCAGGAAGACGAGCTTCGAACGCTCTTCAAGGCTGTAGATGACCGGAGGGGTGAATTCCGATGTGCGTGCGATGAAAGTGATCCTCGCGGCGATGTCGCTGCCGCAGCCATCGCACTGGACCTTGATCGGATCGCCGAGACTGAGCCGTGGCAATGTTGCTTCGTTGACGAAAAATCGAACCTTGAGATTTCCGGGCGGCAACAGCGCCACCACCGCCTTACCGGCGGAGACCATCTCGCCGGCGCGGAAGTAAATCTGCTGCACCGGTCCGGCGACCGGACTGAATACCTTGCGGCGCGCGAGCCGCGTCTGCGCCGAGTTGAGCCTGGCCTGCGCGGTACGAAGCGTGGCCTCGGCGTCGTCGAGCGCCTTTTGGGTGCCGGCCTGCGACTTGATCAGGGCGGCGGCACGGTCGTAGGCAAGCTGCGCGTTTTTGACCGAGGCCTCCTGCATCGCGACATCGGCGAGTTGCAGATCGGAATCGAGCGTGAACAGCGGCGCGCGCAGTTCGACGAAATCGCCCTCTCGCACCGAAAGGGTCTCGATCCGCCCGGACTCGTCGGGCCCGACAAAGATCATGTCGGCCTCGATCCAACCCTGGAAGGTCGGCTCCTTATCGCCACCGCAGCCAGCAAGGACTAATGCGGTGCCGATCACGAACGCGGCGAGGAAAGCTCTGGTCATGCGCCCCCCTCCTTGCCAAACAGCAAATCGAGATGCGCGCGCATCAGCGCATGCACATCGAGCGGTGCAAATCGCTCGAACAATGCGTTCCACATCAGCGCAACGAGCGCCGGCGCCACCAGCAACTGCGGAAAGCGGGCGAGCGCGTCACTCGAAAGTTCGCCGTTATCGGCCGCGCGGGTCAGCAGCGCGCGCATCGGCGGCAGCACGCGGGCGATCACGGCCTGATAATAGAACTCCGCGAGCTTCGGAAAACGAGGCCCCTCGGTGAGGATGAGGCGGATCACATCACCGCGTCGGGTTTCGTAGATCTCCCCCACGAACAGGTTGACGATCGTCTCCGCGACCACCCGGACCGGCAGGTCCGCCAATGGCGCGGCCTCGATTGCGTTCACGAGCGGGCTAAGCATCGAGCGGATGAGCTCTTGAAACAGCGCCTCCTTGTCCTCGAAGTAGAGGTAGATCGTGCCCTTGGCGATCCCTGCCCGGCTGGCCACATCGTCGAGGCGAGCCGCCGCAAATCCGCGTGCAGAGAACTCCTCAAGCGCAGCGGCCAGGATGGCGTCGCGCCGCTCGGTTCGCCGATCCGGGCGGGCCGCGGCTTTCCTGCCCTTGGCGGCGGATGCCGATAGACCCTTGTGAGACACCGATGGCTTCTTACTGCGCATGGCTTCCTAAAAATGACTGACTAGTCAGTCATTTTATAGGTCGAGTGAATTGCCAATGCAAGCCCCCGTCCCAAATCGACGGTCACAGATCGAGCCGTGAAAGCTGTTTTCAGCGGTACCGGCTGCGGCCGCGAAGCAAGCAGGCTTGGTCAGCCCTTGGCGTCGCACGCCCAGGCGCGGATGACGCAGTCTTTGCCGCCATCCTGGTAGCAGATGCGGAGCGCCTCGTTCTGCGCGGCTCCGAGCCGAGGCGCCACCGCGTAGCCCTGCGGGCCGCAGACGTCTTTCCCGTCAATAGCGATGGCTCCGCAGGCCCGCCGCACCGGCACGACCTTACAGCCGCCGGCGCACTTGCCGAGCGCCGCCTGCGCGGCCGCCGATTCCTGCTTGAAGTCGTAGGCGAAGCCGTAGGCGCCGCAACTGCCGACCGCGAGTGCGCCGGCCGCCTGCGCGGTCGCGATGCCGCCGATCAACAGGACCGCAGCCGCCAGCCCGTGCGTCAATGCCCGCCGCAACTTGGTCATCAACCGCCCCATCCCAGAAGGGCAGCATCCTAATCCGGCAAGCCTTGCCACTTGGTGAATGGAAGTGCCGACCGTCCGGCGGACAAGGCCGGCGCCCGTCTCGCAGCCGAGCCAGTCCTAGGCGCCCTCGATCTCCGCCTTGACGCCGGTGAGTGCCTCCGGCGTGTCGATATCGACGAACGCTCCCCGGCCGTCGACCGCGACCTCGACCACGGCTTCGGGATAACGGCCAATGAGATGGCGCGCACCGACGTCGCCCTCGATTGCCATCAGGTCCGGAAAAAAGCGCCGCGACCACAGCACCGGATTGCCGCGCTTGCCCTCGAAGGTCGGCACGACCACCAACGCGCCGCGAGCTGGATCGAAGGCGGCGATCAACCGGTCGATGAGGCTGGCATCCACTTGCGGCATGTCGCCGAGACAGACGATGACGCTGTCGGCGTCGGGCGGGACAGCCATGATTCCGGCCCTCAGCGAAGTCCCCAGTCCCTCGGCGAAGTCGGGATTGTGAACGATCCTGACCGGCAACCCGGCGAGCGCCTTTTCGACTTCCGGCCGCTGGTGACCAGTCACCACGATGACGGGCTTGGCCCGCGATGCCAGCGCTTCCTCGGCGGCAATGCGGACGAGCGGTCTCTGCGCAATCTCGGCCACGAGCTTGTTCGGTCCCCCCATGCGCGTTGAGCGACCGGCGGCCAGCACGATCGCCGCCACGCGCCGGCTGTCGGCGACAGGCTCATCGCGCGGCTGTGGGCGTGTGACGATCTCCATCAGCAGTCCACCGACGCCGAGGCCGGTGATCGCTGCGCGCGGCACTTCGAGACCTGCCAATAGCCGCGTCAGCACCCAGTCGAAGCCGTTCTCCTTGGGCGACCGCGCGCATCCCGGCGCACCGAGCACCGGCCGGCCGCGCACGGCCCCGACCAGTAGCAGGTTGCCCGGATCGACCGGCATCCCGAAATGCTCGATCCGGCCGCCGACGGCCTCCACGGCTGCCGGGATCACGTCGCGCCGGTCGGCAATCGCCGAAGCGCCGAAGATGATGACGAGTTCGGCGCCAGCCTTGAGCACCTCGTCGACCGCCTTGGAAAGCGCCTCCTGCTCATGCGGAACGCGCCGCTCCGCGACGATGACGGCGCCCGCGGGTGCGAGCCGCTCTTCGGTGATATTCAGCGTCTTCTCGATCACCTTGGTGGCGAGCCCGGGCAGCAACGTCGAGACCACTCCGATCTTGCGGACCCGATAGGGCGCGACCGAAATAAGCGGTGCCGACCGTCGTATTGCCGCCAGCGCCGCGTCGCGCGCGCTACTCGCCACCGCAAACGGGATAATCTTGACCGTCGCCACCATCTCGCCCGCGACGACCGGCTTGTAGGCCGGCAGCGTGGCAAACGTGATCGACTCATCGACCTCGTTGAGACGGTCGATCGCATCCTTGTCGACGACAAGCACGCCGGCCGCCTCGGCAAACAGATTAGCGCGGCCGGTGAACGCGCGATCGACCCGCACCCCCTCGCCTGCGAGCGCTCCGGCAATTTCTGCCGCCGCCGCGTCTTCCGATACGTCGCCCGTTTCGAGCCGAGCCACCACGATCTCGCCAATTCCAGCTTTCGAAAGCGCGGCGATTTCGGCCTTGCCGATCAGCGTACCCTTCTTGAGGACAAGACCGGACTGGCGGATCGAATGCACCGCGATGGCGCCTTCGGCTTCCGCAACCGGGACCGGCCCAAACTTCATGCCACCAGCTCCCGCGCCTTCTTCTGGCCCTGGCGCAGCCGGGCGGTGACCTCGCCCATGATCGAGACCGCGATCTCGGACGGCGATACCGCGCCGATGTCGAGACCAATGGGCGCATGGATGCGCGCGAGCGCAGCGTCGCCCAGGCCCTGCTCTTTCAGCCGTTCGAGACGGCGGCCGTGGGTTTTCTTGGAGCCGAGCGCGCCGATGTAGAAGCAGTCACGAGCGAGTGCGTGCAGGAGCGCTGGGTCGTCGATCTTCGGATCGTGCGTCAGCGCGACGAACGCGGTGTAACGATCGATCTGCAGCGGCGGCAATGCGGTGTCCGGCCACTCGGCGATCACCTTCACGTCGGGGAACCGCTCGGGCGATGCGAAGGCCGTGCGCGGGTCGACGATGGTCACATCATAGCCGAGTAGCCTAGCGATGGGGGCGAGCGCCTGGCTGATGTGTACCGCTCCGGTGATGACCAGGCGCGGCGGCGGCACATGAACGGTCAGAAACACCTTGCCCTGCGGCGTCTCCTCCATGCCGCTCTTGCCGCTGCGGATGTGCTTCTCCAGCACGTCCGCGAGCGGATCGCGCCCGATCTCAGCCTGCTTGACCAGACGCTGTTCGCCGCTCGTCGCATCGGTGACGACGACGACGGCACGACGTGCCGCGCGCTCGGTGTTCAGCGATTTGAGAATTTCGAGTTTCCACTCCCACACGTTCGGTGTGCTCCCTCCCCCACTTGCGGGCAAGGGTTGGGAAGGGGGGACGACGGTGGATCGAAGCAGAGCACCCCTCCCGGCCGGCTTCGCCGGCCGACCTCCCCCGCAAGCGGGCGAGGTGAACCGAGTGCGCGGCAACGGCATCCCTACTCCACCTTTTCGACCAGCACCCGGATGGTGCCGCCGCAGGACAGCCCGACCTTCCAGGCCGTTTCGTCGGCCACGCCGAACTCAAGCGTCTTGGGCTTGCCGCTCTCGATCACATCGAGCGCTTCGGTGACCACCGCGCCTTCGACGCAGCCGCCGGAGACGGAGCCCAGAAAATTGCCCTGATCGTCGATCACCAAATTCGAGCCGACCGGCCTCGGGGCCGACCCCCAGGTCTCGACCACGGTCGCGAGCGCCACGCCCCGCCCCGCCCGGCGCCAATCCTCGGCGGCCTTCAGCACATCGTCATCACGCGCGAGCAATTCCATTGCTCTCTCCATCGTCGTCGCCAAGCCTGGCTCGGCGATCCAGTTCTTAGATGGACAGCCGGGTCAAGCCCGGCAATGACCATCGGACACCTTATGCCACCTTCTTCAGCCAGGCCTTGGGATCGCCGCCGCCTTTTTGCGACAGGGCCCGCACCAGGTCGGCCATCGCCTCGACGTTGTGGATCGGCCGCAACTCGTCGACGTGCGGCACCATGGCCCGGATGCCCTTGGCCTTGGCCTCGAAGCCGGAAAACCGCAGCAGCGGGTTGAGCCAGATCAGCCGGCGGCACGATCGGTGCAGCCGGTCGATCTCGAACGCCAGCCGGTCGTCCGGGTCGCGTTCGAGCCCGTCGGTGATGAGCAGCACGATCGCGCCCTGCGTCAGCACGCGCCGCGCCCACTGCTTGTTGAACGCCGCCAGCGAAGTCGCAATGCGGGTGCCGCCCGACCAGTCGGCGACATTGAGCGCGCAGGCCGCCAATGCCTCGTCCGGATCGCGCGCCTTGAGCGCACGGGTGACATTGGTCAGCCGCGTGCCGAACAGGAAGGTGTGCACGCGCTTGCGCGCGTCGGTCACGGTATGGAGGAAATGCAGGAACAGCCGGGTGTACTGGCTCATCGAGCCGGAAATATCGAGCAGCGCCACGATCGGCGGCGGCTTGCTGCGCTGCCCAAGATACCGGAGATCGATGACCGCGCCGCCAGCCTTCATGCTCGCGCGCAAAGTGCGGCGCAAATCGATACGGTGACCATGACGATTGGGCGCAAGCCGCCGCGTCTTGACCTCGCCGATCGAGAGCACGAGCCGCTTGATGGCGTCCTTGGCAGCCGCGATCTCGGCCGCGGACATCTGCGCGAAATCTTTCTTCTGCAGCACCTCGCGATCCGACACGGTGAGGCGCGCATCGATCTCGAGTTCCGGCGGCTTCTTCTCGCTCTCGCCCTGCCCGGCGAGCAGCGCCTCCTGCACGCGCTGCGCCCCGGGCTTCGGCTTTTCGTCCTCGCGCGGCGGCGCCTGCGGGAGCATGGCGGCGAGCAGCTTGTCGAGCGTGGCGCGCCGGCGGAAGAACAGGTGGAACGCCTGGTCGAACAGCAGCGTATGCTCGTGACGCTTCACGAACACCGCATGCAGCGTCCAGTAGAAGTCCTCACGCGTGCCGACGCCGGCGGTTTTCACCGCGGCGAGCGCATCGAGTACCGCGCCCGGTCCGACCGGGATGCCGGCCGCACGCAGCGCGCGCGCGAAATAGACGATGTTCTCGGCGAGCCGGCCGTCCGATGTTGCCGCTTGCTCCGTCACGCTCTCCCCTTGCGGCAGAGGGTGGGCTGAGCCGCGGACATCGTCCGGGGCGAGGACCGGGTGAGGGGCCGTTGTGCGAATAATGCTCACCACCCCCCTCATCCGGTTCGGAATTCGCTTCGCTCATCCTCGCCACGCTCTCCCGCGGGGGGAGAGGGTACCGGAGCAAGCGGCGCCACCGGCAGCAATGATCGAAGCATCATTCTGCAACCAACCATCACTCCGCGGCCCGCAACTCGGCGCGAACTTGATCGAGCAGTTCCTTGGCCTTGCTGCCTTCGATCCGCGCGATGTCGTCCTGGTACTTCAACAAAACACCGAGCGTGTCGGAGACTGTCGCCGGATCGAGCGTCACGGCATCGAGTTCGGACAACGCCGCTGCCCAGTCGAGTGTCTCGGCCACGCCGGGCGACTTGAACAGGTCCTCTTTGCGCAGCGCCTGGACGAAATGCACGATCTGCTCCGACAGCGCCTGGCTGATGCCGGGCACCTTGGCGCGGACGATCTTCAGTTCGCGCGCGGCATTGGGATAGCCGACCCAGTGATAGAGACAGCGGCGCTTGAGCGCGTCGTGGATTTCACGCGTCCGGTTGGAAGTGATCACGACGATCGGCGGATGCGCGGACTTCACGGTGCCGAGCTCCGGGATGGTGACCTGGAAGTCGGCCAGCACTTCGAGCAGGTAAGCTTCGAACGCCTCGTCGGCGCGGTCGAGTTCGTCGATCAGCAGCACCGGCGCGCCCGCGGGGTCGGGCTCGAGCGCCTGCAGGAGCGGCCGCTTGATCAGGAACCGCTCGGAGAACACGTCATGCTCGAGGCGCTCGCGATCGTGCTCGCCTTGCGCCTCGGCGACCCGGATCGCGATCATCTGGGCGGCGTAGTTCCACTCATAGACCGCCGCCGCGACGTCGAGCCCCTCGTAGCATTGCAGGCGGATCAGGCGGCGTCCCAGCGTCGCGGACAGCACCTTGGCGATCTCGGTCTTGCCGACCCCGGCCTCTCCCTCGAGAAAGATCGGCCGGCCCATCTTGAGCGCGAGAAACAGCACGGTCGCCAGCGAGCGGTCGGCGAGGTAATCGGCCTTCGCGAGCAGATCCAGAGTGGCGTCGATCGAGGCGGGGAGCGAGCTGGTCGAAATACTCTTGTTCATGAGCCAATTTTATCCGTCATGGCCGCGCTTGTCCCGGCCATCCACGTTTTGCCGCCGCATGGCTCCCAAGACGTGGATGCCCGGCACAAGGCCGGGCATGACGCAAGAGGCTCACGCGCTCGTTCGTAAGCCAGCGGTGCCCGCGTTACTCGGCCGCCGCGACGGCCCGGCGGGCCAGTACGCCGATGAGGTGCGCACGGTACTCGGCGCTGCCGTGGATGTCGCTCGCCATGCCGTCGGCCGGAACTGTCATTCCTTCCAGCGACTTCGCACCGAAACGCTTCTTCAGCGCCTCCTCGAACGAGGTGACGCGGAACACGCCGTTCGAGCCGGCGCCGGTCACCGCCACGCGAATTTCCGAGCTGCGCTTCGACGCGAACACGCCGACCAGCGCGTAGCGCGAGGCTGGGTTCGGAAATTTCACATAGGCGGCCTTGTTGGGTTTTGGGAACTGGATCTTGGTGATGATCTCGTCGTCCTCGAGCGCGGTCGTGAACATTCCCTGAAAGTAGTCATCCGCGGCGATGCGCCGCTTGTTGGTGATGATGGTGGCGCCGAGCCCAAGCACCGCAGCCGGATAGTCGGCATTCGGATCGTTGTTGGCGATCGAGCCGCCGATCGTGCCGCGATGACGCACCGCCGGATCGCCGATCAGGCCGGCGAGATGCGCCAGCGCCGGGATGTTCTCCTGCACCACCGCCGAGGTCGCGACTTCGACGTGCCGGGTCATGGCGCCGATGGTGAGCGAGCGGCCCGACATTTCGATGCCGGACAGGCCCTCGACCTTGGACAGGTCGACGAGGTTCTTCGGACCGGCGAGCCGCAGCTTCATGGTCGGGATCAGGGTGTGACCGCCCGCGAGCAGCTTGGATTCTTCCTGCTTGGCCAAGAGGCTCGCGGCCTGCCGCACGGTTGCCGGTCGGTGTTGATTGAATGCGTACATCGTGATGCTCCGTATGCCGTTCCTGTCATCCATCCCAGACGGGAGAGAAATCCTTCGCTATGCCGCCTTCGGTGCTTTGGCGCTCTGCAACGCCAGCCAAACCGCCTGCGCGGTCGCCGGCATCGCGATCGCCTCGGTGCCGATGGCATCCGTCAGCGCGTTGATCACCGCGGCCGGCGCCGCGATCGCGCCGGCCTCGCCGCAGCCCTTGATGCCGAGCGGGTTGGACGGCGACTTGGTCGTCGTCATGTCGACCTTCAGCAGGGGGAAGTTATGGGCGCGCGGCATGCAATAGTCCATCAGCGAGCCGGTGACGAGTTGCCCCTCCCGGTCGTAGACCGCGCCTTCCAGCAAGGCCTGTCCCACGCCTTGCGCGATGCCGCCGTGCACCTGGCCCTCGACGATCATCGGATTGATCACGGTGCCGAAATCGTCGACCGCGGTCCAGGCCACGATCTCGCTCTCGCCGGTCATCGGATCGACCTCGACCTCGCAGATATGGCAACCCGCCGGGAAGGTGAAGTTCACCGGATCGTAGAACGCGCCCTCCTTCAGGCCGGGCTCGAGCTCGGCGCCGACGAACTTGTGCGCGATGTAGGCGTTCAGCGCGACATCGCCCCAGGCCGCGGCCTTGTCGGTGCCGGCGACGGTGAACTTGCCGTCCTTGAACTCGATATCGCCTTCGGCCGCCTCCAGCAGGTGGGCGGCGACTTTCTTGGCCTTGGCCTCGACCTTGTCGAGCGCCTTGACGATCGCCGAGATGCCGACCGCGCCGGAGCGCGAGCCGTAGGTGCCCATGCCGAACTGCACCTTGTCGGTGTCGCCGTGCACCACGCTGACGTTCTCGATCGGGATGCCGAGCCGTTCGGACACGACCTGCGCGAACGTGGTCTCGTGGCCCTGGCCATGCTGGTGGCAGCCGGTGAGGACCTCGACCGAACCGGTCGGATTGACCCGCACCTCGGCCGACTCCCACAGCCCCACGCCGCAGCCGAGCGAACCTACCGCCTGGCTCGGCGCGATCCCGCAGGCCTCGATATAGGTCGAGAAGCCGACGCCGCGCAGCTTGCCGTGGCGCGCCGATTCGCGCTTGCGCTTGCCGAAGCCCGCGTAGTCGGCGATCTCCATCGCCTTCTTGAGCGAGGCCTGATAGTCGCCGGCGTCATAGTTCATGATGACCGGCGTCTGGTGCGGGAATTTCCGGATGAAGTTCTTCTTGCGCAGGTCGGCGGGATCGACCCCCTGCTCGCGCGCCGCGACCTCGATCAGCCGCTCGACCACGAATGTCGCCTCCGGCCGCCCGGCGCCGCGATAGGCATCGACCGGCACCGTGTTGGTGTAGACCGCGTCGACCTCGCAGTAGATCGCCGGGATGTCGTATTGGCCCGACAGCAGCGTGCCGTAGAGATAGGTCGGCACCGACGACGAGAACGTCGACATGTAGGCGCCGAGATTGGCGATGGTCTTGGCGCGCAGCCCCGTGATCCTGCCGTCGCCGTCGAACGCCATTTCCGCGTGGGTCACGTGATCGCGGCCATGCGCGTCCGCGAGGAACGCTTCGGCGCGCTCGGACACCCATTTCACCGGACGGCCGATCCTGCGCGACGCCCAGAGGCAGACGACCTCCTCCGGATAGATGAAAATCTTCGAGCCGAAGCCGCCGCCGACGTCGGGCGCAATCACGCGCAGCTTGTGCTCGGGCGTCATGCCGACGAAGGCCGAGATCACGAGCCGCGCCACGTGCGGATTCTGCGTCGTGTTCCACAGCGTCAGGTGATCGGTGCCGGCATCGTACTCGGCGATCGCGGCGCGCGGCTCGATGGCGTTCGGCACCAGCCGGTTGTTGACGATGTCGAGCTTCGGTGACGTGCTTCGCAGACTTGAACGCCGCGTCGGCGGCCTTCTGGTCGCCGAGGTGCCATTGGTAGATCGTGTTCTTGCGGCGCGACCTCATGGATTTGCGGCGCGCCCTGCGCCTGCGCCTTGCTCGGGATCGGCGACCGCCGGCAGCACCTCGTAGTCGACCTGCGATCCTCTCGCAGGCATCCTTCGCCTGCGACAGCGTCTCGGCGACGACCACCGCGACCGCATCGCCGACATGGTTGGCGGTGCCATGCGCCAGCGCCGGATGCGGCGCCATCTTCATCGGCGAGCCGTCCTTGGAGTGGATCATCCAGCCGCAGATCAGACCGCCGATCTTGTCGGCGGCGAGCTCGGCGCCGGTCAGCACGGCAAGCACGCCCGGCATCCGGTCGGCGGCAGCGTGATCGATCTTGCGGATTTTGGCGCGCGCATGGGGCGACCGCAGGAAGCAGGCATGGGCCTGCCCCGGGCGGTTGACGTCGGCGGTGTATTGGCCCTTGCCGGTGATGAAGCGTTGATCCTCTTTGCGGCGTACCGCCGCACCGATGCCGGTCGCGCTCATGGCAGTCTCCTCCCGGGGATGACGCCGCTTCGCTCCACTTACGCCTTTGCTGCCTGTCCCATCGCCTTGGCGCCGGCCGCGATCGCCTTGACGATGTTGTGGTAGCCGGTGCACCGGCACAGGTTGCCCTCCAGCTCGTGCCGGATGGTCTTGTCGTCGAGGTCGTTGCCTTTGCGGTTCACCATGTCGACCGCGGTCATGATCATGCCGGGGGTGCAGTAGCCGCACTGCAGGCCGTGGTTCTCGCGGAACGCCTCCTGCATGGGATGCAGCGGCCCGTTCGGCTCGGCCAGCCCCTCGATGGTCATGACATTGGCGCCTTCGACCTGCCAGGCGAATACCGTGCAGGACTTCACTGCCTTGCCGTCCACGTGAACGACGCAGGCGCCGCATTGCGAGGTGTCGCACCCCACATGGGTCCCCGTGAGCCGCAGGTGCTCGCGCAGGTACTGCACCAGAAGGGTGCGGGGGTCGACGTCCCCGGTGACGGCTTTGCCGTTCACCGTCATTGCGACGGCGGACATGCTTTCCTCCTAAAAGCTAGGGCCGAAGGCCTCGTTTTCGCGGCCGACGGCCGGAACCGGCGGCGGATCGGATCAAATTCGGGGCGATTTTGCCCCGGAGTGCGGTTTGGAACAAGTCAACTCTGGACCTCCGGGGCCGGAGCGGTCAAGGGTCTTGGTACGTCGGGCGCCGGCCGCCGGCGGTCATCTCCGCAGCCACAACTTTGAACCGCTCGAAGAAATCGTCCGCGGTCTTCTTGGCGGCGCTGTTGATCAGGCGCTGGCCGAGCTGGGCGAGCTTGCCGCCGATCTGGGCCTCGACGTTGTAGGAGAGCAGCGTCCCGCCGTCCTTGTCGGCCAGCGACACCACCGCGCCGCCCTTGGCGAAGCCGGCCACGCCGCCCTCGCCTTCACCCGTGATGCGGTAGCTGTTCGGAGGATCGAAATCCGAGAGCTTGATCTTGCCCTTCCAGCGCGCCTTGACAGGCCCGACCTTGACGGTGGCGACCGCCTGAAACTCGTTGTCGCCGATCCGGTCGAGCTGCTCGCAGCCCGGCACGCACTGCTTCAGCACTTCCGGGTCGTTGAGCTTGTCCCAGACCGTCGCGCGGCTGGCTGGAAGCTGAACCTCACCGGTCATGGTCATCGCCATGGGACTTGCTCCTGTCGCCCGGACTTTATGTGTGACGCGTAGTATCAGCCCAGCACCGGGTCCGGCCAACACGTGGCATGGTAATAAGCAATGGAATCCCTTCAGGAAAGGCTTTTGACTCGCCGCCGGGGGTTGGCGCGGCCCGCGGAGCGGGCTAGTTGTGATGCAGTATCTGCGTATCACCTATGACCAGCGCGCTCACCACATCCTCACTGCTGACCCCTCTGATGTCGAGTGCGGCGATGCGCGCGATCGTCGACGATCGCGCTCGCGTGCAGCACATGCTCAACGTCGAGACCGCGCTGGCCCGCGCCGAGGCTGCGCTCGGGATCATTCCGGCGGCCTGCGTCGATCCGATCGCCGAGGCCGCACGCGCCGAACGCTACGACATCGCGGCGCTCGGCCTCGAAGACCGTCGAGGCCGGCACGGTGGTTGTGCCGCTCGTCAAGGCGCTCACCGCCGAGGTCGCCAAGAAGGACCCGAAGGCGGCCGGCTACGTGCATTGGGGCGCCACCAGCCAGGATATCGTCGACACCGCGCTGGTGCTCGAATTGCGGCGGCGCCATCGACGCGCTGATCGAAGACCTCAATCGCGCGATCGATGCGCTTCGCGGCGCTGACCGGCAAGCATCGCCGCACCGCGTCGGTCGCCCGTACGTTGCTGCAGCACGCCGTGCCGATGCCGTTCGGGCTCAAGCTTGCCGGCTATGCGGCGGCGCTTGCGCGCTCGCGCGAGCGGCTGAGGCGCCTGCGCAAGGAGGCGCTGGTGCTGCAATTCGGCGGCGCCGCCGGCACGCTCGCGGCGCTCGGCGATCGCGGGCATCGACGTCTCCGAGCGGCTGGCCGCCCTGCTCGACCTGCCGCTGCCGGACGCGCCCTGGCACACCCACCGCGACCGGCTTGCCGAGCTCGCCTCAGCCTTTGCCATCCTTGCCGGCACCTGCGGCAAGATCGCCCGCGACGTCTCGTTGCTGATGCAGACCGACGTGGCGGAAGCATTCGAGCCCGGCGCGTCCGGGCCGCGGCGGCTCGTCGACCATGCCGCACAAGCGCAATCCGATCGCCGCGATGCGGGCGCTCGCCGCCGCCACCATGGCGCCGAACCTCGCGGCCACGATCATCGCCGCGCGAGGTGCAGGAGCACGAACGCGCGCTCGGCGGCTGGCAGGCGGAATGGTCCACCTTCCCGGCGCTCGCGCTGGTCACTTCAGGCGCGCTCTCCGCCATCGTGGAGATCGCACAGGGACTGGACGTCGACGCCGAACGCATGCGCGCCAATCTCGGCGTGACGCGCGGCCTGATCATGTCCGAGGCCGTGACGTTCGCGCTCGCCGGCAAGCTCGGCAAGGAGGAGGCCCGCCGCATCGTCGAGGACGGCGATCCGCAAGACGGTCGCGGGCAAGCGCGACCTGCAGGACGTGATCGGCGAGGACGAACGGGTGAAGGCACATTTCAGCCGGCCCGGAACTGTCCAAGCTGTTCGATCCGATGCTCTACCAGGGCGTCGCCCAGACCTTCATCGACCGCATCGTCGGTTCGCCGGCGCTCCGCGGCATCAAGCGATCCTGATCCGCGAATCAGAGCGAGGAAACCCATGCCTGTGATCGACGCCGACGGCTGCCCGATCCATGTCGAAGTCGAAGGTCCGGACCGTGCGCCGGTGCTGATGCTGTCGAACTCGCTCGGCACCACGCTGGCGATGTGGGACGGCCAGGTGAAGCCCTTCACGCAGCACTTCCGCCTGGTGCGCTACGACCGACGCGGCCACGGCAAGTCGGGCGTGCCGAAGGGGCCCTACACCATGGAACGTCTCGGCCGCGACGTGCTGGCGGTGCTCGACGGGCTCGGTATCAAGAAGATCAACTGGTGCGGCCTGTCGATGGGCGGCATGGTCGGCCAGTGGCTCGGCGCCAACGCGCCGGAGCGCGTCGAGCGCATGGTGCTCACCAATACGTCGAGCTTCTTTCCCGACAAGTCACGGCTGGAACGATCGCCTGAAGCTGGTCGAGGAGAAGGGCGTTCGCAGCGTTTGCCGCGCCCAACATGGCGCGCTGGTTCACCAGTGGATTTCTGCAACGCGCACCGGAGGTCGTGGCGCCGATCCAGGCCATGTTCGCCGCCACCCCGCTCGAGGGCTACCTCGCCTGCGGCGCCGCGGTCCGCGACATGGACCATCGCGCACTGCTGCCGAAGATCACGGCGCCGACGCTGGTCATCGCCGGACGGCACGACGGCGCCACGCCGCCCGAGGCGAACGAGTACATCAGCCAAAACATTCCCGGCGCCAAGTACACGACGCTCGACGCCGCGCACCTCTCCAATGTCGAGCAGCCAGACGCCTACACCGACGCTGTGCTGGGTTTCCTCACCCGTCGTTAGTGTGGCGGTTCAGAAGTCCGCATCATTCTTGCAGCCAGTCCGAAATGCGGACTTCTGAACCAAAGCCACACTAGATCCATGAGTTGCTAGTGTCCTTCGATTCCGAAGTTCGCAAATGTGGGTGCCGCAGAACGATGCGAACTTCGGAATCGGGACACTAGCTCAAGGAGGCTGCGATGGACGACAAGGAGCGCGAGCGGCGCGGCGTTGAAATCCGCCGCAAGATCCTGGGCGAGGCGTGGGTCGACCGCTCCGAGCAGGGCCGCAACAACTTCAATGCCGAGTGGCTCGATTTCATCAACCGCTGCGCCTGGGCCGAGGTCTGGACGCGCCCGCACTTCGACCAACGCACGCGCCGCATCCTGGTGATCGGCACCATGATCGCCATCGGCCGCTGGGAAGAATTCCGGATGCATGTACGGGCAGCCCTGGTCGAAGGCGGCTTCTCGGCCGACGACATCAAGGAGATCATCCTTCAGCAAGCAAACTACTGCGGGGTGCCGGCCGGCAACCATGCCTTCAAGCAGGCATTGGAGGTGTTCGAAGGAGCTTGGGCGTGAGGTTTAGCGCGACCGGGCGCTAGTGGTCCAATTCCAACATTCGCATGCCATTTCAGCAAGCTCCTTTGCGAATGTTGAAATCAAAGGACCACTAAGCAAATCTATAATTCTAGTGGAGTTTGGATTTGACATTCGCTTCACGGCCCGCGGCTAGGTGGGTAGCGAATGTCAAATCCCACTCCACTAGCGCTGCCCTTGAGCGGCGTGCGGGAAGCTCGCACCTGTTGGAGCAGGCGAAACTGCCGAGGCTTGATCGGGTTGCGCAGCGGCGACGCCAGCGCCCTCCTCGATCTGCCGCTCGATCACGACCACCACCATGGCGCCGGTCAGCAGCAGAAATTGCGTGGCGTGCAGGCGGATCAGTCCGGGCTCGCCGCTGCCCAAGGCCGGCCAGGCCCACAGCATGATCGCCAGGCTGGCCAGCAGCAGGACCCAGTCGAGCGTCTCGCGGTTGGGCTCGCGCCGCATCAGGAGCGCGCGGGCGAAATCGATCAGATAGGCGACGAAAGCCACCGCGATGACGAGCTTGATGCCGGCGAGCACCTGCGCGGTGCGGATCAGGCCGTCGAGCGTGAAATCGAACAGGTTGCGGAAATAGCTGGCGGCGGTGGCGTGCACCGAATCCTCGAACCCGTTAAACGGCGAGCGTAGCGCACGGATGGCGTCGCTTCCCCAGATCAGCGCGAAATAGACCGAGACCAAGGCGGCATTGACCGACCCGAGCCGAGGAATTGACCGCATCGACGCCTCCGCGGCCGCCGTGCGGGCCACGGCTCAGCGGCCAGGGCATCTCTCCGGCGGTCGCTCAGGGCGGTACCGGCTTGCAATTGCCTCCTCAACGGAAACCCTTTGTTAACCTTATCGCCGCCGGTGCCGAGGTCAGGGCCGCTCCTGGACCCATTTACCCGCCGCGCGCGGCGCGGAACTCGTGCGGCGTGGTGCCGGTCTGCTTGCGGAAGAAGCGGGCGAAGTGGGAGGGGTCGGAAAACGCCAGGCCGTAGGCGATCTCGTGGATCGGCTCGCTGGTGAACACGAGCTGGCGCTTCGCCTCGGTCAGCACGCGATGGCGGATCAGGTGACCGGCGGTGACGCCGGTGGCCCGTTTGACGTGGTCGTTGAGGCGGTCGACCGTCATGGCGAGCTTGTCGGCATAGAATGCGAGCTGCCGCTCGGTTTGGAAGTGCTCCTCGAGCAGCTTGCGCAGCGCCTGCACGGTCGCGCCGGTCGGCTCCAGCACCACCGTGGCGCTGCCCGCCCGGGCCCGGCCGGCGGCAAGCCGCGCGACTTCGACGGCGACCAACGCCAGCAGCCCGCGCATGGCGATGCGGAAGCCGGGGCGCGCCAGGAACGCCTCCTCGTGCAGTTCGGCGGCGAGGCGTGACAGCCGCTCGTGCTCGCCGTTCGCCGAGCGTCACCACCGGGTCGGCCGCCAGTACCTTGAGCCGGGCGAGCGCTTCGCCGCGCCGGTCGCCCATGCCTTCCGCGACATCCTCCGTGAAGGTCATCACCCAGCCATTGGTCGCATCGGGCCGGAAGCGGAAACCGTGCGCGACCGTCGCCGGCACCAGGATCGCGCAGGGCGCGGCGAATGGCACGGCGGCGGCTTCGAACGTCATTTCGCCGCCGCCCTGCTCGATCAGTAGAATCTGGAACAGGTTGCGGTGGCGATGCGCGCGGATGACCCAGTCGTGGATCGCCGAGCGCGACGCGATGGTTTCGATATGGATGAAATCGAACGCCTGATCGTCAGGCGGATCGCCGTAGAGATGAAACAGCGGGAGCGCGGCCGGGCCCATGCCGAAACAATAGGCCAGTCCGCCGGTGGAGAAAATCTCTGTACACGCCGGCAGACGGCGCGCGACCCCGCTCAGTCACAGAAAAAAGAGCCCCGCCGAGGGCGGGGCTCCGAAGTAGGTCAACGGTTCTGATTGGACTGATAGGTCAGCGGTTCTGATCGGACTGCCGGTCGCGATCCGACTGATGGCCGCCCTGCTGACCGGGCTGATTGCCGCCCTGGCGCTGCTGCTGACCCGGCTTGCCCGGCTGGCCGCCCTGCTGCTGGCTGTCCAGGCTGATTGCTCTGCTGCTGTTGGCCGGGCTTCTGGTTCGGGTTCTGCTGGTTCGGGTTATTCATCGTGCTACTCCTCGCGTGGATCGAACTCCACGAGCATCAACGTCCGAGGATGTAGAAAGTTGCCCCTGCCTGAAGGGAAATTACCTAAATAAAACAAATGTTTATACGCTAGTAATCGAGGCCAATTTTCGCCATATTCAGCGGGGCTGAACGGAACCCACGCCCTGCTTGTAGGCCCGCTCGTGATACACCAGCGCCGGACCCGCCGGCCCGAGCCGCACCTCCTGGACCGCGCCGAAGAACACGTTGTGGCTGCCGACCGACCGCACCTCGATGATCCGGCAGTCGAACGCGATGACCGCCGACGCCAGCACCGGAGAGCCGGTCGTCAGCACCATCCAGTCGCCGGTCGCGAACCGGTCGCTGCCGCTCACGCCGGTCCGTCCGGCGAACACATCGGCGATCTGGCGCCTCACCCGCGCCCAGTGTGTTGACGCAGAACACGCCGTTCTCGACCACGGCCGGATTGGTCTGGCTGCGGCGGTTGAGGCACATCAGCACGGTCGGCGGCGCATCCGAGACCGAGGTCACCGCGGTCGCGGTCGCGCCCGCCTTGCCGCCCGGTCCCGCCGTGGTGATGATGTGAACCGCCGCGCCGAGCCGGCTCATCGCCTCACGGAACGCTGCCGGATCTACGGTACGCACCGGCTCCGGGCCGACCACCGCGAAGGCGCCGTCCATGGCATCGTCGGGACGTTGATCGAACCAGCTCATGTTCCGCTTACTCCGCCGCGCGCTTGACCCCGGCGAAGCCAGGATAAGCCACATCGTCCGGATCGATCCAGGCGGGATCGCGCCAGCCGTTCTCGTCGTAATCGGAGAGGCATTGGTCCGCGAGCGCGATCATGCCGTCGAGCGAGCCGGACGTGCGCGCGTTCCACATCGCCTGAATCCGGATGTCCTCGTGATTGCCGGCGTAGTTCATCTCATAGAGCTCGTGACGGCCGCCGAATTCGGTGCCGATCGCGTCCCACAGCAGCTTCATCACCTTGATGCGCTCCTTGTAGGCGATGCCATGGGAGCCGCGCACGTATTTGGCGAGATACTTGTCGATCTCAGGATTCCTGAAATCCCTGGTCGATGACGGCAGGTAGATCAGCGAAGACGCGATGATCTTCTCGATGATCTCTTTGACCCGGCGGTAGGCATCACCCGCGAACACCCGGTAGCTCGCCCCGGACTGCACGTTCGGCAACACCGCGCCGCCGACCCACGGCGTCGGGTTGGCCGCCATGGCGTCGGTCAGCGCCCAGAACAGATTTCGCCAGGCGATGATCTCGCCGAGCATCGCCTGATTGCCGCGGAAATCGTCGGCGCCCGTGGTTCGCAGCGCCTTGGCGATCAGCCCGACCAGAAAGTCGAGTTTGACCGCCAGCCGCGTGCAGCCCTGGAACTGGTAGCCTGCAAGAAATCCCGACTGCGGAAAGAACGTCTTGAGCTTCTCGAGGTCGCGGTGGAGGAGAACGTCCTCCCAGGGAATGAAAGCATTGTCGAACACGAAGATCGCGTCGTTCTCGTCGAAGCGCGACGACAGCGGGTAATCGAACGGCGTGCCCATCACGCTCGCCATCATCTCGTAGGAGGTGCGGCATATCAGCTTCACGCCGGGCGTGTTCATCGGCGCAATGAACATCACCGCAAGGTCGGTGTCGTGACTCGGCACGACCGCGGCATTCTGGCCGAGAAAATTGTAATGGGTCAGCGCCGAGGCAGTGGCGACGACCTTGGCTCCGGAGACATAGATGCCGGCGTCGGTCTCCTTCTGAATGGTGATGAAGACGTCCTTCACCTGATCGGCCGCCTTGGCGCGATCGACCGGCGGATTGACGATGGCATGGTTCATGAACAGCACGTGCTCCTGCGCACGGCGGTACCACGACCGCGCGTTATCGGAGAACTTGCCGTAGAATTGGTGGTTGGCCCCCAGCGTGTTCATCAGGGAGGCCTTGTAGTCGGGCGAACGTCCCATCCAGCCATAGGATAGCCGCGCCCAACCGGCGATCGCGTCGCGCTGTTTGATCAACTCATCCCGGGATTGCGCGGCGCGGAAGAAGCGATGGGTGTAGCCGCCGGAGCCGGTGTCGGTCTGCCAGGTGAGATGGTCCTTGGACTTGGGATCGTGCAGGGCGTCGTACAGCCTTGCAATCGAGCGCGCGCCGTTGCGGAACGCCGGATGGGTCGTAACATTCTCGACGCGCTCGCCGTAAATGTAGACTTCCCGCCCGTCATTGAGGCTCGCCAGATATTCAGCGCCGGTGAACGGCCGCCCGGTGGCGCCGATCACGTCCTCGGATTTCATCCGGCTCATTTTTGAACGGCGCGAGGCCGCCTCCCGGTCCATGCTTGTCTTTGCAAGCAAAGGCATTCGAGAAGGCGAGTCAATGTGCAGAAATCGCCGCGCTCCGGTCCAGCCGTGCCCGCAATCTTTGCGGGTGGCGCAGACCAATATCTCAGTTCAGGCCGCCGAACGCCCAAATCAGCAGCAGGATCGGGATTGGCACTCCCAAGAGCCAGAGCAGCGCGTAGCGGCCCATCATATCCTCCGTTCTGTTTGCCCGCGGCTGACAACCCAACCCCCTGGCGGAGGTTCCCGACCGGGGCACAACCGGGCGGCTGTGATCTTTCCCGCGTTGCCGGTGCGTCGGCTCCCTGATAGAGAGATTTGCATGGTTGCCGGATCGTGGGGACGCCCCGGCTGGGGGCGCTGAGGCATGGAAGTTTTCGTCCAGCAACTGATCAACGGCATCACGCTCGGCTCGATCTATGGCTTGATCGCCATCGGCTACACCATGGTGTTCGGCATCATCGGGATGGTGAACTTCGCCCATGGCGACGTGTTCATGGTGTCGGCGTTCATTGCGCTCATCACGTTCCTGATCCTGACGACCTGGCTGGGCGTTGCCTCGGTCGCACTCGCCCTCCTGATCATTCTGATCGTCGCGATGGTTCTGACGTCGGTCGTCAATTGGACGATCGAGCGCGTGGCCTACCGGCCGCTGCGCGGCTCATTCCGGCTGGCGCCGCTGATCTCCGCCATCGGCATGTCGATCTTCCTGTCGAACTTCGTGCAGGTGGCGCAAGGCCCCCGCAACAAATCGATCCCGCCCATGATGCAAGGCGAGTTCGTGCTGATCCCCAGCACCGAGTATCAGGTCACCCTGAGCTACAAGCAGCTCACGGTGTGGATCGTCACCGCCGTGCTGCTGGCCGCGTTCTGGTGGCTGGTCAGCAAGACCTCGCTCGGGCGCGCGCAGCGCGCCTGCGAGCAGGATCAGAAGATGGCGGCACTCCTCGGCGTCGATGTCGACCGCACCGTCTCGGTCACCTTCATCATCGCGGCTGCGCTCGCCGCGGTCGCCGGCACGATGTACCTGATGTACTACGGCGTGGTCAGCTTCGCCGACGGCTTCGTACCCGGCGTGAAAGCCTTTACGGCCGCGGTGCTGGGCGGCATCGGCTCGCTGCCCGGGGCGGTGATCGGCGGGCTTCTCATCGGCCTCGTGGAGACCTTCTGGTCGGCGTATTTTTCCATCGACTACAAGGACGTCGCCGCTTTCTCCATTCTGGCCATCACCATGATCTTCCTTCCCCAGGGGATTCTCGGGCGGCCGGACGTGGAGAAGGTGTGAAGATGGCCGACGAGGCGCCGCACTCCGCCTCGCGTGCCGACGTCCGGCGCGCGCTGCGCGAGGCGGCCATCGCCGGCGGGATTGCGCTGGCGCTGTTCACACCGCTCGTCGGCTTCAACACCGTCCAGAACATCCGCAACGAACTGGTCCTGGAAACCCGCTGGCCTCTGCTGGCGACGCTGGTCCTGATCGTTGCCGCCGGCCGCTTCGTACAGGCGCTCCTGATCGAGCCGTGGCTCGCCCGCCGCGCGGCGCGCGCGCACCACAAGCCGAGCCACCCGTTCGCCAGGATCGTGCCCTGGCTCGCCTCGTTCGCGATCGGCTTCGCGGTCGCCTACCCGTTCATCGTCATCTTGCTCACCGGGTTTTCCGGCGGCGTGAAGTGGATCGACAATTTCGGCGTGCAGATCCTGATTTACGTGATGCTGGGCTTCGGTCTCAACATCGTGGTCGGGCTCGCCGGCCTGCTCGATCTCGGATATGTCGCCTTCTATGCGGTCGGCGCCTATTCGTACGCGCTGCTGGCGAAGAGCTTCGGGCTGTCGTTCTGGCTGCTGCTGCCGCTGGCCGGCTGCCTGGCGGCGTTCTGGGGCATCCTGCTCGGATTTCCGGTGCTGCGGTTGCGCGGCGACTATCTCGCGATCGTGACGCTCGCGTTCGGCGAGATCATCCGGCTCGTCCTGATCAACTGGGTACCGGTGACCAACGGCTATGCCGGTATCTCCAGTATTCCACGGCCGACCTTCTTCGGAATTCCGTTCAATGCCAGCGACCAGGGCTTCGCAGCGGTGTTCGGCCTCGAGTTCAGCCCGCTCTACCGCACCATCTTTCTCTATTACCTGATCCTGGGGCTCGCGCTGCTCACCGCGTTCGTAACGCTGCGGCTGCGGCGGCTGCCGGTCGGACGCGCCTGGGAGGCGTTGCGCGAGGACGAGATCGCCTGCCGCTCGCTCGGCATCAACACCACCAACACCAAGCTGACGGCTTTCGCCACCGGCGCGATGTTCGCCGGCTTTGCCGGCTCGTTCTTCGCCGCGAGACAAGGGTTCATCTCGCCGGAGAGCTTCACCTTCATGGAATCGGCGGTGATCGTCGCGATCGTCGTGCTCGGCGGCATGGGCAACCTCCTGGGCGTGGCGGCCGCAGCCGTGATCATGATCGGCGGCACCGAACTCATGCGCGAGCTCGATTTTCTCAAGCACGTCTTCGGCCGGGATTTCGATCCGACGCAATACCGCATGCTGCTGTTCGGTCTGGCGATGGTGCTGATCATGATCTGGAAGCCGCGCGGATTGATCACGACCCGCGATCCGACGGCCTTTCTCAAGCAGAGCAAGACGATCTCGGCATCCCTGGTGCAGGAGGGGCGCGGATGACCGCGAGCCACGACGCCGCGCTGGGTGGCGCGACGCCGGCCGCGGACCGGGATCGCGTTGCAACATCTCATCCGATGCTTCGTGTCGAGCATCTGAGCATGCGCTTCGGCGGGCTGGTGGCGGTCAACGACGTCTCCTTCATCACCAGGCATGGCGACATCACCGCGCTGATCGGCCCCAACGGCGCCGGCAAGACGACGGTGTTCAACTGCATCACCGGTTTCTACAAGCCGACGGAAGGCCGCATCGCGCTGCAGTTCGGCGATTTCGGCATATGGGACCAGGTCGAAATACTGACCGAGCGCGGCACCCGCAGCATGACGCGCGATAACGGCTCGCTCTTTCTGCTGGAGCGCATACCAGACTATCTGGTAGCGCAGCAGGCGCGCGTGGCGCGCACCTTCCAGAACATCCGGCTGTTTTCCGGCATGACGGTGCTGGAAAATCTCCTGGTCGCCCAGCACAATGCGCTCATGCAGGCCTCGGGCTGGACCGTGCTTGGCGCGTTCGGCGTCCCGACCTACGCCAAGGCGGAACGCGCCGCGATCGACAAGGCTCGCTACTGGCTCGATACCATCGGACTGACGGAACGCGCCGACGATCCCGCCGGCGAATTGCCCTATGGGGCGCAACGCCGGCTGGAGATTGCGCGCGCCATGTGCACCGAGCCGGTTCTGCTTTGCCTCGATGAACCGGCTGCCGGGCTCAATGCCCACGAGAAGACCGACCTCGCCGGTTATCTCGACGCCATCCGGGATACCCACGGCACGTCGGTCCTGCTGATCGAGCACGACATGTCGCTGGTGATGGAGATCTCCGACCACATCGTCGTGCTCGACCACGGCGTCAAGATTTCCGACGGCTCGCCCGAGGAGGTGCGCAACGATCCGAAGGTCATTGCCGCCTACCTCGGCGTCGAGGAGGAGGAAATCGCCGAGGAGAGATCGCGCCATGAGACTAGTGGTCCAATTCCAACATTCGCGTTGCGAGCTTGCGACTAATGGGTAGCGAATGTCAAATCCACTCCACTAGCGGGCGCCATGCAATCGCGGTTCGTATGACGGCGCGTCGGCGCGGACGAGGCTCATGATCTCACCGCTGCTCAGCGTGCGCGGACTGAAGGCCTACTACGGCGCCATCGCCGCGCTCAGGGGCGTCGACATCGATGTCGGCGAAGGCGAGATCGTGGCGCTGATCGGCGCCAACGGCGCCGGCAAATCGACGCTCATGATGACGATCTTCGGCAACCCGCGCGCGCGCGAGGGCCGCATCACCTTCGCCGGCCGCGACATCACCGCGCTGCCGACCCACGAAATCGCCCGCATGCAGATCGCCCAGGCGCCGGAAGGCCGGCGCATCTTCGTGCGCATGACGGTGTTCGAGAACCTGCAGATGGGGGCCGCGACCTGCGACCCCGTTCACTTCAAGGCGGATATCGAGCGGATGTTCGCGCTCTTTCCCCGCCTCAAGGAACGCATCGACCAGCGCGGCGGCACGCTCTCGGGCGGAGAGCAGCAGATGCTGGCCATCGCCCGCGCGCTGATGAGCCGGCCGCGGCTCCTGCTGCTCGACGAACCCTCGCTCGGCCTGGCGCCGCTGGTCGCCCGCCAGATCTTCGATGCGATCCGGACGCTCAACAGCACGGACAAGCTCACGGTGTTCCTGGTGGAGCAGAACGCTTTCCACGCCTTGAAGCTCGCGCACCGCGGCTACGTCATGGTCAACGGCCAGATCACGCTCACCGGCAGCGGCCGGGAGTTGCTGGCGCGGCCCGAGGTGAAGGCCGCTTACCTCGAAGGCGGCAAGCGCTGAGCAGGGACATGGATTTCTCAATCCCGGACTGGCTCTCGGAAGAACACTCCCTCGGCGTGTTTCTGCTGGTGAGCGTGGCGATGGGCGGCGGCGCGGCCTGGCTCGCCGGGCGGGCGATCGCCGCCGACCTGGCGTCCGGTGTGGCACGTTGCCTGTTATATGCTCATCCTAGCTTGGCGGTGCGCTTCATCCACTACGCGCTGTTCGGCGGCAACTTCTTGTCGCTGCACTATTATCTGGTTGATTTCGCGGTCTGCCTGGGCTTTGGGTACTTGGGGTTCCGGTTGATGCGCGTGCGCCAGATGGTCACCCGCTACAGTTGGATCAACCAGCGCACCGGCCTGTTCACCTGGCGCCGCAGCGACAATGCGACCGCCGCGGATAAGTCAAAATCCCAGTGACATTCTGGCCGATTGCGGCTTGAATCCTGCCACGAGGCGGTCCGGACCGCACGATTTTGCTGCCGATGAAAAGCCTCCCACCATCCAGACGGAAACACACCATGAAAAAATGGCTCGCGCCCGGCCTTGCCCTTGGCATTGGCTTGCTACTCGCAGACCCCGCATCGGCCCAGATCAAGATGGGCGTCGGCGGCCCGATCACCGGCGGCAGCGCAGCCTTCGGTGCGCAGCTCAAGAACGGCGTCGAACAGGCGGTCGAGGACATCAACGCCGCCGGCGGCATCCTCGGCCAGAAGATCACCGTCGCGGTCGGCGATGACCGCGCCGACCCGAAGGAAGGCGTCTCGGTCGCCAACAAGTTCGTCGGCGACGGCGTGAAATTCGTCGTCGGACATTTCAATTCCGGCGTCACCATGCCGGCCTCCGAGGTCTATCAGGAGAACGGCATTCTGGAGATCACTCCGGCCGCGACCAATCCGCGGGTCACGGAGCGCAAGATGTGGAACATCTTCCGCACCTGCGGCCGCGACGACCAGCAGGGCGCGGTCGCCGGCGCCTACATTCTCAAGGCGCTGAAGGGCAAGAAGGTCGCCGTCGTCCATGACAAGACGACCTACGGCCAGGGGCTTGCCGATGAAACCAAGAAGGCGATCAACAAAGGCGGCATGAAAGAAGTGCTGTACGAGGGCGTGAACAAGGACGACAAAGATTTCTCCGCGCTCGTTTCCAAGATCAAGGCGTCGGGCGCCGAACTCGTCTATTGGGGCGGCCTGCATGATACCGGCGGACTGATCCTGCGACAGATGCGCGATCAGGGCGTCAAAGCGCCGCTGATGGGCGGCGACGGCATCACCGACGACGAGTTCGCGGCGATCGCCGGGCCGGGCGCCGAAGGCACGCTCATGACCTACGGTCCCGACCCGCGCAAGCGGCCGGAAGCCAAAGAAGTGGTCGAGACGATTCCGCAAGAAGAACTTCGAGCCGCAGGCCTACACGCTCTACAGCTACGCCGCCGTTGCAGTTGATCAAGCAGGCGGCCGAGCAGGCCAAGTCGCTCGATCCCAAGAAGGTCGCCGAAGTGCTGCACTCCGGCCGGAAGTTCAAGACCGTGATCGGCGAGCTCAGCTTCGACAAGAAGGGCGACGTCACCCGCCTCGACTACGTGATGTATGTCTGGAAGAAGGACCCGAGCGGCAAGATCACCTACGTCGAACTCGAATAGCCCGTCCGCGCACGGCTGCGATCGCGAAACCCGCTCACGCTCTGGGGCGGGTTTCTTTTTTCGCTCAACCCAGCGTCTGCAGAGACGGAAATGCCTCCAGGAGCCAGCTGTTGAGCTGCGTGAAGAAGCCGGACAGGAACGCGATGCCGGTGAGCACGAGGAGCCCGCCCATGGCGCGCTCGACATGCGCGAGATGAGAGCGGAAGCGGGCGACGAACGCCGCGAACGGCTCGACGGCCAATGCGGCGATAATAAACGGAATTCCGAGGCCGAGCGAGTAGACCGCAAGCAGGCCGGCGCCCTTGGCAAGCGTTGCCTCGGAGGCGGCGACCGCCAGGATCGCCGCCAGGATCGGACCGATGCACGGCGTCCACCCGAGCGCAAAGGCAAGGCCCATCACATAAGCGCCCCATAGCCCTACAGGCTTCGGGACATCGAACCTCGCCTGCCGGTGCAGGAGACTGATCGGCGTGAGCCCGAGAAAGTGCAGACCCATGACGATGATGGCGATGCCGGCAACGATCGACAACGCGTTCGAATAGTAGCGCAGCATCGCGCCGACGACGCTGGCGCTGGCGCCAAGGGCGACAAAGACCGTCGTGAAACCGGCGACGAACAGGATTGCCGCGATGACCGTTTCACGACGCACCCGCAAGTCGCGCTCGCCCCCCGCCAGGCGCTCGATCGAAGCGCCGGTGAGAAAGACCAGATATGGCGGCACCAGCGGCAGCACGCAGGGGGAGAGGAAACTGACCAGCCCCGCCAGCAGCGCGGCCAATATTGTGACATCGGCGCTCATGCCATTTTAATGCGCTGCAATCGCACCGCGATGCAAGTCGGCAAGCGGGCCTTCGCCGCGATGTGATGGACGAGTGATCGACATCCGGTCCATGCTGATGTCGGCGGGCAGGTTCCCGAGAGGCCAGGATGGCGCGAAATCTCATCACTGACGTGACGGGCCTTAAGGTCGGCAACGCCGACGATGTCCGGCTGGCCTCGGGCGTGACGGCGATCGTGTTCGACGAACCGGCGGTCGCCGCGGTTGACGTGCGCGGCGGCGCTCCGGGCACCCGCGACACCGATCTGCTCGACGCCCACCGCACGGTCGAACGGATCGACGCCGTGGTGCTGTCCGGCGGATCGGCTTTCGGGCTTGATTCGCCGTCAGGTGTGCAAGCCTGGCTGCGCGAGCAGGGGCGCGGCTTTGCGATTGGCGACATCCGCATTCCGATCGTGTGCGGTGCGGTGCTGTTCGACATGCTCAATGGCGGCGACAAGAACTGGGGGCGCTTTCCGCCCTATCGCGATCTCGGCTACGCGGCGGCGGCGTGCGCCGGCCTGGACTTCGCGCTGGGAACCGCCGGCGCCGGCTTCGGCGCGACCACCGTCCGGTACAAGGGCGGCCTCGGCTCGGCTTCGGCCGTCACGCGCGACGGCCACACCGTCGGCGCTCTGGTGGCGGTTAACGCCTGCGGCAATGCCAATGTCGGCGCCGCCGCGCAATTCTGGGCGGCGCCGTTCGAGATCGGTAACGAGTTCGGCGGCCTCGGCTTTCCGGCAACAGTGCCGCCCGATGCGCTGATACCGGTGGCCAAGGGGCGGCCGGGAGAGAACACCACCATCGCGATCGTCGCCACCGACGCGATCTTGACCAAGTCGCAGGCGAAGCAATTCGCCGTGATGGCGCAGGACGGCATCGCACGCGCGATCTACCCGGCGCATACGACACTTGATGGCGATACTGTGTTCGCGGCCGCGACAGGGCGACGCGCGCTTAACGATGTCGTCAATGAAATCGCGGAACTCGGCTCGATTGGGGCGAATACGCTTGCACGCGCAGTTGCAAGAGGCGTATTTGATGCGGCGGCTCTCAGCGGTGGTCTGCCAAGCTGGCAGGATTGTCACAGTGGGAAATTATCCGGCCGATAGCCTCGGCGCTCGTTGACACCGCCCTTAATTAGCCACTTAAGATGACGTTAACTTCTGGCGCAGGGGCGTGCCGAAGCGTGGTCGGGATACTTAGGTGCGGAGGATGAGCCATGCGTCTGGCAGCGGCAGCTTTCGGTTTTGCGATCCTGGTAGGCGTGGCGGTGGTCGGAGCCGTCCTTTCCAAGAGCGTGTCGATCTAGGTTTCGGCGACCGCACCTGAGGCCGCGACATCGGCGACCAAGGCGACATCGGCGACCAAGACCAAGTCGGTGCGAACCGTCAGCGAAGTGGCGGACAACCGGCCGCTCTATCCCGCATACCGGCCGAACATTCCGCTCGTACGCCCGCGCCCATAGCAATTGCGCCTGCGCCTGCACCGGTTGCGACAACGCCTGCACCGGTTACGACAGCGCCTGTCGCCCTTACTCCGGCACCCGCGCTGCCGTCCACGACCGGCCGGTCGAACACGCCGGCTGCGCAGCCGACTGTCGCACCCAGTCAGTTCACACCGGCCGAACCTGCCGCACCCACCCAGGCTTTCACGCCAACTCAACCCAGCGAACCGGCGGCTGAAAAGAGTGCGCCGATCATGTTCGCGCAGAACACGCCTCCGGCTCAGGCGCCAGCGACACCTCCGGCCCCCGCCGCGGTCAACTGCCCGGGCAATCCGAATGCTATCGGCGTCGCCCGTGTCGTCGAGATCGACACCACAGGTGGCCCCGGTTTCGGATTCGAGCACTTCAAGAGCCATGACTTCCTGCGCGAAGGCGAAGTCGTTCTGACCTTCGATGACGGCCCGTGGCCGCGAAATACCGCCGCGGTGCTCGCGGCGCTCGCGCGTCACTGCACCAGGGCGATCTTCTTCCCGATCGGGCTGCATGCGACCTACGAGCCGGCGCTGCTCAAGCAGGTCGCCACCGCCGGTCACGCGGTTGGCTCGCACACCTGGTCGCACCAGATGCTCGACAAGAACAAGGGGCGCTTCAAGGTCGCCGGCAAGATGGAGATGCGTGAGTTCGATCCGAAGGACGAGATCGAGAAGGGCATCAGCGCAGTGAAATGGGCGGTCGGCGGGCCGACGGCGCCGTTCTTCCGCTTCCCCGGCCTCAAGCATCCGCCGGAGCTCGTCACCTATCTCGGTCAGCGCAACTTCGGCATCTTCTCGACCGACTTCGACTCGTTCGACTTCAAGCTGCGCAAGCCCGAGCAGGTGCGCGCGGCGGTGATGGCCAAGCTGAAGAAGCACGGCAAGGGCATTGCCCTGATGCACGACTTCCAGCATTCGACCGCAGAGGCCACCAGCGGGTTGCTCGATGATCTCAAGGCGGGCGGCTACAAGATCGTCTTCATGCGGCCGAAGTTCGCGGCGCAGACGCTGCCCCAGTTCGACGAGATGATCATCAAGGAAATGAAGTTGCCGGGGAGCGATGGCCGCCCGACGTCGAGCGTGGTCCGGAGCGTCGAGTAGTCCGAGGCACCGGAGTCCGACCATTCAGCGATTGATGCGCGGGCCTGTCCCGCGCATCGTCGTTTCTGGAAGGCGAAGCTCAGGATATCATCCGCGGAAGAACCGCTCCGCCCGATAAGGCGCCGGGTCGCAGAACGTCGTCTCGCCGGTCATCATCTCGGCGACCAGACGGCCGGTCGCGGGACCGAGCGTCAGACCCCAATGGGCGTGGCCAATGGCGAGCCACATGCCGTCCAGATTCGGCGCACGGCCGATCACGGGACGCGAATCGGCAAAACATGGCCGGCTGCCCATCCAGGGCGTCGTCTCAAGCGGCTCCCCCAGCGGAAACAGCCCCTGCGCTGCCGGCATGAGCCGCTCGAATTGCACCGGCGTCGGGACCGCGTCGCGCGGGGCGAATTCCGCGCCCGTGGTTAGCCGGATGCCCTGCTCCATCGGGGCCATGCAATATCCGATCTCGGTGTCCACCACCGGGCGGGTCAGGCCGGCATTCCCCTGCGGGCGGAACTGCCGATGGTAGCCGCGCTTGACCGCCATCGGCAGCTTGATGCCTAGCGGGTCCAGGATGTCAGGCGCCCAAGGACCGAGCGCGACCACGAGGTTTGGCGAATCGACCGGCCCCTCCTCGGCATCGACCCGCCAGACCTTGCCATCGCGGCGCAGCGTGCGGGCATCGCCGTTGAGCGTGACGCCCCCGAGCGCGCGGAACCTGGCGGCGTAGGCCCGGGTCACCGCCAGCGGATTGCTGACACTCGCCGCGCCGGGCCAATGCACGGCCCGGTCAAAGACCGGCGCCAGCGATGGCTCCAGCGCACGCGCGGCGTCCTGATCGAGCACCCGTTGCTCGAGGCCGAACTTCGCCGCCACCTCGCGCTCCCGCGCGGTGTCGCGAAACCCTGATTCGCTTCGATAGAGCTTGAGCCAGCCTTCCTTGCGCAGGTACCGGGTCGCATCCGCCTCCGCCATCAGCGCTTCGTGTTCGGAGATGGCATGGCTGAACAGCGGCCGCATCTGCTCGGCGAATTCCATCCGGCGCTCGAACGACGAGTTCGCCCGGTAGGCCAGCAGCCATGGTGCGATCTGCGGGAGAAAGGACAGGTGGTAATTGGCCTCCGGCGCCTGCTTCAAGGCAACTCGCATCAGCGCGCCGAAATTGGCCGGAAACGGATGCGGAAACAGCGTATTGCCTTCGATCACACCAGCATTGCCGAAGGATGTCTCCTCGCCCGGGCTGCGGCGGTCGAACAGGGCGACGCTCAGGCCGCGCTTGGCGAGATGCAGTGCGATGGACGTGCCGACGATGCCGGCGCCGAGCACGATCGCGTCGGTGCGTGCCATGGCGAGCCCTCTCAAACATGTGCGCCGCCCGAAAATGGGCGGCGCCGCTGCCTACGGCGCGAAATGTGGGCATGCGATGGCCGTCCGCGCGTTGCTCCCGCCGCGGCCGCCATGTTACCTACCCCGCTCGCTCCTGGCTCGGTCCGACCGGTTCAAACCGGGCCAGACAGGTGGATCGCTTCGCCCGACGCCAGCCGGAAGAAAGACGTGATGCGCCGCCCTTTGCTCATTGCCCCCTCGATCCTGGCATCCGACTTCGCCCGCCTGGGAGAAGAGGTGCGCGCGGTCGATCAAGCGGGCGCCGACTGGATCCACATCGACGTCATGGACGGACATTTCGTCCCCAATATCTCGATCGGCCCCGACGTCGTGAAAGCGCTGCGGCCGCACAGCGAGAAGCTATTCGACGTTCATCTGATGATCGCGCCTTGCGATCCCTATCTCGAGGCGTTCGCCAAGGCCGGCTCGGACATCATCACGGTTCATGTCGAGGCCGGCCCGCACATCCATCGCTCGCTGCAGGCCATTCGCGCGCTCGGCAAGAAGGCCGGCGTGACGCTCAATCCGGGCACGCCGGAGAGCACGATCGAACCCGTCATCGACCTCGTCGACCTGATCCTGGTGATGTCGGTCAATCCCGGCTTCGGCGGCCAGGCCTACATCCCGTACGCGGCCGAAAAGATCGCCCGGCTGAGGGCGCTCGCCGGCACACGGCCGATCGACATCGAAGTTGACGGTGGCGTTACGCCGGAGACCGCGCCCGCCGTGGCGCGCGCCGGCGCCAACGTGCTGGTCGCCGGCTCGGCGGTGTTCAAAGGCGGCAGCGCCGATTATCGATCCAACATCGCGGCCATCCGCAATGCCGCGGCGACGGCGCGTGGAGAGGTGGCCTGATGGGCGTGTTGATCGACGGCAAGTGGACGGACGGCGAACTGCCGCAGGAAACCGGCACGACCGGCGAATTCAAGCGTGCCGACAGCCGCTTCCGCGATCGGATCACGGCCGACGGCTCGTCCGGATTCAAGGCCGAGCCCGGACGCTACCATCTCTATGTCGCGCACGGCTGTCCGTGGGCACACCGCACGCTGATCTACCGGGCGCTGAAGGGCCTGCAGGACGTCATCACGGTGGCCTATTCGGTGCCGGGACTGCGCACGCAAGGCTGGACGTTCGAGAACGACCCGCGGTTTCCCGACTGCACGCCCGACACGGTGAATGGCTTCCGCTACATGCACGAGGCCTATACGGCGACCGATCCGAAATACACCGGCAAGGTGACGGTGCCGACGCTGTGGGACAAGAAGACGAAGCGGATCGTCAACAACGAATTGCCCGACATCATCCGCATGTTCAACAGCGAGTTCGACGGCGTCACCGGCAACAACAACGACTACTATCCGAACGCGCTGCGCGCCGAGATCGACCGCCTCAACGAGTTGATCTATCCGAACGTCAACAATGGCGTTTACCGGTGCGCCTTTGCCAAGACGCAGGCCGCCTACGAGGCGGCCTACGATTCGCTGTTCGCAACACTCGACGAGCTGGAGGCGCGACTTGGCCGGCAGCGCTATCTGGTCGGCAACCAGATCACCGAGGCGGACTGGCGGCTGTTGCCGACGCTGCTGCGGTTCGACGTCGCGTATTTCTCGTTGTTCCGCTGCAACCGCCAGCGGATCGCCGACTATCCCAACCTGCAGAACTACATGCTGGAACTGTACCGGGTGCCGGGCGTCGCCGAGACCGTGAAGCCGCGCTACTACGTGATCAACTACTGGTCGATCGCGCGGCTCAATCCGCTCGGCATCATTCCCAAGGGGACGCCGGTCGACCTCGACCAACCGCACGACCGCGCGCGGCTGATGAATTAACGGCGATCGCAGCTGCCTCGAATTCGTCATTGCCGGGCTTGGCCCGGCAATCCATCATTTTCGCTAGAAGGTGGATGCGCGGGTCAAGCCCGCGCATCACGGAGTGCGTTGATTCACTTCACCTTCGCCATGAAGGCGCGGGCGGCGGCGATCTCCGGCCGCACCGGATCGGCCTCCGTGCCAAGCGCAACCGCCGCGGCGTAGTGCGCCTTGGCCGCTGCCAAGTCGCCGGCCTTCTCGGCCGCCCTGGCGGCGCCGATCTCCGCACCGAGGCGGTTCGGCTCCTTCTTCAGCGTCGCCTCGAACGCCGCCTGCGCCTCCTTGGCCATGCCGCGCTCGAGCAGCATCACGCCGTAGAGCTCCCGCGCGGGTGTCGGGACACCCGGCGTCACCGGATGCTTCTCGGTCTTGTCTTCGGCATCCGCCGCCGCGCTCATGGCTTTCAGCGCGTCGTCGTACTTGCCCTCGGCGTAAAGCAGCCAAGCCGTGGCGACCTGCCATTGAATATCGACTTGCTCGGACCAGTACGCGTCCTTCGCCGCCCGCAGCTTCTCGCGCAGTTCGGCCAATTTGGCGATGTCGGCCTTCACCGCCTCGGGATCGCCATTGCGGGCCGCCCCGAGAGCACGCGCGAAATGCGTCATCGCTTCGGCATAGGCGAATCTGCCCGGCTTGACCTGAAGCTCCGCGGCGCCCTTCCAATCACCGCGTTCCACCGCGTAGCGCGCGGGACTCACGGCAAGCGCATAGCCATACGCGAACTGGTCGGGACTGTCGGCAACCTGAACCATTTCCGCGACGACATTCTGCGCATTGCGGTCCTGGCCGAGCTGCAAATAGGCGTAGACCATGTAGTCCATGGCGTGCAGCTGCCCAGGAGAATCCTTGTCACTCTTTGCCGCACGCGCCGATGCGATATTGGAGGCGATCGAATCCTTCCAATAACCGACCCGCGTGAAGATGTGCGATGGCATGTGCTGGGCGTGCGGGGCTGCCGGCGCAATCGCGGCATATCGCCTGGCTGCGTCGAGGCCCTTTTCGGCAAGCGCCGGCGAGTCGTAAAGGTGGATCAGATAATGCGCGGCGCCCGGATGCCGCGGCTGGCGCTTGAAAATCGGCTCCAGGATGGCCGCGCCCTTGAGCTGGTTGGAATAGGTCTTGTCGTTGGGCGAGGCGGCGACGTTAAGCGCGATGGCGAATAAAATCTGCGCCTCGTCGTCATCCCGGTAGCGCGCAGCCAGCGCTTCCATCTTTTTGAGATAGGCCTGGACGCGTTCGCGATGCGGGATCTTGTCGTAGTCCGTATACATCACGGAGAGCGCGTCGACATAGTCGCGCTCGCGCGGCGTCTTGGCGCCAACCTCCTTGCTCTTCTGGATGGCGGCTAGGCCGAGCGGAAGGCTGGATGCGGGCGGCGGAGAGTGCGGATTATAGAGCAGGCTCAGAGCAATGCCCCAGTAGGCGATCGCACACTCAGGATCGGCCTTGATGACCTCCTCGAAAATCTCCTTGGACGACTGATACCAGAACGAATGCTGGTAACGCATGCCACGGTCGAAGCGGCGCTGCGCGACCTCGTTGCACGAGGTCGGAAAATGCACGGCACCGAAACGCTGATCGACATCGTCTTGCGCAAGCGCGGGCGGCGCCAGCGGCAGAGTGGCGAAGCTCGCTACGGCGACGGCGAATGACAGCTTGATCATGGTGGCCTCCTGTGCGGGTACAGGCCCCGCGGTGCCTTCTTGGAGTTTCTTTAATGCTACCAAGTCGCCGGCGTCCCGGCAATTCAGGCAAGCGAAAGGCATATGATACCGTCTCGAATTGAGCTTGCCAGCCCGATCTGCTACAGCGCGCTCGCTCGCATTTACCAAAAGGCCGCCGATGATCCCGCGCTACACCAGACCCGAATTGGCCGCGATCTGGGACCCGCAAACCCGCTTCCGCATCTGGTTTGAGATCGAGGCGCACGCGGCCGATGCCATGGCCGAGCTTGGTCTCATCCCTAAGTCGGCAGCGAAGAAAATCTGGGACAAGGGCCGGAGCGCCACGTTCGACATTGCACGCATCGACGAGATCGAGCGCGAGGTCAAGCACGACGTCATCGCGTTTCTCACGCACCTTGCGGAAATCGTCGGGCCGGAGGCACGCTTCGTTCACCAGGGCATGACGTCGTCGGACGTTCTCGACACCTGCTTCAACGTGCAGCTCGTGCGCGCCGCCGACCTCCTGATCGGCGATGTCGAAAAGCTGCTCGCCGCGCTCAAGCGCCGCGCGTTCGAATACAAGATGACGCCGACCATCGGGCGCTCGCACGGCATCCATGCCGAACCCACGACCTTCGGGCTCAAGCTGGCGCAGGCCTACGCGGAATTTGCGCGGGCGAAGGAGCGGCTGGCGGCCGCCCGTAAGGAAGTCGCGACCTGCGCGATCTCGGGCGCGGTCGGCACCTTCGCGCAAGTCGATCCGCGCGTCGAGGCGCATGTCGCCAAGGCAATGGGGCTCACTCCCGAGCCGGTGTCGACCCAGGTCATCCCGCGCGACCGCCACGCGATGTACTTCGCCACGCTTGGCGTCGTCGCCTCGTCGGTCGAGCGGCTCGCCACCGAAATCCGCCATCTGCAGCGCACCGAGGTGCTGGAAGCCGAGGAGTTCTTCTCCGAAGGTCAGAAGGGCTCGTCGGCGATGCCGCACAAGCGCAACCCGGTCTTGTCGGAGAACGTCACGGGCCTGGCGCGCATGGTGCGCGGCTACGTCACCCCGGCGCTCGAGAACGTCGCGCTCTGGCATGAGCGCGACATCTCCCACTCGTCGGTCGAACGCATGATCGGCCCCGACGCGACGGCGACGCTCGACTTTGCCCTCAGCCGGCTCGCCACGATCGTCGACAAGCTCGTGGTCTACCCGGACAACATGCAGAAGAACCTCGATCGGCTGGGCGGTCTGGTTCACTCCCAGCGGGTGCTGATCGCGCTGACGCAGAAGGGCGTCGCCCGCGAGGATGCCTACCGGCTGGTGCAGCGGAACGCCATGCAGGTGTGGCGCTCGGGCGGGGACTTTCTCGCGCTGCTGCTGGCCGACAACGAGGTGCGGCAGCATCTGAGCGAGGACGAACTGCGGGAGAATTTCGACCTCGGCCACCATTTCAAGCACGTCGATACGATCTTCCAACGGGTGTTCGGCGCGACCTGACGCAGCCCGCCGGGCTTCCCCGATTGACCTCACGCTCCGCTCATGCCCGCGAAAGCGGGCGAATCTTGTGTCGAAGGCGGTGTTCGTTACGATCCCGGGTCTGCAGCGCACCGCTCCGCACTTCGCGCTGCGCTGCGCCCGGGAAACAAGCTTAATCTAGCGTCGATGCTTCGCCGGGACGAGCGGAGAGAACCGCGCGGTCTCACCACCCGTTGCGATGCGCCTCGTCTTTTCGTACCAACGGTCGCCGTGCCGACCCTGCCAACCATCCTTGTCTTTGATTCCGGACTCGGTGGCCTCACGGTCTTCCGCGAGGTCGCCAAGGCGCGGCCGGACGCCCGCTACATCTACGTGGCCGACGATGCGTTCTTTCCCTATGGCGAGCAGCCCGAAGGCGCGCTGGTCGAGCGCGTCGTCGCCCTGATGGGCGAGCTCATCGCGAGCCACCAGCCGGCGCTGATCGTGATCGCCTGCAACACGGCGTCAACCATCGTCCTGCCGCACCTCCGCGAGCGGTATGCCGTGCCGTTCGTCGGAACCGTCCCGGCGATCAAGCCGGCCTGTGCCGGATCGGTCACGCGGCGCGTGTCGGTGCTCGGCACCAAGGCGACGGTAAACCGCGAATATACCCGCAAGCTGATCCAGGACTTCGCCAACGGCGCCGACGTCAAGCTGGTCGGCTCGGCGCGCCTTGCCTCGCTGGCCGAGGCGGCACTGCGCGGCGAATCGGTCGCCGACGCCGATCTCGCCGCCGAGCTGGCGCCATGCTTCGTCGAGGAGGCCGGCCGCCGGACCGACACCATCGTGCTCGCCTGCACCCACTTTCCGCTGCTGCTGCCCAGCCTGGAGCGGCTATCACCCTGGCCGGTCGGTTTCATCGACCCTGCCCCCGCCATCGCGCGGCGCGTGGTCGACCTTATCGGCCTGCCTGCCCCGCAGGCGCCGGCAGCCGAGGCCCGAATCCTGTTTACCTCGCACCGCCCTCCCCCGGCGGCACTGCGCAAGGCGCTGGCGCGTTTCGGAATTGCGCCTTAGCGTTACGTCTTCGGCATACCCGGATGGGAGAGATCCGGCGACTGGGGACATCACGATGGCGAAGGCGCCTCCAAAAGTCCGGCGAACCTTGCAATTCCGGTTCACACTGCCGGGCGCAAACCCCGCGCATATCGCGTCGATGCTCAAGGCGGCGGCTCCGTTCTATGAGGTGTTCGGCGCCGGACGCACCCGGCTGATCCAAAATGTCGACGATCCGGCGCGTTTCGTTCAGGAAATCGAGTACGAACTGCCCGAGATGGTCGAGTTCAACCGCCAACGGGTCGCCAGCGACCCGCGGGTGCAAGCCTACCTGCAGACCTGGCGCGCGATGTTCCCGGGCGGCATCGATATCGATGTCTTCCAGGAAATTCCGCTCAAGGATTGAGGGGCTTGCGTGACCCCGGCGGCTCCGGATCGGCGGCCGCCGGCCGGTTTGACTTGACGCCTCATTCCGCCTAGAACCCGCCCGCCGCGCGCAATTTCGCGCGGCGTTTCGCGACCCGTGGTTTTTGCCGTCGCTTCGGCCCAAAGACCTGTCGGTTCCGGCCTGTCCGGGACAGAGGAGGGCGCGATCCTCTCAATCACTCAGGATGAGGACGCGATGACCAAGCGCCATGAGGCCAAGTACAAGATCGACCGCCGGATGGGCGAGAATGTCTGGGGCCGCCCCAAGAGCCCCGTCAATAAACGTGAGTACGGCCCCGGCCAGCATGGCCAGCGCCGCAAAAGCAAGCTCTCCGACTACGGCGTTCAGCTCAAGGCCAAGCAGAAGCTGCGCGGCTACTACGGCAACATCACCGAGCGCCAGTTCCACGGTATCTACACCGAAGCCCGACGGCTCAAGGGCGACACCGGCGCCCACATGATCGGGCTGCTGGAGCGCAGGCTCGACGCCGTGATCTACCGCGCCAAGTTCGTGCCGACAGTGTTCGCGGCGCGCCAGTTCATCAATCACGGCCACGTCAGCGTCAACGGCCGGCGCGTCACCATCCCGAGCTACCGGCTCAAGGTCGACGAGCAGATCGAGGTGAAGGAGAAATCCAAGCAGCTCGCCGCCGTGATCGAGGCGACCGGACTGGGCGAGCGTGATGTGCCCGACTACATCGAGGTCAACCACCAGAAGATGACCGCGAAATTGATCCGCATTCCGCAAATCACCGATGTGCCCTATCCGGTGAAGATGGAACCGCACCTGGTGGTCGAGTACTACTCGCGCTGACGCGACCTATTCGTCGCTCGTTTCCGAACCTTCGTCGCTCGTTTCCGAACCTTCGTGTCGTCATGGCCGGACGTAACCGTCCAGAGGACGGCGTCACTTCGGCCATCCACGACTTCGCCGATACTGCAAAAAAACGCGATGCCCGGCACAAGGCCGGCATCGCGGTGTCGGTCATTGGTGGCAGCATGATCAATTGCCGGATCAAAGGCCGGGCAATGATCGGGCGCCGTTACGCCTGCGTGCTCTCCTTGACGGCAACGCCCTTGTCCTTGAGCAGCTGCTGCAACTCGCTGGCCTGGAACATCTCGCGCACGATGTCGCAGCCGCCGACAAACTCGCCCTTGACGTAAAGCTGCGGGATCGTCGGCCAATTGGAATAGGACTTGATGCCGTCGCGCAGGTCGTCGGACTCCAGCACGTTCAAGCCCTTGTAGTTCACGCCGAGGTGATCCAAAATCTGAATGACCTGCGCGGAAAACCCGCACATCGGAAACTGCGGCGTGCCCTTCATGAACAGCACAACATCGCTGCCGGACACCTCGTTCTTGATGAAGTCCTGAATGCTCATGGAAGTCCTCTAAAGAATTGCAGGTCGCTACAGCTAAAAATCGGGTGTTCGCGGGCAGAAAGCAAGGGGCTTTACCCCGGAAATGCCGTCCCAAAGCGAGCGATTCAGAGCGCAGCCATGCGGGCCTGCAGGGCCCGCACCGACGCGGTTGCCTCGCGCACCACTTCGGCCTCGTCGAGTGCTGTGAACTTGCCGCCCTGTTTGAGGATGCGGCCGTCGACGACGACGGTGTCGACGTTGGCGGGCGCGCCCGAATAGACCAGTGCGTAGAACGGGTCGACGACCGGCGCCATGTTGAGGTCGGTCGTGCGCACCAGGATCAGGTCGGCGCGTTTGCCAGGCGTGAGCGAGCCGATGCTCCGGTCGAGGCCTAAATCGCGGGCGCCTTCGATGGTGGCAAGCTCGATCAGGCGGCGCGGCAGCAGCGGCATCTTGGTGTCGGAGCGCTGGCGGTGCGACCACATCAGCGCGCGTATGCATGCGAAGAAATCGGCGTTGGCCGAAGCGCCCGAACTGTCGACCGACAGGCTTATCGGAATGCGCGCCTCGGCAAGCTCCGCAAACTGGATGTAGCCGCGGGCTGCCTGTGCGTAGTTGAGCTCGATCACGGGCGCGATGCTGAAGGTCGTACCGGTCCGCGCGACCGCGGCCCGTTCATCCGGCGTGAGACCTTGCGGATGGATAAGCTGGAGATCGCGGCCGAGCAGGCCCTGGCGGTCGAGCAACGCCACCGTCCCGGCGCGCACGTGCATGGTCATCGGCAAACCGAGCTTGCGGATCGCCGTCATCTCGGCCTGCAATATCTCAATCGGCACCGCGCCGCGCTGGTTCTGTACCGGCGTGCGCATCGCCGCACCGAGCGTGAGCAGATCGTTGCGGGGCAGCCATTCGCGCGTTACCCGCGAGAGATCGTCAAGATTCATCGGCCGGTCGAGCGGAAGGTCCTGGCCCCAGCCGTACGAAAAGCGCGCCCTGATGCCGAGATTGGCAAGGGCCTGTAGCTCCGCATCGGCATGATCCGGCGAGCGGACGTTGTGCGACCAGTCGTGCACGGTGGTAATGCCGGAGCTTAACGCCTCCGCAACGCCGAGGCGTACCGAGCAGTAGGCGTCCTGCGGACTACAGTGCGGGCCCGCGCGCAACGTCAGCGGAAAGTAGCCGTCCTTGGGATCGTCGCCTCTGATGAGGGCGCGAAGCGAGCTGTTCCAGAGATGCCAGTGCGTCTCCACGAAACCCGGCATCGCGATCATGTCTTTGCCGTCGATGATGCGGGCATTCGCGGCCGGCAGATCTCTGCCGACTGCCACGATTGCCCCATCCCGCACATAGACGTCGCCGACCGGAAACTCGCCGAGCGTCGGGTCCATGGTGAGCACAAAGGCGCCCCGCACCACGAACTCGCCGCGTGGCGGGAGCGTCACTTGCGGCGGCCTGAAATTACCGGGGATCGTGGTCTGCGCCGTCGCGCCCTGCGACCATCCAAGCGCAGCGGCCGCGGTCAGCTTGAAGAAGCCGCGGCGATGGAGCGGACAGTCGCAGATCGACATCATGGTGCGTCCTGGTGAGGCTGCGCTTACTGGAGGACGTGGCTGCTAAACGGGACGGCGACCCAAATGCTTCCTCGCCACCGTCAACGCTCCGGCGTCCCGGTCTGCAGGGCGAGCGCATGCAGCTTGCCGCCCATTTCGGCTTTCAGTGCCTCGTAGACGATCTGGTGCTGCTGCACGCGCGACTTGCCGCGGAAGGACTCCGCGAGCACGGTTGCCGAATAATGGTCGCCATCGCCGGCGAGGTCGCGGATCGTGACGTCGGCATCCGGGATGCGCGCTTTGATCAGGCGCTCAATCTCGTTTGCGTCCATGGGCATCGGAGTTCTCCTAGCTGCTCGCCCCAGGTCACCCCACGCCGCCCGCCATGATATCCCGGCAGCCAGCCCTCGAAGCGTTCACGAAGCTTTGCGACCAGAATGGGGCGCTCGCCTTTGAGCGTCAATGCATCGCCGGCCGTTATTCCAAGCTGCGCGGATCGGCACTCCGGCGGCGCGCGCGCGGGCCATGGTGCGCTCGGCCACACTGGCGCGCACGGTGACCACATAGCGTGCCTGATCCTCGCCGAACCAGAAGGCATGGGGGGTGAGCGGCGGCGCTTCGAGTTCGGCGCCGATGCCGGACGCCATCGCCATTTCGGCGAGCGCCACCAGCAGGCCGCCGTCCGACAGGTCGTGGGCGGCGGTGGCGATCCCCTCCACGATCAGCGCTCGGACGAGGTCGCCATTGCGGCGCTCCGCATCGAGATCGACCGGGGGCGGCGCGCCCTCCTCGCGCTCGCAGATTTCGCGCAGACAGAGCGACTGGCCGAGCCAGCCAGAGGTCTCGCCAATCAGCAAGATAGCTTCCTGCTCGGCCTTGAAGGCAAGCGTCGCCGACTTGGTGAAATCGTCGAGCAGGCCGACGCCCCCGATCGTCGGCGTCGGCAGGATCGCCCGGCCGTTGGTCTCGTTGTAGAGCGAGACGTTGCCGGACACGACCGGGAAATCGAGCCGCCGGCAGGCCTCGCCGATGCCGCGGATGCAGCCGACCAGTTGCCCCATGATTTCCGGCCGCTCCGGATTGCCGAAATTCAGATTGTCGGTGATGGCAAGCGGCCTGCCCCCCACCGCGGTGATGTTGCGCCAGGCTTCCGCCACCGCCTGCTTGCCGCCCTTCGAACGGATCGGCCTCGCAATAGCGCGGCGTCACGTCGCTGGTCAGCGCCAGCGCCTTCGGGCCGTCGTTGACGCGCACCACGGCGGCGTCGCCGCCGGGACGCTGCACGGTGTTGCCGAGAATGACGTGATCGTACTGTTCCCACACCCAGCGCCTGGAGCAGAGGTCGGGCGAGCCGATCAGGTAGAGTAGCGCCTCGACGTTCGACATCGGTGGCGTCACCTCGGCCGCATCGATCGCCGCGCGCTTCGGCGTCTCGACATAGGGGCGGTCGTAGACCGGCGCCTCGTCGCCGAGCTCCTTGATCGGAAGGTCCGCCATCACCTTGCCGTTGTGGCGTACGATAAAGCGCTTCGTCGGCGTGGTGCGGCCGACGATCGCGAAATCGAGCCCCCATTTGCGGAAGATCGCTTCGGCCTCCTGCTCCTTCTCGGGCTTGAGCACCATGAGCATGCGCTCCTGGCTTTCCGAGAGCATCATCTCGTAGGCGCTCATGCGCTCTTCGCGGCATGGCACCGAGTCGAGATCGAGCGTGACGCCGAGATCGCCCTTGGCGCCCATCTCGACCGCCGAGCAGGTCAGGCCGGCGGCGCCCATATCCTGGATGGCAATGACGCAGTCCTGCGCCATGATTTCGAGACAGGCTTCGAGCAGGAGTTTTTCGGAGAACGGGTCGCCGACCTGAACGGTCGGGCGCTTGGCTTCCGAATCCTCGTCGAACTCGGCCGACGCCATGCTGGCGCCGTGGATGCCGTCGCGGCCGGTCTTGGAGCCGAGATAGACGATCGGCATGTCGACGCCCGACGCCGCGGCGTAGAAGATCTTGTCCGTCTCGGCGAGGCCGACCGCCATGGCGTTGACCAGGCAGTTGCCGTCGTAGCGGGTGTGGAAGCGCACCTGGCCGCCGACAGTGGGGACGCCGAAGCTGTTGCCGTAGCCGCCGACCCCCGCGACCACGCCCGATACCAGAATGCGGGTCTTGGGATGCTCGGGTGCGCCGAACGACAGCGCGTTGAGGCAGGCGATCGGCCGTGCACCCATCGTGAACACGTCGCGCAGGATGCCGCCGACGCCGGTCGCCGCGCCCTGGTAGGGCTCGATGTAGCTCGGGTGGTTGTGGCTCTCCATCTTGAACACGCAGGCGAGCCCGTCGCCGATATCGATGACACCGGCATTTTCCCCCGGCCCCTGGATTACCCACGGCGCCTGGGTCGGCAGGGTCCGCAGATGAATTTTCGACGACTTGTACGAGCAGTGCTCGTTCCACATCGCCGAGAAGATGCCCAACTCGGTCAGCGAGGGTTCGCGCCCGATCAGCCCGGTCAGGCGCTGATACTCGTCGCTCTTGAGCCCGTGGGCGGCGACGATGGCGGGCGTGATTGCGACCGCGCCGGCCTTCGGCGCAGGTTTACTGCGACCCTTGGCCTTGGCTGCAGCCTTCTTGACGACCGGGGCACGGGTGCCGGATTTCTTGGCCGTGGATGGCTTCCGCTTGGGTTTCTTCGCCGCGGTCTTCTTGCCGGACGCAGTCGGCCGCTTGGACTTCCCGGAAGACGCCTTCCTTTTTCGTCCGGCTTTCGCTGTTTTCGTGGTCTTAGCCATTGGCCCTAAATGTCATTGCCGGGCGCGGCCCGGCAATCCATCAATTCGGTGCGTCCACAGTTGATGGGGTGGCCAGGCCCATCGGTCAAGTCCACGCGATAGACAGCACCGGCCGCACGCCAATGCGGTTGTTACGCAGCCCTAGGCCGCCTTGTCGAAATGATCGACCAGCCCAGCGAACAGGCCACGGCCGTCGGTCGGCCCGAGCGCCGCCTCGACGTGATTCTCCGGGTGCGGCATCAAACCGAGCACGTTGCCCTTGTCGTTAAGGACGCCGGCGATGGAGTTGCTGGCGCCGTTGAGGTTCCATTTCGGATCGAGGCTGCCGTCCGGCGCGGTGTAGCGGTAGAGCACCCGCCCTTCGCCTTCGATCCTGTCCAGCGTCTCGGCGTCGGTAACGTAGTTGCCTTCGCCATGCGCCACCGGCACGCGGATCACCTGGCCCGCATTGTAGCCACGGGTGAACGGCGTGTCGGAGCGTTCGACGCGCAGATGGACATCGCGGCAGATGAACTTCAGCGCCGCGTTGCGCATCAGCACGCCCGGCAGCAATTCCGATTCGCACAGGATCTGGAAACCGTTGCAGACGCCGAGCACCAAGCCGCCGGCGGCCGCATGCGCCCGAACCGCCGCCATGATCGGCGCGCGCGCCGCGATCGCGCCGCAGCGCAAGTAATCGCCATAGGAGAAGCCGCCCGGTACCACCACGAGGTCAGTGCCAGCCGGCAGCGCGGTGTCGGCATGCCAGACCAGCGCGGGCTCGCGGCCGGAGATGAGTTTCAAAGCGCGCGCCATGTCGCGTTCGCGATTGATGCCAGGGAAAACGAGAACGGCGGATTTCATCAGATGCCCAGTTCCGCTTCGGCCCAGCGCAGGATGCGATCGCTGTTGAGAAATTCGAGCGCGGCCCGTTCGGCGGTCACAAGCTGGCCCCGTTCGGCCGCGACGGTCGCAACCACCACATCGCATTTGTCATTGAACGCAATCGCCAGCGCCGTGCGCGGCGCGCCATAGCGCATTTCGATGTGGTAGGGCCGGCTGCGCCCCTTCATGAACCCGACGCTGATCGCGCGCCCCTCGCCCAGGCCTTTGAACTTGTCGCTGTACAGTTCGAGATCGCCGACGCGGTCGAGTTCGTCATCGTCCGAAACGCCGGTCGCACAATTGCAAAAGCCGAGCTTGGGCCGAATGTAGACGCTGAGTTCGGTGCCGCAATCCGCAGCGGCGCAGACGAAGGCGCGGCCGGTACCCCACTGATCAAGCGGGAACGGCCACTTCACCTCGCTCCAGATCGCCGTTCGCGCCGGCTTTGCGGTGCCGGGCGTCTGCCGCAAGCCAATTGTTGCCGCATCACCCGCCAGCAGGGCCACAAGCCCGGCGCCGAGCACGGCGACCACAATGCCGGCGCGCAGCGCGCTCATCATGTTACCTCGGCGATTTCCAGCCGGCGCTCGATACGACTCAGTTGCGCTTCGTGGCGCGTAAATGCGGAATACAGGTTCTGAATATCCTGCTGCATTCCGACCATATGGATACGAATGGCATTGAGAGCAGCACTGTGCTCACGCTGGCCCTCCTTCAGAGCAGCGACATCCTCCTGGATGTGCTTCAGCACCTCGTACATCAATTCATTCGTGATCTCGGCCATCGTCGATGATCCTAGCGCAACACCTCGACATCATAATTCTCGATCACCGTGTTGGCGAGCAGCTTGTCGGCCGCCTGCTTGAGCAGCGCCTCCGCCTGCTTGCGGTCGTGACCAGCGATCTCGACGTCGAACACCTTGCCCTGACGCACGCTGGCCACGCCGTCCACACCCAGGGACTTCAACGCGCCCTCGATCGCCTTGCCTTGCGGATCAAGGATGCCGGGTTTCAGCGTGACAGTTATACGGGCCTTCATGACGTCCTTGTTCCGTTTCGGGCACAGATAATGTTGGTGCAAGTTTAGGCCCGAATCGCCTCAATGCACAGGGGCGGCGATCGACCGTTCCAGCAACATGCCGCGACCGGCGACCTGGCCGCTCTCGCCGACCAGCCGCAGCGCCGCCCAGAACGCCGCCTGCGTGCTGGATACCACCGGAACACCGTGGCGCTCTTCGAGCGGCTTCGCCACGCCAAGCGTGCGCAGGCCGCCGCAGGAAATCAGCAAGCCTTCGGCATCCGGCGCAGCGGTGCAGAGCTTGGAGCCGAGCGCGATGATGTCGGCCTCGCTCATCTTGCCCGGCTCGCCGAAGCCGAGCAGCCCGAAGCCTTCAAGGCCCAGCACCTCAAAGCCTTGCGCCTCGAGAAAGCCCTGGAGCCGCTTGTTCACCTCGTCCGCGTAGGCGGTGGCCACCACAATTCGCCGCGCGTCGAAGCGGCGCAGCCCGTCGACCACTGCCTGGCTCATGGTACTCACCGGAAGTCCCGTCACCGCCCGCAGTTTCGCCAGCAGTCGATCGTGGAAATCGGCGCCGCGGTAAAACGTCAGGGAGGTGCCGATCACCATGATGGCGTCGACGCCCTTTTCGGTGAGATACTCCGCCGCCGGAAGAATTCCCTCCCAGGCGCTGTCGTACCCCTTGGGGGTGAGCGACCTCACCCCGACGCCGCGCGGAATGAACCGCACCCCGGGATACATCTGCAGCCCCTCTTCCGGCACCTCATCGACGGCAAACGGAACAACAAGGCCGATCGTGAAATCCTTTTCCATGGGGCTCCCTCGCGTGAACGTTATCGTTTCTCAACTCAATCCTCGGACGCGCCGGCCGCTTTGATGATTGGCGCCCATTTTTGGATTTCGGCACGGATGTAGGCGCCGAAATCCGCCGGCGTGCTCGACAGCGGCTGCATTCCGAGTTTGGCAAACCGCTCCTTGGTCGCGCGCTCGGCGAGCACTCCGTTCAGCGCCGCATTGACCGCTGCGACGATCCGAGGCGGAACATTCGCAGGTGCGACCATGCTTTGCCAAGAGTTCGCTTCGTAGCCTGCGAGTCCGGCTTCGATCAGCGTCGGCACCTCCGGAATGGTCTCGATCCGCCGGCTGACGGTCACTCCGAGCGCTTTCAAACGGCCTTCGCGTATGAGCCCGGTCACCTGTGCGACATCGCCGAACATGATCGGCACGTGACCGGCGACCACATCGTTGAGCGCGGGACCGCCGCCCCGATAGGGAATGTGCCTGATGTCGATCCCGGTCATGCTCCTGAGCAGTTCCATGTAGATATGATGTGGCGCGCCCATGCCGCCCGAACCGTAACTCAGTTCGCCGGGTCTTGCTTTCGCGAGCCGCACGAGGTCGGCGACCGAGTTGACCGGCACGGACGGATTGACCACCAGCACGAACGGGACCGCGGCGATCAGCGAAATCGGTGAAAAATCGACGAGAGGATCGTAAGCCAGTTTCTTATAGACGCTCGGATTGAAGGCGAGCGTCGAACTGGTCGCCGCCAGCAGCGTGTAGCCGTCGGGCGCCGAACGGGCGACAAAGGTGGCGCCGGTCGCCGTCCCCTGCCCCGGCCGGTTTTCGATGATGAAAGGCTGGCCCAGCCGGCTTTCGAGGCCGTGCGACAGGAAGCGCGCCAGTGCGTCCGTTCCGCCGCCCGCCGCGTAGGGAACAACGATTCGCACCGGACGGGCCGGATAGTCCTGGGCGTGGCCACCGCCGGCACTCGCCAAAAGACAAAGGGCGCCAACGATGGCGCCCTTTTTCAGTTTCCAGCCGTTTGCTGCGTGACGTGACCAATGCACTATCATCGCATCGCCTGCTCGGCGGTCCGTCAGCTCTTGACCAGGACCGGTCCCGAGCCCTGCGGCCGCTCACCCTCACTGACGATGCCGAGGCGCTTCGCCACTTCGGTATAGGCCTCCAGCAGGCCCCCAAGATCCCGGCGGAAGCGGTCCTTGTCGAGCTTCTCGTTCGACTTGATATCCCAGAGGCGGCAGGAGTTCGGGAGAAATCTCGTCCGCGACCACGATCCGCATCATGTCGTTTTCCCACAGCCGGCCGGTCTCCATCTTGAAGTCGACCAGCCGGATGCCGACGCCGAGGAAGACGCCGGACAGGAAATCATTGACACGAATGGCAAGCGCCATGATGTCGTCGATCTCCTGCGGAGTGGCCCAGCCGAACGCCGTGACGTGCTCCTCCGAGACCATCGGATCGCCGAGCTGATCGTTCTTGTAGTAGAACTCGATGATCGAGCGCGGCAGTTGTGTGCCCTCCTCGATGCCGAGCCGCTGCGACAACGAACCGGCCGCGACGTTGCGCACCACGATCTCGAGCGGAATGATCTCCACCTCGCGAATCAACTGCTCGCGCATGTTGAGCCGGCGGATGAAGTGCGTCGGAACCCCGATATCGTTCAGGTGCTGGAAGACGTATTCGGAGATCCGGTTGTTGAGGACGCCCTTGCCTTCAATGACCTCGTGTTTCTTGGCATTGAATGCCGTCGCATCGTCCTTGAAATGCTGGATCAGCGTTCCCGGCTCCGACCCTTCATACAGGATCTTCGCCTTGCCTTCGTAGATGCGGCGACGGCGGCTCATCGGCGTATACCGTGGTTTGTTGATGTCCATCTGGATGCCGTGGCTCCCGTTTGAATGTGATGTCCGCGGCGGCGGAACGCGGCGGCGACTAAAGAACGTGACCAAGCGACGCGTTCCTGCTCAGAAACTAGCCGATCACGCCAGACAGCACAATCACGTCAAAACAGCTTTGTTCCGCCCGGCGCTCGCACGCGAATCGCTGCACCGGCGGTCGCCTTGACGATCATGGCCCGGTATGCAAGGCAGCGCGAACATTTTTGCTCCAACTCTTGTGCGTATCCATGCTAATCTTCAGTTGCTGCACTCGCGACACTATCTAGGTGGCTGCATCTAGGTGGCAGCGAGGCGGCGCTCCCGTCGCCGCTGCATGCATATAGGATGTCCACGAGGACACCTCAACGGTGGAAAAGAATTGGCTGTGCGCGATCGGGTAACGGTTGACGGCACGCCCAGAACAGAGAGGACGGAATGACCACGTTCGACAAGCGCGAGGAAGGTTTCGAGAAGAAGTTTGCGCACGACGAAGAATTGCGCTTCAAGGCCAACGCCCGCCGCAACAAGACGCTCGGATTGTGGGCCGCCTCCAAGCTCGGTCTGACCGGCGCCGATGCCGACGCTTATGCCAAGTCCGTAGTCATGGCGGACTTCGAAGAGGCCGGTGACGACGACGTATTCAAGAAGGTGCGCAAGGATTTCGACGCCAAGGGCGTGGCGGAGTCCGACCACCAGATTCCGCCGTACCATGGACGAGCTGATGGCGGCGGCGGTCGAGCAGATCAAGACGGGTGGATGACGCGCCGGCCGTGAACGAGGCGCTGGTGCTTTCCGGCGACGATATTGCCCGCTGGTACGACGGCAAGTCGTTCTCCGCGGACTGGACGACCTGGCACTTCGACAACTGGTGCAAATGGCTGCACCACCTGCGCGATGTGCCGGTGCGCATCCTGGAGATCGGCTCGTGGGAGGGCCGCTCGGCGCTGTTCTTTCTCAACTATTTTCCGGCTTGCCGGCTCGTCTGCGTCGATACCTTCGGCGGCAATGTCGAGCACGCGCTCAACCCGTATTTCGCGGCCCTCGTTCCGGAGACCGAACAGAAGTTCGATGCCAATGTGGCATCGTTCGCCGGACGGTTCGAGAAGCGCAAAGGACCGTCATCCGGGGTGCTGCCGCAACTCGCCATCGAGGCGCGCCGGTTCGACATCGTCTACATCGACGGCAGCCATCGTGCCGCCGACGTCTACAGCGATGCCGCGTTGAGCTGGCCAATGGTCGCGAGGAACGGCATCGTCATTTTCGACGACTACGAGTTCGACCAGATGGAGGGCGAAATCGAACGCCCGAAGCTCGGCATCGATATCTTCCTGACGGCGATCGACGGCCAGTACCGGCTGTTGCACAAGGGCTACCAGGTCGCCATCCAGAAGCTGTAAGGCGCCGCGATAAGACTTCACCCCCGGAAGGCTTCGCGCCCGGGCTGGACAGGCCGGCGGTTCTCCTCAAGGTGTTGCAAGTCTGCTGAGTTCGTGCGCCAGCCGGTCCAGGACAGCTCCCACATCAGCCTCGAGCTCCGCGCCGGACACGCCGAGTACGCGGTAGCCGCGATCCGCAAGCCAGGCGCGCTTCTGAGCGCGAGTCTTTTGCGCGGCCTCGTGCTCGCCCGCTTGCACGACATCGATCACGACGCGTAACGGGAAGGAAACGAAGTCGGCGATGTGCGGGCCGACCGGCACCTGACGCTTGAACCCCTGGCCGGCGAACCGCCGGTCGCGCGTGAGCGCCTCCCAGAGCATTCGCTCGGCCTCGGTCGGATTGCGGCGGAGCAGGCGCGCCAGCCCGCGCACCGGGCTGCGCTCGCCCGGCACGCGCCCGTCGCCGTATTCCGCCAGCAGGGCGCGCAATGCCTTGGCCTCCTCGCCGTCCAGCACGCCGCCACGCGCCGGACCCTTGCGACCCTCCGACAGCGCCATGGCGATGCCGTGCAGCGTCTGGATGTCCTGCCGGGTCGGCTGCATGCGCGCGAAGATGTTGCGCAGGTTGACCACCATGGTGGCCCGTTTGTCGAGCGGTCGGAAGTACTCGATCTGGTCGAGCTCGCGTTCGAGGTTGTCGAAGAACGCCTGAACCTGCTGCTTGGGCGCCGGCTCCGATTTCTGCGGCATGGCGAACGGCAGGGTATTGCCAGTCGCATGCTTGAACCACTCGTAGGACAGGATGGCGACCGCCTGCGCGAGATTGAGGGAGGCAAATGCCGGATTGACCGGATAGGTCACGATGCGGTCGGCCAGCGCCACCTCGTCGTTTTCCAGCCCCCACCGCTCGCGGCCGAACATCACCGCGACATTCTCGCCGGCGCCGACGTGTGGGGCGAGCAGCGGCGGCGCGTCCTGCGGGCTGATCACCGGCTTGGCCTGGTCGTGGGCGCGTGCAGTCGTGGCAAGCACCAGCGTGCAGTCCGCGATCGCCGCCTCCACCGTCTCGTACACGACCGCATCATCGAGCACGCGGTCGGCGCCTGAAGCCGAGCGCACCGCCTGGACGTTCGGCCAGCCGTCGCGCGGCCTGACCAGGCGCAACCGAGCAAGCCCGAAATTCGCCATGACGCGCGCCGCGGCGCCGATGTTCTCGCCGAGCTGCGGCTCGACCAGGATCACGATCGGGCCCGGCCGCACGATCCATTCCTTGGTCTTGTCGGTTCCGGAACCGGGCATAGAGAGGAGAGCCTGTGGGAATGACGTGCGTGTACGCGGAGCCTAGAACACCAGCACGTCGTCGATGTCGCCGATGTCGGCAAGGGCGGCAATCGGCGCCCGGTGATCGGGCGCGGCGTTCAGGCGATGGAGCGTGGCATAGCGGGCGGCGAGGAAATCGATCAGTGCCCGCCGCGATTCAGGATCGTAGCGGCGCGGCGCGAATTCGAATGCGATCGGCACGCGTTCGTCGAGCATTCGGCCAAGCCCGCGGATGATCTGCGGTTCGTGGCCCTCGGCATCGATCCAGACGAGACCGATCTGCCTCGGCGACAGCCCAGCATCGCCCAGAGCGGTCTCGACCCGCACCACCGGAACCTCGATCCGTTCCAGGCCGTCGTCGGACGGCGGCGATCCGATGGCATGCGCTCCCTTGTTGCGCGGGTGCAGGTGGAGCGTCGCGGTCCCGTCGTGCTCGCCGGCCGCCTTTGCGATCACCGTGACGGCGTTCGTAAGACCGTTTGCTTCGATGTTCATGCGCAGCAGTTTCGCATTCTTCGGCTCCGGCTCGAACGCCACCGCACGCCCGAAGCGTCCGGTGCGCATCGCATACACCGTGTGCGTGCCGATGTTGGCACCGACGTCGACGAAAGCCGCGCCTGCCGAGAGCCGCCCGCTCGCCGCCAGCACGGCTATTGCCTGATCGATCTCGCGGCGCTGCCAGCCGCCGTGCCACATCAGCCAGGCGCCCACCACACGGTCGGAGGGATCGACAAAAAACCGCGCATCTCCCAGATCGCAGAACACGAAATGGCCGCGCGCCGCCAGCGCATGCATGACGGTGTCGCGTAGCACCGGCCGGCCGACCAGAAGCGGTTCGAGCAGCGCGCGCCGCAGCGCGCGCCGGCCCCGGCCGTAGCCCCCTTTGATCTCACGCCACGTCGGCATTTCCACCTCCGGCCCGTCCCGCATCCGCAAGACGGCGCGCGTCGCAACAGGTCCTCTCTAGCATGCCTTGTGGAAAGGCAACCGGCCGCCCGCCGTGCCTATAGCGATACGCCCGTCTACGCGCAATTTGGCCCCCTGCAGCAACTCGCTTCGGCGCGCCAGGTCGCCACACGCGTTGCTTTCGCCAGTTTGCTTGCGCCTACTAACAAGGCTTTTACCAGCGGAGTGCGGATGCTATAGGGCGCGCGCCGAATTCCCGTCAGTCGGATCCCCGATTGGCGATGTCCGCGCCGAGAACAATTCATTTGAGGGCACGGGGAGACGCCTTTCCCCACACCCATCGATGGTGAGTTTCCGGTCGGCCCAAACAAGTACGGCGACCAGAGGTGCAAGCATGCCGAATCTCGAAATCATGTGGACGAAGGTCGATGAAGCCCCGGCGCTCGCGACCTATTCCCTGCTTCCGATCGTCGAAGCCTTCGTGGGCGCGGCGGGTGTGTCCGTGAAATTGAAGGACATCTCGCTGGCCGGCCGCATCCTCGCTAGCGTTTCCCGACAAACTCCCCCCGGCGCAACGGACCAGCGACGAACTCGCCGAACTCGGCGCGCTCACGCTGAAGCCCGAAGCCAACATCATGAAGCTGCCCAACATCTCCGCCTCGATCCCGCAGCTCCGGGCTGCGATCAAGGAATTGCAAGGCAAGGGCTACGCCGTTCCGGACTATCCGGACAGCCCGAAGACGGACGCCGAGAAGGACATCAAGTCCCGCTATGACAAGGTGTTCGGCAGCGTCGTCAACCCGATCCTGCGCGAAGGCAACTCCGACCGCCGCGCCGCCGGCGCCGTCAAGCAATACGCCCGCAAAAATCCGCACAAGATGGGCGCCTGGAGCAAGGACTCCAAATCGCACGTTGCACACATGTCGAGCGGCGATTACTTCGGCTCGGAAATCGCGACCACGGTCGACAAGGCCACCAACGTTCGCATCGAGCTGGCTGGCGCCGACGGCGCCGTCACGGTGCTGAAGGCCAAGACGGCGCTCGAGGCCGGCGAGATCATCGACGCGGCGGTCATGAGCCGCAAGGCGCTGCGCGCCTTCTTCGCTGAGCAGATCGACGACGCCAAGAAACAAGGCGTGCTGTTCTCGCTGCACGTGAAGGCGACGATGATGAAGATCGCCGACCCGATCGTGTTCGGCCATGTCGTTTCCGTGTTCTTCGCCGATGTGATCGAAAAGCACGCCGCCACGCTGAAAAAGCTCGGCGTCAACCTCAACAACGGTTTCGGCGATCTATTGACAAAGATCGAGACGCTGCCGGAAGCCGAGAAGAAGGCGATCAAGGACGATATCGCGGCCGAGTACGCGAAGCGGCCGGCGCTCGCCATGGTGAATTCCGACAAGGGGATCACCGGCCTGCATGTGCCCAGCGACTTCATCATCGACGCCTCGATTCCGGCGATGATCCGCGAATCCGGCCGCATGTGGGGCCCGGACGGCAAGCTGCACGACACCAAAGCCGTGGTTCCCGATCGCGCATACGCACGGCTGTTCCAGACGGTCATCGAGGACTGCAAGGCCCACGGCGCGTTCGACCCCAAGACCATGGGCTCGGTTCCGAACGTGGGCTTGATGGCGCAGAAGGCCGAGGAATACGGCTCGCACGACAAAACGTTCGAGGTTCCTTCGAGCGGCAAGGTGCGCGTCGTTACCGATGACGGCAAGGTGCTGCTAGAACGACCTGTCGAGGCCGGTGACATCTTCCGTATGTGCGAACTCAAGGACGCAGCCGTGCGGGATTGGGTCAAGCTCGGCGTCCGCCGAGCGCGCCTCACCAACACGCCGGCGGTGTTCTGGCTCGACAAGAACCGCGCACACGACGCGCAGCTCATCGCCAAGGTCGAGAAGTACCTGAAGGATCACGATACCGCGGGGCTCGACATTCGCATTCTAGCGCCGGTCGATGCGATGAAGTTCTCGCTCGAGCGGATTCGTAAGGGACAGGATACGATCTCCGTCACCGGCAACATTCTGCGCGATTATCTGACCGACCTGTTCCCGATCATGGAGCTCGGCACCTCGGCCAAGATGCTGTCGATCGTTCCCTTGCTGGCGGGCGGCGGCATGTTCGAAACCGGCGCCGGCGGCTCGGCGCCCAAGCACGTGGAGCAGTTCCAGCAGGAGGGCTATCTGCGCTGGGATTCGCTCGGCGAATTCCTCGCACTGGGCGCGTCGCTCGAACATCTGGCGCAGACCTACAAGAACGCCAAGGCGCTGGTTCTCGCCGAGACGCTCGACGCGGCGATCGGCAAGTTCCTCGAAAACAACCGTAATCCTGCCCGCAAGGTCGGCGAGATCGACAACCGTGGCAGCCATTTCTACCTCGCCCTGTACTGGGCGCAGGCGCTGGCCGCGCAGACCAAGGACGCGGAGCTGCAGGCCCGCTTCAAACCGCTCGCCGACACGCTCGCCAAGAACGAGGCCAAGATCAACGGCGAACTGATCGGCGCGCAAGGCAAGCCGGTCGACACCGGCGGTTACTACGTGCCCGATAACGCCAAGGCGTCGGCCGCGATGCGGCCAAGTCCCACGCTGAACGCCGCGCTCGCTGCGCTCTGACGCGGAGCCCGGCGTCGCCGAATTTGCGTCGCTCCAACGACCGTTGTGCCGGGTCTTAGAGGTGACTCCTTAATGGCGAAGATCAAAGTGAAGAACCCGGTCGTCGAGATGGACGGCGACGAGATGACCAGGATTATCTGGAAGCTCATCAAGGACAAGCTGATCCATCCCTACGTCGACATCGACCTGCTCTACTACGATCTCGGCATCCAGAAGCGCGACGAGACCCGCGACCAGATCACCATCGACGCCGCCAACAAGACCCTGGAGGTCGGCGTCGCGGTCAAGTGCGCGACCATCACGCCGGACGAAGGCCGCGTGAAGGAATTCAATCTGCACGAGATGTATCGTTCACCTAACGGAACCATCCGCAACATCCTGGGCGGCGTGATCTTCCGCGAGCCGATCATCTGCAAGAACGTGCCGCGGCTGGTGCCGGGCTGGACCAGGCCGATCATCATCGGCCGCCACGCCTATGCCGACCAGTATCGCGCCACCGACATCAAGGTGCCCGGCAAGGGCAAGCTGATGCTCACCTTCGTCGGCGACGACGGCACCAAGATCGAGCGCGAGGTGTTCAGCTTTCCGAGCGCCGGCGTCGCGATGGGCATGTTCAATCTCGACAATTCGATCCGCGACTTCGCCCGCGCTTCGATGAACTACGCGCTGGCGCGCAGCTATCCGCTCTATCTCTCGACCAAGAACACCATCCTCAAGGTCTACGACGGCCGCTTCAAGGACATCTTCCAGGAGGTTTTCGACACCGAGTTCAAGGACAAGTTCGCGGCCAAGAAGCTTACCTACGAGCACCGCCTGATCGACGACATGGTGGCGGCGGCGCTGAAGTGGTCGGGCGGCTACGTCTGGGCGTGCAAGAACTACGACGGCGACGTGCAGTCCGACACCGTCGCCCAGGGCTACGGCTCGCTCGGCCTGATGACCTCGGTCCTGACCACGCCGGACGGCAAGGTGGTCGAGGCCGAGGCCGCACACGGCACCGTCACTCGGCATTATCGCGAACATCAGAAGGGCAACGAGACCTCGACCAACTCGATCGCTTCGATCTTCGCCTGGACCCGCGCGCTCACTCACCGCGCCAAGCTCGACGACAATGCCGAGCTGGCGAAATTCGCCGCGACGCTGGAGAAGGTCACGGTCGATACCGTCGAGGCGGGCTTCATGACCAAGGACCTGGCGCTCCTCGTCGGCCCCGACCAGAAGTGGCTCTCCACCACCGGATACCTCGACAAGGTCGACGAGAACTTGAAGAAGGCGATGGGGTAGCAACGGTGGCGGCGGTCTGCCGCTTTTGCTAGAGGTGACGGTCGCCGTTGTTCATCTTCGACACTCCGCGGAGTACCTGAGGGAGGCGGTCGTGCATTGTCCGAATGTCTGGATCTGTGCCGCGTCGTTCATCGCGATCCCCTCGCTCGTCGCCAACGCTCAGAACGTACCAGCGGCGATCGCCGCGCCTGGCGAGGCGATCGTCGTGACCTTGCAAGCCGAAGGCGCGCAGATATTCGAATGCAAGCCGGGCGCCGGCGGCCTGTCCTGGGCGTTTCGCGAGCCGATTGCGACGCTCCTGCTCAACGGCAAGACCGTCGGCCGTCACTATGCCGGCCCCAACTGGGAGCATGTCGACGGCAGCGGGGTTGCCGGCAAGGTCGCCGCAAGTTCTCCCGCGCGGTCCGCATCGGATATTCCTTGGCTCAAGCTCGACGCCACGGCGCGGCGGGGGCGCGGCACACTGTCGGGCGTGAATACCATCCAGCGCATCGACACCCGTGGCGGCGTCCATTCAGGTCCGTGCGAGAAGGCCGGCGCCTATTTCAGCGCGCCCTATTCGGCGGTTTACGTGTTCCTGCAAAAGGGCGGCTGACGCCGCCACCGCCTCGTTCAAAGCACGGCGGCATTGAGCATCCGTCGGCAGATGGCATACGACTACACCTGCCCGCGATCATCCGGCGGTAAGGACTGAAATTCCAGTTCGCGCATGTCCTCCAGCCGGCGCAGCACGGCATCGTCGGAAATACCAATGCTCAACAGCAGCCGGCCGCCAAGCTGCAGACTTGCCTCTACGGCTTCCGGAACGACATCGACGGCGCCCAGCTTGCGAAGCCTGATGGCGTGTTCCTGATCCCGCGCACGCGCAAAAATACGCGCGTCGGGACGCGCCCGGTGGACGGCCGCAACCATTCGCTCCGCCGCGCGCGGTGCATTGACGGTGACGACGAATGCACGGGCACGCTCAACGCCGACCCGCTTGAGAAGCTCCAGTCGGCCAGCGTCGCCAAAATAGACAGTCTCACCATGGCGACGCACCTCGTTGACCAGTTCGCCATTCGAATCCAGCGCGATGAACGGGATGTTCTTCAAGGTCAGGAGACGCGCGATCGTCTGGCCCACGCGGCCATAGCCGCCGATCACGACATGATCTTGCAACTCCGCCGTTTCGTCTCCCGGCAAGTGACGGGCGTGATCGATGTGCTGGATACGGCCAGCGAGCCAGCGGCCGCCAAAGGCGAGCAACGGCGTCAGCATCATGCTGATCCCGACGACGGCGGTCGCGAGCTGCGCGGTCTGCGGCTCCATGACCTCGAGACTGCGCGCAAGGCCGATGACGATAAATCCGAACTCGCCGCCCTGAGCGAGCAGGACCGCGACTTCGGTCGCGGCCGACGCCCCAACTCCGAAGACGCGGCTGGCCGCATACAGAATTGCGGCCTTGACGACGAAAAGAGCGGCAACCAGCGCGAGCACAGTGCCGATCCCGCCCCACACCGTCCGGAGATCGATCGTCATGCCGACGCTGACGAAGAACAGGCCAACCAGCAGGCCCTTCACCGGCGCGAGGTCGATCTCGATCTGATGGCGGTACTCGGTCTCCGACAGCAGCAGGCCGGCGAGGAATGCGCCAAGCGCCGTGGAAAGCCCGGCAAGGCCGGTCGCACCGGCGGTGGCGAGCACGATGAACAGCGTCATCGCCATGATCAGTTCGCGGCTGCCGGTCCGGGCCGCGAAGCGGAACAGCGGCCGCAGCAGGTAGCGCCCTGCGACCACGATGCCCGCCACCGCGACCGCCGCCTGCAGCACCGCGCTGACCACCGCCAGCGCAAGATTTTCGCCGCCGCGGCCCAGCGCCTGTGTCACGACCAATACCGGGGCAACCATCAGATCTTGAAACAGCAGCACCGAAAACGCGACGCGGCCGGGAGGCGACGAAGTACGCCCCTGCTCTTCCAGCAACTGCATCACAATGGCGGTCGAAGACATGGCCAGACAGAGGCCGAGCACGATCGTGGCATTCTGCCGGGCACCGAACGCCGCGACGGTCGCACCGATCGCCAGCGCCGAAACTGAAAACTGGATGGCGCCGATGCCGAGAACAAAGCGACGAAGCGACCACAAGCGCTCGACCGACGTTTCCAGCCCGATCAGAAACAGCAGAAAGATTACGCCGAACTCCGCAAAGACCTCGACGCGGCTCCGGTCCTCGATCGTGAGATAGCGAATCCACGGATAATCGGGAGCGAACTGCCCCAGTCCATACGGGCCGACGGCGACTCCAACCAGCAGAAATCCGAGAACGGCGCCGATGCGGGCATGGTGAAACAGCGGAACGACGAGTTCGGCGGCGGCGAGAAAGACAAGGACGTCCTTCAACCACGGACCGTGCTCCACACAGACCTCCAATCAGGCCGTTGAATTGGACCTGCGCGCGAGCGATGCGACCACGGAACAATTCTGCCTGGTCGGACAATCAACCCGCCGACGTCCGCAGAGGCCCGCGCCTAGCTTCCGCCGATGGTAGCGGCAATCGCCGCCAGGGCCGCCTCGGCATTGGCGCCGTCGGGCCCGCCCGCCTGCGCCATGTCGGGTTTCCCGCCACCGCCCTTGCCGCCCAGCGCCTCGGAGGCCTTGCGGACCAGATCGACGGCGGAGTAGCGCGCAACGAGGTCGGGCGTCACGCCAACGACCACGCTGGCTTTGCCGTCCTCGGTCGTGGCGACGAGAGCGACGATGCCGGAGCCGAGTTGCCGCTTGCCTTCGTCGGCCAGGCTCTTCAGGTCCTTGATCTCGATACCTGTCACGGTGCGCGCCAGAAGCTTGACGTCGCCGACCATGCGGACACCGTCGGCGCTGTCGGATTTGCCGCCGCCCATGGCCAGTCGCTTCTTGGCCTCGGACAGGTCGCGCTCGAGCCGCCGGCGCTCGTCCATGAGCTGGGCGAGCCGTTGCGGCATCTCTTCAAGCGGCACTTTAAGTTCCGCAGACGCCGCTTTAGCCAGTTGCGCCAAGTGATGCGCGGACTTGCGCGCGGTCGCGCCGGTGAGCGCCTCGATGCGCCGCACTCCGGCCGCCACGCCGCTGTCCGACAGCCCGAAGATCAGGCCGATGTCGCCGGTCCGCTGCACATGGGTGCCGCCGCACAGTTCGACCGACCAGCCCAAGGTGTTGCCGCCGGTGCCGTCGGGATTTTGGCCCATCGCGACCACGCGCACTTCGTCGCTGTACTTCTCGCCAAATAACGCGCGCGCACCCGAGGCCCGCGCATCTTCGAGCGCCATCAGCCGCGTGGTCACCGGTGTGTTGCGCAGTACGACGTCGTTGGCAATGTCCTCGACCTGCTCGATCTCCTCGGCCGTCATCGGCTTGGGATGCGAGAAGTCGAACCGCAGCCGGTCGGGCGCGACCAGCGAACCCTTCTGCGCCACGTGGTCGCCCAGCACCTGGCGCAACGCCTCGTGCAGAAGGTGCGTCGCCGAATGGTTCTTGCGAATGGCGCTACGCCGCGCGTGATCGACTTCGAGCGCCAGCGCGGCGCCTGTCTTCAGTACGCCCTGCTCGACCGTGCCGATATGCGCCAGGACGTCACCGGCCTTCTTCAGCGTGTCGGTGACGCGAAAGCGCACTCCGTCCGCAATCAGCGTTCCGGTATCGCCGACCTGACCGCCGGATTCGCCGTAGAACGGAGTCTGGTTGAGCACGACCGCGCCGGTCTCGCCGGCTTTGAGGGCAGTCACCTCCGCGCCGTCCTTCACCAGCGCCACGACCACGCCCTCGGCAGTCTCGGTCTCATAGCCGAGGAATTCGGTGGCGCCGGTCTTCTCGCCCAGACCGAACCACACGGTTTCGGTCGCGGCATCGCCGGAGCCTGCCCAGGAGGCGCGCGCCTTGGCGCGCTGCTGCTCCATCGCGGCATTGAACGCATCGGTGTCGACGCCGATGCCGCGCGGCTTCAGCGCGTCCTGCGTGAGATCGAGCGGAAAGCCGAAGGTGTCGTAGAGCGTGAAGGCGGTCTCGCCCTTGAGCTTGTCGCCGCTGCGGAGCGCGCGGGTCTCCTCGTCGAGGATCGACAGGCCGCGCTCCAGCGTCTTGCGGAAGCGGGTCTCCTCGAGCCGCAGCGTTTCGGCGATCAGCGTCTCGGCGCGGTGCAATTCCGGATAGGCCTGCCCCATCTCGCGCACCAGCGTCGGCACCAGCCGCCACATCAGCGGCTCCTTGGCGCCGAGCAACTGCGCGTGGCGCATGCCGCGGCGCATGATGCGCCGGAGCACATAGCCGCGGCCCTTCGTTCGACGGCAGCACGCCGTCGGCGATCAGGAACGCGGAGGCGCGCAGATGGTCGGCGATGACGCGGTGCGAGGCCGACTGCGGACCTTCGGCCTCGACGCCGGTCAGGTCGGCGATGTGCATGATGATCGCGCCGAACAGGTCGATCTTGTAATTGTCGTGCGTGCCCTGCAGCACCGCCGCGATGCGCTCGAGCCCCATGCCGGTGTCGATCGACGGCTTCGGCAGTTCGACCCGCTTGCCGCCGGCAAGCTGCTCGTACTGCATGAACACCAGGTTCCAGATCTCGATGAACCGGTCGCCGTCGGCGTCGGGCGAGCCGGGCGGGCCGCCGGGAATGTGCGCGCCGTGATCGTAGAAAATCTCCGAGCACGGACCGCACGGGCCGGTGTCGCCCATCTGCCAGAAATTGTCGGAGCCGGCGATCCGGACGATCTTCGAATCCGGCAGGCCGGCGATCTTCTTCCAGAGGCCGAACGCCTGGTCGTCGTCGACGTAGACCGTGACCATCAGCCGGTCGGCCGGCAGGCCGAACTCCTTGGTCACCAGGTTCCAGGCGAGCTCGATGGCGCGGTCCTTGAAGTAGTCGCCGAACGAGAAGTTGCCGAGCATCTCGAAGAAGGTGTGATGGCGCGCGGTGTAGCCGACATTGTCGAGGTCGTTGTGCTTGCCGCCGGCGCGCACGCATTTCTGCGCGGTGGCGGCGCGCGCATAGGGACGCTTCTCCAGGCCGGTGAAGACGTTCTTGAACTGCACCATGCCCGCATTGGTGAACATCAGGGTCGGATCGTTGCGCGGCACCAGCGGCGACGACGGCAGCACCTCGTGCCCCTGCGTCGCCGAAATAGCCCAGAAAGGCCGACCTGATCTCGTTGACACCGCTCATCCAACCATCCACCTAACGTCCCGGCAGGCTTCGCATTTCTGCGTGCTTTTAACGGCCGCCCCCTGCCCTGTCCAGGAAACCGGGGCGCCGCGCCGCCCTTAACGGCCGACCGCCACTCCGATATAAGCAGCCGCCTCCGCCGCGCGCCGCGCCGCACCGTCATCCCCTGCCCCGGACCCCCGACATGACCGCCACGACCGCGCCGCGCCCCGCTGTCTCACGTCTGGAAGAAGCGCTGCGGGCGCGGCGCTTCGTCATCACCACCGAGATCGCGCCGCCGGTGTCGTTCGACCCGGCGGACCTCATCCGCAAGGCCGAGCCGCTGCGCGGCCTCGCGGACGCCGTCAACGTCACCGACGGCGCCAGCGCCCGCGCCCACCTGCGCGCCCCGATCGCCGCCGCGCTGCTGGTGCGCCACGGCATCGAGCCGATCCTGCAGTTGACCTGCCGCGACCGCAACCGGATCGCGCTGCAGGGCGACCTCATGGGCGCGGCCGCGACCGGCGTCCACAACCTGCTGACCCTGACCGGCGACGACCCGAAGGCCGGCGACCAGCCCGAAACCAAGGCGGTGTTCGACATCGATTCGACCACGCTGACCGCCATGGCGCGGCAGCATGGGCGAACGCGGCGAGCTTCCGACCGGCCGCAAGATCGCCGGCGAGGCGCGGTTCTTCATCGGAGCGGCCGACGCGCCGATCGACCCGCCGCCGGACTGGCAGCCGGTCAAGCTCGCCGCCAAGGTCGCGGCCGGCGCGCAGTTCGCGCAAACCCAGTTCTGCATGGATGCCGGCATCGTGCGCCGCTACGCCGAGCGGCTCGCCGGCCACGAGGGCGACGCGCGACCTTGCGCTGATCGTCGGGATCGCGCCGCTGCGCTCGGCCAAATCCGCGCGCTGGATGAAGGAGCACCTCTGCGGCACGATCATCCCGGACGCGTTCCTGGCGCGGCTCGACGCCGCCGCCGACCCGCTGGCGGAGGGCGCAGCGCATCTGCCTCGAACTGATCGAGGAATTCGCCGGCATCCCGGGCGTCGCCGGCGTGCACATCATGGCGCCGGCGAACGAAGCGGCGGTGCCGACGGTGATCGCGGAGGCGCGCCAGCGGCTGCCGGCGCGCTAAGCGGAAGCGCTCCGAGCGTCGCGACCTTCACGGCCGCGCATGCGTAGGCCCATCCGCGAAGCTACGCCAATCTCGCGCTCGACGCAGGTAAGCGGCGCGGATGCCAGCGACGATACGCTCATCGGCACGTTGAATCGGCTGCCCTCTCCGCGAGCGAGAGGCGCAATCACGATCGCCCAGCTCGCAGCGAGGCGACGAACTGCGACAGACGCTGCATCGCTCAGTCCTCGGCGGCCTCGTCCTTGTCGTCGTCGGCTCCTCGCCGGCCAGAATCTTCTCGGCGATCAGGCCGGCATTCTGGCGGACCGCGGCTTCGATCTTGGTGGCGATGTCGGGATTGGCCTTGAGGAAGGTCTTGGCGTTCTCGCGGCCCTGGCCGATGCGCTGGCTGTCGTAGGAGAACCAGGCGCCGGACTTCTCGACCACGCCGGCCTTGACGCCGAGGTCGATGAGCTCGCCCATCTTGGAGATGCCCTCGCCGTACATGATGTCGAACTCGACCTGCTTGAACGGCGGCGCCAGCTTGTTCTTCACCACCTTGACGCGGGTCTGGTTGCCGACCACCTCGTCGCGCTCCTTGATCGCGCCGATGCGGCGGATGTCGAGGCGCACCGAGGCGTAGAATTTCAGCGCATTGCCGCCGGTGGTGGTCTCGGGCGAGCCGTACATCACGCCGATCTTCATGCGGATCTGGTTGATGAAGATCACCATGGTGTTGGAGCGGCTGATCGAGGCGGTGAGCTTGCGCAGCGCCTGGCTCATCAGCCGCGCCTGCAGGCCGGGCTGGCCGTCGCCCATCTCGCCTTCGAGCTCGGCGCGCGGCACCAGCGCGGCGACCGAATCGATCACCAGCACGTCGATCGCGCCGGAGCGCACCAGCGTGTCGGCAGATTTCCAGCGCCTGCTCGCCGGTGTCGGGCTGCGAGATCAGGAGATCGTCGACATTGACGCCGAGCTTGCGGGCATAGATCGGGTCGAGCGCGTGCTCGGCGTCGATGAAGGCGCAGATGCCGCCCTTCTTCTGGGCCTCGGCGACGGCAGTGCAGCGCCAGCGTGGTCTTGCCGGAGGATTCCGGCCCGTAGATCTCGACCACCCGGCCGCGCGGCAGGCCGCCGATGCCGAGCGCGATGTCGAGGCCGAGCGAGCCGGTGGACACCGTCTCGACGTCCATCGACTTGTCGTTCTTGCCGAGCCGCATGATCGAGCCCTTGCCGAAATTGCGCTCGATCTGGGAGAGCGCGGCATCCAGGGCCTTCGACTTGTCCATGGAGGAACCTTCGACGAGACGCAAAGCGGCAGAAGCAGAGGCCATTGCGGCAACTCCTTATGAACGGGATTCGGGAGGCCGACAAAACAAAGCTGCCGGCCCAGGCTCAAATCTCAATGTACACGATTTGTTCTCAGTTCGCAATATGTTCTACAAAAAAGAGCGGTACTGGCCCCTTTCCATAGGCACTGGCCCCTTTCAAATCCGGGTGGCCCCCTTTTGAGATTATTGCCAGAGCAAAACTTCAGCGCTTAAATCGCGCCGTCGTTTGCGGAGGAAGGCCGCAACGACCTCGGGGCGGCGTAGCTCCCGCCCGCATTCACAGGAGCATGTCATGCCGATACGACAGTACCTGGACAACAGGACTTTCTTTGGTCCGGAAGCCATCAGGGCCATGTCCGAAGCTTTGGAACGCGCTTGCAGTGCCCTGCAAGTCAATGGCAACACGCCCGACCGGGAAGTCATCGCAGCACGCATCATCAACCTAGCGCGAACCGGCGTTACGGACGCCAAGGAACTGAGTGATCGCGTCATCGGGCAGACGGCCCCCGCGCAGACAACTTAAAGGCGAGATTGTCCGGAACAAAGCCCTGCCTGGCACGTCAACCAGAATGGACCATGCACGCGAGGGATTTATTCGCGACCTGTGGTGCCGACAGGGACAATACCTCTGGAACCCGAAATCAATGTGATCGGGAGCCCCCATGACATTGAACCGGTGCAGCTTTCGGCTGAAGTGGGTTACTGCCTTCGACGGTTCGGAATCGAGCGCGATCATGTGCGAGGGGCTGATTCTCAATCAGCCCGTGCAATGAGTGGCATTTTCCGTCCCGGCCATGGATGCCATGACCTCGCGCGAATGCCGCGAACAAGCAGACCGCTATGCTGCGCTGAGCCTTGAGGGTGGCATTTCGGTCAGGCGCGCGACGATCTTAATGGCCATCGTGGACAGTTGGACCAGACTCGCTGGTCAGCTTGACCGGCTCGAAACCATTGACGCGAATGAGAAGCCGTAGGCCGCCTTCAGTTGGCGGCCTCGTCGTCTGACGACAGCGTGGCGCTGGGTGCTGGCCCGTTTTGATGTCAGCCCTATTGCTTCAGCCGCCGGATTTTCCTCCGGAACCTTTTACTCGCCTTCACGTTGCAAAATAGGCCCACATCCGCCCCAATAGATTGAGAGCGTCAGATGGGGGATAGAACCCGCATCGCGGCTGCCTGGACGCTGACATTCCTGATCTGCGGCATCCTGGTCGTTGCCGCCTATTGGCACTAGATTGCGCCCGCGTCCGGCACCTGCGGAATGGCCTATGCGCTGCTGACTGATTCGGCTGCGGCGGCAAGGCAGCCTCGGCCAATCGGCGTGAGCATCCAAATAGGCGGCAGAATTCCGGCCGCGCGCGCGGATGAAATCCGGCGACCTGGGCTACGGGGCTTCCCGCCGGCCTCATTAGCGACTCTTCCTTGTGCGAGACGTGGACAACGAGGCGCTGGCCTTGCCAGACCTCGACATCGCAACTGTCCGCCAAGGCGCGTGCCTGCTTCACGACCGCCTGTTCCTGATCGCTGGTCACGACCTCAGGCGGCGTGCTGATCTTGCCCTGCTGGTCCAGCCTGTAAATCTTGTATTCGAGCACAGCCCGCCCCCACGGTGCTGTGACGCGCCCCCGCGTCGCAGCATTACCCTGGCCTATAAAGTTGTCCCAAATCCGGCCAGCCGCGAACTAAATCGGGCCAATCGAGAATCGAAATTCGGCCGCCAGCGAGCCAGACCCGGCCCCGCGGCACCCGCGACAAGCACCACCGCCGACGCCGGGCACGCGCTTTCTCGGTCCACGGACGCCCCGAACGGCGCCGATGGCTTGACCTTCCCGGCCCGCCTCGCCATCTCCTGACCGGTTGAAGCGCCAGCGGAATTGCCCGCCATGACCGATACGAACATGACCGACACGAACATGACCGATTCGACCGACAGACCCAACGACCCCAGACCGAGACCCCGGACGACACCAAGACCGAGCGCCGCGCGTTCGAAGCCGACGTCGCCAAGCTGCTCCACATGATGGTGCACTCGGTCTATTCCAACAAAGACGTGTTCGTGCGCGAGCTGATTTCCAACGCCGCCGACGCCTGCGAGCGGCTGCGCTACGAGGCGATCGCCCACCCTGCCCTGCTCGGCGACGACCCCAAGCTGCGCATCACCATCGCGGCCGACCCCGAGCGCCGGGAGATCACCTTCGACGGACAACGGCATCGGCATGAGCCACGACGAGATGGTCGAGGCGCTCGGCACCATCGCGCGCTCCGGCACCAAGGCGTTCATGGAGAAGGTCGAGGCGGCGCAGGGCGGCGACGGCGCCATGCTGATCGGCCAGTTCGGCGTCGGCTTCTACTCGGCGTTCATGGTGGCGGACCGGGTCGACGTGATCTCCCGCCGCGCCGGCAGCGACGAGGCCTGGCGCTGGTCGTCGGACGGCAAGGGCACGTTCTCGGTCACGCCCGCCGCGCTCGACGAGGCGCCCGCGCGCGGCACCCGGGTGGTCCTGCACGTGATGGAGGACGCCAAGTCCTACACCGAGCGCTGGACCCTGGAGCGCATCGTCAAGGCGCAGTCCGGCCACGTGCCGGTGCCGATCGCGTTCGTCGAGAAGCCGGGCGCCGAGCCGGCCGAGATTTCCGACGGCGGCGCGCTCTGGACCAAGCCGCGCTCCGAGATCACGCCCGCCGAGTACACCGACTTCTACCGCAGCATCGCCGGACAGTTCGACGAGCCGGCGCTCACCGTGCATTACCGCGCCGAGGGCCGGCACGAATTCACCGTGCTGGTGTTCGTGCCGAGCACGCAGCCGTTCGACCTGTTCGATGCCGACCGCAAGGGCCGCATCAAGCTCTACGTCAAGCGCGTGTTCATCACCGACGATGCCGAGATCCTGCCGCGCTATCTCCGGTTCGTGCGCGGGCTGGTCGATTCCGCCGACCTGCCGCTCAACGTCTCGCGCGAGATGATCCAGACCAGCCCGATCCTGGCGGCGATCAAGAAGAGCGTCACCGGCCGCGTGCTCGGCGACCTCGAGAAGCTCGCCGACAGCGATGCCGCCGCCTACGCCAAGGTCTGGGAGGCGTTCGGCCCGGTGCTGAAGGAAGGCATCTACGAGGATTTCGAGCGCCGCGACGCGCTGCTTGTCGCTGGCGCGCTTCAAGACCACGGCCTCGGGCGAAGGCCTGCGCAGCCTGAAGGACTATGTCGGCGCGCTGAAGGAGAACCAGACCGCGATCTACTATCTCGCCGGCAGCGACCTCGCGCGGCTGGAAACCTCGCCGCATCTCGAAGGCTTCCGCGCCCGCGGCGTCGAGGTGCTGCTGCTCGCCGATCCGGTCGACAGCTTCTGGGTGACGTCGTCGCCGTCGTTCGACGGCAAGCCGTTCAAGTCGGTGACGCCAGGGCGCGGCCGATCTCGCGCTCATTCCGCGCACCGACGCCAAGGATCGAGGCCGACGCCGGAAGCCGACGCCGCGGCGACCGATCTCATCGCCTTCATCAAGCAGACGCTGGGCGACGAGGTCTCCGACGTGCGCGCCTCCGACCGGCTGACCGACAGCGCGGTCTGCCTGGTCGCCTCCGACCTCGGCCCCGACCGGCAACTGGAGAAGCTCCTCGCCGGCGCCGGCCGGATCAAGACCGCCGCCAAGCCGGTGCTGGAGATCAACCCGCGCCACCATCTGGTGGCGGCGCTGGCCGCGCTCGGCGACGGCGACCGCGCCTTCAAGGAAGACGCCGCGCGGCTGCTGTTCGACGAGGCGCGCGTGCTCGACGGCGACCAGCCGAACGATCCGCGCGCCTTCGCCGAGCGGCTCGCCCGCGTCATGGGCCGCAGCCTCGCGGCGGCGAAGCCGGGGTGATGCCGCGATCGTCTTGCGACAGCCGAGCGCACTCGTGTTTCGACCGTTCCACCGCTTCCGCGATGGCGGTGCGCCCCCCTCCCCCGCGCAGCGGTGGGGAGGGGTCGGGGGTGGGGGGCCTTCGTTCGCGGGACACCCCCACGCCCGACCACCTCGCTCGCTTTGCGCGCCGACCCTCCCCACCGCTGCGCGGGGGGGAGGGTAACTCGCGGCACGCCACGCGCTTAATCGATAGCGCAATCATTCGGAGAGTTGGCGGCCCTGCAATTGTCCAGGGCTACTCCCCGGGGCGGATGTCGAAGCCCTGATTGATCGCCGCGAACATCTGATAGAAGCCGGACAGCACCACGATCTCGACCAGCCCGTGCTTGCCCCATTGGGCGGCGGCGCGCGCCTGCAGCGTCGTCGGGCACCACCTGCCACGCCGTCGTCTTCGCCAGGATCGCGTGCACCAGCGCGTAGGGCTCGGGCAGCGTACGCGGTGCGGGCCGAGCCGATGGCGTCGATCACGTCCTGCGGCAGGCCGGCCGCATGGGCGTGCGCGATATGGTCCTGCCATTCGTAATCGGCGCCGGTCGCACGCGCGATCGACAGCACGATGAACTGGTAGACGGTCCGCGGCAGCGCGCCTTCGAACTTCAGGAAGAAGCCGAGCTCCTCGACGCGGCGCGCGAGCTCGGGATGATTGAGCAGCGCAACGTAAGGCCCGCCGAAATGCTCGCCCCGGCTGTTGCGCCGCGCCGCCATCGTCGTCGTAGAGCGCCCGCGCGTCCGGCCGGCAGCGTCGCGGGGTCCATATCCAGCACCGTCATCGCGCCCTCACTCGTGATAGGACCAGGCGCGCGCGCCGGCATTGAAATCGTAGACCGGCGTCACGCAGTCCTTGTCGGCCTTGACGTCGATCACCACCGCGGTGCCGGCCGCCAGCGCCTGGCGATAGGTGTCCTCGAGTTCGGCCGGATCGCGCACCGTGAAGCCCTGCGCCCCGAGCGAGCGGCCGAAGCCCGCCCAGTCGTGATCCGGAATGCTGGTCAGTTCGGCCGGCAGACGCGCCGTACTGCCGGGCGCGCAGCCAGACATTGCCGAGCGCGCCGTTGTTGAGGACGAGAAAGATCACCGGCAGTCCGTAGCGCGCCGCCGTCTGCACTTCGATGCCGTGCATCTGCATGCAGCCGTCGCCGGTGATGACCGCCACGCGCCGGTCCGGGCGGGCGCACTGCACGCCGATGGCGGCCGGGATCGCCCAGCCCATCGGCCCGAGATTGGTCGCCGAGATGTAGGTGCGCGGCTCGTAGGCGCGCCAGTAGTGGCCGGCGAAGGCGCGGTGCGCGCCGGAATCGACCAGCACGATGCCGTCGCGCGGGAACACCTTGCGCAGCGCCGCGATCGCGGTGGCGGGATGGATCGGGCTGGCTGGCCGGCTGGTGTTTTCGACGTCGTAGAGCTGCGGGCCGGACTTGATCCGCGTCAGCCAGTCGCGCCGCGGCTGCACGCCTGCCTGCAATGCGGGACCGATGAGATCGGCGCGCTCCAGCATCAGGTCGAGGAAGGCGTGGCAACTGCCCGGCACCACGTGCCCGAGATCGCCATGCGCGGTCAGTTCGTCCATGTCGGTGTTGACGTGGATCATCAGCGCCTTCGACCGCTCTCGCACCGTCCAGTGCATGGTGTCGCGCTCGTTGAAGCCCGAACCGAGAACCAGCAGGCAGTCGAGGTCGCCATCGAGAATCGCGTTGGTGGCATGGCGCGTGCCGGCATAGCCGAATACGCCGAGCGAGAGTTCGTGGTCCTCCGGAAAGACGCCCTTGGCGCGCAGCGTGGTGGCGACCGGGATCGACCAGCGCTCGGCGATCTCCTTCAGCCGCGCGGCGGCCGCGTCATGCTCGACGCCGGCGCCGGCCAGGATCGCGATCTTCGCCGCTCTTCCCGTGCGCCAGAAGATCGAGCGCGGCCACCGCCTGATCGCGGCTGAGGGGCCGAGCGCCGGCGAAGAAGCCGCCGACCTTGCATGCCCGGCGCGTCGCATTCGCCGGTCAGCGCATCGTGCGTCAGCGAGAGGTGGACCGGGCCGCGGGGCTGCGTCCACATCGTCGCCAGGGCGTGGCGGAACCAGTGATTGAGATTCCTGCTGCCGGCGACCGTCTTGGACAGCCGCGTCAGCGGCGCCATCACGGACGTATCGTCGAGCGTCGCCTGGCTGGCGTCCTGGAACGCGCCCAGCCCCTCCATCTCGACCGGCACTTCGCCGGTCATGACCATGCACGGGCGAAGCGTCGGTCTTGGCGGCGGCCACGGCGGTCGCCATGTTGCAGCAGCCCGGCCCGCCGATCCCGAGCGCCGCGCCGAAGGTTCCGCTCGCCCGGGCATAGCCGTCCGCCATGTAGACCGCGCCGCCCTCGTGCGCGGCCACCACCGGCTTGAGCCGCGTCTGCCGGGCGAGCGCCGGCAGGAACGGATCGACCAGCCCGCCCGGAACCATGAACAGGTGGCTGAGGCCCTCGTCCGCCAGCGCGTTCAGGATGTAGTCAGTACCGAGTGTCATGAGAGCGCCGCTCCCATCAGCCGCCTTTGGCCCGCACCGCATCTGCCAGCGTCCGGTTAAAGGGGAATGCACGCCCCGCGGAAGTCCGTCCGCGCTTGATCGGGCGGACCGGAACTGCCACATCCACCCGCTCATGAATATTTCCACCCGAGCCCCGGAAGGTCTCCCGGCCCCCTCGCCGTTCGCCAGCGAGGTCGAGCGTCGCCGCACGTTCGCGATCATCTCCCACCCGGACGCCGGCAAGACCACGCTGACCGAGAAGCTCCTGCTGTTCGGGGGTGCGATCCAGCTTGCCGGCCAGGTCAAGGCGAAGCGCGACCGCCGCTCCACCCGCTCGGACTGGATGGCGATCGAGCGCGAGCGCGGGATTTCCGTCGTCACCTCGGTGATGACGTTCGAGTACGACGGCCGCGTGTTCAACCTGTTGGACACGCCCGGCCACGAGGACTTCTCCGAGGACACCTACCGCACGCTGACCGCGGTCGATTCGGCCGTGATGGTGATCGACGCCGCCAAGGGCATCGAGCCGCGCACGCGCAAGCTGTTCGAGGTCTGCCGGCTACGCGACATCCCGATCATCACCTTCATCAACAAGATGGACCGCGAGAGCCGCGATCCCTTCGACCTGCTCGACGAGATCGAGAAGACGCTGGCGCTCGATACCGCGCCGATGACCTGGCCGGTCGGACGCGGCCGCGATTTCGTCGGCACGGTCGACGTCGCGACCGGCGGCGTGCGCCTGCTGGACGGGGACGCCGGCGAGGCCGGCAAGCTCCGCGAAATGACCGTCGCGGAAATTGCCGCGCTCAATCCCGCGCTCGATGCTGACGCGATCGGCGGCGAACTCGATCTGGTGCGCGAAGCCTGCAAGCCGTTCGACCGCCAGGCCTTCAGCGAAGGCCACCTGACGCCGGTGTTCTTCGGCAGCGCGCTGAAGAATTTCGGCGTCGGCGACCTGCTCAATGCGCTCGCCGAACTCGCGCCGCCGCCGCGCGCCCAGCAGGCCGACAAGCGCACCGTCGCGGCAACCGAGCCGTCGATGAGCGCGTTCGTGTTCAAGATCCAGGCCAACATGGATCCGAACCACCGCGACCGCATCGCCTTCGTGCGGCTGTGCTCCGGCAAGCTGACGCGCGGCATGAAGGTCAAGCAGATGCGCACCGGCAAGTCCATCAGCCTGCACGCGCCGCAGTTCTTCTTCGCGCAGGATCGCGCGCTCGCCGACGAGGCGCATGCCGGCGACGTCGTCGGCATTCCCAATCACGGCACGCTGCGCATCGGCGATACGCTGACCGAAGGCCAGGACCTCAACTTCCTCGGCGTCCCGAGCTTCGCGCCAGAAATCCTGCGGCGCATCCGGCTGCCGGACGCCATGCGCGCCAAGAAGCTCAAGCAGGCGCTGCAGGAACTGGCCGAGGAAGGCGTCGCGCAGGTGTTCCGCCCGACCGACGGCTCGCCCGCGCTGGTCGGCGTCGTCGGGCCGCTGCAGCTCGACGTGCTGAAGGCACGGCTTGCCAACGAATATGGCCTGGAGATCAGCTGGGACACGGCCGAGTTTCAGCTCGCCCGCTGGATCGCGGCCGATGACCGCAAGCTGATCGATCAGTTCGTCAGCAAGCATCGCTCGGCGATCGCCGAGGACCTCGATGGCGACGTGGTCTTTCTCGCCCGCAATGCTTTCGACCTCGACTATACCGGCAAGCAGAATGCCGGCATCGCCTTCACCGACGTGAAGGACGTCCAGCGCCGCCCCCACGCGGCGTGATGACGGCGAGGTTTATTCGGGACTTCAGAATTGGGGCGCCCGGTCCTGTCCATTCCGGCGCCGAGGCAAATTCCATAGCGGCGACAATCCCTTAAGCCCCGCGTCCGCCACCCGCCGATCCATTAACCATCGTGTTCGCGGCAGGTCCGAGGATTCCAGGCCGTTTGAACCTATTCCACCCCGAGCGCGACTAATGAACTGAGAGCCTCTTGCCGGGGACTTTGTTGGCGGGAGGCGGTCCTTTCCTGACGTCCAGCGGCTTGTGATGCCCGGCCCGCCCGACTTTGTCGTGAGCGCCAACGGTATTGGTCCGCCCGTCAGGTGAAACAGATCGGGGAGCAATCCTATGCACAAACGACGCTACCGCATCCTGGCGGGCACCGCCCTAGCCCTCATCCTTGCCGCCCCGCTCGTCAGCATGGCGAAGAATGCCGTCACGCCCCTGACGCTGCCGACCGACCAGTTGTTGCTGGAGATCGCGCACGCGAGTGTAAGTCCGGCGACTGCAGACACCGCGGCTGTTGAGCCGGCGGACGAAGTGCAGGGAAACGCAGCGGCTGCGATCTTGAACAGCCCCGCCCCGGCTGCGACCGTTATCGAACAACAGACCTCCGCGCCCGATCCGCTGGCCTCGCTCGATCCTGCCGATCGCGCAGTTGCGCAGAACATCCGCGACCTCCTCTCCGCCAAGGCGGACAAGTTGTTTGCGAACTCGAAGGAGCGCGCTGCGGTTGAAGCGTTCTATGGCGAACGCAATTTCGCACCGCTGTGGATCGAAAAGGGCGTCGAGAGCGATGCGTGCGGCGTTCGGTCATCGCCCGCCTCAAGGATGCCGAATCCGACGGCCTCGACCCGAGCGAGTACCGAACGCCGAACTTCGCCGGCCTTGGGCCGGATGCGCTGGCCGAGGCCGACCTTCGCCTGACGCGCGCCGTTCTCACCTTTGCGCGTCACCTGCAGGCCGGACGCTTCCACTACACCCGCGTGAGCCGCAACATCGAGCTGCCGCAGGCAACGCCCGAGGCCGCGGAAGTTTTGAACGGCGTGACGAATGCGGCGGATGTCGGCAAGGCGCTCGACCTCTACAGCCCGCAGAACGAACCCTACCGCAAGCTCAAGGCAAAGCTCGCGGAGCTGCGCGGCAAGCAGACGGCCACGAAGGGCGAGTCGGCCAAGCAGATCGAGACCATCGTCGTGAACATGGAGCGCTGGCGCTGGTATCCGCGCGACCTCGGCAAGAGCCATGTGCTCGTGAACCACCCGGACTTCACGCTCAAGGTGATGAACAACGGCAGCCAGGTCTGGACGACGCGCGTCGTGATCGGCAAGCCCAGCATGGCGACCCCGCTGCTGAGCGAAACGATGAAGTCCATCACCGTCAATCCGACCTGGACGGTGCCGCAGTCGATCGTGCGGAACGAATACCTCCCGGCGCTGGCGCAAGACCCGACGGTGCTCGAGCGCATGGGCTTGCGCGTCAGCTACAACGGCGGCGGCGTGACGATCACCCAGCCGCCGGGCGCCGGCAATGCGCTGGGGCGCGTCCGGTTCAACATCAACAACCGCTTCTCCGTGTTCCAGCACGACACGCAAGACAAGCACATGTTCGGACACGATGTGCGCGCCTACAGCCATGGCTGCATGCGGGTGCAGGATCCGGCCAAGTACGCCGAAGTCATCCTCAAGATCGCGCGGCCGAACGAGCACTGGAGCGCGGACCGCATCCAGCGCATGTACGGCACCTCGGAGCAGAACCTGCAAGTTCTGCCGACGATGATCTGGGTCCACCTGACCTATCAGACCGCCTTTGTCGACGATGCCGGCAAGCTGCAGATGCGCCGCGACGTCTACAATCTCGACAGCCGCACGCTCGCAGCGATCAAGAGCGAACGCGGCGGCCTGGAGCCTGCGCCCGCTCGCAAGCGAGAAGAGATCGCCGGCTCAAGCCCCCGCAAGCCCGCCGTCCATGAGCGCACTGGAGCTCTGCCGATGCCGATCTACCGGTAGGCGTGACTTTACATCCTGGATTGACGCTCTCGATGGCCGTGCTCGTCACGGCCATCGATGCTTTTCGACCGCGCACGGCCGGACGGTTACGCAGCGCGGACCCGGTGTCCAAGATTTCAAGACGGATATCGGATTTCGTAAACCTGGATCGCCGGCTGGCCGCGTGTTACTCTTCTTGAAGACCATCGGTCATCCAAAGAATTCCAGCCTAAACCTTTCGAGGTGAGCCCCTGCCGCTGTTTCCGACGGACCTCGCCTCGTTCCTGGAACTCATACGCCAGCACGGCGATGCGGCCTACAGCCTGATGTTTGGCTATGCGGCCTCGCATAGCCTGCTTTTTGCGCTGTTCGGCGGCTACGCGGCGTCTTCCGGGGCGTTGAGCTTAGGGACTCTCATCATCGTTTGCTGGATCGGCAGCTTTTCCGGCGATGTCGTCCGCTTCTGGATCGGGCGGCGTTTCGGAACGCGCTGGCTGGTGTCCTTTCCCAGGCTTGAACGCGCCGTCCAGACTGCTGCGCGGCTGGCGGACCGTCACTATATCTGGATGATCTTGTTTCACCGCTATCCGCACGGCATTCGAGGTGTCGCCGGCTTTGCGTACGGCATGTCGCAACTGCCCTGGTCCATCTTCCTGGTGCTCAACTTTGTCGCGGCGGGCCTCTGGTCGTGCGCCGTCGTCTCCGCCGGCTACGCGTTCGGCCAGGTCTCGGAAAAGCTCATGAACGATGCTTCGTCGGGCCTGGGTGTGGTGATGCTGATCGCGTTCCTCGGCCTCTCGTGGGTTCTGAGCAAGAAACTCGAACGGGTTGCCGAACGAAGCTGACACAGAGCCGCCACTGCTTGCTCCTCAACTAAAAGACGGAAAAGGCGGCAATCGATCACAGGGCGGTCATGCGGAGGCGCTCCAACTCATGCATCCCGTAACGCGACGAACGACCGTTGGCTTCGGCGCATGCGCGGCGATATTTCGCCTGCTGCCCATCTGCCACCTGAATGCGCAGACTGCCGTATCGGATGAGCTCTATTCGCGTTTCCTGTCGTGGTCGCGGACCGCGACCGGATTCGCCGACATCCCGGCCGCCGCTGCTCGATCGTTTCTCGAGCTTTCGTTTCGCTCCGGCATTACCCATGATCAGCTTTCCGCTCTCGATCCGGGTTCTTACCGCGGCACTCCGATCGAGAGACGATTGCTCGAAGCCTGGTACACCGGCGTTTTCAAGATCGGATCGGCCGAGACGCGAGCTACGAGACGACCCTGATGTGGCGCGCCGCCGGGATCGATCCGCCACCCGGGACTTGCCGGAACGGCCCTGACAGCTGGGCTGCTGCGCCTCCCAACATCTGACGAGTGCCCCTTGGCCGAGGACAGTGATGTTCTGATCGTGGGCTCCGGGGTTGCCGGCGCGCTGATCGCCTGGAGCCTCGCCCGTACCGGAGCGCGCGTCACGATTGTCGAAGCTGGGCCGCGCATCGAGCGTGGCACAGCCTTGAGCGGTACAAGCAATCGGCGGTCAGGGTGCCGGAGGCGCCGTACGAGACACCGCCATATGCCGAATTCCCCGCGACCATCAACGACACCTACATCCGGCAAGATGGGCCCGATCCGTTCCGCAGCACGTATCTGCGGCTGGTCGGCGGAACGACGTGGCACTGGCTCGGCACGGCGCTGCGTCTCCTGCCGTCCGACCTCGCGCTGCGAAGCCGTTACGGTGTTGGCGCCAACTGGCCACTGGCCTATTCCGATCTGGCAACGTGGTACGACGCGGCCGAATCCGAACTTGGCGTATCCGGCCACGACGACGACGTGTTCGGTCCGCGCCAGAAGCCATATCCGATGCCAGGATTGCCCGCCGCGCTCGGTGACCGGCTGATGGATCGGGTTGCCGGCCCCGCCGGCCTCAAGGTGCGGGTATCGCCGCAGGCTCGAAACTCGCGGCCATTCGATGGCCGGCCGGCCTGCTGCGCCAGCTCGACATGCATCCCGATTTGTCCGGTGCAAGCCAAGTACGACGCGACCGTACATCTGTCGAAAGCCGAGGCCGCCGGCGCGCGCATTCTTCCCGATTCCGTCGCCGTACGGGTGGATGCAAAGCCCGACGACTTCATCAGCGGGGTTCTGATCCGCCGGCCGGATCGCAGCGAAACATGGCTGGGAGCACGCCATGTCGTCATCGCGGCACACGCGATCGAGGGACCGAAGCTCCTGCTGATGTCGCGCAGCGAACGATTTCCAAATGGCATCGCCAACAGTTCAGACGCGGTCGGCCGCTATCTCATGGATCACCCGGTTCAGTTGACGCGCGCGCTGTCCCCGGTGCCGGTGTGGCCGCGTCGCGGCCCGCAGGAGGTAAGCGCCATCCACGAGATGCGCGACGGCGATCACCGCGGGCGGCATGGCGCGTTTTTGATGAATGTCGGAAATCAGGGGTGGGAATGGGCCGGCCCCAACCTTGCGGGCCTGGCCAAGAAATTTGTCGAGGCCGGGTTGTCCGGCACGGAGTTGCTCAATGCAGTCCGGTCGCACTCGTCGAGAGAGATGACCCTGGTCGCCCTGACCGAACAACTGCCCGATCCCGGCAACCGGATCACACCGGACTTCGAGCGCCCCGACGCGATTGGCGTGCCCAAGCCCCGCGTTTTCTTCCGCTTGGACCCATACACCACGGCCGCGTTGGCGGCCGCCCGCAATCTTCACGAACAGCTATTTCAAGCGCTCAGAGCGACCGACATTGGGCACCTCCCCTACGCCGAAGGCGCAGGTCACATCATGGGGACCACCAGGATGGGAGCAGATCGACGAACGTCCGTGGCGAACGCGAATGGACAAAGCCACGACCATCCCAATCTCTGGTTCGCCGGTTCTTCCCTGTTCCCCACCTCGGGCACCGCCAACCCGACCCTGACCATCGCGGCGCTCGCGCTGCGGACGGCCGACGCACTCAAGGCCGCGAGAGGGTAAGGCGTGGCTTCGCTCCCGTGACGAGGAGCATTGTACCGCCCCGCGTTCTGGCTTGACTTACCCATAACTCAGCGGTTATGCGTGAATCAATAACCAACAGGTTATCGATCGCAATGCCGAACGCCCACGACGTGCTCTTCAGAACGCTCGCCGATCCCACGCGGCGGGCCATCTTCGAGCGATTGTGCCGCAAGGGAGAGCAGACGGTCGGGGCCCTGACGGCTCGGGCCGGGGTCTCGCAACCGGCCGTCTCAAAGCATCTCGGGGTCCTGAAGCAGGCCGGGCTGGTGCGCGACCGCCACGAAGGCCGCCAGACGCATTACAGCGCACAGCTCAGCGCCTTGGCCCCGCTGATCGACTGGACAAGCCAGATGGCCGGGTTCTGGGAGAGCCGGTTCGACGACCTCGAAGACCTGCTCAAAAGGATGGACCAATGAACGAAACATCGGCCGAAACGCGCACCGTCATTGTCGAACGGGAGTTCCCTCATCCGCCGGAAAAGATCTGGCGTGCGCTCACGCAACCGCACCTGATCGAGGAGTGGCTGATGAAGAACGACTTCGCGCCGGTCGTCGGCCACCGTTTCAATCTTCGCGGCGACTGGGGCGGCGTGCTGGACTGCGAGGTCCTCGCCGTCGAACCGAACAGAACGCTGTCCTACACCTGGAATTTTGCGCACGACGATGCGGCCTACAATCTGAAGAGTGTGGTGACCTTTACGCTCACCCCGACGAGCACGGGGACCCACCTGCGCATGGAGCAGTCGGGCTTCCGGCCGGATCAGAAGCAGGCCTATGGCGGCGCCAACGCCGGGTGGCAGCAGTTCTTTGCGAAGCTGGAGCAGGTCCTGGCGCGGACAGACTGACGTCTGCCGCCAAGCACGTTGCTCGATCCGCTTCCGCTCGTCTTCAGAGGAGGTCCCATTGAATTGGAACAACTGGATTTGGCAATCCCACCGCTGGCTGTCCATCGTCTTTACGGCGACCGTCGTCGCCAACTTCCTCGCCATGGGCTTCGGGGAGCCTCCGCCCTGGGTTGTCTACTCGCCACTGCTTCCGCTGTTTTTGCTTATGTTCACCGGTCTATACATGTTTGTGCTGCCCTATGCCGCCAAGTGGCGCGACGCGCGAGGCGCCAGCGGATGGGAGTGAACGCATACCGATGATCAACAAGCACGTGATCAACAAGCACGCGGGTTCTTGTCTTTGCGGCGCAGTTCGGTTCGAAGTCCTTGGAGATTTCGAACGCTTTTTCCTGTGCCATTGCGGGCGCTGTCGAAAGGACACAGGGTCGGCACACGCGGCCAACCTGTTTTCATCAACCGCAACGGTGAAGTGGCTGTCAGGCGAAGCCAAGGTCAAAACGTTTCGTGTTCCCGCTACGCGGCATGAGAAGAGTTTCTGCTCGGAATGCGGTTCGGCGCTTCCTCGTGTTCAAATGAACGGGGCGCTGGTGGTCGTGCCGGCCGGGAGTCTCGACAGCGCGATCGAAACTCGACCTGACGCTCATATTTGTGTCGCGAGCCGCGCGGATTGGGATCGACGTTTGGAAGACGTTGCGAAAATTGATGAGCTGCCGGACTGAACGCCCCGCCGAGGTCTGCGTTCGGCGTACAGCGGACATCCTTGGCGATTTATCAGTTCGAGGACCTATCAGTTGGAATGAACGCAATGGCCAAACGGCCCCCCACGAAGCCAGCGAAGCTCGCAACGACGGCCGCCGCCAAACGGCGCGCCGCAAAGCGAAGTGCTGCAAAGCGGAGCGCTGCGAAGCCAACCCTCCTCTCGGGCGGCAACCCGCAGATCGCGAAGGGTTACGGCGACGCCCCCGTGCAGGCCTACATCGCGGCCATGCCGGGCTGGAAACGCGACGTCGGGCGCCGCCTCGACGCGCTCATCGCGCGCACCGTTCCCGGCGTGCGCAAAGCGGTCAAATACAACTCGCCGCTCTACGGGATCGAGGGCCAGGAAGACAGACTTGGTTCCTCGGCATCCATGTCTTCACGAAGTACGTCAAGGTGGCGTTCTTCCGCGGCGCGTCGCTGCGTCCTGTCCCGCCCGGCGCGTCCAAGCAGAAGGACGTGCGCTACCTCGACATCCACGAGGACGATAAGCTCGACGAAGCTCAGTTCGCCGCTTGGGTGAAGCAAGCGAGCCAATTGCCCGGCGAACGCATGTGAGCGGGTGGTGCACGGCTTGAGCAGATCAACTATCACGCTTGCGCACGAAATATCATCGGGAGCGGAACAATGGGTGACACCGAAAGTGACCCGCGAACTGACGGCCCAGTTTCCGCCTCGCGATCCGTACCCCCCGCCATCGGAGCAACAAAGACGGTAGCAACCCAAGACGGCCGTCATCTCGCATATCTCGAAGTTGGAGATCCGCACGGGCCGCTCGTGATCCATAATCATGGTGGACCCAGCAGCCGGTTTGAGGCACGCCTCTTCGCAAATTCAGCATCGAAGAATCGGTTGCGACTCATATGCGTAGACCGGCCCGGCATGGGACAGTCCAGTCCCCAAAAAACACGCACCTACTCTGGCTGGGCTGACGACTTGATAACGATCGCCGACGCGTTGGGATACCACGAATTCGGAGTGACAGGCTGGTCGGAGGGTGGCCCATGGGCACTTGCGGCAGCTGCTTACATTGATCCCCTTCGACTGCGCCACGTCAGCAGCATCGCGGGTGGAAGCTACGGAACATTTGGTGACAACTGGGCAGCGGATTACCTTTCCAAAGCCGACGCGCTGGGGGGATTCCTCGCGCTGCATTTTGAACCTGGCTTCCGCCTCATGTACGCGGCCCTTGGCATAACCGCCGAACACTTCCGCGGGACCTTCATCAAACAATTGCGGAAAGCCGTCAACGATTACGATCGACAGATTTTGCTTCAACCGGATTTCGAAACCGCCTTCTGCGAAGCATGCGCCGAATGCTTCGCTCAAGGCAGCGACGGGCTAGTTCGCGACAGCGAACTCCTCTATCGGAGTTGGGCTTTCGACGTGACAACAATCGAACGGCGAGTCCACATGTGGCAAGGACTGGATGATCGACTTGTACCGGCTTCCATCAACAAGACGGTGGCTGACCGAATGCCTGGAGCGGTATGGCATCCGGTTGAGGGAGCCGGTCATTTTGTGGCTGTCGGTTCAGCGGACGAATTGTTCGGAATCGCGGCCGAGGAACTGCGCGACCTAGGCGATGGAGACAATGCGCCATCGAAGAAAGCTGACGGCGACAACCATGAAGAAAGCGACCACCATGAAGAAGACGGCGTCGAAGGAAGGAAAAGGAGGCAGACTCTCCCTCCCGGCTGATCGATGCGAGGATCAAGGAGCTGGGCGATTGGCGGGGCGAGACGCTCGCTCGCGTCCGAGCGCTCATCAAGGAGGCCGACCCCGACGTGGTCGAGGAGTGGAAGTGGCGCGGCGTTCCGGTGTGGGAGCACGCCGGCATCATCTGCACCGGCGAGACCTACAAGGCTGTCGTGAAGCTGACCTTCGCCAAGGGCGCCGCGCTGGAGGACCCTTCAGGCCTCTTCAACTCCAGCCTCGACGGCAACGTGCAGGCGCGCCATCGATATCCATGAGGGCGACAAGATCGATGAGAAGGCGTTGAAGGCGCTCATTCGCGCCGCCGTGGCGCTGAACACGTCGAAGCAAGCTGCCGCTCGCCCCGCCGGCGCTCGGAAGAAACCAAAGAGCGCTTGAGGAGCGTCGTGAAACCGGCCTCGTCCCCAAGGCCGACACGCCGCCCGACCACTCGCATCAATTCGCCTTGATGCCCGAGGCGCGAACGATGTCCGCCCAACGGGCGCTGTCCGCCTTGAAGAAAGCCGTCAGCTCTTCGGGCGTCGCCCGGGCGGTTTCGAATCCGAGCGTGTTCAGGCGCTCCTGCATGTCTGCTGGGGCGACGGCCGCCGCGATCTCCTGATTGAGCAGCGTAACGATTTCCTTCGGGGTCTTGACCGGAACCAGCACGCCCACGACGGCGTCGCATTCGACGTCGGTATAACCCGACTCGCGGAAGGTCGGGACATCGGGAAGCCCCTTCAGCCGGTTCTTGCCGCCGGCTGCCAGTGCGCGCAGCTTGCCATCCTTGTGTTGCGGGATGGTGGCCGCAGCCGATCCGAAACAGATCGGGGTGTGGCCGGCCACCGTCGCGGCGATCGCCGGACCGCCGCCGCCATAGGGCACGTGCACCATGTCGAGCTTGAGCGCGGAGCGGAACAGTTCGCCGGTCAGATGCGAGCCGGTGCCGGTGCCGGCCGAGGCGTAGCTGTACTTGCCCGGGTTGGCCTTGATCAGCGCAACGAGTTCCTGAAGGCTCTTGGCCGGCACCGATGGATTGACCGCAAGCACCTGCATCGTGGTGGCGGCAATCGCGACCGCCTCAAAATCGGTGATCGGATCGTAGGGTACCTTGGGCAGGATGACCGGATTGACGACGTGCGCGATGCCGTCGACAAACAGGATCGTGTAGCCGTCCGGCGCCGCCTGCGCGGCACGGCCGGTTCCGATACTGCTGCCGGCGCCGGCGGCGTTCTCGACGTAGAACTGCTGGCCGAGCCGCTCCGACAGCTTCTGCGCCACGAGCCGCGCGACCACGTCGGTCTGGCCTCCGGGCGCAAATGGCACGATCACCCGCACCGGCCGCGCCGGATAGGCCTGCGCCCATGCCAGTTGCGGCATGGCGAACAGCGCCGCGGCGGCGGTTGCGTGGCGGAGGAATTTTCGGCGAGACAGCTTCATGACGTTCTCCAAAGACGTGGCGATCACAATACCGTCTTCGCCGCCGAGGGGAAGAGGCAATGAACCGCGCGAGGTGCGACGCCGCGCGCACTTGCGTTGTCACGGATTGCGGCGGCGCTGCGCGCGACGGTCGCTCGCTCAGGGCCAAGTCAACGTGCCGTTTTTTTTGGCGGCGCGTGCCGCGCAAACACGCGGCGGCGACGCTGCCCCAACACGTCTTACTTCGCCGCTGGAATCATCTCGCCGACCAGGCGGATGATGCGTTCGCGATCCTTCGGATCCTGCGTGTGCGGGATAATGGCGATCTCGTCCACCAGGCCCGAAGCGGCCAGCCGCTTGAGCTGATCCCGCGCTTCCGCAGGCGTGCCCGCGATCGCAAAGCGCTCGACCAGCTCATCGGAAACAACCTCTCCGTGCGCCGTGCCGACCACCATATGCTCGTAGTACTCGTACTGCTGGCGGATCTTGTTCACCACGTCCATCGTCGGGCCGTCGAGCTCGAACGGCAACTTGCGTTTCAATATCCTCGCAACGTGCGCCTTGACGGCACTGCGCGCCGCGCGCCCGTCGTCCAGGATCGAGCACGGCGTCCAGCAAACGACGCGGAAGCCTTTCTCCTTGAGACTTTTGCCGCTCTGAGAAGCCCCCGCCTCGAGCTCCTGCCGCGACGCCCGCAGGAACTCCGGGTCCACTCCGACGAGCACGATCGCACCGTCACCGATCTTTCCGGCAAGCCGGTGAATCTTCGGGCTGCTGACCGCCGGATAGATTGGAATATGCGTGCCCTCCTGAGCGTATGTCAGCCGGACCGAGGCGTTGGTTTCGGGCTGCGTCACAGCCCGGCCGCCGATCAGGTCACGCAAAATCCCGATCGATCGCTCGAGATTGGCCAGCGTCGAAGGCTTCTTGCCCAGCGTCTCCACGGAGCTGTCGCCTGCGCCAATTCCAAGGAGGAGGCGATTTCCGACCATCTCGTGCAGACTGGCCCATGCCGCTGCGATGACCCCGAGATCGCGGGTGATCGGGTTGGTGACGCCGGTCGCCAACGTGATGCGCTTTGTGACCATCGCGGCGGCGCCCAGCAGCACGTAAGCTTCGCGCCAGATCATCTGCGAGTTGCCCATATACGCGGTCGAAAAGCCGGCATCTTCCGAAAGCTTGGTCAGCGCCAGCATTCGCGAAAGAGGCTCGGTCGGAAACAGGCCGACGCCATATGTCACATCGTTCATTCTTCGATTCTCCCACTTCCACCGCTGTTCATGCACGCCGAGCGCGCCCGCGACAAGATCGCCGCCGCCAAAATGGCCGACGCCTGCAGCATGGCCCGCTTGGCCGCGACACGGAGCGGGCGACGCACAAAAACCGGATTCGTAAATTCTTCGGAACCCAGGTGCTTGCCCCTAATCATACATGGCCTTAACTGCAGCTTAACCCTGCGGTCGGACCATGAAAGCCTGACACCAGACTGCTGGGGGATGGATTAATTGCCAAAGCCGCTGGAAGCACATTGGTTTCTGATAGAGCGAGCGCAGAAAATCTGCTCACGGATTGCGCCCGATATGCCCATCAAGGTCGCGATCATGTACCGCGACGAGGATATCGAGTGGGACGAAGCGTGCGACTTCGGACGCGTGTCTTGGTCATTCAACATCGTCATTCCCTTGGGGCATCCAGCACGCGCATTTCTGCCCAAGTTGAAGAGAGGTATGACCTACCTCCAGTCACGATATGACCTCGGTGTGGTCGCGGCCAAAGCGGAGCAACCAGCGCCGCGCGCATGAAACGCGTGACCCCTGCAATTTTTGGCTCTATCCGTTCAGGTTATCCCGCAGTGTCGGGCCGGCGTATTTTGTCTTCGACAGTCCGCGCCGCTGCAGTTCGGGCACAACGAAGTCGACGAAGTGCTTGAGGTTGTCGGTCGCCGAGAACCCACGCGCCAGGATGAAGCCGCCGTTCGCGCCGGTGCCGAAATGCAGTTCCTCCAGGCGGTCGACGATCTTCTTTGGCGTTCCGGTCGCCGCCAGGACGCGATCGAGCAGAAAGCGCCGGCTGAAGTTCTGAACGGTCTGCGTCGGATCGACCGTCTTCAGCAGTTCGTCAAAGCTGCCCAGGTTACCTTTCTGGCTCGCCACTTCCTCCGCGAAGTCTGCGAGTTTCATGTCCGGGCGGGCCTGGGAGAAGTCGACGTTGTATTGCGCCGACATCTCGATCAATCCGGCGTCGGGCGGGATCGCCTCGAGGTAGCGCCGCTCGCGCTCGGCATATTCGGAGTCGGACTCCGCCACCTCGATGCGGACCGACCACAGCACGCCGATATCGCGGGCCTTGCGTCCGGCCTTGGCCAGCGCGCCGTCGAGCGCGGCGCGGTGAGCCTGCATGCTGGGCAACGTCCGGCGCGTCGAGAACTGCAGGTCGGCGAACTCGGAGCACAGCTTCAAACCGGGACCCGACAGGCCTGCCTGAATGATCACCGGGCGATGCTGCGGCGACGGCAGCGCCGGTAGCGGTCCTCGGACATTGAAATACTTGCCGTGATGGTCGATCCGATGAACTTTCGCCGGATCGCAGAAGATCCCGTTCTCGCGATCCATCACCAGGGCGTCGGGCTCGACACTGTCCCACAGCGCGCAGGCGACCTTCAGAAATTCTTCAGCGCGCACATAGCGCTCGTCATGCTCCATCATCTCGTCGAAGCCGTAGTTGGCGGCCTCGTTCTTGTACGCCGACGTCACTGCGTTCCAGGCGATGCGGCCCCGCGTGACATGATCGAGGGAGTTGAACAGGCGGGCGCAGTGAAAGGGATGAAGTAGGTCGTAGACAGGGTCAGGGCGAAACCAACTCCGGACGCCGCCTTCGCCATCAACGGGATCATCGGCGCCATGTCGTGGCGTGGCCACTTCGCACCGTTGCGGACAACCGCCCGATGATCGCCGCCATAATCCTCCGGCGTGCCGCCGGTGTCGCCGAAGAACAGCATGTCCATGACCCCCCGCTCGGCGATCCTCGCGAGGTCTTCGTAGAATTCGGACGACGAATAGTAGGGATAGCCGATCCAGGAACCGGGAAGACGCCACAGGTAGTCGGTATGAAGGAATGAAATGTCCGCCGCGAGATGAATTGATTCCGACTCCGACACGTGCCCTGGCTCCCCGTCTGCGACCTGAAAACGGATTCACGATATCATCGTGCCGACCTCAGGCAACACCGCCGCCGGCATTCCTCCCCCGGGACGGACGAATGAAACTTGGTCGCGTGGGCGGCGTACGGCTGTGGCAACGCGGCAGTCCCAAGAACATTGACGTCACCTGGGGCGCGTGACATTTTTATCTTGCGTGGGCGGGTATCCGGGCGACCCAACCGCAACCGCATCGATCGGTTGCGCCACGGTGCACACGCACCGCGAGCACTGGCAGATTCTCTTACCCAGGGTGAGGTCGCATGACATTCCATCGGATTTCACGGCGCAAGTTCGTTACCTCTTCGGCCGCTGTCGCCGGCGCGGCCATGCTGCCGTGTCCTTACGTGCACGCCCAGGGCGTGAACAAGAAGGTCACGATGCTGCTCGACTGGGTGTTCCAGGGGCCTAACTCCGGGTTCTTGGTCGCCCAGGAGAAGGGCTTCTACAAAGAGGCCGGCCTCGACGTCGAGATCGGCGCCGGCAAGGGCTCCGGCAGCACTGCGCAGTTGATCGCGAGCAAGACCTCCCAGTTCGGGTTTGCCGACGGGTATGTGGTGGGGAACAGCGTCTCGAAGGGCATGAACATCAAGAATGTCGGGAGCATCTACCGGCGCAATCCTTGCGCCGTGATGGTGCTGGCGGATTCTCCCATCAAGACGCCCAAGGACCTCGAGGGCAAGAGTATCGGGATCACGGCAGGCAGCGCGCAGTTCCAGCAGTGGCCGGCCTTTACCAAAGGGGCGAAGATCGACGGCAGCAAGATCAGCGTGGTGAACGTCGACGGAGCCGGCGCCGGCCCCGCCCTGATCAGCGGGCAGTTGCCGGCGATCGGCGGCTTCGCGCAGGGCTACATGCCGGCGGTGGAGATCCGCGGGAAGAAGGAAGTGCGGGCGTTCTACTATGCGGATTACGGCGTAAATGCCGTGAGCAACGGCATCATCGTTCACACCGATCTGCTGAAAAGCGATGCGCCCCTGGTGCGCGCCTTCGTCACCCCTACCCTCAAGGGCTTTCTCTACGCCCGCCAGAACATCGATGAGGCGGTCGAGATCGTCCGGAAATACCTTCCGACGATCGACCCGAACATCAGCAAGCGAGAGGCGCAATACTCCTGGCGCACCTGGGTGACACCCAACACCAAAGGCAAGCCGCTCGGCTGGTCGTCGGATGCCGACTGGACCTCGACTATGGAGGTGCTCAAGGAGTACGGCGGGGTCGCCAATCCGCCGAATATCTCCGTGGTCACCACCAATGAGTTCGTGCCGGAGGGCGCCGCGTTTGTGCCGCCTCAAGAGGCGTGAGCCTCAACCGTTCGGCGTGCGGCGCGCGCCGCGATAGGAGCCGGCCTTGAGCCTGCGATCCGCCGAAATCGCATCGGACCCGGTCGATCGGTCCGCGGCGGGTCCCTACCTCACCATCCACGATCTCACCAAGATCTATGCGACGCGCGACGGAGTGGTGCGCGCGCTCGACCGGGTTTCGATCAGGCAGCCGCGCGGCGAGTTCCTCTCAGTCCTGGGACCAAGCGGCTGCGGAAAAAGCACGCTGCTGATGATCGTTGCCGGACTCATTTCGGCATCGAACGGACAGGTGGCGGTAGAAGGCAAGGCGGTCGACCGGCCGCGAACCAGCGTCGGCATCGTGTTCCAGAGTCCGGTCCTGCTCGAATGGCGCACCGCGCTCGGCAATGTTCTGCTGCAAACTGAGGCGCGCAAGATCGACCGCCGATTGGCCGAGGAGCGCGCCCGCGCGCTGCTCGCGTCCGTCGGTCTGACGGGATTCGAGGACAAGTATCCGCATGAGTTATCCGGCGGCATGCGCCAGCGCGTCTCGCTCTGCCGCGCGCTGATCCACGGTCCGGATCATCTGCTGATGGATGAGCCATTCGGTGCACTCGACTCGCTGACGCGCGATCAACTTGTGCTGGACCTGCAGCGGCTCTGGATCGCGCAGCACATGACCGTGCTGTTCATCACCCACAGCATCGCCGAAGCGGTTTTTCTCTCGGACCGGGTCATCGTCATGAGCCCTCGCCCGGGCCGCATCGACGAGATCATCGACATCGAGCTGCCGCGGCCGCGCACGCTGGCGATGCGCGAGACGCCGCAATTCGCCGAATACAGCCGGCGCATCATGGAGATTTTTCTCGCGCGCGGCGTGATCAACGAGCACAAGGTGGGAACGTGACCGTGACGGAAACGATGACCACGACGGCCGTCCAGCCGGGAGCGGCGGCTGCGCCGAGCCTGGACGAGATCGAGGCGCGCCTGCAGCGGGCACGCAGCGAGCGCGAGCGGAACGATCGCATATCGACGGTGGTCTATCCGACGGTGGCGATCGCCGCGTTCTTCATCGCGTGGGAAGTGGCGTCGCTGTTCTTCGGCGTGCCGGACTACCTGCTGCCGGCGCCGACCCGAATCCTGCAGTCGATGGTGACGCACGGCGGCCTGCTGCTGAACCAGAGTGTCGTCACCGCGGTCGAGATCCTGCTGGGATTCGGCCTCAGCATCGTCGTCGGCGTGCCGCTGGCGCTCGCCATCTTTCTCTGGCCGACGTTCTCCCGCACCGTGCTGCCGATGCTGGTCTCCTCGCAGGCCGTGCCGAAGGTGGCGGTAGCCCCCTTGTTCCTGGTGTGGTTCGGCTTCGGCGTGCTGCCGAAGGTGCTGATCGCATTCCTGATCGCCTTCTTCCCGATCGTGATCAACACCGCGCTGGGCCTCGCGGCGGTCGAGCGGGAGAAGATCTACCTGGCGCAATCGATGGGGCTCAGCCCGTGGGCGACGTTCTTCAAGATTCGCCTGCCCAATGCGCTGCCGTCGATCTTCGCCGGGCTGAAAATCTCGATCACGCTGGCGGTCGTTGGCGCGGTAGTCGGCGAGTTCGTCGGCGGTCAGGCCGGCCTCGGCCACCTGCTGCTCGTTGCCAACGGCAACATGGACACCGCGCTGCTCTTTGCCGGCATCGTCGCGCTCGACGATTCTCGGCGTCCTGCTGTTCGGACTGATCGCACTCGCCGAGCGGCTGCTGCTGTCGCCGCACGCGATCAGCGCCGCAAACAGCGCGCGCGAGTCGATGTGATCGCAGAGCGGCGGAAGCCTCGTGGCGACAAGCGGCGGCCATAGCTCCGGGCGGACACGTCTCTACCGCTTGGACTTTGCTTCTGCGATGAACTGCCATACGCGCGGCGGAGACAGCGGCAGCGCCCGCGGCTGGACGCCAAGCGAAGCTAGCGCCGACGCGACGGCATTTGCGATCAGCCCGCCGACCGGGATCGTGCCGCCCTCGCCGGCGCCCTTTGCGCCCAGCGGATTGATCGGCGACGGAAACATCTCCTGCGAGAACGCACGGATGGTCGGGAAGTCACTGGCCGTCGGCAGCAGATAGTCGGCGAACGACGCGGTCAGGAACTGGCCCTGGCTGTCGTAGAGCAGGTGCTCCAGCAGGGTGCCGCCCAGGCCCTGCACGATGGCGCCGATCGCCTGGCCGTGCAGCGTCAGCGGATTGATGATGCGGCCGACGTCCTCCACCGCGACGTAATCCACCAGGCGCACGCTGCCGGTGCCGGGATCGATCGTGATGTGCGCCGCGTGCGCACCGAACGAATAGGTGTGCCGGCTGTTCAGAAACGCGCCGTCGGCGGACAGCGGTGCAAGTTCGGACCACGGAATGACGCGGCCGCTCGGCCCGCGCGCGACGCCGCCCTCGGCCACCACCTCGTCCGGGCTGCAGTTCAGGAAGCGGCCGGCCTCCTTGCGGATCGCTGCGCGCAGCTTGTCGGCGGCGTCGAGAATGGCGGAGCCGCCCATGACCACCGAACGCGAATGGTAGGCGCCGAATCCTTCCGCCAGCAGCGTGGTCGAGCCGTGCTGCACGGTGATCCGGTCCATCGGCACTTCGAGCGAGTCCGAGGCGATCTGCAGCATCGCCGTCGCCAGCCCCTGCCCGACCGCCGCCGAGCCAACCCGCAGCTCGATCCCGCCGTCGCGTCCGACCATCAGGCGCGCCGTCTCCTTCGGACCGGCCGCGCCGCCTTCGACGAAGCAGCCGATGGCGATCCCATGATAGCAGCCGTCGATCAGCCGCCCGTCGAGCGCCTGCTTCTCGCGCCAGCCGAACTCGGCCATGCAGCGGTCGAGCGTGACCCGATAATCGCCGCTGTCGAGCGCCGATGGCGTAGGAGCCGGGGTGATCGGCGGCAGGGTGTACGGCATCGCCTCTGGCGGAACGAGATTCCGCCGCCGCACCTCGATGCGGTCGAGCCCCAGGTCGGCAGCCATCATGTCGACGATGCGCTCGCGGAAGAAGTCGACCTCGTAACGGCCGGGCCCGCGATAGGTGCCCGACGGCGTCTTGTTGCTCAGGAGAACCTTCGAGACGACGTGGTAGTTATCGATCCGGTAAGGGCCGCCCATGAACATTCCGACATTGCGCGGCGCGATCAGCCCGCCCGGCCTGAGATAGGCCCCGACGTCCGAGATGGCCTCGCCTTTCAGTCCCAGGATCGTCCCGTCGCGGCGCGCGGCGATCTCCAGCGTGCAGGTGACGTCGCGCGAGTGGTTCGACGTCATCAGGTGGTCGCGGCGATCCTCCGTCCATTTCACCGGGCGGCCGGTACGGCGCGCCGCGAACGGAATGAGATAGTCCTCGGAGTAGAATTCGCCGCGCGCGCCGAAGCCGCCGCCGACATCGACCTCGATCTGATCGACGCTCGTCTCCGGCAGGCTCATCAACTGAGCTAGAATACGGCGATTGGGGAACGGCACCTTGGCCGCGCCCTTCACCGTCATGTGCTGACTGCCTTCGTCCCACTCGGCAAGCAGCGCGCGTGGCTCCATCGGCACCGCGGCGTGACGATGCACGTAGAAGGTTTCCTTGCGGCGATACTCTGCATCCGGAAGGCGGCGTCGGCATCGCCGACGATCGAGGTGTAGGCGACGATGACGTTCGAGCCATGCATCTCGTGGACCAGCGCATCGCCCGTGAGGGCCGAAGCGAGCTCAGAAACGGCTGGATGTTCGTCGATCTCCAGAACGATCTTCTCGCAGGCGTCCTCCGCGATCGCGGCGCTCGCCGCCAGTACGACTGCGACGGGCTCGCCGACAAACCGGACCCGGCCGTCGGCGATCACAGGCGCGGCGAACGGCTCGACCTCCGGCAGTGGAAACAGCCGCACCGGCACGCGGGGCACCGGACGGCCGATATCCTCGGCGGTGATGACGCTGTGAACGCCCGGGATGGCCAGCGCCGGCGCGGCATCGAGTTCTGCGGATCGTGCCGTTGGCGACCGGACTGCGCAGAATGACGGCGTGCAACTGCCCTTCGGCTGCAAGATCGTCGCTGAAAGTCCCGCGCCCGCACAAGAAACGGAGGTCTTCAGACCCGCTCGATCGGTTTGCCTACGACGCGTTGGTGCGGGTTCATTTCATTACTCCGGCGACCTGAGAGCCATCCATCGCTTGCTTCGGAAGTCGTACAGCGCTCCGGTCTGTATCACCGTCGGCAGGCAGACTCCTGCGAGATGCTCGGCGACCTCGTCCACGGGTGCAAGGGTGTCCGGTGCAACCTCCGGAAAGGCGGTTTCGTAGAGGCCGGTGCGGGTCGCCCCCGGGCTGAACAGATTCACCCGCAGCGGCGTGTCGCTGTTCTCCGCCGCATAGGCTTCAATCATCGCATTCAGGGCCGCTTTGGTCGCCGCATAGGCGCCGAGCATCGGCTCTTTTCGCCACGCAAAGCCGGAGGTGATGAACACCGCACGCCCGGCATCGGATTTTGCCAGCAGCGGATGCAGCTCGCGGATTAGCCGGAAGTTCGCGTGGACGTTGACGTCGAACATCCTGGTCCACGCGTCGACATCCTGCTGCTCGATCCGAGCGCGACCTCCCAGAATGCCGGCATTTCCGACCAGGATGTCGAGCCTGCCGAAGGTCGCGGCAATCATCGCGGCCAGGTCCCGGATCGACTGCGGGTCGGTCACGTCCAACGCGACCACCGTGCCGGTCTGGCCGAGGGCGGTGATCCGGCGATGCAGCGCCGCAAGTGCGTCAGCCGTCCGCGCGACGGCAACGACGTGAGCGCCCTTGGCGGCGAGGCTGAGCGCAGTCGCGGCGCCAATCCCGCGCGACGCCCCGGTGACCAGGGCAACCCGGTTCGACAAAGCGGGCGCGCCCGCGCCGACTACGGGCGGCGGCGTCACCGCGGTGAGGACGTGGCGCCTGCGCGCCGCCGCGTCGTCAAGGCTGGCAATGGCGGCATGTCCGAGCTCCTTCTTCTATTGGGACCATGCCTGCGACGATTCGAGCTGCCGCGCCCGTTCCGCCAAGGCACGGCGGTCGATCTTGTTGGTGCCGGCGAGCGGCATGTCGACACGGAACTCGATTCTGCGCGGGTGCTGGTAGGCAGGGCCGTGCTGGATGGTGAACTGCTTGATCGCCTCCACGGTGGGCCGCTGGCCGGCGGCCGGCACGATGAAAGCGACCGGAACCTGGCCCCGCTCGTCGTCGGGAAGCGGCACCACCGCCGCCTGCTGGACCAGCGGGTGCCGCTCCAGCAGCTTTTCGACCTCGTTCGGAAAGATGTTTTCTCCGGAGCAGATGAACATGTCGTCGGCGCGGCCGATGAAATAGAAGAAGCCGGCCTCGTCGCGGCGCATCACGTCCCCGCTGACATACCAGCCGTCGCGAAACACCGCCGTCGTCTTCTCGGGCAGATTGATGTAGCCGCTCATCGTCGCGGGATTGCGCATCAATAGCGTGCCCTCGTTCTCGTCAGGGCCATCAACAAGCTTCACTTCGCTGCCGGGATGCGGGTAGCCGAGCGAGAGCGGAGGAACCGGAATCCCGTTCGGGTGCTTCCCGAAGACAGCGGCGCCGGCTTCCGTCGTTCCGTAGTAATTGGCGACGGTCGCGCTCGGGATGGCCTGGCGCACGCGCTCAATCAACGCCATCGTCAGCGGCGCCGACGCCAGCACGATCTGCTTCAGCGCCGACAGGTCGAGATCGTTCCTGGTGCTGAGTTCCTTGACGACGCGCGCGAACATCGTCGGAATCGCCAGGGCGCTGGTGATCCGGTGGTGTGCCAGCGCCTCGGTATAGGCCGTGGCGTTGAAGGACGGCATCATCACCATGGCGGCGCCCGACAGGAACACGAATTTCGTCACGATCAGCCCGTTCATGTGGAAGAGCGGCTGAGCGAGAATATGCCGCTCGTGCGACAGGTCAGGAGGGATCTCCTTGACCCGCAGCACCCACAATTGGCTTGCATGGGTCAACGGCACGCCTTTCGGCTGCCCGGACGACCCGGAGGTATAGAGGATCTGCGCGAGGTCGTTGGCCGCAGGCACCACGGTCTCGAACGGTTCTGGAGCGATGAGATGACCAAAGCCGTCGGCACCCTCGGAATCGAAATCGATCACTTCGAGACCGGCCGGCAGCTTGCGGCGCGCCACCGCGTCCGCGAACGCAAGCACGGCGGCCGAATCCCGCGTTACATAGTCCACGACATCGTCGGCCAGCTTGATATTGATCGGCACGGCGACATGGCCGGCGCGCATGATCCCGAAATAGGCCGCTACGTATTCGGCACGATTGAGCGAGGCGATGGCAATCCGGGTGCCGTATGGAAACCGGCGCTTCTCCAGGTAGCGTGCGACACCGCCCGAAAGGCGATCCATCTCCGCGTGTGTAAATGTCCTCGGTGCGTCCGGTATCCGCAGATCGATGATCGCAGGATGCGTGAGGTCACGCGCCCGGTCGATCAGATCGCCGAGGTTGAAAGGTTCTTTGCGCATCGCACGCTGCCCACCGGCGCCTTCCTGCGACGTCACGGCTTGGCGTCAAACCGAGAGCCGCGGACGCATATCCGGCCGACCTTGTCTTTCCACAGCTTGCCTTCGGCGTGCAGGCGGCCCATGGCGGTCGCCACGGAGTGGAAGCCGTACTCCGACAGCTTCTGGTCGATGTCCGTGTAATACATCGGCTCGGGTTCGATTATCGTCAGAATTTTGTCCGCCAGCGCTGCGATGGTGGCGTCATCGGCCGGCAGCGCATGGTCCGCCTTCCCGGCCATGTAGTCGGCAACCTTGGCGGTATCGGAGTTGATGAATGCGACGCGTTCGTATCGCTCCTTCGGAATCCCCTCCCCGATGGTCGCGTCAATGGCGACCTTGGCGCCAGTCGGAACCACACCCGGCGTGATGAACAGGCTCGGATCGAGCGGCTTTGCCCGCACGCCCGACACGATGACGATGTCGCGATCGCCCTGGACGCGGGTCGCAATCGCCCACTCCACCTCCTGCCCGTTGTAGACGTCGATGTCCTCATCGACGATCACGACATGCTTGAGGTCGCCGACCGCGAGCGCGGCAAGCGCCGCCGACTTGCCCTCCCCGGCCTGCTTCTTAATCGAGATCACGGCATGCCAATAAGCGGCGCCGCCGACCGTGACGTTGATGTCCCTGACCTCGATACCGGTGTTCTCGAGCGCCACGCGGATCGGCTGATGCAGCGATGCGGCGCCGAGATAGGTGTATTCGAACGGCATGTGCAGCGCGTAGTACATCGCGTCCCGCCGCATCATCACGGCCTTGATGCGCACTTCCGGATTCCAGTGCAGCCCGCCCATCAGGTAGGTGAATTCGCCGAAGCGGCCCTCCGGGCGCGTCCAGCCGACCGGCAGAATTTCGCCCTCCAGCACGATCTCGCAGTCCGCGATGTACGGCAGGTCGACGGTGCGGCACTTTCCGAGCGGCAGCGCCGCGCCGCGGATGCCGCCCGCGATCGACATCTCCTCGACGTTGATCGGCGCGCGGTGGTTCGCCGCGATGACCTCGATCGGATGGGTGCCGATCGAGATCGAGATCGGCAGCGGCCGCCCGGCCTCGAGCGCCCGCTGGACGTAGCGCCGCAGGTTGTTCGGCGTCACGATGTCGATGCCGGTGAGATTGCGCTCCTTCACCATGAACCGGTAGCAGCCGGTATTGACGATGCCGATTTCGGGATCGCGCGCCATGACGATGCCGGCCGTAATCATCGGCCCGCCGTCATGGGTCGCAAACAGCGGAACGGGCAGCTTGAACAGGTCCACATCGTCGCCGGTCATGACGACCTCTTCGGTCGCGGACGAGCCGACGTGAATGGGAGGAATTGGGTTGACCAGGCCGCGCGTCAGCATGGTCTCGATCTCGCGATAGCTCTTGCAGCCCATCGCGAGGAATGCCCGGTTCTTCGACCGGATGATCCCGGAGATCACCGGCATCTTGTAGCCCACCGGATTCTTGAACAGCAGCGCCTTGTCGGACTGATCGACCAGCGTCGCCATATGGCGGGTATCGACTGGTTGCTCAAGTTCGACCAGCTCGTCGGCTTCCCTCAGGCGCTCGACAAAGCCGCGCAGATTTTCGGTGAATGCCGCCGGGGCGTTCGTCCCACGGAATTCCGGAATCGCCGTGGCCATGCTCGTTTCTTGTCTCATGTTTTTTCCCTCAGTCGGCCGCCGGCGGAGGCCAGCGGTTTTTTTTGCGCGTCAGCCGGTAGCCAGTGGTCCGATTCCAACATTCGCATTCCATTTCAGCAAGCTCCTTTGCGAATGTTGGAATCAAAGGACCACTGGCAAATCTATGATTCTAGTGGAGTTTGGATTTGACATTCGCTTTACGAGTCCGCGGCTAGGTGGGTAGCGAATGTCAAATCCACTCCACTAGGCGGGGCGCACCTTTCGTTTCCGGAACAGCCTCGCCCATCACCTCATCCCAAATGTCCGAGCAGAGCGCATGAAACCGCGCCATCTTACGGACTGCACGAAACTCGCGTGGATACGGCAGGTCGACGATGAACTCCCGCTTGATGAAACCGGGACGCGGCGACATGACCACGACGCGGCTGGAGAGAAAGACAGCTTCCTCAATGTCGTGCGTAACGAAGACGACGCTCTTGCGATGCCCTTCCCAGATCCGCAGGAGCTCCCGGGCCATGACCATCTTCGTCTGGGCATCGAGAGCCCCGAACGGCTCGTCCATCAGATAGAGCTCCGGCTCGTAAGCCAGGACCCGGCCGAGCGACACGCGCTGACGCATTCCGCCGGACAGCATCGACGGATAGTGCCGCTCGAAACCGGTGAGCTGCAGAAGGTCGATCAGCGCGCGCGTGCGCTCGTGGCGCTTTTCGACCGGATAGCCACCCAGTTCGAGGCCGACCGCGATATTCTCCTCGGCTGTCGCCCACGGCAGCAGGGCGTCGCGCTGAAACATGAAACCAAGCTTGGGTGGAACCCCGTCGACTTCGATGCCGTCGACGAGAATCCGGCCCGACGTCGGACGTTCGAGCGCCGAGACCAGCTTCAGGAGCGTGGACTTGCCGCACCCGCTCGGCCCGACAATCGAGACGAACTCGCCCTCCGCGAGCGAGAGCGACAAGTTGCGAAGGACCGTGAGCCCGTCGTAGGCGATCGATACGCCTTCGATGGAGACCTTCGCGGTGGCGGCTGGCACAGGTGGGCTCAACGGGGCGCGACCGGTCACAGCTTCGGCTTGAGAGCGTCGACCGTGACTGGCTTCAGCGAAGAATTGGAACCCATCATGATCTCGTTGAGGTTCTTGACCGCTTCGGGACCGTACTCGCCTTTCGGCGGCACGCGATTGATGCCCGACTTCGTCGCGATCTCGATCAGGTCATCGGAGAAGTTGGGATACATCTTCTTCACGATCTTGTGGCCGAGCGACGGATCGGCCCGCAGGTCGGCCATCGCCTTCTCGAGCGCCCGGACCAGCCCGCGCGCGGTCTCCGGATTGGCCTTGATCCAGCTCTCGAGGGCGAGCGTGCTGAAGCTCGCATAGGGCAGCTTCGTGTAGTCCTCAACAATCGGGTAACCCTGCTTGAGCAGGAATTCGCGGTCGGTCACGACCACCATGCCGGCATCGACCTTGCCGCTGATGATCGCGGCGACCATGTTGGAGCTGGTGCCCGCCGACACCAGTTGAAAGTCGGATTCGGGCTTCATCTTGAGCTTGTTGATCGCCCACCGCAGGGTGTTGTCCGTCATGCCGCCGGGCGCGGTGATGCCGAGCATCTTGCCCTTCATGCTGGCGAGGCCGCCGGTGGTCGGAGTGCCTTTCTTGGCGATCAGGGTGTAGTCGTGCAGGTCGTCCATGCCGTAGAGCACGACCGCCGGAATGCCGCGGTTGCGCAGCCGCATGGCCTGGTCGGCGGCGCAGAAGCACAGGTCGATGCTGCCGCCGGCGAACGCCTGGACGGTCGGACCGCCGCCCTGGAAGTCGAGCGTCTCGATCTCGATGTTCTCGGCTTTCAGGTAGCCTCGCTCCTGCGCGGCGAGTACGGGCAGCATGCCCTCGAAATTCACGGCGACGCCGGCGCGCAGCTTGACCGGTGCTGCTTCTGCTGTTGTTGCTGCTGCTGTGCAGCCCAGCGAAAAAATGGCGGCACTCACGAGGCGGGCGACAGGCGACATAAAGGGTTCTCCGTGGTGACGGTTCGACAGGGATCAAACACTTGCACGATATGGCATCAGGCGGCGCTCGACCCGCCCGATTACCTCGTTGATCAGCAAGGCGATAATCATCAGCGCGACCAGCCCCGCAAACACGCCAGTGGTGTCGAGGCGTCCGCCAGCATGCGCGATATACCAGCCCAGCCCGCGATTGGCGCCCAGCATTTCCGCGAGCACCGAGCCGATAAGCGCGAGCCCGACGTTGATGCGCAGCGCAGCGAGAATCCAGGGGACGATCGCCGGCAGTTGCACGCGGCGGAAGACATACAGTCGCGATGCGCGCATGGTGCGCATAAGACTGAGGAGATCGCGATCAACCTCCCGCAATCCCTGCTGGGCGTTGAGCACGAAGACGAATACGACGAGCGAGAACACCAGCATGACCTTCGACAGAAGGCCGATGCCGAACCAAATCACGAATAGCGGCGCGAGAGCGATACGCGGGAGGCTGTACAGGCTCATCCAGAACGGCTCGACCACCCGTGCAACCCTGGGCCAAGCCGTCAGGAGCACGCCGCAGCCGACACCGACTGGAAGACCGATCGCGATGCCTAGGAGAGCCTGCCACAGCGTGGTTGCGCTGTGGATGAACAGCATCCCCGAACTCGCCAGCTCCCACAACCGTTCGCCGATGGCGGTGGGCTGGCTGACCCAGAACGGATTAATAATTGTTCTGGCGGCCAACTCCCAGATCGCCAGCAGCAGCAGCAGAAGCAGCAGCCGCCACGCCATCAGCTGCACGGTCGATTCGTTCTTCCGCTTCGTGCGGAGCGTCGTCGACGGATCGGCTTCGGCGATGGCGGTCATTGCACCCGTCGCGGTCGACGAGGACGCGGACAACGCGTTGCCGCATCATGTGGCCGATGATGTAGCCAATGCCCCGGATTGCCGCGCCGCACGTTCATCGCTCCGGTTCCGCTGTCAGGACCGTGTCGTACCTTCGTAACATCCTTAGAGTGGCTAGAATAATTGTCAATATGCGTCCTTCAGGCATGTCTACTGTTGCAATCTACCATGGCGGGCGGTAAAGGCTCCGAAAAAGCAAAGCGTCCCGGGAAGGAGAATCGTCGATGCGGGCCAGCGCGACCACGGTGAACGGGGAACGCCTCAGCGATCAGGCATTCGAGACTCTCCACAAGGCGATTACACGCTGCGATCTCGCCCCAGGTGAGATCGTATCCGAGCCGCAGATCGAGCAAAAGTTCGGGCTCGGGCGGGTGGGCATCCGGCTGGCCATGGACCGGCTGATCCAGCTCCAGCTCGTGAAGCCCATCCATCGTCGCGGCTTCGAGGTCGCTCCGATCCGCATCGCCGACGTCCGCAATACGTTCGAGCTTCGGCTGCTGATCGAACCCCCGTCCGTCAAGATTGCCGTCGGACGCGGCGTAGACCTCGAGCAACTGCGTGAGATCAATGAACTGACGCTCGGAACCGCGAAGCCGGGTGACAAGGCCGCCGAAACACTCATCATCGACGCCAACCGGGATTTCCATCTGCGGATTGTCGAGGCCTGCGGGAACGACAAGATCATTTCGCTCATGCGCAAGATCCTGAGCGACATCGATCGGGTCTACTACTACGGACTGATGCGCCATCCGCAATTCGCCGCGATGCAACAGCAGCACAGCCAGATAATCGATGCGATCGCCGCGGGAGACGCGGACGGCGCCGCCCGCGTCACGCGCGAGCACATCGAGACCGGCTATGGCATCGTCATGGATGCCGTCATGCAGAATGTCAGCTTCGGAGGCGCCTCCCTGGCGGCCCCGATCGAAATCGGGTTAGGCGCCAAGGCGCGAGGCCTGCTGGGCTGAGCGGCCCGATTCTCGGTTTGCACCTGACCGCACTAACCCTTCGCGGCACCTGATTTGGCATCAGGATCATCGCTATCTGCATTGTCAGGATCATCGCTATCTGCATTGTCGTAAGAAAAACGAAAGTCGCAGTGGGACGCCCCCTCCATGATGGTTTGCGTCCGTTGCATCGTGATTTTCGGGTTGTAACCTTCGCATAACGCGCCATCGCGCTGGCACGACAATAAATGGCCGATATGGCCAAGTCCCAACTCTTTGTACATTTCCGCATAGCTGCAGCGGTTGATGTTGAAGTCGAAATGCTCGGCGTTCTGCGCAAGCACTTCCATGTCGTAGGCGTTTCCTTCCTTCCATCGTTCGAGCAGGACAGCGAAGGTTTCAAGGTTGGTGGCCCCACCCTCCTCTTCGGCGAGTCGCCGCGCTCCCTCAAGCGCCGCCTTGCGGATGGCGGTCCCAATCAATTGACGGGCTTGCGCGGTTCCCAGCTCGGCCTCCAGCGTTTCGTAGATCGGCTTGATGATACCGGCCTCGATACGCCGCTGCTCAAGAACGCTGATGCGAGGTTTCTCGGACGACATGGCTTGCGCTCCGCTTTGCCGGTCAGTCCATCTATCTCACGGTGGCGACATAAGTTCCACGGCCGACCGCGATCAAGGCCGACGAAGCGTCAAAGACATCGACATCGACGACCGCTACGGTCCGACCGAGCTTTCTGACCGCCGCGGTGGCATGCAACCGCTTCCCGATTGCTGGCCGAAGAAAATCGACATGCAGATTCATCGTGGGAACCGGTCCGCCCACGAGCAGCGCCACCGCAAAGTCGCCGGCCGTGTCGGCAAAACTGACGATCGCGCCACCGTGAAACTGGCCGGTTCCAGGAAATCGCTCGAGTTCCGGGCGCATGACCATCTCGAAACGGGCACTGCTGGTCTCGGGATCGGCATCAACGATCGTGATCCCCATGAACGCCGTCATAGGCGATGAGTTCGAGCTGCGCTTGAACGGCGGCAAGCGTGAGTATGCTCATGGCACGAGAATCGCTTTGCCGAACACGGTGCGATCCATCAGTTCCTTCATCGAAATCTTGGCCTCGGACATTTTGCGCACGGAATGAACCACAGGTCGCAGCTTGCCTTGTGACACGAGCCCGAGCAGGCTGTCGATGTCGTCATCCGTCCAACCGTTCGATCCGAGGATATTAAGTTCGAGCGACCAGATATAACGAAGGTCGGTCTTCGGATCGAAACCGTCGGTCGCGCCGCAGGTGAGGATTCGTCCCTGCCGCCTGCACGCGCGCAACGCCTTGGCCCAACTGGCGCCGCCGATATAGTTGATGACGACATCTGCGCCGCCGCCGTCTCCAAACACTCTAGGCTTGCCGAACAGCCTGATCGACGCGTCGAGAAAGTCCTCTTCGGACGTATTGATAACGTGATCTGCGCCAATCTCCTTGAGCCGGATGGCTTTTGTTTTCGAGCTCGTGCAGGCGGCGACCTCGGCGCCGGCGAGTTTGGCAAGCTGGATACAGCACGTTCCAACTCCGCCAGTGGCGCCGAGAATGAGCACCTTGTCGGCCGGTCCGACCTTTGCCCTCGTGGTCAACATCCGGTGTGCCGTGCCGTAGGCGATCGGCAGGGCCGCGGCTTCGATATAGCTCACGTTGTCCGGAATCTTGAGCAGATAGCGATGCGGCACGGTAATGAAATCGCAAAAGCCGCCGCGCAGCGTTTCACCCATCATCCCGCGTCCGGGTTGGAGCGGCTGAACAAGAACGCGATCGCCGACGGCCCATTTGTCGCGCGGGACCTCTGGTCCGATCTCGACGATACTGCCCGCAATGTCCCCACCGGGAATCATCGGCAACGGCGTCTTCAGGGTCGGGATGCCGTTGAGCACCATCGGATCAAAACCGTTGAACGCAGCGGCTTCGACCCGGATCTTTACCTCACCGGCGTCGACCTTGGGCTCCGGCCATTCGCGGACCTCAAGCTGATCCAGATCGCCATGCTTATCGAAAACGACAGCCCGCATTAGCGTCCCTTTGATTTTCTCAACGGATTGACCGGCCGAGAGAAGGGCCCCGTCAAACCTGCACCAGCCAAGCCTGACCGAATTCGCTTTCCGATCAAACCGTGATGTAGCAGGACATGGCGAAATGAGAACATCCACGAACCGAGCCACATCGGCCGGACGCAGCGAGCGCCGGCAGAATGACGAACAAGAGCCGGGAAGGATTCTTCAGGGGCGCCAGCGCAAACCTGCCGGTCGTTTTCCCCGCGCTTTCCTCCACTACCGTCGCAGCCAAGCGTAGCATTTCTACATGCCGTTTATAGAGTTCCTATAACAACTGTCAATGCGCGCCCTTCAAATGCTCCTACTCGCTTGAGCCTTCCGGCGGGTCTTCCTAGCAGGCTGCTGAAAAACCTCCTTTGGTCATTCCAGGGCCGACCGAAGGCCAGAGCCCGGAATGACGGCAGAGAGTTTTTCGGCAGCCTGCTAACCCTGCTCCCGAGACACAAACCCGGCGCCATCCACAGCGTCATGGCTGGAGCATAGCCGTCCAAAGACGGCGTTCGCTTCGCTCCGCCTATGTCCCGGCCATCCACGTCTTTGAAATTAACTCATGAAAAACAAGACGTGGACGCCCGGCACAAGGCCGGGCATGACAAGTCATTCATACAACGCTTGATATCAGGCTGCCAAAGCATCCACCGCGGCATGTATCAGCGCGCAAACTAGGCGCGATGGCACTTTGGGAAAGCACCCTCGGATGAGGCGATGGTCCGGGTGCTTAGTCAGTGTGCGTCTCGTGAATGCTGACCGCACCGCGCTTCCAATAGCCGGCCGCCTTGAGCCACTTATTGTTGAGCCCACGGTCGTCGATAAGGTGACGACGCAAAAGCTTCGCAGTTTGTGATTCACCCGCGGCCCAAACGTATCCGTCGCCACTATTCGGCAATGTCAACGCGCGGACAGCATCGAGCAGCGGCGCCGGGTCCTCGGCGTGTGAAAGTGGACGGTGTACCCAAGTCGCAGCAACATTGGCGCGGCTCTGGAACTTTTGCTCCTCCTCAGGTCCAACAACGGCACCGACGACAATAGCGCTCGTATCAGAACGCAGCTCTTCCAGTCGCCGGCCAATCGCGGGCAGAGCGGTCTCATCGCCGATGAAGAGATACCAGTCGAAATCGTCCGGCACGACAAACGATCCGCGCGGCCCGCCGACGATGAGCTGTTGTCCAGGCTTGGCCGTTGCTGCCCAATCAGTCGCCGGCCCAGCATCATGGATCGCGAATTCGATCAGCAATTCGCCGCGACTGACGTCATAGCGGCGGGGCGTGTAGTCCCGCCCCGGTGAGCGTGGCGCACCCTCTTCCACACCATCCGAGCCCGGCTCGAAAGTAGTGGGCGCGTTTTGCCCCGGCAGCGGAAAGAATACCTTCACATGATCGTCATAGGCGCTGCTGACGAAACCGGTCAGGTCGCCGACGAGCGCTATTCTCACCATTTTCGGCGTGATGTGTTCCACCCGCTGCACCGTCAAGAGGCGGCGGCGCGGCTCGTGCCGAACGCGGGCAATGGCATGCTTGGTCTCCAAGATAGCTCCGGTCATTGAATATCCTTGTTCTATTCGCCCAACGATTTCGCTCGCACCCTGCGCCGGCAAGTGCAAGCACCTGCTAGTGGTTCAATTCACTCCACTAGTGTGGCGGATTTGACGTTCCTATCAGTATTGCGGCGAGTCGATAGTAGGAACGTCAAATCCAAAGCCACACTAAAGTCATAGATTTGCTAGTGCCCCTTGGGTTCCGACGCTTGCAAACGTGCGTGCTGCGACGGGATACAAGCGTCGGAACCGGGACACTAGTCCAGCATAGCGGCATATGCCGGCGTGGTGCGCTCCTCCAGTTCATTTGTCCTACGAATGATAATTTGTCCCACGAATGATAAAGCGTGCAAAGCCCCGGTCCGCCGCATAGCTGAGCCCCTCTTCGGGCCCGAGCACGACAAGAGATCGCGAACAGCAGCATGCCGATCAAGCAGATTGCAGCGCTGATCCAATGCCATTGACGCATCTGCCGCAGCCAGAACGCGCGGCCGCCAAGCGAAGCCTTGAGTGCCATGAAGGTCCTGTTGAAAGCTTCGTATCTGCATCGAAATGCACCGCCGTCCGCGAAGGATGTTTGTTGGTAGCCAACAACCAAACGCCCCGCAATTCCAATGATTTAGGTCAATTCTAAACTGCTCGCGCGGTCACGAGCCCGTTCCAATGTGCGTCTCTGCACGCCTACGGTGCCGGCGAGGCCCACGCTTCAGCCAGCCTTTATTGCCTTGGAGAAGGTCAGGTATTCGCGACTAGCGCGCGAATTCCATCGCGGATATGTTCTCGACCACCGCGAGGTGCACTCACGTCCCACGTCGCGACCAGGCTCCGGAAAACCAACGATTGGCCCGCCGAGATCGTCGAGCGACCCGTCAGGACAACGGAACGCAACGACACCCTCCCTCCGAGAAGCACCATTGTCGCGTGTTTGGAACTTCATCGTGAAGCACCGCATCAGCATTCAGGATCTCGGCATGCTCGCGGCCGTGCTTCTGGTGCTTGGCTACATCGCGTTCGAGGTCGACATCTTCCTGACGGAAGGGAGCGCGTCCAACGAGCAAAAGAAGATCGAGCTCGACGAAGCGCTTCTGCTCGGCGGCATCCTGGCCGTCGGCCTGCTCATCTTCTCCCTGCGCCGTTACTTCGAACAGAAGCGCGAGACGGCGCGGCGCATCGCCGCCGAAGGGCGCGCCCGCGAGCTTGCCTATCAAGACCACCTCACGGGGCTTGCTAACCGCCGCCAGTTCGAGGAGGCGCTCAAGGTCGCGGCCGCATCGCCGCCGGCGGAGGGCCACTCGCATGCCGTGATCCTCCTCGACCTCAATGGCTTCAAGCAGATCAACGACACATATGGCCACGGGACGGGTGACGAGGTGCTGCTCATCGTTGCCGAGCGCCTGTTGCGGGCGGTTCGCGAAGGTGACTTGGTCGCGCGCTTTGGCGGTGACGAATTTATTGTGCTCGCTCAGCATCTGCTCGGGCCTGAAGCGGCGGCCAGCGTCGCTTTGCGGATCATACAGGGGCTGACTGAGCCGATCATGACCGGCAAAGTCCGGCATCAAGTCGGCGCCGGCATTGGGATTGCTCTCCTTCCGGAAAATGCCGACACCGCCGCTGAAGCGCTGCGCATGGCGGACCTTGCGCTCTATCGGGCAAAAGCCGAACGGCGCTCGGCTTTCCGGTTCTTCGAAGAGGAGATGGACCGCTTCGCGCGCGAGCGGGAGCAAATGGAGCGAGATTTGCGACAGGCTCTCGACAGCGGCCTGATACAGGTGCGGTTCCGGCCATCGATTGATCTCGGCACCGGCAAGGTGATCGGTTTTGAAGCCGTTCCCGCCTGGGTCGCAGAAAATGGCGACGAGAATTCCGCCGGAGCGCTTCCTGCCGATCGCGGAGGAAACCGGTCTCATTCACACGCTCTCCGCACGCCTGTTGGAGCTGGCGTGCGCCACCGCACGTCAATGGCCCGAGAGCATTACCTTGTCGATCGATGTACTGTCCGCCCAGCTCAAGGATCGTGCCCTTGGAGAAAACATCCTCAGGACTCTCGGAATGGCGAAGATCGCGCCATCGCGCCTTGTCATCGAGGTCGCCGAGAACGTGATCGTCCAGGACCTCGAGGCTGCAAAGATCGCGCTCGAACCCTTGCGACAGGCTGGGGTTAGTATCGCGCTCGACAATTTTGGCACGGGCTACTCCAACCTCTATCACGTCCGGGAGTTCGGCTTCGACAAGGTGAAGATCGACCGTCGGTTCGTAGCCCACATGGACGAAGAAGATGCCGCGCGCGTCGTCCGCGCGCTCGCGGGGCTCGGCCAAGGCCTCGGCCTTACGGTCAGCGCCGATGGCGTTGCAGGGCCCGCGGCCAATGCCCTTCTGCTGGCCTCCGGCATCCACGAGGGCCAGCCACTATCCGGACTCATCTCTGCCGATGCGACCCGCGCGTTCTTCTAAGAGGCTTCGCCGCCGCATCAAGAAAAGTCTTAACGATCGGCGGGGCGCGGATGGGGCGCCCTGCGGAGCCAATGTGTCATGCCAAGCCTGCTGCCCAACGCCGTCACCGCGCTCCATTCAGTCTCCCGGTTGTTGACTTGCTTCAAGGTTCCGAGCAGGGCGCGGCCACGCTTGGCATGAAAATCACCCCAGGCTAGCGGCTCTCCCTCAGGATATTCCGACGCCAGTCCAATGAATGTCTGCAGGAGTTCCGCGTCGCCGAGGCTGTACGCCACGTCGATGCCGTCCGTGTACACCCTGAACTGATTGTGACCGACACACCCCGATGTGCAGGCCGTCCACGCCTCCTGGATGAGATCGCGGCGGCGCCTCCCATCATCGAGCAGCACGGCGAGCGCACTCACGATCGAAGGACCGTGGAAGGCAAAGCCGGTCGAATGGGCAAATTTGATTCCGTTCTCCAAAGTTGCGATCGCTTCCTCATGCTTGCCGAGGGCATGAAGCGACGGGCCGCGGTGCATGTAGGCGACCTGCCTGAATCGGATCGCCCCCAGCCTTTCGATACATCGCTCGAACACCGCGATCTCTTCGAGGCATTCCTCGTACCGGGCAAGCGACAGCAGCGCCTTGATGGCGGCCGCCCTGGCGTTGATCTCGGCACGCGTATGACCGACCTGCTCCGCTCCCAGCACCGCGGCGCGCGCAGCCTGAAGCGCGTCCATCTGTACGCCGTCGTAAAGCAATGCGTGGGCGATCTGCGCCCTGTTAGCGACCTCAATGCGTCCCAGTCCTTGGCGCGCAGCCACTGTGACGCATTCCTCCAGCCTCCGACGGGCACTGGCCATTCGGCCACGCATGTATTCGGCATCCCCGAGGCCGCCCAGCGATGCCGCCTCGAGGTCCGGCCGTCCCGCCTCACGGGCAAAGTGCAGGCCCATTTCATGCTCGCGGTGACAGCTCGCGAGGTCGCCCTTCGGGAAATACAGATTACCCCGCAGGAAATGCAGGCGCGCCCGTTCCGCAGTCAGCCCATTTTTGACCGCGCTCTCCTCCGCACGCTCGAGATCGTCGAATGCGCCATCGAGATCGTCCGTGACACGCTTTACTTCCGCAAGCCCGATCTGGGCACGGCAGCGATCGGTTCCGGACAGCGCCTCTCTCTCGGCGTCCGAAAAGGCCTGTTGGGCCTCGGCCATGCGCCCAAATGCGTGCCACGTCTCTCCGGCCAGGAGACGCAGGGCCACGATATCTGCTGCCGTCGTCGCCAGAGAAAGTCCGCGCTCGATCAAGGCAACGGCGTTTTCGTAATTGTACTTTGCAAACTCCTCGCGCGCCGCCAGCAGGAAAGCCGCCGGTGCGTCAGCCGCGCCTGCGAGGGCCAGGTGCTCCGCATTCAGCTTGCGATCGCGTTCCTTGAACCAGTCGGCGGCGCGCCGGTGAAGCGCGGTGCGCTCGGGTGTCAGCAGCGATGCATAGATCGCGTCGCGAATCAGGGCATGAACGAACAGGTAGTCCTGTCCCATTGGCCGCAGAATCTTGCGCTCCACCAAGCGCCTCAGGTTGCCGTCATTGCCATCGATCAGGAAGCGCAGCAGCGCCGGGTCGACGCGTTGGCCGACGATGCTCGCGGCCTGCACGGTCTCGCGGTCCTCGTCGCTCAGCCGATCGACGACCGATTGGACCAGACTCTGAATCGTGCCGGGTACCTTCTCGCCAGGGCCCTCATTCGCATGGCGTAGGAGTTGCTCCAGAAAGAGTGGATTCCCGCCCGCGCGCGACACGAACCCGGCCACCGTGTCGGGATCGTCGGTGACTGTTTCACAGATTGCGCGCGCATCCTCCGCACGGAGAAGACTGAGATCCACCGTGGTGAGAGGAATGCCCGCAACAGCGGCGCGCCAGAACTCCGTCAAGCGGATCTCCCTCGACGCGAGAGGTGATGACGAGGGTTACCGGACACTCAAGGATGGCATTCACCACCTGCGCGAGCGTCCGCAGGAGCGGAGCGCGGGCCCAATGGACATCTTCGACGATCAAAAGCCGCGGCTGCTCGCGGGCCGCCCAAGCGAGGATCTCGGCAATCGCCGCCGCGCGTCCTTGCTGACGGCGCTCCATGTCCATCGCGTCGTAGCGACTGCGAAGCCGCTCCGGCTGCGGCGCGTCGAGAACGTCATTGACATGAATTTCCAATCCTTCTGTCACGATCCCGTTCGCGACTGCTCGCTGCGAAGCCTGCTGCAACTCGTCGGTTGAGGCTCGCGGATTGACATTGAGCAAGTCACGAAAGATCGTCCGGATCGCGTCCCGGCCGCTTTCCACACCGAAGTCGAGCACCAGACCGCGGTGCGTCGTGAACCCCATGTTCCCGGCGGTCCGCTCCAATTCCTCGCTGAGCCGGGTCTTGCCGATGCCCGCCTCGCCGCGGACCACGACGGCGTGACCTAGCGATCCCTCGCCGCAGGCCCTCAGAATCGAGACAATCTGCTGCACCTCGGCGCGCCGGCCGACGAACGGCGAAGCACTCGCCGACTGTTCCGGCCGCGGGCCGACCAGACAATGCACGACGATCGACTGGCTCTTGCCGCGGACGCTCAGTTCGCGCGCGTCATCAAACAGGAAGCGGTGTTGAGTCAGCGCATGTGTCGAGGCGGATACCAAAATCGTCCCCGACGAAGCCGCGAGGAGGCGCGCCGTCGTATTGACGGTGTCACCGGTCACCGCGTAGGCGCCTCCGGCTGCGCTGCCGAGGTTCCCGGCGACAACAGGGCCGGTGTGGACGCCGACATGAAGCCGGATGGGCCGGTCAAGAAGTGCGGTCCACCTTTCGCTCAATTTCTGGCTTCCCTCGACCATGTCGAGGGCAGCACTCAGGGCGCGGATCGGATCGTCGCTATGCGCCCTCGGCGCGCCGAAAACCGCCATGACGGCGTCGCCAACGTACTTTTCGACGAACCCGCCATATCGAGCGACGACTTCGCCGAGCATCTCGAACAGCGCATTCTGAAATGCCCGAACATCTTCCGGATCAAGGCGCTCCGCAAAGGTCGTAAAGCCGGCAACATCAGCAAACAGCACCGTGACCTGCCGCCGATCGGTTCGTGAAGGCTCCGCGTTTGCAGGGCTCAGCGCTCGCTCGTCCGCCGCGCCACGCGGTCGAGCAGCGACCTCGCTGGCCTGCTGTTCAACCGATGGGCTGCGAAGTCGAGCGGTTCCACAACGCGGGCAGAATGCGAAACTGGGATCGCACGGCATTCCGCAGGCCGCGCACGCGGCCGGCTGTGCGCGACCGCAGTGCGGGCAGAACTGGAAATCCGGCGAAAGCTCAAGCCCGCAACTGAGGCAAGTCATCGGGGATAGGCCAATCGAGTGGGCGCGTTGGACGAAGGCGATGTGGTTCGAGTCGATTGTGAGTTTGGTGAAATGTTATGCGAGGCAACTCAGTACGCAAGAAGATTGCAGCACAATCGATCACATATGCGAGCCAGATGACGCATTTCTGGTTCGTGGCGGCACGGTTCCCGCCGTCCGATGCATTCTATGCTGTCGAACGGGTCGGCAAATCGTCTTGTCGCCGCTTCATTATGTGCGATCCGGCGTCATCGAGGACCGCTCGGCTGCGTTCAGCCAATTTGCCGGAGGGGCTCCACGAACGAATAAGGCTGGCGCATCCCTTCGTCGAACTTAGTCGCCGAGCCCGCCCGGTCATCGCGTGTGAGCGCTCGACTTGAGCGCATGCGCATCCGCGGATTCTGGCCGCACGGCTCACCACCGGCGACCACGCCAATCAACATTGGCGGGCCCGAGAGGTCATCAGGTGCGTGCGCAGTGTACCGATCTACTGAGGCTCGATTTTGGCCTGCTTGATGAGCGGGCCAAGCCGCTTGAGGTCGCTGCGCCACGCTTCCGCAATCTCCTCGGGCGTCGAAGTCGCCGGCTCCAGGCCCATGCCGTTGATCGCCTTGATCGTCTCCGGCATCTCCAGCACCTTCTTGATCTCGGTGTTGAGAAACTGAACGATCTCTCGCGGCGTGCCCGCTGGAGCGGCGATGCAATACCAACTGTTCACCAGTTCCATATCGGGCAGGCCGAGTTCGCGGAACGTCTTGAGATCGGGCAACGCGACCAGTCGCTTTGGGCCGACGACAGCGAGCGCCCGCAACCGGCCGGCCTCGACATGGGACACGGTGGTCGCCGAATCGAACATGAAATCGATCTGACCCGCGAGCAGGTCGGTGACCGCAGCCGCAATGCCGCGGTATGGAACGTGGGTCGCGCTAGACCCGAGCTGCAAGCAAAGCATCTCGGCGCCGAGATGCGAGGATGCGCCGATGCCACTGGTACCGTAGTTGAGCTTGCCGGGATTCGCTTTCAGGTAGGCGGCGAACTCCTCAAAATTCGAAACGTTCATTTTCGGGTTTACGATCAGGATCTGATTGACGCGCGCCGGGATGATGATCGGCGTAAAGCTCCGCTCCGGATCGAACGGGATGGACTTGTAGATATGCGGATTGGTCGTCACGGTCGGGGAGTTGCCGATCAACAATGTGTGGCCGTCCGGCGGCTGGTGGGCAACGTACCCGGCCGCGACGTTGCCGCCGGCGCCCGGACGCGCCTCGACGATGAAGCTCTTTCCGAGCGACTTCGTCAGTCCGTTGGCGATCAGGCGCGCGGCCGCATCGATCGAACCGCCGGCTGGAACGGTCGTCACCAGCGTCACCACGCGGTTCGGATAAGCCTGCGCAAATGCTGCCGACGGCGTCAGCAGCGCCGCTTGCGCCAGCATCGTCCCAAGGGCGGCGCGGCGGGTCAGTCCGCCGGAACGCGGCAGATTCTCGAATTTCTCGTTCATCACTTCACTCCTGAGGAACTTCTGATCGTGGTCGCCGATACCACAAGCAACTCGAATGCCAAGCGCTCGAATTGCCGCGGATGCGCTCCCACTCAACCAGCGCGGCGCTCCGCCAGACGCCGGTTCTCCTCCTGGTAGATGTCATCGTCAGCGTAGCCGACCGGCCCCGGACGCCCGGAACCGATGAACGTCTGCATCAAAACGTCCTGCGTGCCTTCGTTTTCGAAGCCGTGCAGGATGCCCGCGGGACAGGAGATCACCTCCCACTTCCTGAGCTTGGTCGAGACGCGTTTGCCCTTGGCATCCTCGAAAAACACGGTCAGTTCGCCGTCGAGCACGAAGAAGGCCTCTTCGATCTCGTGCGTGTGAGCCGATCCGCCCTGACCGGGCGGCACGCGCATGATGCTCAACGTAAAGCCGCCGGCAGGGATTGCCGCGCGGATCGTGCTTGCCGGAACCGCCGGCGCCGATCATGCGATGCTGCGCCCGGCGGCGGCCTTCGACCTGCAAATCCGCAAACGCATCCCAATCGGGTTCGATCTCGCCGAAGCGAGCGACGCGCTTGGGCAGCAGTTCTTCAAGAGAAACGGTCTTCAGATCGTCGGGAACCGAATGCTTGATAGAGGGCATAGATTGCTCCTTGTTTAGGCGAGTGGGTCGAGCGATACCGAAGCCCAATTTGGTCGCACCTCCGACCGGCACTCGCAACCGCGACGGTACTCGGACTGTTCCGGTTCGAGTATTGACCAACTGGTTAGTTAGTCAAGTCTTGACGAACCGGCGCGCGCCGGACCACCATCCGGCGCGGGTCGCCTGACCCGGGACATACGAGGACGGCCGCGCCGCCGGCACTCCGTATCGTGAACGAGACCGTTACCATGAAATCCAGCGCCGACCGTATCTTGACGACCCATGTGGGCAGCCTGCCGCGTTCGGCAGCGACGATCGACGCTTTGCTGCGCAAAGAACGGGGCGAAAGCTACGACCCGCACGATTTCGATCGCACCGTCAAGGAGGGCGTCGCCGACGTCGTCGCGCGGCAGACCGGGATGGGCATCGACGTCGTCAGCGACGGCGAGACCGGAAAGATCGGATATTCCACCTACGTCCACGAGCGGCTGACCGGCTTCGGCGGCGATTTCACGCCCAAGCCGAACCGCGACCTGGCCGACCATCCGGAGTTTCGCCGGCGAATGGCGCTGTTCATGGGGGCGCAGCCGTTCAAGCGGATGTGCTGCATCGGCCCGATCGCGCTCAAGGACACGCAGGCCGTGCACACCGACATCGCCCACTTCCGCGCCGCGCTCGCAGCAAATCCAGCGGTCGAGGGCTTCCTCAATGCGGCTTCGCCCGGCGTCGTCGCATCGTTCCTTCCCAATTCCGCATTACCCAAGCCACGAGGCCTACATCCAGGCCGTTGCCGAAGCGATGCGGCCCGAATACGAGGCCATCGCCGCGGCTGGACTGGTGCTGCAGGTCGACTGCCCGGACCTGGCCATGTCGCGTCATACGGGCTTCCAGGACCTCAGCGATGACGAATTTCTCCGCGTCGCGGCACAAAACGTCGAGGCGCTGAACTACGCGCTCGCCAACGTTCCGGCCGCACAGGTCCGCATTCACATCTGCTGGGGCAACTACGAGGGGCCGCACGACCACGACATTCCGCTCGAACGGATCATGCCGATCGTAAAGAAGGCAAAGGCCGGTGCGCTGGTGTTCGAGGCCGCCAATCCGCGTCACGAGCACGAATGGACCGTCTGGCGTGACGCGAAACTTCCCGACGACGTGGTGCTCGCACCGGGAATGCTCGACACGTCCTCGAACTACGTGGAGCACCCCGAGCTGATCGCCCAGCGCATCGAGCGCTATGCCGCCTTTGCCGGGCGTGAGCGGGTGATGGCCGGCGCGGATTGCGGCTTCGGCACGTTCGCGGGCTACGCCAAGGTCGATCCCGATATCGCCTACAAGAAACTGCGCTCGCTCGTGGAGGGCGCGAAAATCGCCTCGGGCCGCCTGTGGCCGTAGGCCGCAGGCACGCCAGACGTCAAGCAGGACCAACGACATGCTGATTCTCTACGACGCACCACACTCCACCTGCAGCCAGAAGGTGCGTCTCTGCCTCGCGGAAAAGAAGCTGCCGTTCGAGGAGATCAAGCTCGATCTGGGAGCCGGCAAGGATCACCTCAAGCCGGACTATCTGAAGCTCAATCCCAACGGCGTCGTGCCGACGCTCGTGGACGACGGGCGACCGATCATCGATTCGAGCGTCATCTGCGAATACCTCGACGAGCGTTATCCAGAGGTGCGCCTCACGCCGGACGATCTCGTGGAGCGCGCGCGCATGCGCGCCTGGATGCGCTATCTGGAAGAAGTCCCGACGTCCGCCGTGCGGGTGCCATCGTTCAACATGGCATTCCTGCCGCGCTTCGACGGCCTCGACCGCGACCGCTTCCTTGCTGAGCAGGCGGATATCCGCCCGCTCCGCAAGCACTTCTACCGGCGGATGGGGCCGGCCGGTTTCAAGAAGGAGGACGTGGAAGCGTCCCTGGAACAGCTCGGCAACACCTGGGCGCGGATGGACAAGGCGCTGGCGGACGGACCGTGGCTGCTCGGTGCGCGCTACAGCCTCGCCGACATCGTGGTCGCCCCGCTGATCGACCGGATGTGGGACCTCGGCTATGCCGCTAAGTGGGAGACGAAATTTCCGCGGGTCGCCGAATGGTATCAGCGCATCCGCGCACGTCCCGCGTACGGACAGGCGTTCTATCCCGGATCGCGGCTTACGGAATTCCTGCCGCTCGCCGCCGCCATCAAGGAGCCTTGAGCTGGACGCCGTCAATCCGCCTTCAGATAGCGCATCACCATGTCGGTCATGTGCTCGCACCGCTGCGCCCAGCGCTTTCGCGCTAGCAGCTTGGTGTGAAACAGCGCGTCCAGGGTGTGATGGTTCGAGATGTAATGAGAGGCAAGCGCCGAAATCGAGATATAGAGATCGAGCGGATCGATCCCCTTCCGGAACGTTCCATCGCGGCTCCCCGCGGCCAGGAGTTGCTCCATCTGCTTGAGCACCGGCTCATACATCCGGATGATCTGCTTCGACCGCTTCACATGCCGTGCACGATGAAGATTCTCGCTGTTAAGGACGCTGAAGAAGTCCGGATGCTCCATCCAGATTTCGGCCGTGTGAGTGATCAATCTCCTCATCGCCTGCTCCGGCGCGAGATCGCGCAGTTGCAGACTGCCCTGCTTGGTGCGGATCGTCGTATAGAGCCGCTCCAGCGCAGCGGAGAAGAGCTGCTCCTTGTTGCCGAAGTAGTGGTACAGCATTCCCTTGTTGACGCCCGCCCGCCGCGCGATCTCGTCGACCCGGGCGCCATCGAGCCCCTTGTCCGCAAATTCACGAAATGCCGCCGCCAGGACTTTCTCGCGGGTGTCCGGAGCGCTCCGCCTGGACGGACGCACGCGTTCGCCACGCTGCGACGAACCAGCATTCAGCTTCTTGGCGCTCATTTGCGAATGAAACTTTCCGTGTGCCGAAACCCCAGATCGTATAGCAATGATGACGGTGGGCTTCATCCGGTATTTGGTAGACGCACCTAAAGCCAACTCCTCTCCAATCAACACTAGGCGCTGGTTAAGCGGCTGCTAAAGTCAATAAAAGGCGAGGATTTGGGAGGGAATGATGGAATTGCGCACTCGAAACGGCGCCGCGCGGCTGCGGTACGGCGCTTTAACGGCTTGGCTCGTGCTGCTTGCGGGGCCGGCGGCTGCGCAAACTGAAGCGTTTCCAAGCAGGCCGATTACCGTCATCGTGCCGTACACGCCCGGCGCCGGCTCCGACACGCTGATGCGTCTTGTGGCGCGCAAAGTCTCTGAGAGCGTCAAGCAGCCCGTGATCGTCGACAACCGCCCAGGCGCGGGAGGTACGATTGCGGCCACCGTCGTGAAGAATGCGGCGCCGGACGGCTACACGCTGCTCATGGGCCACAGCGGCACGCACGTGTTCAACAAGGTGCTGTTTCCAGGCGTGGGACCCGATCCGGTCAAGGATTTCGAGATGGTCGCCCCCCTGATGTCATTCGCCTGCGTACTTGTCGTGCCGGCTGACAGTCCGGCCAAATCCGTTTCCGATCTGGTTGTAGCGGCGAAGTCCAAAGCCGGCGGTTTGAGCTATGCCTCGCAGGGGCCTGGCAACACCGCACACCTGCTCGGCGAAATGTTCCGCGCCAGCTCGAAAGCGCCGCTGGTTCACGTGCCTTATCGTGGCAATGCGCCTGCGTTCAATGATTTGGTTGCCGGCCGCGTCGACATGATGTTTTCGTCCTACCTCTCCGCGGGTTCGCTGATCGAAGGCAAGAAGTTGCGCATCCTCGCCTTTACGGCGGCAAAGCGCTCGGGGGTCATCCCGGAGGTCCCGACGATGGCGGAGTCCGGTTTCCCCGGGGTCGAACTCGATACCTGGTTCGGCATCATGGCGCCGGCCAGAACGCCAAAGACGACGGTTGCGAAATTGCATGCCGAGTTCAGCAAGGCGGCGCAAAGCGAGGACGTCAGAAAGCTCCTCATCCCGCAGGTCACGGACATTCCCACCGCAACTCCCGAGGAGTTTGCCGCCTGGATCACCCGCGACATCGACCTGATCACCAGGCTCGTCACGGACCAGGGCATCAAGGTCGATCGCAGCGACCTCAACTAAGTGGCCAACCGGCGGCCCCGTCCGTCGCGGCGTTAAGAAAGCCTTCGAGCATGAACATCGCGATTACGAATTTGGGTGAGATCGTATCCGGCGATTGGCGCAGCCCGTTTGCGCAAGGCGACACCATTCTAGTCGAAAATGACAAAATCGCTCTGGTGGGTACCGCTTCCGCCGCGGCCATTGAAAGCGCCGACGTCGTGATCGACGCAGATGGCATGACGGCCATTCCCGGCCTCATCGATTCGCACGTGCACATCACGTTTGGCGATTACACCCCTCGGCAGAAGACGGTCGGCTACCTGGAGAGCTACGTGCACGGCGGCGTAACGACGTCGATCTCGGCGTCGGAGGTTCATGTCCCAGGCCGGCCGCGTGACGTGGAGGGCGTCAAGGCATTGGCGGTCGCTGCGCAGCGTTGTTTTGCCGAGTACAGGCCCGGCGGCATGCGCGTGATCGCGGGCTCCGTGATCCTCGAGCCTGGGCTCGAGATGAAGGATTTTACGGAGCTTGCCGCCAAGGGAGTCGGGCTCGCGAAGGCCGGATTCGGCGCCGTGCGAACCGCTTACGACTACGTGCCGCTGGTCGCGGATGCCAAGGCGGCGGGCCTGATAACGACCTGCCACACCGGCGGGTCTTCCATCCCCGGCTCGGGCGCGATCACTGGCGACCATCTGCTCAAGATGCACCCCCACGTGTCGTTCCACATCAACGGCGGCCCAACCGCCATGCCCGATGCCGACTTCGAGCGCATCATCCTCGAGAGCACGATGGCGCTTCAGGTCTGCACCGCTGGCAACCTTCGGACGACGCTCCTTTGCGCGAGGCTCGCGATGCAGCACGGCGCTTTTGACCGCTTCATCATCGCGACCGACACCCCGACCGGAAGTGGCGTCATGCCGCTCGGCATGCTTTACACGATCGCACACCTCGCCAGCCTCACCGACATGTCGCCAGAGCAATTCATCTGCGCCGCGACCGGCAGCAACGCGGCAGTCTACAAACTTGACAGTGGATTTCTGAAAGCCGGCTGCGCTGCCGATATCGTGCTGCTCGATGCGCCGGATGGCGGGACGCAATCGACGGCACTTAAGGCCATCAAACATGGTGATATAGCAGCCATCGGCGCGGTCATTTCGGCCGGCGTGCCGCGGTTCGTCGGACGCAGCCGCAACACGCCCGCTACGACGCGGCGAGCGCGTGTCGTGCGATCAAACGTGATGCAGGATTTCGCTGTGTCCAGCCATTGAATCTGGGATTGGTTAGACCAGGTCGCGGTCCTTTTAGTCAGATTTGATTCCGGCCGCCTTGATGATCGGCCACCACTTTTCAATCTCGGCCTTTTGCCAGTTGGCGAGCCCCTCCGGTGTCTGCTGTTCACGCGGAACGGTCTCGTTGGCGAGATCGGCGAGCCGGCCCTTGACCGTCGGATTGGCGAGAGCTTCTACAACCGCTGCATTGACCTTTGTGACAATGTCTCTAGAGGTGCCCTTCGGCATCCAAAGCCCATGCCAGGACACGATCTGCAGTCCGGGCAGTCCGGCCTCGACGACCGTCGGGATATCGGGCGCCGCTGGCGTACGGTGAGTCCCGGTGACCGCATAAGCCTTGATTGTCCCGGCGCGAACTTGCGGCACAGAATTCGCCGCCGGGTCGATCATCACGTCGATCAAGCCGGCCATGAGGTCCGTGATTTCGGTGTTGCGGTAGGGCACAAACTGGTATCGCGTACCAATCTCCTTTTGGAAGAAGACACCAGAAAGATGCGATGTGCTGCCTGCACCGGCAGTACCTTGCAAGGCCTTGTCGGAATTCGCCCGCAGCCAGGCGATCAGTTCTGGCAGCGTGTCTGCCGGCATTGTCTTCCTGGCGACGATCACCATCGGCTGGATGGTAAGCATCGAGACGGGTTCGAAATCCGTCAACAGGTCATATTTCAGCGAATAGACCGCGCCATTGGCGACGTGCGTCGCGCCGCTACCAAGCCCGATTGTGTAGCCATCGGGCGCCGCGCGTGCCACCTTTCCGGCCGCGATGCTTCCGGCGGCGCCACCTACGTTATCGATGATGACCGGCTGCCCGAGAGACGCCCGCATCCCCTCGGCCACAGTGCGCCCAATAATGTCGGTTGGGCCACCCGCCGGGAACGGCACGATCATTGTGATTGGTCGCGACGGATAGTCTTGCGCTCTTGCTAAATGCGAGAGGACTTGTGGCGCGGCAACACCTGCTGCCAAGTGTAGAAATCGACGGCGGGAAAGTCTCATCTTCGGGTCCTACGGTCAGCGCATGCTTGGTGATCCCAGCCTTACTCATGCAAGAGATAGGCCAAGAGATGAACCAAGAATGGTGACCGTATTATCTCGAACGATGATTGCTATCGCTAGTGTCCTGGTTCCGACGCTTGTATCCCATCGAAGCACGCACGTTTACAAGCGTCGGAACCAAGGGACACTAGCAACTCTATGATCCTAGTGTGGCTTTGGATTTGACGTTCCTGTGAAGGACTCGCCGCAATGCTGACAGGAACGTCAAATCCGCCACACTGGCCGTTTGCGTCAACACCGGCGTAGAGCAGTTACGCCATTTGAGCCGCCGGCCAATGCGCTCCTCTTCGACTTGCAGGTCCGCAGACGGAAAGTCAGCGGGTCCGGCTTAACCGACTGTGCTTCAGCGGATCAAAACTTATGGAGGCGAGACGGATTATCCACCAGGACCTTGCGGCGAAGTTCGGCACTAGGAGCGACGCGAAACAGGAATTCGAGAAGCTCCGCATCGTTGGGCATCCGCTTGCGGTACTGCACATGCGGCCAGTCCGTGCACCAAATCGCCCGGTCGGGAGCGGCCGCCAGGAGCGTTTGCGCCAACGGCATGACATCGTCCCATGATCTATCGGCCGCCGAAAAGCGGTCCGCATTCGATATCATGACCCACCAGTTCTCATCCTTGAGCAGATCCAGCAGGACCTTCACGACCGGCTGGTCGACGCCCCGATGCAAGTCCGGATGCCCCATATGGTCGATGACCATGGGAATCCGCGGGTTGGACAAAAGGCCCTTGAGCTCCAGCCACTCGTCGCCGGCCGCATGAATCCTCGCGTGCCAGCCGTACTCGCTGATCCGATCGACGGAGCGTTTGAAGCCCTCCGGCGTCGGCACGATCTTGAGCTGCTTCCAGAAGTTGAACCGCGCGCCGCGAACCCCGGCCTCGTGCAGCCGGCGCAGTTCCTGATCGCTGACACTGTCGTCGATGATGGCGACGCCCCGATAGTTGGCGCGCCCGCTTAAGGCATCGACCAATGCACGATGATCGGTGCCGTAGACGGTCGCCTGTACGATGACGCCGCGTTCGATACCCAGTGCGCGATGCATGCGCTCCGCGGCATCGCCTGTTGCATCGGCCCAGGGGACATAGGCCGCCCCGACGCGTGTCGGATAGCGCTCGACCGGCCCAAAGACATGGACCTGGGAGTCGAAGCTTTTGGGCGGCGGCGGCTCCGCCGGCTTGCGCGTGTTGGACTCAAATTTCACATATTCTTCCATCGATCCCACCCTGCCCTTCCGCCACCGCGTGCCTGATTACCGCCAGTTTCGGGCGACGGCCCGCACTTTCTCCTGGTCGAAATCGTTGATCGGTCCGATCAGATCGTTGGTCACCAGTTCGGACGCAGGCATCGATTTCGCGATGACACCCTCGTCACGGAACAGGTCGATATAAGTCTGGATCCCGGACAGGTCGGCAAATCCGTAGCGCCGGTCTGCGTGCCCTTCCGTCGAATATACGGGACGCAGGGCGCTCAACTCGAGAAGCCCGCTCTTCATCGCCTCTTCATCGGATCCGGCTCCCTTGCCGGCAGGATTGGCCTTCCAGTACATGCGCAGGACGGCCTCTGGATTCTCGAGGAGAAAGATCGTCGCCTTGGCTTGCGCCCGCCCGAACTTGATCAAACTGTCCTTCTTCTCGGCCAGGACCTTGTCGGACACAAAGAAGCCGCCGCTCCCGATATCGGCCACGGTTGGATGATAAAGGAAGCGGAAAGAGATGCCGGCACGCATCATGCTGGCATAGGCAGCGGTCCACATCGACAATGCCTGGACCTGCCCTGTCCGCAACGCTGCGACGGCGCCATCGCCGACGCCCACGGGTCGAAAGGTGTCTCCTTCGATCGACACCTTATGGTGACGCAAGTGCCGAGCGCGCCACGACCAGCGACGCGCTTGCCATATTGGACACGCCGATCTTCTTTCCCTGCAAGATCCGCGATCGATTTGATCGGGCTGTCTGCCGGGACGGCCAGATGATAGATAAGCCGTGTGAACTGCGTGTAGAAAATCTTGCCGCGGATGCCTTTCTCGTATCCTTGGATCGGCGGCTCCTGCGTCACTTGACCGACGTCCGCACCGCCCGATGCGGTGATTTGCGTCGCTTGCGGGCCGCCGGTGCTGTATCGCACTTCGACCTGCAGGCCCTCCTCCTTGAAGAAGCCGGCCTGTTCGGCGATCAGATTGAGAATATTGCTGAGGTCGGGAACCGGATATCCCGCTTGCTCGATCAGCTTGGTTTGCGCATGCGCGACCGACGGAAGGCATACGGCCAGCATCACGCAAAGGCTTCGTGTCGATCCAACGACTGATTTGTCTTCATCTCGCTTGCTCCCTTGCTGCTGCCTTTTGCTGGCAGCTAACCCGCCGTCGCGCGGTGTGACCAAAACGCATAGCGGCGCGCAATAACGCGCAGGATAGCGTCGAGCGCGATGCCGATCGCGGACAGATAGAACAAGACCGAGAACACGCCAGGCACGTCGATCGCCGCCTGGCGCTGGATGATGAGACTTCCGAGGCCCTGAGAGGCGCCGATAAACTCGCCGACGATCGCGCCGATCACGGCAAAGATGACGGCCGTCTCAAGCCCCGCAAACAAGTAGGGCAACATGCTCGGCAATCGTACCTTCATGAAGGTCTGGATATGTCCGGCCTTCAGTGCCCGCATCAGCAACAGCATGCGCGGTTCCACGGTCTTCAGGCCCACCACCACGTTGACGAGGATCGGAAAGAAGGCGATGAGGCCCGCCGTGAGAATCTTCGATTGAATTCCGTAGCCGACCCAGATGATCATCAACGGCGCCACCGCAACCTTCGGAATCGTCTGCAGGGCAAGAATGTAGGGATACACGATGCGCTCGAACCGCGGCATCAGGCCGACCGCGCAGCCGAGCCCGATACCCAGGATGGCGGCAAGGAAGAAGCCAAACAAAGTCTCAACCAACGTAATTTGCAGATGGACGAAGATCAGGCCCGACCACGCGTCCTCGGCGATTCGCTTAACGATCTCGATGGGGGTCGGCAGGATGAACTGCGGCACATCGAATATCCTGAGACTTCCCTCCCAGATCGCAAGGAAGACAAACAGGCCCACGAGTTGACTCGCCTTGTCCCATAGTTTCGCAGATGGCCGCCCTTCCGCCGGAACCGGTGCGAGGCGCTCCTCTGCGGCCGTCGGCGCGCTCATAAGGCGTCAACCTTCGCGTCGAGGAGCCGCCGCAGTCGGCCGACGAGATGGCCAAACTCTCCTGACGCCATCATTTCGAGGTCGCGCGGCCGTGGGATATCGATCTCCACCACCTCCTTGAGGACCGCGGGGCGACCGGTCATGACCATCACCCGGTCGGAGAGAAAAACCGCCTCGGCAATCGAATGGGTGACGAAGATCACCGTCGCGCCCGTGGCCATGCTGATCTTTTGAAGCTCCAAATTCATCTGTTCGCGCGTCATCGCATCCAAAGCCCCAAACGGCTCGTCCATCAGCAGGAGAGCGGGCGACAGCATCAGCGCGCGCGCGATCGCCACCCGCTGTTGCATGCCTCCTGAGAGCTCGTAAGGAAACTTTCGCTCGAACCCTTCAAGGCCGACCAGCGCAATCAGCCTGCGCGCCGTTTCGGCCCGCTGCTGCCGGCGGACGCCCGCGATTTCCGCGGGCAGTTCGACGTTGGTCTGCACGTCGCGCCATGGGAAGAGGACGGGATCCTGAAAGACGATGCCGTACTCGGAAACTTTGCCTCCGGTCTCCCCCTCGCCGAATGTCAAAGTCCCGCTGGTCGGCGTGACGAGTCCCGCGACGATCAGTAGCAAGGTACTCTTGCCACAACCCGATGGACCAAGGATCGAGGCAAATTCGCCGCGGCGAACCGAACAGGAAATTTCGTCGATGGCTCGTACCGGCCTGCCATCGCGAGCCGGATAGGTCTTCGAGATTTTTCGGATGTCGAGGAGCGGAGCAGCGCTACCGTGGGCTTCCTTAGCCACCAGGTGCAAATCAAAGGCCTGAGAACGGCTGCAATCCATCATTCGAGCTCGCCGCTCTGAGGGAAGCACTGAAAACGCCGATTGGAACCGTAAGACTGAAACACATCATGGTCAATCGGAGCACTAAGGACTGGGTCGTCGCGCGACCGCTCCTCGGACGATCGCATCATCAGGCGTCAGGTGAAACTCAATAGGCGTCATGTTTTCGAAAACGTCCGGCCCCTCTTCACGACGGAATGTATCTTCTCCAATTCTCGTTCAATACCGGCATCGCCGAAAACGGTTTGCGTCGATCTGCGGTCCTTCCGATGATTTCCCGGGCGGTCACTTGCTTGCGATCAAGATAGCCGGCGAACTCCTCAATCGCCGCTGAAAGGACCCCGAAGCCTCTCAGCATGACCGCGGTGGCCATCTGCACGGCACAGGCGCCGGACAACATCATCCGGGCGATATCCAAACCGGTCTGCGCGCCATTCGTCGCGATCAAAGGCCATTTCCGTACCGAGTTTCGCACGCGATAGCGCCAGCCATTGACACGTCAGAGGCAGGTTCCACGCGCCACCGACGCCGAGAGACGTTCCCAGCATCGGTTCGAACGTCTCGATGTCAGGAACGAATCCGAGCGACCGTCCGGCCATGATGACGGCCTCGCCGCCTGCTTCGAATGCCGCCTCCGCGAGATCGGGCACGCGCTCGCTTTGGCCGGATATCTTGACCCACATCGGAATGGTGATCGCGGCGCGGACAGCGGACACGATCATCGACACGCGCGCAGGATCAAGCTCGGTCGAAACGACCCCTTTGGCCTGGCTGGCATATGGCGTGCCGATATTCAGTTCGAGGATGCGGATTCCCGCCTGTTCAATCTGCCTCGCCATCTGCACGGCCGGCTCCAGCTCGGCCAGAATGAGGCTGGCGACGGCGTACGAATCGTAAGATCGGGCCTCGCGGTCGAGCCGGGATGTCTGTTCCAGCCAATCTTCGAAGCTCTGCGGCGTCAGGCCGGACCGGCAGGCGATGAATGTGGTGGCGGGGGCAGCCGCGGACCACGCTATCGGGCGCCATTGATCGTCGAGCGCCATATATTCCGCGCGCAGCAGCTGATCGCGTGCGGCCATCGTTTCATTCGTCGATTTGACGACAACAGCGCCCGCGCCACTTTCCAGGGCGCGCCGGACGCCGCCAGCATCGATCATGTGCTCCGCCGACCCCGCGATCAGCGGGTTCTTAAGCGTGACACGGCCTACCGTCGTTGTGAGTCTGTCAGACAACCTACCGCCCTCGAACCAGACACGACCTAGCTGGCCTTTCGCTTGACCGATTTCGTGTCAATCATCGTTCTGGCGGTCAGGCCGGCATGGCGAACATTTCCGAGCCTTCGGGAAATCTCCTGACCGCAACGCTTCAACGCTTTGACCATGGCTACGTCAGGTTGCGCCGGCAGAAATTAAATCGACCCGACGATCGCGACAGATGCAACGCAGGCATCAAACTCATCGAAAACCGGAACCGCAATCGCATTCAAGCCGAGCATCGTCTGTTCGGGCGCCATCGCGCAGCCAGCTCGCAAAATCTGTGCGAGCTCCCGCTGAAGGCTCGCCGCGTCGACGACAGTCTTGTCGGTCATCTTGCGCCGCGGGCTTGCAAACAGCTCCTTCTGAATCGCGGGCGCCGCGAAGGCAAGCAGCACTTTTCCCTGCGCCGATGCATGGAAAGGGAGCTCGCTGCCTGGCCGGACCCCGATCTCGATAGCCGAAGTGCCCGGGATCGTCAGCATGACCAAAGCACCGCGCGGCGTCATGGATGACAGTACGACGCTCTGACCGAGCGTATTGCGCAAGTCACGCATCAACCCTTCGGCCTGCTTTATCAAGTCGGGATTGGGAGCAAGACGGGCCAGCAGCCGGCTCTTCGAGCCGATTGCGTAACGCGCAGTTGCCTGATTCTGAGTCAGATAGCCGCGCTCGACCAAGGTCAGCAGATGTCGATGAACCGCGCCTTTGGTCACCTTGACGCGCTCCGCAATCTGCGTCACGCCCAGCTCTTCACCGGAAAACGCAACTGCCTCAAGCACGTCTAGTGCGCGCTGCAAGGACCGCACGCCACCCGCGCCAGGGTCTTTGGTCATGCGCTAACACCCTCTGCTGGTCGCCGCACACAACTGAGACAATAGCGCCTTCAAATCCGTCACTTGGGGGTTTCTTTCTCGCCGATCCCCAGGCGCTTCAGCAAGCCCGGGAACTGAGCGAACTCCTGCGAAAGAGTCTTTTGAAATTGCTCGCCGGTCTGCACCCCGCCAACACCGCCGGCTGAAAGCGACTTTGCGACCGCTGGCGTCCGTAAAATGTTCAAGAACGTCGCCTCAAGTTGCTGGCGGATCGATGCGGGCACTGCAGAACTGGCGAAAAGTGCATACCAATTGGAGATAGTCAGCGCCGGATATCCAAGCTCCGTTGTCGAAGGAATATCTGGAAGCTGCTCGGACCGCCTGACATCGAACGTCGCAAGCGCGCGCATTTGACCGGACTTCAGATAGGGTAAGATGCCGGTAACTGACGTCACCATGAAATCGATATTACCGGCGATCAGATCGGTGAATGCCGGGTTTAGCCCTCGATACGGGATGTGAACCGATTTGATGCCAGTCGCTTCATTGAGCATCTCTGCGGCAATCTGCAACGTCGTCCCCATTCCGGTCGACCCATAACTGAGCGGCTTTCCGCTCTTAGCCAGCGTCACAAACTCTCCAAAAGAATGGGCCTGGAGCGTGGGGCGCACGACCAGATGCGAATTGTACATCGCCGATGCGGACCAGTGGGTCGAACCACTCCGCCACTTCTTCGCCCTTGCCGTGGAGAACGGCGTTGATCACCAACGAACTCGTGTGCAACAGCACGGTCTTGCCGTTGGGCTCCGCCCTTGCCGCCGCTTTCACCGCGATATCGCCGCCAGCCCCACCACGATTGTCGACGATAATGAGAAAATCCTTTGGCGCATTGTTCGCAATCAGGCGGGCGATCTGGTCGACCGCGCCCGCCGGCTGAAAATGGAACGATCAAGCGAACGGATTCGTCTCGCGAGAGGGGCTGCGCGTTGGCGACATGCATTGCCCCCATGAACAGGCTGCCGCACAATATCGCTTTGAAGAGGGACCGCATTATGATGACGTCCTGTCAGGATACAACGTGAGCGTACTTTGGGCTGGGTTTACGCGTTGTCGCCTCTTCAGGAACCGCCTTATCCATTTGAAAGATGCTATCGACGGAGCTGTAGTCCCGATATCCCAGACGAGCGATCGGCCGCATCTTGAGAATGTCCACAATCCCGTCCGCGTTGATGACGCTGTCATCGATATGAACGGCAATCACTTCACCGAATATCACCTTGTGGCATGAAACCGGCCGATTGCCTTTCAACTCCACCGTCTGGTGATACCGGCACTCGAAGTGCACGGGGGCGCCTTTGACTCGCGGGGGCTTGACCAAACGCGACGGCAGGGATTCCAGACCTGCCGCGGCCATCTCGTCGACCCCGCGATCAACGATGAGAGCCGTCTTTGTGACCTGCTCCCGCTGATCCCACGTTGCGAGATTGTAAACGAACTCGCCCGTCTGCTCGGCATTGGCAATCGTGTCCTTCTCGGCATGGTCTCTGACGTTCCCCGCTCCCGAGAATGCGATGAATGGCGGATCATAGCTGAACATATTGAAAAAGCTGAATGGCGCCAGGTTCACGAGGCCCGCTTTGTTGATCGTCGATATCCATGCGATCGGGCGCGGAACAACACATCCCTTCAGAGGATTGAACGGCAGACCGTGATCATTGTTGGCGATTTCATAGTACATTGTCTGGCTCCACGCTTTCAGTGTTCATTGGAAGCAAACGCAAGTCGCGTGCTTCACCCCATGTTGATGAGAATCTCGGTTACTTCCTGGGGCATATCGATCATTGCGTCGTGCCCACAGGCCAGATCGAATACCTTCCAGGTCGGGTCATTTGCGCATTCGTTGTACCACCGATCGAAGTCCGGCTGTACGTACTTGCGGGCGCGGACGTATGCCTTCTTGGGGATGCGATCGCGAGCGCCGGTCAAACGCAGCGGCTGCACCGACACCCCGATCGGTTGTGGCGTCATTTTCTCGTCGACCCACTTCTGGTCCTGCGGATTGACTCCGAAAGCTGCGGCCGACGGACCGCTGCGCGCAATCTCACCCTTGCTGATTCCTTCAAGAACGCTTTTGCGGCGTTCCGGTGAATTCGTATCGAGAACCTTCTGTCCGTCCTTTGGCAAAAAGGCGTCGAGATAGACGATTGACGAAATCTGAGGAAAGACTTGCTCTGCCACGCCGGAGATCGGCCAGCCACCATAGGAGTGGCCGCAAAGCACAACGTTCTCGAGGTCCTCCCATTTGAATACATTCACGACGTCCGTGATGTGCGTATCGAGTGAGATATCTCTGCTCAGCAGATGCGACCGCTCGCCAAGGCCCGTAAGTGTGGGGGTGAAAACGCGGTGGCCTTTTGCAACCAACCGGTCCGCGACCCGGCGCCAGCACCATCCACCGTGCCACGCTCCATGCACAAGTACGAATGTCCTCGGCGCTACCGCCTGGGCGTTCGCTTTGGTGACGCCGACGCCGCTGGTCGCAAGTGTCGCAGCTCCAGCTTTGAGAAAGCCTCGCCTGCCAATTCCAGAATTTCGCATGTTCAGGTGTCAGCTCCCAGGCCGCTTTTTGTTGTTCGCGATCGTGAAACGCCGTATCATTATGAAGTGACACCACGTCTGGTGTCAATTAGACTTGGTTGAAGCTGCGATAAGCCGCGCTCCGGTCGGGGAATAGCAAAGCGATTTCATCGAACTGCCAACGCCTGCAGCATTCTTCAGTGACGGCCCTTCGCAACAGACAGAGCATCGGAGTGGACATGGCAGACGCTTTGCGAACGGCGACGCACGCCAGGCATTACCAGGATGCGCCGCAACAGGTGGACGAGGACGGTTCACGTCATTGGATGACGCGAGCGGCAAATTTTGTCGTGGTCGTCACCGACGCCGCGGCGGGCGCCGTGCTGTCGCGGATCGACAATCCGGACGAATACTTATTGCTTCTGCCCGAGGTCGATGCATCCGTCGAAGCAAGTGGTGAGCGAATCGAAGCCAAAGGAGACAGCCTCACCATCATCCCCCCGGGCAGCAGCCGCGTGTCGGTTGGACGAGCCGGGTTGGTCGTTCGTGTGTTCTCGAACAAGGCGGTGGACTTGCTGGCTGCGGCATCCAATGCGGCGAAATATTCCGGAGGCGCGCCCGAGGTAGCGCCGATCGTGCCCTGGCCCGACCCGGTCGGCGGCTTTCGCCTGCGCCATTACGCAATGGCCGATTTCCCGAGCCCGGATCCCAGCCCGTTGAAGATGCGGCTGTTCCGCTCAACTAATCTGATGATCAATATTTTCATGCCGTGGAACATGCGGCGCGACGAAACCAAACTCAGCCCGCATTCCCATGAGGATTTCGAACAGGTATCGCTCGCGCTCAAGGGCTCGTTCGTCCACCATCTCCGCTACCCCTGGGGGCCAAACAAGACAAAGTGGGAAGCAGACGAACACGAGCACTACGAAAGCCCGTCGGTTCTGGTGATCCCGTCGAACGTGATTCACACGACGCAAGACGTCGGCGACGGCACCACCTGGTTGATCGATGTGTTCGGGCCGCCGCGCATCGATTTTTCGTCCAGACCGGGTTTTGTGCTGAACGCCGCCGATTACCCAATGCCAGCGCAGGCATAGGACATTTTCCGATAGTCCCGTCTTGATGGAACAAGGACAGAGTCGTGCAGAATTTCGACACTTCGGCAACCGTCGAACGGCGCATCGACAACCTGTTGAAGGGCGCCATCGATCCCCATGTCCATAGCGGCCCGTCGATCGCGCCGCGTGGCGTCGATCACCTGGAACTACTTCGGGAATCGTCCGCCGCCGGGTTTGCGGCGGTCGTGACCAAGGATCACGACTACAGCGGCGTGATGACGGCCGCCCTCATTTCCAAACATCATCCGGAACTGAGCACCAAGATCTATTCCAGCATCGTGCTCAACAATGTCGTGGGAGGAATCAACCCATACGCGGTCGAACATACGGCCGCGATGGGAGGCAAGGTCGTGTGGCTTCCGACACTTGCTGCAGAAAATCATCTGCGGTGGGAAAAGACCGCCAATTGGGTGCATCCCGCATCAAGCCAGAAAATGCAGCCGGCTGCCGGGATACCTGTCCTCGACGCCAACAGGACGGTACGTGACGATGTCAAGGAAGTGCTCGACATCGTAGCGAAGACCAACATGGTCCTGGCCAGCGGCCATCTTCACGTGAGCGAGACCTGGCTGGTGTTCGAGGAAGCGAAGCGGCGCGGCGTTCAGCGGATGACGCTCACTCACCCCGAAGATATCGTCGATGCCAGCATGAACGACGTCAAGGGTCTCGCGGCCATGGGCGCCTTTGTCGAGCACTCGCTCTGCATGTTCGTCGAGGGTTCGAAGTTCAAGACCTGCAACTCCGAAGATCTGCGGAAACTCGTCGAGGCCGCGGGCGTCGACCAGACCGTGCTTTGCTCCGATCTCGGTCAGACTGGAACCATCAGCCCTCTCGAAGGATTTCGCCGCGGCATTAAACTCTGCATCGATCTTGGTTACGACGACCACCAGATTCGCAAGATGGTGTCGACCAACGCCGCGCGCATGCTGGGCATCGAGGGTGATTTACCAGCCGTTTAAGGACGCGCCTGCGGGCAAGTCATCATGATCGCCTCAGGCTGTCGCCTCATCGATACGGACGGGATTTTCCGCACAGACAGCAGCGACCGGATGCCACCTTGACCGGGTCGGTGGGCCGCCACGGAAATCGGCGGTTCGCGAGATCTCAAGGTTGACGAGATCAATCAGCATCAGGATTGACGCCACAGCCATGCATTCGTCCCCGACCCGGTATCCTTGACAGTCACAGGCGTCCACTTCAGAAGTTACTCACAAAAAATGGGAGAAAGCAGACCGTGCCCAATGCTCGGAGATGCGGCTTCTTGACGGGCGGCGACATCGCACCTGAGCGGATCAAGGGTTCAGGCATGCTTGGCGAGCTTGCGGCCTTGTTTCGCGACGCTGACTTCTCGTTCTTGAATGTGGAGCATCCGCTCTCCCAACAAGGAGTGCCGGTTCGGGGCAAGAAATTCTTGCATCGCGGCAACAGCGAGCACGTTCAAGGACTGGTCGAGGCCGGCGTGGGCGCCGTCAACCTCGCCAACAATCACATTCTCGATTTCGGCGATCAGGGCCTGCTGGACACGATCGAACAGCTCGATAAGCACAAAGTCCCCTACTTCGGCGCGGGCGCCGACATCAATATTGCCTCGGCTCCGCTCGTCGTCGAAAAAAACGGCATCCGGATTGGCCTGCTCGGCTACACGTCGACGTTGCCGACCGGCTTTGCAGCGAGCCCGCAAATGGCCGGCGTCAATCCGATCAAAGTCCGCACGGCGTACCGGGCCCCCTACAACCTCGATGAATTGCCCGGTACCGCACCGGTCATCGAGACATGGCCCGCATCCGACGACCTTGCGCGTATGACGGCGCAGGTCACTGCGCTTAAACAGCGCGTCGACGTGGTCCTCGTGTATGTACACTGGGGGGTGTCGATGATCGGCCAGGTGCATGAGCATCAACGAACGATCGGACACGCCGCGATCGACGCCGGCGCCGACGGCGTGTTCGGGGGGCATCAGCACGTCGTATCGGCGATTGAATTTCATCGCGGCAAGCCGATCGTTCACTGCACCGGCGACCTGGTGTTCGACGTTGTCGAACCATGGTTCGATGACACGACGGAACGAAATTTTCTGTTTGGAGCGACCATCACAAAAACCGGGTTGGAGGATTGCTATGCGATCGGCTGCCAGACCGGCATCGGGCAGCCGCCGACTCTGCAACCACCCAGCACGGAGATCGGCAGCAAGATTCTTGCTGATCTGAGGTTGTTCAGCGAGCCGTACGGCACCGCTGTTGAGGCTTCGGGTGATCGCATCCTGTTGTCGCCAAGCGAAGAAAGGCCGTTCGCGCCGCGATATCGAGCAGCGCTTCACACCATGGGCTTTCCGGCGTCGACGCTGCATGAGCGCGTGCCGGCCGCGCAGGAAACCGTCAAGTCGAGCGGCGAGATGTTTGAGGCATCACGTCACGCGCCAGCTCGCGTCGGCGAATGAGGGGACCTGGTGTCATCGGCGGCGGGAAGACGGCGCGGTCAGGGACTGGCCACCTCAACTACCTGCCGCAAAGGGCAAATGGAGAAAAGCACCGAATGGTGCATTTGAACACGGGATGGAAGATGAACACGTTTGCAAAGGTTATTACCACGTTCGCCGCCTTGATCCTGAATGTTGGAATCGTCTCGGCGAATGACTTCCCGACCAAGACCGTAACAATCATCGTGCCCTTCCCACCCGGCGGCGTCGCCGACCAGACCGCACGACCGGTGGCCGCTGCCCTCGAACGCATCTGGAAACAGCCGGTCGTGGTTTCGAACCGTGCCGGCGCAGCCGGCGGGCTGGGAATGTCCGCTACGGCAACCGCCCGGCCTGACGGCTATACCATCATGGCGACGACGACGGCCATATCGGCACTCCCGGCATCCGATGCAATCATGGGCCGAAAATCTCTGATTGAGCCGTCCCAATTCGCCCCACTGGCACGTATCTCGGCCGATCCACTGATCATGGTCGTCAAGGCCGATGCACCATGGAAGGACTTCGCGGAGTTTGTCGCAGACGCGAAGAAGCGCCCCGGCCAGATACCCTATGCTTCATCGGGCACCTATGGGCCGGTGCACCTCCCGGCGGAAATGATTGCCCACGCCGCCGGAATCCAACTCAAGCACGTTGCCTACACGGGCGGCGGACCGTCCATCACGGCGCTGCTCGGCGGACACGTTGCAGCCACCTTCGGCGGACCGGCCGTGCTTGCGCCATTCATCAAGAGCGGCCAGCTCCGTGCTCTGGTGGGAACGGGCGGCACGCGCGTTGCACTCATGCCCGATGTACCCACGGTCATGGAAAGCGGCTATCCCGTTGAATACTATTTGTGGGCAGGCCTCTTTACGTCGTCCAAGGTCCCGCCGGATGTTCTGGCGAAACTTCAGAGCGGGATTGCCGATGCGGTCAAGGACCCGGAGTTCGTAAAGCAAATGGACATGCTGGGTGTTCCGCTGCAATTCCAGGACGGCAAGACGTTTAAGGATTTCTGGACGAAGGATTCCGCGCGCATCGAGGAAGCGGTCCGTCACATCGGCAAGATTGAACAATGATGGATGGAATGATGGCGACAGCCGAGGCCCGGCTCGTTGCGCTTTTCATCCTGGCCGTTGCGATCGCCTTCGGCGCCGCGGCGCTGACGATGCCGATGGGGACGGTGCTGGCCCCAGGCCCGGGTCTCGTTCCGCTCATTCTCGCCGGCGCCACCGCGGTAGCGGCTGGCGCGGCCGCGATGAGCCCGGGAAAGCTGCGCGCGAGCGATGAGCAAAGTACGTCGCCGTCGCTCAAGCCGCTCGCCATCTGCTGTATCCTTGGTGCGATGATCCTGGCATTCGAGCGGGTCGGTTACGTTGCCACCATTGCGGCTGGTGCTTTCATTCTGTTCAAATTCGTCGAACGCAGATCACTTGTCCTTTCGGTCCTGGTGGCAGGCGTCCTTTCGGGCGGCAGCTATCTGCTGTTCACCAAGTTGCTTCGCGTCAGTCTGCCCTGATACGAAATGGACATTCTCGCGAACCTGCTCCATGGCTTTTCGATCGCACTGAATCCATCCGTCCTGTGGTACGCGGTCTTGGGCTGTGTGGTCGGGACGCTCGTCGGCGTCCTTCCCGGCCTCGGTCCCCTTGCGGGAATGAGCCTCTTGTTGCCGCTCACGTTCGGAATTTCACCGACGAACGCCATCGTGCTGCTCGGCGGCATCTACTACGGAGCGATGTACGGCGGTTCCACCACTTCGATCCTAATGCGTATCCCGGGCGAAGCAGCGTCGGTCGTGACGTGCATCGACGGCTATGAGATGGCAAAGCAGGGCCGCGCCGGACCGGCGCTTGCGGTCGCCGCGCTTGGCTCGTTCGTGGCAGGAACGCTGGCGCTGGTCGCGCTGGTGATCGTGGCGCCGCAGGTAGCGCGAATCGCGCTCTTGTTCGGTCCGGCGGAGTACGTCGGCCTGCTTGCTCTTGCCCTGGTGTTACTGGCGTTCCTGAGCGAAGGGTCAAGGCTGAAGGCCGCGACGATGGCTCTGCTGGGCCTAACCCTTGGCATGATCGGAATCGACCCGCTGACGGCACACGCGCGCTTGATGTTCAACGTTCCGGAACTGGGCGACGGGCTGGGGATCGTGCCAATGGCGGTCGGCTTGTTCGGCCTATCGGAGGTTCTCCTCTCCGCATCGTCGGCGCGCCCCGCCACGATCGCCGCGCCCAGGCTGAGGGACCTCATTCTGACAAGAGCTGATCTCAAGAGCTCTGCGGCGCCATGCCTGAGAGGCACCGCACTTGGCTTCGTGATCGGCATCATTCCAGGCTCCGCTCACGTCGTATCGAGCTTCCTCTCCTACGCGCTGGAGAAAAAGCTTGCGGCAAATCCCGAGCGGTTCGGAAAGGGAGCGATCGAAGGCGTTGCGGGGCCAGAATTGGCCAACAACGCGGCGGCCTGCAGCGCATTCGTCCCGATGCTGGCGCTTGGAATTCCAGGAGGTGCGGTTCCGGCGGTCATGCTGGCGGCGATGATGACCCACGGGATCTCGCCTGGACCCAATCTCATCACGAGCCACCCCGATCTCTACTGGGGTTTCATCGCCAGCATGTATGTCGGAAATCTGGTGCTGCTGATCTTAAACCTACCGATGGTCGGGCTTTTCGTCAGTGTGCTCCGTATTCCGTATTCGATCTTTATCCCATCATCATCGTGACCTGCGTCATCGGCGTATACAGCGTCAATTCGAGCATCGCGGAATTGTGGATCATGTTCGGGGCCGGAATTGCCGGCTACTTCTTCCGCCGGAACGGATTTGATCCTGCGCCGCTGATTCTCGGTATCGTTCTTGCGCCCTTGTTCGAGATGAGCTTGCGTCAGGCGTTGACGCTGTCGTCCGGCTCTTTGTCGATCTTCGTCGACCGGCCGATCGCCGCAGCGTTGCTGATCGCGGCGCTCGGCCTTGCTGTCACAAGCGTCGTGTCCGGTATCTGGTCAAAGGGCTCGGTGCGTCGGAGCATCGGATTGGACTGACACGCCACGGCCTAACGACGCCCGATCAAGTCACCAACCATGTGGTTCGGACTCAAGGAGCCCGAGCTTTTCCAGTTCTTTGGCCAGCCACGCCTTCTTCTCAGCCGACGTCGGGATCAGCGGCAGCCTTGTGTCACCGACCGGCCGCCCCATGATCTCCATCATGGTCTTGATGGGAGCGGGATAGCCGACTTTGCCCAGTTGCCAGAGCGCCGACATCTTGTCCTGCAACTCAAGGGCCTCCTTCATGCGGCCCTGTACCGTTGCATCGTAAAGCCCTTGCACGAGACGTGGCGCGACACCGCTAAAGATCGACATCGAGCCTACCCCGCCCAGCGTCATCGCAGGAATGATGTACTCGATTCCGGTAATCACGCCGAAATCCGGCCTTATCTGCTGCGCAGCTCGGCGCAGTTCGATGAATTGCTCGAAGTTATGGCTCGCCTCCTTGAGCCCGGCGAATTTCTGCGGGAACCGCTCCAGCAACCTCACGAGCGTAGCAGGGGTGATTTCAATCCCGTCCATGAAGGCGGGCGAGTGATATGCAACGAATGGAAGGTCCGAGGCTGACATCACGGCGGCAAAATGTTCGTAAATCTGGTCCTGGGTCGGCTTCCAATAGTAGGGAGCGATGACGACGCTCGCGTCCGCGCCCGCCTTCTCGGCATGCCGGACGAGGTCAATGACCTGGTCGGTGCCCGATAAGCTGGTGTGCACGAGAACCGGGACGCGACCGCCCACTGCTTCGACCGAAGCCTGCGTCAGGTCCTTCCGCTCCTGGGTGGTCAGATTGAGCTGTTCGGCCAAATGCATCAGGATGCAGATCGACGTCGCCCCATGCTTGATCTGAAAGTCGATGAGACGCGCGTTCGTTTCAAAGTCGAGCTTCAGATCCTTTCCGAAACAGGCCACCGGGAGATGCATCATCCCGCGCGGCATTGTCCATCGTGCTTTGGCACCGTTGCTCATTATGTCAATTCTCCATTCGAGGCCGTCTTGTGCCACAAGCTCTATCGCGATGTGAAGTAAGTTTAGCGGGCCGATGCTATGCGCTTTCGGCAGCTAACTAGGCGCTAACCGCGATGCTGTGCGCGTCGGCGAGCTACACTGCTGCTAGGGGGCCAAGCGATCGCGCATCCAGTCCGCTTCCAGAGGAAGTGACAGCCTCGAGGGGCCGCCGTGCCCCTTGCCCGGAAATATCACGACCTCGACCGGCCCTTTGACTCGCTCTTTCAGAATTGCGGATTTGGCGGTCGGCATCGTTTCATCATCAGCCGAACACACCGACAGGATCGGGACATCGATCTGATCGGCCACATGCTTCAATGTCAGTTGCTCGCGGACCAGACGCTCGCCCTCATCCAGGGTCTTGCCGCCCATGAAATTGCACATCTCAAGCCGGTGCGACACCAGCGTGTGGGCGAAAGCCTGGTCGAAGTAGTTGCCGACATCGAACGCACCAGGATGCGCGACCACGGCCCTGAAGCGCTTGTCGGTCGCCGCGGCATGCATCGCGAGGAGCGAGCCGGTCGCCCGGCCGTAAATACCGAAACGTCTTCCGTCGACTCGATTGTCCGTCACGACCCAATCGGCCACGGCACTCAGCGCACGGTCATAGGCATCGACTCTGCACGGCCGGCCGGTACGCGCGTAGAACTCGCCCTGCCCCGGCCCATCGAGACCGACGACTGCCATGCCGCGTGCCAGATAATACTCCGACACCGCGTGCATGTTGATCATGTTCGAGTTCGCCCCGCCAATCAGGATCACACATGGCGGACGTTCGATACCGGAAGGCAAGCGCAGGAACGGCCGCAGCGTCGTGCCGTCATATGGGATTTCCAGCGGCATCGAAGGAGGCGAGAACAGCGGAGCGGCCTCCCAATAGATCTCTACCGCGCGCAACATCGAGTGCCGGGTTTCCGGCAGCAGCCGGCCGACGTCGTGGTGCATGTATCCAGCGATGTGATAGCAGGCCGCCGCCGTGAAGATCATCTGCGCCGCGGTTTCGCGATGCCCCGTGTTCAGCGCGACGCGTCCCCGTTCCAAGTATTGGTCGCCCGCCTTGAACCATTGCGTCGGCCAGTCGCGATAACCACCGCGATAGAAGCTGTCGCAGCTCGCGATGATGCGGTCTATCTCCGACAGTTCGAGGCCGAGCGGGATAGCGCGCCCATGCGGCAGGTGGTGGACATAGCGAAGGGTCGCCGTCGCGCCCTGCGTCTTCCACATCGCGTTTACGCGCGCATATCCGTCTTCGACCTTCAGGCGGTCGGCGAGAGTTTCGACGGTTTCGACGGCCGCTTTTTCGTTGACATTCATGACAAATCTATTGCGGCTTGATGCCGGCCGACTGGATGGCTTCGGACCATCGGTGAATGTCTTTCTCCAGGTACTCCCCGAACTCCTTGGCGCCCATGACGATGGGATCGCCACCGTTCGCTTTGATTTTGTTCTGAAGCTCCTGAGAAGCAACCGCCCTGGTCACGGCCGCAGCCAGGCGGCTGACGATCTCCGGCGGCGTCCCCGCGGGGGCGAAAAGGCCGTTCCACATGGTGACCTCATAACCCGACAGGCCGGCTTCCGACATCGTCGGAACGTCGGCAGCAAGCGAGGTCCGGTTCCCGCTGGTCACCGCGATGGCCTTGAGCCTGCCGGCCTGAACCTGCGGCATGACAGTCGACGCCGGCGCGAACATGGCGTGTGTCCGGCCACCGACCACATCGGTGATGCCCTCCATCGAACCCTTGTAGAAAATCGTCGCGGTCTTGATGCCAGCCTGTTTGGCCAGCATTTCGACGGCGAGGTGATTTGCCGTACCTGCTCCCGTCGAGGCGAAATTCAAGACGTCGGGATTCTTCTTCGCGTAGTCGATCAATTCCTTGAGGCTGTTCACTGGCAGCGATGGCGTGACCGCCAGAATAAACGCGCTCGACGCGATCATCGCGACGGGCTGGAAGTCCTTGACGATGTCGAACGACAGTTCCTTGAACAGACTGACGTTCATCGCATTCGAGTTCGTGGAGAGCAGCAGCGTGTAGCCATCCTTCGGCGATCGCGCGACGGTCTGCGTCGCCAGATTGGTTGCAGCGCCTGGGCGGTTCTCGATTACGAACGTTTCCTTTAATTCTGCGCGAAGGCTGTCACCGATCAGCCGCGCCGACAGGTCGGTGAAGCTCCCGGCCGGCATGCCGACGACGATCTTCACTGGCTTGTTCGGATAGGCCTCCTGTGCGAGCGCGCCCTCAGGCGAGAGCGAGACGACGCTCGCGGCCATCAACATTGCAAGCGCGATTGTTCGACAGCGTTGCAAACCGGACCCGTCAGACATGGATAGCCTCCCTATCTTTTTTGTTCACCGCCCCGCTCTGCCGCGGGATCGGACGTCAACGGGCCAATTGCGGCATGATCCGCAGGGCGTTGTCCCGTTCGATGGCGAGAAGGTCGTCGGCGCTGAAGCCGTAAGCCTTCAAACCCTCAACGTTCTCGACGCAACCCCGAAATGGAAAGTCGGTGCCATACATCACCTGAGAAACGGACACGAGCCGCAGCAGCGACGACAGGGCATATGGATTGGCCGAGAAGCCGGTATCATAGAAGAACCGCCGCAATTCGTGCAGAGGGCCATTTGGCATCTGGATCGCCAGGTCCTTCTTCACGTCGGCCCACCATGTCATCCGCTCGGTGATGAACGGCATCGTTCCGCCCGCATGGGCAAAAATGAAGCGGATATCGGGACAGCGATTCGCAGTCCCGGTCAACATGAGGCTCGCGATGGTCCGCGTGGTGTCGGTCGCGAACTCGATCAGATGGTCGGGCACCTCCGACATCAAACCGCTACAACAATGAGGACACGTCGGATGCACGTAGACCACCGCCCTGCGTCGGTTCAACTCCTCCATGACTGGCGCGAACGCGCGATCGCCGAGCCACTGCTGGTTGACGCTCGTCATCAGGCCGACGCCGTCGGCTTTGAGAACGTCGAACGCATACTCAATTTCGGCCAAGCTTCCTTCGACGTCGGGAAGCGGCAGCGCCGCGAACACCCCGAAGCGGCCGGGATGGTCCCTCGCGATCCGCGTCGCATATTCGTTGCTTTCGCGCGCCAGCTTACGCGCTGCGGCGTTGTCGCCGAACCAGACGCCGGGAGGCGCGACCGAGGTCATTGCGGTCCGCACGCCGGCGCGATCCATCTCTTCGATCGACTTCGACGGCGTCCATTCAATCAGCGCGTGCTGGCCGGTCTGGCGCGCCACGATCTCAGCGACAAATGCGGGAGAGGCGTGATGATGGTGAACGTCGATACGATGTGGTTGCAATGGAAGCGCCAAAACTTTGTCTCCGGAAGCGCCGTGGCAGCGTCCGAGCAACAAACGCGGTCACGGCGGGTAGTGCAAGCCAAAACGCCGCATACGACCATCGACCGCGTCAATCCTATCGATGGAGATTCGCCATTGTCGTGGCCATGCCCGGAATCGTAACGTGCCCTCAGAACGCAAAAGCGGCCCAAGCCGCATCGTCTTAAGGTGGGGAACGCCATGACCGTCAACCGCAGATCTCTGTCTTTCGTTGTCGTTGCCGGAGCGGTACTGGCAGCGAATGCCACCCCGGCGGAGTCACAATCTTACCCATCGAGGCCAATTCGCCTGATTGTCGGTTTTGCCGCGGGCGGCCCAACCGACGTGCTGTCGCGCATCATTGGCGGCAAGATGAGCGAGATTCTCGGCCAGCAGGTGGTGATCGAGAACCGCACTGGTGCGTCAGGCAACATCGCAACACAATTCGTCGTTCGTGCGCCGAGCGACGGCTACACAATCCTGATGGGCGCCAACAGCAATGCGGTGAACGAAAGCCTGTTCAAGAACCTTGGCTTCAACTTTGCCACGGACCTCATTCCCGTCGCCCCGCTGGCGGAAGCGCCCACCGTTTTGGTGGTGCACCCATCGCTCGAGGTGAAATCGGTCAAAGATCTGATCAGTCTGGCCAAGGCAAAGCCCGGCGAGATCATGTACGCGACTGCCGGGAAAGGCACCACAACGCATCTCGCCGGAGAGCTCTTCAATTTGATGGCTGGCGTCAAGCTGACTGCCGTCCCTTACAAAGGTAGCGGCGAGACGACCAAGGACCTGCTGTCCGGCCAGATCAAGGTGATGTTCTCCCCGGTGCCCCCGGTGAAAGCCCTGATCGAAGACGGCAAGCTGCTCGGGATTGCTTCAACCGGGCCGCGCCGCTCGGCCGTGGTGCCGACCCTGCCAACGGTTGCGGAGGAGGGACTGAAGGATTTCGACATGCGAATGTGGTTCGGCTTGATGGCGCCGGTCGGCACGCCGACCGACATCGTCGACAAGCTGTCCAAGGTGGCAGCCGAGGCGATCAATTCAGAGAGGGTCAAGGAGGCACTCGCCAAGCAGGGCTATGACCCTCTCGTGGAACGCGCCAGCAATTCGGCGCGTTCATCCGCGAAGAAATCGACAAGTGGGGCAAGGTCGTCGCAACGTTCGGCCCCGCCGAACAATAGCCGCAGGACCGGCAAGGATGGACCAGGTCACGGATCGACCAAAAACCCACGTCGAGCGGCGCGGGACAACCGAAACCCGCGACGGCATGGTGATCGATTGGGACGTCGCAATCCCGATGGATGACGGGCTGGTGCTGCGCGCCGACGTCTACCGGCCTTTGGCGGAGGGCCGCTACCCGGTGATCCTGTCCTACGGTCCGTATGCGAAGTGGCTGCTGTTCAAGGACGGCTATCAAACGGCGTGGGACATCATGGTGAGTGAACACCCGGATGTGCCCGCAGGCTCAACCAATGGCTACCAGAGCTGGGAGGTCGTCGACCCGGAGAAGTGGGTACCGGAGGGTTATGTCTGCGTGCGCGTCGATTCGCGCGGTGCCGGACGCTCGCCCGGCTACATCGATCCGTTCTCGCCGCGCGAGACGCTCGACATCTATCACTGCATCGAATGGGCGGCGGTACAGCCTTGGAGCAACGGCAAGATCGGCATGGCCGGCATCTCCTACTACGCCATCAATCAATGGCAGGTGGCTGGCCTGCAACCACCGCATCTGGCGGCGATCTGCGTCTGGGAAGGCGCCGGCGATTGGTATCGCGACAAGAACCATCAGGGCGGCATCCTCTGCTCGTTCCAGACGAACTGGTACGACATGCAGGTGAAAACCGTGCAGCACGGGCTCGGCAAGCGCGGACCGGTCAGCCACATCAACGGCGACCTGGTGTGCGGACCGGAAACCCTGCCGCAGGAAGAACTCGAGAAATTCCGCTGCGACTTCGGCGGCGAGATCGCCGCGCACCCGCTCGACGACAAATACCATCGCGATCACTCGGCCGATTGGGACAAGATCACGGTGCCGCTGCTGTCCTGCGGCAACTGGGGCGGCAACTCGCTGCATCTGCGCGGCAACATCGAAGGGTTTGTACGAGCGGCATCGAAGCAGAAATGGCTCGAGATGCACGGCGACCGGCACTGGACGCTGTTCTACACCGACTACGGCATTAACCTGCAAAAGCGGTTCTTCGGGCATTTCCTCAAGGGCGAGAACACCGGCTGGGACAGCCAGCCCGCCGTACAGCTTCAGGTCCGTCATCCGGGCGAGAAATTCGTCCAGCGTCACGAAAACGAGTGGCCTCTCGCGCGCACACAATGGACGAAATTCTATCTCGATCTGCATCAGCAGTGCGCTGACGCGAGATCCGCTCGGCGGCGACGACGGCAACGAGCTACGACTCGCTGGGCGACGGCCTGATGTTCCTGACACCGCCGCTGGAGCACGAGACGGAAATCACCGGACCATCCGCTGCCAAGCTGTTCGTGTCGTCCTCGACCGTTGACGCCGACCTCTTCCTGGTGATCCAGGTGTTTGATCCCGACCGGCAAGGAGGTCGTGTTTCACGGCGCGCTCGATCCACACACCCCGGTCGCGCAAGGCTGGTTGCGCGCCTCCCACCGCAAGCTCGATCCAATAGTCTGAGTACGCCCTACCGACCGTATCACACCCATGACGAAATATCGGCCTCTCACCCCCGGAGCGGTCGTGGAGCTTGACATCGAAATCTGGCCGACCTGTCTGGTCATTCCCGCCGGCTATCGCATCGGCCTATCCGTCCAGGGGAAAGACTATGTCTACAAAGGCGCGAGCGGCGGACGGCTGTCGAACATGAAGAACGAGTTCACCGGTTGCGGACCGTTCCTGCACGATGATCCGCAGGACCGTCCGCCGACGATCTACGGTGGCAAGACCACGATCCACTTCGGTGCGGATCGCGAAAATTACGTGATGCTGCCGATCATACCGCCGAAGCGGTGAGCTTCGCCTTGCGGCGCCCGCGCGCAGTCATCGGCGTACCCATGACGGCGTTGCGCAGGATCACTGCGAAGTATTTCGCCGCAGCAGTTTGCTGACGGTCGCGGTTCCATAGGATGCCCGGCGTGCGCATCGGCGTCGGATTCTCTATTGGGATGATGCGCAGGTCGGTCACCTCGATCAGCGCCTGTCGTGAAATAATCGCGCCTATGTTCATGCGGCGCACCAGCGCCAGCGCGGACGCAATCGGATTCATTTCCACGACAATGACCGGCTCCGCGCCGACCGAACGGAACCAACCTTCCAGCAGTTCGCGGGTGGTGGTGTCGGTGGTCGACAGCACCAGATTCTGGCGGTGAAGCTCCACCATCCGGATACGCGTGCGGCTCGCCAGCGGATGTGATGGCGACACCACGAGCGCCATTTCATCGTTGCATAGTGGTTCGAACGAGACGGCGGACGCGTTGTTCGGCCGATAGGCAATTCCGATGTCGAATTCTCCGACCTCCACGCCCCGCGCGACCGATTCCGCGTTCTGCTCCTGCACGGTCACACGGACCGACGGATGCTTGCTGAAAAAGATATCGATGCATGTCGGCAACAGACTGACGTTGAACGTGTGAGTGACGCCGATTCGCAAGCTTCCGCTCAATTGCTGCGCCGAGCCGCGCAACCCGCGCAATCCGTCGTCGATCTCCGATAGCGCAAGTTTGACCTTGCCGAGCAGTTGCTCACCCGCCTCGGTGATCACGGTCCGCTTGCCGACGCGGTCGAAGAGGCGGTGACCGATCTCAGTCTCGAGCTGCTTGATCTGGTGCGACAGGGTCGATTGCGTGACGTGCACGGTCTCGGCAGCCCGAGTGAAATTGAGCTGCTCGGCAAGAGCCGCGAAATACCGCAACTGACGCAATTCCATGTGTCGCTCACACCGTCCGGCGCCCCAATAGCGGCGGTTCATCTATTGATGCCATCGATTGGTTCGATGGAAAAGTATCATTTTCCATGGAAAAGTACCGGGTCATAGAGTCGCGCTGGGACTCCAGTCCGGGCTGTGCAAATCGACATCATTCGCACCTTCGAGGGACAGCCCCGCCGTCCGCCCGTTCCTCGGGCCACGCCGCTCAGAGAGGACCGCACCGCCGTGAAGGAATGTGTCGCTGAAATCGCCACCACCGACGGATGCATGGAGGCTTTCGTTACCCACCCGCAGCAGGACGGCCCGTTTCCCCCGGTCGTCCTTTATATGGATGTCTGGGGAGTCCGCGAAGAACTCTTCGACCTGGCGCGTCGCATCGGAACCGTTGGCTACTACGTGATGGTACCTGACTTCTATTACCGCCAAGGCAAGATCCGGAGCACTTTCATCAACGAAAAAGGCGAGCGCATTTCGCTGGCCAAGCTCAGCCAGGAGGACCAGGCGAAGGCTCTCGAGCCCGCAACCAAGCTGGCCGACAGCATGGTGGTTGAAGATACGGGCGCAATCCTGAAATTCCTGCGTGAAGGTGGCGATCCGGTGAAGCCGAACGCGGTCGGCTCCATTGGCTATTGTATGGGCGGGCGTCACGTGATGCAGGTCGCCGTTAAGTATCCCGAATTCAAAGCGTCAGCGAGCTGCACGGCACGACGCTCATCTCGGACCGCCCGGATTCCCCTCATCTCGGACTCGCGAAGATACAAGGCGAGCTCTATTGCGGCTTCGCGGAGTTCGACGAATACGCGCCGCTGCCGATGATCGAGGAGCTCGGCGCCCTGCTCGCGACATGCCAGGTCAAGTACACGCATGAGATTCACAAGGGCGCGGAGCACGGCTACGCACTGCCCGACCGGGACATCTTCGACAAGAAGGCCGCGGAACGCGACTGGGAGCTGATCTTCGCGATGTTCCATCGCCAGCTCAGACCTTACGCGCGCTGACGACGGCCGACGTCAAACGCCAAAATAATAAGACGCCAACGGGAGGAACAGAAAATGAAGAAGGTCACGCTTAGCCTTACGATGACAGTCGGCGCCGCGATCGGCGCCGCCGCCACCGGCTCATCGGCCTTTGCGCAGACCGAGCCGATCAAGTTCGGCGCCGTTGTTTCCGTGACCGGCGTCGGCGCCGGCCTCGGCGTCAACGAGCGCAATGGTCTCCTCCTCGCCGAAAAGACCGTCAACGCCAAGGGCGGCTTCAAGGGACGACCAATCCGCATCATCATCGAAGACGATACGTCGAACCCAGATACCGCCGTCACAAAAGTCAACGACCTCATTTTCAATCAGAAGGTCGTCACGGTGTTCGGCGCGTCCCTGCTCGGCCCGGCGGTGGCGATCGGCGGCATCACCGATTCGGCAGGAATCCCGCAACTGACGTTTACCGGCCTCGGACCCGCCGTCGAACTGAAGCGCAAATGCGTATTTCACATGCTGCCGCCGCACGAGTTGAACGCGCGCGGCCTCTATAATACGCACGGTCGATCGGCGCAAAACGTGTTGGCGTTCTCCACGATACCGGCTACGGCAACGTGGTCATGCGGGAGATCAACAACGTCGCGGGGAGCTATAAGGATATTCAGGTGCTGGCGCCGGAGAAATACGAGATGGCCGCCACTGATGCGACTGCGCAGGCAGCAAAACTCCGCGCCTTGAACCCCGACGCCATCTTCGTCATTGGCACCACGGCGACGCCGTTCCGCGCGATTCGCCAGCTGCAGATGAAACAGCCGATCGTCGCCGTCAACGGCGCATCCAGCTACGAAGCCCTCAACGCAATGGGCGCCACGGTCGCTAATGACATCGTGTTCCCGGAGTTTATCGTCAACGAAGACCCGCTTCCCAACCAGAAGGAGTTCGTCGAGCTCTTCCGCAAGGAAATGAACGGACGCGCCAAGAATTTCGAGGCCGCGGCCTGGGACGCCGTGCACGTCGCGATGCGGGCGATCGACAAGGTCGGCAGCGCCGAAGCCGGCGGCGAGAAGCTATGCGCCGCGATGCGTGAGCCCTACTCCGGCGTCATGGCGAATTACAACTTCGCCGCCGACGACATGACCGGAATTGGGCTGTCGAGCTTTGTGTTCTCGAAGCTGGTGAATGGGCAGTTCACGCGCACGCCGTTCCGCATCAACAAGTGAAACCGCATCCTGCGTAGAGACGGGCCGACGTCAGCCAGCTCAAATGGGGCCACCGCGAGCCGTCCGGCGCGGCGGCCGTTCCGCGGCGTGATGGTGCGTGAATGACCCTCAGCTTGATCCTCCAGGTCCTGCAAGCCGGCATCACCAACGGCTTCATATACGCGCTGGTGGGGATGGGGCTGGCGGTCATCTTCCGCGGCAGCCGGATCATCAACGTAATGCACGGCGAATTCAGCGTGGTCGGCGCGATGACCACGGTTTTGGTTCTGACCGCGGCAAAATATCCTTATTGGCTCGCGATCATAGCCGGTCTAATGACCGGACCGGCGATCGGCGCGCTGATCGAACTGACGCTCGTGCGCCCCATGATTCGCCAGCAGGCCACGGAAGACCAGTTCGTGCTACTGACGATCGGCCTCGAGCGGGCCATCGCTGCAGCCGTGTTGTTCTGGATCGGCCGCGATGGACATCTCTTGCCGGCATTCGGTGCCGACGATGTATTTATCGTGTTCGACGTGGTGATCCGAGAACACTCGCTCTGGTTGATCGCCATCGCGATCCTGGTCGTTGTTGCACTGCGCGAGTTTTTCCGCCGCACCACACTTGGGCTTGCCATCACCGCCGCCTCGATCGACGCCGACGGTGCTGCGACGACCGGCATCAACGTGGCGCGCATGCGGACCCTGACGTTCGTCTTGGGCGGGCTGCTTGGCGCGATCGCCGGCATCCTGATCACTCCACTGATCGCGGTCGATTACACGATAGGCCTGCCACTCACCCTGAAAGGTATCGCAGCGGCAATTCTTGGCGGTTTCACGAACCCGCTCGGCGCAGTGGTCGGCGGGTTGACCCTCGGGGTCGTCGAGTCGCTGGTTATCGTCGGCGTTTCGTCCGGCTACAAGGACGTGCTGACGTTCTCGATCCTGATCGCGATCATGATCTTCATGCCGCACGGAATTCTTGGCCGTGGCGGCCGCGGAGGCGGCTGATGCGGCGCGGCCTTCTCCTCGGTTTGATCGGCTTCGTGGTCTGGGCGATGCTGCCCCATGTCCTGACGCGACACCTGACCGATCTTCTGGTCTTTACGGCAATCTACACGGTCGCCGGCATCGGGGTCGGGTTGCTGCTCGGCCAGTGCGGCATCGTGAACCTCGGCCAGGCGGCGTTCTATGGGATCGGCGCCTACTCCTGCGCCTATCTCACCGTCGAGCTCGGCTATCCGAACATCGCCGGCTTCGTAGTTGGCGGCGCGGTCTCGATGGTGATCGCGCTCGTCGTCGGTTGGCCGGTGCTGCGACTGACGGGCCACTTCCTGGCGCTCGCGACACTGGCGCTAAGCATCATCGCCAGTTCGATCTTCTACGAATGGGACTGGCTGACCGGGGGTGAGCTCGGAATCGGCGGTATTCCAAAGCTTGAAATCCTCGGGTTCAAGCTCGATACGCCAAGCCGCTTTTACTATTTGGCCTGGGGTGTGGCGTTCCTCTCGATGCTGCTGGTCAACAACCTCGTGAACAGCCGCACCGGGCTTATGCTGCGGGGCATGCGGGACTCCAGCGAGGCGACCGCCAGCCTCGGTGTCGATCTGCAATGGCTGCGCACTCGCGTGTTCATGCTGAGCGCATTATTGGGCAGCATCGCAGGCGCCTTGTTCGCGTACTATGTCTCGTTCACCAGCGTACAGAGTTTCACGGTCGACAAATCGATTAGCTTCCTGCTGATTCCGGTGCTGGGCGGCGTGCGCTCGCTGTGGGGCGTGGTTCTCGGCGCGATGTTCGTCACTATTCTCCCTGAGTTGCTGAGCCAGATCGGAGACATCCACCAGATCCTGTTCGGGCTGGCATTGGTGGCCGTGGTGGTGTTGTTGCCGGATGGCCTGATCGGCCTGCTGAGACAGGCAGCGGGCAAGGTCGGCTGGTCGCGGGCGGCGCTGACCGGTAGCGACATCCTCAAGCTCGACCGCGTTGGGCACAGCTTCGGCGGCCTCACAGTGTTGCGCAGCGTCACCCTGTCGGTTCCCGAAGGCGGCCTGGTCGGGTTGATCGGACCAAACGGCTCGGGCAAGACCACCTTATTCAACATCGTTAGCGGTTACCTGCCGCTCCAGGCCGGCACGATCGCGTTCCGCGATCGACCGCTGACCACGCAGTCGGTTCAGGACCGCAATCGTGCCGGCATGGTGCGGACCTTTCAAACGCCCAAGATATTCGAACGCATGACGGTGCTCGAAAACATCATGGTCGGCGCCTGCAAACTCGCGCGGACTGGCATGATCGAGGATTTGCTGCGGCTGCCGCATGCCCAGAGCGAGATACGCCAAATCCGCGGCCTTGCCGAGCGCATCGCCGACGATTTCGGCCTGGCCGGCGAGCTGCCTTCACGCACGTTGCCGGCGGGCCAGCGACGCATCTTGGAGATTGCACGCGCGCTCGTCGGCGAGCCGAAACTCCTCATGCTCGACGAGCCCTCCGCCGGGCTCAATCGTGAAGAAATGCAGCAGTTAATCGCCGCGATCCGGCGCATCAACGCGGCCGGGCTTTCAATCCTGCTGGTGTCGCACGACATGGAGTTGATGGCCGTTGCCAAGACGGTGCATGCGCTCAACTTCGGCGAGATCATCGCCAAGGGCAGCATGGCGGCGATCCAGCAGAACGCCAGCGTTCGCGAAGTGTATCTTGGGGTCTGACGATGCTGGAAATACACTCGCTGACATCCGGCTACGGCGCGATCACCGTGCTACATGATATTTCGCTGTCGATCGGCGACCAGGAGTCGGTGGCGATCGTCGGGGCGAACGGCGCCGGAAAATCGACGCTCGTGCGGACCATCTGCGGCCTGCTGCGCGCGCAGTCCGGACGGATCGTGAAGAACGGCGTGGATATCAGCCAGGTTTCCGGCGCACGATTTGGTGAACCACCACATCGCCGTGGTCCTGGAGAACCGCCGCCTGTTCGGTGAACTGACGGTGCGCGAGAACCTGCTGCTCGCAGAGAGCGCAGCCGCGCCACCGGCGGCAGCAGGGTGTTCGACTGGAGCGATATCTACGCTCTCTTTCCCGATGATCGAAGAGCGGCTGGAAACGCCGGTCAATCTGCTCAGCGGCGGCCAGCAGCAGATGGTGGCGATCGCACGCGCGCTGCTTCTGCAACCGGATCTGCTGATCATGGACGAACCGTCGACCGGGCTCGCGCCCAAGGTGGTCAAGGACATCCTCCACGTCATCAAGACATTGCGGGGCGGGGCATGGCGCTCCTGCTGGTCGAGCAGAATGTCGGCATCGCCGCCGACATCACCGATCGCGCCTATGTACTCGCGCTCGGGCGGATCGAGCATGAAATCAAGCCGGGTGCCTGGGACACCTTCCTAAAAGACGAGCGGCTCGTGAAGGCATATCTGGGTGGATAATCGTCGGGACAGGCGCAACATGGTCAGCTCACAAGCAATGACAATGCCCAGCGGCGGCCGGTACCTCCTGCGGGGCGGACTGCTGGTTACGATGGACGACCGTCTCGGCGAACTCGCCGGCGACATCCTGATTGCTGATGGCAAGATCAATGAGGTCGCGCCGCGCATCGACGCTGGCGATGTCGAAGTCCTCGACGTGGCCGACTATCTGATCCTGCCGGGTCTCGTCGATACGCACCGCCATACCTGGCAAAGCCCGATCCGCCACATGGGCCTCGATTGGGATTTGCCGCGGATGTTCGTCGAACTGTTCAAACGGTTCGGACCCAACTTTCGGCCGCAGGACGTCTACGCTTCAACGCTGTTCGGCCGCCTCGCCGCGCTCGACGCCGGCGTGACCACCCTGCTCGACTGGGCGCACATCCAGAATTCACCAGCTCACGCCGACGAGGCGATCCGCGCGCTGCGCGAAGCCGGCGGCCGGACGATCTATGCCCACGGGCAGCCGGGCATCGAACCCGACGCTGGATGAGGGAGAGCACGCTTCCGCATCCGGCGGACATTGGTCGTTTGCGCGAGCAGGTACTTGCGAGCGACGACGCGCTTGTGACGCTCGCCATGGCGGCGCGCGGGCCTGAGTTCACAACGATCGAAACGACCGAGAACGATGTGAAGCTCGCGCGCGAGCTCGGTCTGCGGGTCACCATCCACATCGGTCTCGGCCCCAACGGACCGAAGTATCGCGGCGTCGAGCGCATGCACCAGCATAAATTGCTCGGCCCCGACATTACCTTCGTGCACTGCTGCAATTGCAGCGACCACGAATTCCGCTTGATGGCAGACACCGGAACGACCGCGTCGGTGTCAGCGCAAATCGCCTCGACCTGCGGCGGATTTGGCCTTCCTGCCACCGGTAAACTGCTATCGCATGGTGTCCGCCCCGGCCTGAGCGTGGACAGCGAGATGTCGGCCAGCGGCGACCTGTTCTCAGAAATGCGCGCCGCGCTCAACATCGAGCGCACTCTCGCGATGGGCGGCTTGCAGAGCCGCCCGCATCCGGTCGCGATCACAGCGCGCGATGTGCTGAAGCTCGCGACGATCGACGGTGCTCGCACCGTCGGACTTGAGAACCGGATCGGCAGCATCACACCCGGAAAGTCGGCCGATCTCATCGTGATGCCGCGCCACGCCCTTAATCTCGCACCGATGGGCGACCCGCTCAACTCGCTGGTGCTGGGCGGCCATGCCGGGAATGTCGAAGCCGTCATTGTCGAAGGGCGGCCCGCGAAGTGGAACGGCCGCATCATTGGCTGCGATCCGCGCCGCGCCATCGACCTTCTGAATCGGTCGCGCGAGTACCTTTACGCCCAGGCGGCCGAATACGACCGCGCGGCACGTCAATAAGTATCATGCGTCAGTCTCTGGAGAGTAGAAATGGAACACGCCAAAGCCGTCGAAGCCGCCCGCCTTCTCGTCGAAGCCCGCCGAACCGGAGTTCCGATCAAGGAACTACCGCAGGACATCCGGCCCCTGATAGCTGCAAATTCCAACCAGATCGTCAACGAAGTTACCAAGATGCTCGGCCACGACATCGCGGGCTGGAAGATCACCTTTCTCTACAAGCCGCGCGAAATTCCGTTCCAGGCTCCCATCTATTCGCACCTAATGTTTGCGAGCCCCGCAAAGGTTCCCGTGTCGTTGACTCCGTCGTTGTTCATCGAACCTGAGATCACGTTCCGCTTGCTGGCCGACCTACCTCCGCGCGACAAGCTGTATCGCGCCGAAGAGGTCGCGAGCGTGGTCGAGGCCTGCCCGTCGATGGAAATCGTCGATACACGGTTCGACATGAAGTATCGCACCATCCGCCAGCGGCTCAACGAGCGCGCAACGCTGGTGGAAGCATTTGCGGACAACCAGACTAATGGCGCTTTTATCATCGGCCCCGCGGTGAAGGAGTGGCGGGACATCGATTTCGGCGCGACCAAGGTGCGGATGACCGCTGACGACAAAGTCATCGTCGAGACGGTCGGCGGTCATGCGTTTGTCGACCCATTCTTGCCGGTCGTGGTGCTGGCGAACCAACTCCGCAAGAGTCACGGGTTGAAGGCCGGCCAGATCGTTGCGACTGGATCGTTTAGCGGATTTTTCCCGGTCGAGATCGGCCAGACCATCGTCGCGGACTTCGACGGCGTCGGCCAGGCCAGTGCGATGTTCGTGAAGTAGCTTATCCGACGGCAACCGGCGCATCGGACTTCGCCGATTTGGCAATCGCCTCGAACACTTCGACGCCGTGCAAAATCTGATCCGCGGAGACCGGATACGGCCGCTTGTCTTTGATGCAGGCGGCGAACTCCCTGAGCTCGGCCTGCAACGTGTCGAATTCGGACGTTATGATCGACTCGGGCTTAACCTGGGCCAGGTGCCCGGCCTTCGGATCGGACAGAGCAGAGAATCGGAATTCGTCCTGCGTGGGCTTCAACACCTCCGCCACGCCGTTCGCGCCGTACACGGCCACGCGATAGTTCGGCACAGTGACGAACGACGCATAGAAGACGCCAGACAGGCCGCTCCTGAACTTCACAAGAACCGCCGTGGTGTCGTCCACCAGTGGTGCAATTCGGCGCGTCGCGATGCAATGTACCTCGGCGATTGAACCGAACAGGTCGATCATCGCATCGACAATATGAATTCCGATTCCCGTCATCGCGCCGGCCGGCGTTTCCTCCTGATTCGCACGCCATTCGTCGGGCCTCATATTGGCGCCCCCGGGTGCAGTGTGCTCGATCAGAAACCCAGTGATGGCGCCCAGCCTGCCGTCGCGAATGCGATTTCGCAGCTCGTTCATCGACGGGTGAAAGCGACGGTTAAAGCCGGCCGCCAGACAGACACCCGCCGTTTGCGTCGCCGCGATCGCCTGACGCGCCGTTTCCGCAGTCAGTGTGAACGGCTTCTCGACGAAAACATGCTTGCCGGCCGCAGCGGCCTGGATTGCCTGACTCGCGTGTGCGCTGGGAGGGGTTGCCAGGACGACAGCGTCGATAGCCTGATCAGAGAGAACGGCAGCGTAGTCATCGACCAGCGCGATCGAGTGCTTTGCGCAGAACTCCGCGGCATTACGGGGACTGCGCGTGCAGCATACAGTGAAACTGATTTCGTCGGTCTTGCCCTGCACCGACGTGACGAGGTTCTTGCCCCACCAGCCCAAACCGACGATCGCTGCTCGCAGCATCTGAATCGTTTCCTCCGGCGTAATGCATTTCGCACCAATCTTCTAGATAACCCGTATCAATTCGAAGTCAAAACAAAGCGCCAGGAGCAGTATTGACGACATCGATCACAATGATCGAGGAGATCGAGGCGGCCGGCACGTCGCCATCGCGTTCATGCGATCACGATCTCCTCCAAAACCGATTCCAGCTTTTTAAGACTCATACTTTTATATGCTGGGATTCCAAAGCACGGGGATTTCGCGATATCCGGTGCCGCTTTTCTCAACATGCGCGAGCGCCGGGAAGGGGTAGTGAAAGCCCTGGACCAGCATCTTCTCCGCCACCAGCATATCGTACACCTTGCGGCGCGTCGCTTCGGCAGCCTTGGGATCCTGATCGAAGTAGACGTGCCAACCGGGGTTGCGCACGAACAGGTACGGTACGTGCGTCACGTCGCCTTGCAGGAACATCTTTTCGGAGCCTGACGCGATCACATGCGACGTGTGGCCAGGCGTATGTCCGGGTGTGCCGATCGCAGTGATGCCGGGCATGACTTCCTTGTCCCACTCGTAGGGCGCGGTGCGCTTGAGTACCTCGTTGCCGAAGACGCGACGAATATTCTTGAATACCGCCTCGACCAGTCCCTTTGGAGCGCGCGCCATCTCGCCGTCGTCGAGCCAATATTTCCGCTCCGCGGCCGGCACCAAGACCTCGGCATTCGGAAAGGCCAGCGAGCCATCCGCGCGCACCAGTCCGTTGATATGGTCAGGATGCATATGGGTGATGATGACCGCGTCGATCGCCTTGGCGTCGATGCCGGCGGCGGCGAGATTGAGCATGAGCTGACCGCCCAGTCCCTGAGTGTTTGCATAGGCCGCCTCGCCAAGACCAGGATCGATCACACAAAGTTTGCCGCCGCTGTTGATTACGGTCGGATTGTACGGTGTGACCATCTGATCTGCGGTCATGAACAGCGCCGTGAGCGCGGCGTCCACCTCCTCCCGCTTCACGTTTGTCACGTGAGTGTCCGACATCTTGAAGCGGGCGATGCCATCGGTGACAACCGTCACCTCGATATCTCCGACTTTGTAACGATACCAACCGGCGACCTGTTTACCGACGGGCGGCGACGCCGCCTGCGCCGGGCCCTGGTCGATCGCGATCATCGCCGTCGCTGCCGCGTTTGCGGCTCCGGCCAGCATCGTGCGGCGTGTCAGTAAGGTCATAGGATCAACTCCCTGTTCGGCCTTGATGCTCAGACGAGGGGAATGGGCTGCGCACTACCAGTGTCAGGTTCCGGCGGTGATCTTGTGATCACGAACGACCTTGCCCCAGACCGCCATTTCGCGTTCGAAGAACTTCTTGAACTGGTCGGGCTTCGAGAGAACGGTCTTGATGTGATAAGATTCTGTCAGAGTCTTCTGGTTGCCGGGCTGATTGAAGATCTTGACGACATCGCCGTGAAATGCGTCGACGATGTCTTGCGGCGTACCGCCCGGCGCGAAGATGGCCCACCATGCGTCCGCTTCAATGTCCGAAAAGCCAAGCTCCTTCGCCGTCGGCACATTTGGCAACGCCGGCATGCGCGTAGCACTGGTCTGCATGATTGGCCGCACCGTGCCGGCCGCGATGTGCTGCGCGACAATCGATGACGAGCCGATGAAGCCGTCGATATGTCCGGCGATGGCGTCATTGAGCGCAGGCGTGCCACCGCGATAGTTCACGTGCGTCATCGGCACGCCGGCCCGCGCCGCGATGACCGTCATCGTGAGATGGCCCAAGGTCCCGGCGCTTCCGGAGCCGTAGTTAAGCCCGCCTTTCGACTTGCCGTACGCGACCATCTGCTCGAAGGTCTGGAACGGGCTCTTGGCGCCCGTCACGAAGACCATCGGCGACGTGCCGACGAGGGTGACCGGAACAAGGTCCTTCTCATTGTCGTAAGGCAGGTTGGCGATCAACGCCGGCAGCACGGCGTGGATGTCGAACGTCAGCAGCCAGGTATTGCCGTCTGGCGGCGCCTTGGCGACGGCATTGGCGCCGACGCTGCCTGACGCACCGGTTCTGTTCTCCACCAGGAAACTTCCGGTACGTCCCTGCTTGAGTCCATCCGCGACGATCCGGCCGAGTGCATCGACCGAGCCGCCAGCCGAGAACGGAACGATGACGCGGACATTGCTCGGGTTCCATTGCTGTCCGCGTGCGACCGCCGGCGCCAGCGCGCCCGCCGCCATCGCTGCTGAACCCGCTACAAAATCTCTCCTCGATGGAGCCATTCTTCGTCCTCCCATTTTCTGCCGCGCTTGCGGCGTTGTTTTCGTTGTCGCAACCTCAATGCGATTGCGGATTCACAACGTTCATCAGGACTCTGCCGTGCAGGAAGCGATCGAGATTTTCAGCGAACAAATCGGTCAGCCGCTCCCAATAATGGCGGGAGTTCATTGCCTTGTGCTGCGTCAGGAGCACCTTCGGATGCTTCCAGAACGCGTGACCCTGGGGTAACGGCTCGACGCCTGTAACGTCGAGCCCTGCGCCCGCGATATGACCGTCATCGAGCATTTGGAGCAGCGATGTCTCGTCGACAGTTGAGCCGCGACCGACGTTGTAGACGTAAGCGCCCGACTTCATCTCTCGGAACCAAGCGACATCGACGAGATCGGCGCAGGTGTCACTGCCCGGCAGACAAATAACCACATGGTCGGCTCGATCGAGGACCCTGGACCGATCGTCAGGTGAGACGACCTGATCGAAGCCCTCGACCGGTCGCCCATTCCGATTGATTCCTAGCGTTTCCATGCCGAGGCACCTCGCACGCCTGGCGAGCTCGGTACCGATCGAACCGGCGCCCACAACCGTGAGCACTTGTCCTTTCAGTTCCGGGTAATCGAAGGTGTTCTTCTCAATCCACAAGCCATCGTGCTGCGCACGCAGCAAAAGTCCTAGCCGCCGGTTGAAATGGAGCATCATCGCTAAGACGTGCTCCGCGATGCTGGGCGATCCCACGCCCCGCGCGTTCGTCACCACAATACCGCGCCGCGCCACGTCATCGAAATCAACGATGTCGGCGCCTGCGGCGAACAGCTGAAGCCATTTCAACATATGCGCGGACCGGACGAATTCCGGTTTCGGCCAGCCAAGCAGGACTTCCGTCTCGCTGGTGTCGAACGACAGCGGCTCAAGGCCCGGCCCAACGAAGGCAACTGCCGGGAAACGTTCCCGGAGCCGCGCGACGAGCGGCGGAAGAAGCCGAAAGGTCAGGCCGACTCTCGGAGCATTCATCCGATCGTGCTCCTAGCTCGACAAGATCGTCACGACGGCGGCCGCGGACTCTCGGCCAACGCGGCCGCCGCTGTTCTCGGCCAGGCCCACGCGAGCGCCTGCCTTCTGACGTCCGCCGGACCGTCCGCGGATCTGATCGACCAGCTCGCACACCTGCGCCAGGCCGCTTGCACCGACCGGATGGCCGCGACAGAGCATGCCGCCGCTTGGATTAACCGGCACTCGTCCGCCGATGGCGGTCGCACCATTGCGCACCAGGTCCGGTCCTTCGTTCGGGCCACAAAGACCCAGCATTTCGTAGAGCCAAAGCTCCGCCGGAGTCGTTGCGTCGTGCAACTCGATGACATCAACGTCCTGGGGGCCAAGTTGCGCCTGCTCATAGGCCTGTTTCGCCGCGCGCTCGACGAGACCCGCGGAATCCGCATCCGGCACGCCGGACGTCACCGCGCAGGAACGTACGAACACGGGGCTGACACTGCGGCGCCGCGCGAACTCCTCGCTGCAAAGGACCACTGCGGCAGCGCCGTCAGCATTCGGCGCGCACATCAGCATCGTCAACGGCGCGCTGATAGTTCGGCTGCCCAGCACCTCTTCCAATGTGGTCGGCTTGCGAATGTAGGCATTGGGATTGGCCGCGCCCGCTTGACGACTCTTGATCGCGACCTTGGCAAAGTCCGCCACGGTGGCACCACTACGGCTCGCATAGGCGCGGACTTTCTCTGCGTAGAGGTCCATGAAGATCGAAGAAGCCCCGCCACCGACACGCTCACGCGTGGTCGCCAGTTCGTCCTGATCGACCGCGCTCGACAGCGCCAGCGCCGTGATCGACTTGTCGGGATGAAGGAACTTCTCAGCGCCGACGACGAGCACGCATTCGAATTGCCCCGATGCTACCCCGGACCAGGCCAAGAAGAACGCCGATGAGCTCGACGCGCAGGCGTTCTCGATATTGAAGATCGGCTGACCAGCAAGCGGCAGTTTCCGCAGGGCGGCCTGGCCTCGCACCATCTCCTGGCCGGTCAGCAAGCCGGCGGCGGCGTTGCCGAAGTAGACCGCGCCGATTCGCTGTCGCATCGATCGAGGCGTCGGATATCGCCGCGCGGGCAGCATCGACCGACATCGGCGCAAGCGATTGTTCGGCGATACTTGCCGAACGGGATCAGGCCGGTGCCGGCAACGACCACCCGTCCCATCAACTCCCTCCCGGATTGCCGATCGTCGACAGTCTACTGTAAAGTCAGTCGTATTGACTACGAAGTATGATACCAAGGACCCGAGGCCGGGCAAGACCGTCACGCTGCGTCAAATGGGGTGGCATCCGGGCTAGTGTGGCGGATTTGACGTTCCTATCAGCATTGCGGCGAGTTGATAGTAGGAACGTCAAATCCAAAGCCACACTAGAATCATAGAGTTGCTAGTGTCCCTTGGTTCCGACGCTTGTAAACGTGCGTGCTGCGATGCGATACAAGCGTCGGAACCGGGACACTAGAGACCAGCTATCGAGGGCGCGCAGCGGCCCAACGGGGAATACGAATGAAATCGGCAGCCAAGGCGCCCCGAACGAGTGCCTCAAAGAGCAAAGTGACAACTCCCCGCACCAAGCCGCAACCGTGGAAACCGGGGATCGTGGATCGCGCCGAGGAGGCACGCCGCAAGCGCCAAGCCGTCATCGCCGAGGCGGCGCGCGCATTCGGCCATCGCGGCTTTCACAATGTGTCGCTCGACGAAGTCGCCGTGGCGCTCAATGTCAGCAAGCCGACGCTCTATAACTACGTGAAAAGCAAGCATGAACTGCTTTACGAGTGCTACAATCTGGCGCTCGATCTCGGCGAGGAGGCGATCCAAGACGTGTTGGCGCTGGACGGCACCGGCCTGGAGAAGCTCTGTGCCTTCATCAAACGATATATCGAGATGCTGACGGAGCAGCATCGGACCGGCAGCCGTCTTCTATGAGTTTTATTCGATGCGTCCCAACGACCGCGAAAAGATCCAGCGCCGCCGGCGCCGATTCGACAGGATATTTCGGCAACTCGTGTCCGACGGCATCGCGGACGGATCGATCGCATCCTGCGATCCGAAGCTTGCGGTTTTCTGGTTCATGGGCTCGATTTCGGGCATTCCCCGCTGGTTCGATCCCGACTGGCGCACTCTCGGGCGAGGATATCGCCGAACACCTTTGTGTCGTATCTCCGGGAAGGGATCGCGGCTGCCAGGACGAAACGCGCCAGCGCGGGCAGCGTTTAGGGACCCGACATCAATCTGCTTCTCACGGGAGCGGCCTATTGTTTCTTCGTGAGAAACGCCTCGACGCCGGCTGCGAATTCCGGCGATTGAAGGCAGAGCGCCTGGGCAGCGGCCTCCGCGCTCAGGATGTCCGTCAACGACAGGCTCTCGGTCATTCAATAACCGCTTGGTCAGCGCGAAAGCCTGAGCCGGGTGAGCGCCGAGCTTGTCCGCGAGATCAAGCGCCTCGTTCTGAACCCGGTCGTCGTCCACGACCATGTCGGCCAGGCCAATCCGAACGGCCACGTCCGCCTCGGCCCTCTGGCTGACCAGAAGGATTTGGCGCGCTGCCGCGAGACCGACCCGCCGCGGCAGGTGATAGAGAATTCCGGCATCCGGGATCAGCCCGATGCGAAAGAACGGGAAGACAAAATAAGCGCCGCGCCCCATGACGATGAAGTCCGACGCCGAGCGCAAACCCCGCGCCGCCGCCAGCGCCACGCCCTGGACCGCCGCGACCAGCGGCTTGGTGCAGTCGCTCGAGCGCGATGATGAAGCGGCGAAGACCCTCCATGTAGGCGGGATGTCTGCCGCGGTCAGACCGCTGATGCGCTCGATATCGCCGCCGCCGCTGAAATGCCCGCCCGAGCCGGTCAGGATGATTGCGCGTACCGCCGGATCGGCCTCGCCGTGCCTGCATGGCCTCGAGGATCTGCTGGCGCAGTTCGGGCGTCACCGCATGACGACGCTCCGGCCGGTTCATCACGATCCGGAGAATTTCCGGGCCGCGGCGTTTCGATCAGGATCAGATCCATGGCCATCGCCCGTGTCACGCGCGTTAGATTTTCCGCTCGTGCCCCTGCCAGAATTTGCTGCGGATCTCGCGCTTCAGCACCTTGCCGACCGCGCTCTTCGGCAGGTCCGGCCAGACCTCGACCGATTTCGGCGTCTTCACGCTGCCGAGCTGCGCCTTGACCGGCGCCGAGCAGCTCGTCGCATGTCGAGGTCCGCGCCGGGCTTGAGCTGCACGATCGCCTTGAGCGCCTCGCCCCATTTCTCGTCCGGCACGCCGATCACCGCGCAATCGAGCACCTCCGAGCGCGTCAGGATCACGCGCTCGATCTCGGACGGATAGACGTTGAACCCGCCGGTGATGATCATGTCCTTCTTGCGGTCGACGAGATAGAGATAGCCATCCTCGTCCTTGTATCCGAGGTCGGAGGTGTGATGCCAACCGAACAGCGCGCGACTCCTCGCGTCGCTTCGCGGATCGTTGTAATACTCCATCATCACGATGTTGCTGCGGACCACGATCTCGCCGATCTCGTTCGGGCGGCAGCAGCGTTGCCTGCGTCGTCCATCACTTCGATCATGGTGTGCATGGTCGGCCGGCCGCAGCTCTCCAGCCGCTTTGCCTTGTCCGGCTCGGCAGATCGCCTCGATGTGGTCGGCGACCGACAGGAATGTCATCGACATCGCAGCCTCGGTCTGACCGTAGAGCTGCGCCATGACCGGACCGAACACCTCCATCGCCTCGCGCAGCTTCGCTGTCGACATTGGCGAGGCGCCATAGATCAGGTATTTCAGCGACGAATAATCGAATTCGCGCACGCTGCGGATGCGCCAGCACCATGTAGATCAGGTCGGCGGCAGCAGAGTCGAGACTGATGCGATGTCGCTGGATGCATTCCATGACCGCGAGCGGATCCGGCTTCTTCATCATGAAGATGCTGCCGCCCAACCCCAGGATGGTGTAGCAGACGCCGCCGCCGGCATGCGTCATCGGCGACGCGCACAGATAGCGCGGCGGCTCGTCATAGGGCATGTGCGCCGAAATATTGGCAACCACCGTCTGCAGCGTCAGGCTGCTTTGCACGACGCCGCGCGGCGCACCGGTGGTGCCGCCGGTGCTGGCGATGCGGATCGACCGACAGATAGTCGGTGCCGGTCGGGATGGCAGCGTCGGAATGCGGCGCGCACCATTCCAACAACGATGGCGAATGCGCGGTTGCGCGATCGACGCATACATGCCCCTTCAGCGACGTCACCGCCTCGGCGATCGCGGGAAGGTGCTGCCTCGATATCGCTATGATAAAACAGCCATTGCGCTTCGTACTTGTTGAGAAGCGCGATATTGTCGGCGATCGAGTTGCGCGCGTTGATGACGATCCATGTGCAATCGGCGCGGTGTATGCCGAGAACCGCGATGAAGCCCTCCACGTCGTTCGGGCTGTAGACCGCGATCTTCCTGCCCGGCGTCATGCCGTTTGCGCGCAACGCATGCGCGATGCGGTTGGTGTAAGCCACCACTTCGCGATAGTGTAAACGAATGCGCGTCATCGTGCAGGCAGATGCCGTTCGGCGAAATAGCAGCACCGCGATCGAGGAAATCGATGATTTTCATTGCCGGTGGTCCTGCATTCAGGCCGATTGCCGTGAGTGGCCGCTCTCGGCGGTTCCGACGCCATCATGCTCTTGCACCCGCTCTTGCGCCGCGGCTGCATCGTCGATCAGTTCGTCGAATATCTGCTCGACCGTCTGCAAGCTCGCGTACATAGGCCACGGCGGGGCCGAGATCGATCAGCCCTTCTTTCGAAGATCGCCGCTTTCGTAGGCGCGTCGAGTTAGCGCACCGGCCATGCAGCGGCAGATAGGCTCGATCTCGGCGATCGCGCTCCGCCTCCATTGCCGCGACCTGCGCGGCGGTTTCGTTGGCAAGAACGCGATGGTTGTTCTGGAAGCTTGCCGAGGATCAGCCGGGTGTCTCGCTCGCCAAGCTGCGAGCAATTGCCGCTTATAGTCCGGATGCGCCCAGATCTCCGACGGCCGCCAGCATGCGCGAGCCGAGCAGGATGCCGTCCGCGCCGATCGCCAGCGCGGCCAGCAATTGCCGGCCGGTGCCGATCCCGCCCGCGATCGACGAACGGAATCTTCAGCCGCTGCGCGGCGAGCGGCGCCATCGCAAACGAACTCGCTGATATCCATGCCGGGGTGGCCGCCGCCGTCGATTCCGACCAGCGTGACAGCGTCGACGCCCAGCCGTTCGGCACTCAGCGCAAAGCGAACTGATGGCGCCTTGTGGATGATGATGCAGCCGGCGGCTTTCAACCGCGGCGACGACGATGTCGGGCGAATGGCCCGAAGTCTCGACGATGCGCACGCCCTCGTCGAGCAGCGTGTCGACAAAGCTGCGGCAATCGCTCGTTCGCCTCTTTGCGGCGCGAAACCGAAAGACAAACGCCGAACGGCTTGCCATCGGTCAATTCGCGGCACAGCCGCAACTCGTCGCGAAACCTGGCCTGATCGGGCGAGGACAACGCGGTGATAAACCCCATGCCGCCAGCATTGACGACCGCCGCCACGTAGCGGGCATCGGCGAGATGCATCAGTCCGCCGCACAAAATCGGATGAGAAATGCCGAGGAGCTGGGTCAGCCGTGTGGTGAACATTGGATCGCGCATGTACACCCTGCCCGGCTAAGGCGTGATCGCGTAACCGCCGTTCACCGCATAGGTCTGTCCGGTAATCCAGCTGGCGGCATCGGAGGCGAGAAACAGGATCATGGCGGCGGCATCGCTGCGGCTGCCCCAGGCGGCGGATGACGTAGCGGCTGAGTTTCTTCTTCGACCATTTCCGGATCGGCATTTCGATCCGCAAGGCCGGGCGTCGCCACCCCGGCCAGGGACACGCAGTTGGCGGTGATCACGATGGCGGCCGAGCCCCTTGGCCAGAGCGCGCATGAATCCGGCAGCGCCGGCCTTGGCGCCGGAATAGACCGCATAGTTCGGCTCGCCGACCCGGCCGGCTTCCGAGATCACCGTGACGATCCGCCCATAACCGTTCTCGATCATGCCGCGGCACAATGGCGTGGCAACAATTCAGCACGCCGAACAGATTGGGGCCCGAGCCAGCGGTCCCAGTCGTCCGGGCCCACTTCCCAGAAGTTCGGCAGGTCCTTTTCGATGACTGCGACGCACCGGCATTGCCGGCATTGTTGACCAGGATGTCGATCCGCCCGAATTTACCGCCCGCTGCCTTCGACCATCGCGCGAACGGACTTGTAGTCGGTCACGTCGCACTGCACGGCGAGCGCGTCGATGCCGTGCTGCTGAATCTCGGTGGCAACGGTTTGGCGCGATCGGCATAGAAATCGTTCACCACCACGCCGGCGACGCCATGGGCCGCAAACAAAAGCGCGGTCTCGCGCCCGATCCCCTGGCCTGCGCCGGTGACCAGCGCGATCCGTCCACTCAGATCGAAGACACCGGCCACGTGGTCTCCCCGGATCGCGAGAGTTTGCATTCTCCGGCAAGGCTTTTGCCACACAGGTATAGTGAGTCGGCGACGGTATACTGTAAAGTCAATGAATTGACGTCTGCGTAAAATCGCTGACTGCGCCATGCCGAGGAGGATTGGATGATCGAAGTGGAGAAGAAGGGCGCCGGGCTTTGGATTGTTCTGAACAGACCTGACGTGCTCAACGCACTTCATCCCGACATGATCGCCGCAATCAACCGCGCGCTCGACGACGCGCTCGACCGATCAGGACCTGCGTGCCGTGGTGGTGTCGGGACGCGGTCGCGCGTTCTGCGCAGGCGCCGACCTTAAATACAACCAGTCCGTGAGTGACAAGCCTGGAGGAAATCTCGCTTTCGTGCAGATCGGTCTCGGAATTGACGCTCCGGCTGGAAGAATTTCGAGCTGCCGGTTCTCGCGGCGATGAATGGAACGACCGTCGCGGGAGGGCTGGAACTCGCGCTCGGCTGCGACCTGATCATCGCCGCGGAAGGCGCGAAGTCTCGGCGATATGCACGCCAACTATTCCTTGTTTCCCGGCGGCGGCGCATCGGTGAGGCTCGCGCGGCGCGTTGGCGCTCCCAATGCCAAGCGGCTGATGTTCTGGGGCGAGAGCGTGTCCGCCGCGGAAGCAAAGGTCCTGGGCCTTGTCGATATTGTCGTTGGCGACGAAGCGCTGATCGCGTCGACCGACGCGCTGGTTGCGAAACTCGCCGACAAGAGCCCGCTGGTGCTGCGGCGCATGAAAGCCGCAATCAACCGCGGCAGACGAACTGCCCGTCCGGCTTGCTCTCGAATGGGAGCGCGACATCAACGAATTGCACAGTCATTCCCATGACCGGGCGGAAGGGCTTCTCGCATTCAAGGAAAAGCGTCCACCGCGTTTTACCGGTCGATAGAAGTTCTTCGTCCTATACCGCTTTCTTCGACGCCGAACCGGTACAGCGGATTGCGTCTGGAATGATAGGGTGGGAATGGGTTCTGAGACGCACGTATGGGAAGCACCCGAACTGCACGCCGGGCACGTAGTCGCCATCGAATCGCTCTCTGCCGACCGTCACCCCAATAAATTGCGAAATTCTCGGCGTTGTCGCGATGGAACCGGCAGCAAGCAGAGCTGCTGTCGTCACTGTGATGACCAATCGCCCGTGAGCGAGGCGAATACTTGACAAGCTTGACGCGTCCGCGCCAGCTTCCAGTGTGCAGCACGCCTCCTCAACTCACCCCTTCTGACATACCGCCCGATGCGGTCACGGATATTATTCAATCCACGCTTTGGATTTCCCCCAACGATAGGACCCCGCTGGGCCAACCTACGTTTTCCGGCGTGATCTAACAAAGAACGAAGACATCCACGACTGATCCCGCAAAGCGCGACAATTTCGGAGGGCGGTGTACGCCAAAATGGATCTTAATGCAAAACCACTCGTCGGCGTCTCGATCAACAACGCGACCGGAATCACCGGCAAGAGCTATGAGCTGGCAGACCTCCTGCGCGCCGGCGTCCAAGCAGAGGCCATGGGCTTTGACGCTGTTTGGGTACATGACGCGCCGCTCGGACGACGGACAACGGCAGCATACGATCCGATTGCAGTTCTCTCCTATATCGCCGGCGCGACCAAGCGCATCGCTCTGGGCAGCGGCGTGCTTATGCCGCATGTCCGCAATCCGGTCATCCTGGCCCAGCAATGGGCGACGCTCTTCGCAGCGTCCGGCGGGCGCGCCATCATGGGCGTAGGCACCGGTGCCGGAACTGGGACCTTGCTTAAACGCGAGTATGAAGCGCTGACCGCGTTGCGCCACGACTTGACGCTTGATCCACAGCGGATCTATGAGGCGCGAGGTCGGCTCTTCTCCGAGACGATCGATGTGATCAGGCGTCTGTGGTCCGAGGACAAATTTTCGCATCACGGTGAATTCTATTCATTTAATGAAATCACGTTGGGGCAGGCCCGCCCCTGAGTCTCCCTCCCGTCCTGATGGGAGCCGGCATCTACTTCCCGCTCAAGCCGGGCGCGCCGGTGCACCATAGCTGGCAGGAAAAGTTTGCCGGTAAATTCGTGTTCGGGCCTTACAAACGTATCGTAGACCACGCCGACGGTTGGCTTGGGCTTCATTTGACCGCCGCTCAGTACGAAGAGAAATGGGCGCGTGTCATGAAGTATGCGGCCGAAAAGGCGCCGAACAAGGTCTTCACCAAGGCGTTTAATTGCTTCGTCAACGTTGATGAGGACCGCGACGCTGCGCGGGACGGCGTGAGGCGGCATCTGGCGGATTTTCATGGTCCGCCTGTCTGGGACGACCTCGTCGACCGTTGGGCCCTTGCGGGACCGCCGGAAGAGGTTGCGGCAACTCTGCAGAGCTATATCGACATCGGAGTGACGGTCTTCCAGCTCGTGATCGGCTCTCCCGATCAGTTCGGCCAGATGAAGCGCATTGCCGAAGAGGTGCTCCCGCTGCTCAAGCGATGAATACCAATCCGGTCATGCAACCGCGTGGTCTCCCATCTGTCGTCGCTTCGAACTCACGCGGTATCGGTCGGCCGGATTGATTCCGAAATCGGAACTTCTCCTATTGTGGCAAAGCTCCCAAGCCTGCCGAGGCCGCCGGGCGCGCTTTTCCTTTCCCTCCCACCACCATCAATCCGGATGCATCAGGTGAAGCCTCTATGAAGAAGTATGAGGGCCTCGCCCCTTCGGAGCGACCAGCGACCTTCCGGGCACTGCCGGAGCTCCATTATCCCGCGCACCTGAACATCGCCAAATCCTTGCTCGAAGGCGCCGTCGCGAAGGGGTTTTCCACGCGCGTCGCTTACATCTGCCGTGGACAACGCATTACGTATGAAACCCTGCGGGGCGAAGTTGCTCGGCGGGCCGACGCGTTACGGCGTCTAGGTTTGGGCAAAGAAGATGCGATCGTCCTCAGGCAGGACGACACCGTCGACCTCATCTACATGCTGCTCGCCGTGCAGGCCGTCGGCGCCATCGCCGTTCCGACCTACGTCCAGCTTCGCTCGGACGATCTCGCCTACCGGATCAACGATTGCGTGGCAACGGTCATCATCGTTGATGCGGATTTGCTGAGCGAGGTCGAAGGCCTTCAGGACCGTTGTTCATCGCTCAAGCAGGTTGTTGTCGTTCAGAGCGATACACCCGGCACATTGGGCTCGCTTGATCTCAGCGGCTCTCCTGAGCCGACCTGGTCCTATGCGGACACCGCCGCCGACGATGTCTGCCTGATCCTTTATACATCCGGAAGCACCGGCCGGCCGAAAGGAACATGCCACAGCCATGCCGACCTGTTGTCAACGCCAGATACCTACAGCGATTACTGTCTCGGCATGACGCCGGACGATGTCATCGCCGGCCCACCGTCAATTCCCTTCGCACTTGGGCTCGGCTTTTTCGTCCACTACACGCTTCGCTCTGGAGCTACGGCGGTGCTGTCGACTGACAAGTCCGCCCAGGCGTTAGTCACCAATATGTTGGAATACGGCGTGACCATCGTGGTCGGCGTCTCGACCTATTACAATCGCCTGGGCCGGCTGATTGCGGAACGACAACTTGCGTTGCCGAAGCTACGGCTCGCTCTCTGCGGTGGCGAGCCTCTGCCGGTCGAAGTCGAGCAGGCTTGGTTCAGTGCGACCGGCGTCGCGCTGGAGCAATTCCTCGGGACGACCGAATTGCTGAATATCTTTCTCGGGCTGCGGCACAAGATGTCGCCTCCCAAAGCCGGCGTCATCGGCCGGCCGATTCCGGGTTATGAGGTGACAATCCGGCATCCTGAAACCTTCGAGCCCGTTGAGGAGGGTATTCCCGGGTTGCTCTGCGTCCGGGGGCCGACCGGAACGCACTATCTGAACAAGCCGGAGGCCCAGCAACAGACCGTTCGCGACGGATGGAACGTGTTTCAGGATCTCGTCGCGTGGGAGGCAGGTGGCTATATCCGCTATATCGCCCGGTATGACGAGATGATCGTCAGCGGCGGCCATTCCATCTCGCCAATCGATGTCGAACAGGTCCTCATGAGACATCCGCGCATCGCGGAGTGCGCCTGCACGGCCGCACCCGATCGAACCGGCGAACGGCCGCATATCGTCAAGGCTTACATTGTCCTGAAAGACTCATTGGACGCCAGCGATACCCTGAAGCTCGAATTGCAGGACTTCTTCAAGCAATCGGCTCCGCCATTCATGTACCCACGCGAGATCGAATTCACCGACGCCCTACCCCGCACCGTCAATGGAAAGATTTAGCGTTCGGAACTCAAACGCATCGCCAGCTTGCGTGTCTGAGACGAAAGCGCGCGGGTTTACCGCATCGCGAGATTCGGCAGGAACGTGATGATCGGCGGAAAGAGCGCCATCACGAGCATTCCCAGCACGATGATCCAGACGAACGGCCAGGCGGCGCTGTAGATCGTGCTCATCGGAACTTCCGGCGCGGCGCTCTTCATGGCGAACAATGTATAGCCGAAGGGCGGAGAAATTCCGCCGACCGTCGCGACCACCAGGAACAGCGTCCAGAACCAGATCTCATCGATCCCCGTAGGTCTTCAGGATCGGCATGTAGATGGGGACGAGGACGAGCATCAGAGCGATCTGGTCGAGGAACATGAACAGAACGAACGGAAGCGCCAGCATCGCAAAAACCATGACGGCGCAGACAGACCGAGCCCTGCAACGATCTCCGCCAAGAGCGCGGGGAGCGCCGGCAAACGTCAGCAACTGGCTGAACATGACCGCGCAGCACATCACCAGCAGAAGCAGCGCGGACACCGTCACGGCGGACGCGCAACGCCTCCATCAGCATTCTCCAGGACAGACGCGCGGTAGAAGAGCGCGAGAACGATCGCGCCAAATACCCCGGTTGCTGCGGCCTCGGTCGGTGTCGCGATGCCGAGCAGCACCAGCCCCATCACCAGGAAGAAGATGAAGCGCAGGGCAGCATGCGCAAAACGGCCATGAGCGCGCTGCCTCTGCGTGGTTGCGCCCTCGGTCAGGTCGGCCGCAACGTCCGGTGCCAGGCTCGGCTTGGACCAGAGCAAAATGACAGACGTAGATCAGGAACATCCCGGTCAGCAGCAACCCCGGGAGGATCCCGGCTACCAGCATCTTTCCGGTCGAGATCTGCGCCAGCGTCGCGATGATGATGGCCAGCACGCTCGGCGGAATGATCGGATCAAGGCTGGCCCCGCCAAGAATCGTCCCGACCGACAGGCGGATATCGTAGCCGCGGCGGATCATCGAGGGATAGAGCGAACGGCCGAGCATTCCCGCGACAGCCATCGCTGCGCCGGATAGCGCGCCGAGGATCGCGGACAGCAGAATGCAGAGCACATACTGCCGTCCGCGAATGCGGCCGATCAGGCGATCGAGGGAATTGAACAGCACCTCCATTGCGCCGGACCGGAATAGAATATCGCCCATGAGGATGAACAGCGGGACCGCCGCCAGCGCGCTGATATTCGCGGTGGTGAAGATGCTGGCCGCGAACAATCCGAATCCGGCAGGCCCGAGGAACACCAGCACGCCGGCAACATTGAGCAGCAGAAAACTGACGAAAATCGGAACGCCGATGGCAAGCAGCACCAGCAGCAGCGACAACGCCAGCGAGAGCGCAACCCACCAGGTCATGAAAGAACTCACTCTTGGCAGTCGCCGTCGCCTGCCGGCGCGCCGCATGACGCAGAAAGTAGACTGCTGAGCTCGCCATGCCATACGGGATGATCGCGGACAGCCACCATTTCGGAATCGGATAATAGGTGTTGGTCATGATCCCGAAGGTGAAGTCGCTCCAAGCGGCTCGCCGGTTATCCAGGCAGCCAGGCCGCAGACCGCGGCAGACAACGACTTGGATGAACCGCCACCGCAGGCGCGCTTCAGTCACGGAGACAAGGCGTCTTCGAGAAAATTCAAAGCGATATGCGACGACGTCCGCGTGAGCTCGGGCATCGCCAGGAAAATCGAGGCGCACAGCCCATAGGAGGCAAACGGACTCGCCCAGATTGTCGGCGCAGTTGAAAAAGTATCGCGCAACCACCTCGTAGCAGAACGAGATTGCGATGACGGCGAGCGCAAGCATGGCCGCAGCCGAAAACGAGATGCGGCTCAATCCATCATGCAACGCGCAAGGCGGCCCAGGCATACTGCCAGGCCGTGCACCGTCTTGCTCCGGCATTGTTCACCTCGTTCAGGACGCTGGCCGCGCGTCCGACAACGCCCGCTGGCCAGGCGGATGGCGCGGTCGGGCCTATCTGCAGCAGCCCCTTGCTCTTCGCAAATTCGCGAAGCTCGCCGATATCCTTCGGATTCCGCGGCATGGTGAAATCCAACACGCCCGTGGTCCATGCTTCGGCAAGCTTGGCTTTTTGTGCCGCCCCGATCTCCGTCATCTGCGCGCCTTTAGCCAGCAGCCCGTCCTGTTCCCTTCGGCGAGCTTCGGCCATTCGACATACCAGTCGTCTTCCATTTTCATCGCTTCGTCATCCAGCAGCTTGCGCTGGGCCTCCGACAAGTTGTTCCAGGCGCCAGGTTCACGAACACGGAATGGACCACCACGCCGAAGCTTGGCCGCATGATCATACTTTGCGACCTCGTACCAGCGATAGCCGAGCGGACCGATGACCGGCCAAGCCGCGCCGTCGACCACCCCCTTTTCCAGGGAGGGATAGATTTCCGCCGGAGGAAGATTGACCGGCGAGGCACCGAGCATCGACAGGACCCCTGCATAGGTTTGCGTCGCCCGGATCTTGCGGCCTTGCAGGTCGCCGGACGGCCCGACCGGCGCCCTGAGCATGATATTGTACGCGCTGCCTTCCGGCACCAGCGGCAACGACCAGCAACTTCAAGTCCGAACCGTTGATAGTGCTTGTCGATCTGGTCCTTGAGCCCGGCGCTTCGCCATTTTGCGAGATCACCCTGACAGGCCTTCGATGGCGACCAAATAAGGCGTCGTTCCGAAATGATAGGCGCCGTGAGAGAACAATATCTGGAATACGTTTGACCCGGCCGGCTGCAGTTGCTCGAACGGCGGAACGGTCTCCGGTCCGCTTACGTTGAACTTGATGTCGCCTTTCGATGCCTTTTCGACGTTCTTCAGGAACTTCTCGAACAAGCGCCGTTCGCGGCAGGTAGCTTTGATCCCAGCTCGACAGGGCGCGAAACTCGGCAGCGGCTGCCGGAGCCGTGATCATCCACATCCCGGCGGCGCATCCTGCGAGATACTTTGTCACCTTCGCAATCTCCCTATCTCTGCCCATGTCTGCTCCGCCCATGTCCACTGAAGTCGTAAAGCAAATTGAACGGGATGCGCCCGATGGAGTCAACTTAGATACCTTGGGAGCCGATATGCGAGACGCCGGGGTCGGCGTTTGCTATTCGAAGTCAGAGGTCGGCTATACGATCGGCTGATTACGACCGGGTTTCCCCATGCCTGACCGCCCCCGAGCGAATTCCGTAACCAACACGATACGGCCATTCCGGTGGCGCATCGCGTTCACCTATACGCTCACCGTGATTGAGGACCTGCTGGAGCTGTCCTATCCGTGGGCGACTGGTCTAGCCATAAACGGTCTGCTGGCACACGATTATCGGATGATCGTGCCGGTCATGGTTGCGTGGCTGCTGCACACAGCGATCGGTTGCGGCCGGCAAATGTACGACACGCGCCTCTACACACAAGTCTACAACGCCATCGTAACCGATACGGTGCTGCGTCAGCGCCAATCCGGCATCGAGCCCACCAAGGTGGCGGCGCGCTCAGCCATGTCGCGCGAGTTCGTGACCTTCTTCGAGAAGGACATGCCGGTCGTCCTCAACACGCTGGTAAGCATCGTGGGCTCCGCCGCCATCCTATTTTACTACGACCTCGTCTTGGGCGCGCTCGCCGTGCTGCTTTTCATCCCGGTCTTAATCATCAACCGCAAATACATGAAGCGCTCGCTGACGCTCAACGAGGGGCTCAACAATCAGCTCGAACATGAGGTCCAGGTGATCGAGACGGCGCAGGAGCCTGCCGTCATCCGTCATTTTTCCGAGGTGCGCGCTTGGCGCATCAAGCTTTCCGACGCTGATGCCCTCAACTGGACGGCGATTGAGGGCCTATCGATCCTGGCGTTCCTTCTGGTGTTGCTGCGCGTCACCTACATGCCGAACGCCGACGTCGGCACCATCTTTGCGATCTTTGTCTATGTCTGGCGTCTGATGGAAAAGCTCGACTTGATGCCGCAGATCGTCCAGCAGCTCATGCGCCTCAAAGACATCCGCCGCCGGATTGAGGCTGGGGCCTCAATCGAAGCGATCGCTGAGCAGATTCGGCGCACCAGCGGCGACAACAGCGCGCCGCCCTAATTTCATCATCAACAGCGAACTGCCGTTCATATGTCAAATTCCGCTGCTCTTTCGTGCCGATAAGGCTCGATTTCAGGCGACAAATCACCGGTTTTCCTTTAGGGATCAGATCTGCTGGCATGGTTGATGAGCAACTATGCACATTCGGCGGTGCGGGCTTTGCCAGTCCGTTTGTATAGTCGCCTTTGTTTGTGAATGGACACGCGATTCGCCGCCTTTCCGCTATGCAACGCATGAAAACAGCCGCTCATTCGTCACCTCATTCCGGGCAGCCCACTCAGCGTGAGGGGACGGGCGCCAAAGAGGCGATCAATCGCAAGCAGATCGTTCGCGGCAATTTGCACGACGAGGTCGTTGCTGTTTTGCGAGATATGATCATCCAAGACGAACTGCCGCCTGGCGCGCGGATTCCGGAAGCGGAACTCTGTGCGCAGCTTGGGATATCGCGCACGCCGCTGCGCGAAGCGATCCGCGTATTGGCATCGGAGGGCCTGGTCAAGCCGCTGCCCCGCCGGGGCGCCATCGTCGCCGAACCGAGTCTCGATGAAATTCAGGGGCTGTTTTTCGCGATCGGCGCAATCGAGTCCGTTAGCGCGCAAATGGCTTGCATCAATTTCACCGACGCCGAAATAGAGAACGTCGTGAAACTTCATAAGCGGCTGGTGCAGCTTCATGCTCGAGGGCCGCGGTCGAAGGACTATTTCCGCACCAATCAGGCCATTCATCAAGCGATCGTCAACGGGGCCCGCAACAAATTTCTGGCCGAATTGCACAATTCGCTGAGCATCCGAATCCTGCGCGTGCGGTTCTTCATCGAGGCGAGCAAGACGGCCTGGTCGCGCGTTCTCGCGGAGCACGAGCAGATTGCCGCGCTCGTGCAAAAGCGCGACGGCACCAAGCTGTCGGAACTCCTGTTGCGGCACATGATGGGATCCTGGCGCGACTTCGAGGTCACGCTCGATCGCCCCAAGCTCGCGCGCTCCTATCTCTCCCGCTAGTACTGACTTTCGCAGAAGACTGATCAGTGCCTGTGCTTGTGTCCCGGGCGCAGCGCAGCACCATAAGCGCGTTCACGCGCGTCTTCGACGCGCTATAGTGGTGCGCTGCAGACCCGGAACCGTAACGAACTCCGCCTCTTTGGCGGTCCCGGGTCAGCGCAGCAGCATTTCATGCTGCAGCGCGCCCGGGACACGCTGTGGATCACCTTTCACTGATCCGCGTACCAGGGGCATTCAACAACGCCAGAATCTTGGCGCGTTCAGAACAACGCTGCATTGACCTTCCGTCCCCGGACCGATCGGGCGATTCCCGGCAGCAGGTCGCAGAACTCCTGCGCCCATTCCTTCGGCACCGTGGTGCTGACCTTGATGAACCGATGGCCGAAGCGTGCGGTGTGATACGAGCCCTGCCGGATCATGATGTCGTGCTTCTGCATCTCGGACACGATCGCTTCCGGTTGAATGTCCGCGTCGATGCACTCGATCACCAGGAAGTTCCCGTTCGAGGGATAGACCGGAAGATGGAATCCGGGCAACGAACTCGCCACGTCGCGGATCATCGCCTGATTGCCCCGCTGAATGGCCTGCGTAACGGGAAACCACTCAGCCTTGCGCCGCAGCCCTTCCAGCGCGGCGCGTTGCGAAAGCACGTTTGATCCGAGGTTGTTGGGGGCGACCTGTGCGAGCGCGCCTATCAGCGTCGGATGACCGACCAAGGCCGCCACGCGCAGTCCGGCGAGGCCGAGCCATTTCGAGAAGCTGTAGATCGTCAGCGTCTTCTCCGGATAGAAGCGCGCCGCCAACGTGTGGTTGTCGGCGAAGTGCCGGTAGGTGCAGTCATGCACCAACGTCGCGCCGTACTTGGCCGCGATAGCGCAAATCTCGCGCATCTCGTGCTCCGGGACGCAGGTGCCGAGCGGGTTGTTCGGGTCGACCACGTAAATCACGCGCGTTCGCGCATCGACCTGTTCGGCGAGCCGTTCCGCCGTCAGGTGATAACCGCAGGCCGGATCGTAGATCGGAATCTCGACCACCTCGGCGCCGGCGGCGCGCGAAAACAGCGCCGGCCACTTCCATCCCGGGTCGGTGGTAACGAAGGTTCCGCCGCGCTCAGCACTGGAATGACAAACGTGATAGAGCGCCTCGATGCCGCCGTCCGTCACGACGGCGCTCATCCCCGGAAGCCCGAGATCGTCCAGGATCGCCGCCCGCAATTCCTCGAACCCGAGCGGCGGTGCATACGCGCGGAATTCGTCGGCCGTGATGGAGTTCCACATCACGTCCCGCACCAAATCCGGCAACGGAATGTGGTTGGTGTTCTGTCCCATCCATCGCAAGTTTCGATTGGCGAACAGGGAATCGAAATACCGATTGCGCGTCTCGATCTCGCTCATACGCGACCCTTCATGGCAGTGGTTCGCGCCGTGATGGCGCGATGACGATTACCGGATCGGCGAAAACGGTGCGGGGACGAGGATGCGCGATTCCATGCTAACGACGATGTCGGGAGATTGGGCGAGGTAGGCGAGCCAATCCGCATCGGCGAACAGCGCCGCCCGGCGCTTCTCGCGCTCCGCCAAGCTGTCATAGCCCCACAGGTGGACGACCTTGTTGAGCTCCCCGATCTCGGTGTGAAAATAGCCGATCAGGTTTCCGAGGATGCGTTTCTGGATGTCCAGCCCGCGCGGGTCGTAGTCCTTATAATAAACCGAAACCGTTCCGGGTTTCAGCGTGTAGGTGCGCTCTTCGACAATCATGAATTCTCGTCCTTTGCTGCTTGATCGGGCCTTACACCATGACATCGCCGCCCGCCGCGCAGAGCGTCTGGCCGGTGAAGAAATCGGAGTCCTTAGTGGCGAGGAACATCGCGGTCGCAACGATATCCTCGACTTCGCCGACGCGGCCCAGTGGATAGGCGCCGACGATCTCGTCGCGGACGTTGTCTGGCATGAAGTTGTAGAGGTCGGTGCGGATGATGGCGGGTGCGATGGCGTTGACGTTGATGCCCTGCTTGCCGACTTCGCGCGCCAGTGCGCGCGTGAAGCCGATCATTCCGGCCTTGGCGGCCGACATATGGGTGAAGTCCGCGCCGCCGGTGACGCCGAATGTTCCGGTCATGTTGATGATCTTGCCGCTCTTCTGTTTCAGCATGTGCGGGATTGCAAAGCGTGTGCAGAGGAACATGCCACGCAGATGAATGCGGATCATCTCGTCCCACATGTCGACCGACATTTCTGCGAGCGGGGACGAGTTCAGATGACCGGCGTTGTTGACCAGGATGTCGATCTTGCCGAACTTCTGGATGCAGGCATCGATCATGGCCTGCACCGCCTTTTCGTCACCCACGTCGGCCTTGACGGCGAGGGCATCGGACCCCGCGGCCTTGACCTTCGCGACCACGGCTTCGGCGGCGTTGGCGTCCTTCACATAGTTGACGACGATCTTGGCGCCCTCCGCGCCGAAACCTTCCGCAATGCCGCGGCCCAATCCCCGGCCACCGCCCGTGACCAACGCAACCTTGCCCGACAGACGCTTTGTCATCGTGATTTCTCCACCTTCAGGAAGTGCTTCTGATTCGTTGCCAGCTTCCGTCCTCCACCGAGGAGAGGAAGCGGCCGACGATCGCGTTGAAACGCTCCGGCTCTTCCAGGTTCGGAAGGTGGCCAGTTCGCGGCATGATGCACAGCGCGCTGTCCGGCAGCGTGTGCTTCAGAAATAGATTCGGTTCGATACAGGGCGTATCCTCGTCGCCGATGACGAGCAGCGTCGGCTGCGCAATCGCGGCGATCTGCGTTTGGATATGCCAGAGCGAGGGGCGCGTGGCGAGCACGCCGCGTAAGGTCGTCGCCATGCCGGCGACCGAATGTTCATTGAGCTCGGTAACGAATGTCGTCCACGCTTGCCCATCCTTGAGCTGCAGAAGCCTCGCGTAACGGCTCCCACCCATTTCCTCGGTATACGCCCTCATTCCGATGGCCTCGGCATGATCAGCCTCGCGCTTCATCGCGTTGCCGTAATCCGCGCTTTCGGTTGGCTTGGCGCCATAGCCGCATCCGGCGATGACCAGCGAGCGGACGAGTGTCGGATGCCTGATGGCGGTGTGCAGGGCGGCAAAGCCGCCCATGGACAGCCCCACGAGATGCGCACTGTCGATGCCGAACCCTCGCAGGACATCGGCCACGTCGTCGGCCGCCCGTTCCTGGCTGTAGTGCGCGACTTCGCCCGGAACCTCCGAAGGCGGATAGCCGCGTGCGTTGAAGGCGATACACCGATAGCGGGATTGAAAATGCGCGAACTGCGGCGCCCAGCTGCGCAAGTCGCCAGAAAATTCGTGCAGGAAAACAACCGGAGCGCCGTCACCCGCCATCCGCACCGCGAGGGTCACACCGTCTGATGTCTTGGCAGTCTGTTGGGGTGCCATTGGCCGCGGCCGGAGGAATTGTCGACAACCTCATCCTACAGGATTGAATAATGAATTAAAAGTACATAAGATGCTGGCATGATGCACTCACTGAACCTGCGTGAAGGCTTTGTCAGCGGCCTTCCGGCCGACCTTTCCTCGTTGTTGGCGTGACGGTCGAGCGGCGAGCATCTCGCCGCACAGTCACGTAAAGCCACGAGAGATGCGGACCACGGCTCAATCGACTGAAATTTTCCTGCAAGGAGCGTCGTATGACTGCGGACGTGATCGAAAAAGTTGAGCGCCATCTCGCCAATGAGATTTCGCTGGTCGCGACACGGGACATGGTCCGCACCGACAGCACCAACGGCAAGGAAGGCGGTCTTGGACGCCAGCTTTCCGATTACCTGAAATCCTTCGGCGTGGGACGCGTCTGGTGCGAAGACGTATTCGACGGCCGCGTCAACACGCTGTGGGAGATCGACAGCGGCCGGCCCGGTCCACACCTGCTGTTCACCGGGCATCTCGATACGAAGCCGGTCTGCGAGGGCTGGACCGCGCGATCCGTTCGATGCCGCGATCGAGAACGACCGGCTGTTCGGGCACGGCGTGATGGATATGAAGGCAGGGCTGGGCTGTCAGATCGGCGCGATGAAGACGCTGGTCGAAAGCGGCATGCCGTTCAACGGCAAGATCACGTTTGCGGCGGTTTGCGATCATATGGGTGATCAGACCGGCGCCATCGATCTGTTCAATCGCCACAAGTTCGACTATTGCGTGCTCGGCGAATTGACCGACATGCAGATCTATGTCGCGCACCGCGGCCGCTACTACTTCGATATTTCGACCATCGGCCGTTCGGCGCATACCTGCCACAAGTACCTCGCGGTCAACGCCATCGAGAAGATGCTGCCGGTCGCCGAGGAGCTCTCGAAGCTGAAGTATTTTCCGAAGATCACCGAGGAGATGAAGGTACTCGTCGGTCCCGAGCTCTATACCGCGGTCGGTCGCATCTATCGGCGGCCTGTTTCCCGGCGGCCCTTCGATGATCCCCGACCGCTGCACGATCCGTGTCGATACGCGGCCGCAGCCGGGCGTTTCGCTGGAAGAGGTCGACCGCGTTGATCGAAGGGGCGATCAACAGGGCCAAGGCGCGCGATCCGCAGCTCAAGATCGAAATCAAGGTCGCGGACGTGAAGGGCTCGTTCATGGTGCCGACCGATTCGAAGGTCGTCATCTGCCTCAAGGAGGCATGGGAAACCGTGATGGGCCGCCCGGCCGAATTCCGCGGCGGATCATGGCTCGCGGACACCGCGAGCGTCGGCCACCTCTGTGAGACAGTCATCTTCGGACCTGGCGGTGAGCCGGTTTACCAGCCCGACGAATCGTTGGCGATCAGCGACATGGATGCGGCAACCCGCATCAATACGCTGACGGTTCTGAACCTGATGGGCCAGTAACGTCACGGGACGGGCGAACGGTCATGCCGTACACCACGCTCTCGCTCACCGACTATGCGCAGCTCTCAGGCCGGCGCATGGGGGAACTGATTTCGCAAGGCCAAGTGTCGCCAGTTCAGCTTGCGGAATGCGCGTTGCATCTGGCCAAGATAGTGGAACCCCAGATCAATGCTTACGTCACCTTCCTCGAGGCGTACGCGCTTGCGCAAGCCTCCGAGCGGGAATCGGAGGCAAAGCAGGGGCGGCTGCGAGGACCGCTGCATGGCGTCCCGATCGCCATCAAGGATAACTTCTATCTGAATGGATTTCCGGTCCTCAAAGGATCGCGGACGTCGCCGGCTGACCCGGCCGACTACGAATTCTCCGATGGTCGCGCGCATGCTGGCGGCCGGTACGGTCATCATCGGGAAAACCACGATGCCCGAGTTCGGCTGGAAGGGAACCGGCAGTTCTCCGCTCACCGGCGTGACCCGCAACCCTTACGATCCGGCGCAAAATTCCGGCGGTTCAAGCGCCGGCTCGGCCGCGACGGTCGCCGCGCGCGCTGTCCCGATCGCGCTTGGTTCCGATGCCGGCGGCTCGATCCGGATCCCGGCCGCCTTTTGCGGGACGGTTGGCCTGAAGCCAACCCTCGGCCGCATTCCGGTCTATCCGGGGACGGTGACCGAAACATTGTCGCACGTCGGGCCGCTGTGCGGCTCGGTCGAGGACGCAGCGCTTGTCCTGGCGGTAACCGAGGGGCCGGAGCCGCGCGACCCGCTGTCCTTCGGGAGCTATCCGACTGACGAAGCGTGGAGGCTCGAACGCTTGCGGCAGGGACGGGCACGTGTCGGCGTCCTCCGGCAGCCGTTCGGCTTTGCGCCGGACTCTGGCGTTTCTATCGCTTTCTCAGCGACGCTGGATGCACTGGCGCGACTCAACGTCGAACGCGTGGGCGCGGAAATGCCGGCCGCCCTCCCCCGCGCGATCTTCGAGGCATTCTGGGTGACGGGCCGCGGGTATGGTTTCGTCGAGCAGGTCAAGCACAGCCGCGGCATCATGGATGCGGGCCTCGCGCGCTGCTACGACCTGGCGCAGCAGTACAGCCTGCCGGATTATTTCGGCGCCATCGATGCGCGGCGCCGCTTCATCGCCTCGGCCTTTGCGCTGTTCAACGACTACGACCTTCTCATAATGCCGACGATGCCGTTGACGGCATTCGCGGCGGACGCGGAAATCCCGGACAGCGGAGAGGCGGACGCGCCGCTGCCTTGGATCACGTGGACGCCGTATACGTATCCCTTCAACATCTCCGGACAACCGGCCATATCGATCCCCTGCGGTTTGGCGGACGGCTTGCCCGTCGGCTTGCAGATCGTCGGACCGTGGGGCTGCGACCGCCTGGTTCTCACATTTGCGGCTCAGTGCGAGGAGGCCATCGCCGGCGGCCCCGGCAGGTTGCCGCTGCCGGGTGCGCTCGACCGTGCGGGACTGCAATAGCCCTTAGACGATCGGCCAGCGCGACACCGGCTTGACGTTGGAGCGCTGCAAAAGCTTCGGCGCCAATTCGCGGCAGTGGGCGCGGACCTCGCCGAGGTCGATCGTCGTGAGTTCGCGATTCTCCATCAGGATATTGCCATCGACGATCGTGGTGTCGACGCAGTCGCCGCTCGCCGTGTAGACGAGGCTGTAGACGTAGTTGTAGGTCGGCACGAATTCGGGACGGTCGATGTCGATCAGAATGAGGTCGGCCTTGCGGCCGGCTTCCAGGACGCCCAATTCCTTGTCCCAGCCGACCGCGCGATAGCCGCTCAGTGTCGCCATCTCAATCACCTCTTCCGCCGTGATGACGGATGGGTCGATGCGCGCATCCTTCGGCAGCGTCGCAGCGAGATACATCGCGCGGAACATGTCCTTGTGGTCGCCGGAATTGACGCCGTCGCACCCGAGCGCCACCGTCACGCCCGCCTTCCGCATCTCGAGGAACTTGCCCATCTGGGTCGTGCCCTTGGCGAGTTTCAGCGCGGCGGGCGGGTTCTGACAGACCTTGGTATCGGTCTCCGCCAGGTACTCGACCTCGTAGGGATCCACCGCGGTCATGTGGTTGAGGTAGACGTTCGGACCGAGCGACCCGATCTTGTACATGTGCTCGACCGGCCGGTGGCCGGTGACGCGCATTTCAGTCGCCGCCTCTTCGCGGGAGCTGGCCTTGTGCATCAGGGTCTGCGTCCCGTAGCGGTCGGCGATCTCCTTCGCGCCCAGCATCAGGTCATCCGAGCAGGTTCCCACACCTTCGATGGTCGCGAAGATCTTGATGCGGCCATTGGCCGCCCCATGAAACGACTTGATGTTGTTCTCGGTCAGTTCCAGGCATTCCTTCAGGCTCATCTTGAGGAAATATTCGGGACACTTCTGGCCGTCGGGCCCGGCGTGGTCCCAGACCCAACTGCCGGTCGTCGCGCGAATGCCGCTCTTCTCGATCGACTTCACGACCTCCGGCAGAAATTTGCATCCCGGCTCGGCGACGCAGGTCGTACCCGAGCGGATCATCTCGGCGATAAGGCATTGCGAATACCAATATTCATCCTCCGCTGTCGTCGCCGCGAAGTAGGGATAGCACCAGTCCTTCAACCAATCGCTGGTCTTCAGGTCGTCCGGTATCAACCCCCGGGCGATCTCGTTCAGGTGCGCATGGCCATTGACCAAGCCGGGCATAACCAGACGGTTGGATGCGTCGATGGTCTTGGTTCCGCGGTATTGCTTGCGGAGTTCGGCCGTCTTGCCGACGGCGACGATCCGGTCGCCACGGATCGCGATTGCACCATCGGTCAGGATCCGCCGTTGCTGATCCATGGTCAGCAACGTGCCACGCTCGATCAAGATATCCACGACTTCAACCATTCTCCGCTCCTATCTGCGCGCGATCGCATCTTAACGACGCATGTCCAACGTGCGGCTGTGCGCCGGAAGCACCACGAAGTCCGCCCACCGAGTTGAAACGTTCAACTGCATAAATCGGCGGCAAATCCACGCGCTTTTGCTCATTGTTCGCACAACCATCCGAGGGCGCCAGCATCGCATATTTTTCAGATTGCATACTGCATTTTTTATCTCTAAGGTTCTGTTCAACTCGCAGAGGTGTAGTCTCCTCATGTGGTTCTCGTTGAGCGAGCGCATGGTCGGGCGTAGTGAAATCCTCTCCGGTCTTGACGGCCGCGGCGCTGGCGCTGACCGCGATCGAGACCAGACCGGTCCGGAAATTGCATTGCAATGGACAGGATCAAGCGACGGCGTTCGGCGTGAAGTCACGGAGTCAACTGATGAAGCGTGTGTCGGGCCTGCGCGCCGATGCGTACAGCCAGATGGCCGTCGTTGAGCCGTCGATGCCGCAATTGGAGCGGCAACCCAAGATTCGATTTCAGGACATTTCAAAGTCGTTCGTCGTCGACTCGAATCGCAACACGGTGCTCGACGGCATCAATCTGGACATCGCCGAAGGCCATTTCGTCTCGGTCCTCGGCGAGAGCGGGTGCGGGAAAACGACGCTGCTTCGCATTGCCGCCGGACTGATCCCGCCGAGTCGTGGGACCGTAATGCTGGACGAGCTGGCCGTGACGCGGCCGAGCCGCAACATGGGCTTAGTATTCCAGCAGCCGGTGTTGCTGGAATGGCGGACCGTGATGGAAAACATCCTCCTGCCGATCGAAATCTTTCAGCTCAAGCGGCGCGACTACGCGCCCAAGGCGCGCGAACTGCTCAAGATGGTGGGACTCGGCGATTTCGAGGGCCACTATCCGATCCAGCTTTCCGGCGGCATGCAGCAGCGTGTCGCCATCGCCCGCGCGCTCGTGCTCGCGCCGTCCCTGTTGCTGATGGACGAGCCGTTCGGGGCGCTCGATGCGATTACGCGTGAACAGATGAACATGGAGTTGCTGCGCATCTGGTCCATGAGCGGCACGACCGCGATCTTCATCACCCACGACATCGCAGAAGCGACCTTCTTGTCGGACCGGGTCGTCGTGCTCGGAAGCCGTCCGGGCCGCATCAAGGAAGTGTTCGAGATCAACCTTCCGCGGCCGCGCATCCCGGAACATCGCTTCGACGATCGATTTATCGCGCTGTGTCGCGATATGAAACAGTGCATGATGGACTGAGGGCAAACCCATGGCCGCCGTCGGTTCCTTGTCCGAACAGACCAACTCCAATCCCGACGATGTCGTTCGGATTCCCTGGTACACGACGCCGGCGGGACAGACGTGCCTGTCAATCGGCGTCTTCATCGGCGTGTTGTTGGCCTGGGCTGGATATGTCCGGCTGATGGGGCTCTCGCCGTTGATCCTTCCGGGGCCCTATACGGTGTGGGAATCGCTTGTCGAGAACACCGTGAACGGTCTGCTTCCCTATCACGCGTGGACGACGCTCACCGAAATCCTGCTCGGATTTCTCCTCGGTAGCGTGTTGGGGATAGTGTTGGGCGTGATGACTGCCCAAAGCCAGCTGATGCGGGCGATCCTCGGTCCTTACATTCTGGCCTCGCAGGCTCTCCCGAAACTCGCGCTCGCGCCTATCATGGTGGTGTGGCTCGGCTTCGGCATCGCACCCAAGGTCGTGATCACGGCCCTGGTGTGCTTCTTTCCGCTGCTGGAGAACACCATCATCGGGCTGACCTCCGCCAATCCCTATCAGCTTGAGCTCTTTCGCGCGCTGACCGCCAAGGGCTGGCAGACGTTTCTGAAGCTTCGCGTCCCGAATGCACTACCGGTGATCTTTGCCGGCCTGCGTGTCGCGATCACGCTCGCAGTCGTGGGCGCAGTGGTCGGGGAATACGTCGGCGCCAACCGCGGGCTCGGCGCTCTCGTCATCGTGACCCAGGGCAGCTTCGACACGCCGCTGATGTTCGCCGTCTTCGTCTATCTGACCGTGATCGGCATCGTCCTCTACAAGATCATGGAGCTCATCGAGCGGACGGCTTTCTCGTGGAGATACATCAAACGAGGCGATTGAACCGCCCAGCAAGCTGAAATGTGTACAAGAGCAATCGGAAGGAACGATCATGACCACCAATAGTCGACCACTGAATTGCCGGCAGCTTCTGGCTGCCACGGCCGCCGTCGGGATCACCGCTCCGTGGGTTCGGACCGCCGAGGCCGCGGTGGAGAAGGTTCGGATGGCGTGCTGGAGCCCGCGCCTCGCCGAACAGGCCAACATCTATGTCTCGGAGCAGAAGGGCTTCTTCAAGGCCGAGAACGTCGACATGGAGTTCCTGCCGGGGCAAGGCTCAGGCGATGCTCTAAGGAACGTCATTGCCGGCAACGCCGACATCGCGTTCTGCGGACCGGAAGCAATCTACCTGGCCGCGGACAAGGGTAGTCAGTTGAAGGCCGTCTACGACATCTATCCGGTCAATGTTTTCAACGTGTTCGCGTTGAAGAACAAGCAGATCATCACACCGCAAGACCTGAAGGGCAAAAAGATCGGCGTGATCAGCATGGCGAGCGGCACGCGTTATAACTTGGCGACTATCCTCGCACTGAACGGAATGAGCGAACGGGACGTCGAACTGGTCGCGCTCGGGCTCAACGCCGCGCCCGCCATCATCGAAGGTAAGGTCGATGCTATGGCCTCGACCGATTCCATTCTGTACGGCATGCAGGCCGCTGGCCTCGGTGTCGTCGACGTGATCTGGGCGCGCGACTACCTGAACACGTCGACCGACCTCTTCACGGTCGAGGCGAAGTATTTCGAGCCTAAGAAGGACCTGATCACGCGCTTCCTGCGCGGCTACAAGAAGGGCTTGGAATACACGCTGAAGAATCCCGACGAGGCCGTCGCGATCACGAGCAAAGTTGCCATCGACGGCAAGGATCCGGCGCGGGTCGCCGCCAGCATGAAGCTACGGCTGCTCTGCTCGCAGAACGCCAATACGCGCAAGAATGGCCTCGGCTGGATCGACATCCCTTCGCTGCAGGAAGGGGCAAAGATCTACAAGGACGCGGGCTTCACCAAGACCGATCTTGACATGAACGCAATCGCGACCAACGAACTCATCAAGAAGCTCTGATCTGGTAGCGAGTCAGGCTGCCGGTTCAGGTCTGGGAGAACGAACTACGGCGCGGGGCGCAGCGCCGATCGGCTGCGCCCTCGCCGTGTCAGATGTTCGCAACACAGCGCCGCACCGATGAGTTCCATGAAGCATATCACCCCAAGCGGTATCCGACCGCCATTTGCACGTTACAGCTATGGCGTGGAGATTCCGGCCGGTCACCGCATCCTGTTCTGCTCCGGGCAGCTTGGCGTGTCGGCGGACGACCAGGTCCCCGCGTCAGTCGAGGAGCAGACGCATCTCTGCTTCCGCAACATCGCGGCCGTGCTCGCCGAGGGCGGGCTCTCCTTCCGCGACGTGGTGCGGATCAACGCCTTTGTCAGCGGACGCGAGCACCTCAAGGGCTACATGGCGGTGCGCGACAACTACATCGCCGATCCGCCGCCCGCCTCCACGCTGATGGTCGTGTCCGGCTTCTCGCGACCGGAATTCCTGGTCGAGGTCGAGATCATCGCCGCCGCACCGGCGATGGGCTGACCACTCTGGAAGCAGCGCCGCTGCGGAATGCTCTGGCGTCATTCCGGAAGCCGCGAAGCGGCTGTCCGAAATCCATGCCTTGAATCGGCGAGTGCGCGAACATGGATTCCGGGTTCCGTCCTGCGGACGGCCCCGGAATGACCAGAGAGCGTCTACCTTATTGCGCTTCAGCCATCGCGCTCTGGCGCAGGTCGGCCTTGGCGATCTTGCCGGTTGGCGTCATTGGAAACGCATCGAGGCTGCGGATCGAAAGCGGCGTCAGGTCGTAGCTGACCAGCGGCGCGATCGCAGCCTTCAGTCCGGCGAGGTCGGCCTCGCCCGACAGCGTCACGAAGGCGACCGGCCGCTGGCCGAGCGCGCCGTCCGGCAACCCGACTACCGCGGCTTCCTTGACGCCCGGCTGCGCGCACAGCGCCTCCTCGACGTCGCGCGGAAACCAGGTCCGGCCGCCGACGGTGATCAGTTCGGCGAACCGGCCGCGCATGGTGATGTAGCCGTCGGCGTCCATGGCGCCGGCGTCGCCACTGTGCAGCCATCCGCCGCGCAGCGCCTCGGCGGTCTTGTCGGGCTTGCCCCAATATCCCTTCATGAAGCCGCCGCGCAGGCACACCTCGCCGACCTCGCCGATCGGGCATTCGACGCCGTTGGCATCGAGGATGCGCACCTCCTTGTCGGGCAGCGGACGGCCGGCGGCGCCGAACTTCTCCTCGGCGACAAGCACTGGATCGCCGAGCGCCATGAAGCCGCCGAGTTCGCTCTGGCCGTAGCTCTCGGCAAGCGGCAGCCGCCACTCGTCGCGCAGAGCCCTCTTAAGTGTCGGCGGCACCGGCGCGCCGCCCGACACGGTCAGCCGCAGCTTGGCGGGCATGCGGCCGCGGCGGCGCGCTTCGATCAGCAGTTCGTTGAGCAACGTCGGATTGCCGACCAGGATCGTCGCCCGCGTGCGCTCTAGCGCATCGAAGCCGGTCTGCTGCGTCCAGCGGCCCATGACGTTGACGGTGGCACCGCGGTGCAGCGGCGGCAGCAGGTTGCCGACGAGCTGGTACGAGCTCGACAGCGCAGTCGGCCCGAACGACACATCGTCGCTGGTGATCCGCAGCCGTTCGGCGATGCAGTTCGCCGCCCGCATGGTCGGCTCGTGCGCCAGGCACGCGCCCTTCGGCTTGCCGGTCGTACCCGAGGTGTACGAGAGATGCGCAATCGCCTCCTCGTCCGCGGGATCGGGCGGCGCGGCGAAACCGGCATCGAGCAAAGCGGGCAGGCTTTCGGCGCCGGGCTGCGGACCGTCCATGCAGACCAGCGCCCGCACCGACGGCGCCCTGGCGGCGGCGGCCCGCACCGGCTCAAGCATGTCGTGGGTGTAGATCACGACGCTCGGCTGGTGGTCGGCGAAATAGTAGTCGAGCTCGTCGGCGAAGCGGATGTTGACCAGCGCCGCGATGGCGCCGATCCGCCAGCAGGCGAACAGGCCGATGAGATAGTCCATGCCGTTGTGCGCAAAGATCGTGACGCGGTCGCCCTTGCGCACGCCGAGATGATGCAGCGCGCCGGCGAAGCGCTCCATCGCGGCCGCCGCCTCCGCGAAGGTCAGCGCCTTGTCGCGATCGACCCAGCGGAACGCGAGCTTGTCGGGATGGCGTTTGGCCCCGTCATAGAGCAGCTGGTGCATCAGCATGCGTGGCGCTCCTCGGATTCGCCGGCGCGGCGGCGTCCTCCCACATTTCGGAATAGTCAGGGGCGCGGGCGCTGGAGCGCCGTCCGCCATCGATCACGATGCGGTCCGCATGCGGGCGAGACACCACCTCGTTCAGCGTACGCGCGTTGAACAACACGAGCCGCGCCGGCGCACCCTGTTGCAGGCGGCCGTGGTCGGACGAGCCGGGCGATCGCGGCCGGCGCCGGCCCGACCAGCACGGGCGCATCCGCCAGCGGATGATCGAAGTGCAGAATCCGCACCGCCTGGCGGAAGGTGTCGACCATGTCGTGGTCGCCATAGGCGTAGAAGCAATCGCGGCAATTGTCGCCGGCGGCCGCCACCACGATGCCGCGGCGGCGCATCTCGTGGACCAGCGTGACGCCGCGCCAGCGCGGCGTGCGGCCGCTGCCGCGGTCCTGCAGATAGAGGTTGACGGTCGGCAGCGTGACGATCGCGACCTTGGCCTCGGCGACGAGATCGAGCGTGCGGTCGGCCTCGGCTTCGGGCTGCACCGCGAGACTGCAGCAATGGCCGCAGGTGACGCGACCCTGGTAGCCGTTGCGCAGCGCCGCGCGCGCCACATAGGGCAAGGCCGCAGCACGCGGATCGCCGCTCTCGTCGACATGCAGGTCGATGTCGAGATCGTGGCGCGAGGCGAGCGTGAACAGACGGTCGAGCAGCGCGTCGAGGTCTTCGAGCGGCGCCCCGTGCGCACCGGCGGACGCCGCGCGGGTGACGGCGCCGAGGATGCCCCCGGACTTCGCCACCAGCGCGGCGAGCTTTTCTCCCCACTCGCCGCGGAAAAAATCGATCGGCACCAGCGACACGCCCTGCAGCGCGACGCGGCCCTGCCATTCGGCGCGCATGTCGCCGAACGCGCGCCAGCTCCGCTCGGCTTGTTCGGGCACGGAATCGAGGTGCGTGCGGATCGCCGAAACGCCGTGCGCGTAGGCCGAGCGCAGGCCGAAACTCATGCGCGCGATGAGGTCCTCGTGCGTCCAGCGCAACCGGTCGGCCTGCGTAGCGGCCACCGCATCGGCGAACGTGCCGTTGACGTTGGGCGAGCGCACCACCGTATGGGCGCGGTCGAGGTGAGTGTGCACGTCGATCAGCATCGGCCAGACCTGCCGGCCGTGCAGATCGACCGCATCTGTGGCCGCGGCCGGCGCGTTGCCAGCCGGAACGATGCGCGCGATCGAGCCGCGCTCGATCAGCATGTCGACGAGTACCGAGCCGTTGTCGCGATCCTCGGCCGCAAACCCGTGCGGGCCCGCGAGCAAAGCGAGCGGCACGCGCGCGTTACGGGTCCAATACGAGGTGGCGTCGGGCCACACGATGTCGGCGAACGGCGTCGGAACCGGCGTCATGCGCTACGCTCCCTCTGCGGATTGCAGCCGCGCCAGATCGAATTTCGCCATGTCCCGTAGCAGAGCGATAAATCCGTCGGCCTGATGGACGGCGGTCGCCCTGCCCTTCTCGGCGGTCGCGATCGAGGCGTTGCCGACCGCGCCGTCCGGGTTGAGGTCCGGGGCCATCCAGCCGAACGAATGGCTGCCGGTGGCGGAGAGGTTCTTGAATTCCTTCTCCATCGCGACCGCCGACGACACGAAATTCTTCGCCTTGTCCATCCGCACCAGGTCGGGGCGGAAATCGAGCATCAGCGACGTCTCGATGTCGCCCGCGTGGATGCCGTGCTTCGCCTCGACCGCGTCGTACATGCCGTCCGGCAGGCCGAACCAGCGCCAGTGCGTGGCGACCGCGAGCATCGTGCGGCGTACGCGCAGTTCGCGCGCCGCGGTCGCGATCACCGAGGCGTTGCCGCCATGCGAATTGCTGAAGATGAGCTTGCGCAGGCCCGCGCGATGCACGCTCTCGCCGATCTCGACCAGCACGCGCAGCAGCGTATCGGCCGATAACGTCAACGTGCCGGGCGACAGGATGTGCTCGTTCGATTTGCCGACCGGCTGCACCGGCAGCACCAGCACGCTCACGTCGTCGGGCAGCCGCTGCCGCAGCATCGCCAGCATGCCGTCCGCGATCGCGGTGTCGGTCATCACCGGCAGATGCGGGCCGTGCTGCTCGGTCGCCGCGACCGGCAGAATCGCAATCGTGTTGTCGGGGTCGAGACCTTCGAAATCCTTCGTGGTCAGTTCGCCCCAGAAGAATGCACGTCCCGGCACGATTTCTCTCCGTTGCCGCATTTGCAGGCAAACGCCATGCCATCAAGCCGCGGCGGAGTTGAGCCGCGGCATGGCCTTGCGCAGTTCCTCGACCACCAGGCTTGGAAAGGTATCGAGACCGCCGCGCGCGCGCACCAGAAGTTTCAGCGAGATCGGATGGCTTTCGAGCTCGTGCAGCGGCAGGTGCTGAATCTCGCCGGCCATGACCTCCTGCGAGACGTCGAGCGGATTGAGGAACGTGATCGCCTGGCCGCTGCGCGCGATCTTCTTCATGAACTCGATCGAATTGGTCTCGACCGTCGGGTGCAGCGGGATGTTGGCGCGGGTGAAGGCGAGATCGATCGCCGGCCGGATGGTCATCGAGTGGTCGGAGATCGCGAGCGGGAACTCGGCGCAGTCGGCGAGCCGCAGCGGGCGTCGCTTGGCAAGGGGATGCTTCGCCGACACCACGGCGCCAAGCGCGAGATCGTGGCTCGCGACGATGCGGATGCCGGGACTCGGCAGCGGGTTATAGGTCAGCGCGAGATCGGCCTCGCCGGTCAGCACCGCGTTGGTCATCTGGTCGAGCGGCAGCACCCGCAGGCGAATATGCACCCGCGGATGGGCGTCGAGGATATGGCTGAGGAACGCCGGCAGCGGACCGGCCGCGAGCCCGTTCATGGTGGCGATCGTCACCTCGCCCCGGGTGAGGCCCTTGAGCGCCTCGATATGGGACTCGAACTCGCTGGTGTCCCTTCAGGGTCTCGCGGACATGGGCGATCAGCACTTCGCCGGTCGCGGTGAGGCGCAGGCGGCGCGGCATACGCTCGAAGATCGGCGTGCCGAGCTGGTTTTCCAACGCCAGAATCTGCCGATTGATCGCCGAAGAGGCAACATTGAGCTGAACCGAGGCCTTGCGGATCGACCCCAGCCGGGCGACCTCGTCGAGGTATTTCAGCAGGCGTGAGTGCAGCATGGACGAGTTCCATGATTCCGGGCCGCCGAACTGCCTGCCCGCGCAATGACCGGCCTGCACAAAACTTCGGCAATGATGCCGAAAAGGCAGCGGTTAAAGCGAAAATTGATGCTTTTACAAACATTCAAAACCCGCATCCTGCTGTCAAGAGGACACCGAGCGTGTCCGCGCCCGCCGCAGCGTCCGGCGGTCACAGCAACACTTTCCAGGGATCATCCCATGTCGCGCCATCGCTTCGTTTGCCTCGCCGCCACCGCGGCGCTGTCGCTCTTCGCCGGCACCGCGAGTGCCGCCGACAAGGTCACCTTCCTCACCAGTTGGTATGCGCAAGCCGAACACGGCGGGTTCTACCAGGCGAAGGCCGACGGCCTTTACGAAAAGGCCGGGCTTGACGTCACCATCAAGATGGGCGGACCGCAGGTGAACGGCCTGCAACTGCTACTCGCCGGCGAAGCCGACGTCATGATGGGCTATGACTTCCAGGTGCTGAACTCGGTCGCGAAGGGCATTCCCGTCATCACCATCGCGACGTCGTTCCAGAAGGACCTGCAGGGCATCATGGCCCACGACCAGGTGAAGGGCCTCGACGATCTCAAGGACAAGACCATCCTGGTGGCGACGCCGGGCCGCTCGACCTGGTGGCCGTGGCTCAAGCGCAAGTACGGCTACACCGACGCCCAGACCCAGGCCTATACGTTCAACCTGCAGCCGTTCTTCAACGATAAGAACGTCGTCCAGCAGTCCTATCCGTCATCGGAGCCGTTCCAGGCGATGCAGAAGGGCGTGCCGGTCAAATTCTTCCTGATGGCCGACAATGGCTACCCGCCCTACGGCACCACCATGGTCGCCACCACCAAGTTTGTCGCCGACCGGCCGGACGTCGCGCGACGCTTCGTGAAGGCGTCGCTCGAAGGCTGGAAGAGCTATCTCAAGGGCAACCCTGCTCCCGCCAATGCGCTGATCAAGGCGGACAATCCGAAGATGAGCGACGAGCAGATCGCGTTCGGCATCAAGCGGCTCAACGAGCTCGAGGTGCTCGATGGCGGCGACGCCCGGACCATGGGCATCGGCATCATCACCGAGGCGCGCTGGAAGGCGACCTACGAACTGATGGTGCAGGAAGGCCTGCTGCCGAAGGAGACCGAGTGGACCAAGGGCTTTACGACGCAGTTCGTGAAGGACCTCAAGATCACCGCCCGCTGATATCATCGGCTGCTGCGCGCCGTCCGGCTCGACGGCGCGCGAAGCTCCACGACGAAAACCAGGCCGAGCGCCATGTCCCCGGCTGTCCGGATGAAATTAGCTTCCGTCCTGCCGCCGCTTGCGGTTGGCGTCCTGGTGATCGCGGCCTGGGAGGCATTCTGCCGCGTGTTCGCGATCCCGTCCTACCTGTTCCCGGCGCCGAGCCAGATCGCCACGACGTTTGTCACCGACGCCCCGGCGCTGATGCGTGCCTTGTGGGTCACCCTTCGCGTCACATTGATTGCCTTGGCGCTTGCGGTGGTCATCGGCGCCGCAATCGCGTTCCTGTTCGTGCAGAGCCCGATCATCGAGCGCAGCCTGTTCCCCTATGCGATTATCATGCAGGTGACGCCGATCGTCGCGATCGCTCCGCTGATCATCATCCTGGTCAAGAATACCCAGCTCGCGCTGGTCATTTGCGCCACCATCATCGCAATCTTTCCGGTGATCTCGAACACCACGGTGGGGCTGCGCAGCGTCGACCAGGGCCACCAGGACCTGTTCACCATCAACCGCGCCTCGCGGCTGCAGAGGCTGATGTATCTGCGCATCCCGAGCGCGCTTGCCGTTCTTCTTTGCCGGCCTGCGCGTTTCCAGCGGCCTGGCGCTGATCGGCGCGGTGGTCGCCGAATTCGTCGCCGGCACCGGCGGGCGCAATACCGGGCTCGCCTACGAAATCCTGCAGGCCGGCTTCCAGCTCGAAATCCCGCGCATGTTTGCCGCGCTATTCCTGATCACCGTCGCCGGCATTATGCTGTTCCTGCTGATGGTCGGCCTGTCGAAGCTCGCGCTTGGCTCATGGCACGACAGCGCCGTCGAAAACGAAACCTGAATTTTCCGGAGACTCTCGATGCTCACGACCCAGCAGAAGGTGTTGCGACGTTTCTGGTATGCGGTCATCGCGCTGGAGGACCTTAAGGACGGGCCGAAACCATTCCGCCTCCTCGGCGAGGACATCGTCGTGTTCCTCGACAAGGACGGCAATCCGGCGGCCCTGAAGGACCGATGCTGCCACCGCACCGCCAAGCTGTCGAAGGGCTGGATGAACGACGGCCAGATCGTCTGCGGCTATCACGGCTGGACTTACGATCGCGCCGGCAAGCTGGTTCACGTGCCGCAGTTTCCCGTCGAGCAGGAGGTACCGAACCTCTCGACGCCGGCTTATCACTGCGCCGCGCGGTACGGCTACGCCTGGGTGGCGCTCGACGAGCCGCTGGCGCCGATCCTCGACGCCGAGGAGGAGCACGATCCGGCCTACCGGCGGATTCCGCAGTTCTATGAAGAATGGAACACGTCCGCGCTGCGGCTGATGGAAAACTCCTTCGACAACGCGCATTTCGCCTTCGTGCACAAAGGCACGTTCGGACAGATCAATCAGCCGCTGCCGGAGAAATACGAGGTCAAAGAAACCGACTACGGCTTCGAGGCCGAGACCCTGATCACGGTCGCCAATCCGCCGGTGCAATATCGCATCTCCGGCACCACCGCGCCGACGACCAAGCGCCACATGCGCAACAAGTGGTACATGCCGTTCTGCCGCAAGCTCGACATCGACGTATCCGTCCGGCCTGCGCCACATCATCTTCAACTCGGCGACCCCGATCGACGACGGCCAGATCATGGTGGTGCAGTGGCTCTACCGCAACGACACCGAGGCCGACTGCCCGGCCCAGGAACTGATCGACTGGGACTTCAAGATCACCCGCGAGGACAAGGACATCATCGAATCGACCGATTATGATACGCCGGTCGACATGACGCGCCGGGTCGAGGCCCACATGGTTTCGGACCGGCCGGGCATGATCATGCGGCGGCGACTGATGAAACTGTTCGACGAACATGGCGAGACCGAGGTGTTTGCTCCGCGCAACGCCGGCGGCGCCCTGCTGCAAGCCGCCGAATAAGGACCTGCAATGTCACAAGCGGCAGTCGCGACTCGCCCCGAGCCGGCCGGGGACTACCCGGTCGCGAAATTCCTGGCCGACATCGCCGGCATCGACTTCTCCACCGACCTGACCGACCGCAGGCGCCGCTCGCGCGACTACTTCTGGTACAGCCCGATCCTCTTCGAGCAACTCAAAGACAAGCTCGCCGACATCGTGGTGAGCCCGAAGAACGAGGCGGAAGTGATCCTGGTGGCCGCGGCCTGCGCGCGCCATCGCATTCCGCTGACGCCGCGCGGTGGCGCCACCGGTAATTACGGCCAGTGCGTGCCGCTGACCGGCGGCGTCGTGCTCGACATGGCGGCGATGAACCGGCATCGAGTGGCAGAAGCCCGGCCGCTTTCGCGTCGGCGCCGGCGCCAAGCTGTTCGACATCGATGCTGCGACCCGGCCGAACGGCTGGGAGCTGCGCATGCATCCATCGACCAAGCGCGCCGCGCATATCGGCGGCTTCGTCGCGGGCGGCAGCGGCGGCGCCGGCAGCGTCACCTATGGCGGCATGCGCGAGCCCGGCAATATCCTGGCGGCGCGCATCGTCACGCTCGAAGAGACGCCGCGGGTGATCGAACTGCGCGGCGACGCCTCGCAGAAGATCAGCCGCGCCTACGGCACCACCGGCATCATCACGGCGCTCGAAATGCCGCTGGCTCCGGCGTTGCCGTGGATCGACGTCATCGTGGCGTTTGACGACGTCGTGCAGGCGGTGCGGTTCGGCCATGCCATCGCGCTCGCCGACGGCATCGTCAAGAAACTGCTGTCGCCGGTCCAGTGGCCGCTGCCGAGCCACTTCGCCGCCTACCGGGACTACTGTCCCGAGGGCAAGAGCCTTCTCCTCGGCATGATCGGCGAGATGTCGATCGAGAGCTTCGAGACGCTTCTCGAATCGTTCGGCGGCACCGTCACCTACAAGCAGCCGGCCGAGGACGTGCTCACCAAGGTACCGCTCTACGAGCACACCTGGAATCACACCACGCTGCAGATGCTCAAGACCGACCGCGGCGTGACCTACCTGCAGTGCCTCTATCCGCACGACCGGCTGGTCGATGCGGTCGCGCAGGTCGGCAAGATGTTCGAGGGCGAGGTGATGCAGCACCTCGAATTCATCCGCATCAACGGCCTGATGACGGCGAGCGGCATCCCGGTGGTGCGCTATCGCTCGAAGGAGCGGCTGTACGAAATCATCGCCGGCTACGAATCCTGCGGCATCATGATCGCCGATCCACATGTCCTCACGCTCGAAGACGGCAGCCGCTACAAGCGGGTCGATGCCGACCAGGTCGGCTTCAAGCACGAGATCGATCCGATGGGCCTGCTCAATCCCGGCAAGATGCGAAGCTTCGTGCCCAAGGCGGGATGAGCGATGTCGGCGCCGATCCAGCTCAAGACGCTCGCCGAAACGGCGCCGCACGACGTGAAGGCCTCTGCCGCTCCGGCGCGGCCGCTGCTTCGCCTCGCCGGCATCGAGAAGGTGTTCTCGAACGGCGTCACCGCGCTGACCGGCGTCGATCTCGCCATCCGGCCCGGCGAGTTCGTGAGCCTGCTGGGTCCGTCCGGTTGCGGCAAGTCCACGCTGCTCAAGCTGATCGCCGCGCTCGCGGCGCCGACCGCCGGCACCATCGACTGGCCGCAGTCGAGTTATGACGCCGAGGGCGCGCCGGAGCCGGCGCTCGGCTTCGTGTTTCAGGAACCGACGCTGCTGCCGTGGCGCACCGTCGCCGACAACGTCCACCTGCCGCTGATGCTCGCCGGCACGCCCAAGCGCGACGCCCGCGAGCGCGTCGCCGAGGCACTGGCGCTGGTCGGGCTGTCGGCGTTCGCCAACGCGCATCCGCGCCAACTGTCAGGCGGCATGAAGATGCGGGTCTCGATCGCGCGCGCGCTGGTGACGCGGCCGAAGATCCTGCTGATGGACGAGCCGTTCGCCGCGCTCGACGAGATCACCCGCATCAAGCTCAACGACGACCTGCTCGAACTGTTCTCGCGCCAGGGGCTGACGGTGATCTTCGTCACCCACAGCGTATACGAGTCGGTCTATCTGTCGAGCCGCATCGTGGTGATGAGTTCGCGGCCGGGGCGGATCAGCGCCGACATCCCGATCGACGTGTCCTACCCGCGCAGCGAGGAGTACCGCATGTCCTCGCTCTACAACGAGCGCTGCCGGTTCGTCTCGGCGGCGCTGCGGCACGCGATGGCGGCGGGTGAATCCGGCCTTACCTGAGTCAAAACGGGAGTAGCGAAGGCCACCCGCCGTTCCTATGATGCATCACGTCGTATGTCGGCCGCAGCCGGGTGACAGATCGACCGCGACGTCGTGCCGCTGCGCGACGGACGCTTTTCCTTACATTTCCGGGTCCTTCGTGCTGTCATCGGGCGCAAATCGCCGCGGCATTGCCGCGATTGTCTGCGGGATGGCGGCATTCAGCATCTCCGACGTCTTCACCAAGCTTGTCGCCTTGACACATCCGCTTGGTGAGGTGTTCGCCGTGCGCGGGCTGTTCACGGTCTTGCTGGTGGGCGTCGCCATGGTCCTCACGGGGGATTGGCGCTACTGGCGTTCAGCGCTAGGTACGGCCGTGCTTGCGCGTTCGCTGCTCGATGCCGCCTCGTCGGCGCTCTATGTGGCGGCACTCGTGCATCTGCCGATGTCCGACGTCTCGGCCGTGGTCCTGCTGACCCCGGTGATCGTAACCATGATGGCGGTCGTGATCTTCCGTGAGGAGGTCGACGCCCGTCGCTGGCTCGCAGTGCTCGTCGGCTTTGCCGGAGTATTGTTCATCATCCGGCCGGCGCCGGCCTCTTTCAACGCATGGGCGATCGTCGCTCTCGGTGCTGCGGTTGCAAGTTCGATCCGCGACGTGCTGACCCGCAAACTCGACCCGGCAATCCCAACTACGGTGCTCGCGTTCACAAGCATGGTTGCACTCACGCTGGTTGGCGTCGGGCTCGGCCTCTCCGGCGCGTGGCTGCCGCTCAGTGCCAACGAGTGCCTGCTGCTGCTCGGCGGAGCAGCCTTCCTCGGCCTCGCCATCTATTTCGTCGCGATGGCATTTCGCGGCGGCGAAATCTCGGTGGTTACACCATTCCGCTACACGAGCCTCCTGTGGGCGGGTACCGCCGGATATGTTGGCTTCGGCGAAATCCCGGGCGCATGGTCGCTGGCCGGCGCCGCGTTGATCGTTGCGAGCGGCCTTTATGTACTGCATCGCGATGCGGAGCGGTCGCGAAGGCTCGGCCGCGCTCGCTGCGTCATCGTAACGAAGACGGACTGAGGCGCTCGCACGTTTCGCCCTTCTTTCAAAATTCGACGTGTGCCGATATGTTGGACAGATATTATTCCCGCCGGAGGCCGCATGAACAAAACGCTTATTCCCAACAGGCCTGGCGCACGACTGCCGCGCACGATTTGGTACACGCGCTGTCCCGTGCCGACTGCATCCGGCATCGCGATCCAGAAGGGCTGGCTGAAGGAAGCTTTTGCCTCGGAAGGCATCGCCGTACGCTCCATGCGGCATTCGCACGACCCCAAGACCCGGGAATCCCACTATACACACACGCTGGAAGATTTGTTTCGTCAGGGCGGCAACACACCGGCCCTGTTCGCGCGTTCGGAAGGCAAGGATACAGTACTACTGGGGCTGCATTGGATTCCGCAATATCAGGCCATCCTGTCGCTACCCGGCTCCGGCCTGACCAAACTCAAGCAATTGAAGGGACGCCGACTCGCCCTCCCGCGTCGCGTCAACGACGCGATCGATTTTTGGCGTGCCACTGCGCTGCAAGGATATCAAAACGCGCTACGGCTTGAGGGCCTCGATCTGTCCGACGTCGAGCTGGTCGACCTGCCGGTCGAGCTGAGCTACGTCGAAGAGGATGTCGAAATAACCGATGATCTGACAGCCGCGCCGCGTTTGAGCAAATTCCAGACCCGTGAGATGACGGCGTTGCTGCGCGGCGAGGTCGATGCCATGTTCGGCTACAGCGTTTGGGGCGCTGCAGTGCGCAGCCAGATCAGCGCCGTCGAGATCGTCAATCTGTCCCACGCCCCCTCGCTGGCGACGCAGGTCAACAACGGCGCGCCAGAAACTTTGACTGTCAGCGGCCAGTTGTTGCGCGAGCACCCGGATTCTGGTGGCTCGCTACGTCGCCCAACTTGTTCGCGCTGCAAAATGGGCCGCTCAAAACGAGGATGCCGCCCGTCGCGCCATTGCAATCGAAACCGGGGCCGCCGAATATTGGCTTGATCAGGGCTGCCAACCGGATGTTGCCCATCGTCTGGCGTTCTCGCTCGACGACGAACTGGTGAAAGCGCTCGAGGCTCGCAAGGATTTTCTGCTCGAATTCGGCTTCCTTAAGCGCGATTTCGACATCGGCGCCTGGATAGACCCGCGGCCGCTGCAGAACGCGCTCAAGCGGTCCGACGCAATGCTCAGCGCGTCATAACTTGAGACACCAGCTCCTGCGGGACATGAAAACCAAGGCCGGCCTGCTTCGCCTTTTGTAGCACGAGGCCGCCCACCGCGGCGAACTGGCTGCCCATTCCCACGTTGTTCTTGAAGAACGTGATGTCGTCGACTGACAGCTCACGCTTGAGTGGCTTGGTCACAAGATCAGGAAGCTCGAGAACATCATCCCAGCGGAGCTTGCCGGCCTCGATGCAATCGGCGATTTCCTCCAGCCCATAGCGAACGTGCAACGAATGCGCGCCGATGACGGTGCAACGCGCCACTGCCTTTGGATCGATCGGTCGGCGCTGGAAATGCTCGTCGCCGCCGCCAACCGAAACAATAAACTGCCCAGGCTGGAGCAGCGCGCCGTCGAATACCGGCGTTCGCGCGCTTGAAGCCTCGCAGATCACGTCCATGCCGATCACCGCCTGTTCTGGGGCATCCGCCGGAACCACCTCGATGCCGGTCTCCGTGGCCATCCGCGCGGCGAACTGCTTGCGGTTTTCCGCATTGGGGCTGAACACGACGACGCGCTTGAGCGTTGGGCGGATATGCAGCAATGCGAGCAAGTTGGCCCTGCCTTGATGACCTGACCCGAACAGGCCCATCGTCGTCACTTCCTTGCGGCAGAGGTAGTCAGTGCCCAGAGCTGAGGTCGCGGCGACGCGCATGCCCTGCAGAACGGCGGACTGGATGATGGCCTCGAACTGGGCGTCGTGGATGTTGTAGAGATAGATCAGATCGCTATAGCGCTTGCCGCCAGGCAGATTGCCGTACCGCAGATAGGTGTGCGTCAGGCCGTAGGCGGTGCTGGTCAACCGCACCAAGTCAGAGCTCGAGCGCACCGCCCACATGCCAAAATGCGGGCTGCCACCCTCCATCGACTTGAAATTGTAGACCACGCGTGGATTGTTACCGCCGCCGGCCGCTAGAATACGTCGGCCCTCCTCGCTGTCGTCTTCCCAGGGCAGGTAGTGGTTGGTGCGCACGCGGTTGAGATGATACTCGGCCTCGCCGCGGAACTTCGCAATCTCGCGATTTGAAATGCGAAGCGCGTCAAGCGTTTCGTCCATCGTGAGAAGCTTCGACACGTCCTCATTGGTGAGGATGAGCATGCAAATGTCCCTGAGTTCTGGGCGTTTACGGCCTTATTCGACCTGCTTGATGCCGGCCTGTTTGATCACTCGCGCCCAAAATTGGGTATCCGCGGCAATCTGCTCCGCCATCGCCTTCGAGCCGAGTGGCATCGTGCCAAGACCGAACTTTGCGATGCGTTGAACGGAATCCTGCGATTGGAGAGCTTTGACAGTTTCTTCGTTAATCTTGTCGAGGATCGGACGCGGCGTGCGGACCGATGCAAGGAGACCGGTCCATGACGTCACGAGTAGATCCGGATAACCGGCTTCCGCGAAGGTTGGAACATCGGGCAAGTCGGGGCTGCGCTTGCTGCCGGTGACCGCAAGTGCCTTGAGCTTGCCGGCCTTAATGAGCTGCAACGCGGCCGGCACCGAGCCGAACATCAGTTCGACCTGCCCCGCGATCGTGTCGACCGCCGCCGGACCGAAGCCTTTGTAAGGCACGTGTGTGAGGTTGATGCCAGCAAGCAATTTAAACAGTTCGCCGGCAAGATGATGCTCACTGCCGAAACCGGACGATGCAATATTAAATTTGCCAGGCTGCGCCTTGGCAAGCTCAACCACCTCGCGAACCGAATTGGGAGCAAACGCGGGAGCCGCCATCATGACGAAATCGAACGATCCGATCAGCGAAATGGGCGCGAGATCCCCCGGTTCGTAGGGCATCTTGCTGTAGAGGTTAGGATTGATCGTGAGAGAGGCCGACGATGCGGCCAGGAGCGTGTGCCCGTCCGGCACCGCCTTCGCCGCCATTTCGCTGGCGATGTTGCCGCCGGCGCCAAGGCGGTTCTCCACCACGAATGGCTTGCCAAACGCCTGTTGAAGCTTCTCGGCGAGGAGACGTCCGGTGGTGTCTGGCACACCGCCGGGCGGAAACTGTACTAAGATCCTAACTGGCCGGTCCGGATAATCCTGCGCGAACGCTTGACCCACGCCGCCGCTCACGATCAGCAGCGCGATAAGGTATTTGAGACCTCGCATGGATTCCTCCGATCGCCGTTTAAAGACCAAGATGCCGTCGCCAGTCGGCAGGGTCAATAACTCACCCCGAGACACCGATGCACGTTTTCACGCACCTGGATCGCGCCATGGCTTGGCGGGGCGATCGATGGACGGTCTACTTGAGGGCTCCGGCGTCGAACCGCCTCCGGAATGGTTGGACAGCACACCGTTATACGACCTGCGCAAGGAATAGCTGGATTTTTCGGCTTTGCCGGCCATGATCAGAGCAAAAGGCGAAGCGGCAAGTAGGAAGTGTTCGTGATGAAACTTGATGAGCCGCGCACAGATCAATTGAGTGAGTGAAGGTCATGCTGGCAAGAACTCAAACCATCGCAGCCACTGTGAACGATTGGCTCGCGCAGTTCGAACAAGCTCTGGCCGCACCCGACCCCGGTCTGCTGAAGACGTTGTTTCATCCCGTTAGCCATTGGCGCGATGTGCTGGCTTTCACTTGGCACATCGAGACGATCGATGGCTCGGACGCTATTGTGAGAGAAATAATAGCTCACGCTGCCCGAACCCGGCCGCTCGGCTTCAGAATCGCCCCCCATCGAACTCAGCCCCGATCTGTTGCGCGAGCAGGTAGCAATACGATCGAAGCAATATTCGGATTTGAGACCGTCGAGGGCCGCGGCAGCGGAGTCCTACGCCTGACTTCCGACGCCAAGGACGCCGACACGCTGAAAGCATGGACGCTGCTCACCACGCTCGATGAACTGAAGGCATCGGGGACACAGGTCGGGAGATCGCCACAAGGCAAGCCTTATTCGCGCGATTTTCGTGGTCCCAACTGGCTCGACGTCAGAACGGCGGCCACCGAGTATGCCGATCGCGATCCAGCCGTGATTGTTGTCGGCGGTGGCCAGGCCGGCTTGGCGGTCGCCGCATGCCTGGCGCAATTGCAGGTCGATACGTTGGTCGTGGATCGCGAACAGCGTATCGGCGACAATTGGCGCAATCGTTATCACGCGCTGGTTCTGCACAATCAGGCGCACGTCAATCACCTTCCGTATATGCCATTTCCGCCGACCTGGCCGGCTTACATTCCAAAGGACAAGCTCGCCGCTTGGTTCGAGGCCTACGCGGCCAGCATGGAACTGAACTATTGGACGGCCACTGAATTCGAGGGCGGCACGTACGACGAAAATGCCGGTCGATGGTCCGCTGTCCTACGACGGGCGGACGGTACGACGCGGGAAATGCATCCACACCATATCGTTATGGCTACCGGCGTGAGCGGCATTCCGAGCATTCCGGATATTCCGACCTTGCGCAAATTCGACGGCATGGTCCTGCACTCCAGCCAATACCACGATGGAGACGCGTGGAAGGGGAAGAAGGCTCTCGTCATTGGTTCCGGGAACAGCGGCCATGATATTGCGCAGGATTTGCAATCGAGTGGAGCGCAGGTCACATTGATTCAACGCAGTTCGACCCTGGTCGTCAATGTCGAGCCGAGCGCACAGCTACCATATGCGCTCTATGGCGAAGGACCGCCCCTCGAGGACTGCGACCTCATCACGATGTCTATACCGCTATCGATGGCGAAGAGAATCCATAAAGATCTTACCGAGCGAGCGAAGACCCTGGACAAGACATTGCTCGATGGACTCATGCGCGCTGGCTTTAAGCTTGATTTCGGGGAAGACGGAACGGGCTGGCAGTTCAAGTACCTCACGCGAGGCGGCGGCTATTACTTCAACGTCGGCTGCTCCGACTTGATCGTGAACGGAGAGGTCGGACTGGTGCAATATTCTGACATCTCGGAGTTCGTCGCGGAGGGGGCTCAGTTGCGCACCGGCCAAACGCTTCCGGCCGACTTGATCGTCCTGGCGACCGGCTACAAGGGACAGGAGCATCTGGTGCGCAAACTGTTTGGCGATGAGGTCGCCGCGCGCATCGGACCCATCTGGGGATTCGGTGCTGGACAGGAATTACGGAACATGTTCACGCGCACTGCGCAGCCGGGTCTGTGGTTTATCGCAGGCAGTTTTGCGCAATGCCGTATCTACTCCAAATATCTAAGTTTACAGATAAAGGCCCACGAAATTGGTTTGCTGCGCTGAGTTCGTGCGCGCCCTAACGCAGCCACAAGCGAACGTAGTTCTGCAGGAGAGGATGAATGGGTCAACTCGTTGATGGGATATGGAGCACTGAGGATGTCCTCGTCCAACACGACGCCAAGGGACTTTATTTCAAGCGCGATTCCGTATTCCGCAGCCTCATAAGTGACGAAACCAAGTCCGAGTTTCCTCCGGAACCTGGCAGATATCACCTCTACTGCGCGGTTGCTTGTCCGTGGGCTCATCGTGCCACGCTGATGCGCACGTTGAAAAAGCTCGAACCTTTCGTCACGCTGACCAACACCTTTCAAGAGCCTGACGGCCAGGGCTGGTCATTCGGAGAAGAAGGCCACATCGTGCCCGGGACTGATCGGCGTGTCCGATGGCTGCATGAGCTCTATACGGTCGCTGATCCGGCTTGCACGACTCGTGTGACCGTCCCAACGCTTTGGGACGCCAAGACACGTCGTGTGGTCAATAACGAGTTCTCCGAAATCATTCGGATATTCAACACGGCATTTTCTGGCATCGCAGAGTCTACGCCGGACTACTACCCCGAGGCTCTACGCCTTGAGATCGACGCAGCGAATGCGCTGGTCCTCAAAGGCATCAACAATGCCGTTAATGGCTGCGGCTACTCGATCACACAAGAAGCTTACGACAGTTCCATCAAGCTGTTGTTCGGGACGTTGGACGGCCTGGAGGCGCGGCTCTCGGAGCAACGCTATCTATGCGGCGACGTCGAAACCGAGGCAGATTGGCGGCTCTTTCCGAGCCTCGCGCGCTTCGATCCGTGCTACTATGTTGGCTACAAGTGCAACCTGCGCCGCCTGGATGAGTATCCTAATCTGTCGAATTATCTTCGAGAGCTCTACCAGAAGCCCGGCATCGCGAGCGTGTGCGACATCGCCGGCATGAAGCACGGCGTATTCAGCAAGGCCGGCCCGATCGGCTCGAACGGGATCATCCCTATCGGCCCCATCGTCGACTATTCAAGGCCGCATGATCGAGATCGTTTGCCTCGCCGCATCTGAAGGCGAAGGGCGAGGTCTCGGAATGTCCTTCAACGAAGCCTAACGGGGCCATTGCGGATGTCATTCCAGGTATTGTCAGACGTCCTGCCCCGTCGATATTGTTGATTATGTCGCCGCGAACAGCGCGCGACGCATCCGCGGCATGCTGCCACTTGCCAATTGCTGTCCGATGGAGCAAGCCGAAACGACTGAAGCGCCAAAAAAATTACAGATGGGAGGACACTTATGAAGCGCCAGATTTTGGCCGTAGCCGGCCTTGCGGTTTTCGTTCTCGCAATCGGCGGCCAAGCCGTATTCGCCCAATCTAAGTCGTTCAAGATCGTGGTGCCTTACACGCCTGGCAGCGGCCCCGACATCACCTCACGTCTGATGGCTGACCAGATCAACAAGATGCATGGGGTCAACGTCGTGGTCGAGAATCGGCCGGGCGCCGGAACCGTGCTTGGCACGGAAGCCGTCGCGCGCGCCGCACCCGATGGGGCCACGGTCGTGATGGTAGCCAATTCCTTCGTGATCAACCCTGCGGTCGGCCGCGGCAACTACACAGTGCAAGATAGCTTCGAGCCGGTCTGCCAGCTTGCTGCGACACCCATGGTTCTCGTGGTGCAAAGTTCTTCGTCGATGAAGACGCTCAAGGACCTTGTCGACGAAGCCAAGGCCGGCAAGATCGTGTTCGCCAGCGGCGGGCCTGCCTCTTCTCTGCACATTGCCATCGAAGTGCTGAAGATGGCGCAGAAACTCGACTCCAGCTACGTGCCTTACGGCGGCACCGCACCGGCGATCAATGCGCTGCTCGGCGGCCATGTGCAGGCGGTTTGGGCCGACTACCCAACGGTGGTCAGCCAGATCAAATCCGGCACGCTGCGCCCACTCGCCACCACCTCGCAGGCCCCCATCGCAGAACTTCCGGGCGTCCCAACGTTGAACGCGACCGGTTTCGCCAAACACGAGGCGGACATCTTCTATGGCATCATGGCGCCCGCAAAAACGCCACCGGGGGCGCTCGCACAGCTTGCCGACTGGTTTCAGTCCGCGATGAAGGCCGACGAGGTCAAACCCAAACTGGCGCAGCAAGGATTGTTCCCAGCGGTGAAATGCGGCGCAGATTTCGCCGCCTTCATGAAGAACCTCACCGATGACTACACCCGTGTGGTGAAAGCAGCAGGGATCAAGGTGAATTGACTGAGCTTTCGATCTTGAAGGCGATCACGATCCTCCGCCACGAACCCTCGAGCGCTGGCATCGCGCCGGCTTTCACCGGTAATGGCGCTCGAATTCCCGATCCCTAGGAGGTCGGCCACAAAAATCAGCGCGGACTTGCGCTTGGATCAATGTGACGGCACATCCGAATAGGTGCGGATTTCGGCTCTAAATTTGCAGTAAACGAGCCTATGACCCACATCGAGCAAGCGATCACCGAGGCAATCGCGCAAGGCTACGAGGCGCAAATTGAGCAGATTCCAGAGGCGGCAGGTTTTTCAACCGTTCAAATTGCCGTAGCAATGAAGTCGGATGTTTTCCTAGATCCGGCCTTTTGGCAGGCTTTAGGCCGAGCGCGGCGGTGGACCATCGACGAGGACTTCAAACATTGGCAAGGCACTGTCGCAGAGTGGAAAGCCCGATACTGGAAAACGCACTGGCACAATTTCATCGACCACCTTGCGGTGGGAAAGGACGCTGAAAGTTTCTTTGGACAGTTGGCTAAGACCGCATCGAAGCAAAACTAGGCCGATGCGCAACAGAACATCGACCGGGCCGCAACGAGGCGGCCACAGTCTGTTCTTGCGGTTTGTGCCAACGGCATCGCCAGCATGCTGCCACGTGACGCCAACCCGGCAAGGACTGAGAACGTCGCCGGTCCTGCGGACGCCTTAGACACTGCCTCGGAGGCGGATCAATGGCGTCTTCTGAACCGGGTACAGGCGAGTTGCACCGGGCTCTCGGAATGGACTGGGGTACGCGAGCGCGCTCGCCGACGCCTCAAACAGCGTCCTTCGCTGCCTTAACCGGCCGTGCCCTGATAATCTTTCGGGCTGGTTTGGCCTTGAACACAGTGGGCTCTTTGGTGAAGGGATTGATGCCTTTGCGTGCCTTGGTGGCAGGCTTCTTGATGACGACGAACTTCGCAAATCCGGGAACCAGAAAGGCGCCGGTCTTCTTCAATTCCTTGTAGCCGATGGTTGCCAGCGTCTCGAGAACGCCCTTCACGTCCCGCTTCTTCAGCTCCGCATGTTCGGCGGTGATCTTTTCAAGTAACTCGGACTTCGTCATGAGCTTTGGCATTGGTGGCTTCCTGCGAATCAGAAGGTCAAACTATATTGGAAATTCAAACTGAATAGTCCCTACCGCAGCGATGTTCACAGGTTCCTCTTCCAACACAACGTTGCAGAGCCGATGTCTTAATCAATGCGCACAGCCGCTCGGAGGCGTCTCGTGCAGCCGCGATCAACATGTCAAGCCACGCTGTTCTGCGCGCGGGTCCTCCACGGTTCAAGTCCGACCACGAACTCTGCCTGACGCAATAGCGCGGTACTCGACGCCGGCCGTCAGACAGCCAAGTCCCGAGGCATCGCTCTCATCCCTTTATCTCAATTCCGGCTGATCTGACGGCATCCTGGTAGAGTCCGCGCTCTTTGCGCACGGTCGCGATGAACTCCGCGCTCGTGCTGCCGATCGCACTGGCGGGAAGACCGCTCAGCCGCTCGACAATGACCGGATCCTTGGCGGCCGCGATCGCCTCGCGTTCAAGCCGCGAGATGATCTCCGATGGCGTGCGGGCCGGCGCGAGCAGACCCTGCCAGCCAGCCATCTCAACCCCGGCAGCGTGTCGGCGATCACCGGCACATCTGGCCAGTCCGGCACTCGCGCGGTCGTCGCCACGCCGAGTAGCCGGATATTGCCGGCCTGAGCAAGCGGTAGCAGTTCAGCGCGATTGCCAATGTAGACTTGGACCTCACCGGTAGCGACCGCCTGCACGGCCGGGGACGCGCCCTTGTAGGCCACGTGCGTAAGATCGATCCCCGCTCGCGCCGCCAGCATAGCACCGGCGAGATGCGAGAATGAGCCAAAGCCGGCCGATGAGTAGTTGAGCTTTCCCGGATTGGCCTTGGCATAGCTGATCAACTCGGCGACGGTCTTGATCGGCACTTTGGCGTTGGCCACGAGCGCGATCACGCCACTGCCGAAGATGCTGACCGGTATGAAGTCTCGGTCGGAGTCGTAGCGTACCTTCTGCACCAACGGGACGATAGAGATTTGCGCTACAGATCCGAACAGCAGCGTGTGGCCATCTGGCGCCGAGCCGGCCACATAGGCGGTGGCGATCGAGCCGCCGGCGCCGGGACGGTTCTCGACCAGAAACACTTGCCCCAGCGACTTGCCGAGGTAATCGCCCAGCACTCGCGCCATAATGTCCGTGTGGCCCCCGGGCGCGTAGGGCACGACCAGCGTCACGGGCCGACTTGGCCATTCGGCCGCCGAAGCTTCGGCCAGCACGACGAGCGACGCCGCCGAAGCTAGGACAGCCCGGCGGGTCAAGGCGCTCCGGCTTGGGTATTTCATTTCCACGCTCATGAGGCTGTCACTCCCTTACCTTTCAGCTGGCTCGATCAGGCGGCCGCCCTTCCCGGCATGACCGCCGGCATGACTTCTTGCGCGAATAATTCCACGGACCGCAGCGTTTCCTCGCGGGTGATGTCGCCGAACGCGAAGCGGCACAGGAAATAGTTGACGCCCGACTCCGCGATGTCACGGATCACCGCCTCGCGCACCTGCGACGGCGTGCCGGCGATGCAGTATCCGCGCCGTTCCGCCTCGTCGTAGTCGATTGGGAAGCGGAGATTGGGCGGGGCTTTACCGGCCGCGTTCCACAGATGCAAGATGCTGGTCAGCCAGCGGACATAGCAGCGCCGGGCGATGCTGCGCGCTTCCGACTCGTCGTCGGCGACCACCACGTGGCGCGACATCCCGATCAGCGGCATCGCGGCCGGGCTGCCCTGCCATTCGGCGCGATAGCGATCGGTGACCTGTCGGACCTCTGCATTGGTCCCACTGCTCACCAGGTTCGCCCCGTTCGCCGCCGGCCACACCGCGGAAGCGGCGTGCGCCACACCGACCCACAACGGTGGGTGCGGCCGCTGCACCGGTTTCATTTCAATCGGCACCTTATGGAACTTAAAGGCCTCGCCGTCGAAGTCGATCTGCTTCGAAGTCAGCGCCATCATGATGACGGCCTGCGCCTCACGATAGATTTTGTCGGCGTTTTCGGGGGCGACGCCGTAGAAGCCATTTTCGATCGGCGAGATGCCGCGCCCAACGCCGAGTTCAAAGCGACCGCCGCTCATCTGGTCGAGCATGCAGATTTCTTCGAACACCCGCAGCGGGTGGTGCAGGCTGAGCGCGTAGACCAGCGGGCCGAAGCGGAGCCGCCGCGTGCGCTGCGCCACCGCAGCCAAAAATACGCTCGGCGCCGGCGCGCGCCCGCTCGGGGTGCAGTGGTGCTCAGCCACATGATAGGCGTAAAAGCCGTTACGATCGAGCGCTTCGATCATGCGCAGCCGGTCTTCATATTGCAGCGTGAGGTCGCCGCCGTTCCAGTCAAGATGATCGAATACTCCGAATTGCATTCCGCTCTCCCGCTTCGTGAACGTGCATCTGCATGTGATGAGAATTGGCGTCCTCGTCAGAGCTTCTCGCGCAAGAACCGCACCAGCTTCGGCGCCATGGCGCCGGTCAGGCTGCCGGCCTCGTCCAACGGATCCGACAACCAGTAATGGCCGGCGCCCGGAACCGCCACGGTGCGCACAAAGGCACCCACATGGCCGAGCGCGGCGACAAACGCCTTCGACTGAGCCTGCGGATCCACGACCTCGTCCTCCATGCCGTAGACCACCAGGAATGCCGTCTTGTTGTTCTTCCGGGTAACGTAGCTCAGCGGCGACGCTTGAAAATACAGTTCTCGGTCGTCCAGTAGCGATGCACCGAGAAAACGCTCGATCGTGGAATTGCCAGGCCGGCTGGCGAGATCGTCGATCCAATGTGCGGCCGCATCGAAAATGCCGTAGCCAATCACCGCCACCTTGACCCACGTGCGTTCCTTCGCGTGCGGGGCCTCCGGATACACGCCGCTGAAGCGCGGGTGGTCGCCCGCAAGCGCCGCCAGTGCCGCCAGATGGCCGCCGGCCGACAACCCGAACAGCCCGATCCGCTCCGGATCAGCGCCGACATCGGCGGCGTTGCCGCGGACAAATTGAACCGCGGCTCGGACGTCGTTGACGGCCTGCGGATACGCTGGCTTGCCCGGCTTAACCATGCGGTATTGGACCGCGAGCAATCCGTAGCCCTGCTGCGACAGATACGCGCCCCAATGCTGAAACGACTTGCGGTCGCCGCGCTCCCATCCGCCGCCATGCACTGCAATCAGAATCGAAAACGGGGCCGACGATGGTTTCGGGCGATAGAGGTCGGCGCGCAGCGTGACGCCGTCATGCTCGGCATATTCGATATCGATGGGCGACTCGGCGGTGGTCATGGGTCTAGCTTCGTGTTCCAAGTCGTGTGCGGGTCATCGCAGACGGCGATATCGTCATGGGCTATCCACCAGTTCGCGCCTGCTGCGCCCCGGTGACCCGCTCCTGCGTTTCGGCACCGGCGACATTCCGAGTTCGGCGATCAGGTCGCAAACGCAGGTCAGCAGCGGCTTTGTCAGCCGCTCGATACCAGTCGGGTCAAATCGCTGGTTGGGCATTGCGATGCCCACGGCGCCAAGCACGACTCCGCCGGGATCGAGCAACGGCGCAGCAATTCCCACTGCGCCCTCGATCCGGGTCCCATGGGTCACGGCATAGCCGCGCCTGCGGATCGCCGCGAGCTCTTGCGCCAAGTCGGGCCGATCGGACGATTTCAAACCGCGCCCCGGCTGCTGCGCCAGGATGGCCGCCCGGTCGGCGGCCGGCAGGAATGCGAGCACCGCGCGACCGGATGCTCCAACATGCAGCGGCCGCCAAGAGAACATGTCGATGACGTAACGGACCGGATGCGTCGAATCCACGCCGGCAATCGTGACGAGTTCTGAGCGCTCACGTACGTAGAGTGACAGATAAGCGCCCTCATTGCAGGCCGCCGCGAGCCGCCGCAGATGCGGCATTGCAGCCCGCTGCAACGGCACTTGATCGATCGCCTGATGGGCAAGCTGGAGAAGTCGGAGGCCGAGAGTGTATCGCCCGGTGCGCTCATCCTGCTGCAACACGCCCTCTGCCACCAGCGCCGCCAGCAGATTGTGAGCGGTGCTGGGGGCCACCGACAAAGCCGACGCTGCCTCGCGCACGCCGATGCTGTCCAGCCGCTCACCGGTAAACCACCTCAGAAGCTGAAAGGCACGGGCCAGAGGATCGCGGATGTTGTTCGACATAACAGAACATTTGATCGGTATAAGAAAACGTCGCACGGCTGGCGAGAGCAGTCAACGGACACGCAAGGCCGAACACCCCGATACTGAATGGGAACTGCGCCGGCGCGTCAGACACGTCGAAATCGGACGTGACCGCGGGAATGACTGGAAAGAACAGGTGGATGGTGAAGGGCGTGAGAAGCGTCAGGGTCGAGCGTCCGGTTGCGCATCAACTCGCCGGCGCGATCAGCCGAGCGCGCCGAGACCACCGGCGCGTGACACCGCGGCCACGAGCGCGGGCGACGTCGCCGAACCCATGCCACCAAGCCCGATCGGGTGCTCGATTCCTAGAAGATCACAGACCGGAGTTCGGATCATGGTTCGATCCTCGGGAGGCACGCGATCGGCCGGCGCGAAATGGCGACGTCCCTATCACCGTGACAACCGGCCCCTCGAATCGACGCCCATCAGGCGGCCGACGACTTCGGAGTCGCTTTCTTGTTGACCCAGTAAAGGGGACTAGCCTTGGACCGTTGCAGCGCCTCCATGGTCTCGAACCCAGGAGCCATCGAAGCGTCGGTGCCGGCGAGGATCTGGTGGTGCTCGATGTTCAGCGTCCGCAGCCAACGCTGTTGGCCCATCGTGATGGCAACGAAATAGCCGATCTCCACCAATTCCGGCTCCGAGAAATGCGCGTGCAAACGCTCCCAAAGCGCGTCATCCGCGGGGAGGTCCCAGGTGATGGCCTCCGCGTAGGCAAGAGCGGCTTTCTGCCGTACGTCATAGCGGCTCGAGGACTCGAAGTTGATGAGGTCGCTGTAGTCGTCTTCAACCAACCCGGCCTTGATCGACTTCATCGAGCGCTGGTTGCCGCAAAACTCGCACAGCACGGATCGGGACACGTAGACCCGGCACAGTTCCTTAATGTTGTGGTCGGCGACGCCTTGGTGAAACACATCCCGCCACGTGTTGGCGAATGACCAGAAGGCTGCCGGCACATGGGCGCGGACGGCTTGGCTCTCGGGCCGTGGCGTTCCCTCGCGGCGGCAGCGCTCGAGTTCTTCCAGCATTGCCTTGTCCTTTATCGTCGCGGGATCGACGTAGCTGATGCGAGGCGTCATGCGGGCGCTCCATTCTGCAATCGTTTGTAATCATACCCTCATAAATCTTGTATCCCTTGTCAATACCCGTTTAAAATTCCGCTAGATCATTATGCAATCGTTTGCTATCACTGGCTTATGCCGCCCCCGCCAAGACCGGCCGCCGTTACACTCAAGCAAGTCGCTGAGGCAGCCGGTGTGCATTTTTCGACAGTGTCGCGCGCGCTGAACCCCTCGACCCGAAAGCTGGTCAAGCCACAGATCGCCGCGCGCGTCCTGCAGACCGCTGAGCAACTCGGCTATCGCACCAATACGCTAGCATCGAGCCTACGCACCCGCCGTTCTCATGTGGTCGGCATGGTGGTGCCGGACATCACAAGCCTTTTGTTCCCGCCGATCCTGGAGGGCGTCGAGGCCACGCTCCTGAAAGAAGGCTACATGACGATCGTGGCGAATTCCGCCAACGATCCGGACCGCCATCGTCGCATTCTCTCCGGCATGATCGAACGCCAAGTCGACGGCTTGATACTCGCTACTGCGACATTGCGGGACCCTTTCCTCGATCATGGGATCGAGACGCGCGCTCCCGTCGTGCTGATCAACCGCACCGACGAGAGCGGCCGCGCGCCCGCTGTTATCAACGACGACATCCGCGGCATCGGCCTAGCCGTACAGCACCTAGCTGCGCTTGGCCACCGACGTATTGCGCATATCGCTGGGCCACGCTGGTTATCGACCGGCCTCATGAGGCGGCGTGGCTTCAATCTTGCCGTTAATGAGCTGCCGCTAGCCGATCCGAAATCACCCGTGATCGAGGCTGACGCGTTCTCCCGCGAAGCTGGCCGTACCGCGTGCCTGGAGCTCCTTGCGCGGCACCCCGATATCACGGCGATCGTCGCCGCCAACGATCTGCTCGCGCTCGGGTGTTACGACGTCTTTGCGGAGCGCCGCATCTCGTGCCCAAGCGACATCTCGGTCACGGGATACAATGACGCGCCATTCGTCGATATGGTCAGCCCACCACTGACCACCGTAAGGATCAAACAGCATGAGATGGGTATCGAGGCAGCGCGTCTGCTGCTCGCGCGCATGAATGGGCAGGAGGTCACGGCGGACGTGCTGCTGCGGCCTGAACTCGTACTGCGCAGTTCGACGGCGATTCCCCGCTCCGATTTAGCGGACGGAGTCGGGATCATGCCGCCGTCAAACGCCTAAGAACCCAAGGGGAATTGCCCAACGGCGCCAGCTTGAGAGTCGCCTCAACATCAATCGCCTGTCAGCGAAATATGCCTTGTTAAGCACTTCCTGTGATGCGGACACTCGGCGCTCAATTGCGGAACTCTTTGATCTGTGGCTTCGCCCCCCATTCGCAGAATCCCTTTGGGTCAAAGGGAAGCTGACGCTCGCGATAAAGCAACTCGTCAGCGATCTCTCGCACGCCTGACGAGTATTCGAAGACCATTCCATCTGGCCCCTCGAAATAAAGGAACCGCGCCGAGGATGTTGGATGCCGTCCAGGACCAAACACCATGGGCACCTGACGTTCGGACAGGAAATTGAACGAGCGCATGACGTCGTCGCCTGTGGCAACCTGATGGTTAATGTGCTGGATACCCGCGCGATCCGTCGGAAACAGCGCAATGGTGTGGTGGACCTCGTCGATGCGCAATAGCGCCGCGTCGCCAATTCGATCGCTGACCCGCGCGTTGCATACCTTGGTCCAGAAGTCCTCATCTCGTGCAGCATCGGTGGTGCAAAGTCCGATGTGACTAAACCCGGTGATCCCAGCGTCCCGTTCTCCATGATAGCGCTGGCTGCCATAGGCGGGGCGCCAGACAAGTTCGATGTTGTTGCCGGTGGGATCCTTGAAGGCGATGAAGTCCCGCACGTGGCGCAGGTCCGCGTCGGCCGCCGAGCCCAGGCGGACACGATGGCCGTGCCGCTCAAGTTCCGCTGCCGCCGCCTCCAGATCAGAGCGCTCGGAAACTTCGAACGCGGCGGTCTGATCGGCCGGAGAACCGGTGAAGTAGCAAAGGGTGTGCTCGCGCTGATCCGATTTGAGATAGACGGCGTCTCTCGAACGGTGCGCAATTTCGAGGCCCAGGTAGTCCGTCGCGAATTTGGTGGCACCATCAAGATCAACAGTGCCAAGCCGGACATAGGAAACGTCTTGAAGCCTGATCATGACGAGAACTCCTGCTCAGACGGGCGCGGATGAACCGTCCCAGCCGTTTGAAGCGCCGCTATACTCAACGATCTTGCATTCACTCCCCCAGCTGCACAGCCCCATGGGACCGGCGGGAAACTGCCGGGCCAGACGCCTTCCCGCTTGGACCGCGTCTCCCTCCGCGACAAAGCTGAAATGGACGTCGGACGGGCCCGCGAATGTTAGAAACATCTGCTCCGAAGCGGGACGGCGTCCTGGTCCGTGCAAAACGGCGACCTGCAAATCTCGCAGAACGTAGTAGTTTCGCATCAAGAGATTGATGTCCTCGACTGCGTATTCGACGGAGAGGATTCCTGGCCGGGTCGCCGGGAACAAGGCGATCCGATGATGAGCGTCGTCAAAACGCAGATACGCGGCTTCGCCAGCCCAGTCGCTGACTTGGACGCCGAATATGCCGGACCAGATCGATAAGTCCTTCTCGATGTCAACGGAGCGCAGCACCACGCCGGCCAGCCCTCGAATGCCTGCATCGCGGCTGGGAAAATAGCGCCAGCCCGAATTCAGCGGCCGTACGACCAGCTCGATACGATTGCCGCTGAAGTCTGTGAACCAAACCATATCCTTGACTTTGCGCCGCACGCAGTCATCCGCAGAACCTCGCCCAGCGGAGAGCCCAAGTCGGCGTAACCCATCTAGAGCCGTGTCCAGGTCATCTGAGTAACGCACTTCGAGACCGACGGACCGCACGGCGTGGTCGCCCGTTGCGAAAGCAAGCGTGTAGTCTCGAAAATCCGATCGAAAGGCCGCAAGTTCCTGGCTACGGTCGATGGGCTCGAGTCCAAGAACGCGCTGGGCGAAATCCGCAGCGCGACCGAGGTCATCCGCAACGAGGCGCACGTACCGCAGCTGCTCGAGCACAACCATCAAAGGCACCTTCTCGCGTATATCGGCCGTTTGACCGTGACTTTATCCCCGATCTCGAAGCATATCAGGTCGACGCCGGATTCGAGAAGTCCGCCATCCGCCCTCCTCCTCTCATCGATCACTTTCTTCGCGGTGGGGCAGGCAAAGGCACGCCAACCCGGGCCGCCCATCGGACGACGCATGTGAATGCCGCGAGTTATCCCCGCACGGTCATATACTGAGCCGCGCAGCAGCTCATCGTCTTGGTTCAGGCGTACACGGGCGCCACGTCGAAATAAATTCGAAGCGATTTGACCAAGTTACCGCTCCGCTCAAGCACCGTGACCGCAGGAATGGTCACCGTCTTGCCATCCTTTCGCAGGTACTCGACTCTCGCTTCCAAGAAGGTCAGTCCATTGCTTTCCGCGACGTTCACCAGGTGATGCGTGATCCCATCGATCGTCGAAAAGAAGTAACCGATGCCTTCTTTGGCGGCCTGCCGGCCGTCCATCGCGGGGTTGTTGCCAACTACGAGCTTAACGTCGGGCGCCAATCCCGCGGCAAACTCGTCAAGACGCATCGCATCGATGCTGGCGTACAGTTTGGAGAACCAGTGCTCCATACTTTGCCCCTATTTCGCAAATTGCGGATCGGCCGCCATCTTGCGGATCGCGCCCAGCGTGGCGTCGACGGCCTTGAGGTAGTCTCGCTCCATGATCTGCCGAAACTCGCGCTCCTCGGCGCTGTCGGACGGAGCATCGACGAGCTGCAAGGCAAAGCTGAACCGCAGTCGCAGGTCGTCGTCGCCGCCCAGTATCTCATTGACAATGAAGCCGTCGACGTTGCCGGACTCGCGCACAAAGACGACCTTTTCTTCCGGGTAGAGTGTAATCCGCTCGCGCGCATCCTCACCGCGGAAGATGATGTCGCGAATGAGCCCATTCGGCATACGCTTGACGACGTTACACTTCGCCATGCCGGGGACGAACGGCAGCGCATTCTCGGCCTTCATCACCAACCCCTTCCAGATGTCGCTTCGGCTCAAATGTGGATGCCCCGATTGGACGCCCTCGTTCGCCGCGACCTCTTTCGAAACGTAGATCATGTGATTTCCTCTGCTTCCGATCAGCGGTAGTATCCGGGCGTTGCGGCCCTCGTGTCCCAACAATGAAAAAAGCGATCCGGAATGGTCCGGGGCAGTCCGACTCAGAATATTCCCTGCGGCTGTAGCCCGAGTTGCTGTGTCCCATAGAGTGCCGACAACGTGTCCCAGTCGATACTGGAGTGCAGCGCCGCTGCGTTGGCGTCGCGCCAGAATCTTTGCACACGGTTCCTCTCATCCGCAGCGGTTGCGCCGGACTTGAAGAAGATTTCATTGACAACTTCGGCCGAAGTCCGCGCCGCAAAGCCGTGATTGCGGCGGATACGCACGCGCTGCTCGATGTCGAGAATGCCGCCGGCGCGCACGATCTCCTGCCCTTCCTGCAGACTGGTCACCATGAGGGTCTGCGCAGCGTCGATGCGTGCCGCGGCCTGGCCGATCAGGCTCTGGATCAGCGGCGACTCGGCGACCTTCTCGAAAACGCCGGGCCGGGCCATTCGCCGGGCGTCGCGAGCTGTCTCGGTGAAGGCGTCGAGTGCGCCCTGCGCCATGCCGACGATCGGTGAGACCAGCGCGGTCGGACCGAAGGTCGGATAACCGAAGCGAGCTTGATGATTCCCCGGCACCTCAAGGCCCGGCACCTTCCCGGAAAAAATGGCGCCGATCGGCAGCACGCGATGCTTCGGAACGAAGACAGGATCAGAGATCGCGACGGTCTTCGATCCGGTGCCCTCAAGCCCGCTCACATTCCAACTATCATGATCGACCATCACATCGCTGACCGGGACCAGGCACCAGGCCAGCGTCGGCGGCCCGCTCTTGCCTGGAAGCAGGGCCGCGAGGATGAGCCAGGCGGCGCTGTCGACACCGCTGGCCCAGGGCCAACTGCCGGAAATCTTGTAACCGCCGTCGACCTCTTCCACTTTTGGCGTGGGCACATATGAGACGGCGAGGAGGTTGTCTGGATTGTCCCAGACCTCCTGCTGCGCTTCGAGCGGAAAGAACGCCGTCATCCAGCCGAAGCAAACCGCCAGGGTTCCACACCAGCCGGTGCTTCCGCAGGCGCGCCCGAGTTCAAAGCCGATTTTTGCAAGCTCCGTAGGGCCGAATTCGTAACCGCCGAAGCGCTTCGGCTGCATGGTACGAAAAACGTCGGCGTCGCGCAGCGCCTCGATCGTTTCGGCGGGCACCCGCTTGGCTTTTTCGGTCGCAAGGGCCCGCGACTCGATCTCCGGACGCAGCTTGCGCACCCGGCTCAGGATATCTGCGAAGTCCGGCCCTGCCGCCGCCTTGCTGCTGCTATCAACCTGGAGCGTTGCTTCCATCTGCATGACGTTATCCTCCCTGATGACTGTAACGACCGTTACGATTTCCGATCCCCCAGCGTTCTTGGCATTGTTCGGGGTCATCCGCGTTACATCGCGAGTTGGCGCAGTATCTCGATTTCCGTTTGGAGCGCCGACACGGCAATCGCATCGGGCGGCAGGCACGTGTACCTTCCATCGACATAAATCAGCGGATCGACTTCGCCGTGAATACCAATGGACGTAGCGCGCCCAACGAATATCGTATGCGATCCGTAGTCGAAGCTTGCTTCCTTGGCGCAGACGACGCGCGCCTGTGCGTCGGTCAGGATCGGAACGCCGGCTTCCTCACCCCACGTGCCGTAACCGAAGCGATCTTCGCCGCGAGCCTGACCACCGCAACCCATCGAAATCTCGATCTGGTTGCGATTGAGGATGTTGATCGCAAAGCTGCCAGCGCGGCTGACCGCGGCGTGAAACGCTGTCGAACGATTGATGCAGACGATCATCGACGGTGGCTGCATGCTCATGGCGTTGACCGCGGTCGCCGTCATGGCGTAACGCACTTGTCCGTCCCGGCATGTCACAACCGCGACCGAACTCGCGAGCCTGCGCAAAGCAAGCTTCGTCTGTGCCGCGAGGGTATCGTCCGGGGGGATGGCGGCTTGCATGAAGTTTCGCTCCCATGGAATTCTTTTTATTGACTACGTACTGTACCGTACGTTACATCGTACTGTACGTTACAGTAAATTCATGCGATGATGCAATCGAAAAGTTTTGAGGTTGAAGCGGAATGGCGCTCCGGTTAGAAAATCCGATGCCGATTCAAAGCAATAAGCGGGCGCCACGAGGGCGGAGGCCGGCGACGGCGCGTGCTCCCGGCCGGGCGGAGAATGCTGAACAGCGTCAGGAGCACATCATCCGCGCCGCCGCGGCACTGTTCCTCAAGAAGGGCTACGACAACGTCTCGATCGACGAAATTATCGGCGTGGTCGGTGGCTCGAAAGCGACGATCTATGCCTGGTTCGGCGGCAAGGAAGGCCTGTTCGAGGCCGTGGTCCAACAGGAATGCCGCGACGTCGTTCTGGCAATCCACGTGAACGCCGGCGGCAGTCTGGAGGCACAGTTGACCGAGATCGGCCAGTCATTCCTGGCGATGGTCCTGTCGCCGCCGATCCTCGAATTTCACCGGCTGATGGTGTCGATGGGTCGTACCTTTCCCGAGACCGGACGGCTCTTTTTTCAGACCGGACCGGCGTCCGCCTACAAACTTGTCGCGGACTGGGTCGCGAAACAGCAAAAGGACGGACACATCCTTGCGGAAGACCCATATCGGCTCGCCGTTCTGTTTCTCGACATGCTGCTCGGCGAGCATCAACTGAGCCGGCTGACTGGAATGCCGCGCGCTGCAAGCCGTGACAAGATCGACGAAACGGTGCGGATCGCGGTCAAAGTATTCTTGCGGGGCTGCGCCGCATAAGGGTGCCTGAGCATCTTGAAACCAGCGGCCGCATTCAAAAGGAGCGACGTGTATGATCGCAGTGAAGAAAATCTCGCACGCCAGCTACGAGACCCCGGACCTTGAACGGCAGGTCGCGTATTACACCGACGTCCTCGGTCTTTCGCTGATCGCGAAAGACAAGGAAGCAGCGTATCTCGCGAATACGGTCGAGCATCATTCCGTGATTCTACGCAGCGGTTCCCAGGCGCGATGCACGCAGATCGGATTCCAGCTTGGCCCCGACGACGACCTTGATGCATTCGAGAAGCAGACCGCTGCGCATGGGGTGCGCACGTCTCGAAAGAAAGACCCGGAGCCCACGATCAAGGACATGGTTGCATTCGAGGATCCGAAGGGCACCGTCATGGAGGTCTTCAAGCGGCCCGAGCCGCAGGCGCAACCGTTCCGCCAAAACGGTATCGTGCCCCATAAACTCGGCCACGTCGCCTTTCACGTGGCCGACGTGAAGACGGTCACGAGCTTCTATTGCGACGTTCTCGGTTTTCGGGTTTCTGACTGGATGGGCGATTATTTCTCATTCCTTCGATGCGGAGTGGACCATCACACGATCAACCTGGTCGAAACGGGTTCCAACAAACATTTTCACACGGCATTCGAATTGCGCGATTGGGCTCACATGCAGAGCGCGTGCGATTTCCTGAGCAAGAACGGCTACAAGATTCTCTGGGGCCCAGGACGTCACGGCATCGGCCACAACCTCTTCACCTACCATCGCAGCCCGAACGGGCTAATCACCGAGCTCTTCGCCGAGCTCGACCAGATGAAGGACGAGGCGCTCGGCTATTTCGACCCGCGGCCGTGGCATCGCGACAATCCGCAGCGGCCGAAAACCTGGCCGAAGACACCGGAAGCTGCAAATCTTTGGGGTCCCATGCCGCCTGACGAGATGATGCAATAGCGCCTACCAAGGAGATACGAGCATGTCCGTCGCGGTCATTCGTTCGCCTCCGCTCAAACCCGACGTACCGGAGCTGCTGTCACGTGCCCGCGCAATCGCCGAAGTCGTGCGCGCTCGCGTCCAGGAAACGGAGGCAAACCGGCGGGTCGCCGACGACGTTATCGAGCGCATTCGCGAAGCCGAGTTGTTCCGCGTTCTACAACCGCAGGCTTTTGGCGGTTTCGAATACGGCTTCGAGGTCTTTGCCGAATTGGTTGCCACGATCGGCCGGGGCTGCGGGTCCTCGGCCTGGGTGTTTGGTCTCGGCGCCGTACATCAGTGGTTCGTGGCATCCTTTCCCAAGGAGGCGCAGGAAGAATTTTGGGCCGATCCCGGCGCCATCGCCGCAGGGTCGTATGCGCCGGTCGGCAAGACCGTGGCGGTCGACAGGAGGCTATCGGACCTCCGGAGTCTGGAGCTTCGCGAGCGGCTGCGACAATGCGCAGTGGTTCCTGCTCTCAACCGTGGTTCCCCCGGCCGCCCGGGTCCGAGACAGCCGAACCCGAGCTTTCTTCTGGTGCCGTGCGGGGATGCCCGGATCGACGACAACTGGCACACGATGGGGCTCGCCGGCACCGGCAGCAAGAACATCGTGGCCGACGACCTGTTTGTCCCCGCCCACCGCGCGGTGACGATTGCGGACTTGGCGGCGGGCACCGGCCCGGGCACGCTCATCAACACCAATCCGCTCTATCGCCAGTCGTTTCTTTCGGTCGTGCCTACCACGCTGGTCGCACCCGTGCTCGGCATGGCGGAGGGCGCGCTCGCCGACTTCGTCGACATGGTGAAGGTGCGCTCGACCCGCGGGGCAGTCGCCGGCGGCAACCGGCGGATGGCCGAGTTTGCCACCATCCAGTCGCGGGTGGCCGAGGCGACCGGCTGCATCGACGCGGCGCGCCTCATGATGTTCCGCGATCTTGCCGAGACTTACGCGATCGCCGCGCACGGCGACCGGACGCCGCTCGACATGCGGCTGCGCAACCGGCTCAGTCACACGTTCTGCACGCGCCTCCTGGTGCAGGCGATCGATGCGCTGTTCCTGGCGTCCGGCGGACAGGGAATATTCCTCGAAAAGCCGCTGCAGCGGGTGTGGCGGGACGCCCACGCCGCCGCCGCCCATATCAGTCTCAACTGGGATGCGGTGAGCACCATGTATGGGCAGTACGTGCTCGGGCTGGAGCCAAAAGGACAATACTGATTGGCGCGGACGATCAAACCGTTGCGCCGAATGCGGACGATGACAACAAGCGGCCGGAGAGCCGTGCTCAACCAACCAGGAATATCCAAGGGAGAAAGCTCATGTTCTTCACCTCGACTCTGCGCAATGGATGGCGCGCCCTGGTCGCGCTGATCTTCGCCGCGCTATCGCTTGCGGCACCTGCGCATGCCGCCGATCCGATGAAGGTCGGCATCACCCTCGCGCTAACCGGCGGGGTCGCCGCCAATGGGAAGCAGTTGTTGATGGCGCTCGAACTCTGGCGCGACGACGTCAACGCCAAGGGCGGGCTCCTCGGCCGGCCGGTCGAGACTCGTCTACTATGACGACCAGAGCAATCCGAACAACGTGCCGGCCCTCTATACGAAGCTTATCGCCGTCGACAAGGTCGACCTGCTGCTCGGGCCCTATGCCACCAATATGGTGGCGCCGGCGATGCCGGTCATCATGCAGAACAACAAGACGACCATCAGCATGATGGCCATCGGCGTCAACCGGCACTTCAACTATCCGCGATACTTCTCCATGGTGCCGATGGGGCCGAAGGGACCTAGCGCGTTCTCGGACGGCTTCTTCGAGCTCGCCGCAGCGCAGAATCCGAAACCGCAGACCGTGGCGATCGTGTCGGCCGACGCGGAGTTCGCCAAGACCGCCGCGGACGCCGCGCGCGACAATGCCAAGGCGGCCGGCTTTACGATCGTCTACGACCGTTCGTATCCACCGCCCACGACCGATTTCCTGCCGGTCGTGCGCGCTGTGCAGGCCGCCAATCCCGACATCGTCTACGTCGCCGCCTATCCGCCCGACACGGTCGGAATCGTGCGCGCGGCGAACGAAATCAACCTCGTGCCCAAGATGTTCGGCGGCGCCATGATCGGCCTGCTGGTCACACCCATCAAGGTTCAGCTCGGCCCGCTCGCCAACGGTCTCGTCATCGGCGAGAGCTTCGTGCGCGCCTCGCCGTTCGAATTTCCCGGCGTCGCCGACCTGTTCAACCGCTACCAGGCCAAGGCCGCCGGCCAGGGCGTCGATCCGCTTGGCCATGGCTTCGTTCCATTCGGCTACGCCGCCGGCCAGGTGCTCGCGAAGGCGGTAGAGGAGACCCGGAGCACCGATCACGACAAGCTTGCGGAGTTATATCCGCAGCCACACGTTCAAGACCGTGGCCGGCGACATTGCGTTTGGCAAGGACGGCGAATGGGAGAAATCACGCCAGCTCTTCACCCAGTTCCAGAACGTCGCACCCAATGACCTCGAGCAATTCCGCACGGGCACCAAGCAGGTGATCGTGTGGCCGGCCGAGTACAAGACTGGCAACATGATCTATCCCTATAGCGCGGCTCGGAAGAAGTAGCAGGCGCTGGGCCCAGACGAGGTCGGCGGCTGGGCCAATGCACGCCTGGATCGAATGCAGCGGCTCGCGGGTGTGGATATTCGCCCCGCGCTGCCGCGCTCCGATATCGGCAAGATTTTGAAGCAGAAGCTGCACGCCGCGTATTGGACGCTGGCGAGCATGGGAACGGAGCGGCATAAATGGACGACGATCTTTCCGGACGGGTTGTGGTGGTGACCGGCGCCAGCAGTGGCATCGGCGAGGCGACAGCGCGGCTGTTCGCAGCCCGTGGCGCGACCGTCGTCGTCGGCTATCATCGCGACCGAGCCGCCGCGGAGCGCGTCGTCGCCGCTCTGCTGCCTGGCGACCACATGGCGGTTCAGATCACGATCGACGAGGGGGACAGCATAAAGGCGGCGGCCGACGCCGTGGCGCAGCGTTTCGGCCGCATCGACGTCTTGGTCAACTCCGCTGGCCGCACCGTGATGGTGCCGGCGGGCGACCTCGACGCCCTGACCGACGAGATTTTCGACCAGGTCACCCGCACCAACCTGCGCGGACCGTTCGCCGTCATCCGGGCGTTCCGGCCGCTGTTGGAGAAGACGCCGCAAGGTGTTGTCGTCAACATATCGTCGGTGTCGGCATTGACCGGCGCCGGCAGCAATCTTGCCTATTGCGCGGCCAAGGCGGGCCTCGACGTGCTCACGCTGGCGCTCGCCAAGGTGCTGGGACCCAAGATCCGAATGCTGTCGGTCTCGCCAGCGGCGGTCGACACCGGCTTCGTCAAGGGCCGCGATCCCGCGAGTTTGCGCAAGATCGCCGAAACCACGCCGTTGCGCCACGTCACGACCGCGGACGACGTCGCACGCGCTGTCCTGGCCTGCGTCACGCATCTGGGTAGCGCCACCGGCACCAGCATCATCGTCGACGAGGGTCGCCACCTCTAACGCATGATCCAGCGAAGTGGAATCCGGTTCGCTGAAAAGATCATGCGCCACTCAATAAGTTGGCGAGTCATGTCCCTTCAGGGACCGTACTGCGCGCCCGCACCTGGCCGAGCGAATAATACGTCATCACCGTCTCGTCGCGCTGATTTAAGACGGTCACGCGAGTGCGGATCATTCCGCGGTCCGGCTTGGACGCGGACCTGCGCACTTCGACGATCTCACGGGTGGTGCGGAGTGCATCGCCGGGGCGCACCACTTGCCTCCAGCGTAGTTCGTCGATGCCGATTCCGACGATGGGCGCATCGCCGTAACCGCCGGCCTCGACGAAAAGCCGCATGGATAGCGCAGCGATCTGCCAGCCGCTGGCAATGATTCCGCCGAACGGCCCGTTCTTGGCCGCGTTCGGGTCGACATGGATCGGCTGCGGATCGTTCGCCTTGGCGTAGGCGACCATCTCGTCCTCTCCGATCACGATCGATCCGCTGCTGCCAGATTTCCCCTTCGCGAAAATCCTCGAGGTACTTCGCCATATGGACTGATCCCGAACGCCGCGTCACATAGAGATGTTCGCTTCCTTCACCACCGGGCCCCACTTCTGCAATTCGGAGGCGATGAAGGCCTTCAGATCAGCCGGAGGTCCGCCGACGGCCTGCATGCTCAGGCTGGCAAGCACTTCCTGTCCCTTTGGGCTCTTCAGGAATGCATTAGTGGCGGCGTTGAGCTTGTCGATAATCTCGTTCGGCGTACCCGCCGGCGCCGCCAGAGCATACCAGGCGGTGGCCTCGAATCCTCGGAAGCCGGCTTCCTGCACGGTCTTCACGTCCGGCAGATCGCTCGATCGTTGAGTGGTGGTGACGGCAAGCGCGCGAATCTTGCCCTCGCGCACCAGCGGCACGTACGTTGGCATGAAATCCATCGCGACGTCGACTTGGCCTCCGAGCAGGTCGTTGGCCACCAGCGCCGTGCCACGATACGGCACGTTCGTCATGCTGATCCCGAGTTCCTTCTGCACCAGCACCGAGGTGATGTGGCCAAGGGTTCCGTTGCCGGGGACGCCGACATTGAGCTTGCCGGGATTTGCCTTGGCGTGCGCCGCAAGCTCCTTGATATCCTTCACCGGAAGCGACGCTTTCGCCGCGATGATGAGGGGCGACTTGGCGATCAGCACGATCGGCGTGAAGGCCTGCTCCGGATCGAACGGCAGGCTCTTGTACATCAGCTTGTTGTTCGCGAGCGGCCCAGGCGTGCCGAACAATAACGTGTAGCCGTCGGGAGCGGCCTTGGCGACGGCACCGGCGCCGACATTGCCGCCTGCGCCGGCGCGATTGTCGACGACGAACTGCTGGCTAAATCTCTCGCCCAGATCCTGCGCGAGCGCACGCGCCAGCAGGTCGGTCCCCCCGCCGGCGGCAAACGGCAGGATGATGGTGACGGGTCGCGACGGCCAAGCCTGTGCCCAGGCGGCCGACGGTCCCGCGCAGAGGCCCGCCGTGGCGATGGCGATGGCGGCCCTTCGAGTGATGCAAGTTTTCATGATGTCCTCCCGTGCCGCGCGTTGGAGCGCCGGTATTTTCCCGAACCCTAGCCGACCCAACAGCCGACGGTACAGCCTTTGTGGGATCGTTTCGCACCGTGAAACAGGAAGCATCGCCCGCCGGGCACGCTCCATATCGGCTAGCTCCTCCGCCGGAAGGCGAAAGGAGCGGCCATGACCGACAACAAGGCGGGGACAAATGAGGCATCAGTGGAAGCAGGCGCGCACCCACATCTAGCAGAGCATCGAGGCGATGCGCGCGCAGTGAGGATGGTCGGCGGCCCGACAGCCCTGCAAAATTCTCGGCATCTTCGCTATGGCCACTAACAGCAAGCCAAACAGCTACCCTCTCTGTGATGACCTCGCCCTTGAGCGAGGCGAATACTGTACGGCGCGCCTTTTCAATCGATCGTCTCGTCGGCGCGCAGAAGGCCGCGATCTGAAGCGCTCGCTAACTTGTTGAAGTCTTCACGCTCAAAGCGGTGACCATCCGGTGCGGTAATCTGCACCTCTCGGTACCCATCCGCGATGAGTTCCCTAGCTTTCTTGATCGCACCAACTGATGAAACTCGGCGCAGTGTGATTGTCCCGACCAAGTTTGTGCCCCTGACGAGGTAACCCATCGATCGTTCCCATCTGTATCCTTTGAAGGGGCGATCATACCTGTGACGATGAGCAATGCAAGGAACCTAGCTTGGAATCAAGGCGCCCCGGCCTGACGGACAGGATCGAATTGAATTGTCAGCTACCACGCCTTCTCTTCAACCTCGTGATCGAGAATTGACCGGCACTCGACCTCGATGTCGGACTGCTTGAGCTTTGGCAATATCTCCGAACTATTTGCGCCTCGATTGAGCACCTCGTTAAGACGATTGACGATTTCGGTTGGTGGACTGCCCCTGCCCTCGCCTCCCATCCGTCCGCTAACATGAGGCCGTGCTCGCACCGGCATGCACGTCTTAACGAATTGCGCCGAGACGCGGACACCGGCAAACTCGGCTTCGGAGATAGGCGCGGCACCGCCCGCCCCGGCGCTTGACAGCCCACACCGGCGGGATGAGACTTTACCCGTGAAACTCTGCCTGTCCGTCCGCATTGGCGAGAAGTTCTTCGCCAAGCGCGAAGCAGCGGTGTCGCTCGCCGAACTCGCCGACATTGCCGTCACCAGTGGCTATCACGCGCTGTGCATGCGCGCCTCGCAACTGAGCATCCAGACGCCTCGCGCCGAGCTCATTGGCCACGTCAACATGCTGTGCGAGCGCGGGCTCAGCGTCTCCATGGTGACCGGCGACTTTCCGATCCCGGAGAACACCGACGAAGGTCCGCAGGCGCTGCGCCGGATCGGTCCCTATCTCGATCTCGCGGAGATCCTCGGCGCGGATATCGTCCGCGTCGCCTTGCGTAAGGACGAAGACATCCCGTGGGCGCAGCGCGCCGCCGACGAGGCGAACGAGCGCGGCATCCGCCTCGCCCACCAGTGCCACACCAAATCGCTGTTCGAGACGATCGACGGCACGCTTGACGTGCTACGCCGCATCGGTCGCAGCAACTTCGGACTGACCTACGAGCCCGCCAACCTCGAGCTGTGCGGCGAGCCTTACGGCCGCGAGACTATCAAGCGGCTCGCGCCTCACATCATCAACGTCTATTTGCAGAACCACCGCATCCACCCGGAAGGCCAGTCCAGGATCCTGACCTGGCGCCGCGGCGAAATTCGATTCGACCAGATTCCGATGTGGGAGCCCGGCGGGATCGATTTCCCAAGCGTCACGGGCGCTCTGGCGGAGATCGGCTACGATGACCACGTCACCATGCACCAGGCGTCGCTCGGCAAACCGCAGGAAGACGCCGCCAACAGCGCGCGCTACCTGCGCTCGCTCGCCCCGTTCGAGCCGCCCCTGACCAACCCAATTTCGTGAACGCCTGCAACGGAACGCCCACCATGCCGATCAACCGCCTGTTCAGCACATTGTTCGCTGCCACTATCCTGGCCGCCACGACGCCAAGCGCTTTTGCCCAGACGAAATATCCCAATCGGGCGATCCGCATTCTGATTCCATTCGCCGCGGGCGGCGGCACCGACGTGGTGGCCCGCATCGTCGGCCAGCGGCTCTCGGAACAGATCGGCCAGCCCATCATCGTCGAGGCGAAGCCTGGCGCCGGCGGCGCCATCGCGGTCAATGAACTGATGCGTTCGGACCCCGACGGCTACACGCTGCTTCTCACCACCAGTTCACATGCCACACTTGCGGCGCTGCAAAAGTTGCCGTGGCACCCGAGCAACGACTTCACGCCGGTCGCTGCAGTCTATTCGTATCCGTTCGTGCTGGTGACCAACAGCGCAAATGCCTCCCGCTACAAGACGTTCGGCGAGTTCATGGCGTACGCGCGGGCCAATCCGGGCAAGATCAACTGGGGCTCGTCCGGCACGGGCGGCCCGCAGCACCTCACCGGGGCGCAATTCATCAAGCTCGCCAAGGTCGACATGGTCCATGTTCCCTATCGCGGCAACGGCCCCATGATGCAGGCGCTGCTGGCGAACGACGTCCAGGTCATGTTCGACACCCAGACGCTGGTGCTGCCGCAAATTCAGGAAGGCAAGGTGATCCCGCTGGCAATCGCCAGCGACAAGCGCTCGTCCAGGATGCCGGACGTGCCGACCATCCGCGAATCCGGGATCGACGTCGCGATCCAGATCACCAACTTTGTGATCGGGCCGAAGGGCCTTCCGGAAGCGATCCAGACCTACCTGAACAAGGAGATCGCGGCGACGCTGGGCAATAAGGAGGTGCGCGACAAGCTGATCGCGTTCGGTCACACCGTCCCGGAACCCGCCGAAAACACCATCGCCGGCGTCAAGGCTCACATCGACCGCTTCTACGCAACCTACGGGCAGCTCGTCACCGAGATGGGAATCAAAGCGGACTAGGTCGCCGTCCCAGCAAGATCAAAAATGGCCGATTTCATCACAGACAATCCCTGTAGCGGGCATCGAACAAAGGTGGCCAGCAGGAAGCGGCCCGGCGGGACCTGTCAGCTGATCTCGGCACGTACGGCCTCCGCGCCGTTAACCATCGACTGCAACTTGCTGAAAGCAGTGGCGCGGCTGAGATACTTCATACCGCAGTCGGGCGCGACGACGAGTTTGTCGGCTTCGACGTAGTTCAGCGCGGCACGAATTCGCGCAGCGACGATGTCGGGTGTCTCGACAGCCCGATCGCCGAGATCGATCACACCGAGCATGATTACCTTGCCGGAGAGGTCTTTCAGGATGCCGAGGTCGAGGTGCGGCTGCGCCGCTTCGATGGAGATCTGATCGGCCGAGCAGTCGGCGAGTTGCGGCAGGAACGAGTAGCCGGATGGCTTCTGACCCGCCACGACCGCCGCATAGCCGAAACACAGATGCACTACTGTCGTGACCTTCAGCCCCTGCAATGCGCGATTGAGCGCGCGTACAGCGATGCGCTTGGCGGCGGCGGGATCGTTGCGCAGCCAGGGATCGTCGAGTTGGATCACGTCAGCACCCGCGGCCTCGAGGTCCTTCACCTCCTCGTTCACCGCAGCGGCGAAGTCCATCACCATTTCGTCTGCGTCCTTGTAGAACTCGTTCTTGGCCTGCTGCGCCATCGTGAACGGGCCGGGCAGCGTCATCTTGGCCTTGCGCTGCGTGTGCCTACGCAGGAATCTCATGTCCTCGACTTCGACCGGACTGCGGCGGCGGATTTTTCCCACCACGCGCGGCACGCTGACCGAGCGCCCGGCGCGGTTAGTGATGACAGCGGGATTGTCGTTGTCGATTCCATCGAGCGCAGTGGCGAAGCGATTGGAGTAACTCTCGCGGCGCATCTCGCCATCGGTGACGATATCGATGCCGGCTTGCTCCATGTCGCGGATGGCGAGGATCGTCGCGTCGTCCTGCGCCTCCTTAAGAAACGGCTCCCTCACGTGCCAAAGTTCATGCATGCGCACCCGCGGCACGCTGGCTTTCAGCAATTCGCGATCCACCAGCCAGCCCGGCTGTGGGTAGCTGCCCACAACGGTCGTTGGCAAAAGACCTTCAGCCATTCGTTTTCACGCTCCTACCAGTGTGGCGGTTCAGAAGTCCGCATCACTCTTGCGGCGAGTCCGTGCTGCGGACTTCTGAACCAAAGCCACACTAGATCAATGAGTTGCCAGTGTCCTTCGATTCCGAAGTTCGGAAAATGGGGGTGCCGCAGAAATAAGGCGAACTTCGGAATCGGGACACTAGCCGCGGCGCTATTGATCGGACGTCGCGTCATCATGCATGCTTTGTCCCAAGGCGCAAAAGCGCCGTCAACAATGACGTGGGAGGAATGACGATGCGGACCCGCAGGCAATTCGTCGGTGCGTTTGGTGGTGTATTCGGCGCGTCGGCGCTGGCGGGATTTGGTGCTCGCGGCGCCTTCGCGCAGCAGACCGTGGACGGCTGGCCGCATCGCGCGGTGCGGGTGATCTCGCCGACCGCGACGGGCGGACCGGGACAAAACTTCCGCTTCTACACCGATAACCTGAAGGACAGGTTTGGCCAGAGCTTCATATTGGAAAACATGCCCGGCGGCTCGGGCTCGCTCGGCTGCATGGCGGTGGCGCGTTCGGCGCCCGACGGTCACACCATCCTGCTCGCCTCGAACAGCCACATCGTGCTCGCGCCGCTGGTCATCAGCGGCTCGCCGGTGAACGTCAAACGCGACTTCGATCCGATCGCGCTCCTGTTCACCTTTCCGTTCCTCCTGGTGGTGAATGCCAGTCTCGGCATCAAGACGCTCAAGGAGTTCGTCGACTACGCCAAGGCGCGGCCGGGCGAGCTCAACTGGGGCTCGCCCGGCATCGGGACCGGCGGACATCTCGTCACCGAGCTTTTCCTGAAACAGACCGGCATCACCGGCCAACACGTGCCCTACCCCGGCACGACGCAGCAGCTTCTGGCCGCGGCGGCGGGCACCCTGCAATTCACCTTCGATACGCCGGGTAACTCCGAGGGCTTACGCCATTCGGGAAAGGTGATCGGGCTCGCGGTGACCGGCCCAGCGCGGTCAGTGGCGGCGCCCGACGTTCCGACGTTCAGGGAGCTCGGCTACGACGGCTTCGACGAGCTTTATGTGGCCAACGGTTTGCTGGCGCCCAAGGGCACCTCGCCGAAGCTGATCGCGGCGTTAGGTGCGGAAATCGTGAAAATGAACACGACCGGCGCCATCCGCGACCGGCTGGTGGCGGCGTCCTACGTTCCGGGCGTACTGTCGCCAGCTGCCTATGGCGAGATGATCGACCGGGAGCTCGCGCAATGGGGTAAAATCGTCCGCGACACCGGCGTACAGATCAAGAGTTAGCAGTATGCCTTCTGACAGGCCGAAGAGTGCGAATATGGAACTGCCGAAAACCAATTTCTTCCCGCCGTTCAACATCACGCGGGCAAGCCATCTCGCCTTCACCGCTCGCGACCTCGCTGCAAGCCGCGACTTCTACACCGAGGTGATCGGGCTGATCGTCACCGACGAGACGCCGGACACCCTGTGGCTGCGCGGCGTGGAGGAGCGGTGCCATCACAGCCTCACGCTGAAGCGCACCAACGGGCAGCCCATGTGCGAGCGCGTCGGTTTCCGCGTGTTCATGGACGAAGACCTCGACAAGGCGAAGGCGTATTTCGATGGGATCGGCATCCAGTCGACCTTTGTCGAAGTCCCGCACCAGGCCCGTACGCTCCACTTCAACGATCCTGCCGGCACGCCGGTGGAGCTTTGCGCTACCATGCCGACCGTGCCGAGGATGCACACCAAGAAGCATATGCATCGCGGAGCTGCGGCGCTCCGCATGGACCATTACCAGGTGCTGGTGCCGGACGTGATGACGAACGCGAAGTTCTATATGAATCTTGGCTTCCGCATTTCCGACTACATCGTGGTCGAAAGCGCCGGAAAGGTCGTCGGAACTTTCTTGCACAGGAAGGACAACCCGTGGGACATCGTGTTTCTCACACGCACGGGTCCGCGCTTCCATCACGCCGGCTATGTGGTGGAGTCATTCAATGACATTGTTCGCGCCTGCGACATCGCCGGCAACCTCGGATTCAAGGACCGGCTCGAGCACGGCCCGGGACGGCACGGACATCAGCACTCCTATTACGCCTATGTGCGCGATCCTGACGGCCATCGCACAGAACTGCTGCTGCCTGGCATCCAGATCATCGACATCGACGACGAGCCCGTGGCATGCCCGGTTCAGCCCGGCGTCAACAGCAATCTCTGGGGTCTGCCCGCGCCGAAAAGCTGGGTCGAGGAGGCGACGAGCTTTGCCGGCGTCAAGGTCGTCGCCGGACCAGACGGTGTGCCGCTGACGGCGGAGCGCTTCCTCGCAGAGAAGAAGCCTGACGCGGTGATGGGCCAGGTAATATGACCTAGAGATGCGCCAGTGGCGACATTGCTTTTGGTCCGCACCGCATCGCCAATGCACGCGTCCATAATCGCTCCACAGGATCGAGCCCCGCTGCCTTGACCGCTTGCTGCCCGAACAGCAAAAGGCGTACGCAGCGACGCCGGACTGATGACTTAAGCTGAACATGGAGGAAGTAGAATAATGTCATTCTACCGAGGCATGACCTGCGAAAACGTGACCCTCAACGGCGATAAGGGAACCCCAATTACGGCCTATGTGGCCAAGCCGTCCGGTTCAGGCTCCTTTCCGGGCGTGGTGCTTGTCCACCATCTTCCAGGCTGGAGCGAGTTCTACATTGAGACCACGCGTCGCTTTGCGCACCATGGATATCTGGCGATCTGCGCCAACCTCTATGAGCGTGCGGGCGAAGGCAATCCGGACGACGTCGCCGCGAAAGTGCGCGCAGACGGCGGCATTCCCGACGCCCAGATGGTCGGCGATACCGAGGCGGCAGTGAAGTGGATGCGCGCGCAGGGAAATCACAACGGCAAGGTCGGCCTTTTCGGCTCCTGTTCGGGTGGCCGGCACGCTTTCATCTATGCCTGCCAGAAGAAGGACGTCGACGCCTGCGCTGACCTCTGGGGCGGCCGCGTAGTGATGGGCAAGGATGAACTCAACGCCAAGACGCCGGTCGCGCCGATCGACATGACGAGGGACCTGTGCTGCCCGCTGATCGGCATCTTCGGCAACGACGACCGCGCGCCGAGCCCCGAGCAGGTGAACCAGCACGAAGCCGAGCTCAAGAAGCAAGGCAAGGCGCACGAGTTCCACCGCTACGACGGCGCCGGCCACGGCATCTGGTATTGGCACCGGCCGCTCTACCGGCCGGAAGCCGCCATGGACGGCTGGAGCAAGGTGTTCGCCTTCTTCGGCAAGCATCTGGCGAAATAGGAAGGCTGGATATGTGCACATCCATTGTCGAAATCGCCCGGGCAGAGGGCATGGCAAAGCGCGGGGACGAATGGTTCCCGCTCTCACAGGCGGTCGTTGCCTATGACCACGCGCGCCATGCGCCGCTGGGCGACGTCATCACGCTCGACTTCATCAATATAGCCCTCGAACCCGGGGCGCGAGCCGGGATTGAGCTGACGCTGGAGTTCAGCCAAGGAACTGCGCGCCGCGCTCGACCGCGCGATTATCGCCGCCGAGTTCGAGGAGGCGGAAGTCAGGGGCAAGAGTGCCACCTCCAGCCTCGTTCGAGCAGCGGCCTAGGCTTCCGTTTCCATGACGAGCACAATCTTGCCGACGTGGTCGCCGCCATCCATGCGCGCATGGGCATCCGCGACCTTTTCAAACGGAAAGGCGGAATCGATCAGCGGTTTGGCCTGCCCCCTGCTCAGAATCGGGAGAATCTTGTCCTCGACGGCGGCGGCGAGCTTCGCCTTCATCGCCAACGGCTGCGACCGCAGCGACGAACCCGTCAACGTCACCAGCTTCCTTCGCAGCAAATTGAGATCGACCTCGGCCTTGGAACCTCGCTGGGAGGCGATCTGGGCAATGCGGCCGCCGAAGGCGATTGCCGCGAGGTCGCGGGCAATGTAGTCGCCGCCGACCATATCCAGGATTACGTCGGGACCCCGCCCCTCCGTCATTTCCTTGGAGACCGCGACAAAGTCCTGCGTCCGATAATTGATCGCGCCATCTGCGCCGAGTTTGAGACAGGCCGCGCACTTTTCCGGCGAACCTGCGGTGACGATAACGCGGGCACCGATGGCCTTCCCGAGCACGACCGCCGTCGTGCCGATGCCTGAGGTGCCGCCGTGAACCAAGAGCGTCTCGCCCCTCTTCAGTGCGGCCCGTTCAAAAACATTGCTCCAGACGGTGAAGTACGTCTCCGGAAAGGCACCCGCCTGCTCGAAGGACATGCCTTCTGGAATGGGTAGAGCAGTTGCCTCTGGAACGACCGCCCAGTCCGCATAGGCACCGCTGGTGACAAGCGCCATGACCCGATCGCCGCGCTTGAAACGACTCGCGCCGGAGCCCAGGCTTTCGACCACGCCGGCAAGTTCGACGCCAAGAACGTCCGAGGCATCGGGCGGCAGCGGATAGTTGCCCTGTCGCTGCAGCACGTCCATGCGGTTCATTCCGGCAGCGCACACGCGCACCAGTATCTCACCCTCACCCGGGACAGGCCGCGGGCGCTCGACGAACTGAAGGACCTCCGGCCCGCCGGGCCGCGATGCGATGACGACGCGGGTGTTGGTGCTCAAGCTACTCATCATCGCCTGCCTCTCAGCTTGCGCTGTCCCCGAATGAGAGCGTCATCTACGACGCATTACTTAACGCTAGGGGATCAATTCCGCACGGCGTATCCCGGATTGAACTGCGGCGGTAGACGCGGGCCGGCCGACCTTGCGCTCGGCGGCGTAGAGGGCAAGAGCGCCGAAGCGGTAGATGCCGTGTACGAATTTGCCGTAGGGCATCGTCAAGAAGAGTGAGAAGACTACGCCCAAATGAATGGCAAGCATCACGCCCATGGCCGACGTCTCGCGCAGCACCATCAAGAGCAGTCCTGTCAGTCCCGCGAGCAACATCATGATGAGAAAGGCCGTGTCCATCCCAAACTTCGCCGGGTCCATCATCGCGCGATCCCGTATGAGCTTTGCTCGCAGCAGGCCGAGCGGCCCTATGATGAGGCCGATTCCGCCGGATATACCGAACAACTTTGGGAGCGACAGCCAACCATAGGGTGCCGGCCAGCCGGCGACATAGTGGTAGATCGTCGCCGTCGAGGTCGATGCAAAACACAGCATGAAACCGTAGAAGGTGAGATGATGAAAGAGACGGCGATTGTCGGTTGGCCGCTCATCTTCATTGTAGCAACCGACTCCGCCACCATCCAGATAGCGCAACGTGGCGGCGTCCCGGCCCGCCTGCCAGAGCGTGGTCCCAGATCCTGCCGAGACGCTGCGCGCGCCAATCTCCTGCCAAAAACTCCGAAAGCCCATGGCGAGCGCAGTCACGGCGAAGAGAAATGCCGCGCCGAACATCCCAGCCATCGTCTCGTGCGGCATCAGCCGGTAGAAATATCCCTCCCGCGTGAAGAGCGCGTCCCTGTTGTGCCAGAGAGCGAAGCCCAGGATGAAGGCTGCCGTACTTGCAGCCGTCACCGTTGCGATTGCCAGACCGTTGCGGTCGAACATCGGGCGAAGAAACGCCGGCCATGCATGGGATCGATACGACGCCGCCGAACCTCCGCCAGTGTCTTCGGCACGTTGACATCGAATTCGTGGGGCGGAGAAAACTGGCAGTCAACGTAGCAAGCCCCGCACCCGTGGCAGAGATTTGCGAGGTAATCGAGCTCGGCGGTGGCGAAGCTCCGTCTCAACTCCATCGCAGGGAACACTGCGCAAAGTCCTTCGCAATAGCGGCAGGAGTTGCAGATCGTCATCAGCCTCCCGGCTTCCTCGTAGTGGTCAGTCGCGAGCATGGCGTGCCGCTCCCTCGCCCGCGATTTTTCCGAAGACACTGCCGATGGTCATGCCGATTCCAGCGGTGTAGCCCTTGCCGAGCACGTTGCCGGCCATGATCTCACCGGCGGCAAACATATTCTCCGCGCGACCTCCGCCGTGCATTCGCATGCGTGCATCGCGATCCACTCTCGTGCAGAGATACGTGAAGGTGATTCCGGGCCGCACCGGGTAGGCGTAAAAGGGCGGTGACTCGAGCCGGCGGGCCCAATGGCTCTTCGGCGGCGTAAGACCTTCGGTCCTGCAATCATCGAGCACCGTGTGGTCGAATGTTCCCGGCCGCACGGCAGCGTTGAAATCGTCGACCGTTTTCGTGAGGGCTTCGACGGGCAAATCGAGCGTCGTGGCGAGCTCTCCGATGCTTTGTGCCGCGATTGGCGGATAGAGCGAGGGCATGAACATATCGAGCGAACTGGCGTCGAAGATGATCCAGGCGATCTGATCGGGCTGCTGGGCCACCAGGCGCCCCCAGATCGCGTAGCGCTTTGGCCAGACATCCTCGCCCTCGTCGTAGAAGCGCTCCGCTTGGCAATTCACGACGATGCCGAACACCACGCAGTCGAGGCGGGTGATGATTCCGCCGTCGAATTTTGGCGCGCGCGCGTCGATCGCCACAGCATGGCACTGTGTCGGATCGCCGATCGTCTCGACCCCAGATCCCATCAACATCTTCAGCACGTCACCGCGATTGTAGCGGGTTCCGCGGATAAGGAAGTTCTCCGCGATCTCGCCCCAACCTTCTTTCAGCCAATCGATGTTGGCCTCAAAGCCGCCGGCTGCGGCCACTATCGCGCGGGCGCGAACGACCTGATCAGCTTCCGGGGTGCGCAACGTCGCGGAGCGGAACCGGCCGTTCTCGATATCGAGTGCGACGACGGGCGAATTGTAGAGAACATCGACGCCGAGCGTCTCGGCGGTAAGATAGAGTGCGTTGAGCATCGCCCGACCGCCGCCAAGAAAGAAGGAATTGGTGCGGCCCAGGCTGAGCGTGCCCCCCAACGATGGCTGGAAACGCACGCCCTGTTCACCAATCCAACCGAGCATCGGCTTCGACTGGGCAATCATGTAACGGGCGAGCTGTTCGTCGGTATTGCCCTCCGTGACCCTCAACAGATCGTCCCAGAATTCATCTTCCGTGTAAGGCCCGATGAGGTGCTCGGTGGCGGCGTCGTGCGCGCAACGCATGTTGCGCGTATGGCGGGTATTGCCTCCTCGATAGAACTTCGGCGCGGCCTCGACCACCAGCACCGAAGCGCCCGCCCGCCGCGCCGCGATCGCAGCACAGAGCGCAGCATTGCCACCGCCTATGACCAGCACATCCACCGCGGCGCGCGAATCGATCATTTCAGTTCCACAAGCTCTTCGAAATCCGTGCGCACTTGCATCCTGTACGGATGAGTATGAAATTTGTCTACACTTGTATCTTTGTGTACGCAATAGTATTAAACTCTGTCGACTTGCTGGGCAGAGGCGGCGTCGGAGCGACGTAAGGAGGCTGTTGGTAATGTCGGGCGCTCATGCGTTCGATGATGAGCGGGAGACACGCGGAAACCCCGTGTACCGCGGGCTCGCTGATCGAATTTGGGCTGGCGAGCTTACGTCCTCCGCTCGCCTGCGCGAGGAGCATATGGCATCGTCAAAGGGCGTCAGCTGCGCGCCGGTACGGAAAGCCTTCGCAAGGCCGCAGGAACGGGGCCTCCTCCAGCTTGAGGCGACCACTGGGAATGTTCGAGAAAAAAGAGATGAACATGAACAAGCCAGATAGCTCGCCGCTGCAACACTATCTCAGACACCTGGAAAATGGTGAGCTTGCCTATCAGTACAGCCCCACTGCCGATCGCCCGGTTTTCTTTCCTCGAATCGCATGTCCCTATACCGGCAACGAGGATTTGGAGTGGCGCGTAAGCTCGGGACGGGGAGTAGTTTACGCCACCACCACCGTGCATCCGGCCTCGGGCGATGCTTACAACGTTTCTCTGATCGACTGCCGCGAAGGTTTCCGGATGATGAGTAGAGTTGAAGGCATATCCTCCCCGGATGTGAGGATCGGGATGGAAGTAGAACTCCGGATCATCCCACAGTCGGACGACGAGCCTCCGATCCCCGTGTTCGTACCGGTCGAAGGCCAATCGTGAAGGGGCTGGTCAGAGGAAGTGCGGCCATCGTCGGCGTCGCGGAATCCGATCTCGGCGCGGTTGCAGAGGGCATGTCCCCCATCGATCTGATGGCCCAAGGCGTCTACCGGGCGCTCGACGATGCAGGATTGAAGATCAGCGACGTGGATGGGCTCTTCGCCGCAACAAGTCAGGTTAGGATGTCAGCACTGGCGTTGAGCGAATATCTCAAGATCCCTTCGGCTTATTTGGATTCCACCATCGTTGGTGGCTCCTCGTTCATGTTCCATGTCGCTCATGCCCAAGCCGCGATCCAGCAGGGGCTCTGCGAGGTCGCCGTGATCGCCTATGGCAGCACCCAACGCACGGTAGGCCGGAAGAACTCCTCCCCCCGTGAGCACAATCCCTACGAGACTCCATTCAAGCCGTTCCTGCCGACCACGGCATACGCCCTCGCCGCCGCTCGGCACATCTTCCAGTTTGGCACCACCCGCGAGCAGCTTGCTGCAGTGGCAGTGGCGGCGCGCGAGTGGGCTCTGCTCAATCCGAAGGCGTGGGAGAAGAAACCGCTTACGGTCGATCAGGTTCTATCCGCTCGGATGGTCAGCAGTCCTTTGACCGTGCGCGATTGCTGCCTGGTGACCGATGGCGGAGGCGCTATCGTCATGACGTCCTATGAGCGGGCTAAGACGCTCAAAAAGCCCGTCGTGGCCGTGCTGGGATGTGGCAGCGCTGTAACGCACAACAGCATTTCCAGCATGCCTGATCTGGTAACGACCGGGGCCGTGCAGTCGGGACGCGATGCCTATGCGATGGCTCGACTGAACCCCAGCGAGATAGACGCCGTGGAAGTCTACGATGCCTTTACGATCAATACGATCTTGTTCTTGGAGGATCTCGGTTTTTGTCCCAAAGGTGAGGGCGGGCGCTTTATCGAAAACGGAAAGATTGCGCCCGGTGGTTCATTGCCCGTCAACACCAATGGTGGCGGTCTCTCCTACTGCCATCCTGGCATGTATGGGATATTCCTCTTAATCGAGGCCGTACGACAAATCAGGGGCGAATGCGATGCGCGGCAAGTCAAAAGCTGTGAGGTTGCCCTCGCCCACGGAAACGGCGGCGTACTGTCTTCGCAGAGCACCGTCATCCTTGGGGCAGAGTTGACCGTCTAGCAATATGCCCGTTCCAAATCGTCAGCATTGACCTACAGGAACCAAGCCTGAGTGCCCAAGCGCATGCCGACCACGTCATGGACACTTCTGAAATGACTTCAAAGGTGTCCACAAACCGGGTCAACTCCAGCTCCCGTTTGCGACCGTTCCAGCGGCACTGACGAACCTCCACTTAGGTGGAGGAGACTGGTTTCTCGAAGAACTGGAAGATGTTTCCGGAGGGTTCGCGGATTGCGATCAGGCACCCGTGATCACCCATATCGCGTCGCGCCAAGATGTTCGCCCCGCGCGCTTCAAGTGAAGCAGCCAGCCCCTCGGCATCGCTCACCTGGAACACCACGACAGGCCCCCTCACCCCCAATCCGCTTTCATCATGGGAAGACAAGGCGATTGTCGTACCGCTACCCGCATCGAACTCCGACCAACGCTGTCCGTCCTGGAACTTGAGTCTCAGGCCCAGCCCGTCGCGATAGAACGCAACAGCCGCATTCATGTCGTCAACTACTAGATATGTGTATTTAACTTTCTCGACCGGCATGTTTCACTTCCGATTTGGTTGACATTGACATTCAAGCGAATACTAAACTACCGTTTAGTATAGACGTCTCCCGTTGCGCTGCGAAGGTTGGCGTCACCCCAAGCCATAAGCCAACAGTGAGCGGACAATCTCGGAACGAAAATCGCCCTGCTCCCGCGAATTCCTGATCTGAGTGGAGGCCAAAATCGCATCGAAGGCAGAAGAGTGAAACAAGTATGGACCTGGGGCTAAAGGGAAAGGTCGCATTGGTAAGTGGGGCGAGCGGTGGAATTGGTACCGCAATTGCGACCGAATTGGCGCGTGAAGGCGTCGATCTCTGCCTGACGGCACGAGATCGCATCAAGCTCGAGGAGTCCGCCGACGCCCTTGCGGAAATGTCCAGTCGCCGTCCTGCCGTCTACGCGGGTGACCTGCGCGAGCCGGACGTGCCTTCGGCCGCCGTCGCCGCTGCAATCGCCGCATTCAATCACTTGGATATCCTGGTGAACTGCGCCGGGGATACCAAGCGCGGCGACTTCCTCAAGCTCACGGAGGAGGACTGGTCAGGTGGGTTCTCGGTAAAGTTTCACGGCTGCGTCCGCATGACGCGCACAGCCTGGCCGTATCTGCGCCAGACACAGGGCGCCGTCATCAACATCGTTGGTGTTGGCTCGCGCTTCGGTTCGGCGGAATTCGCGATTGGCGGGGCAGTCAATGTCGCGCTGCTGAATTTCACCAAGGTCATGGCCGACATTGGCATTCGCGACGGGGTGCGTGTCAATGCTATCAATCCCGGACTGATCGAGACCGATCGGCTCGCCCGCAACATAGAGCGGTTGATGCGTGAGCATTCCTGCAGTCGCGACGAAGCCGTATCGCGCATGCTGGCGCCGCGTGGCACCACACGCTTCGGTAGGCCGGAAGAAATCGGTTGGCTGGCGGCATTTCTCGCATCTCCGAAAGCGGCATTCATGCAGGGCGCCATCGTAGACATCGATGGCGGCGCCACGCGATCGCTGTAGGTCTGTTCGGAGAAATTCACCATGATTGAGACATCGCGGCAGTCGGACATCACGGGGCGGATCGCAGACTACATCGTTGCTGCCCGGCCGGACGACCTGCCGGAACCGGTACGGCGTGAAGCGCTTCGCTCCTTTGTCAATATCGTTGGCTGCACGCTGGGCGGAGCCGGACACGAAGTTATCGGCCTTGCAGACAATGTTCTCTCTGAGTTTTCCGGTCCTCCACAGGCGACGCTCCTCGGTCGAGCGCGCAAAGCGGATGTGCTGCATGCAGCTCTCATCAACTGCTTTGGCTCCAGCATCAACGCATTTGATGACACGCACGAACAGGCCGTCGTACATCCTAGCGGTCCCGTTGCAGCTGCAATCCTCGCCATGAGCGAACGCGAACCCGTCGCAGGCCCACAATTCTTGCTCGCTTTCGCCTTGGGGGTGGAAGCGGTTTGCCGCCTCAGTAAAGCAATCTCGGTGCCGCCGGCGAAGGGCGTGTTCGCATGGTCGCAGACCGGCATCACGGCGGGGATCGGCGCTGCGGTCGCAGCGGGCAAACTCCTCAATCTTGATCCGTGCCGCATGCGCCACGCGATCGGGATTGCATTGTCCCAGGCCGCGGGATTTCGGGGGATGTTCGGCTCGATGTGCTCCTCCTTTATGACGGCGCACGGCGCACAGACGGGCTTGCGTGCCGCAATTCTTGCAGAGAAGGGCTTCACCAGTTCGGAAGCGGCGTTGGAGGGACCAAATGGGTTCCTCGATGTTTTTGCAGAGCAACCGGATGTGCAAGCACTGGGGGAAGGCTTCGGAACTCGCTTTGAGATTTTACGCAACACCTACAAGCCTTATCCCTGTGGGGTCGTGATCCACCCCATCATCGACGCCTGCCTCGAACTCCGTCGGACTTACTCGATCGGTCCTGCGGATATCGCGGCCGTATCGGTCAGAGTGGCACCGAAAGCACTAGCGCTCACCGATCGACGCCATCCTAAGAATGGTCTGGAAGCGCGCGTCAGCCTGCAGCACTGGGTGGCGATCGCCCTCATCCGCGGCACAGCGCGCATAGCAGATATGGACGACGGCGCGGTGCTCGAACCGACGATAGCTCGCCTCCAGGACAAGATAGAGACCGTTGGCGACGACGCCATCGCGCCGGACGGCGCTGAGGTCACGGTGAGACTGCAGGACGGCCGTTCGCTCGTCAGCCGCGTCGAGCACTGCGTCGGTAGCGCATCCCGCCCGATGACCGACAGCGAGTTGGAGCAGAAATTCACCAACCTGGCCGAAGGGGTGATTGGTCCAATTCGAACGCGTGAGGTGATCGAGATGAGCTGGGGCGTGGAGCGCCTTCCCGACGTTGGGGCTCTGGCAAGGGCGGCTGCGTGAGCAGACCAGGCGGGCTCCGACCAAGGTCGGGCGCCGCGGCCTCACGCAGCCGGCCTTTTCTAGCGCCTCTTGACACGATAAAGTTCAAAAATATACTATATAGTAGATTTGATGAGGAGAGAGTTTTGAAGCACCCCCTTCGAGCGAGGTTCGCATATCAGATCGGGGCGGTCGGTGAGGCGGGATTACCCGACGCCCAACTCTATAACGAGGCGCTGGCCGACGCCGAACTGATCCATCGGCTCGGCTACGATGCCGCTTGGGTCATCGAGCACCACTTCAGCGACTATTATCCGCAGCCTAATCCCTTGTTGCTGCTGTCGCACGTCGCGGCCAAGTGTCCTGGGCTGGGCCTCGGGACGGCCGTCATGGTCCTCCCCTGGTACAATCCGATTCGCTTCGCCGAAGATGTAGCGATGCTACAGACGCTGAGCGCGGGCGAACTGCATATCGGGATGGGACGCGGCACCGCAAAATCTGAGTACGAGGCGTTCGGGATACCGATGGAGTTGGCCCGGTCGCGTTTCTCGGAAGCTTGGAAACTCACGCGCTTGGCCCTGAAAGGAGAGCCTTTCACTTTCGACGGCGAATTCGTAAAGATCTCTGATCCAATCGTGCTGCGCCCGCAATTGTCAAAGAAGACGCCTAACTTCTACGGTGCGATTGGCAGCCCTGGCAGCGCTGAAATCATGGCAGATTTGGGTCTGCCACCGCTTTGCCTTTCCAATTTCCCGGATCACGTCCTGAAAAGCATTCTAACCCGCTGGGACGCAAAGGCGCGTCTGCACGGGCGCTCGATCGCCGTTACCAAGCCGCTGGCGATAAAGTGCTTCGTCGGGAAAACTGACAAGCAGGCGCGGGAGGAAGCGCTGGAACATCTCCCCGACTTCTTCCGTCTCCAGGTCAAGCACTATGAGACGGACGCCCGTCCTTGGGACAATGTTTCCGGTTATGAGCAGTTTAGCCGGATGTTCTCGTCGTTAAAGGAAATGTGCGACCCGGCTAATCTTGGAACGTTCCTGGATCAGAACCTAGTAGGCTCTCCGGAAACGGTCGCTGCCAGGATTTGCAAACTGCAGGACATCGGCTTCAACTATTTCGTTCTTACAAACGCCACCTACGGCGTTCCGCGATCGGTTCGTCAGTCAACGATCCGCCTGTTCGCGAACGAAGTGATCCCGCTGGTGGCCGAAGACGTGCGGGCGCAGGTGCCCGCGAAGTGAAGTCCTATGAGCGATCGTACGGAAATCGATAGGGCTTTGATCGGCAGCTCGGTGGCCCCATTCGCTGTGGAAGTAGAGAAAGGCGCCATCCGCCGCTTCGCAGAGGCTATTGGTGAAAGTACAGAGATCTATTTCGACGAAGCCTTCGCGCGGTCTCTCGGTTATCTGGGCATTGTGGCGCCGCCGACGTTTCCAACGACATTTCGACCGCCTTCAAAGCCTGCCTGGATTTGCGGGCTGGACGAAGGACGGTTTTTGGCCGGAGAGCAGAGATTCCGCTATCGGAGACCGATTTTGGCCGGGGACCGGCTCCAATGCGAGCTCCGCCTCACCGACATACAAGATAAGCGCAGCAGCAAGGGCAGTATGGAGCTGATTATCCAAGATTTGATAGTCACGTCATCATCCGGCGACATGGTCTGCATCAATCGCCGCGTTGTCATCTATCGCGGCCAGACCGCAAACCTCGCCCAAGGGGCTTCGTCGTGAAGCGCGCGGGACTTCATCGGCCGGGCGACACTTTTTCCATCCGACGTGGTCCGATCACGACGACACAGCTCGTCATGTATGCCGGCGCTTCGGGGGATTTCAACCGCATCCACTACGATCATCCGTTTGCCGTGCAGGCGGGATTGGGGAGTGTAATTGCGCACGGCATGCTGACCATGGCCTTTGCCGCATCCTGCGTGGTCGAAGCCTTCGGTCCGGCCAACCGGATATCCAGCATCGATGCACGCTTCACTTCGCCGGTTCGGGTGGGCGACGTGGTTGAGGTAACGGCGACCGTGGTGGAGCGCGGCGCTCCCGATGATCCGATCAAGGCAACTCTCATTGCCGAGGTCGATGGGCGAGTTGTGCTTCGAGGTGCGGTCGAGGTTACGTCCGCGGTCGAAACAACTCCTTGAAGTGCAGGTCTTGATGTCATGAATTCGATTTCTTTGACGGACACCAGCACGATCTTCGATTCCCGAGCTCTGCGGAACGCCTTCGGCTGTTTCCCCTCGGGTGTGACGGCGATTTGCGCCATGATCGACGGCGAGCCGGTAGGCATGGCAGCCAGTTCCTTCACCTCGGTTTCGCTTGCTCCGGCGCTGGTCCTGGTTTGCGTTCAAAATGGTTCGGCCACTTGGAGAAAATTGAGGAACGCGCCGCGCGTTGGCGTAAGCGTTCTCGGGGAGGAACATGACCGCGCCTGTTCGCAGCTCTCCGCCAAGTCAGGCGATCGATTCGAAAAGCTCGAATGGCTTACGACAGAAGGTGGCGCTGTGTTGCTGGAGGGAGCGGCGGTGTCGCTCGATTGCTCCGTTGTTGAAGAGATTGTGGCGGGAGACCACCAATTGGTGCTGCTCAAGATCGAAGCACTCAAATTCCAGCCTGCAGTGAACCCGCTGGTCTTCCATGGCAGCCGTTTTCGAAAACTCGCGATCGAGACAGTAACGTCGGAGTGAACAATATGTCTGAAGGTCCACTCACGGGCGTAAGAGTTCTCGACCTGAGCCGGGTCTTCGCGGGTCCTTGGGCGACGCAGACACTTGCGGATCTGGGAGCAGAAGTCATTAAGGTGGAGCGTCCAGGCCGCGGCGACGACTCCCGAGGCCTCGGACCGCCATTCCTGCTCGACCAGGGAGGCAGGGACACCGCCGAATTTGCCTTCTACCTCAGCGCGAACCGAAACAAGAAATCCATAGCGCTCGACCTGTCTCAGCCGCGCGGCCAGGAAATCATCCGTCAATTCGCGGCGATCTCGGATGTCGTCGTGGAGAACTTCAAGGTCGGAGCGCTCAGTCGGTACGCGCTGGACTACGAGAGCCTCAGAAAGGTCAATCCGTCGGTTGTTTATTGCTCGATCACAGGCTTTGGTCAGACGGGGCCGTACAGCCATAGGCCGGGCTACGACACGCTGTTCCAGGCCATGGGTGGCGTCATGAGCGTTACCGGGGAGTCGGACGAAACACCCGGTGGAGGGCCAATGAAGGTCGGAATTATCCTCGCCGACATAATGGGGGGGATGTACGCGACGATCGGTATTTTGAGCGCACTCAGGCATCGTGAGCGTACCGGTACCGGCCAGCACATCGATCTATCTCTTCTGGATGCCCAGACTGCCGCATTGTCTCATCAGGCGATGTCTTATCTGATTTCAGGAGAGAATCCGAAGCGGTTCGGAACTTCCGCGCCTGCGGTCGTGCCTAGCCAGATGTTCGAATGTGCCGACGGGTTTCTTGCTCTGGTCGTAGGCAACGATCCGCAATTTCGACGCCTTGCGGATGTTATCGGACATCCGGAATGGGCCGACGATGAGCGTTTTATTTCCAACAGGCTTCGCGTCCGCAATCGGACGACCTTGGTTCCACTTCTTGAAGAGATATTTCGCCGGTTTCCAAAGGCCTACTGGCTGGAGAGACTGGAGGCGGAGGGTATTGTTTCCGGCCCGATCAATGAGATCTCTGATGTGTTCGCTGATCCCCACGTCGCGGCTCGCAATATGATCGTCGAGGTAGAGCACTCCTTGGGGGGCGCACTGAAACTGGTCGCCAACCCTTTGCGGATGTCGGAGACGCCACTGAACCGCTACGAGCCGCCACCTCGGCTAGGCCAGCACACCGACGAACTCTTGTCAGGCGTCTTGGGGTTGGGTGTCTCCGAGATCGAGGAGTTGTTGTCCGCCAAGATCGTCGCGCGCGCCTGAGAAGAGGCGCCGCGCACGCGGTTCTCCGTCGCCGAGACTGCTCTCAGAAAGGCCAGATCGCTTCATTTCCTGTGGCCTCATCCGAGGAACAGGCCAGTCTCAAAGCGAGGATAATTCAGGGGCGTCGGTCAGAACGAGCGCGGCCCCCGGTAGCCTACAAGATTGAGGGCGTAATCCGCGAAAAGTACCGCGATCTCCGCTGCACTCAGCCGGCCGTCTTGGTACCATCGATGGATCCACCGCACCATCCCGGAGATTGCCAGACCGGCAATGTGCGGCTCCTTGACCGTGAATTCGCCAGTTCTGTTTCCGTCTTCGATCAACGACGCGAGCTTAATGTCGAACTGCCGGTGAATCGCGCGAATCGCCTCAAGGGTCTTCGGCGGCAGGTCGCTTTCTTCCTGACCGAAGACCACGCTGATCGCCCGGCTTTCAATGTTTTGCAGCGCAAAGCTGCGGACAAAATCGTGGAGACGCTTTGCGGCAGGTGACTTGTTATCGAGATAACCATCTATGGAGGCCAACAGCTGCTGCGCCCCGCGCTCGTAAACCGTCGCGATCAGTTGCTGCTTGCTATCGAAAAACTGATAGATGAACGGCTTGGTCACCTTAAGCCGCTCGGCCAACGCATCAAGCGTAACTCCTCGAAAGCCGCGCTCCTGAAACAATTCTATCATTTCCTTGAGGATCCGCTCACGCTTGAACATCTCGAGTTCAGCTCGCATGCCGATCGATTTACGCACGCCCTCTCGACCCTTCGTCACGTGAGCCCGTTTAGTTTTCTTGGTCATTTTTGGCCCTTCGATTGCTCATGCCCTGGTGCCGTCCCGATACAAGGGCACGAAAGCGCTTCCGCCCGGTAGCGGCTTGATCCGGCGCGCGCCAGGAGGCGCATCTGACCACCGATAAATACTCATCCGTGCTGAATTCATAGGGAGCGTCTAGAGTTTTTCGCACTTTTCCTCAGGCACTGCTCCCTGGGTCGAGGTTTGTTCTGCGTAGAGCGGGATTCATGTTCGTGAATTTCCAGGTCGACTATCGCTGACGGTGTGCCTGAGCCGTGCAGCTCTGCTAGGTTAAGACAGCTCGGCGCGTCCGGGAAGGCTCCCAACGACTCCCGTGAGCGATACCCTCCAAAAGACCTTGGCCGGCCTCGTGCTGGAGGCGGTCCTAAAGCGTCATTTCAAGACCATGCGCGGTCGGCGCACCGACCCGGCAACCGCGGCCCTTGTCGCGGTGTTAATCGATCAGCTGCGACGTCGGCGCCATATTGCCAATACAGAAACTGGCAAGTATGATTTACATTCGCTCGGTATAAATAATGATGCCAGAAGTGGCACTATTTGCAATCACGTTAGGTGGGAGGACCTCTCTAGATGCTTATTCGTACGATCACGTACGTCATGCTCGCGCTGTCGTTCACGGCTCAAGCCGGCGCCGAAACCTATCCGAGAGGACCAGTTACGATCATTGTGCCCTTTTCGCCCGGAGGTTCGGTCGACACTGTCGCCCGGCCGGTCGCCCAAGCTCTGCAGGAAAAGCTTCGCCAGCCTTTCGTGGTCGATTACCGCCAGGGGGCCAACAGCCGAATAGGGACGGCCTTCGTCGCGAAGTCCAAACCCGACGGCCACACTTTGTTGCTCTTCTCCGGATCGTTCATGGTCAATCCGAGCACCCAGAAAGACTTGCCGTATGACACGCTGAAAGATTTTGAACCTGTCGGCATGCTGGGGGAGAACGCCAATGTCCTGGTCGTCAGCCCGAAACTCGGCGTGAACAATCTGCACGACCTGATCAAATTGGCCAAGTCACGCCCAGGCAAACTCACATACGGATCGGCCGGAGCTGGTGGTCCGCTGCATCTCGCGGCCGAGTTGTTCAAGAACGCGGCCAAGGTGGACATAGTCCACGTGCCCTATCGAGGCACTGGCGTCATGTTTCCCGATCTGATGAGCGGCGTCATTGACGTTGCGGTGGTGTCCATTCCAAGCGGATTGCCCTTCGTCAAGGGCGGCCTGATCAAGGCGTTGGCCGTCACGGGCGCGGACCGGGCTTCCAGCCTGCCGGATGTACCCACCATGACGGAATTGGGCATACCTCTGCAAACAGCCGTTCCCTACGGGCTTGTGGCGCCCGCCGGAACACCGAAGGAAGCTATCGAACGCCTGAGTCAGGCCCTTGCTGAAATCCTCAGTTCGGAGGCGATCAAGGAGCGGTTCGCCGCTGGCGAAATCCGTCCCATCATTGCGACGCCCAAGGAGACCGCCGAATTCATCCGCACCGAGATCGACCGATATGCCGAAGTCGTAAAAAAGGCCGGCGTCGAGGCTCAGCAATAGACCGGATGTTGACCCAACGGCACTAGCGGGCAATCGGCAAAAGTGGGTACCGGTTTTGCGTCTGACCGCGCGCCAATTTTGTTGAGTGGGGCGCGATCTCTCAGCGAGCCGATCCACTTCGCTAGATCACGCGCTTGCTCTGTACCAGGTCGTCCTCGGGTGGCGCATGAGGTGCGCCGGTCGACACACGCCAAAGAGGGAATGTATGGCATATCCAGATCGGATCGTAGAAGACAAAGTCGTTGTGGTGACCGGCGCCGGCGGAGGTATCGGCCGGGCCATAGCGCACCTCATGGCCGAGCAAGGTGCGAAGGTGGTCGTCAACGATCTCGGGACCGCAGTCGATGGAGATGGTCGCAACCCCGGCTTGGCGGAGCAAGTTGCGCAGGAGATTTGTGCGGCGGGCGGCACTGCCGTCGCAAATGCCGACACCGTAGCAAGCTGGGACGGCGCTCGGCGCATTATAGAGACGGCGCTTGACGCGTTCGGGCGCGTCGACTGTATCGTAAACAACGCAGCCGTACTCAGGGATACCATCTTCCACAAAATGAACCCCGAGGATTGGGAACTGTCCATCGCAGTGAACCTCAATGGCAGCTTTTATGTCAGCCGTGCGGCAGCGCCGCATTTTCGCTCCCAGGAGTTGGGCGCCTTCGTCCATATCTCCTCGACTTCCGGCTTGATCGGAGCCATGGGGCAGGCCAATTACGCCGCGGGCAAGATGGGCCTCGTCGGTCTTTCCAAAAGCATCGCAGTGGACATGCAACGTTTCAACGTACGGTCGAACGTCGTAGCGCCGACTGCATTCACCAGAATGACGGAGAGCATTGCGACGATTACGCCCGAGCAACAGGAGCGGGCCCGCCAGCGCGAGCACGTTCCGGCAGAGAAGAATGCGCCTTTGATCGTCTTTCTGGCGAGTGATGCCGCGAGCGAAATCACCGGGCAGGTTTTTTATTCTCGGAAGAATGAACTGATACTGTTCAGCCAGATGCGCCCATGTCAGCGGATCCACAACAGCACGGGATGGACCCCTCAAAGCATCGCAGAACAAATGGTCCCGGCGTTCAAGGCGTCATTCTATCCGCTGGATTTGAGCCGCAACGTCTTTCCCAGTTGGCTAACATGACGTGGGACTGTCAACTCAACCGCATGTTCGCAAAGACGCCAGGCGAGGTCAGATTCACATTAGAGTGCTGACGGCTCTACACTCAAGGCCGTCGCAACGTTATCGTCTCTACTTGCTTTGAGCTGCCGACCATATGACACGGGCAATCTGTTCCGGCTTGACGGGAGTTGTATTGAACTCCGCCTTGAACGGCGCCAGTGCATCCGACACCGCGTTGGCGATTACCACCGGTGGCGCGATCGCACTGCCTTCGCCGACACCTTTGACCCCAAGTGGATTTAACGGCGACGGGGAATGCTGGTGGATCAGTTCCATATGCGGCACATCGCTTGCCGTCGGCATCAGATAATCCATGAAGGAGCCGGTCAACAGTTGTCCCTCGGGGTCGTACGAAAACTCCTCCAACAGCGCGCCACCCAACCCCTGCACGGTACCGCCGTGGATCTGTCCTTCGACCAGCATCGGATTTACGACCACGCCGCAGTCGTGGACGATGGCGTACTTCTGAATGTCAATTTGACCTAACCTTACATCGATCTCGACAATGGCAGCATGCACTGCATACGACCACGTCACGGTTGGCGGCTCGTAGTAATAGGTCTCTTCGAGGCCCGCATCCATTCCCTGTGGCCGACCGTGATCCCAGCCTGGGCGCGCCGCCTTCGCGACACTCGCGAGCGTGACTTCGTTTCCCGGCACGCCGACAATGCCGATACTGCCATTGCGCAGCTCAAGATCGCTCGGAGCGCATTCGAGCATATTGGCGGCGATACCGAAGGCCTTTTCGCGAAGCGGTTCGCTGGCATAGTGGATTGCTGCCGATAATGTCACCGTGCTGCGGCTCGCGATCGTGCCAAAACCGATGGAGATCGCGGAGGTATCGGCAAGTGACATGACAACGTCGCTTGGGTCGACCTTCCAGGTATCGGCGACCACCTGCGAGAAAATCGTCTCCATGCCCTGTCCTTGCGGACAAGCACCAGAGGCAACGTAGACCTTTCCGGTCGGATCGATGCGAACAGTCGCGCTCTCGAATGGCCCGACGCCTGTTCCCTCCACGTAGCAACCGAGGCCGAGACCGAGATAGCGCCCCTGTTCGCGCGCTTGGCGTTGCCGGATGCGAAATGCTTCGACGCCGCCGATAGCTTCAAGCGCGCGCTCTAACGCCTTGGGATAATCGCCGCTGTCGTAGACGATCGGTTCGCCGTCACGATAGGGAATCCCGAGGTGGTAAGGCATGTCCGTGTGCGGGACCATGTTCACCCTTCGCACATCTGCGGGATCGCGCCCAATCTCCGAGGCAATAAGGTCCATAGCCCGCTCCATGGCGAAACTCGCTTCTGGGCGACCGGCGCCTCGGTAAGGCGCATTGGGAACCTTGTTGGTGGCGGCGATCCGCGCGCGGACAGCAAAGTTGTCGAACTTGTACGGACCGGGCAGATGCACTGCGGTGTTGTAGGCGATGCCGGATCCGATCGGATTCCAGGCTCCGCAATCGGCGATGAAACTGTCTCGGAAGGCCAGCAATCGTCCTTCGTCGTCGAAGCCGACTTCGACGTCGTGAATCTGGTCGCGCGAGTGACAGGAACACATGAAATGTTCGTGCCTGTCCTCGATCCATCGAACCGGCCGGCCGACGGCACGAGCGAGAAACGGAATCAACAGATCCTCAGGATAGACATGTCCCTTGACGCCAAATCCGCCACCCACATCAAGTGCGACGCAGCGAATACGCGCTTCCGGGAGGTTGAGGATTGTGGAGGCTTCTCGACGGAGCCAATGTACGACCTGAGACGATGACCAGATTGTCACCGAATCCGTACGCACATCGTAGGTGCTGACCACGCCGCGACACTCCATCGGAATGGCCGCGTAGCGATGGTGATGGAAACGGCGTTTCAGCCGATGTGGCGCGGAGCTAAGCGCCGCATCGACGTCTCCCTTTGCGACCTGGAACTCGCCAATCAGGTTAGTTCCGTACTGTTCATGCAACACCTGACCGTTTGGATCGAGCGCACGTTCAGCGTCAACGACGGCAGGCAGCGGCTCCAGATCAAGTGTCACCAGTTCGGCGGCATCTTCGGCCAGATACCGGCTTTCCGCCAGAATGACTGCCACAGCTTCCCCGACATGCCGCACCTTGTCGTAGGCGAGGAGAGGCTGCTGCGGATTGAGGAATTTGTGCTGGACTTGGCTGGTCCACTTTCTTGGCAGCGATAACTGGGCGTCCGGAACTGGCGGCAGGAGCCGTTGCAATTCGGGGCCGCTCATCACATAGGCGACCCCGGGGGCGGCCGCGGCTCGCGACATGTCGACAGATCGGATCCGGGCGTGGGGAACCTGGCTTCGCACAAAAACGGCATGCAAAGTATCGGGAAACTTCAGGTCCGCCACGAATTGACCCTGGCCTGTCAAAAGCCGTCCATCCTCCTTGCGGAGCAGAGACCGTCCGACAAAACCGCCCGCATGCGATTGGGCCATTACCTGTACTCCGGCGCGGATCGCATTTTGGTGGCTGCGTCCATGACTGCAGCGACGATGTTCTGGTAACCGGTGCAGCGGCACAGCACTGCCGACAAGCCGGTACGGACCTCCTCTTCGCTTGGAGATGGATTTGTGCGGAGGAAATCCAAGGCAGTGATCAGCATTCCTGGGGTACAGAAGCCGCATTGAAGGCCGTGTTTCTCGTGGAAAGCCTGCTGCAGAGGGTGCAGCTTTCCCCCTTTCGCGATGCCCTCGACGGTTACGATATTCGCACCATCTGCCTGTACAGCCAGCATGATGCAGGAGCGCGCGGCCTCGCCATTAAACAAAATCGTGCAAGCTCCACAGACGCCGTGCTCACACCCCACATGAGTGCCGGTGAGAGAAAGTTCATCGCGCAGGTAATCAACGAGCAACATCCGTGATTCGCATGGTTTCTCGTAGAGCTTGCCGTTCACTGTCAGGCGGACATTCACCGATCGAGCCATAGTTAAATCCCCGATTGTTCTGTTGCTTTGGCGATGGCTCGACGAAGCGCACGTTCGGTCAAGACAGCCGTCAGGCGTCGGCGGAACTCCGCTGACGCGTTATGATCCGACATGGGCTTCACAAGATTGCTCGCCTTTTCTGCCGCCTGCAGGATCGTATCGTCGCTCAAGCCGTGCTTCTCGAGAATCTGCTCCGCTTCGTTCAGCCGGATAGAATACGAAGAGATCCCGGCAGTCGCCAGTCGTGCTTTGCTGCATCCATCTCTATTGCGGACAATGACAGCGGTAACAGCCGCAATCGCGAAGTCGCCATGTCTGCGGGCAAACTCCTCGACGGCATAACCTGTGCCGGGCGCCATGACGGGCAGGCGAATCTCCGTGATGATCTCATCAGGCGCAAGGCTGGTGGTCATGGTATCGCGGAACAGGTCGGCCGCCGGGATGGTGCGCTCGCCTCTTGGGCCATGCGCCAGAATCTCACCCTCAAGCGCCTGCAACACCATTGGCAATTCGGCCGAAGGGTCGGCGTTTGCAATGGAGCCGCCGATCGTTCCGCGCGATCGCGTCGGCAAATGACCGACCAGCTTGATGGCCTCGCTCAGCAACGGTATCCGTTCTGCCACTATAGGAGAGAACTCAATGGCTCTCTGTCGCGTCATTGAGCCGATGCGAACAACGCCATTGTCGCTTTCAATGTAAGCCAGAGCCGATATGCGATTTAGATCGATGATGACGGCCGGCGTTGCCAGCCGAAAGTTCATCATCGGCAACAGACTTTGCCCCCCTGCGAGCAAACGTGCATCGTCCGCGTGACGCTGGAGGAGAGACACTGCGGCATCGAGCGTAGCGGGTGAATGATAATCAAAGCTCGCAGGTTTCATCACTTGCTCTCTGGTTTCATAGCGTGCCTTCCGGCGTCATAGCGTACTCCAGTCGTGAATGGCCCACAGAATAGCAATGGCCATCGTTGCGGCCGGCGCGACGTTGCCGGCGCGAGTTCATGTCATCCGCTCCACGCTGGGTTGTTTGCAGCCGTTCATTCCGCCTTGATGCCGTGCTCGCGGACCACCGGGCCCCAGAGTTCCAATTGCGCGCGGAAGAAACGGCGCAGTTCCTCCGGCCCCGCCAGCAACGGCGTGATCTGCAGCGTCTCGGTGAGACGCGTCATAACGGGGGGATCGCGCAGTGTCGCGGCGAGCGCGGCGCCGAAGCGATCGACCGTGGCGGGCGGTGTCCCCGCCGGCGCGAAAGCGCCCCACCAGGTCATCGCCTGGAACCCGGCGAAGCCGTACTCGATCGCCGTCGGCACGGCGGGAAGACTGGGCAATCGCGTCGGGCCGGTCTGCAGAAGCGCCCGCACGCCGCCGCTCTGCAGTTGAACGGCCACCTGCGCCATTGTGCCTGAAACGAGATCGACATGGCCGGCGACCGCATCGCTGAGGGCCGGCCCGCCGCCGCGATAGAACACGTAGACCAGCCGGATGCCGGCAAGCTTAGCAAGCAGGAGGGCGGTGAGATGCGTCAGTCCACCATTGCCGCCGGTACTGCAGGTAATTGTGTCGGGCCGGGCCTTGGCGGCAGCAACCAGCTCGGCAAATGTCGTGTAAGGCCGCGATGGGTTGGCGCACAGGACGTGCGGGCCGGTGCCGATCAGCAAGACCGGGTCGAAGTCTTTTTCGGCATCGAACGTCAGGTTCGACATGATCAAGGAGTTGAGGGCCTGACTGTCGAAGCAGAACAGCCACGTGCTCCCATCCGGCGGAGCCTTGGCGACCGCTGCGGCACCGGCGGTGCCCGAAGCGCCCGGCCGATTGTCGACGATGACGGTCGTGCCGAGCCGCTGCTGAAGGCCCGGTTGCACCAGGCGCGCGATCACATCGACCGAGCCGCCGGCTGCGAATGGCACGACGATACGGATCGGGCCCGGGGTCTGGGCACGGACGCCGGACGCACCCACTGTCGTCAGAGCAGTCATCGATCCCAGCAATCGTCGGCGCGTCATGCGGCCACGCGTGGCGTCCAGCTGTGTACGCATCATGCCTCCATGACCACCAGGTTCAACGAGCAGGGATTTCACAGATGACTTACGAGCGGACACGATTGTGCGCTTTTGAAGCGTTCTGACAAGGCAATCCTGGCGGCACGGACGATCCCTTCCCCCAAGTGGATTCTCGATGACGCCGCCCGCAAACTAATTGAAGAGAACCTGGTCAGCCGGGCTCGTCTGGCAACCGTCACCGGATGCTCTTTAGCGACTTTCACAGCGGGCAATGGCCTCGAACGGACGGGCATGAGGTCCTTTCCACAACCAGGATTGCCGAAAAAGAGTGCGACACTTCGCTGCCCTCCCGACGCATCACTCCCACGAGGACCTCGATAGTGGAGTTTCTCAGGGTGGAATTTCAAGTCGCTCGGCGCTGGGCGGCGCGGTTCGCCAGCCAAGTGCACGGCTACGGCCTCCTCCCGATCTCTGTGGCACGCATCGTACATTGAAATGTTGTTGACTAACCAGATAGTTAACCCTCCTGGCAACGGAGGAACAAAGTCGAAGCCTCGCATGCGTTCGCGCACCCGTGATTTGCTTGCCATAAAGGCATTCCCGCTTGAAAGTTGCGCACGTCAGCGATCGTTGCGCCGGCTGCTTGTGTTGACAGGGTTCGGCGACTGGTTAGGATTGTTTCAATGAAATAATCGCCATTCTGGAGAGAGCCGATGTCACGCTCTATTCGTCGCTGGTCGTTCGCGAGTCTGGCTGTCGTTGCCGCGCTGGTTGTCGGTTTTGACATTACGGAAGTGCGTGCGCAAAACCCGCAAAAAATATCGCTTCGCCTGGACTGGGTGACGAGCGGTTACCACGCGCCTTACTTCGTGGGGATCAAGAACGGCTACTACAAAGCGGAGGGCTTAGACGTCACCATCGAGCCCGGAAACGGCTCTGCCACCGTGGCGCAGGCGATCGGAAACGGGAACGGTGATTTTGCCACGGTCGACGGCGGCGCGATGATGCAGCTCGTGTCCAAAGGGCTGCTGGTCAAGTCCGTCATGGGCCTGTACCAACGAAATCCGATCGGCGTCATCTACAATGTCAAAAGCGGGGTCACAAAGCCTAAGGACCTCGAGGGAAAGACGCTGGTCATCACCAATGGTGACGCGCCGGCCGCGCTCCTGCCGGCCTTCATGGCGGCAACCGGCATCGACGTCAAGAAAGTGAATATCGTCAGCACGGATCCTGCTTCCAAGAATGCCGCGGTTATTTCCGGCAGAGGCGATGCGGTCGTGACCTTCAGCTTTCAGGCCGTTCCGATCATCGAGGCGGCAGGTGTCTCCGTCAAAACGTTCGACTATGCCGACCACGGCGTGACGGTCCCGGGCATTACGCTGATCGCCCGTCCCGAATATATCGAGAAGAACGCCGAAACCGTGAAAAAAATGACGCGCGCTATCCGCAAGTCCTTTGAATGGACGCGCGACAACCCGGAGAAGGCGGTCGAGATCCTCGGAGAGCTCAATCCCAATCAAAAAATCCTGATGGGAACAGCCCTTCCGGTGTTGAAAGGCTCGTTCCCGCTCCTGCACTCGAAGGCCACTGTCGGCCAGCCGATCGGCGTGATGGCGCGCGAGGATTGGGCTCTGGCTGAAGAAGTCCTGGCGAAATATGTCGGCATGCAGAAGGTCGACAGCCCGGATCGGTATTTCACCAACGCTTATGTCGCGGCTCAATAAATGACCTCCGAATTGACCTGAGACTTCAGTAAGGAGCCGATGGCCGCATGGCTGAGCGGAGTGATTGGGAGACCGAAGGCATACCGCGCGTTCGGTCAACTGCCTCCGTTGCCCCAATGGATCGACATCCTGCGCCGCTCGCCGCGGCGGCCGATATCCTGATCAAGCTCGAGCATGTTTCGAAATTCTACGGCAACGCGGGAAAACGCGTTCATGTCGTCGACGACGTGTCCTTCACGGCACGGCGTGGCGAATTCATCTCGATTCTCGGTCCGAGCGGCTGCGGCAAGAGCACGATGATGATGCTCACGTCGGGGCTGATCCCCTTGAGTTCCGGAACGATCGAGATCGACGGCACGCGCATCACCGAGCCCTACACCAATCTGGGGATCGTGTTTCAGCAGGACTTGTTGATGGATTGGCGCCGCGTGCTCGCCAATGTTCTCGTGCAACCAGAGTTTCGGGGATTGCGCGTCAAGGATTACGAACAACGTGCGAAAGATTTGTTGAACCTGGTCGGCTTGTCTGGATGGGAGGACAAGTACCCATTTGAGCTTTCCGGGGGTATGCGCCAGCGCGTCTCCATTTGTCGGGCGATGGTCCACAATCCGAACCTGTTGCTCATGGATGAGCCGTTCGGAGCGCTCGATGCATTGACCCGCGACCAGATGAACCTCGACTTGCAACGTATCTGGTATGAAAACAAGAAGACCGTCCTGTTTGTGACGCACTCCATTCCGGAAGCTGTCTTCCTCGGTGACCGGGTGTTGGTCATGGCGCCCTCCCCCACGAAGATACAGGAATTGATCGAGATCAACCTGCCGCGACCGCGCAGTCTCGAAATTCGCGAGACTCCGGAGTTTGCGGCGTACAGCCATCGCATCACCCAACTCTTCTACCAGATGGGAATACTGCGATCATGACCTCGGCCTATGGCGAAAGGTCCATCAGCACGACCACCGGAGAGCGCGGCTGGCTTTGGGACAAGCTCGATCGGTATGCCGTTCCGCTTGCGCTTACCGTGGTGCTGCTCGTGGTGTGGGAGTTCGGCGTCAAGTTCGCAAAGGTTCCCGCCTACCTGCTGCCGCCGCCATCCGCCATCTTCGGGAGCCTGGTGAACGATTGGAAAGTCATCTACCTGAACATTTTCCCCACCTTGGTTGCGATCCTCGGCGGTTTTGCGCTGAGCGTCATCATCGGCATTCCGCTTGCGACGATCATCGTATTCTCGCGGTTTGCCGAGCGCGTCCTTTATCCGCCGATGATCGCCTCCCAGGCGATCCCGAAAGTGGCGATCGCTCCGCTCTTCGTTGTCTGGATGGGTTTTGGCGTGATGCCAAAGGTTTGGATCGCCTTCCTGATCGCGTTCTTTCCGGTCGTCATCGACACCGTGATCGGATTGCGCTCGGTCCAGCCGGAAATGCTCCATCTAGGACGGTCGATGGGCGGCGGCACCCTCAGGGTCTTTCTCAAACTTCGCCTTCCCAATGCGTTGCCCAACATCTTCGCGGGATTGAAAGTTGCGATCACGCTCGCGGTTGTGGGGGCGATCACCGGTGAGTTCGTCGGATCGCAGTCGGGTCTTGGATATCTCTTGACGTCCGCGAGCGGCCAGATGGACACCGCTCTGGTCTTCGCGGTCCTGGTGACGATTTCGGTGATTGCGATGATCCTGTTCGCGATCATTGAAGCCGTGGAGAAGAAGGTTATCCCATGGCACTCTTCGATGAGGTCGCGGAGCATCGGCGACTGACTGAGACTTCCGCGCAGGCTCTCAAAGAGCCCCCCACTCAGAAAAACGTTCCAGCCAACCAACCATGCCTCGCGTAGTGAGCATGACTATTCCCGATCGAGGTTCCGATGATTGGAAGGTCCGTCCCCCGCAAGGAAGATGAGCGCCTCGTCACTGGACGTGGCTGCTATGTCGACGACGTGCGGGTTCCCGGCATGTTGCACGTCGTATTTCTACGCAGCATGCACGCCCACGCCAACGTAGCGATTCGCAGTTGCGATGAGGCACGCGCCCTGGCGGGCGTAGTGGCGGTGGCAACGGCTGCGGACTTTCCCGAATTGTCCCAGCCCCTGACCGAGCTGCACGAGCCCGGCACGCTGCACAATCCGTACTGCGATAAAAACGTTGCTCCGCACCAGATTCTTTTCCCGGAACGCGTCCGGCACGTGGGCGAGCATTTCGCTGCCGTGATCGCGGAGTCCGCCGACATCGCAGCCGATGCCGCGGGACTGATCACGGTCGACTATGAGCCCCTTCCCGTTGTTGCTGGATGGGAAGCGGCCATGCGGCCGGAGTCGCCGCGCGTGCACGAGGATCACGACAACGTTCTGGCCCATCTCAAATATGAACTCGGATCCTTCGACAAGGCACAGGCCGACGCCGATTTCTTGATCGAACAACGACTGTCGATGCAGAGCCTCAAATCGATGGCCTTGGAATGCCGGGGCTCCGCCGCCTTCTGGGACCCCACAACCGGCGTCCTCAACGTCTGGTCGACGAGCCAGCAGTATTATCTAGTTCGAGACAGCATCGCACAGTTGCTAAAGCTTCCCTATGAAAGCGTTCAGGTCGTTGCACGCGATGTGGGAGGCGGCTTTGGCCTTAAGGGAACGCTGCATCCTGAGGACATTGTCGTCCCGATCCTTGCGTACAAGCTGAAACGGCCCTTGCGGTGGGCCGAGACGCGCAGTGAACATATGGTTGCCGCGCATCATTCCGGCGATCAGGTGCACGACGTACGGGTGGCGGCAAAGCGCGATGGCACCATTCTGGGCGTCGACGTGAAAATCTACAAGGATGTCGGCGCATACAACCATTTCGAGATGGTGGTGCCGACGAACACCGTCAACCATCTGCCGACACACTACCGGATACCTAACGTGCGCGCCGAAGCTTTCTCGATTGCGACCAACAAATCGCCGGTGACGCCCTATCGGGGCGCCGGCCGCCTGGAAGCGACGTTCACGATGGATCGCATTCTCGATCTGGTCGCACACGAGGCGGGCCTCGATCCGTTGGAGGTCCGCCGACGCAACATTATCCCCGGCGAAGCAATGCCCTATCGAACCGGCCTGATCTATCGTGACAGCGTCCCTGTTGAGTACGATGGCGGCGACTATCCCGCAATGCTGGAGAAGGCAATCGAACGCTCCGATTACCACACCTGGCGCAAACGGCAGAAGGAAGCTCCACCGGACTCGACGCGCTCGATCGGCATTGGAATTTCAAGCTACGTCGAAGGCGGCGGTATCGGTCCGTGCGAGGGATCGCTGGTAAAAGTTGACGATACCGGCCGGGTAACCGTGTGCGTTGGCGTGAATTCGCAGGGCCAAAGCCACGAGACGACCTTTGCGCAGATTTGCGCCAAGCATCTTGGTGCCCGCCTGGAGGACGTGACGGTCATCGGCGGCGACACCAAGGCTCTGAGTATCGGCTTCGGCACCGGCGCCAGCCGCGTCTTGGTGAACACCGGCAATGCGGTATTTAGGTCGGCGGAAGCGGTGAAGGAGAAGATCCGCAAGCTCGCCGGCGCGCTGATCGAATGCGACCCGGCCGACATCGAGCTGAAGGATAGCAGGGCGTTCGTCACCGGCGCGCCCGACACTGGTTTATCCTTCGGCGAACTGGCTTTCGCTGCGCAACGCCACAAGGTGATGGCGGAGTGCGGCGGTCCGGGCCTGGTCGCAACCGAATTTTTCTATCCGCGGACCGTCACCTGGTCGGCGGGCGTCCATGTCGCGGTAATCGAGCTCGATCGAGAGACCGGGAAAGTGAAGATCCTCGCCTATGTCGTAGCCCACGATTCCGGCGTGCCTATCAACCCTGCCGTCGTCGAGGGTCAGATCGTCGGTGGCATCGCGCAAGGGCTGGGCGTCGGCTTGTTCGAGGAAGTCAAATACGACGAGGCTGGCCAATTGTTAACCGGCTCGATGATGGACTATGCGATCATCCGGGCCGACGAAATGCCGGACATCGTGATTGAGCATTTCGAGTTTCCCACAAAAGAGAATCCCCTTGGTGTTCGAGCGGTAGGCGAAAGCGGTCCAATCTCGCCACCGGCGGTGCTTGCCGCAGCGATCGAAGACGCTATCGGCGGCGGCGCGCGCATCACCCGTACTCCCGTAAACGGGTCCTATATCAATGCACTCTTGGGCAACGGGCTCCCGTCTCAACGGGAGTCATGACACGCGCCAGCGATCGACATTGCCCGTCCTCGTCGTAGCTGAAACTCCTGTCCGTGCTCAAAATCTCCGCAGGGGCACGCAAATCACCAGCCTCTCGATCGGGCCGCACCATCTTTTGCCGTTGTATCAATCTTCGTTTTTTCGTTTCGCAACCGCGCCGCGCGAACTCAAACTCGTCGCTCTTCACTGACGCTCGATCGTGGTCGCTTGAATGACGCCTTGCCACAGCCCAAATTCGCTCTGGATGAATGCACGGAATTCATCCGGACCAGTACCGGCGAACTCCATTTCGGCAGCATTTCCTCTGACCTTCTCCTGCAGTGCGCCGCTTTTGATGGTGTCCTGAAGAATTCCCGAGAGCAGTTGGGTGACGTCCGGCGGGACGTCCGCAGGCGCCAGCAGGCCGAACCACGCCGTCGCGCTGTAACCGGGAACGCCGGCCTCCGCCAGTGTTGGCAGGTCGGGAGCGGCGGCCGAACGTTTTGCGCCGGTGACGCCGAGTAACTTGACCTGGCCCTTGTCGGCGTACTGCACGCCGGACGCGATGAACATCATGTCGACATGGCCGGCCATCACGTCGCGGATGGCGGGGGCCGTTCCCTGATATGGCACGTGCGTGATGCTGACGCCGGCCAGAACCTTCAGAAGTTCGGCCGCGAGGTGCGACGAATGCCCCACCCCGCCCGACGCATAGTTGAGCTTGCCGGGCTCGCGCTTTGCCAGCGCGACGAGGTCCGCGACCGAATTGACCGGCAAATCTGGCTTGGTAACGAGGAATAACGGCGCCGAATAGATGAGAGAGATCGGCGCAAAGTCTTTCAGCGTATCGAACGGCAGATCCTTCTTGAGGTGTGGGTTGATGGTCAGTCCGGTGCCGGTGCCGAACAGAAGCGTGTAACCATCGGGCCGCGCCTGGGCGACCGCACGCATGCCGATCATTTGAGTGGCGCCCGGCTTGTGATCGACGATGAAGCGCTGCCCGGTCTTCTGGGTAAAGAAATCGGCGGCCGCGCGAATGACCGAGTCCGGCACGCCACCAGCGGGGAACGGAACGACGATCGTGACGGGCCGCGCCGGATATTGCTGAGCCGCGACGATCGTTGCTGCGCAAACGAGGCACAATGACAATGAAACCAATATCGCTCGCTTCATTGGCGCTCCGATCGAGGTTCTGGCGCATCCGTTGCCAGGGGCTTAGGACATTATACGCATGCATCAAGGGCCCGGTACACTCGCGGCCATCCCCGTATGGAGCGCGTCTGGCTCGGGCCGCACGGGAGATCGAGCGCCAGCGTTCGAACATCGATACGGGGAGTGCGATTGTCCCGGAGCGGCGCTGCAAGCAGAAGCGGTAGCGCCGCCCGGCGACGTTATTGAGCGCTGAAGGATCGCGGAAACTTGACGGGCGTCGCCCCCTGGCGCAGCATTTGCATCTTGGACATTCGATGTTTACAGCAACGAAGCTTCCAATGAAGAGGCTGACGATGAGATCCGGCGTACCGAATTTCCGGCCCATTCTACATATTTTGGCCGGAATAGCTTTTGTCATCGCCTGTCAGCCTTCGGGCGGCCAGGCGCAGGACACGCTCGGCAACCGTCCGATCCGGGTGATCATGCCGTATGCGGCCGGCGGCCCATGGGATGTAACGTTGCGCGTGCTGCTCAAAAGTACGGGTGAGAAGTATTCGCGCAACTTCGTCGTCGAGAACCGCCCGGGCGCCAACACCATCGTTGGCGCGACCGCCTGCAAGAACGCCGTACCGGACGGCCACACCATCTGCCTGCTGTCGATGTCGAGCATGATGCTCAATCCGCTGCAGCACAAGGACCTGTCGTACGATCCGGATGCCGATTTCGCGCCGGTGACCAAGATCGCCTATGTCGACCACGTCATCATCATGAACCGGTCCGTTCCGTTCAACTCGCTGAAGGAGTTGGTCGAGTACTCGAAGGCCAACCCTGACAAGCTGAATTACGCGTCGAACGGCGTCGGCGGCGATGCGCATCTGCTCATGGAGTGGATCAAAGCGAAGACCGGAGGCAAGATCACCCATGTCCCGTTCCAGGGCATGGCACCGGCGATTGCGGCGCTCGAAGGCGGCCACGTTCACATGCTGTCGCTCACGCCCGGAATGGCGGTGCGGGAGCGCATTGATCGGGGAGACTTCAAGGGCCTCCTGGTCGACACCAGCAAACGGCTCTCGATCCTGCCGAACACGCCGAGCATCGAAGAATCCGGGCTGCCGCCGTTCCTGGCGCGGACTTGGCTCGCCTTCTATGCCCCCAAGAACACGCCGCCCGCCATCGTTGCCACGCTGAACCGGGAGTTCGCCAGCATCATCAAGGACAAGGCGTTCCAGGAGGCGAATCTGCTTCCAGGTGGTTACGATCCGGTCGGCGACAGCCCGGAAGAACTCGCGAACTACATGCGCAACACCCGGGCGGCGGCGGTGGAGATCGCCAAATATGCGCAAAGCGATGCGAAACCTTAGGACATGACCGCGGCTCATGAATCCTGAGAACATCGCGGACGAGGACCGGCCGCAGCCGCGGCTTCGTCCTAGCACGCCGGCCTTATACCCCGCACCGTTACCCGAGCGGCTGCATCCGTGGCTTGAACGGACCAAGACGAATCTCGCCCAAGCCTTCGTCGGCGTGACTACTGACGGAACGCCGACCCCCGGATTATTTCCGCTGCAGGACACCGGGCTCAGTTTACAGCCGGTAATCGACGCCGCGCAGGCGTTTCTGTCGTCGCTGGATCGCGATCAGCGAAAGGTGGTGAGTTTCGAGCGCTCCAGTGAGGTTTGGCGAGCCTGGTGCAACATGCATCCGTTCGTCATGCGGCATGGTATCTGCCTGCATGCCCTCGGTGAACGTCAATGCACGCTGGCGCTTGAACTGCTGCGCAGCAGCATGGGCGACGCTGCGTTCCAGACGGCGCGCGACATCATGCGGCTCAACGAGCATCTGCGTGAGATCACCGGGCGCGACGAGGAGTTTAACGAGTTCTACTACTGGATCAGCATCCTGGGAATGCCGTCGGCGACCGAGCCGTGGGGTTGGCAGATCGACGGCCATCATCTGACGCTGAGCTGCTTCGTCTGCGGCAATCAGCTTGTGCTGACGCCGAGCTTCATGGGATCGGAACCAGTCTCGGCAAACACAGGGAAATATGTCGGCACCCGCGTGCTGGCCGCAGAAGAGGCGAGCGGGCTGGCGATGATGCGCGCGTTGAACCCGGCACAGCAGCAGTTTGCGACGATCGGCATGGATATCCCGGCCGACGTGTTTGCCGCCGCTTCATGCGACAACCTCCGGCTGCCGTACGCGGGAGTTCCCTATCACGAAATGTCCAGCCCGCAGCAGCGGCTGCTGCTCGACCTCATCACGCTCTACATCGATCGAATCCGCCCTGGCCATGCGGCGATCAAGCTTCGCGAGATCGAAGCCCATCTCGACCAGACGTATTTCGCCTGGATCGGGCATCATGACGATGGCAGCACGTTCTATTATCGTGTGCACAGCCCGGTCATCCTGATCGAATTCGATCATCAGGCCGGGGTCGCGCTGGTCAATCCGGTGCCGACGCGCCAGCACATCCACACGCTGGTCCGCACGCCGAATGGCAACGACTTCGGGCAGTCGCTGCTGCGTCAACGTCTTGCTCAGGCCGCGGGTGGCTGAAGTCGCCGACGACGCCCTGGCGCGCGGTCACCAGTGGAGTTCGATCCCGGTATATTCGAAGAACCGGCCGTTGTGGTCGGGCTGCGCTGCCTGCAGCAGCTTCATCAACCCGGTGACGCTGGTCGGCGCGTCGATTGCGCCGTTGGGGCCGCCCATGTCGGTTCGCACGAAACCCGGATGGAACGCCATGCAGGCGACGCCGCGCGGTCCATAGTCGATCGCCAGATTCTTGACGCAGGCGTTGAGCGCTGTCTTCGACGACCGGTACATGTAATAGCGGCCCCGGACATTGTCCTTGATGATGGCTTGCCGTGTCGAGATGAATGCCATTATCCGTCGCTCGCTCACCGCGACGTTGTCGGCAAACTCGGCGGCCAGGAACGTCGGTCCCATCACATTGGCGCGAAACACATCCATCCAAATACTCTCGTCGAGTTCATGCGCCGCACCGGTCTTGTTGCCGGAGATCGCCGCATTGCTGACGAGGTAGTCGATGGGGCGGCCCTTTAGTTGCGCGGCCAGTTCCTTGATCGAATCGCGCCTTGCGGCGTCGAGCCGATGGATTTCGATCCTGCCCGGCGAAGCTTCAGCTTCGGCGTGCAGCTTTGCAGCGTTGTTCGGCTCCCGGCAGGTGGCGATGACGTCGCATCCGGCAGCCGCGAATTGACGGACGAACTCCAATCCGAGCCCCCGGCCCGAACCGGTAATCAGTGCAGTGGTCATGCGCGATTCTTCTCTGGTGATCTAGTGCTCTCAGATCGGGGTAACCTTGACGTGCAGCATCGCGGATCGGCCGCCGCGCACCGCCGCGATGCAGCGCGCCAGCGCTCCTGAAACATCGGCCGGATCGACCACTTTCTCGGTGTGCGCGCCGTAGGCCTCAGCGATCTTGCAGTACTCGACGTCCGGGCACAGGTGCGATTCGTGATCGTTCTGCGTTTTGGCATCGCCTTCGGGAAAGACCCGCAGCGTTGCCATCTTCACCGCACCCCAACCCGAATTGTCCAGAAGGATTGTGAAGATCGGCAGGTCGTATTGCTTCGACGCGGCGAACACCGAGGCCTGCGAGTTGAAATAGAAGCTGCCGTCGCCCACCACCTGGATGACCAGCCGATCCGGCGCGGCGAGCTTGGCGCCGAGCGACATGCCGCCCGACGATCCCAGGCCGCCGCCGCCGACGCGCGTCATTGTGCCGGGAATCGGACGCGGCACCTGCAGCGACAGGGGGCCGCCATTGCGAACGGCTTCGTTGAAGATCAGGTCGGTCGGTTCGACGAGCTTGCCGAGCTCCGCGAACAGGTAGTGCGGGTTCACCGCGCCGATCGGCCCCTTCTCCGAGGCCAGCGCCGCGGCTCGCTTGACGCGATCGGCGCGCAGCTCCTTCAGTTTTTCCATGCGTCCCGCGACCCGTTGCCGGAACTCCGGCGTCGCAATCGCTTTCAGCTCCGCCAGCACCTGTTCGAGATTGAGCGCGCTGTCGCCCTGGAGCCGCAGGTTGCTCGGGAAAGTCCACATCGGGGACGAGGACTTCATCACATCGATGTCGATCTGTGCCCAAAACGTCGACGGATCGGGAGTCACGTCGCGCGGGAACCAGGGCACGTCGACCTCCACGAGCAGGCCGACGTCGGCCTTCGGGATGTGCTTGTCGGGCTGGAAGCCCATGAAGCAAGGCCCCTCGTGCGAGATGTTATTGACCATGTTGGATTCGAACACGGCAATACCGGCAAACTCGGCCAGCGCCTCGATCGCCTTGGACGTCTCCGGACTTCGGCCGCCATAGGACGTGATCAGCAGCGGGTTCTCCGCGTTCAGCAGACGTTTCGCGAGTTGCTTCACCAGCGCCGGGTCGGCAACGCTACGCGGTGCCGGACCGAATTGCTCGGCGGCGTAGCGGCGGATCTCGGTCTCGTTCCAGTCCTGCGCCAGCGTCTCGCGCGGCAGCATCAGGTAGACCGGGCCTTTGGGTTCGGAATGCATGATCGAGTGGGCGCGGCGCAAAGTCTCTTTCACGACGACGCCGGAAGGCAGTGTCCACTCCCATTTCATATAAGGCCGCACGAGGCTGCCCTGATCGAACGGCTCCTGGATGAAATGGACATAGGTGTCGCGACCACCCAGCATTTCGTTGCCGGTAGTGTAGGGCGCCTTGCCGGCCATCAGCAGCACCGGCAGGCGCGTGCGCAGCAGGTTGTGCATGGCGTTGCCGGTGTTCACCGTACCGACATCCACGTGCACCAGACACGGCCTGTCCGCGCCCGGTTACCAGTGCATAGCCGCCGGCCATATGTGCGGCGGTGTTCTCGTGCGCGCAGCGGACCACCTTCGGCACAGATTCGCCGCGGCCGCGCCGCGTGGCAAGCGCCTCGATGATCGGCGCATGGTCGGTGCCGAAATTGCAGAACAGGTACTCGATGCCGACATCGACGAGGCCCTCCACGAAATAATAGGCGGCCGAGTGGGTCTCAGTATTGGTACGGGCGTCCATAATCGGTCTCCTGTCTCGCCGCCATGAACTGCCGTCGTTACGGCGATCCCGGGGCCCAGATGATGAAACTGTCCACGGAGCCGATCCGTGTCTTGCTCTCGTCTTCAAGTTCGCAATGAAGCTGCACGTAACGGCGGCCCCGCTTCTCGTACTTTGCCGAGACCGACGGCTTGATGCGCACCGTTTCGCCCGCGCGCAGCGCGCGCTCCACCTCGTAGTCCTGCGCCGCCAGGATGCCGCCCGGCGGCAGCCGCGCATCCTTGCTCAGGGCGCGGCGCGCGATGCCGAACAGGATGACCAGCGAGGGATCGCATAGCGGCGTTCCGGGCGGCGCGGCCGCCTGCGCCTCCAGCGGACGGTTATGAACCGCCTTGCCGTAATTCGCGATCATGTCCCGGCTAACCGCCATGGTCGTTTCCGAAAACATCTGTCCGACCGACAGGCCATCGTAGGTCAGTTGTGGCAAGGCCGACGTGGACATCAGGACATCGCCTCTCGGGAGATCGACGCACTGCCGACGGCGACCGTCTCGTTGCGCTGATTGAAGCATGAGACCTTGTAATCTTCGACGCCAGCCCCGTTGCCGGGCTCCGCGCCACAATGCAGGCTATCGCCGGAGCGTACCGGAGCGACAAACTTCAGCTTGACCGATTTCACCCGGCCGGCAAACCCCATGTTCTCGACGAGGTGCCGCGTCACCACGGCGCCGACAATGCAGCCATGCGCGATGGTCGTGCCGTAGGGCGTGGTGCGCGCGAACTCTGGATCGATGTGGATCGGATTGAAGTCGGCCGACACTTCGGCGTAGGCGTTGATGTCCTCCTGGATGATGGTGCAGGGCCAATCTGCCATTCCGTTCCTCTCCGCGTGCGATCCTACGACGACTTCTTCTTGGCGCTGTGGGATGACCAGGGCATCGGCCGCCCACGCGCCGCGCGGACCCGCGATCAGTGGATTGATGTCGACCTGATCGATGAGCGTCGCCGAGTTCGAGGGCGAGTTGCGACAATCCCGCGAGCGCGCGGAGCACCGGCCTGCGATCGACCTTCGGCCGCCCGCGCGCGCCGTCGAGGAGCGCGGCCCCGCGCAGTGCGCGGAGCATGTCCTCGGCGTCGCCCGGCAATAGCGGCGGCAGCGCAACCTCAACATCCTTGATGATCTCGACGAAGATTCCGCCGAGCCCGACCACGACCATCAGGCCGATCTGGGGATCGCGCGCGAGGCCGAGAATCAGTTCCGTCCCGGGCGGGATCATACGGGCGACCAGCGCCTCGGCGGTCCCGGCGGAGCGGGTCACCTCCTTGAAGGCAGCCTTCACCTCGCGCGCGTTGGCGAGATTGAGGCGAACGCCGTCATGCTCACTCTTGTGTTGCAGCGACGCGCCGTGTGCCTTCACGGCGACCGGGAAGCCAATCGTCTCGGCCGCGGCCGCAGCCGCAGCCGCGTCGCAAACGACCTTTTCCTTGGCGACCGGAATGCCGTAGAGGGAGAGCAGGCGCTTGCTGTCGTGCTCGGAGAGCCCGTCTGGCGACGCGGCAAGAATGCGCTTTGCCTTGCCGATGCGCTTTGTGTCGATGGATGGCGGACTATCGCTATCGGACCGCGACCTGCGGGCTCGAAACGCCTGCCGTGCGATCGCGGCGCGCACGGCGCGCAGGCAGGATGCGGGATCCTCAAATACCGGAATGTTAGCGCCGCGCAGAACCGCTAATGCGGGCGCGATCGCGTCACGCCCGGTCCAGAACGGCACGATCGGCTTGGCCGAGGCCGCTGCCACCGCGATGATGTCCTGCGCCGCTTCGTCGGAGAATTGACTGGTCGGCTGGCCGAATACCAGCGCATCGACGCCCGGATCGGCCAGCAGCAGTTCGAGGATATGCTTGACCATCCACCAGGACTTCTTTGGAGACCACGTGGCCGGTGATGTCGAGCGGGTTGTAGGCGTCGCCAAAACCGGCCTGCAACTCGCGGATCTGGTTCGCGGTCTCCGGCTGCAGGTCCGACAGAGTGAGGCCGAGGTCGGTGCAGACGTCGGCCGCGAGGCTCGCAAGCCCGCCCGAACTGCAGGCGATGGCGATGCGGCCGCCGGCCGGCGGCTTGGAACGGGTCAGCAGGTTTGGTGTCAGGAACAGGTCATCGAGCGTGTCCACGCGGGCGACGCCGAGCTGCTTGAACAGCGCATCATAGGCGCGGTCGTCGCCGGCGAGTGCGGCGGTGTGCGTCATCGCCGCTTGGCGGCCGCGTTCCGACCGGCCGATCTTCAGCGCGACGACCGGCTTGTCGGCATTCGCCGCCAGTTCACAGGCGGCACGGAAGCGATCAACGCTGCGGATCGTCTCGATGAACAGCGCGATGGCGCGCGTCTTCTCATCCTTGACCAGGAACTCGATGCAGTCGCTGAGATCGATGTCGGCCTCATTCCCGGTCGAGAACGCGTAGCTCAGGCCGATGCCCTGCAGACCAAGCGCGGTCGATGATCGAGCCCATGATGCCGCCGCTCTGCGCGGCGACTCCGATCTCGCCGGGAATGAGATCGTCGCGGAACAGTGCCGCCGCGCCGCAGAGCACGGTGTGGTCGACGACATTCACTGAGCCGAGGCAGTTCGGCCCGAGGATACGAATCTTGGCGTTCGCCGCCACGCGCAGCATTTCCGTCTGCAGCGATTGACCGGCCTCGCCGACCTCGGCCATGCCGGCAGAGTAGATGATGGCGGAGCGGCAGCCGGCTGCGGCCGCCTGTTGCAGCGCCGCGGGAGCGTTGCCGGCGCTTAAGCAGGATTAGCGCAACGTCCACTGGCTCTGGCACCGACTTCATGTCCGGATAGGCGCGATAGCCGAGAACCTCGGTGTAGCGGGGCGTGACCGCATAGACGCGCCCCGGATAATTGAACCGCTTGAGATTGTTGATCACCTTTCCGGGATAGCGGCTCAGATCGGGCGATGCACCGATCACGGCGACCGATTGCGGCCGCGCGATGAACGACAGCGCGCTCTGGGCGGCTTGTTCCCGCATCAACGATCCGTCCCGTTGCACCGGAAGCGCAGCCACGGGCCGGCGCCGCTGTCGCCGACGCCGACGAACGTACCGGTTCGCCGATCTTGGCGCCGGCCGGCGGGACTCCTTCGAGGCGCGCCATCATCCGCGGCCCCTCCGTCAGTTCGACGAAGGCGATCGTGTACGGCGCTTCCTTCGCCATCGCGACGGTCGGCGCACGATGAACGGTCGTAAAGGCGTACAACGTGCCTTCGCCGGAGACCAGCTGCCAATCGTGATCAGACGACAGGCACTGCGGGCACAACGGCGCCGGAAAATAACGAAGCTGACGGCAATTCGAGCAACGCTGCACGGTCGAGATGCCCGGCGTGCGCGGCCTGCCAGAAGGCAGGAAAAGCAAGCGCGAGGGAATGCGCCGCCTCGCTCATGCGGGTCTCCCGCGCGCCAGGATGACGGTCGCATGATGCGAATAGACGCCGCCGTTGCCCTGGACCAATCCGATCTCGGCGCGGGAAATCTGCCGTGCGCCCGCCTCGTGCCGAAGCTGCTGCACGGCTTCGGTCACGTGATAGATGCCTCCGTTGTGAAACGACAGCATGCCGCCGTTGGTGTTGAACGGCAGGCTTCCATCGCGGTCGAGCGCGCCCGACGCGGCAAACGCCGCGCCCTCGCCCTTCTTGCAAAAACCGAGCTCCTCAAGCTGAAGCGCAACCGCGATCGTGAAGCAGTCGTAGAGCTGAACGACAGTCGACGTCGGACCGCTCGACGCCGGCTTGCGCGAACGCAGTGTCACCTGAGATATGCGCCCCATTGCTCAGCAGGTCGGGGGCATGTGTCAGGTGCGCGTGGGTATGGCCTTCGCCACCGCCCAGCACCGCAACCGGCGTGTGGTTCCCATGCGCTGCAAGCTCCGGCTTGGCAACCACGACGGCGCCGGCGTAGTCGGTGAACAGGCAGCAATCGAGCATGTGCAGCGGCGACGCAATCATCTTGGAGCCGAGCACATCGTCGACGGTGATCGGCTCCTGCATGATCGCGCCGTCGGTACGGATCGCGTTCTTGCGCGCCTGGACAGCGATCTCGGCAAACTCTTCAGGCTTTGAACCGTAGACATGCATGTGGCGCGAAGCGGCCATCGCGTAGAGCGCCGCGACTGTCGGACCAAGCGGTCGCTCGAACTCGGGATGGACGGCATCGGTCATCCGTTCGATTGCCATGTCTCGTGACATCGCGGTGAGGCGGTTGTCCGCATAGATCACCAGCACCGCCTGGCACCAACCCTGGCTTACCGCCCGCGCCGCCAAGTTGACCATCGCGCAGGGGTTCGCGCCACCGAGCGTCATCATGTGAGAGAAACGCAGATGATGCGCCCCCAAGGCCTCCGCGACCACCAAGTTGAACGAAGGATAGGATTCGACGAAGGGCGTACCGGTCAGGACGCCATCGATCGCATCGGGCGAAAGCCCGGCGTCCAGGATCGCCGCGCGTCCGACCTCCATGTGGAGTTCGAACGCGGTCCGGTTCATTCGTTTGCCGAGCTTCTCGCTGACGCCGGTAATGACGGCCTTCAAAGGCAATTCGGACACAACCTCTTCCGTAATCTTGGCCGATCCGGCGACAAAGCTTCCCATCGGTTAATGGGCATCTTGGCCAGCTTTCAAACGCAACGCAAGCAATCGGTCACCCGGCGCAGATCCGTTCCGGGACATATCAATGGTTGTGGCCGCGATCCGGCCTACACGACCGGATTGGCTCGCGACCAGATTGGCGGAAGCACAGCAACAAGCTTCTTGACGGGGATCGGGCGACAAGCCACCGAGGCTACCGCCATGGTCGGCGAGCCGGTCGACCGCGAACACACCCCTTGAGCCGGAAGCCGTGGACTGGCCGGTGACCAACCCCCATCGGTGCAAGCCGGCCATCGACACGCAGCCAATCTCCCGTGGCCAAAAATGGCCGCCGGACGCTGGCGATCTCTTAAGTCGGCACACTGATTCTGAATTAAGCCCACTCTCTTAGCCTCCCGGAGGCGAAGCATTCCGTGCGACTTTGCCATGAACGTAACGCATCACGGAGTAACATCAGCGGAAGCTATACCTTCGGCCTCAGGGAGCAAACGAGGTTGCAGCGTCCTCCGAAGCACTTCGAAAATGACAGCGGTGGACCATCCAAAAAGCAGCACTCCATTCATCGCGGTAATTGGACCAAGCAACTGCCATTTCGCGACCGGCGTGATATCGCCATACCCTAGCGTCGTATAATTCACGAACGCGAAATACAGCTGACTCTTATCCGCGGGTGCGAGTTGGACGAGCGAATATGCCAGCGACCACACGCACACTTCGATTGCATGCGCTAGCATCAGGACTACAACCGTAGAAACCATAACGCCCACCAGCAGAAATGGCGGCTGACCCAGGTTTCGCGCGCTCACGCTTTGGGCTACGCGCACGACCAGCAACATCACTAGCGCATGGATAATGATATTGCAGACACTGACCGCCCCGCCAGTTAGAAACTGGAGCAACATGTACTTCCCACAATTCTGAGCTATGGCTTTGTTGCGATCCTACGCGGTGGCGATCCGTTAGCCAGTCGGATCGTGCCGTGGCTGATACCTGCGGTGACGCCTGGCGGATCGAATCACCGAACTTTTCATCTCGAGCACCAACCCGTTGTGAAGACTGCGAAGTATGAGCGCGCTGCGCTCAAGCTGCGTTATCGGTGCGTCGTCGCACCCGGCAAACAGAAAAAGGTAAGGCCAAGAACCAGATAAACCGTAAGCAGTTGCGCGCCCTTAAGCCAGTCGGAACGGCCATCGCCTGCTACCTGAGCGGTGATCAATACTGCCAGCAACACAGCCAGAACGAGGCCGACAGGAAACGCCAAATCCAGCGGGGCCGGACCGAGGAACAAGCTCGCAATAACCAGTAGCGGTGCCACGAAGAGCGCCACTTGCACACTAGAACCGATCGCTATCGACAGCGACAGGTCCATGCGATCTTTCATTGCTGCGCTAATCGCCGTCGCGTGTTCGGCCGCATTTCCTACAATCGCGATGACAAAGACACCTACGAAAATATTGCTGAGGCCAAGTTCGTGCGCCGTGGGTTCGATTGCCCCCACCATGATTTCGCTCATCCACGCAATCCCCACAGTGGCCATGGCAAGCATCGTCCCAGCCCGACCGATAGATGCGTGAGCTTTTCCGTTCTCCGGCATGTTCGAGCCCGCGAAAAGGGTCGGATGGGTGATCAATACGAATACGAGAAAGAGCAAGTAAACAATCAGCAGCGTGACGGAAATCGACACGCTAAGCCAACCAAGCCCCTCTGCCGTTGTGCCGGCCGCAGCTTGAAAGCCCGCCGGAACAATGAGGGCGATCGCCGCAAGCAGGAGCATCGTCGCTTGGGAACGAGCGCCTGCCGCATTGAAGTGTTGTTCACGATGGCCCAAGCCACCTGCCAGCATTGCGGCGCCGAGCACCAGCAAGATATTCCCGATGATAGAGCCGGCAATCGATGCCATCACCACGTCGTGGAGACCCGCACGCAGGGCAGCGAGTGCAATGATGAGCTCCGCCGCATTGCCGAACGTCGCATTGAGAAGCCCTCCAACCCCTTCACCCAAACGCTCTGCCAGTTGTTCGGTAGCGCGACCAAGCCAGCTGGCAAGCGGCAGGATGGCAAGACAGGAAGTCACGAAAATGAGGAGATGCCGTTCGGGCCACTGGTACTCCAGGCCGATCGCGATCGGGAAAAACAGTATTAGCCAATTAATCACAGCCGGTCGGCCTCCCCACCTCGATGGCGATTGGCCCTCTCAGTAAGATATCGCAGCGCCTTGATGCCTGGAAGGAGGAAATATGCACCTCCCAAAGCCCGTGAGGGCCGGCAGGCCCGTCGTCTTCTTTCGAATCGGCCGTTTGCGAATCGGCGTATCGAACGTGCCGTGGCGGCGCGTCCACCGGAAGGCGCGCCCGTAAGGCATTGACCGGCACCAGGATCGATGAGCCCGACATCGCCAGCGCCGCGTCAGTGGTGTCACATAACCAGCAATCGCGATCGGCACCGCAACGGTGTTGTAGACCACCGCGAGCCAGAGGTTCTGACTCATCAGCCGCCGCGCGCGGCCAGCAATGATCGCCGCGTCGAGCACCGGCTTGAGCCGCTCACCGAGAAAGACCGCGTCCACCTGCGCCTACGTGACATGTGCGGCGTCGATCGGCGACAGCGAGACATGCGCGGCAGCGAGCGCGGGCGCGTCGTTGAGCCCGTCGCCAACTATCAGCATGCGGCGCTGCCGGGTCTTCAGTTCGTCGATACGCGAATTTTCCGCGCCGTTGATGCCGACAGGTCAATCCGGCTTGATGTTCGCGTCGCGAATGACCTTTGCCCAGCGCTCGCGCTCTAGACCCAAGAACGTATTCATCGCCGCGGCTGTGCTTCCAACTGGGGTAATGCTTAGGGCAGATAGGCGTGCGGCGACCTCGGGCTTTCGCAGTTCTTCGCCGATGGTCGTGGCCAGCAGGTCCACCACGGCGGATTTTGTCCCCGGAGGAGCGACCATGCCGTACCATACGGTAACAGAGAATCCTGGCAACGTTTCAGCCACCGTTGGCACATCCGGCAGAAACGGATGTCGTGCCTCGCTCGTTATGGCGATTGCTTTGACCTTATTCGCGCGGATCTGCGGCAACGCCGTCGCGAGGTCGGCGAACATCACTTGCACATCCCCAGCGATGAGCGCAGTGATCGCTGGAGCGACACCTCGGTAAGGAATGTGAACGACGTCAATTTTCGTGACGGACTTAAGATACTCCATCGCGAGGTGCGGCGTCGCGCCACTCCCTTGCGAGGCGTAGTTTAGCTTTCCCGGCTCTTCCTTTGCGAGCGCGATTAATTTGGTAGTGGTCTCAGCCGAAATGCTGTTGTTGACGAGTAGTACATTCGGCAACGAGGCGAGCGTAGAAATGGGGGTGAACTGATCCGGATCGAAGCTCGTTGACGGTAGCAATGCCTTATTGACAACAAGCGGCGTCGGCGGCGCGACCAACAAGGTGTAGCCATCGGACGCGGATCTGAAAACAAACTCGCTTCCAATATTTCCGCTCGCTCCAGGGCGATTTTCGACGACGAATGGCTGTCCCAACCGAGATTGCAGTCGTTCCGCCGTTACGCGTGCAACAGTATCCAGTCCCGAGCCCGGCGGATACGGAACAATCACGCGAACAGCACGACTTGGGTAAGTTTCGGCGATTCCCGCGGTGGCGGTGGCGGCCAGCATCACGACGGCGATACAAGCCCGTGCGGCGCATGACTTCATTGGCTTATTTCCACTTCATCGCGTTTGCCGAGAGGCCTATTCGAATTGACATCACGACCACATGTGAGGATCGGTGGCAGGATAGTCGGATCGACTGTGACGCATCCCAAGTTCGACGAACATCTCCGCGGTCTTCAGCCCGACAGCCACTCCGTTGACGACAGGAATGCCTAACTCATCCTCAAGTTCTTGCGGCTTAACGATAAACGGGACGAAGACGGCGCAAAATGGAAGGATTACATTGATATCGGTCCGTTCCATTGCCTCGCGGCAGATACGCAAGGTGAGTTCGCGCATCTCGCCGCGACGAGCCCAGCCCTCGGCGAGAGGAACGTTCCATGCTGTCGTGGTGCCGATGAAATCGCTCATGCCCCAGCGTCGAAGCAATTTGCGTGCATAAGATCGTACCGAGTCTTGTGTGACAAGCATGGCTGCTCTGTCGCCCAAGAGGGGAGTAAAGCGCACCGATGTCGACCCCACGTCTATGACCGGAATACTCACCAAATGGCGTGAGATTTCTGCGCCAACATCGTATTCGCCGCTCAGAAGGACCGCGTTCCAGCCGTCAGCTTCCGCCTTTACGACCTCCCTCACCAGAGTTGGCGCCGCTGACATGATGCGTGCCTCGTTAAGATGCCCGCCCATCGACCCGCCATGATGGCCCAAATTCAGGAAAACAGTCTCAACCTTTGTGCCTTTGGAGGCATAGCTGCTTGTGAGCCGAGCGGAGGCCTCCATGAACTCGGCATCCGTGCCTTGTCTTGATGCCGGTCGAATGACCTTGATCTTCATGTCTCGCTCCCTCGCGGTCTATGGATCACACCTTGCGTGCCACGCGACGTCCACGCGGCAGCGGCGTCACCCGACTGCCGACACATCCGTCGAATGGTCTCGGCAACAAGCGATGCTCGGTCTGACTGGTTGATATGCCCCGGTTGTGCCATCCGCCAGGAAACTGGATTTCTCAAACGGCCTCTTAGATGCCAATGACAAGTGCCATGGCATCGCACCGGCAGAATTGTTACTATAAATTCTTCTCGAGATTGCACCATCATCACGTTCGGATATGAACCAGGTGTCCCAACTCACGTCGGAGGAGACATCACGCGAACAACACACGCCGCCGTAGCAATCTCGGGCGCTCTCACGCTGCTTTTTTGCATCGCGTGGACGGCATCCGCCGCCGATCAAATCCCGAATATGAAGGGCAAATGGGTCGGAAAGACACACTCGATCGTCGCCGGCGTCGCTCCACATTGGCCGTCGAATTGCGGAACGATCGAAAAGCCCGGCCTGTTCGAGAAAGACCTGGTGATCGAGGTCACTGCTCAGGAAGGCCGCCGGTTCTGGGGCATGCAGACATTTATCGGCAACGGCGAAACGACCCAGGAGCCGATGATCGGCGTGCTGACCGGCAAGGACAACAAGACCGTCGCCCTTGTCGACCGGGACGGTTATCTCGATGGTCAGATCGTCGACGATAACATCCTGTCGTTCTGTTATAAGCAAGCCGGAGGCCAGACCGGATCGAGCGTGGTGGGCTGCAGCGAAATCAAGCGCACGCCCTGATGCGGCAACCGTTTCGGGGGCCACCATGCCTGCTCGTTCACCCCACTGCATCGCGAACGAGCTATGTGCACAAGTCAAGCGGGCTGACCAGGCGGTAGGCTTTTGCACCCGTCGAGTGGTCTCGCCAACCGCATCAGGGCATGCGTCTCATGTCGGGGTGCATTCCGCGTTTCAAGGACGACCGTGATCGGCCGTGGCACGAAAGAGGCACTACCAACGATGCTGTTACGGCACCGTTGCCACGTCGGTGAGGTGTCGTGAGCTTCGCATTGAGCCAGCGCCAGACTCCACTACCTGTGCAGGCGTGGATGGGGACGGGCGATTTACTTGGCTGCGCGGCGCCATGCGCTGCGGCATCCCGGGGCACCCTACCCCGCGATTCGAGCCAACGTCCTGCTCTGCTGCAATCGGCTCACCAGTCCAGCTGTTGCGAAGCAGGTTACCGTGTGCTTCAGCATCCAAAGCCGCCGGTGCGTGAGCAATATTAGTCCGTCAGGACGAACCGCAATCACTGACTTGGCGTCAATAACGCCGCCAGCACCTGGACGGTTTTCAACGATGAACTGCTGACCCAGAGACTCGCTCAGTCTGCGCGTAAGAAGCCGGGCCATGATGTCCGTTCCGCCGCCCGGCGCAACAGGCACAATGATCTTTACTTACCTTGCCGAATAATTCCGGTCGTGCTGCGCTGCTGGCGCAGACCAGCAGAATCGTGGCCAAACCAAACTGTTGCTCAGGTGTTTCAGATGGCTTGAAACCTCCCATGGGCAGAGGACATTACACGACCGTCGCTCAGCGACCCTTCACGGACAACGCATTGACCTTGTCTTGGCTAAAGCCTGCGACGTTCTGATACGTACTGCGCCACTGTATGAGCTCGTCTTGCGAGATGAACTCGTCCAGACGCTCGAAAGGCTGATCGCCCGTACGTTCTTCGACAATTCGCAGAATCGCGTCGGGATACCTTGTCCGGTTCATGTGAATGACTTTGCTGGTCGCATCCAGGCGTGCAGTTTCGTATTCCTTGAGGGCGCAGCGAGGATCGTCGGCTTTCGCGAGTAATCGTGCCAGCGTTGTACCGTCAATGATCGCCTGTGCCGCCCCGTTGGAGCCGCGAGGGAGCATGGGGTGCGCGGCATCGCCGAGCAGAGTGATCCGGCCATGCGTCCATGCCGGAAGTGGGTCCTGATCTGCCAATGGATACTCTAGGACTGTATCGGCCGAGCGCAGTAGCGACGGGACGTCAAGCCAATCGAACGTCAAGCCTGACACTCGGCCGATGAATTCATCGACATGCGCAATCCGATTCCAGTCTCGTACACGGTCATTGGGCTTTCTAATTTCGGCAACCCAGTTGATCAACTGAAGGCCGCTTCCGTCGACATTGTTGCGCATTGGATACACCACCAGCTTTGCGGCGGTTGACGTCCCGATATAGACCATGCTGGCGCCGCTCAGAAATGGCCGCCAACGAGTTGCCCCGCGATATTGGGTCGAGTTGTGAAAGCGCAGTTGCGTATCAACCGGATGTAGTAGCCTACGCACGACGGAGTGTATTCCGTCGCAAGCAACAAGGATGGCGCTTGTTGCAGAGCTGCGAGCCTCTTTCGTCGGTCCCTGGAAATGCGCCGTCACCTTGGCTTCATTTTGCTCGACGGCAATACATCGGCGACCTAGGACCAGAGCATCTGCACCGAGCCTCTCCACGACTGCATCAACCAGGGCCGAATGGAGGTCGGCGCGATGAATTGACACCTGCGGCCAATCGTAACCGGCATGTTTACCGCGCGGTTCTCGATCAACGAGTTGGCCGTGGCGCGTATAGAAGGAGATTTCCCGGGTCTCAACGCCTGCGGCAATCAGCTTGCCAAGCAAGCCAAGGGAAGCAAGCTCTTTGACTGCGTGTGGTAGAAGGTTGAGTCCAACACCGAGCGGCTTATAGACCGACGTTGCCTCATATACACGGCAACGAATGCCGACCTGATGCAACGCAAGGGCGAAGCTCAAGCCCCCGATTCCACCTCCGATAATGATCACATTCATGAGCCACAACCCTGCCACGAAACATCCGATAGCGTTTGAGACGAACGTGCGACTCCATGCTATCGTCCGCGACGGCCAAGTCGCTTCCGCCCGCTTGGCTTACCGGTACGCCGACATTTCTTCGGTGTCCCTGGAGACGCCCTATCGGGCATTGTGCTCCATTTTGAGTCTTGCCGGATGCCGACGCTCAGGATCTCCAGCACGGCGAACGTCTCGATCCTGACGAGCCATAACTCTAAGTACCTCTCAGGGGCGGCTGACAAGAGACGAAAATGAGACGGACTGTTTCAAATATGCTGAGCACTGCTAAGCCTGGACGAACCCAATACGTCAGTGTTCTTGAATACGGCGCACGTCCCCCCGGCGCAATCATATTGCGAGCCGCGTGGATTTGGGAACATGTCGAGATAGGCAGACCAGAACGCTGACCCCAATGCTTGACCCGAAGCATCTTCTAATTTTTGCAAAGGTCGTCGAGTGCGGAGGAATTACCTCTGCCGCTCGCATTTTGGGAATGCCGAAAGCAACAGTGAGCCGCGCCGTCGCCAAGATCGAAAAGAATCTCTGCTTCGCGTTTGTTGGAGCGTTCGTCTAGAAAAATCCGGCTCACGGAATCCGGGATCGTCTTGTTTGAGCACTGTCGGCGGATTGCAGAAGAAATTGGCCATGCTGAAGCCGCGGTTGGCAATCTTGAAGGTGTAGTGCGTGGAAAGCTGAGGATTGCTGCGCCATTTACCTTCGGACATTTCTTGTTGTCACCGATTCTGCCGGATTTTCTTATTGAGTACCCTGAAGTCCAAACCGAATTGGAATTGACCAATCGACGCGTAGATCCGATAGAAGAGGCATTCGATTTTGTCGTTCGTGTAGGCATGGTCGAAGATTCGACAATGGTGGCACGGACGATAGGAGATGTGCCATTCGGCCTGTTCGCAAGCGCGAAATACGTGAAACATGAACCTGCACTACGTCGCCCGATTGATCTTGAGCGGCGATCGTTGATCGGTTCTTTCGGAAGTGCCGAACGAAATATTTGGCAGTTCGTCAAAGGTAGCGAGAAGGAGAGTATTCGAGTTGTTAATGCCAGGCTGGACGCGAATGATCCAATGGTTCGCCTCAATGCCGCGCTGGCGGGCGTTGGAATCGCGCTATTACCGCTGTGGATCACGAGAGCATACGAAAAGAAAGGCAGACTGCGAAGAGTATTGCCTGAATGGGAGGCTGTAACAACAACGCAAGTCCATGTTCTTTACCCGAGTCGCCGAAGTTTGACGCCAAAATCACGCGCATTCGTCGCGTTTTTGGAGAGGCGTGTCCCTCCTCTTTTGATCTAGGATGCGCGCAGAGCGCAGTACAGACGTGAACGCTTCTCAGATCAAATTGATATTTGGTTATTGTGAACGAAGTTGCGTACCAAGGGCACCCCACTACCGGCAATTGATGGTTGCACGGCAGATGGAAGCCTGTTTCGCACATCAACCGTTTCATCATTGAAACGATCTGTTTCGAATCTCCGTCTTGCGGGCCACGTTGCGGCGTGGTGGTCATAACGCGAATACGCATTGGCAATTGAACCATGTCGGCGCAACGCAACTGTCCTTGGGACGGGCGAATGGGAAAGCTTCATGAACGTCATTTCAACACGTTCGGCCGACAGGACATCCTTCATTCGGCTGATGGAAGAACACAGTCTTCAGCCGCTTTGGGAACGATTCGGCGCCTTGGCAACTCCTGAACCGCAGCCCGTCGATCAAGCCCATCATTGGCGTTGGGAGGAACTTCTTCCGATCGTCGATCGCGCATCCCGCGAAGTGCCCATGGAGCACGCGGAACGGCGAGCATTGATGCTGGCCAACCCTGATTTTGGCGGCAAGCCGGTCACGACAGGGACCCTCACCAGCGCGATACAGATCATTGAGCCGGGCGAGAGCGCACAGCCGCATCGTCACACGGTCGCGGCAATTCGCTTCATCATCGAATCCGATGGAGCGGCAACCATGGTCAACGGCCGCTATTGTGAAATGCGTCCTGGAGATCTGATCCTTACACCGGCCTGGACTTGGCATGGACATGTTAACGACACTCCGTACCGCGCGGTTTGGCTCGACGGCCTCGACGTACCCGTGGTGAGGTTCGGCGTCGACGCGTTCTTCTATGAGCCTGGCGGCGATGTTGCCCCGACAAATGTTTCCGCGACTTCAGTGGAGGAGGATGTCTGGGCTGTGGCTGGTGTGGTCGCTGCTTCACCGCCTCAACCTCACGCTTATTCGCCGAAATTTCGCTATTCTTGGGAAGCGACAGACCGTCTGCTGAATAGTTTGCCGCCAGATCGTGATGGTTCGCGGTTGATGAGATATGTTAATCCGCTCACCGGCGGCGCTGTCATGCCGACGATCGACTGTTATGTTCTACAACTCGCGAAGAACTGCGAAACGCTGCCGCGGCGCAGCACTTTCAGCACAATCTGCATGGTTGCCGAAGGCGAAGGGCGTTCAACTATTGGCGACCGGCAGTTCAGTTGGTGCAAGAACGATGTCTTCACCATTCCCCATTGGCGCTGGGCGACGCACGTTGCGGCAACAGATAATGCCCGCCTCTTCTTTATGACCGATCGAGAACTGTTCGCGCGCCTGGACCTGTTGCGGGAACAACAAGCGCCGAACCCTGCAGCATAGTTAGGAACACTTACCGCGGTTACTGAAGCTCGCCCTTCGGCGCCGTGGCTACAAGAAAGAATGGGCCATACAGGCCTGCAGGGAGGAACATATGACCAAAACGGCTGTCCTTCTGGCCGTATTGTTGGCGCTGCCTTCAACCAGCTACTCGCAGGCTTGGCCCAGCCGACACATCGAAATCATACTTCCCTCGTCGGCCGGCTCAGGGCCGGATGTGACGATACGCAGTTACGCCGATAGAGTTGCGAAAAGCCTCGGCCAATCTATCATTATCAACAATCGTCCCGGTGCATCCGGCGTAATTGCCGCACAAGCAGCTGCGCGATCGCAGCCGGATGGCTATACGTTCTTTTTGGCTAGCCCCGCGCAACTCATTATCAATAAGTACGTCCTCAAAGACTTGCCCTACAACCCGGATGCCGACTTCGTACCGGTTTCGCTTCTCAATCGTGCACCATTCATTGTTCTCACCAATCCTCGATTACCAATCAAATCGCTCAGTGATCTTGTTGCGTACAACAAGGCCAATCCCGGGAAAGTGTTTCTGTCCTACGAGGGCGCGACCGGGAAGGCAATTGCCTCGCACTTGAACAAGGTCATGGGCCTTGAAATGACCTTGGTTCCTTACGTGAACCCCGTTACGGCGATCCAGGACTTGGTCGGGGGAAGCGCGGATACACATGTGCACGTACAAGGGTCAGCACTTGCCTTGCCTTTCGTGAAAGATGGCCGACTGCGGGGGCTCGCTGTGACAAGCGCCAGCCGATTCGAACAGCTCCCTGACGTGCCGGCGATGAACGAGGTCTATCCAGGCTTCGGCGATTTCCAAACGTGGCTCATGCTGCTCGTACCCAAAGGCGTGCCAGAGGCTGTGATACGCCGCATGTCGAGTGAAATCGGCCGTGTCGCCCAACTCGATGAGATGAAGGAGTTGTTTCAAAACCTGGGAGTTCTACCCGCCGAGAGCGGGTCTCCGGAAGCGGCTGCGAAATTCCTACGCGAGCAGAACGTGCAGGTTGCCAAAATGGCCGCGGCGGCGCTTCTCAGACCCGAATGACGAGAGTGGGGCTCGCTATGTGTTACGCAATCGCGCCATCTGGCGAATGTTGCTCCAATCGGCGTCGATTGCACGCGAGCCCGTCAAAGCTTCTAAGGAGGTCGTCGAAGAGACGCAGCTGCATCGCAAGCACGGCAGCGCGTAGCCGCATTAAACAACGGATCGGGGCTCGAAATGACAGGGATTGATGTGCTTATTGAAGACTTGGTTACAGCCAACAAGATATTAGCCAATGAAGGTGTCGTTGACGCGTTCGGCCATATTAGCGTTCGGCACTCAGACAATCCGGATCGGTACCTCCTGGCCCGCGCGCGCACCCCGCAATGTATCGAAGCAAGCGATATTATGGAATTCGAGCTGGACGGCACGCCTGTCGATCCGCGCGGTAGATCTCCTTATCTGGAGAGATATATTCATGGTGCGATTTATGAGGCGCATCAACAGGTAAACTGTGTCGTCCATAGTCACAGCCACAGCGTCGTTCCGTTCGGTGTGGGAGGCGAGACCATTCGCCCTATGTTGCACAATTGTGCGGTGATCGGGCCGCAGGTCCCGATCTGGGATTCCCGTGACAAGTTTGGCGACACTGATTTGCTGGTCTCAAACATGACCATGGGCAGGGATCTCGCGCAGTTCATGCAGACCTGTCCGACCTGCTTGATGCGTGGTCATGGTGCGGTCGTGTCCGGACGGTCGCTCCGCAGCGCGGTGTTTACGGCCATCGCGCTGCATACGAGCGCGGAATTGCAGGCACAGTCCAGTCGGTTCAAGACGATCAAGTTTCTTTCGCCCGGCGAGATCGAGAAGATCATGGCGATGTTTGACGCGCTCGAAGCGAAGGGAGGCGGAGACCGGGCCTGGGAATATTGGTGTTTTCGGGCTAGGGTTCCGTTCCGTCCGAGCTCATGAGCAGCAAGATGCTGATCGGTCCATACCGCACGGTCAAGTCAGCGCTGAACTCAGAATTGTAAGGTTTGGCTGCAAACGCGAGGCGATCGAACGTCTCGCGGCCTAGGTGAAGACCAGACGACCGGACGGCCAGTCTGAATATCTACTCGCTTCCACCAATCTGCATTGGTCAGCAACCATTAAGGAGTCAAGTTTCAATGGCAGCGACACAAGTGGGCGGTCCGCCGGCCCTTTATAGTGGTCCTTTTGATGCCGTCCAAACGCTTGGGATCGATCGCGGCAATTATATTGCGGTCCATTCCGACAACCCAGCGGCCGCGGCGCAGTATGCGGTGGACAACATGGGATTCTACCTCGTTCACGTTGACCGCGCGGGACGCCATTACCTCGCCGCTCACGGGCTTGACCCGTACTCGTTGGTCTACACACCAGGGGAAAAGGGCAAAGTCGATCACATTTCTTACGTGGTGAGCAACGCAGGCGCTCTGCCCGCAGCCGAAAAAAGGCTCTCCGAGCTCGGGCTGAAGAGCGAGCGGGTCGACCATTCGGAGCTGTGGCGGCACGGCCCAGCGCTTCGATTCAGGAACCCGAGCGGTCAAATCATCGAGCTGACACCGGGAGTCATGGTCGACGTACCGATGTCTGCGCTCGTTGCGGAGCCTCAGACGGCGCCAGCACCAATCACGTTCGACCATACGATCGTCCGTGCGACAAATGCCGTGGCCGGATATCGAATTCGCCACTCGGATCATGGGACTGAAGGAGTCCGCGCGAATTGTCGCGCCTGATGGCATTCCAGTGCTTGGCTTTTTCCGTAGCCACACGTTGTTTCACTGCTACGGCGTGGCGCGCTCGCCGTACGACGGGCTTCATCACATCCAGTTCACGCTGAAGAACCCGTTGGCTGTGCACCGGGCATTCGATGTGATGAAGGAACGCGGCAAGGTCGAGTTGATCTGGGGGCCGCTGCGGCACGGTGCCGGGCAGAACATCGTGTTCTACTTCCGCGATTACAACGGATTCATCGTGGAGTACTCGGCGGAGGAGGAGCTCATCCTCCACGATGCAAGCTACGTACCCCGCGTCTGGCCCACGACCGATCTGCGCGCGGCCGATGAATGGAACCTCTCGCGCGCCCCGGACGCCATGAAGTGAGGTCACTTGCCGCGGGCATAAGAATGAGCTCGAGCAAACCGAACTCTAGAAGTGTGGAGGCGTTATGAGGATGCGCCGTCGTGATGTTCTTCCTTTGGTCGCCGCGGTTGCGGCGATGCCAGGTCTGTCCCGCGTCGCATGGGCGCGCGATTATCCAACGCGGCCCGTGCGTTTGATCGTGGCGACCGGGGTCGGCGGCTCGCCTGACCTTGTGGCGCGGCTGATCGCGCAATGGCTCTCGGAAAAATTCGGACAAACGTTTGTGGTAGATAATCGGCCGGGCGCCGCCACCAATATCGGCACCGAAATTGCTCTTAAGGCGGCACCGGACGGCGGCACGCTGCTGTTTGCGATGTCTTCAAGTGCGATCAACCCAGCGCTTTATCGTCACCTCAATTTCAACTTCGTACGCGACGCAGAGCCGGTAGCGAGTATCGGCAGAATACCCCTTGTGTTGGTCGTCAATCCGGCGGTCCCGGCCAAGACCATTCCGGAATTCATCGCTTACGCCAAGGCCAATCCGGGCCAGATAAATCTGGCGTCGGGTGGCGCCGGCACGCCGCTTTACGTCGCCGGTGCGCTGTTTAGCATGATGGCCGATGTCAAGATGAACAACGTTTGGTATCGAGGAGGCGAAGGCGCTGCCATTCCCGATCTGTTGAGCGGACAGGTGCAGGCCATGTTTGGCGTGGTGCCGTCCTCGCTCACCTATGTGCGATCCGGTCAAGTGAGGGCGCTGGCGGTGACGGCAGCCAAGCGTCTGCCGGTGCTGCCAGACGTTCCCGCCATGGCCGAATTTTTGCCGGGCTACGAAGCAAGCGGATGGTACGGCGTTGTCGTACCGAAAGGTACTCCGCCGGCAATCGTCGGCGCGCTGAACAAACAGATCAATGCCGGGCTCGAAGATCCGATCATGAGAAAACGTTTGGACGATCTGGGTTGCGACATTTTTCCGGGCTCGCCGGCAGAGTTTCGCCAAGTTCATCGAAGACGAGACCGAGAAGTGGGCCAAGGTCATCAAGTTCACTGGCGTGAAAGTGGAATGATCCAATGAAGGTCTACAAAGAACCTCGCCACTGATCGACGACTCCGGTCTGTCGCGAGACCGCGGCGCAGGTGCGTAACACTCAGGGAGGATTATCATGGCTACCAACTTCATCGTGAATGGCAAGGCGGCGTCGACCGACGCGCCGCGCGCAACGCCGTTGTTGTGGGTGCTCCGTGAAGGTCTCAAGCTCACTGGGACCAAATTCGGCTGCGGCACTGGCCTATGCGGCGCATGCATGGTGCATATCGAAGGCAAGCGCGCGTATTCCTGCCAGACGCAGATCTCGGATATCGCAGGCAAGTCTATCGTCACGATCGAGGGATTGTCGGCGGATTCCTCGCATCCGTTGCAGAAGGCGTGGCTCGCCGAGCAGGTGCCGCAATGCGGCTATTGCCAGTCCGGCCAGATCATGAATGCGGCCGACTTGCTCAAGCAAAATCCCAAGCCCAATCGCGAGCAGATCATCGCGCACATGAGCACGAATATCTGCCGCTGTGGGACCTATCAGCGCATCGTGCGTGCGGTCGAACGCGCTGCGCGGGAGGCCTAGATCATGACAAAGCACGAGAGAAGTCTAAACACGCGACCGTCACGTCGGCAGGTCATGACCGGTGCTGCAGGTCTCACCGTTCGCAATAGCACTCGGCGCCAATAGCCGAGCCGGAGCTGCCGCGCTTGCGAGCCGACGCAACGGCAAGGCGCTAAGCCCCTGGGTGAGCATCGCCGAGGACGGCACGATCACCCTCATGTCGCCAGCGACCGAGATGGGGCAGGGTTCTATGACCTCGTTGCCACTGATCCTTGCCGAGGAGCTCGACGCCGATTGGCAGAAGGTACGCATTGTACCGGCCCCACCGAACGCAGCGATCTACGGCAACCCAAACTTCGGCGGCGTCATGATGTACACCGCCGCTAGCAACGCAGTGACCGCCTATTTCCGCCCGCTGCGCATCTTCGGCGCGCAGGTACGGCGCGTCCTCCTCGACAATGCGGCCAAACACTGGAGCGTCCCGATCGAGGAGTTGACAACTGAGCCGAGCGTGGTGGTGCACGCGAAATCGGGTCGCCGCCTCACCTACGGCGAGATCGCTGCTTTTGCCGAGATTCCCGCCAAGCCGCCAGAGATCAAGGCAGAGGATTTGAAGAAGCCGGCCCAGTTCCGGCTCATCGGCAAGGATGTGATGCGCATCGAGCTGCCGAGCAAGGTCAACGGCAGCGCAACCTACAGCATCGACATCCAGCTGCCGGGGATGCTGTACGGCGCTGTGCTCCGCGCCCCGGTCGAAGGATCGGTCCCGCACAGGATCGACGACGCCAAGGCGAAGGCGGTAGCGGGTATCGTCAGCATCGTGCGGCTACCGCACGGCGTCGGGGTGGTCGCCGAGACGCCGTGGGCGGCATTTATGGCGCGCGAGGAGCTCACGCGCTCGGTCACATGGACCCGCACCGGCACGGCATGGGGCTTCGACGACGAACAAGGGCTGGAGCAATTCGCGGCGGACGCGAAGAACCTGCAGCGCCGCGCCGCCGAATGGAGCCGTCAGGGCGATGCGCGTGGCGAGTTCCCGAAGGCCGCCAGCGTCATTGAGGCGGAATACCGGTGCGACTATGCCTATCACGCCCAGATGGAGCCGCTAAACGCAGTCGCCGCCGTCTCGCCGGCTGGCGATGCCGTCGAGATATGGGCCGGCATCCAGAGTCAGACCACGGCCATTGAGACACCGGCTAAGTTCCTCGGCATCCCACGCGATAAGGTGAAGCTGCACGATCTCCTGATGGGCGGCGGCTTCGGCCGGCGTGGAAACCGTGACCTCGATTTTATCATGGACGCCGTCATGCTGTCGAAGGAGGTCGGGCGTCCCGTCAAGGTGATATGGACACGCGAGGACGATGTGCACAACGGCCGCTTTCGGCCGATCTCGGCACACTATCTGCGGGCCGGCCTTGATGTCTCGGGCAAGATCACCGCGTGGCATCATCGGATCGCGGTGGATCGCATCGGGCCCTACTACGAGCCGGTGCTCTACGAGAGGAACGGCGGCAGGGACAACGTCGCAATGCTGGGCGGCGAGCCCCGCGGCTATGACGTCCCACATCAGCTTGTGGAGCACATCTATCGCGACACCGGCGTGCGAACCAATCCGGTGCGTGGAATCAGCTTCCTGGCCAACAAGTTCGCGATCGAGACATTCATCGACGAGATCGCGGTCAAGCGTAGCATCGATCCGCTCGCGTTCCGGCTCGAACTGCTCAAGAACAATCCGCGCGCCTTCAAGACGGTCGAACGCGTGGCGCAGATGGCGGAGTGGAGCCGCAAGCGCGACGGCCGCGCGCTCGGGCTTGCCTATATCGACTATACGGGATCAGCAAGTCGCCGGCGTCGCCGAAGTGTCGCTCGATCGCGCCAACGGGAAGATCAAGCTGCACAATTTCTGGTGCACGATCGACTGCGGCCTTGCGGTGCAACCCGACAACGTCGTAGCACAGACCGAAAGCAGCATCGTCTTTGGCATCGGCCTCGCGCTGATGGAGCGCATCTCGATCAAGAACGGTGTCGTGGAGCAATCGAATTTCTACGATTACCACGTCCCGCGGATGAACGAGGTGCCGCCAATGCACATCGAAGTGATCCAGACCGACAACCATCCCACGGGTGCGGGCCAGATGGCGACGCCGCTGGTCGCGCCGGCGATATCGAACGCGATCATGCAGCTCGCCGGCACGCGCCTGCGCCACACGCCGTTCACCCCGGAGCGAGTCAAGAAGGCGTTGGCCTAGAGAAACGGTGCGGGCGCCTGTCTGCTAGCCAAAGCGGAAGGCGCCCATCCTCTTGCGCGCGGCACGAGGCCAGAAATCATCACCCATAGAGCCTTACCTCGCGCGCAACTGTCCCTCTCTGCAATAGCGGAACGGTAATGAAGGCGATCGTTATTCACGAATACGGCCCTCCGGACGTCTTGAGCTACGAGGAGGTACCGGATCCGATCCCGCGTGCCGGCGAGATTCGCGTCCGTGTGCATGGCGCGACCGTCAATCGCGTCCTCGACGTGAGTTTGCGCGCCGGGCGCGAAACCGCGCGCGGCCCCGTTCTGCCGCTGATCCCTGGCGTGGATTGCGCCGGCATCGTCGACGCGGTCGGGCCCGAAGTCAGCCGTTGGCGGGTCGGCGATCGCGTTGCCGCAGAGGGCGTCATGCCGCTCGATGTCTGTGCCGAGGACGGAAGCGGTTATAGCGGACGGCTGGGCATGCTGGGCATCAACCGGCCCGGCGCCTTTGCCGAGTTCGCCATCCTGCCGGCCTGTGCCGCGGCTGCGGTGCCGCAGCGCCTCGATTTTCATCGCGCCGCGGTCGTCATGCGCCACGTGCCGACAGCATGGAATTTGCTGATGCAAATCGCCCAGCTCAAGCGTGGTGAAACCGTACTGATCATGGGCGCGGGCGGTAATTTAGGAACGATTGGCATCCAAATCGCCAAGAACGTCATTGGTGCGACGGTGATCGCGACGGCCGGCTCTGACGAACGCGTTGCGCTCGCTCTGAAGCTCGGCGCCGATCACGGCATCAATTATATGAAGCAGGATATTTTTGAAGACGTGATGCGGATTACCGGCGGAAAAGGCGTCGATGTGCTGTACGACAACGTAGCCAATCCCATGGTGCTGCCGCTCGCCTTCCGGACCATAGGCATGCGGGGCCGGCTCGTTACGGCCGGCGCCCATGCCGGGCCGAACGTTACGATCGATTTCGCACATCTTTATCGTAAGCGTATTTCGATTAACGGCGACCCAGGTCGCTTGGCTGCGGACTTGCCGCACTGCCTCGCCGCTGCGGCGGACGGCAAGATCATGCCGCAAGTCGAGCACGTATTGCCACTGTCGCGTGCGGTGGACGCGCATCGCTTGGTCGAAGCGAATGAAGGCCAGGGTAAGATTGTGCTCGATCCAACGTTGCGGTGAAGGTCAAAGCGCTCGAAGGTGACGAATCGGCCGCCCCGGGACCAACGTTTGTGCCGCCGTCACAATCGCGTTGGCGTCGATGCCGTAGTGCCGATAGAGGTCGGGGATCGAGCCGCTCTGGCCGAAATGTTCGATCCCCAGCGACCGAACTCTATGGCCTTGAACCGCACCGAGCCATGCGAGCGTCGCCGGATGGCCGTCGAGCACCGTGACCAGTCCGCAATTGCTCGACAGTCCGGCAAACAGAAGCTCGATGTGCGAGCGCGCATGGACCAGCCCACGGTCGCGCGCGCGCTGTGCCGCGGTCCAGCCGGCATTGAGGCGGTCGGCAGACGTCACAGCCAGCAGCCCGACATCTCGGCGATCCTCAGCCATCAGACCGACGGCCTGGATCGCTTCGGGCGCGACCGCGCCGGTGTAGGCGACAACGATTTGGCAGTTGGGGCCGGGCTCGCGCAGCCAGTAGGCGCCGTCGATGATCGCTTGCCGAAGCTCCGGTTTCATTGTGCGCTTGATTTGCTCGATCGAGCGCGTCGAGAGCCGCAAGTAAACCGAACCTCCGGTCTCGTCGCGCAGCCAGTTGCGCTCCGAGACTTCGCTATCGCCGTCCTTTTGGATGTAGCCAAGCGCAAAGGTGAGGATGACGGCAAGCTCGTCGACGAAGGCCGGCTCGAAGGCGGCCAGCCCGTCCTGCGCCATTCCGATCAACGGCTGGGCGATCGACTGGTGCGCGCCACCTTCGGGCGCGAGCGTGACGCCAGACGGCGTTGCCACGACAATAAAGCGAGCGTCTTGGTAGCAGGCGTAATTGAGCGCATCGAGTCCGCGGGCGATGAACGGGTCGTACAGCGTGCCGATGGGAAGCAGTCGCTCGCCGTTGATCGAGTACGATAGCCCGAGTGCAGACAAGAGAATGAATAAGTTCATCTCTGCGATACCAAGCTCGATGTGCTGGCCCTTCGGCGAGAACTCCCAGTTGAAGGTGGACGGAATGCGTTCGCTCTTGAAGGTGTCGGCCAGGCTCGACCGCGCGAATAGGCCGCGGCGGTTGACCCAGGGTCCGAGATTGGTCGAGACGGTGACATCGGGCGAAGTGGTGACGATGCGCTCAGCCAGCGCCGATTTCTCGCGTGCCAACTCATTGAGCAGCGCGCCGAAACCGAATTGCGTCGACATCTCCGGTTGGATCGTGACGGTGAGCTGATCAGGCGCCGGATATTGGCGCGCTTTGAGGCGCCGCTCGCCCCCGGACGCAAACGGCACCTTGTTGAGGAAAGCTTGCACCTGCTCAGGCTTCACATGCAGGCCTTCGAACAAATCCCATTCGTGCCCGATACGAATGTCCATCGCCTGGCGTAAGGTTTCCATCTGGGCCGGCGTCATCAGCCCCGCGTGATTGTCTTTGTGCCCCGCCAGCGGCAGGCCGAACCCCTTCACCGTGTAGGCTATGAAGCAAGTCGGCCGGTCGTGGTCGATCCTATCGAACGCCTCGACGATCGAAGGCAGATCGTGACCGCCAAGGTTGTTCATCAGCTGGGCCAGCTCGTCGTCCGACCGCGACTTCGATCAGCTTCGTCACCGGACCCTGGTCGCCGATCTCGTCCATGAGGCGCTTTCGCCACGCCGCCCCGCCCTGGAATACCAAAGCCGAGTAGAGCGGATTTGGGCAGCGATCGATCCACTGCCGCAACATGTCACCTCCCGGCTCGCGGAACGCCGCCTGCTGCAGCGAGCCATACTTGAGGATCACCACTTCCCAGCCGAAATTCTTGAATAGCTGCTGGTAGCGCTCCCAAAGTCCTTCACGCACGACGGCGTCGAGGCTCTGCCGGTTATAATCAATGATCCACCAACAATTCCGGAGACCCTGCTTCCAGCCCTCCAGCATTGACTCGAAGATGTTTCCCTCATCGAGCTCGGCGTCGCCGATCAGCGCGATCATGCGGCCTTCCGGCCGATCGAGCCCCAGCCGTGCGCGCGCACGTAGTCCTGGGTCAACGAAGAAAACAGGGTTTGCGCGACGCCCAGACCAACAGAACCGGTGGAGAAATCGACGTCGTCGGTATCCTTCGTGCGGGAGGGATAGGATTGCGCACCTTTGTAACCGCGAAAGCTTTCGAGCTTCTCCCGCGTCTGCTTGCCCAATAAATACTGGATCGCATGAAAATTCGGCGACGCATGCGGCTTGACCGCGACGCGATCCTGCGGCCGGAGAGCGCGGAAATAGAGCACGGTCATGATCGTCGCGAGCGAAGCTGACGAGGCCTGATGGCCGCCGACCTTCACGCCGTCAGTGTTCGCGCGCAGATGGTTGGCGTTGTGGATGGTCCAGCTCGCCAGCCACAGCACCTTGCGCTCGAGCTCGGCGAGCATGCGAAGGTCATCGGGAGCAGAAACGTGCTTGGGGTTGGCCGGCATCGCTCTCTCGCTTCACTTTGCGCTATTATTCGTCCAGGCCAAGGACAAAACCTGCCTATTTTCTCCATTGCTCCCGCCACATTTGGCTTATATTGCTCGGAAATGCGGCTAATTGGACGTTTTATGCCAAAATCCATCCTTGACGCGGTCGATCGCAGAATTCTGGCTCAGTTGCAGACCGATGGCCGCATGAGCTTGTCTGATCTGGCAGGCAAGGTCGGGCTATCGCCATCACCGTGTCTGCGGCGCATGCGCATGCTCGAACGCGACGGGGTCATCTCGCGCTACGTCGCCGTGCTCGATCAGCAGGCGGTCGGCCTACCGGTCAGCGTTTTCGTCTCGATCAAGCTGGAGCGGCAGAAACAGGACGCCCTCGACCGCTTCGCCAAAGCGATCGCGCGCTGGCCCGAGGTGCTCGAATGCTACTTGATGACCGGGCCGCGCGATTATTGGTTACGCGTCGTGGTGCCTGACCTCGCCGCCTATGAGCGATTCCTCAAGCAGAAGTTGACGCGGCTCGACGGTATCGCGTCGATCGAATCAAGCTTCGCTCTGGAGCAAGTCAAATACTCGAACGTGTTGCCGATCGAATAGCTGTCGCAGACAGCACTGAGATCGCCTCGGCAGAAACCGAACGGCTCATCGGGTCTAATGAATATCGCGGACGCAAGATCGCGTCGATCCCGTATTCCTACGATATTAACGACTTGCCGCACATCTATTATCGTTCGTTCCGCTCCCCACGCCGCAACCGCTACGCACCTGGCTTGGCGGCGCGGGCAGATTAATTTTCCTGATCGTCGATTTGTTCCGACCACAAGAAGCTGAGCTCCCTGGTGCTGCGGCAACAGATCATCGCGCTGCGTTGCGGCGGGCCATCCCGACCAACATTCAAGGCCGCAGACAAATTGGTGCTTGGATGGCTCTGCCAGTTGTTCCCGAACGTCCGCAGCGCACTCGCTATCGTGCGGCCGAAGACCGTCTTGCGCTGGCATCGCGCCGGCTGCCGCTCGTACTGGCGCTGGAAATCAAGCCGAGCAGGACGGCCCACCCCCCCGCCTGCAGGCGGCGATCGACGGGTTTGCGGAATTGCCAGTCACTTGATTTGTCTCATCGGCTGAATTCCGATGAGACCGTGCTATGCCCCACCGTCCTCAGCGCCCGGACACTGCTGCCAGCACCGAGCGACGTGGCGTCTTATTCAGTTGCCACCTTTGCTTAGGCCAACAACTCTTGCGATGTTATCGACCTTGGCGGACTGCTGCTTCACCAGCTCGGCGAGATCATCAGGTCCTGACGGGGCGACGTCTTGACCGGTCAAAGCGATCCGCTCGCGAACCTTTGGCTCGTTGAGCGCAGCAATCATGTCGCCGGCAATCTTCTTGCGCAACGCTACCGGCATCTGCCCTCCAGAAAGCGCAACCGTGCTCGTCTCGGCAGCGAGCATTGGATAGCCCGATTCCGGGATCGACGGAATATCCTTCGTCAGCGGGGAACGCTTCTGCGTACCGGCCGCGATGATCTTGACCTTGCCGGCCTCGACGAAAGGCCGAACGATCGCATAAGACGTGAGCAGCAGATGAATGCGGCCTTCTGACAGATCGCGAGAGGCTGCCGCCAGTTCCTTGTAAGGAACGCGCGCAGTCTTCAAGCCTTCCTGCTTGATGAAGGCATCGACGGCGAATTCCGTCAGCCCCGCGGAGGCCGATAGATTGAGCTCTGGCCGCGCTCGGGCAAGTTGAACGAATTGCTTCAGGTCCCCAGCTTCCAACGTGCTCGGCACGGCCGTTACCAGCAACGTGTCCGCAATCCGCGCGACCGGCGCGAGATCCCGGTCGATGTCGTAATCCAGCTTCTTTTGCATATAGGGATGCGCCAAAAACGATCCCGTCGAGGTGATGAGCAGCATGTGGTCGTCGTTTGCGGCGATCACTGCGCGAATGGCGATGAGCCCATCTGCGCCCGGCTTGTTCTCGACCACCACGGGCTGACCCCAGCGCGCGGAAAGATTGTCACCCAGCACGCGCGCGACGGTGTCGGCCGCACTGCCCGCGCCAAAAGGCAAAATGAAGCGAACGGCCCGCTGCGGCCATTCCGCAGCGAGCGCCTGTATCGAGCAGATCGGGCCTGCCACTGACAGCGCAACGACGGTTGCCGCGAACAGGTTGCAGAGAGATCGGGATCTGACTTTCGGCAGACGAAAAAAGCAGCCGTTCACAGGAGCATCCAACATCTTATTCCTCGCGTGGCTTGAGAACGTAATTGCCCAGCAAACTCATCCATAGTTGGTTGGCCGCTGCGCCGTGATGGCACCGTAAAGATCGGGGCGGCGATGGATCAGAAGATCAGTATTGTTCGTTTCGCGCTTCGAGCGCGAGGCCGAGAGCTGCGCAAAGCGCGTGACAAAGCCCCTGCGCCCATGTGGAAGTTCCGAGGCCAGGGTGTTCTGCGGATAGCCGGCCGGCTGAATTAGCAGACTCGGTCCCGCGATTGCAGAATCCTGACGGTTGGCGGCGATCAGCACGATGCGGTTTTCCATCACCCTCTCGTGCGCGACATAACGGAACTCGGCCGGCGAGCGCCACGTTGTCGGCCAGGCAATCAGATCCGCGCCGCGCAAAGCGAGGACGCGCGCAACCTCCGGGACCATGCCCTCGTAACCGACCATCACGCCGACATTGCCGAATGGCGTTCCGAAAATCGAAATGTCGTCGCCCGGTGTCGCCCAGTGGCGTTCCGCATCCCATAGATGCGTCGCACGATACTTGCCGACAACGCCGTCAGGGCCAATCGCGTAGACGGTGCTGTAGAAATGTCCGCGCTCGTGTTCGACCAAGTGCGCAAATAGCCAGAGATCGACCGAGCGGCAAAGCGCAATGAATTGTTCAAGCGCTTTGGCGGAAATGTCGGCTGCCCATTTTGGATCGCGGGCGACCGACTGAGGATCAAATAAAAATTGTTCCGGGAGAACGGCGAGATCGACGCCGTGGTTGCGCTGGGCCTCGACGCATTGAGCAATGGCCGCGTCCAGTACGTCCTCTGGCTTGCCGGGAGCTGACACTTGAATGGCCGCGATCTGACGCACCATCTCGATCGGGCACGATCGGCTCGCGCATGACCTTCGCAGCGGCGTCTCTTCATAGGGCTTCGTCAGCAACGAATAGAGTTCGGGCCTGCGGTCCGCGAATAGATCGTTGGCCGCGCCGAAGGACTTGTCGCTCGCCACCGACGGCTCGATGTCTGCGTAAATGATCGTTTCTTCGTCGGGTCCGGCCTGCACCAAGACCTCTCCGGTCGGGCTCATGATAAAGGAGCAGCCGGTAAACCGATTGTACGCCAGCATCTCCTGCGCTGATCCAGCGGACGGCGCGGCTTGGTGGCGCCTATCACCCAGCACCTGTTCTCCACCGCGCGTGTCGGTACATGATAGAGGTACTGATCGGGTGCGCCCCAATTGGTCGGATTGACGAGAACCTGAGCGCCGCCAAGCGCGAGACACCGAGCCGACTCCGGGATCCGGCCGTCCGCGCAAACAAAAAAGCCGAGCTGGCCGAGCGGCGTCTCAAACGTCTTGAAGCCCGTCCGTCCCGGCACGAACCATCGTTTGTCGGCCTTGATGAAGAAATTCTTCTGATACTTGCCTTTCAGTTTGCCATCCGGCCCGATCAGCACCGCGCAGTTGAAGACCTCATCACTGTGGCCCTGTTCGAAAATGCCGGCGACGACCCAAACGCCATGCTTGCTTGCCTCTTGCCCAATCGCTTCTGTGAAGGGACCAGGGATCGGCGTCGCCTTGTGGTGCGCATCCGCCCGATCCTCGAAGAAGTAGCCGTTATTGCTGGCCTCTGGAAATACGACGAGGCGTGCGCCAGCGGCTGCGGCCTCTTCGATACGACCAAGCATCCGCCTCAGGTTGCGTTCCGGATCTCCTTCAAATGACAGCATCTGAACCGCTGCCACTTTGAAACGCCCCTCGACCATTGTTAGCACCCTTACTCCGGCGATCCGCACACTGAACGGGCGCTAAACCATTCTCCGCGTGATAAAGCAGCAAAGCCGACGATCCGCCGGCGACGCCTTCGGTCCCTCAGAGGGCGCTCCCATGAGGGCTCATCAATTCCTTTTCTCCGGATCGAAATCCTTGATGGACAAATTCCAAATCTGGTCTGACGTCTCATCACGATGGAATTACAGACGCACAATTCGCCTGCGTCACCGGTTAGACCTGTTCGAACAGTCCCCATCTAAAATTACTCCGACGTCGGGCGCGGAAAAGCGTGTTCGATGAGTTGTTGTTGTACCGCGCCGAGGTGGGCACGCGTGGCTTCTTCCGCCAACGCCGGATTGCGGTCGCAAATTGCAATCGCTATACGACGATGGGCAGCGGCATAACGCGCCTGATTGTTGATACAATGGGCGGTTTCGCGCCCGTGCCGCCAACTCCGGTCTGACGCGACCTGCATGACTGCCTCGAAGATCGTCATCAGCAACGGATTGCGAGCAGCAATTGCAATGCGCCGGTGAAACGCCGCGTCTGCTTTCTCATAGCCCTCCGGATCGGAGGCGATGCGGCTTGCCTCGGCAGCTTCGAACAGCTTGTCAAAATCAGCACGCGTTGCGCGCAGCGCGGCGAGGCGTGCGAGCGCGGGCTCGATTGCCATTCTCGCCTCAAGCGTGTCGACGGGATTCGTCAGCTTGGCAAGTTCGCGGCTGAGGTCGATCGCGCCGGCGCGCGCATCGCAGACGAAAGTACCCTTTCCTTGCTGGCGACGGATTCGGCCCTCTGCTTCCAAGAGGTCGAGCGCATAGCGTATCGCGCGCCGGCTTACGCCAAACTCCTCCGCAAGAACGCGCTCAGGGGGCAGGCGTCCATCCGCGGCAATGTCGCCCGCATCGATAAACGCACGAACCTGACCAACGGCAGCGGCATTTGCATCGGCACTCTTGTTGGATGCTTTCGAGTTATCGCTCGTGACTGGCGCCTGAATATCGATGCTCAAGTTCGTCACCTGACTCGTTGTCGTGTTCAGTGGGATGATGTTCAGTGGTCGCGTTCGCAGGTCTGCATGAGCAAGCGAACCAATACCGAAATTGGTTCCAGAGACGAAATTGACTACCAAACCAATTGTGTTAGCGTTTGAACAAAGGATCAAGCATCATTTTGTGATGGAGATGAAAAATGTCCACATCTTCCGCCAGCAAGATCGCGCGTCTTCCTAATCGGGATGCAGCCCTTAAAGCCTTATACGACGACGTGTTTTCGAAGAACATGTTTCCATTCTGGGCAACCTCCACGGACGTCGAGCATGACGAGATCAAGCAGCTCCTCGGCACCTCGCGCGCCGTGCCATTCCTGTGGCGCTGCGAGGAGGATATTGAACCAATTCTGAACCGCGCGGTCGAATTGGTGACGATGGATGACTCCGAGCGTCGCTCGCTCATCCTTGTGAACCCCGGTCTCGCGCCCAAGCGCGCTACCGTGAGCACGATGTACACCGCCTATCGCCTCAACGACGCCAACGAGATCATGCCGCCCCATCGACATTCGCCGAGCGCCATCCGCTTTGGCTTGAAGGGAAAGGGCAACTTTACCGGCGTTGACGGCGAGGACATCACATTCGGTCCGGGTGATATGGTTCTCACGCCGAACGATACCTGGCACAACCACGGAACCGTCGGTAACGAACAGGCACTCAATCTTTCGGTCCTTGATTTGCCTCTCGTGGAAACACTCAATGCCGTCCACTTCGAGCACGACTACAAGGAAGAGGAAAACGGCAAGCTGGTTTCCAGGAAACAGCAGACCGCGCGTTTCTCGACTGATTATTCACAACGGACGTATGGATACGGCGGCTTGATGCCGCGCTTCGCCAGCAAGCAGAAACGTGGCTCGGGCTTTTCTTCGCCGATGTTCGTTTATCGGTGGGAGATGGTGCGCGAGTTGCTTGACCGCAATAAGAATCATGAGGGCGACCCACATGATGGACTGACGGTCGAGTACATCGACCCGAGTTCCGGCGCACCGGTATTCAAGACGATCACCTTCTTTGCGCAGATGCTGCATCCGGGCCAGAAGACGTTGCCGGTCCGCACGACTGCCAGCCTTCTGGTTTCACCATTCGAAGGCAAGGGGCACTCGATCGTCGACGGCAAGCGTTATGACTGGAAGGAATACGATACCCTCGCCATTCCGGGCGGCTCCTGGTTTGAGCACAAGAACGACTCGGACAAGGAACCGCTGTTCCTGTTTGTGGCCAGCGACGAGCCGACGCTTAAGAAGCTTGACCTCTACAAGAAATGGGGCCGCTCGGCGTCAGGAGAAGTCGCAGCCATTTTCGACTGACTGATCGACCCGTTCGCCTGCGGATATTTCCGCAGGCACGGCGGCCCCGCTGTGTAACTCCGTCCGAGTCCTGTCCGTGCCGAGCCAATCGAATACCAAGCAAGTGTCGCATATTGACTGCGCCGGCGGCGGACAGGTGTGGATCGACGGCACCACCCTCTATATCGGCCACATGCGGCCGACCAGCGGCACAACAATTGTCGATATCGCCGATCCGCGGTCGCCGCGAGTGATCGCGAAGATCGACGTGCGCGAAGGTTGGCACTCGCACAAGGTACGCGTTACCAACGGCATCATGATCAAGGTCGAGCAGCACCTCGCCGGCCATCTCGATCGGCTGCCACGCCGACGATGCGCCGTCGCGCGCGATCGTGGAGCAGATGAAGCACGACGAGGCCGAGCATGCAACGGCGGCCGAGCAGAACGGCGCCGCATCGCTGCCCGCGCCGATCAAGCTGGCGATGCGCCTGGCGGCGCGTGTGATGACGCAGACCGCGCATCACATCTGACGTCGTGCGTCGTTAGGCCGCGACGATCTCGTGGCTGACGCGTGATCTGCGCGGTCTTGGCCAGCATCGCGGTCGCCGAGCAGTACTTCTCGTGCGACAGCGCGACGGCGCGCGCCACCGCCTCGCGCGTTCAACTGCGCGCCGCTGACGATGAAGTGCATGTGGATGCGCGTGAACACCTTCGGGTCGGTCGTCGCGCGCTCGGCTTCGAGCTTCACCTGGCAGCCGCGCACGTCGTGGCGGCCGCGCTTCAGGATCAGCACCACGTCGTAGGCCGTGCAGCCGCCGGTGCCGGCGAGCACGGTCTCCATCGGCCGCGGCGCCAGGTTGCGCCCGCCGCCGTCGGGCGCGCCATCCATCGTCAGCACGTGGCCGCTGCCGGTCTCGGCCATCGAACGTCATGCCGCTCGCGCACCCAGCGCACCGTGCACTCCATCGAGCTTCTCCTCGAAATCTCGAACCTGTCGCGTGCGCGACCGCACCAACCCGGCGCAATCGCAGTGTCGATGAAGCGCCAGCACGCGAATCATATTGCAATGCAACATCGACCACGCTAGACTTGCAGCCATTGCAGTGAGCCGCGCAATCAGTTGCGCGGCCTGCGAAGGTTGTCTCCTCCACCTTCCCATTGGTGGATTCGGCCCGAGGCTCACGCCTTGGGCCTTTTTTCTGGCGCGAACGCCGCGCGTCGCTGCCATATGATGCGGCGCCGCAAATCACAGCCCGACCATGGCGCGCGCCCAGCGCACTCCGCTCGCGCGCACCCGCGCCGGACTACCTGCAGCGCATCCTCACCGCCCGCGTCTACGACGTGGCGCGACGAGATCGCCGCTGGAGCCGGCGCGCAGCGCTGTCGCGGCGCCTGGGCAACCACGTGCTGCTCAAGCGCGAGGACCAGCAGCGCGGTGTTCAGCTTCAAGCTGCGCGGCGCCTACAACAAGATGGCGCACCTGCACGCGCCGAGCAGCTGGCGCGCGGCGTCATCTGCGCGTCGGCCGGCAACCATGCGCAAGGCGTCGCGCTGGCGCGCCAAGCGGCTGGGCTGCCAGCGCGCGTGGTCGTGATGCCGGTGACCACGCCGACGCTGAAGGTCGACGCCGTGCACGCGCTCGGCGGCGAGGTGGTGCTGCACGGCGACAGCTACTCCGACGCCTACGAGCACGCGCTGGAGCTCGAAGCGCAAGCAGCGGCTGACCTTCGTGCACCCCTTCGACGACCCCGACGTGATCGCCGGCCAGGGCACGATCGGCATGGAGATCCTGCGCCAGCACCAGGGCCCGCTCGACGCGGTGTTCGTCGCCATCGGCGGCGGCGGCCTGATCTCCGGCGTCGCCGCCTACATCAAGGCGGTGCGGCCCGAGATCAAGGTCATCGGCGTGCAGACGCGTCGACTCCGACGCGATGGCTGCGCTCGGTGCGCGCCGGCAAGCGCGTGACGCTGGCCGACGTCGGCCTGTTCTCCGACGGCACCGCGGTCAAGCTGGTCGGCGAAGAGACCTTCCGCCTGGCGCGCGCAGCTGGTCGACGACTTCGTCGTCGTCGACACCGACGCGGTCTGCGCCGCCATCAAGGACGTGTTCCAGGACACGCGCAGCATCCTCGAGCCGGCCGGCGCGCTGGGCGTGGCGGCGCATCAAGCAGTACGTCGAGACGGCACAAGGTGAAGGGCCAGACCTTCGTCGCCATCACCTGCGGCGCCAACATGAACTTCGACCGCCTGCGCTTCGTCGCCGAGCGCGCCGAGTTCGGCGAGCAGCGCGAGGCGCTGTTCGCGGTGACGATCCCCGAGGAGCGCGGCTCGTTCAAGCGCTTCTGCGAGCTGATCGGCCCGCGCGCGGTCACCGAGTTCAACTACCGCATCTCCGACGAGCAGGTGGCGCACGTCTTCGTCGGCCTCGCGATCGCGCGCCGCGACGAAGCGCGAGCGCATCGCGCGCAGCTTCGAGCGCCACGGCTTCGCCACGGTCGACCTGACCGACGACGAGCTGGCCAAGGAGCACGTGCGCCACATGGTCGGCGGGCGCAGCGAGCTGGCGCGCGACGAGCGCCTGTTCCGCTTCGTCTTCCCCGAGCGGCCCGGCGCGCTGATGCGCTTCCTGTCGGCCATGCACCCGGACTGGAACATCAGCCTGTTCCACTACCGCAACCAGGGCGCCGACTACGGCCGCATCCTGGTCGGCATCCAGGTGCCGCGCGGCCGACGAGGCGGCGTTCGCCGAGTTCCTGCGACACGCTGGCCTATCCGTTCGTCGACGAGACGCGACAACCCGGTCTACCGCCTGTTCCTGCGCTGACGTTGCGCTGACGCCGGCGCGCGTCGCTGCACCTACACTAGCGCGCCATGTCCGCCAGACCGCTCGCTGATCGCGCCCACCTCCAACCCGCTGCTGGAACGGGCGCTGCGCGACAAGCTGCAGCGGCGCAGCGAGACCACCGGCAGCCTGGGCGAGCTCGAGCCGCTGGCGATGCGCCTGGGCCTGATGCAGAACACGCTGAAGCCGCGCTTCCGCGACCCGCAGCTGCTGGTCTTCGCCGCCGACCACGGCCTGGCGGTCGACGGCATCGTCGGCGCCGCAGCGCAACGCACGACCGCACGAGCAGGTGCGACAGCTGCTCACCGGCCAGCTGCCGGTGGCGGTGTTCGCGCGCATCCAGGGACATGGACCTGACCGTGGTCGACTGCGGCGTGGCCGAGACGTTGCCGCCGCACGACCGGCTGATGATGCGCAAGATCGCCCACGGCACGCGCAACGCGCGCGTCGGCCGGCGCGATGTCGCTCGACCAGGCGCATGCGGCGATCCGCGCCGGCATGGAGATCGGCGACACGCTGCGCGGCAACCTGCTGGCCTGCGCCGGCATCGGCGTCGGCTCGCACGAAAGCGCGGCGCTGGTGCTGTCGCGCCTGACCGACGCGCCGGTGCGCGACCTGCTCGTGTCAGCGGCCCGCAGCATGAACGCCGGACGCGCTGGCGCACCTGATGGTCGATGCGCAGGGCGCGCAGGGCCGGCACCGCGACGTCGACCGACCCGGTCGAGGTGCTGGCCGCGTTCGGCGGCTTCGAGATCGCGATGATGGTCGGCGTGATGCTGGTGGCCGCCAGCAAGCGCCACCTGATCATGGTCGACGGCATGGCCGGCCTGCGCCGCGCTGATGGTGGCCTCGCGCATCGCCACGCCGGTGACCGACTACTGCGTGTTCTGCCGCAGCCACAGCCACCGCGGGCTGGACCAGGCGCTGAACCTGTTCCGCGCCTCGGCGCTGCTCGAGCTGGGCATGGAAAGCACCGACGGCACCGGCGCCACGCTGGCCTGGCCGCTGGTGCACAGCGCCGCCGCGCTGCTGACCGAAGTGGCCGAAGGCGAAGACCCGGGCCCGTCGCGGCCGTCGGGCATCACCACCCACGCCGCCGAACTCGGCTCCGGCGACGCGCCCTGAGGCGGCGCGCGGTCGCTGTGTCAGCGCTGCACCGCCGGGATCGGCCGATTCGGCGTCACTGGAGCTGGCGTTTGCCCGGCCTGCGGCGCGGCGCCTCGCCGCTGCAGCTGCCCAGGTGCTTGGCCTGGCACGGCAGGCTGCGGCGGTGGCACGGCCGGCTGCGGCCGAACGCCTGGCGTCGGCGCAGGCGGGGCGTAGATCGGAGCGGCGGCTCGCGCGCCCGGCGTGCGACCGATTCGGCTGCCGGAACGGCCGGCAACTCCAGCCGCACGGTGGCCGCGCCGCCGGCAGGGCCCAGCTCGGCGCCGACGGTGGTTCACGGCCAGCAGCACCAGCTGGCCATCGACCACGCCGCCCAGCGATCACCGGCCGCGGCGGCTTGCCGTCGACCGCGATCAGCGCCAGGCCGCTGTCGCGGCGCGGCCGCCTTCGGCGCCACCACGCCGATCAGCTTGAAGCGCGCGTCGGCCGCCGGCTCGGCTGTCGCGCCTCGGCCGACGCTGTGCGCGTGCTGCCGAGCAGGCGCGACAGGTCGCCGCCGCCACCGACGCGCCGGCACTGGCGGTCACGGTGTGCGGCGGCGCTGGCGTCCGAGCGCGACCAGCAGCCGCGTCAACCAGAACACGGCGCTGGCGGCCACCAAGGCCCAGATCACGAAGGACAACAGGCGCATCGCCATCGCGCGATTATCATGCAGCCCACCTCCACAGACCGCGTCTGCACACGATGAACCCCGCCTGTCAGTCCACGTCGCGCCGCTCGCGCGTGCAGCGGTTTCACGCTGATCGAACTGATGGTGGTGCTGGTCATCATCGGCGTGCTGGCCGCGCTGATCGTGCCCAACGTGCTCGACCGCGCCGACGATGCGCGCGTCACCGCGGCGCGCACCGACGTCAACAACCTGATGCAGGCTCTCAAGCTGTACAAGCTCGACAACCAGCGCTATCCCGCGGCCGAGCAGGGGCTCGACGCGCTGGTGCGCAAGCCCACCGCCGGAACCATTCCGCCCAACTGGAAGCCCTATCTCGACAAGCTGCCCAACGACCCTGGGGTCGGCCCTACCAGTTCGTCAACCCGGGCGTGAAAGGCGAGATCGATGTCTTCAGCTTCGGTGCCGACGGCCAGCCCGGCGGCGAAGGCAACGAACGCCGACGTCGGCTCCTGGCAGTAGCCGTTCGCGCCCGCGCGAGCACGCGGCGCACTTTCGACTGCGCGCTCCGATGGCTGCAGTCCCTGTGCACGCCCGCGCGGCTTCACGCTGATCGAACTGATGGTCGTGATGGCGTTGATCGCCGTGGCGGTCGGTGTCGTCACGCTCTCGCTGCGCGACCCGGCGGCAGCCCACTCGACCGCGAGGCGGTGCGCCTGGCAGCGCTGCTGGAGGCCGCACGCGCCGAATCGCGCGCCGCGGGCGTGGCACGTGCGCTGCGAGCTCGCGTCCAACACCTGACGACCGCGCATTCCGCTTCGTCGGCACCGTCGGCGGCGAACCGCTGCCCACGCACTGGCTCGTCCGACGACGTGAGTGCCGAGGTCATCGGCGCGGCGGGCGCTGATCCTCGGCCCCGAACCGCTGATCGGCGCCGCAGCGCATCGTGCTGCGCCTGGGCGACCGCAGCCTCACGTTGGCCACCGACGGCCTCGGGCCGTTCGTGCCGGTGCAGCGATGACGCCCGACACGCCGCGTCGCGCGTCGCACGCGGCTTCACGCTGGTCGAAGTGCTGGTCGCCGTGGCCATCGTCGCCATCACGCTGGCTGCCGGCCTGAAGGCGGCCGGCGCGCTCACCGACAACGCGCAGCGCCTGGCCGACATCGTCACTGCGCAGTGGTGCGCCGACAACCAGCTCACCAACCTGAGGCTGGGCAAGCAGTTTCCCGGCGTCGGCGACACCGAGTTCTGCGTGCAACCAGCTCGGCCGCGACTACCACGGCCGGCTCGTCACGCGGCCGACGCCGAACCCGAACTTCCGGCGCGTCGACGCGCGTGATCGTCGACGACGCCGGCACGCCGCTGCTGACCCTGTCCACCGTGCTCGGACGGTACTGAACCATGCGCGACCTTCAACGCCGCACGCGGCTTCACGCTGGTCGAGGTGCTGGTCGCGTTGCTGATCATGGCGATCCTCGCCAGCGATGGCCTGGCAAGGCGTCGACGGCATGGTCCGCGCGCGCGACATCAGCCAGGAGCACGGCCGAGCGCACGCTGCGCCTGACCACCGTGCTGGCCAGTGGGAGCAGGACCTGCCGTCGCTGTACGACAGCCCCGTCGTGCCCGGCGCTGCAGTTCGACGGCGCCACGCTGCGGCTGACGCGCTCCACGCCCGAGGGCGCGCAGGTGGTGGTGTGGTCGCTGCGCGAAGGCGTGTGGCGGCGCTGGGCCAGCCCGAGCGTGCGGCGCGCCTTCGAGTTGCAGCAGGCGTGGCTGCGGAGCCAGCAGCTGATCGGCAACGAAGACCGGCCAGCTGCGCGCTGCTCGACGGCGCCAGCGAGTGGCAGGTCTACTTCTACCGCGGCAACGCCTGGACCAACGCGCAGTCGAGCGGCGACGTCGTGCCCGCCGCGCCCTCGCCCGCGCTGGCCGCCAGCGGCGTCATCGTGCCGCGCGCGGCGCTGCCCAGCGGCGTGCGGCTGGTCATCAACCTCGGGCGAGCGCCGGCTCACGCGCGACGTGGCGCTCGGCCCCACGCAGCCATGAAGCGTCGCCTCTCGCTTCGCTCGGCCGCGCCGCTCGCGCGGCGCGGCGCTGCTGATGGCGATGTCGCTGCTCGTGCTGGTCAGCACGCTGGCCGCCGGCATGGTGTGGCAGCAGTATCGCGCGATCCAGGTCGAGGCGGCCGAGCGCGCGCGCACCCAATCGGCCTGGATCCTCAACGGCGCGCTCGACTGGGCGCGCCTGATCCTGCGCGAAGACGCGCGCTCCGGCGGCCCCACCGCGCTGAGCGAGCCCTGGGCCACGCCGCTGGCCGAGGCGCGCCTGTCGACCTTCCTGGCCGCCGACAAGGACAACAACGCCGAAGGCGGCCCGGATGCCTTCCTGTCGGGCGTGATCACCGACGTGCAGTCGCGCTACAACCTGCGCAACCTGATTGGCGCGGACAACAAGATCGTCGAGAGCCGAGTTCCTCACCTTGCAAAAGCTTTGCGAGGCTGCCAACGCGCCGTCCGACACGGCGATGCGCATCGCCGAGGGCCTGCGCCTGGCCTGGACAACCGGCGACTCCGCAGGCCAGCACGGCGCCGATCGCGCCGCGCACGGTGGCGCAGCTGGCGTGGTTCGGCGTCGATCCGCCGCGCTCGAGCGGCTCGAGACCTTCATCGTCCTGCTGCCGGTGCCGACCACGGTCAACCTCAACACGGCCGACGTCGAGGTGATCGCCGCGGTGAGCCCGGCATTGGACGCCGGCGCCGCGCAGGCCATCGTGCAGGCCCGCACGCGATCGCCGTTCAAGAGCATGTAGGCTGCGCAGCAACTGGCACCGCCGCAGGCACTCAGCAAGGGCTTCGACATCCGGTCGAACTTCTTCGAAGTGCGCGGCAAGTTGCGGCTCGACGACCGGGCGCTCGAAGAGCGCTCGATCGTCGAACGGCGCGGCATCGACGTGGTGACTATCCTGCGCGAGCGCGTGTCGAGCGTGCTCGTCGACCGCTAACAACTTGCGCTGCGCTCACGAACGCTCACGTTCCTGCCAATTCGCCACAACTTTGCCCGCCAAGTGCTTGATTCCTCGGCACTTGACCTTGTAACAGCCCCACGAAGCGTTTAGCCTTCGCGTCCCGATGTCGATCCTGGTCGTTCTCTTGCCCGCGCGTAGCCGCGCTGGGGCTGCCGCCGATGGCGAGCGTGATGCCACGCCTGAATACGCGTACCTGCTCAGTGCCGATGGCCTGAACGTGGCGCGCCAGGGCCGCACCACGCCGGCCCTTCTGCCGAAGGCCGACACCGTCGTGGCCTGGGTCGGTCCCACCGACGTCAGCTGGCATCGCATCACGCTGCCGCGAGCGCCGGCCTCCAAGCTGCGCGCCGCGCTGGTGGGCATGCTGGAAGAACAGTTGCTCGACGATGAGCAGGCGGTTCACCTGGCGGTGGCGCCGCAGCCATCGGCCGGACAGCCGACCTGGGTCGCCGCCGTGCACAAGCGCTGGCTGACGCAGCACCTCGACCAACTCGAAAAGGCCGGCGCCTTCGTCGAACGGGTTGTGCCCGCGCTCTGGCCCGACGATCCGGCGACCGGGCACTTCTTTGCCGCCTCCGACGCCGCCGACGGCAGCAGCGCGCAGACCTGGCTGGCCTACAGCGACGCCAACGGGGTGCGCTGCGCCCGCATGGCGGGCACCTGGGTGCGCGACCAGATGACGGCGTGGGCGCGACAAGGTGCGCGCTGGAGCGCAGCGCCCGCCGTCGCGGCACAGGCCGAACGCTGGCTCGGCGTGGCGGTGGCCGTGCGCGCCGACGCCGACCATGCGCTGCAAGCGGTGCGCTCGTTGTGGAACCTGCGCCAGTTCGACCTCGCCGCGCGAGCGCGCGGCTCGCGTTTTGCTGCGCGACTACTGGAAGCGCGCGTGGAGCCCGGCTTGGCGGCCTGCGCGCATCGGCGTGCTGGCGCTGGTGGTGCTGCATGTGATCGGCATCAACCTGTGGGCTCTGCACCAACGCAGCGAGATCGAGCGGCGCAAGCAGGCGATGGTCACATTGCTCAAGGCGGCACATCCGCAGGTGGGCACCATCGTCGATGCGCCGGTGCAGATGCGTCGCGCCACCGACAGCCTGCGCGCCGCCGCCGGCCGCGTCGGCGACGCCGACCTGGAGGCGGCGTTGGCCGCCGCCACGCAGGCCTGGCCCGACGGGCAGGCGCCGATTCAGGCGCTGCGCTTCGAGCAGGGCAACCTCACGCTGGTGGTGGGCACATGGAGCGCTGACCAGGTCGAACGCTTCCGCGCGCGCCTGCGCTCGGCAGGGTGGAGCGTGCAGGCCACCGAGGGCCGGCTGGTGTTGAGCCGCGGCGGCGCAGCGAAGAGTTCGACATGAGCGAGAACTGGCTGGCCCAGCTGCAACCGTTGCGCGAACGCGCCGGCGCCACTGTGGCGCGCCCGCCCACCTCGCGACCGCCTGGCGCTCACGCTGATGGCCCTGGTGCTCGGCGTGTTCCTGGTCTGGGTGCTGTTCGTCGCGCCGGCCATGGCGACGCTGCGCAGCGCGCCGGCGCAGCTGGACATGCTCGACACGCAACTGCTGCAGATGCGCACCATGGCCGCCGAGGTGCGTGATCTGCGCAACGCCACACCGGTGCCAGCCGCCCAGGCCGGCCTGGCCATCAAGTCCGCGGTCGAACGACAAGGCGACAAGGTGCGCTTGAGCCTGCAGACCGACCGCGCCCTGCTGACACTGGTTAACGCCAGCCCCGAACAAGTGCGTGCGCTGCTGGTCGAGGCGCGCAGCGCTGCGCGGGCGCGGCCGCTGGAGGCGGATTTGACCCGCGTGCCCGGCGGCTACAGCGGCACGCTGGTGCTCAGCTTGGGAGGCAACTGATGGAACTGCGCTGGCCCTCTTGGTTCAGCCGCCGACGCGGTGGCCGGCTGTCGCAGCTCAACCCGAGCGCGTTCCAGAACTCCACGCTGGCCGAATTGGCCTGGCAGCGCGCGCGCAATGCGTCGACACGCTGGGCCATCTGGGGCGCGGTGGTTGGCGTGCTGGTCGGCCTGGTGCTGTTCGCACCGGCGAGCTGGCTGGCCTACGCGCTGTCGCGCGCCACCGACCAGCGCCTGCTGCTGGCCGATGCGCAGGGCACGGTGTGGAACGGCAGCGCGCAGGTGGTGCTGACCGGCGGCATCGGGCAGCCGGGATGCGTCAGCGCTGCCGGGTCGCATGCAGTGGCAGATCCGCCCGCGCCTCAACGGCCTGGAGCTGCGCCTGAACCAGGCCTGCTGCCTGGACCGCGAGCTGCTCGTGCAGGTGCGCCTCGGCCTGAACCGCTACCAGATCATCCTGCCGGCGCAGCCGCAGGCGCTCGGCCAATGGCCGGCGTCGTGGCTCGCCGGCCTGGGCACGCCGTTCAACACCATGCAGCTCGGCGGGGTGCTGACGCATCACCAGCAACGGCATGACGCTCGAGTCGGTGCAGGGGCGCTGGCGCGTGGTGGGCGGCGTCGACTTCGATCTGCTCGGCGTGTCGTCGCGCCTGTCGACGCTCGACACGCTGGGCAGCTACCGCTTCAGCGTGCGCGGCGGCGCCGGCGCCGGCGAAACCGCGACGTTGAACCTTGAAACGCTCGAGGGCGCGCTGCGCCTGCAGGGCAGCGGACAATGGGCGGGGCCGCGCGTGCGGTTCCGCGGCGAAGCGAGCGCGGCCGAAGGGCAAGAGGCGGCGCTGAACAACCTGCTCAACATCATCGGCCGGCGCCAAGGTGCGACGTCGGTCATTTCGATCGGATGACCATGAACCCACGCGGACTTCGCGCGAATCCTTGCCGCCGGGCCGGCAAGGCCTTGGGCGCGGTGCTGATGCTGGCCACGACGCTGGCCGGCGCACAACAGCCAGCGCAACCCCAGGCGCCTGCGGCCCAATCGCAACCCGTGCCGCAGCAGCAAGTGCCGTCCGCGCAGCCGCTGCCGCCCGCAGCCCAAGCGCCGACGCCGCCAGCGCAATCCACCGCTCCGTCGACGCAGCGGCCGGCGCCCCAAGCGCAGCGCCCGGCGCGCGCAGCCAACGCCGGTCCCAGCCAAGCGCTGCGCTCGGGCACGCAGGTGACGGTCAACTTCGTCAACGCCGACATCGAGGCGGTGACGCGGGCGATGGCGCGCGATGATCGAACGACAGATCATCGTCGACCCGCGCGTCAAGGGCACGATCACCGTCTACAGCGAGCAGCCGGTGTCGGTGCGCGAGGCCTACCTCAACTACCTGGCCGCGCTGCGCGGCCTGGGCTTCACGCTGGTCGATTCGGCCGGCCTGCTCAAGGTGGTGCCCGAGGCCGACGCCAAGCTGCAGACCGGCACCGTTTCGATCGGCGCACCCGGCGTGCGCGGCGACCAGGTGCTGACGCAGATCTTCAAGCTGAACCACGAGAACCCGAACAATCTGGTGGCGGTGCTGCGGCCCTTGATCAGCCCGAACAACACGATCAACGCCAACCCCGGCAACAACACGCTGGTCATCACCGACTACGCCGACAACCTGCAGCGCATCGCCCGCATCATCGCGGCGCTCGACACACCCGGCGCCACCGACGTCGAGGTGATCCCGATCCGGCACGGCGTGGCGAGCGACCTGGCGGCCATCATCCAGCGCCTCGGCGACGGCGCGGTCGCGGGCGCGCCGGTGCCGGGCGGGCCCGGTGCTGGCGGCCCCTTCACGGTGCTGGTCGATCCGCGCGCCAACGCGCTGATCCTGCGCGCCGCCAATCCGGTGCGCATGGCATCGCTGCGTGCGTTGGTGCAGCGCCTCGACCAGCCTTTGACCGGGCCGGCAGCGGGCAGCGGCAACATCTGGGTGGTGCACCTGAAGAACGCCGATGCGACCAAGCTGGCGACGGTGCTGCGTGCGGCGTTTCCGGGCGGCGGTGGCGGCGGCAGCAGCGGCGGCTCGGTCACCTCGCCCACGCAGCAGCAGCAGCCGCAACAGCAGCAAGCGGGCATCGGCGGCGTCGGTGGCGGCTCCACGCAAGCCACCGCGCCGCTGGCCGCATCGGCGCAGCCGTCCACCGGCGGCTTCATCCAGGCCGACCCGGCATCGAACTCGCTGATCATCACGGCGCCCGAGCCGCTGTACCGCCAGGTGCGCACGATGATCGAGCAACTCGACACGCGGCGCGCACAGGTCTACATCGAAAGCCTGATCGTCGAGGTGATCGGCGACAACGCCGCCGACTTCGGCTTCCAGTGGCAGGGCCTGCATCGGCCAGCAGCGGCGACAAGTACGGGCTGTTCGCCGGCACCAACTCGCAGGTCGCCGGCCCGAGCATCATCGCCTTGACGCAAACCATCGCCGGGCGGCGGTTCGGGCACCACCTCGCCCGCGACGCCGGGCGAAGGCCTCAACATCGGCCTGCTCCGGAACTACGGCGGCACGTACGCGCTGGCCGCGATCGCGCGCTTCCTGCAGAGCCAGACCAACACCAACATCGTCTCGACCCCGAACCTGATCACGCTCGACAACGAAGAGGCCAAGATCATCGTCGGCAGCAACGTGCCGTTCATCACCGGCCAGTTCACCAACACCGGCGTCGCCACGACCAGCCCGTTCCAGACCATCGAGCGCAAGGACGTCGGCATCACGCTGCGCATCAAGCCGCAGGTCGGCGAAGGCGGCACCGTGCGCATGGTGATCTTCCAGGAGGCGTCGAGCATCAGCCAGCAGGTGGCGCCCGGCACCTCCAACGCCGGCCCGTCGACCGACAAACGCTCGATCGAATCGACCGTCGTGGTCGACGACGGCGCCATCCTCGTGCTCGGTGGCTTGATCGAAGACCGCTTCACCGACCAGAAGTCCAAGGTGCCGCTGCTCGGCGACCTGCCGGTCGTGGGCACGCTGTTCCGCAGCGAGACCCGCACGCGCAAACGCACCAACCTGATGGTGTTCTTGCGTCCGGTGGTGCTGCGCGACGGCGACAGCGCGACCAAGCTGTCGGTCGACCGCTACGACATCATCCGGGCGCGACAGAAAGAGACGCAGCCTGCACCGAGCTACGTGCTGCCGATCAACGAGGCGCCGATCGTGTCCGAACGCGCGCCGGCAGCAGCTTCCGCGCCGCTCGACCCACCGCCGCTTCCGCGCCCGCCCGATCCCGCCCGGGTGCTGCCTGGGCCACCAGTGAGCAACGACTGACCCCGCCATGCCCCGCCACCTGCTCCCCTACGCGTTCGCCAAGGCCAACACGCTGCTGCTCGAGGACGACGGCGCCCAGCGGGTGCTGTGGGCGGCCGATCAGTCCAACGCCAGCGCGATGTCCGAGGTGGTGCGGCTGTTCGATGTCACCAGCTTCGAGCGCGAGGCCGCCTCCACGCTGAGCCAGCGCATCGCTGCGGCCTATGCGGGCGGCGAGTCGAGCGCGGCGGCCGTGGTGGGCGAAGTCGAAAGCGCGGTCGACCTGAGCCGCCTGATGCAGGAGCTGCCCGCGGTCGAAGACCTGCTCGAGGCCGCCGACGACGCGCCGATCATCCGCATGCTCAACGCGCTGCTGACGCAGGCCGCGAAGGACGGCGCCAGCGACATCCACATCGAGCCTTACGAGCGCAGCTCGTCGGTGCGCTTTCGCGTCGACGGCACGCTGCGCGAGGTGGTGCAGCCCAACAAGGCGCTGCACGCCGCCCTGATCTCGCGCCTGAAGATCATGGCCGAGCTCGACATCGCCGAGAAGCGCCTGCCGCAGGACGGTCGCATCTCGCTGCGCATCGGCGGCCGCGCGGTCGACGTGCGCGTGTCGACGCTGCCGGCCGCGCATGGCGAGCGCGCCGTGCTGCGTCTGCTCGACAAGACCGACACCAAGTTCACGCTCGAGGGCCTGGGCATGAGCAGCGAGGTGATGGAGCGCTTCGTCCATCTGATCGAGCAGCCGCACGGCATCGTGCTGGTCACCGGCCCCACCGGCTCGGGCAAGACCACCACGCTGTACGCGTCGCTGGCGCGCCTGCCGACCTCCACCACCAACATCCTGACGGTGGAGGACCCGGTCGAATACGAGCTGCCCGGCATCGGCCAGACCCAGGTCAATCCGAAGATCGACCTCACGTTCGCCAAGGCGCTGCGCGCGTTCTTGCGCCAGGACCCCGACGTGATCATGATCGGCGAGATCCGCGACGTGGAAACCGCGCAGATCGCGATCCAGGCCTCGCTCACCGGCCACCTGGTGCTGGCCACGGTGCACACCAACGACGCGCCGTCGAGCGTCACGCGCCTGATCGACATGGGCGTCGAGCCCTACCTGCTGAGCAGCTCGCTGCTCGGCGTGCTGGCGCAGCGCCTGGTGCGCAAGCTGTGCATGCACTGCCGCCGCCGCGACGCCAGCGGTCGTTGGCACCCGGTGGGCTGCGAGCACTGCGGCAACACCGGCTACAAGGGTCGCACCGGGGTCTACGAGCTGATGTCCGTGGACGACAAGATGCGCTCGCTCATCCACAGCCGGTCCGCCGAGAGCCAGATCTTCGTCGCCGGCGAGGCCTCGGGCATGCGCCCGATGCGCGAAGACGGCCAGCGCCTGGTCGACGAGGGCATCACTTCGCTCGAAGAGGTCTTGCGCGTCACCCGCGAATAGATGTTGACCCCCATGCTTGTCGCTTCGCTCCGTCACTGCCCCCCGAGGGGGCGCGGTCCGGCTTCGGGCGGCCGTACGCCGGACCGGACCTGAGCGCGTTGTAGCGACATGCCCGCCTACCGTTTCGAAGCCATCGACGCCCAGGGCAAGCCACGCACCGGCTTGCTCGAAGGCGACAACGCCAAAGCCGTGCGCTCGCAGTTGCGCAGCCAGGGCCTGGTGCCGTTGGGCGTCGAGGCGGTGGCGGCCGCGCTGGCCTCCACCGGCCGTGTTCGCTTCACGCGCCGCACCTTCTCATCGACCACGCTCGCGGTCTGGACACGCCAGCTCGCCGGCCTGGTCGCCGCCGGCTTGCCGCTCGAACGCGCCCTGACCGCGCTGTCCGACGAAGCCGAAGATCCGCGCCAGCGCGATCTGGTGGCGCACCTGCGCGCCGAGGTCAACGCCGGCTCGACCTTCGCGCGCGCGCTCGGCGGCGCACCGCGCGAGTTCGACGAGGTCTATCGCGCCGTCGTGGCTGCTGGTGAACAGAGTGGTGCGCTGGGCATCGTGCTGGAAAAACTTGCCGACGATCTGGAAGAGCGCCAGGCGCTGCGCGCCAAGCTGCTCGGTGCGGCGCTGTACCCGGCGATCGTGTCGTTGATCGCCATCGTCATCGTGATCTTCCTGGTCACCTACGTCGTGCCGCAAGTGGCCAGCGTGTTCGTCAACAGCAAGCGCGCCCTGCCATGGCTGACCACCGCCATGCTCGGCGTCAGCTCGTTCGTGCGCAACTGGGGCTGGCTGGTCGCTGCTGGGCCTGGCGGCTGCGGCTGGCATGCTGATGTACTCGCTGCGCAACGAGGCGTTCCGTGAACGCTTCGACGCGATGGTGCTCGGCCTGCCGATGGTCGGCCGGCTGGCGCGCGGCTACAACGCGGCGCGCTTCGCCGGCACGCTGGCCATGCTGGCCGGCGCCGGCGTGCCGATTCTCAAGGCCTTGCAGGCGGCGGCCGAAACGCTCGGCAACCGCGCGCTGCGTGCCGACGCCGTCGATGCGCTGGCCCAGGTGCGCGAGGGCGCGCCGCTGGCGTCGGCGCTGGCCGGACGCAAGCGCTTCCCGGGCCTGCTGGCCATGTTTGCCCGCCTGGGCGAACAAACCGGCGAATTGCCGACGATGCTGGCCCGTGCCGCCGCGCAGCTCAGTGGCGAGGTTCAGCGCCGCGCCATGGCGCTGGCGACCATCCTGGAGCCGCTGCTGATCGTGGCGATGGGCGGCGTGGTGATGTTGATCGTGCTGGCCGTGCTGCTGCCGATCATCCAGCTCAACACCTGGGTTCGCTGAACCTCGTTATCCCCATTTATGGGGAAAACGCAGACGTTCGCGCATGCAACCCAGGCAATGAACCGCCTGCGACTTGCAATTGCGTGACTTGTCAGGCGTTATTCGGAGTGACGCCGGGCGCGGCGTTTGCTTCAATGATTGCGTCAGGTGACTTGGAGGCTTGCATGAAGGGCTCCCACGATCTGGTACCGGTGCACGGCGGGGGCCACATCCCGATCGCCACCATGCGCGCGGTCTACCGCTGCGACGACGTCGAGCGTCGCCTGACCAAACTGCCGCCGAAGGAGCACGAGACCCTGCGCGCCACCTACGAGCGCATGCTCGAAAAGGGTCCCGAACGCTTCCAGGTCAAGCCCTCCGGCCTGCCAGTGATGGAGCACCTGTACGACGAGATGCCCAACTTCGCCGAGGTGCTCGACGACGTGAAGCGCCAGCTCGCGCTGTGCCAGGACAGCCGCGACGCGCTCGAGATCACGCCCACGCTGCTGCTCGGCCCGCCCGGCATCGGCAAGACGCACTTTGCGCGCGCGGCTGTCGATGCTGCTGGGCACCGGCATGGGATTCGTCTCGATGAGCTCGCTCACCGCCGGCTGGGTGCTGTCGGGCGCGTCGTCGCAATGGAAAGGCGCGCGTCCCGGCAAGGTCTTCGAGACCCTGGTCGACGGCCAGTACGCCAACCCGGTGATGGTGGTCGACGAGATCGACAAGGCCAGCGCCGAACACGCCTACGACCCGCTTGGCTCGTTGTACAGCCTGCTCGAGATCGACACCGCATCCAGCTTCACCGACGAGTTCGCCGAGGTCGCGATCGACGCCAGCCAGGTGATCTGGATCGCCACCGCGAACGACGAGCGTTCGATCCCGGAACCCATCCTCAACCGGATGAACGTCTACGAGGTCGAGGCGCCCGATCACGAGGCGGCATGCGGCATCGCGTTGCGCCTGTACCAGCGCATCCGCGATGGCCACGACTGGGGTGCGCGCTTCGAGCCGCAGCCTGCCGAGCCGATGCTCGAACGCATGGCCGAACTGGCGCCGCGCGAGATGCGCCGGGCCTGGATGACCGCGTTCGGCAACGCACGGCTCGATGGCCGCGGCGCGATCGAGTTGCGCGACCTGCCCGCGCCGTCGAACAAGCGCGCGCCGATCGGCTTCGTGCAGTGAGCGCGGCGCTCAGGCGCTGACCAGGCCCACCGAGGCCTGGCCGCGGCGCAGCGTGTGCTTGCCGGCCTGCTTGCCGGCGTACATCGCGGCGTCGGCGCGCTTGAGCAGGCTGTCGGCGTCCAAGCCATCGAGCGGCGCCAGCGCATACCCCACCGTCAGCCCCACCTTGCACAGCTGCTCGCGCACCGTGAACGGTGCGGCGACCGCATCGAGCAGCTTTTGGCCCAGGCGGCGCGCCTCGTCGTCGCCCGGCAAGTCGGTGGCCATCACGACGAACTCGTCGCCGCCGAGCCTGGCCACCACGTCGCGATGACGCAGCGGTGCGCGCAGCCGCTGCGCCACCAGCTTGAGCAACTCGTCGCCGGCATCGTGGCCCAGGCGATCGTTGATGGCCTTGAAGCCGTCGAGATCGAGCAGGTACACGCCGAGCATGCGATCGCTGTCGGCGCGCGGCAGCGCGCTGGCAAGCTCCGCTTGCAGGCCACGACGGTTCGGCAAGCCGGTCAGCGGGTCGGTGTGTGCCAACGAGCGCAGCGCCTCGCGCTCGCGATCGGCCTGCGCTGCCTCGTGGCGCACCTGCTCCTGGCGCACCGCGAGCACGCGCTGCCACATCACCATCTCGATCAACATGCCGAGTTCGAACGCATGCTGCGTCCACCAGTTGCTCGCCACGTAGCCGCGCAGCAGCGCCGCCATCACCACGATGCCCACGCCGTACAAGCTCCAGCCGATCACCACGTACAGGGCCGCGCGATCGCCCGAACGCATGCGCACCACCGCGGCAGGCAGGCCGAGCACGATCGGCGATGGCCCGAGCACGGTGCTGACGAGCTGGGCCATGCGGTAGTCGATCAGCCCGCTGGCAAACGCCACGGCCGCGGTGCCCGCCGCCAGCGCCGCACCGCGCATCGCCAGCGACAGCCGCGGGTGGTGCTGGGCCACGAACAGCGTGCGGTCGAGAAACAGCAGGCCGCCCACCAAAGCAACCAGCACCGACAGTGGCGCCACGTTGGCGGTGAGCCAGGGGACGTTGCCCCACACGTGCTGCGGCCCGAGACCGTAGTAGGCGAAGAAGAACACGGTCATGCCGCTGATCGCCACCGCGTAGAGCGCGAACGTGGGTTCGCGCAGGCTGAGCCACTGCGCGATGCTGTAGATCAACAGGCACAGGCCGATGCCGACGAAAATGCCCTGCAGCAACTGCACGGTGGCTTCGCGCTGGTTGTAGCGCTCCGCCGTCATCAAGCTGATCGGCAGCACCATCGAGCTGGTCGTCTGCACGCGCAGCCACAGCTCGTGGCGCAACCCCGGCTGCAGGTCGAGCGCCACCGCGTGGGTGCGCACCTGCAGCGGTCGCAGGCGAAACGGCAGGTCGTCGCCGACGCGCGCGAACTGCAGCAGTCGGCCCTCGGTGAAGCGATAGACCTCGACGCGGTCGAGCGACGGGTAGTCGATGTCGAGCAACCACCGGCCGCGCTCGCCCACCGGCACCTCCAGCGCCACGTGCAGCCACACGGCATCGCGCCGCACCCCGAGGTTGGCCCGAGCGCCTGAAGGCGCGCGCAGGTCTGCTGCCGGCGCTGCACGTCCTCCACCTGCCACAGGCCGGTGGGGTCGCTGAGCACCGTCAGCGCCGGCCAGGCCTCGACCTCGCCCTGGCTGTCGACCAGTTGCAGCGGCTGCACCGGCTGCGCCCAGACCGCGCCTGCCGGCAGCCAGCACAGCAAGCAGCAAAGGCGCAACAGCAGGTGACGCAGGCAGATGTTCATGGTCGTCGCCTTCGGTGTCGGCCTGCCGGCGGAGAACTTGAGCGCGGACCTATGATCTGCGTCATGCCCGCCACGCTCGAAGGCCAACTCGTCGTCGCGATCTCGTCGCGCGCGCTGTTCGACTTCGAAGAGGAGAACCAGGTCTTCGAAGCCAGCGACGACCGCGCCTACATGCAGCTGCAGCTGCAGCGGCTCGACCAGCCGGCGCGCCCGGGCGTGGCGTTTTCGCTGGTCACAAGCTGCTGGCCTTCAACGCCGAGGCCACGATCGGCGCCGGCGCCGAGCGGCCGCACGCGTCGAGGTGGTGATCCTGTCGCGCAACGACCCGGTGTCGGGCATGCGCGTGTTCCGCTCGGCGCAGCACTACGGGCTGCCGGTGCAGCGCGGCGTGTTCACGCGCGGCCAGTCGCCGTGGCGCTACCTGCGGCCGCTGAACGCCAACCTGTTCCTGTCGGCCAACGAGGCCGACGTGCGCTCGGCGCTCGACGCCGGCGTGCCGGCGGCGCGCGTGTACCCGCACAGCGCGCGCGCGTCCGACGCGCACCCGAACGAGGTGCGCATCGCCTTCGACGGCGACGCGGTGCTGTTCTCCGACGAAGCCGAGCGCGTCTACCAGCGCGACGGGCTGGACGCCTTCCAGAGCCACGAGCGCGAGCGTTCCGCCACGCCGCTGGCGCCGGGCCCGTTCAAGCCGCTGCTGGAGGCGCTGCACCGGCTGCAGCGCGACGCCGCCGCGCGACATGCGCATCCGCACCGCGCTGGTCACCGCGCGCAGCGCGCCGGCGCACGAGCGCGCGATCCGCACGCTGATGGACTGGCACATCGAGGTCGACGAGGCGATGTTCCTCGGCGGCCTGCCCAAGGGCGAGTTCCTGCGCGAGTTCGAGCCCGACTTCTTCTTCGACGACCAGACCGGCCATGTCGACGGCGCGGCGCTGCACGTGCCGTCGGGGCACGTGGCCGCCGGCGTCAGCAACGGCTGAAGCGCCCGGCTCACGCGGGCCGGTAGCGCCGCAGCCCCTCGAGGTCGAGCACGCGCACGCCGCCGTACTCGATGCGGATCAGCTGCACCGCCTGCAGCGTGCGCAGCGCCTCGTTCACGCGCTGGCGCGACAGGCCCACCAGATAGCCCAGCTCCTGCTGCGTGATGCGCAGCAGGTCGCCGACGCCGGGGTACAGCACCGGGTGGAACAGCGCCGCCAGGCTGCGCGCCACGCGCACGTCGGGGTCGCTCAGTGCGGTCGATCTCGCGCGCGCGCGATGAACTGGCCCAGCCGCTCGTTGAGCTGGCGCATGATGAAGCGGTTGAAGCCGATGCTGCGGTCGAGCAGCCAGTGGAAGGTCGGCACCGTGATGCCGGCCACCAGGCTCTTGCGCAGCGCCTGGATGTTGTAGCGGTAGGGCTCGCGCTTGAGCACCGTGCCTTCGCCGAACCAGCCGCCCGGCGGCACGCCGGTGAAGGTGATCGGCATGCCGAGCGTCGCTGTCGTTGCTCATCTTCAGCAGGCCGTCGATCACGCCGAACCAGTAGGTGACCGGCCGGCCGACGCGGCACACGTACTCGCCCGGCTCGGCCTGCAGCACGCGCAGGTCGGCCGCGGCCACCTGCGCCTCCTCCGGCGTCAGCGTGGCCAGCCACGGCATGCCGGCCAGCTCGTCGGCCGTGCGGCTGCCGCGAACGTGCCAGCAGCGCGCGAAGCCGACGACGGATGCGGGCTGGTTCACTGGGGAAAGACCGATGGGGATGGACCCTAGGATTGTCGTCAGAACGACAACCTGGCGTCAAACGTTCGACCTAGCATCGCGGCCGTCCAGCCACGGCTTGCCCAGGAGCGCTGTCCGTGCAGACCACCTTCCCGCGCCTGATGCTCGACCACGCGCAAGCAGCGGCCCGACGCGCCGGCGCTGCGCGAGAAGGAACTACGGCATCTGGCAGACGCATCACCTGGGCGCAGCTGGCGCGCTGGTGCGCCACCTCGCCTGCGGCCTGGCCGAGGCGGGCTTGCAGCGCGGCGAGCACCTGGTGGTGGTGGGCGAGAACCGGCCGCGCCTGTACGCGTCGATGCTGGCGGCGCAGTCGCTGGGCGCGATTCCGGTGCCGCTGTACCAGGACGCGGCGGCCGCCGAGTTCGTGTTCCCGATCAACAACGCCGAGGTGCGCTTCGCGATCGTCGAAGACCAGGAGCAGGTCGACAAGCTGCTCGAGCTGCGCGCGCAGTGCCCGCAGCTCGCGCGCATCTGGTACGACGACCCGCGCGGCCTGCGCAACTACCACGAGCCGCGGCCTGGCGTCGCTCGACGCGCTGATCGAGGCCGGCCGCGCGCACGACGCCGCGCACGCCGGCTTCTTCGACGCCGAGGTGGCCAAGGGCCAGGCCTGCACGACGTGGCGGCGATGTTCTTCACCTCGGGCACCACCGGCAACCCGAAGGGCGTGGTGCACACGCACTTCACGCTGCTCGACCGCGCCGCGGCGGGCCAGGCGTTCGACAAGCTCACCGAGACGCGAAGAAGTGCTGGCCTACATGCCGCCGGCCTGGATCGGCCAGAACATCTTCAGCTACGCGCAGTGGCTGGCCTGCGGCTACGTCGTCAACTGCCCCGAGTCGGCAGCCACGGTGACGATCGACCTGAAGGAGATCGGCCCCACCTACTACTTCGCGCCGCCGCGCATCTTCGAGGGCCTGCTGACCAGCGTGACGATCCGCATGGAAGACGCCGGCGCGCTCGAAGCGCTGGCTCTTCAAGACCTGCATGGCGGTGGCGCGCCGCGTCGGCCCGGCGCTGATGGACGGCAAGCCGGTGTCGGCGCTCGGACCGCCTGCAATACGCGCTCGGCGACTGGCTGATCTACGGCCCGCTGCGCAACACGCTGGGCTTCTCGCGCGTGCGCGTGGCCTACACCGCCGGCGAGGCGATCGGCCCCGACCTGTTCACGTTCTACCGCTCGATCGGCATCAACCTGAAGCAGCTCTACGGCTCGACCGAGACCGCGGTGTTCGTCTGCCTGCAGCCCGACAACGAGGCCAAGGCCGACACGGTCGGCGTGCCGATCGAAGGCGTGGAGATCAAGCTGACCGACTCCGGCGAGATCCTGGTGCAAGTTCGCCGGGCCTGCTGAAGGAGTACTACAAGAACCCCGCCGCCACCGCCGAGGTGCTGACCGCCGGACGGCTGGTACCACACCGGCGACGCCGGCTTCCTCGACGCCGGCGGGCACCTGAAGATCATCGACCGCGCCAAGGACGTCGGGCCGCATCATGGGCGGCCCGAACGACGGCGCGATGTTCGCGCCCAAGTACGTCGAGAACAAGCTGAAGTTCTTCCCGTACATCAAGGAGGCGGTGGCGTTCGGCGACCGGCGCGAGCACGGTCTGCGCCTTCGTCAACATCGACTTCGACGCGGTCGGCAACTGGGCCGAGAAGCGCAACCTGCCCTACGCCGGCTACACCGACCTGGCGAGCAAGCCCGAGGTGTTCGCCCTGATGCGCGAGTGCGTCGAGCAGGTCAATGCCGACCTGGCGGCCGACGACAAGCTGGCCGGCAGCCAGATCAGCCGCTTCCTGATCCTGCACAAGGAACTCGACGCCGACGACGGCGAGCTGACGCGCACGCGCAAGGTGCGGCGCGGCCACATCGCCGAGCAAGTACCAGGTGCTGGTCGATGCGCTGTACGGCGGCAAGAGCGAGCAGTTCATCGAGACGGCGGTCAAGTTCGAGGACGGGCGCAGCGGCATGGTGTCGGCCACGCTGAAGATCATCGACGCCAAGACGTTCCCCGCGATGAAGCGGGCCGCATGAGCGTGACGGCCGTCCGAAGCGCGAATCGCGCAGCGCGCGGCGCGGCAGGCTCGCTCAGGTGAGCGCCAGCAGGCGCAGTCGGCGACGTCGTGCTCGACGTCAAGAACATCAGCCTGAGCTTCGGCGGCGTCAAGGCGCTGACCGACATCAGCTTCGATGTGCGCGAGCACGAGATCCGCGCCATCATCGGCCCCAACGGCGCCGGCAAGAGCTCGATGCTCAACTGCATCAACGGCGTCTACCAGCCGCAGCAAGGCACCATCACCTTCCGCGGCCGGACCTTCCAGCACATGAACCCGCGCCAGGTGGCCGAGATGGGCATCGCGCGCACGTTCCAGAACCTGGCGCTGTTCAAGGGCATGAACGTGATCGACAACCTGATGTCGGGCCGCAACCTGAAGATGAAGACCAACCTCTTCCAGCAGGCGCTGCGCCTGCCCGGCGCGCAGCGCGAGGAGATCGCGCACCGCGAGTTCGTCGAGCGCATCATCGACTTCCTCGAGATCCAGCCGTACCGCAAGACGCCGGTGGGCCGCCTGCCCTACGGCCTGCAGAAGCGCGTCGACCTCGGGCCGCGCGCTGGCGATGGAGCCGCAGGTGCTGCTGCTCGACGAGCCGATGGCCGGCATGAACGTCGAGGAGAAGCAGGACATGTGCCGCTTCGTGCTCGACGTCAACGACGAGTTCGGCACCACCATCGTGCTGATCGAGCACGACATGGGCGTGGTGATGGACATCTCCGACCGCGTGGTGGTGCTCGACTACGGCCGCAAGATCGGCGACGGCGCGCCCGACGAGGTGCGCAGCAACCCCGAGGTGATCAACGCCTACCTCGGCACCGTCCACTGACACGACGACATGGGCTTCTTCCTCGAAACCCTGATCGGCGGCCTGATGACCGGCATGCTGTATTCGCTGGTCGCGCTCGGCTTCGTGCTGATCTTCAAGGCCTCGGGCGTGTTCAACTTCGCGCAGGGCGCGATGGTGCTGTTCGCGGCGCTGGCGATGGCGCGCTTTTCGGAGTGGATTCCCAAGCTGATCGGCCTGCGACAGCAAGCTGCTCGGCCAACCTGCTGGCCTTCGCCGCCGCGATGCTGCTGATGGTGGCGGTGGCCTGGCTGATCGAGCGGCTGGTGCTCGGCAAGCTGGTCAACCAGGAGGGCGTCACGCTGCTGATGGCCACGCTGGGCATCACGCTACTTCATGGACGGCTTCGGCCAGACGCTGTTCGGCAGCGACATCTACAAGATCGACATCGGCCTGCCGAAGGATCCGATCTTCCTGCTCGAGTCGGCCTTCCAGGGCGGCATGCTGGTCAACAAGGAAGACCTCTACGCCGCGGTGATCGCCGCGGCGCTGGTGATCGTGCTGGCGGCGTTCTTCCAGTACACGCGCCACCGGCCGCGCGCTGCGCGCGGTGGCCGACGACCACCAGGCCGCGCAGTCGATCGGCATTCCGCTGTCGCGCGTGTGGGTCATCGTCTGGAGCGTGGCCGGCTTCGTCGCGCTGGTGGCCGGCATCATCTGGGGCAGCAAGCTCGGCGTGCAGTTCTCGCTGTCGGTGCTGGCGCTGAAGGCGCTGCCGGTGGTGATCCTCGGCGGCCTGACCTCGGTGCCCGGCGCCATCATCGGCGGCCTGATCCTCGGCACCGGCGAAAAACTGTCCGAGGTCTTCATCGGCCCGATGGTCGGCGGCGGCATCGAGATCTGGTTCGGCTACGTGGTGGTGCTGCTGGTTCTGCTCGTGCAGGCCGCAAGGGCTGTTCGGCGAGAAGATCATCGACCGCGTGTAGAGCGAACAAGTGAACAACACCGATGCTCTACCGCGAGAACGGCCAATTCAAGACGACCTACCAGGCCGACCAGCAGATCTTTCCGATCGCGCAGGACCGGCTGCTGATCATGCGCGCTGCTGGCGTTCGCCTTCGTCGCGGTGCCGTTCCTCGCCAGCGAGTACCTGTTCCGCGCGGTGCTGATTCCGTTCCTGATCCTGTCGCTGGCGGCGCTCGGGCCTGAACATCCTGGTCGGCTACTGCGGGCAGATCTCGCTGGGCACCGGCGGCTTCATGGCGGTGGGCGCGTATGCGGCCTACAACTTGATGGTGCGCATCGACGGCATGCCGCTGCTGGCGGCCATCCTGCTGGGCGGCGCGTGCGCCACCGCGGTGGGCGTGCTGTTCGGCATCCCGAGCCTGCGCATCAAGGGCCTGTACCTCGCGGTGGCCACGCTGGCGGCACAGTTCTTCTGCGACTGGGCGTTCCTGCGCATCAAGTGGTTCACCAACAACTCGTCGTCGGGCTCGGTCAATGTGGCCGAGCTCAACATGTTCGGCTGGGTCGATCGACACGCCGGCCGAGAAGTACCTGTTCTGCCTGGGCTTCGTGGCGGTGTTCGCGCTGCTGGCCAAGAACCTGGTGCGCAGCCACATCGGCCGCGAGTGGATGGCGATGCGCGACATGGACGTGGCCGCCGCGGTGATCGGCATCCGCCCGGTGTACGCCAAGCTGACGGCGTTCGCGGTCAGCTCGTTCTTCGTCGGCGTGGCCGGCGCGTTGTGGGGCTTCGTCTACCTGAGCGCGTGGGAGCCGGCGGCGTTCAACATCGACCGCTCGTTCCAGTTGCTGTTCATGGTGATCATCGGCGGGCTGGGTTCGATCATGGGCAGCTTCTTCGGCGCCGCGTTCATCGTGATCGTGCCGATCGTGCTCGACAACGCGCCGATCCTGTTCGGCATCCCGATCGACACCGCCACGGCGTCGCACCTGACGTTCATGATCTTCGGCGCGCTGATCGTGTTCTTCCTGATCGTCGAGCCGCACGGCCTGGCGCGGCTGTGGTCGATCGGCAAGGAGAAGCTGCGCCTGTGGCCGTTCCCGCACTGATGATCAAAGCGTTGACCCCGTGTTCTCGCGTGCACCCACAAGGTGCCGAGTTCGTTCGATGAAGCAGTACTCACCACTGGAGGCAGACATGAAATTGAAGTCCCTGGCCCTTGCGGCGGCCCTCGTGGCCGCCGGCACGAGCGCCGTGCTCACCTCGGCGCCTGCGTTCGCGCAGGCCAAGGAGCAATTCTTCCCGGTGCTGTCGTACCGCACCGGCGCCTACGCGCCCAACGGCGTGCCGTTCGCCAACGGCTTCGTCGACTACCTCAAGCTGATCAACGCCAAGGGCGGCATCAACGGCGTCAAGGTCAGCTGGGAAGAGTGCGAGACCGGCTACGCCACCGACAAGGGCGTGGAGTGCTACGAGCGCCTGAAGGGCAAGGGCGCCACCGTCGTTCCACCCGCTGTCCACCGGCATCACCTTCGCGCTCACCGAGAAGGCGCCGACCGACAAGATCCCGCTGCATCACCGCGGGCTACGGCCGCAGCGAGAGCACCGACGGCATGGTGTTCAAGTGGAACTTCCCGCTCACCGGCACCTACTGGGACGCCGCCGACGTGCTGGTGCAGCACATCGGCAAGAAGGAAGGCGGCGCTCGACAAGCTCAAGGGCAAGAAGATCGCGCTCGTCTACCACGACAGCCCGTACGGCAAGGAGCCGATCGCGCTGCTGCAGGAGCGCAGCCAAGATGAACGGCTTCGAGCTGCAGCTTGCTGCCGGTGGCGCACCCCGGCGTCGAGCAGAAGGCCACCTGGCTGCAGATCCGCCAGAACCGGCCCGACTACGTGTTCCTGTGGGGCTGGGGCGTGATGAACTCCACCGCGGTCAAGGAGGCGGTGGCCACCGGCTACCCGCGCGACAAGATGTACGGCGTGTGGTGGGCCGGCGCCGAGCCCGACGTGAAGGACGTCGGCGACGGCGCCAAGGGCTACCACGCGCTGGCGCTGCAGCACGGCGCCGAGCCCAACGCCAAGGTCGTCAAGGACGTGCTCGAAGCTGGTGCACGCCAAGGGCCAGGGCACCGGGCCGAAGGAAGAGGTGGGCCAGGTGCTGTACATGCGCGGCCTGATGTCGGCGATGCTGTCCATCGAAGGCGTGCAAGCGCGCGCAAGAGCGCTTCGGCAAGGGCAAGGTGATGACCGGCGAGCAGGCGCGCTGGGGCTACGAGAACCTGGCGCTCGACCAGAAGAAGCTCGACGCGCTCGGCTTCGCCGGCGTGATGCGGCCGATCTCGCACCAGCTGCGCCGACCACCGCGGCGCCGCGTGGGCCCGCATCCACACCTGGAACGGCAGCAAGTGGGAGTTCACCTCCGACTGGTACGAGGCCGACCAGTCGATCATCAAGCCGATGATCAAGGCGGCGGCCGACAAGTACGCGGCGGAGAAGAAGATCACGCGCCGCACGTCGGAGGACTGTCAGTCGTGATTCGCTCGAGACCGCCAACAAGGGTTGATCGCTGCATCCGCGCTCGCGCGTGCCCGCGCCCTCCGGCTGGCCGGAGGTCGCGGGCACCACGCCCGGCGGCGGGCTCCTCGACGGAGCCCTCTTCGAATGCGCCGCGTGCGGCGCTTCGAAGAGTTCAATCAGCCACACCATGTCCCAACAACGTCCTGCTCAACGTCAGCGGCATCGAGGTCATCTACAACCACGTGATCCTCGTGCTGAAGGGCGTGTCGTTGCAGGTGCCCGAAGGCAAGATCGTGGCGCTGCTGGGCGGCAACGGCGCCGGCAAGACCACCACGCTGCGCGCGGTGAGCAACCTGCTGGCCGGCGAGCGCGGCGAGGTGACCAAGGGCTCGATCGAGCTGCGCGGCGAGCGCATCGAAAAGCTCTCCACCGCGCGAGATGGTGGACCGCGGCGTGATCCAGGTGATGGAAGGCCGCCACTGCTTCGCGCACCTGACGATCGAGGAGAACCTGCTGACCGGCGCCTACACGCGCAAGCGACGGCAAGGCCGCGGTGGCAGCAGACGCTGGACAAGGTCTATGCCTACTTTCCGCGCCTGAAGACGCGGCGCAGCGCGCAGGCCGCCTACACCTCGGGCGGCGAGCAGCAGATGTGCGCGATCGGCCGCGCGCTGATGGCCAACCCGAAGATGGTGCTGCTCGACGAGCCGTCGATGGGCCTGGCGCCGCAGATCGTGCAGGAGGTGTTCGAGATCGTGCGCGACTTGAACACCAAGGAGCGCGTCACCTTTCTGCTGGCCGAGCAGAACACCAACATGGCGCTGCGCTATGCCGACTACGGCTACATCCTGGAAAACGGCCGCGTGGTGATGGACGGCGAGGCCGCCGAGCTGCGCGAGAACGAGGACGTGAAGGAGTTCTACCTCGGCATGGGCGGCGGCGACCGCAAGAGCTTTCGCGACGTCAAGAGCTACAAGCGCAGAAAGCGCTGGCTTGCCTGAGGCGGAGGTTCAGCCATGCCAGACACCGACGACACCTGGGGCTTTGCGCCGCCGCCGTTCAATGCCGAGCAGTCGCTGCAGCAGCTGCAGCGCGCGATGCGCGACCTCAAGCTCGAGCGCGCGCGGCACAGGGTTCGAGCTGCGCGGCAAGGCGGTGATCGACCTCGAGCGCCGAGCCGAGTGCGATCGCCGCGCAGGCTGGCGCGCCGCCTTGTGCTGCACGCCCGAGTGGGATCGTTTCACCGTGAAGAGCGCCGCCGACCAGCGCAAGCTGATCGATGAAGTGAAGAAGCGTCTGGCTCGCTGGGTGGACGAGGATTGATTGGAGTTTCGATGTCGACCACATCTGCCGCGCCGCGCGGCCCTCCGCCAACAAGGCGCCGCCCGACAGCCACTACGACGCGCTCGAGGCGCGCGACCCGGCGCAGCGCGAGCGCGACCTGCTGGCCGTCGCTGCCGGCGCTGATCCGCCGCGCACAAGCGACCGCCACCGGCGCCGAACGCCTCGGTCGAGTGGACGCCGCGGCCATCACCACGCGCCAGGCCTTCGCGCGCCTGCCGGTGATGCGCAAGACCGAGCTGCACGAGCGCCAGAAGGCGCAGCGCGGCGCCACGCCGTGGGATCCGCTGGGCGGCTGCTCGGCGATCGGCTGGCGCGGCATGGTCGCGGCGCAAGGCGCGCGCCGCGTGTTCCAGTCGCCCGGACCGATCTACGAGCCCGAAGGCCAGGGCACCGACCCGTTCCGCATGGCGCGCGCCATCTGGGCTGCGGGCTTTCGCGCCGGCGACTTGATCCACTGCAGCTTCAGCTACCACCTCACGCCGGCCGGCGCGATGATGGAAGGCGGCGCGCACGCCATCGGCTGCACCACGTTCGCCGGCGGCGTGGGCAACACCGAACTGCAGTTGCAGGCCGATCGTCGATCTTGAAGCCGCACGGCTACATCGGCACGCCGAGCTTCCTGAAGATCCTGGTCGAAAAGGCCGCCGAAACCGGCCAGTCGATCGGCTCGATCCAGCAAGGCGCTGGTCAGCGGCGAGGCCTTCCCGCCCAGCCTGCGCGACTGGCTGCACGAGCGCGGCATCGAGGGCTATCAGGCCTACGCCACCGCCGATGTCGGCCTGATCGCCTACGAAACCGTCGCGCGCGAAGGCCTGGTGGTCGACGAAGGCGTGCTGCTCGAGATCGTGCGCCCCGGCACCGACGATCCGGTACCCGATGGCGAAGTCGGCGAGGTGGTGGTCACCGTGCTCAACACCGACTACCCGCTGCTGCGCTTCGGCACCGGCGATCTGTCAGCGGTGCTGCCCGGGCGCTGCCCGAGCGGGCGCACGCAGCAGCGCATCAAGGGCTGGATGGGCCGCGCCGACCAGACCACCAAGGTCCGCGGCATGCTCGTGCACCCGAGCCAGGTGGCCGACATCGCGCGCCGCCATGCCGAGATCGTGCGTGCGCGGGTGGTGGTCGAAGGCGAGATGGCGAGCGATCGCCTCACCTTCAAGGCCGAGGTCAGCGCGCAGCCCGAGGGCTTGGCCGACGCCATCGCCGCCAGCGTGCGCGACGTCACCAAGTTGCGCGCCGATGTGGTGCTTGCCGCGCCCGGCAGCCTGCCGAACGACGGCAAGGTGATCGAGGACGCGCGCAGCTTATCGAAGTCACGCCCGCCGAGGCGACCGGACGGGCCAGATCGTGGGCCGCGAGCGCCGCCTCAGGACTCGCCCTTGACCCCGCCTTCCTTCACCACCTTGGCCCACTTGATGCGTCTCGGCGCGCATGAAGGCATCGAACTTCTCGGCCGTGCCGCCGCCGTCTTCGGCGCCGTAGGTGTCGAGCCGCTCCTGCACGTCGGGCATCGCCAGCACCGTGTTGACGTCGGCGTTGATCTTCTGCGCGATCGCCTTCGGCAGCTTGCCCGGGCCGACCAGGCCGTACCAGGTGGTGGCCTCGAAATCGGGGAAGCCTTCCTCCTGCATCGTCGGCACGCTGGGGTGGCCCTTGGCGCGCTTGGTGCGCGTCTGCGCGATCGCGATCACGCGGCCGTTCTTCACGTGCGGCGTGGCCGCGGTCATGGTGTCGAAGCTGTACTGGATCTGGCCGCCGATCAGGTCGGTGAGCAGCGGGCCCGAGCCCTTGTAGGGCATGTGCAGCGCGTCGACCTTGGCGCGCAGCTTGAACATCTCCAGCGCCAGGTGCTGCGCCGAGCCCGACCCGGCCGAGCCGAAGCTCACCTTGCCCGGCTGCGCCTTGCACAGCGCGACGATGTCCTTCACCGTCTTGGCCTGCGCGTTGGTGTTGGCGATCAGCAGGTTGGGCGTCACGCCCACCAGCACGATCGGCACGAAGTCGCGCTCGAGGTCGTAGCGCAGCTTGGGCTGCAGGCTCGGTGCCAGCGCGTGGCTGTTGATGTGCGCCATCAGCAGCGTGGAGCCGTCGCTCGGCTGCGTGGCCACGTACTCGGCGGCCAGCACGCCGGCGACGCCGGCCTTGGTTTCCACCACCACCTGCTGGCCCCACATCTGCGTGAGCTTGACCGACACCACGCGCGCCAGCGCGTCGGTGCCGCCGCCGGGCGGAAAGCCGACGACGATGCGCACCGGCCCATAGGGCCACTGCCTGCGCGCGCAGCGCCGGCGCGGCGATCGGCGGCCACGGTGGCACCGGCGGCGCGAAGAATCGAACGACGTTGCATGGAGCGTCTCCTGCTGGATGTGTCTGTGCGGTTCAGGCCGCCGCGCGCAGCGCGCTTGGGCTGCGGATGCGCGGCAAAGTAGTCCATCAGCGCCTGCGTGCCGCTGCCGGCCAGCGGCCACGCCGTGCAGCTTGAGGCCCATCTCGACGCCGGCCACCGTGGCCACCAGCGTCAGGTCGTTGCAGTCGCCGAGGTGGCCGATGCGGAACATGCGGCCCTTGACCTTGCCCAGCCCGGTGCCCAGCGAGAGGTCGAAGCGGCTGTGGATCAGCTGGCGCAGCGCATCGGCATCGACGCCCGGCCGGCGTGATCACGCCGGTGAGCACCGGCGAATACACGCTCGCATCGGCGCACTGGATCGGCAGGCCCCAGGCGCGCACCGCGGCGCGCACGCCTTCGGCCCAGCGCTGGTGGCGCGCGAACACCGCATCGAGCCCCTGCTCGAGCAGCATGTCGAGCGCCTCGCTCAGGCCGTACAGCAGGTTGGTGTTCGGCGTGTACGGCCAGTAGCCGCCCTTGTTCATCTCGACGATCTCGTCCCAGGCCCAGAACGAGCGCGGCAGCTTGGCGCGCCTTCGACGCTTCGAGCGCCTTGGGCGACAGCGCGTTGAAGCTGATGCCCGGCGGCAGCATCAAGCCCTTCTGCGAGCCGCTGATCGACACGTCGATGCCCCACTCGTCGTGGCGGTAGTCGGCGCACGCCAGCCCCGAGATGGTGTCGACCATCAGCAGCGCCGGATGGCTGGCGGCGTCGATGGCCTTGCGCACGGCGGCGATGTCGGAGGTGACGCCGGTGGAGGTTTCGTTGTGCACCACGCACACCGCCTTGATGCGATGCTTGCGTGTCGGCGCGCAGGCGCTGCTCGATCAGGTCGGCCTGCACGCCGCGGCGCCAGCCGTTGGGCAGGCCGGTGGCGGCATCGGTGCCGGGCACCGACAGAAACTCGGGCTGCAGGCCCAGGCGCAGCGCCATCTTCTGCCACAGCGTGGCGAAGTGGCCGGTCTCGAACATCAGCACCGCATCGCCGGGGCTCATCGTGTTGGCCAGCGCCGCCTCCCATGCGCCGGTGCCCGAGGCGGGGTAGATCGCCACCGGATGCTGGGTGCGGAACACCTGCTTCAGCCCGTCGATCACCTTCGAGCCCAAGGTGCGCGAACTCGGGCCCGCGGTGGTCGATGGTGGGCAGGCTCATCGCTCGCAGGATGCGATCGGGCACCGGGCTCGGACCGGGGATCTGCAGGAAGTGGCGGCCGCTGGGGTGGTGGTCGAGCGCGATCATCGCTGTGATTCGGTGCGCGGACAGCGCACCATAAAGTCAAGGCAGGTGGATTTTTTGCATACAAAACCATGCTGTCAAGCTGCAAATCCGCTCGACACCTATGACGACGCAGTGCGAAACCGTCCTTGCGGCTGGCATTTTTTGCATACAAAATGCCGTCGGCCTCATTGCCGACCATGGCCGACGTCATCCCGATCCGCAGCACCGTCCTGCACGAGCAGGTGGCGCGCCAGCTGCGCGCGATGCTGGTCGAGGGCCGCATTGCGGCCGGCGCCAAGCTCAACGAACGCGAGCTGTCGCGAGAAGCTGCAGGTGTCGCGCACGCCGCTGCGCGAGGCGATCAAGCAGCTCGCCGCCGAAGGCCTGGTGGCGCTGCTGCCGCACCGCGGCGCGGTGGCGATCGAGCTCGACGAAGCACGAGGTGGCGCACAGCTTCGAGCTGATGGCCGCGCTCGAAGGCCTGTCGGGCGAGCTGGCCGCGCAGCGCATCACCGAGGCCGAGCTGCAGGCGATCCAGGCCCTGCACTTCGAGATGATGGCGGCCTTCACGCGCCGCGACCTGAGCGCCTACTACCGGCTCAATGCGCAGATCCATGCGGCGATCAACGCCGCGGCCAAGAACCCGGTGCTGGCGCGGACCTATGCGCAGACCAATGCGCGCCTGCAGGCGCTGCGCTTTCGCTCCAACCAAGACGAGCGCAAGTGGAAGCGCGCGGTCAAGGAACACTCGCAGATGATCGACGCGCTGGCCGCGCGCGACGCGCGCGGGCCTGCGCGCGCTGCTGATCACGCACCTGAACCACAAGCGCGACGTGGTGCTCGAGATGATGCGCGCCGGCACGCTGGCGATCGACGTCGAAGGCCTGAGGGCATGAAGCCCGAGCATCCCGTCGCCATCTCCAGCCCGCCGCCGCTCACCGACACCAGCGTGGCGCTGGCGCGAGCGCCTGCGCGCCGCACACGCGCGGCGAGGTGCTGTTCGATGCCGCGTCGCGCGGCCGCTATGCCACCGATGCGTCGATCTACCAGGTGATGCCGGTGGGCGTGTTCGTGCCCACCGACGATGCCGACGTGCGCACCGCGATCCAGATCGCGCGCGAGCTCAAGGTGCCGGTGCTGCCGCGCGGCGCCGGCACCAGCCAGTGCGGGCAGACGGTCGGCGCGTGCCTGGTGATCGACGGCAGCAAGCACCTGCGCAACGTGCTGGCGCTCGACGTCGAGCGGCGCACGGCGCGCGTGCAGCCGGGCCTGGTGCTCGACCACCTGAACGCGCAGCTCAAGAGCCACGGCCTGTGGTATCCGGTCGACGTGTCGACCAGCGCGCAGGCCACGCTCGGCGGCATGGCGGGCAACAACTCCTGCGGCTCGCGCTCGATCGCCTACGGCAACATGGTGCACAACGTGCTCGGCGCGCACCTGCGGCTGGCCGATGGCGCCGCGCTGCACGCCGGGCCGGTGGGCGGCCTGAGCGGCCGGGCGGCGGAGACCGCGCAGTTCGTGCGTGCGCTGGCCGACGCGCACCGCGGCGAGATCGAGGCGCACTGGCCGCGCGTGATGCGCCGCGTCGCCGGCTACAACCTCGACATCTTCCACCCGCAGAGCGAGCGCCCGTACACCGCCGACGGCGGCGTGAACCTGGCGCACCTGTTCATCGGCGCCGAGGGCACGCTCGGCTTCACCGAGGCGCTCGACCTGCGCCTGCAGCCCCTGCCGCGCGCCAAGGTGCTGGGCATCGTCAACTTCGCGAGCTTCCATCGCGCGATGGATTCGGCGCAGCACATCGTCAAGCTGCGGCCCACCGCGGTCGAGCTGGTCGACCGCACGATGATCGAGCTGGCGCGCGCCAACCCGGCGTTCAAGCCGGTGATCGAGAGCGCGCTGATCGGCACGCCGGCGGCGATCCTGCTGGTGGAATTCAGCGGCGACGACCGCGCGCTGCTGCGCAAGACGCTGCGCGAGCTGGTCGAACTGATGGCCGACCTCGGCCTGCCCGGCAGCGTGGTCGAGATGTCCGACGAGGCGCCGCAGAAGGCGCTGTGGGAGGTGCGCAAGGCCGGGCTCAACATCATGATGAGCCTCAAGGGCGACGGCAAGCCGGTGAGCTTCATCGAAGACTGCGCGGTGCCGCTGGAGCATCTGGCCGAGTACACCGCGGCGCTCACCGAGGTGTTCGCGCGCCACGGCACGCGCGGCACCTGGTACGCACACGCCTCGGTCGGCACGTTGCATGTGCGGCCGATTCTCGACATGCGTCGCGACGGCGCGCGCCAAGATGCGCGCGATCGCCGAAGAAGCCGCGGTGCTGGTGCGCAAGTTCAAGGGCGCCTACAGCGGCGAACACGGCGACGGCCTGTGCCGCGGCGAATGGATCCGCTGGCAGTTCGGCCCGAAGCTCGACGAGGCGTTTCGCGCCATCAAGCGCCACCTCGATCCCGACAACCTGTTCTGCCCGAACCGCATCGTCGACCCGCCGAAGATGGACGACGCGGCGCTGTTCCGCTTTGCGCCGGCTACCGCACGATCGAGCTCAAGCCGGTGTTCGACTGGTCGGCGTGGAACGTGCAGAACGATCCCGTCGACCGAAGCGATCGGCGCGCCGGGCAGCGGCGGCGACAGCACCGCGGGCTTCGCCAAGGCGGTCGAGATGTGCAACAACAACGGCCACTGCCGCAAGTTCGACGCCGGCACGATGTGCCCGAGCTATCGCGTCACGCGCGACGAGCAGCATCTCACGCGCGGCCGCGCCAACACGCTGCGGCTGGCGTTGTCGGGCCAGCTCGGGCCCGATGCGCTCACCGGCGATGCGGTGCACGACGCGCTCGACCTGTGCGTGGGCTGCAAAGGCTGCAAGCGCGATTGCCCCACCGGCGTCGACATGGCGCGCATGAAGTTCGAGGTGCAGGCGCAGCGCCACCGGCGCTTACGGCGCCACGCTGGAAAGACCGCGTGATCGGCCGCCTGCCCGACATCGCGCCCTGGGCCAGCCGCCTGCCGTGGCTGTTCAACCTGCGCAACCGCTCGCGCGCTGCTGGCGCAGGTCGATGCGAACGATTCACGGGCGTGTCGGCGCAGCGCCGTCTGCCGGCGTGGCGGAGCGACACCTTCACGCGCCGCACCGATGCGCTCGGCTTGGCCGTCGCGCGACGCGCTGCTCGCCGCACACGCCGCCGGCGAGAACACGGTGGTGCTGTGGACCGACACCTTCAACGAGCACTTCGAGCCCGAAGTCGCGCTCGCCGCGCTGCAGGTGCTGCAGGCGGCCGGCTACACGGTGCACGTGGCGCACGGCGCCAACGGACGCGCGCCGTGCTGTGGCCGCACGCACCTGGCGGCCGGCGACATCGATGCGGCGCGCGCCAAGGCGCGGCGCGCTGCTCGACACGCTGAAGCCGCTGGCCGAGCACGGCGTGCCGATCGTCGGGCTCGAGCCGTCGTGCCTGTTGACGCTGCGCGACGAATACCTGGTGATGGGCCTGGGCGAGGCGCGCGCGCACGGTGGCGGCGCAGGCGCATGCTGTTCGAGGAGTTCGTGGTGCGCGAGGCGCGCGCCGGCCGCTTCGCGCCGCCGTGGCGCTCGGCCGGGCAGCCGATGCTGGTGCACGGCCACTGCCACCAGAAGGCCTTCGGCCTGATGGACGGCGTGCTGGCTGCGCTGCGGCTGATCCCGGGCGCGCAGGTGTCGATGATCGAGTCGTCGTGCTGCGGCATGGCCGGCAGCTTCGGCTACGAGGCGGCGCACCAGGAGGCGTCGATGCGCATGGCCGAACTCTCGTTGCTGCCGGCGGTGCGCGCCGCGAGGGAGGCGATCATCGTGGCCGATGGCACCAGTTGCCGGCACCAGATCGCCGATGGCGCGTCGATTGCCGCCTACCACGTGGCGCAGGTGCTGGCGGCACATTTGACCGACGACGACGCCCATTGAATCGGGGGCAACCCTGGGCTCGCACCGTGCACGCGCTCCGTAGTTCCCGCGTTGCGAGAGACACGAGGCGCACCTAGCATCGCGCCCAAATTTCGCCCTCAAGGAGATGTTTGTGATGAAAGTCCCGTTCGTTGGTCCTCGTTGCCCTGCTCGCCGCCGCCGCATCGGCCTGGGCCGAATATCCCGACAAAGCCCGTCACCATCGTCGTGCCGTTCGCGGCCGGCGGCCCCACCGACAAGGTGGCGCGCGACCTCGGCGAGGTGCTGCGCAAGGGCCTGAACAACCAGACCGTGATCATCGAAAACGTCGGCGGCGCCGGCGGCACGCTGGGCGCGGCCAAGGTCGCCAAGGCCGCACCCGATGGCTACACGCTGCTGCTGCACCACATCGGCATGGCCACCTCGCCGGCGCTGTACCGCAAGATGCCGTACGACACGATGAACGACTTCGAGTACGTCGGCATGGTCAACGAAGTGCCGATGACGGTGGTCGGCCGCTCCACGCTGCCGGCCAACAACTTCGCCGAGTTGCGCACCTGGATCAACGCCAACAAGGGCAAGATCAACCTCGCCAACGCCGGCCTCGGCGCCGCGTCGCACCTGTGCGGCCTGCTGTTCCAGCAAAGCCTCGGCGTCGAGATGACCACCGTGCCCTACAAGGGCACCGCGCCGGCGATGACCGACCTGCTCGGCGGCCAGGTCGACATCATGTGCGATCAGACCACCAACACCACGCAGCAGATCGAGGGCGGCAAGATCAAGGCGTACGCGGTCACCACGACCAAGCGCCTCACCACGCCGGCGCTGGCCAAGCTGCCGACGCTGGACGAGTCGGGCCTCAAGGGCTTCAACGTCACCATCTGGCACGGTCTCTATGCGCCCAAGGGCACGCCGAAGGCGGCGCTCGACAAGGTCAACGCCGCGCTGAAAAACGCGCTGAAGGACGCCGAGTTCATCAAGCGCCAGGAAGCGCTCGGCGCGGTGGTGGTCACCGACAACCGCGTCAACGGCGCCGACCACAAGAAGTTCGTCGAGGCCGAGATCGCCAAGTGGGGCCCGGCCATCAAGGCAGCCGGCCAGTACGCCGACTGACGGTTCACAAGGCCCGCATGTCGCGCGAAGAAGATGCGCTGCGCGAGTGGCTCACGCTCGCGCGGCGCGGCGCCTGGAGCCGGCGCCGCTTCGTCGATGCGGTGAGCGCGCTCGGGCTCGGCACGCCGATGGCGCTGCAGCTGTTGGCGGCCGCCGGCGCCGCACAGGCGCAGCAGAGCGCGTTCCACTACGCGCCCACCCAACGCGGAGGCGGCGGGCCGCTGCGCATCCTGTCGTGGCAAGGGCCCACCATCCTCAACGGCCACTTCAGCTCCGGCAGCAAAGACCAGCTGGCGGCGCGCCTGTTCTACGAACCGCTCGCCACCTACGACATCGACGGCTCGCTGTATCCGGTGCTGGCGGCCGAGATTCCCAGCGTGGCCAACGGCGGCGTGGCGCGCGACGGCCTGTCGGTGACCTGGAAGCTCAAGCGCGGCGTGACCTGGCACGACGGCGAGCCGCTGACCGCCGACGACGTGGTGTTCACCTGGGACATGATGCGCGACCCCGACGCCGCCGCGTTCACGATCGGCACCTACCAGCCGATCAAGCTGGCGCGCAGGATCGACAGCCACACCGTGCGCCTGGAGTTCGCCAAGCCCACGCCGGCCTGGCAGGACGCGTTCGTCGGCGAGGCGGTGCTGCCGCGCAAGCACTTCGCCGCCTACATGGGCTCGAAGTCGCGCGATGCGCCGGCCAACCTGAAGCCGGTCGGCACCGGCCCGTATCGCCTGGTGGACTTCAAGCCGGGCGACATGGTGCGCGCCGAAGCGAACCCGAAGTACCACATGCCGAACCGGCCGCACTTCGACACCATCGAGATCAAGGGCGGCGGCGACTCGGTGTCGGCCGCGCGCGCGGTGCTGCAGACCGGCGAGTACGACCTGGCGTGGCTGCTGCAGATCGAAGACGACGTGCTGCAGCGCATGGAAGACGCCGGCCGCGGCCGCGTCAACATCGCCACCGGCGGCGACGTCGAGTACATGATGCTCAACCACGCCGACCCGTGGACCGAGGTCAACGGCGAACGTTCGAGCCCGGCGAGCAAGCACCCGTTCCTGCTCGACCCGGCGGTGCGCACGGCGCTCGGGCATCTGCTCGATCGCAACTCGGCGCAGAAGTACGTGTACGGCCGCGCCGGCGTGGCGACGCCGAACTTTCTCAACAACCCGGCGCGCTACCAGTCGAGCCGCGCCGGTGAAGCGTTCGACGTGGCGCGCGCCAACGCGCTGCTCGATGCGGCGGGCTGGGCGCGCGGCAGCGACGGCGTGCGCGCCAGGAACGGCCGGCCACTGAAGATGGTGTTCCAGACCACCACCAACGCGCCGCGCCAGAAGGTGCAGCAGATCTTCAAGCAGGCGGCGAAGTCCGCCGGCATCGACGTGGAGTTGAAGGCCATCGTCAGCACGGTGTTCTTCTCGTCCGACACCGGCAACCCCGACACCTCGGGCAAGTTCCAAGCCGACCTGCAGATGTACACCTCCACCCGCGGCGGCCCCGATCCCGGTCGCTTCATGGAGCTGTTTTGCTCGTGGCTGGTCTCGTCCAAGGCCAACAAATGGCTCGGCCGCAACGTGATGCGCTGGCGCAACGACGAATACGACAACACCTTCCGCGCCGCCGAGGTCGAACTCGATCCGGTCAAGCGCGCCGCGATGCTGGTCCGCCTCAACGACATCGTGTGCAGCCACCACGTGGTGCTGCCGATCATCGCGCGCTCGAAACTGACCGCCCTGTCCAACAAGCTGCACGCGCCGATCAGCGGCTGGACCGGCGAGAGCGGCCGCATCTTCGACTGGTATCGCGCCTAAGCCACGCGCATCGGGATCGTCACCGGCCCGTCGTTGACGAGCTCCACCTGCATGTCGGCGCCGAACTCGCCGGCTTGCCACCGGTGCGTGGCGTTCGCGCGCCAGCTGCAGCACACGCTCGTAGAGCGCCCGCCCGAGTGCCGGCGGCGCGGCGGCAGAGAAGCTCGGCCGGTTGCCGCCGGCGGTGTCGGCCGCGAGCGTGAACTGGCTGACGATCAGCAGGCCGCCCTGCACGTCCTGCACGCTCAGGTTCATCTTGCCGGCTTCGTCGCTGAAGATGCGCAGCTTCAACAGCTTGTCGACCAGCTTGTTCGCCTGCGCATCGGTGTCGGCCGGCTCGGCGCAGACGAACACCAGCAAGCCACGCTCGATCGCGCCGACGACCGCGCCGTCGATCGCCACTTGCGCGCGCGACACCCGTTGCACCAGCGCCAGCATCGATGCAGTCAGCGTGGGGTCTCATATCAGATCGGTCGTGTCGTCGAAGTGCGCCTCGACGTCCATCGGCAGCAGCTGGATCGTGGCACGCAGGCCCGGCACCGCGCTCATCAGCGCCTGCTCGACCGACGCGCGCAGCGCGGCGGCGCGCTGCAGCGTCCACGCCGCCGGCATGTGCATGTGCAGGTCGACGAAGCGGCGATGCCCGGCGCGGCGAGTGGCCACGTGGTCGAAGCGGATCGAATGGTGGCTGAACTCCTTCAGCGTGCGCTGGATCACCGCCTGCACCTCGGGTTCGAGTGCACGGTCCATCAGGCCGTCGGCCGATGCCACACCAGACTTCACGCCCTTCGCGCACGATGTTGGCGGCCACCGCCACCGCGATCGCCGGATCCAGCCACAGCCAGCCGGTGAGCGGCACCGCCACCACCGCGGCGATCACGCCGATCGACGTGTAGACGTCGGTGAACAGATGGCGCGCATCGCCTTCGAGCGCCATCGAGCGGTGCTCGCGCGCCTTGCGCAGCATCGCCCACGCCAGTGCGCCGTTGAGTGCCGCGCTCACGGCCGACAGCGCCACGCCGATGCCCACGGCCTCGAGCGGTTGCGGGTTGGCGAATCGCAGCCCCGCGGCCCACAGGATCGCCACCGCGGCCACGATGATCAGCAGGCCTTCGAACGCGCTGGAAAAATACTCGGCCTTGTGGTGGCCGTACGGATGGTCTGCATCGGGCGGCGCGGCCGCGATCGTCACCATCAGCAGCGCAAACATCGCGCCGGCGAGGTTGACGAACGACTCCATCGCATCGGACAACAGGCCCACCGACCCGGTGAGCCACCAGGCGCCGAACTTCAGCGCGATGGTGGCCAGCGCCACCGCCATGCTCAGCTTCAGGTACGACGCGACCTGCATGCCGCATTGTCGCGCCGCGCCCGCATGCGGCACGCTGCGCGACGATGCGCCCGCCCACGCGCAACGCAGGTTGGGAAATACCCGTGTGATTGAGTCCAGCATCGCGAAGGCTGACAATGCCGCGGCCTCAGGTTCCCCAAGGCAAACCCAGGAGATGAACATGCCCCCACGCTCACTGCGTTCGCTTCCCCCCGAGGGGGCCAGCCTCCTAGAGACGGCTCGTCGGAGGCTCGCATGGCACGCTTGAACGTCAACGGCAGCAACCGCGACTTCGAAGCCGAACCCGACACCCCGCTGCTGTGGGTGCTGCGCGAACAGCTCGGCCTCACCGGCACCAAATACGGTTGCGGTGTGGCGCAATGCGGCGCCTGCACCGTGCACATCGACGGCGAACCGGTGCGCTCGTGCGTGCGCCCGGCGTCCACCGTCGAGCCGACGCAGAAGATCGTCACCATCGAAGGCCTCGCACCCAACGCGTCGCATGCCGCTGCAGAAGGCCTGGGTCCAGATGGACGTGCCGCAGTGCGGCTTCTGCCAGTCGGGCATGTTGATGGCCGCGGCGGCGCTGCTGAAGAAGAAACCCGATCCATCCGACGCCGACATCGACGACGCGATGACCAACATCTGCCGCTGCGGCACCTACAACCGCGTGCGCGCGGCGATCAAGGTCGCCGCCAAGACGCGTACGGCCTGAGGAAGGCACACATGAACACGACAACCCTGCCTTCCCCGCGTTCCGTTTCGCGCCGCCGCTTCCTCGGCTCGTCCACTGCGGTGGCCGGCTCGTTGGTGGTGGGCTTCCACATTCCCGATTCGCCGCTGGTCAGCAAGGCGCTGGCGCAGCCCGCCAGCGGCGAGATCAACGCCTGGGTGGTGATCAAGCCCGACGACACCGTGGTCGTGCGCATCGCGCGCAGCGAGATGGGCCAGGGCACGCTCACCGGTCTGGCGCAACTGGTGGCCGAAGAGCTCGAGTGCGACTGGGCCAAGGTCACCACCGAGTACCCCACGCCGGGACAGAACGTGGCACGCAACCGCGTGTGGCAGAACTTCTCCACCGGCGGCAGCCGCGGCATCCGCGAGTCCAACGACTACGTGCGCAAAGGCGGCGCCGCAGCCCGCATGATGCTGGTGCAGGCGGCCGCCAATTCGGTGGAGCGTGCCGGCCAGCGAATGCACGGTGGCCAACAGCGTGGTCACGCACAGCAAGAGCGGCCGCAGCGCGCGCTACGGTCAACTGGCCGAAGCGGCGGCGAAGCTGCCTGCGCCGGCCGCGGCCGACGTCGCGTTGAAGGACCCCAGCACCTGGAAGATCGCCGGCAAGCCGGTGGCGCGCCTGGACACGCGCGCCAAGGTCGACGGCTCGCAGGTCTACGGCATGGACTTGAAGCTGCCCAACATGCTGAACGCGGCGATCAAGGATTGCCCGGTGTTCGGCGGCAAGGTGAAGAGCTTCGATGCGGCCGCCGTGGCCAAGCGGCCCGGCGTGAAGAAGGTGGTGCAGGTCGGCGACAGCGCGGTCGCGGTGGTGGCCGACACCTGGTGGCACGCCAAGACCGCGCTCGATGCGCTGCCGATCGTCTGGGACGAAGGCCCGAACGCCAAGACCTCGAGTTCGGACGTCGCGCAGATGCTCAAGGCCGGCCTCACCGCCGACGAAGCGGTGTCGGCCAACAAGGTGGGCGACGTGAAGGCCGCGCTCGCCGGCGCGGCGCGCACGATCGAGGCGGTGTATTCGTACCCGCACCAGAACCACGCCTGCATGGAGGTGATGAACGCCACCGCGCTGTACACGCCGCAGCGCTGCGAGGTGTGGTGCCCCACGCAAAACGGCGAGGCCGCGTTCGCCGCCACGGTGGAGGCCTCGGGCCTGCCGGCGGCGCAGGTCGAGGTGCACAAGATCCACCTCGGCGGCGGCTTCGGCCGCCGCGGCATGACCGACTACGTGCGCCAGGCGGTGGCCATCGCCAAAGAGATGCCGGGCACGCCGATCAAGCTGATCTGGTCGCGCGAAGAAGACATGCAACACGGGCGCTACCACCCGATCACGCAGTGCCGCCTGGTGGCCGGGCTCGACAAGGACAACAACGTCACCGCGCTGCACATGCGCATCTCGGGGCAGTCGATCCTCGCCGGCGTGGCGCCGCAGAACGTGCGCAACGGCCTCGACCCGGTGGTGTTCCAGGGGCTGAACCCGCCGGGGCCCGAGGCCTCGATCGGCTACACGCTTCCCCAACCTGCTGGTCGATCATGCGATGCGCAACCCGCCGGTGCCACCGGGCTTCTGGCGCGGCGTCAACCTGAACCAGAACACGATCTACCTCGAGTGCTTCCTCGACGAGATCGCCGCGGCGACCAAGCAGGATCCGTTGGCGCTGCGCCGCAAGCTGATGGCCAACCATCCCAAGCATCTGGCGGTGCTCAACGAGGTGGCCGACAAGGTGGGCTGGGACAAGCCGGCGCCGCGCGGCGTGTACCGCGGCCTGGCGCAGACCATGGGCTTCGGCAGTTATGTCGCGGCCTGCGCCGAGGTGTCGGTCAACGATGCGGGCGAGCTGAAGATCCACCGCATCGTCGCCGCCACCGACTGCGGCCATGCGGTCAACCCGCAGCAGATCGAGGCGCAGGTCGAGGGCTCGTTCGTCTACGGCCTGGGGGCGGCGCTGTTCCAGGAGTGCACGCTGAAGAACGGCCGCATCGAGCAGACCAACTTCGACACCTACCCGACGCTGCTGATGAAAGACATGCCCAAGGTCGAGACGCACATCAAGGCCTCGGGCGGCTTCTGGGGCGGCGTCGGCGAGCCGACCATCGCGGTGGCGGCGCCGGCGGTGCTGAACGCGATCTTCGCGGCCACCGGCAAACGCATCCGCGATCTGCCGCTCAAGAACCACAGCTTGAAGAAGGCCTGATCGGTTGTGCGCACGCGCGGTCGTGGATCGGATGCGGTGTGATGGCGGCGGCGCTGGCTGCGTGCCGGCGCTGCCGGCCGCGCACGCGCAAGGCGAGCCCGACCTGCGCACCAGCTACACCATCGTCGGCGACGGCATCCCCAAGCCGCTGACGAACGACACGCCCAACGTCGAGAACGGCCGGCGCATCGTCACCGAGCGCCAGACGGGCTTGTGCGTGCTGTGCCACAGCGGGCCGTTTCCCGAAGCGCGCTTCCAGGGCGACATCGCCACCAACCTGGCCGGCACCGGCTCGCGCTGGAGCGAGGCGCAGCTGCGGCTGCGCCTGGTCGACGCCTCGCGGCTGAACCCGCAAACCATCATGCCGTCGTACTACCGCACGCACGGTCTCGAGCGCGTGAGCTGGCAGTACCGCGGCCAGCCGGTGCTCAACGCACAGCAGATCGAAGACGTGGTCGCGTTCCTGAAGACGCTGAAGGATTGACGCATGACGCCGTGCGCAAGCCTCGACCGTGTCGCGCCGCCAGTTGATGGCGGCGGGCCTCGGCGTCGGCCTGGGCGTCACGTGGCGGCCGGCGCACGCGTTGTCCGACGAGCTCGCCGGCGCGCTGCGCGGCTTCACCGGCGGCGCGCCCACCAAAGAAGGCCGCGTCATGCTCGACATCGCGCCGCTGGTCGAAAACGGCAACACCGTGCCGATCACCCTCACCGTGCAAAGCCCGATGACGGCCGCCGATCACGTGCAGGCGATCGCGGTGTTCAACGAGAAGAACCCGCAGCGCGAAGTGGTGTCGTGCAAGCTATCGCCGGCTTCGGGCAAGGCGGTGGTGTCGACGCGCATCCGCCTGGCCACCACGCAGCAGCTGATCGCGGTGGCCAAGATGAGCGACGGCTCGTACTGGACGCACACGGTCGACGTGATCGTCACGCTGGCCGCCTGCATCGAGTGATCGGATGGCCCGCACGCTGATCCACGCCCCCACCACCGCGCGCAAAGGCGAGGTGATGGAGATCCGCACGCTGATCGCGCACCCGATGGAGACCGGCTACCGCGCCGGCTCCGACGGCCGCACGCTGCCGCGCGACATCATCCGGCGCTTCACCTGCCGCTACAACAACGAGGTGGTGTTCAGCGCCGAGCTGTACCCCGCGATCTCGGCCAACCCGTACCTCGCGTTCAACGTCGTGGCCAACGCCAGCGGCACGCTCAGCTTCAGCTGGGAAGGCGACAACGGCTTCGCGCAGACCGAAAGCGCCGCCCTCACGGTCGCATGAGGTCCTGGAGCCGCGTCGATCGCGGCCGCATTCGGGCTGCTGTGTGCTTCGGGCGTCGTTCGCGCAGAATCGCGCCCGACAAACGCCGTTCGGGCTTCGACACGATGAGCCCGCGCATCCAGTCGATGCAGCGCGACGACCTGCAGAACCCCGGCATGCTGTGGGTGGCCGATGGCGAGGTGCTGTGGAAGAAGGTGTTCGGCATCAGCTTTTCGTGCGCGCATTGCCACGACGACGCCAAGCAGAGCATGAAGGGCGTGGCCGCCAAGTACCCCGACTGGGACCCGATCGAGAAGCGCCCGGTCAACCTGAGCCAGCGCATCAACCTGTGCCGCACGCGGCACCAGCTCGTGCTGCCGCTGCCGCCCGAGAGCGTGGAGCTGCTCGGCCTCGAGGCCTACGTGGCGCACCAGTCGCGCGGCATGCCGCTGGCGCCGAGCACCGCCAAGGAACTGACCGAGCCGCGCGAGCGCGGCCGCAAGCAGTACGAGCAGCGCATCGGCCAGTTGAACCTGTCGTGCGCGCAATGCCACGACCAGCTGCCCGGCAAGAGCCTGGCGGGCAGCTCGATCCCGCGAGGGGCACGTGAACGGCTACCCGACCTACCGCCTCGAATGGCAAGGCATGGGCTCGTTGCAGCGCCGCCTGCGCAACTGCCTGAGCGGCGTGCGCGCCGAGCCGCCGCCGTTCAACTCGATCGAGATGGTCGAACTCGAGCTGTACCTGGCGCAGCGCAGCGCCGGCATGAAGATCGAGACGCCCGCGGTCAGACCCTAGAGTCGGGTCCTGAAGGGCCTGCCGGCGCGCGCCGGAAACCGACTCGCCGAAGAATCACTCGAAGCTCCTTGCCCCAACTTCCGCCGGTCCGGCCGCTCGTCGCCGGTCCGCGGACACGCAAAAGGCGCATGCCATGAACGAACACACCCGCACCGGCGTCAAGCCGCGAGCCCTGGCTTCTGAAGACCTGCAGCGCGTCGACGCCTCCTGGCGTGCCGCCAATTACCTGTCGGTGGGGCAGATCTACCTGCTGGACAACCCGCTGCTGCGCGAGCCGCTCAAGGCCGAGCACGTGAAACCGCGGCTGCTCGGCCACTGGGGCACGACGCCCGGCCTGAACTTCGTCTACGTGCATCTGAACCGCGTGATCCGCGAGCGCGACCTCGACGTGCTCTATGTCGCCGGCCCGGGCCACGGCGGACCGGCACTGGTGGCCAACGTCTGGCTCGAAGGAACCTACAGCGAGATCTATCCCGCGGTGTCGCAGGACGCGGCAGGCATGCAGCGCCTGTTCAAGCAGTTCTCGTTTCCCGGCGGCGTGCCGAGCCACGTCGCACCGGAAACGCCGGGCTCGATCCACGAGGGCGGCGAGCTGGCTACTCGCTGGCGCACGCGTTCGGCGCCGCGTTCGACCATCCGGACCTTCTGGTGGCCTGTGTCGTCGGCGACGGCGAGGCCGAGACCGGGCCGCTGGCCACCGCGTGGCACTCGAACAAGTTCCTCGATCCGGCCACCGACGGCGCGGTGCTGCCGATCCTGCACCTCAACGGCTACAAGATCGCCAACCCGACCGTGCTCGCACGCATCCCGCGCGAGGAGCTGCAGTCGCTGCTGGTCGGCTACGGCTGGGAGCCGCACTTCGTCGAGGGCAGCGAGCCCGGCGCGATGCACCAGGCAATGGCCGCGACGCTCGACACCGCGCTCGAGCGCATTGCCGCCATCCAGCGCGAGGCGCGCGGCGGCGGCCGGCCCGCGCGGTCCCGCTGGCCGATGATCGTGCTCGTGACGCCCAAGGGCTGGACCGGCCCGAAAGAGGTCGACGGCAAGCCTGCCGAGGGCTCGTGGCGCAGCCACCAGGTGCCGTTCTCCGACGTCGTCTCGAACCCTGCGCACCTGCGGCTGCTGGAGCAGTGGATGCGCAGCTACCGGCCGCAGGAGTTGTTCGACGCCGAGGGACGCCCCGTCCCGGAACTGCGCGCGCTCGCGCCGCAGGGCACCCGGCGCATGGGCGCCAACCCGGTCGCCAACGGCGGCGTGCTGCTGAAGGACCTGCGCCTGCCCGACTTTCGCGACCACGCGCTCGACGTGCCGCGGCCGGGCGGTGTCACCGGCGAGGCGACGCGCGTGATGGGCGGCTTCCTGCGCGACGTGATGCAGATGAACCGCGACGCGCGCAACTTCCGCGTCTTCGGCCCCGACGAGACCGCTTCCAACCGACTCGGCGCGCTGTTCGAGGTGACCGGCACGCGCGTGGATGGCGCAAACGTTGCCCACCGACGAGCACCTCGCGCGCGATGGCCGCGTGATGGAAATCCTCTCGCGAGCACACCTGCCAGGGCTGGCTCGAGGGCTACCTGCTGACCGGGCGCCACGGCCTGTTCTCGTGCTACGAGGCGTTCATCCACATCGTCGACTCGATGTTCAACCAGCATGCCAAATGGCTGAAGGTGGCCAATGGGATCCCGTGGCGGCGTCCGATCGCGTCGCTCAACATCCTGCTCACGTCGCACGTCTGGCGCCAGGACCACAACGGCTTCAGCCACCAGGACCCGGGCTTCATCGACCACGTCGTCAACAAGAAGGCCGACGTCATCCGCGTGTACCTGCCGCCGGACGCGAACACGCTGCTGTGCGTGACCGACTGCTGCCTGCGCAGCCGCAACCTGGTCAACGTGATCGTCGCCGGCAAGCAGCCTGCGCCGCAGTGGCTGGACGTCGACGCGGCGATCAAGCACTGCAGCGCCGGCGTCGGCATCTGGGATTGGGCGTCCAACGACGCAGGACGGCGAACCCGACGTGGTGCTCGCCTGCGCCGGCGACGTGCCGACGATGGAGACGCTCGCCGCCACCGACGCTGCTGCGCGAGCACCTGCCGGCGCTGAAGGTGCGGGTGGTCAACGTGGTCGACCTGATGACGCTGCAGCCGCGCGAGGAGCACCCGCACGGCCTGTCGGACCGCGATTTCGACGCCATCTTCACGCCCGACAAGCCGATCATCTTTGCCTACCACGGCTACCCGTGGCTGATCCACCGGCTGACCTACCGCCGCACCAACCACGACAACCTGCACGTGCGCGGCTACAAGGAGGAAGGCACCACGACCACGCCGTTCGACATGGCGGTGCTCAACGCGCTCGACCGCTTCCACCGCGTGATCGACGTGATCGATCGCGTGCCGACGCTCGGCTACCGCGCTGCGCACCTGAAGCAGCGCATGCGCGACAAGTTGATCGAGCACAAGGGGTACATCGTGCAGCGCGGCGAGGATCTGCCCGAGGTGCGCGACTGGAAGTGGACCGCGTGATGAACCCGCTGCAGCGACGAAAGCATTCAGCCAGAGCGTGTGGACGGGCGACATCCGCCGTGCCGAGTACGACGCGCCGATCCGCGCCCTGGCACGCGCTGCACGCGGCCGGCACGATCTACGAAACGCTGGCCGTCGAATTCAGCGGCGCCGGATCGTAGTCGCCGTGCAGCGCGCGCCACACGTGCTCGGGTGTGAGCGGCATCTGCACGCGCTCGGCCTTGCGGCCCTGGCCGGCGTGGTCGAGCGCATCGATCACCGCATTGACCACCGCCGGCGTGCCGCCGATCGTGCCGAGCTCGCCGACGCCCTTGGCGCCGAGCGCGTTGGTGGTGCACGGCACCGAGGTGTCGAACTCGGTCTTGAAGCCGAGAAAACCATCGACGCGCGGCATCGCATAGTCCATGAAGGTCGCGCTCAGCGCCTGGCCGGTCTGCGCGTCGTACGACACCTTCTCGCACAGCGCCTGTCCGATGCCCTGCACCGCGCCGCCTTCGACCTGCCCGCGCGCGATCTGCGGGCTGACCACGCGGCCGATGTCGTTGACCGATGCATAGGCCACCACCTCGACATGCCCGGTGTCGGGATCGATCTCCACCTCGCACACGTGGCACGCGTTGGGCCAGCTCGGGCCGCCGACGCTGTTCTTGGCGTCGACGTAGATGCGCGCATCCTTCTGCTTGCCCGCCAGCTCGAACAGGCCGATGCCGAGATCGGTGCCGGTCACGCTGAAGCGGCCGGCCTTGTACTCGATGTCGGCCGCCGGCGCTTCGAGCGCCTCGGCGGCCATCGTCTTCGCCTCGTCGATCGTCTTCTGCGACGCCACGTGCACGGCCGAGCCGCCGATGAAGAGCGAGCGCGACCCGGCGCTGCCGAAACCGTTGTTGCGGTCGGTGTCGCCCATCACCACGCGGATGCGATCGATCGGCACCTGGAACACGTCGACCGCGAGCTGCGCCAGGCTGGTGGCGATGCCCTGCCCCATGGCCTGCACGGCGGAGTTCACCTCGATCATGCCGTCGGGCGTCACGGTCACCGTCACGCGCTCTTCGTACGCCATGCCGCTGGTCCACTCGAGGAACGTCGCGATGCCGCGGCCGCGCAGCTTGCCCTTGCGTTTGGACGCCTCGCGCCGCGCGGCGTAGCCGTTCCAGTCGGCCAGCTTCAAGCCCTGGTCGAGGATCTTCTCGAACTCGCCGCAGTCGTACACCTGCGCCATCGGGTTGGTGTACGGGAACTGGTTCGGCTGGATCATGTTGCGCCGGCGCAGCTCCGCGGGGTCGAGCTGCAGTTCGCGGGCCGCCGCATCCATCAGGCGTTCGATCTGGTAGATCGCTTCAGGGCGCCCGGCACCGCGGTACGCACCGATGGTGTTGGTGTGCGTCATCACCGCGCTCAACTGCAGGTCCATCACCGTGATGTCGTAGATGCTCGTGGTGACCCACGGGCCGATCACCAGCGGGATCAGGATGCCGGTGCCGGTGGCATACGCGCCGGTGTTGCCCACCGCCTTGACGCGGATCGCCAGCACCTTGCCGTTTTCGTCGAGCGCCATCTCGGCGTGACTCACCACGTCGCGGCCGTGCACGGCGGACAGAAACTCCTCGAGCCGCTCGGCGCGCCACTTCAGCGGCCGCTTCACTTGCGTGCGGCGTAGGCGAGCGCCAGGTCTTCGGGATAGGCGCCGGTCTTCATGCCGAAGCCGCCGCCCACGTCGCCCACCAGCACACGCACGTCATCGGGGTTCAGCCCAGCGCATCGCACACGCTGGTGCGCACGCCCGAGGGCATCTGGCTCGACATGCGAATCGTCAGCCGCCCGCTCTTGGCCATCGAAGTCGGCCAGCACCGTGCGCGGCTCGATCGGCGACGGCGCGACGCGCTGGTTCACGATGTCGACCGCCACGCGCACCGCGGCGCGCGCGAACGCGGCCTCGGTCGCCGCGGCATCGCCATGGCGCGCCACCGCGGCCACGTTGTCGGCCAGGCCGTCGACCACCTTGCGGCGCATCGGGCTTCAGCGCCGCCACCGCATCGGTCACCGCGGGCAGCTCGTCGTAGTCGACCATCACTGCATCGGCGCCGGCGCGCGCGGCGTCGCGGCTGTCGGCCACGACCATCGCCACCGGCTCGCCGACGAAGCGCGCCTTCTCGTGCGCCAGCGCGCGCCGCGGCGCGGTGACCACGGCCGAACCGTCGGCGCGCTTGAACGGCACCACCACCGGCATCGGCTTCACACCCGCTTGCGCCAGCTCGGCGCCGGTGAACACCGCCACCACGCCGGGCGACGCCTTGGCGCTCGCGACATCGATCGACGACGATGCGCGCGTGCGCGTGCGGCGAGCGCACGAACACCACGTGCAGTTGGCCCGCCGGCGCGACGTCGTCGGTGAACTGTCCTTTGCCGGCCAGCAGCGCCGGGTCTTCGACGCGCTGCACTTGTTGCCCGCTGCCGAAGCGGCCGGCTTCGACGGTGGATCGCGCTCATTTCTTCGCCCCCTGCGACTGCATCGCCTGCGCTGCGGCTTGCACCGACGCTGACGATGTTGACGTAGCCGGTGCAGCGGCACAGGTTGCCTTCGAGTGCGTCGACGATGTCGGCTTCGCTCGGATTGGGGTTCTCGCGCAGCAGGCAGGCCGCGCTCATCAACATGCCCGGGGTGCAGAAGCCGCACTGCAGCCCGTGGCACTCCTGAACGCGGTCTGCAGCGCATGCGGTTGGCCATTGCTGGCCAGGCCTTCGACGGTGGTCACGTCGCGCCCGGCGGCCTGCACCGCGAGCATCGTGCAGCTGCGGGTCGCCTGGCCGTCGACCAACACCGTGCAGGCGCCGCACTGGCCGGTGTCACACCCGATGTGGGTGCCCGTCAGCGCGAGCGGTCCGCGGATCACGTCGACCAGCAGGTCATGCGGCTCGGCCGCCGCCTGCATGGCGCGGCCATTGATCTTGAACTGAAGCGTCGGCATCCGATCCCCGTGCTAGAGCGAGCGGGGATCGTAGCTGCTTTCGTTCACAAACGCAGCCCTGCTGCGGCGGGTCACGCAGCGGCATCAGGCCCGAGGAGCGACGACGGCGGGTCGAGCGGCTTGAATTCAGGTTGCGGCTCACCGCGCTTCGCCGGGCGCGCATCGATCCCCCTCGGTGCGGCGCTTCAGGCCTGCGCGCTGCGTGCACCACCCAACATCAGGTCTTGCAGCCACATCGCCGACTGCGACAGCATGTCGGCACGGCGCAAGGCGGCTCGTGGCGCAAGCCAATGGCCACGCGGCCGGTCCAGCACACCATGCGACCCGTACCGGGGAGCATCACAGGGCCCACGTGGCCGGGAGGAACCGGCACCGGCGGTGAGGCCTCGTTCAGGCGGATGAAGTCGCTGCGAGTTCATCGACTTCTTCGCAATTGGGACAGCATCTTGGCCTCCGATACAAAATTGCAACTGCGCGAATGATTCCGACATTCCGTGTAACCTGCACTGCCTCAGCCTAGGGAACGCATTTCGGGGGGTCAGTTGCGTATCCACTGCATCCGGTTCAACGCGTTCCGCACGCATTGGGCGCCCGGTGGAATCACCATGCATCGACTGGTGTGAATGCTCCGCCCCTCGTATTTCCTCGCGGTGTCGCCCCTGCTGTCGCAGATGACGTTTGCAACTTACAGGTGCAGGGCAATTCACTTGCCTGCGTGAGCACCTTGCGGTTGCAACAGCGGCATGGCGAGCAGCCAGATCCACGGAAGTAACAGCGGCGTGATGTCGGCGACGCGCCCCGGTAACAACATCTGCAACAACTCGAGCAGCAGGGCCCACACGCTGAGCGCCAGCACCACCGGCGCGGCGCGTGCGCCTTGCGAGCCGCTCAGCCACACCACGGCACCCAGCCAGAACAGCTGCCATGCCAACGCCAGCGTGTTGGCGACCAGCGAGCCTTGCAGCATGGCCGCGAACGGCAGCCAATGAAACTCGCCGAGCGAATCGGCGAACTCGAACGGCCGCAGCTCGTCGACGGTGAACCACGCCAGCGCCGCGGCGGCCATGCCCCATGCGGCGGTGCGCGCGGGCAAGCGCCACAGCAGCCATGCGCCGATCAATCCGGCGCTCCAGCCGACCACTCGCGACAGCGTGAGCGCCTGGTGCACCATCAGCAGCTTGCCGAGTGCGCCCACCGCCACGAGCGTGAGCACGACCACGGCGCGCGCGCGCAGCTCGCGCACCGTGACCGCCACCACCATCAGCGCGAGCGCGGCCTCGATCGCACTGAGCACTGACCAGCGCGGCGTCAACAGCAGCGGCTTCAGTGCATTCTTGATCTGCTGCCAATCGAGTCGCGGCACCATCGGCCACCACTGCAGCATCAGCCACAAGCCCACCATCGTCAGCGGCGCGCGCAGGCTTTCGCGGCCGAGCCAGGGTGCGTGCAGGCGCGAACCGCCGGCCACCAGGCCCATGCCGATCAACAGGCCGAGCCCGTTCCACACCACGTCGGACATCGCGGCAGCGCGCCGCGGGATGAACAGCTGCACCACCTGCAGTGCAAACGCAAACGCCAGGCCGACGGCGAGCACGATCACCGTGCGCCGCCAGCCGATCCATCGGTGCACCAGCGCCCAGCCGAGCATGCCCACCGGCACGAACAGCACCACGTTGCCGACCACGTCGCCGAGCGAAGTCCACATCGACGGCTGGTGCAGCATGGCATTCCACGCCGCTGCCAGCGATGGCGGCATCGCGAAACGCCAGGGGTAAAACGAGCCGTGCACCACCAGCGCGGCCACGATCCACGCCAGCCACACGATGGCGCGGCGGGTCTGCGGCGCACTCTCGCGCGGCGGCATCAACCGAGGATCGCGCGCCGCACCGCGGCGAGCGGCGCATCGTTGCGCAGGGTCGCGCCGTCCACGCCGAGGTCGCGCCACAAGGCGGCGAGATCGGCCGGCACCGGCTGGTCTTTCATTTGGCTGTACATGTCGCTGAGGGTCGATTGTCCGAGTGCGGCATCGGCGGCCGCGAAGATGCGCGGCGCGTCCCACACCGCACGGTAGTCGCCACCGGCCGCCAGCACCCCTTGCAGCGCATGCTGCAGGCCGCGCGCCGGCGTGCCGCGCTGGCGCAGCCTCACGTCGGCCAGCAGGAAGAACGTCGCGCCGCCCCAATAGGTGCGCGCCCAGGTCGGCGTGCGATCCAGGCCCTGGTCGCCGGCGCGCGGTTGGCCTTGGGGCATCTGCCTCATCCAGCCGCGCCACACGTCGGCCGGCTGCGAGCAAGCCGACCCGCGCCCGCGCCACCGTTTCGATGTAGGTGGCCGCTCCTTCGTGCAGCCAGCGCTGTTCGCGCGGCACGCGCGGCAGGGCCAGATGCGCCATCTCGTGCACCAGCACCCAATCGGCGCGGTACTGATCGGGCGTGGTGTCGCGGCCCAGGCGCACGCGGATGTGCAGCGACGGCTCACCGGAGGTCACGCCGCTGTGCACGCCGGCGCCGGTGCGCCCTTGCAGCAGCAACTCGACCTGCGGCACCGGAAAGCGTCCGAAGTACTGCACCGCCGCGTCGGCACAGCGTCGCACCCAGACGGTCGCCGCGTCGCGCTGCGCGGCGCTGAAGTCCGGCGTGAACTGCACTTCGATTTCGCCGCCAGGCAAGGCCAGCGCCATCGTCACCGGCTGTTCGTCGGGTGCGTCGGCGGCGCGAGCGGGCGCCACCACACACGCCGACAGCATCCCCAACGCGGTGCGGCGCGAACAGTGCGCGCGGGCGACGGAAACGCGACGGGATGCGGTCATGTGGCCACAGTGTGGCCCAGAACGAGCGGGGCCCTCGGTGCTTGGTCGCGCCAGGCGGCGCCAACTCACCCCGCGAATGCGCGATCATCCGCGCCGTTGCGCCGATTCGACGGGAGTCCCTGTCAGGGCGGCGACACCTGCACGACCAACGTGCGGCGATTGTCTGGAGGGCATGTGTCGATGACCGGCTGCTTGCGACGACTCACGGGCGTGTTGGCGCTCGGCCTGCTGATCCTGGGCGGCTGCACGTCGCTGCCGGTGATCGACCGCGCCGCGATCGCCAGCGAGGCGATTCCGCTGTCGGAGAAGACCACCCTCGGGCGCATCGCCAACAGCTACCGCCCGGCGCCCGACCAGTCGGGCTTTCGGCTGATGCCGCTGGGCAAGTTCTCGCTCGACACGCGGGCCGAGCTGGCGCGCCGCGCCGAGGTGTCGCTCGACGTCCAGTACTACCACTTCGAAGACGACGAGACCGGCCGCTGGCTGCTGCGGGCGCTGCGCGATGCGGCCAATCGCGGCGTGCGCGTGCGCTTGCTGGTCGACGACTTCTACACGCACCAGGGCAAGGACGAGATGTTCATCGCCTTTGCCGCGCACAAGAACGTGGAGGTGCGCATCTTCAACCCGTTCTGCTGCATGCGCGACTCGGGGCAGGCGATGCGCTTCGCCGCTTCGGTGGGCGACTGGAAGCGGGTCAACCACCGCATGCACAACAAGCTCTTCATCGCCGACGGCGCGATGGCGGTGATCGGCGGGCGCAACGTCGCCAACGAATACTTCCTGCGCAGCCTGAAGGGCGACAACTTCATCGACGTCGATGCATTCACCGTCGGCTGGGTGCTGCCGCCGCTGCAGGGCCTGTTCGACCGCTACTGGAACGCCGACGCGGTGTACCCGATCCACGCCGTGACGCGCAGCCCGCTGAGCCCCGAAGCGCTGCGCGAGCGCTTCGAGGTGTGGACCGGCCCCGAGATGACGCCGCCGCCCGACCCGCTGCCGGCCACCGACATCCTCGGCTACGGCCCGATCCGCGAAGACCTCGAAGACGGCCGGCTCGGACTCATCTGGGCCGAGGCCTATGTGTTCGCCGACCACCCCGACAAGCCGTTCGACGGCGAGGCCGGCGGCGAGCTGCAGGACACCAGCGTCACCTACAACGTGTTCGAGGCCATCCGCAAGGCCGAGAAGGACCTCGTGATCTCGTCGCCTTACCTGGTGCCGGGGCCCGGTGGCATGGCGCTGTTCAAGGAGCTGCGCGAGCGCAACGTGCACGTGGTGGCGATGACCAACTCGCTCGGCTCCACCGACGAGCCGATCGTGCACGTGGGCTACACGCGGTACCGCGACCCGATGCTCGAGCTCGGCGTGGAGCTCTACGAGGTGAGCGGCGCGCGCGTCAAGAAGAACCGCCGCGCCAACCTGTTCGGCGCCTCGCTCGGCCGGCTGCACGCCAAGCTCGCGGTGGTCGACAAGAAGACGCTGTTCGTCGGCTCGATGAACCTCGACCCGCGCTCGGCCACCATCAACACCGAGCTCGGCGCCGTGATCCACAGCACCGACCTGGCGCGCGAGATGATCCGCATCATCGACGTCGACCGTCTGCGCAGCGCCTACCGCCTGCGCCTGAACAGCGACGGCACCGCCTGCGAATGGGTCAGCATGGACGATGACGACGAGGAGCTCGTGCTGGTCGACGAGCCCGACTCCACCGCCTGGCTGCGCTTCAAGACCTGGCTGCTGTCGCCGCTGGTGCCGGAGTCGTTGCTGTAGCGGCGCCGGGGTTCAGCGCGCCGAGCGCTGCCCGCGCGGTGGCGCGCCGCCATCTCGCGCCCCATCGCCTGCCGCTCGGTCGGCAGCATGCGCGTGCGTGCTGCGGGATAGATCGACGATTCCTCGAGCACCATGTGGTCGTGCAGCAGCGCGATGAAGATCTCGCTTCCCTCGCGCAGCAGCGCTAGGTCCCACCACGACTGGCCGGCCTTCAGCGCCTCCAGGTGGGCCGACAGCTCCATCCAGTCTTCCTCGATCCAGTGGTGATCCTGCTGCAGCCGCAGCACCGTCTGCACCATCTCGGGGTCGGGCGAGGCGAGCGCCTTCGGGAAGATGTAGCGCTCTTCGTCTTCGTGGTGGTGGCGCGCGGTGGTGGAGAAGAACTTCAGCACCTCGGCCGCCATTGCGCGGGCCGCATCGTCGCCGCCGTGTGACTCCAGGTGCTTGACCAGCGCGGCCAGCGTGTCGAGCGCTCCCAGCATCTGGCGGTGACAGTTGTCGAGGATCTCGAAGCCGTCGCGCGTGGTGTACCGCTCGGGCTTGCCGTTGGAGATTGCTGCGCTGCTTATCGATTGCTCCTCGAACCGTGCTCCAAGCCAGCGTAGGCGCGTCTGGACGGCCGCCCTTTGACGTGCGACAAGCGCGGAGCGCGCCGACAGCAACTCGTCGACGAGCCCGATTCCACCGCCTGGCTGCGCTTCAAGACCTGGCTGCTGTCGCCGCTGGTGCCGGAGTCGTTGCTGCAGCGCGATCGGCGAGCAGGTGGCGGCCGAAGAACGCGGCGATGCGGCGATCCACCTCGGGCAACAGCGCACGGTCGAAGGCCGGCGGGTCGTTCAGCAGATCGGCCGCGAGGCCGGTGAAGCCGGGCGGCAGCGGCGACAGCAGCGCGCCGTGGCCGGCGGTCGGCAACTCGGCGATGCGTTCGCACGGCGCGCATGCCTGCAGCACGCGGTCGCTGTGGAAGCGCGGCACCAGCCAGCGGTCTTGCGCCAGCGTCACCAGGCCCAGCGGCACGCGCGGCTGCGCCAACGACGCGGCATCGAACGCCACCGCGTGCGGACCGCCCGCCACCACCGCGGCGACCCGCGGGTCGAGGTGCCCGTGCTCCGTGTCGTCGCCGAAACGCAGGCGGATCACGCCCACCGCCAGCCACTTCTTGAAGCCATCGAAGGCACCGCCGTTCAAGCGCAGGAACATCGCCACGCAGGTGTGGAAGTCCTCGGCGATGTGGGCTTCGCAGTGTTGCTTGAAGCGCGCGGCCGACCACTGGCCGCCGGCCAGCGTCAGTGCCGTGTGGCCGCCGGCCGAGAAGCCGTAGACGCCCACGCGGTCGAGTTGCAGCAGCGGCGCGAAGCGCACATCGGCCGCGATCGCATCGATCGCCCGCGACACCTCGTGCGGCCGCGTGTCCCAGCTTTCGGGTCCGGCGCGCGTGAGGTCCTTGAAGTTGTCGCCGCGGTGCTCGGGCATCGCCACCACGAAGCCCGCCTCCACCAGCGCGCGCGCCAGGTTGCCGTGCACGTACGGGCTGCCGCCCGAACCGTGCGAGATCACCACCAGCCGGCCGTTGCCGCGCACCGGCTCGGCGCCCACGGCCAACGCGAGCGACAGGCGCGCCGGTGACGGCGGCGCCTCCGCAGCGAGCGTGGGGTAGTACACCGACAGCGGGCCGTCGTGCTCGGTGGCCGCGAGTTGCGTGAAGCCCAAACCGGCGTGTGCCGCGGTGCCCCATGCGGCCAGCAGCGCCCATGCCACCGCCCGGCGGCACGCAGCCGCCCAGCCAGATCCAGTTGAATGCCTGTTCATCGATCGCCTCCTCAAGACACGAAGGCCCCATGCCCTCGTTGGGGGGCGACGATGAAGGGCCGATCCGGCCACGTCTCGCCGAAGTCGGCGCGTTGCAACTTTCGGCCAGCCGATTTCAGGAATCGGCGCTGTTTTCCCGGCGGAACTCGGTGGGCGTGAGTCCGGTGGCCGCTTTGAAGGCGCGGTTGAACGGCCCGATCGATTGAAAGCCCGCCTCCAACGCGATCGTCAGCACCGGCAGTGCACGCTGCTGCGGGTCGGCCAGCGCATGGCGCGCGTCGGCGAGCCGAAAGCCGTTGACGTAGGCGTTGAAGTTGCGGTGGCCGAGGCGTTGGTTGATCAAGCGGCGCAAGCGGTACTCGGGCACCGACAGGCGCGCGGCCAGATTGGCCACGCTCAGGTCCTCGCTGCGGTACGCGCGCTCCTCCACCATCACCCGATGCAGCGCCTGTGCCAGCCGCTCCTCGGCGGCGTCGGGTGCGGTTTGCGCTGCGGCTTCGGCCACGACGGGGGTCGCGGCCGGGGTGCTGGCCGGGCCGGCGTGACCAGCGTCGACGGGAACAGATCGGACCCGCCCACGCGCAGGAAGTGCCAGGCCGCCACCGCCACGATCGACAGCAGCAGCGCGGCATCGATCAGCGCCATGGTGTCGGACAGCCGGCCGCGCTCGGTGGCCAGGCGCACCGCCAGCATCAGCAGCGTGTAGGCCACGCCCATGCCGACGATGAAGGCGCGCACGCGGCGGCGCACCTCCACCAGATCGTCGCGCCAGTGGCGCGCCGCTGCCACCACCGCGAGCACCGCGAACACCAATGGCACGGCGCGCTGCAAGCCGAGGCTCACCTGCGCGAGCGGGCTGGGCGCGTCGGCGGTCCACGCCAGGCAATTGATGCCGCTCACCAGCAGCACCACGCCATAGGCCACGCCGTGCACCGGCTGAAAGCGGAAACCGTCGTCGAACAGCGCCTGCACGAAGACCCAGAACAGCACCACGTTGGCCACCGCGATGGCGATGAACGGCGCCTGCCACACGCGCGGCACCATCAGCTCGAACAGCGGCGTGGAGCCGATCACCTGCACGCACGTGCCCAGGCACAGCACCACCGCGGCCTGCGCCGCCGGCAGCGCCGGGCGGTCGCGCAACAAACGCGCCGCCAGCAAGGCCAGCAGCGCCAGCAAGGTGCCGCGCAGCGCCGCATCGAGCACCGGCAGCAGCATCGACGACGGTTCGTTCATCGTTCGTTCATAGCAACGCCCGCGTCGCGGCGTCGCGCTCGCCGTCGTAGTACGGTCAGCAGCGCGCCGAACAGCGGCTCGTCGGGCCCGCGCGCTCGAACAGCGTCAGGCACGAGCGCAGCTTGAGCGCGTCGATCGAGCCGAACATCTGCAGCGCGCTGCGACCCTGCACCGCCATCAGCAACTCGCCGCATTGCCGCAGTCGCGCACCCAGCAACGGATGCTGCGCAGTACGCCTGCGCCTCGGCCAGCGACGCCGATGCCGTAGTGCCGCGCGGTGCCGCTGCGCCCCAGGCCCCTGCAGCTGCGGAAAGATGAACCACATCCAGTGGCTCGTCTTGGCGCCCGCGGCCAGCTCGGCCGTCACGTGCGGCGTACACCGGGTCCTGCGCGGCGACGAAACGCTGCAGGTCGAACGGGTCGCGTGGTGGCGCTGCTCCATCGAGCGTGCAAGCGTACCGCGGGGCGCCCACGCATTGCGTGGCCGCTGACGGGCCGTACCATCGGCGCTCGCCAGGGGTGCCAGCCGGGGGGTCGTCGCATGCGCGCCTGTCGTCCGCTGCTCGTGGGCATGCGGCCGTGACTGTCGGTCGTGGCCCTGCTCGCGTGTGCGACGCCATCCACCCCGCAGCAGCCCGCCGTGGCTGCCGCACCGGCGCCGGCAGCCACCGCGCCCGCGAGTCGCAGGCCGCGCAAACCGCGGCCGGCGCGCTGGCCGCCGAAGAAGCCGCGCAGAAGATGCGCGCGCTGAGCGGCGACTGCCGCGCCGAGTTCTCCGGCACCTGCTATCCGGTGTGGTTCGGCACCAACCGCAAGCCGCTCGATCCGCGCAACCCGGCGCTGGGCTTCGGCTCCGAGCCCGACGACCACCTGCACTTCGGCAAGCGCATCGTGCGCATCCCGATGAGCCATCGGCCCGGGCGAACTGGGCTCGCCGCTGTGGCGACGCCTGCTCACCGGCGTGGACGACCGGCTCACGCTCGACCCGGCCACCGTGCTCAGCGAAGACGCCTTCGCGCGCGACGTCGCGCACTTCCTCGGCACGCTCGACCCGGCCGACCGCAACGTGCTGGTGTACATCCACGGCTTCAACACCAGCTTCGACGAAGCGGCCAAACGCGCCGCGCAACTCGGCTTCGACCTGCAAGGTGCCCGGCATCACCGCGTTCTACAGCTGGCCGTCGCTGGCCAACATCACCGCCTACGCGGGCGACGTGGCGCGCATGGAAGCCAGCGAGCAGCACGCTGGCCGACTTTCTGGTCAAGACCACCACGCTGGTCGAGCGCGGCAAGGTGCACCTGATCGCGCACAGCATGGGCAACCGCGGCCTGCTCGACGCGATGCACCGCGCCACCACGCAGGCCGCGCTGCGCACCGGCACGCACGTTCGGCCAGGTCTTTCTCGCCGCGCCCGATATCGACGCGCGCTCGTTCGCGCAGCTCGCCGGCATCTACCCGCTGGCCGCCGAGCACACCACGCTGTACGTGGCCGACCAGGACAAGGCGCTGCTCGCGCATTGGAATGGGCCACCGCCGAAACGCGCGCCGGCGGCGCGCCGCCGGTGCTGGTGCTGCCCGGCATCGACACCGTGCGCGTGCGCGGCTGGAGCCTGTTCCGCCTGGGCCACAGCTACGTGGCCGAAGACGCCTCGGTGCTGCGCGACATCCGCACCCTGCTGCACTGGCAGGAGGCGCCGGAGCGCCGCCGCGTGCGCAACGGCTGGCCGATGCCCGACGACACGCCGGGCGCCAAGGGCGCCTGGGTGCTCGGACCCTGAGATTCTTCTGCGCGTCAGCGCGAGCCGCCGGCCGGAGCCGGCGCGCCGCTGCCCGGACCGACCACGTTCTTGCCGGTGTCGATCGGCACGGCGCTCATGCTGCCGGTGCACGCGCCGGTCTGCGTGTAGACCACGCGGCCCTTCTCATAGCACTTGGTGACCATCTGCCGCGTCGGGTCGGTGGCCTGAGCGCGCATCGCCGGCGGCACGTCGCTGGCGAACGCGGCCGGCGGCGATGGCGCGGTGTTGGCCGGCACCACGGTCGCCGTGGGCGGGGGCGATCGGCTCCGCCGCGGGCGCCACGTCTTCGACCGGCGCGCTGGCCGCCGCCGCGGCCGGCGCGCGCTTGGCGGGCGTGCCACCGCGCGTGGACATGCTGGCCAGCAGCGGCACCGCCAGGAACATGGCCACCACCAGCGCGATCCAGATCAGCGGGTTCTCCTTCCAGCTCGGCGGACCCATCTGCTCGACGGCTTCGAACGCCTCCGCCGTTTGCGGCGCCGCGGCCGCGCGCGGGTCGCGGCGTGGACGCGCCGGCTTGGGCGGCGGTTCGGGCGGCGGTGGCGGCGCAGCCTGGGTTGGCGGAAAGTCGTCGTCGTTGTTCTTATTGCTCATCGTGTCCCCTTGGCACTGCGTGCGGTGCACCCGAAGGCGGCACGCACCTTCGGAGCGGCCGCGCGGCGCTCATCGCCCTGCGATTTCTAGGTCGCGGATCACCAAATCAGCGGGTTTTTCGATCACCAGAAAGTGGCTGGCGTCGAAGTACACCTCGGCCTGGCGCTGGTTCCTTGGCTGTACGCAACGCACCAGAGACGGATTCACGGCCACGTGGGTCGTGCCGCCATCCAGCGGAAGCATCACGAAATGAACCTGCGCCATGGCGCTTTCCTTGATCTGACTGGGGGCATGGGCCGCGGGTGGGGGCCCGGGTTCGCTGGCCCGGACTATGCCCCTTTGCGAGGGCGTTGACCATCCAAGCCGAACCGGGTCGGCTGGGCGTTTGCCCACACCGCAACATGCCGCACGAGGCCGCGTGCACCATGCAACGCGCACTGCAAATTGAGCGGCAACCGCCGCCGCGGCGGCGCCGCCGGTGCGAAGCCTCAGTGGCTGTTGGCGGCCACCGGCGCGTGGAAGCCGAGCTCCACGCGCTCCTCGGGCGACTCGGGGCACTGGCGCACTTCGCGCGAGTCGTCGACCCGCGTGGCGCCGGGCCAGGCCAGGGCCTGCCAATGCGTCAGCTTGCGGCGCGACGGCTGATAGGTGCCATCACCCGCGTTGCTGGGCAACAGATAGGTATGGAATTCGATGGAGCGCATGGGTTGCTCCTTTTCTTTCTTGCGCCAACACAGGGCACGAAAACAGCAACGGCGAGAGCAATGCAAAACCCGCGCCAGCATGCGCAGAGGCCCACACGCGAACGCGGGATCCGCGCGCGGCTTGATCGCGCGCCACCGCATCCGTTGGCCGCGCCGCACGCAATCGAGTGCCGTGGGCGGACACGCGCGCGCAAAAAAATGCCGTGAACCGGCGCCACTGAGTCGCGCACACAACGCCACAGGTCCGTCCGCCCATGGGCGGCTTGAGCCGGAGACTGCCATGACCACACTGCCCCTCGTGAGCGCCGGTGCCGGTGCACCCACGCTGCCCGACGCCGCCACCCACACCGACACGGCGCCGCACGCCGACACCCTGCTGGCGCGCGCCGATGCCGACGCGCAACGCGGCAGCGGCGACGCGCTGGCGTTGTTCACCGCCTCGCACGACATGCACCCGCTGGCGCAACAGCAGCGCCTACGTGAAGCAAAGCGGCGCAGCACGGCGGCAGCCAGGTCAAGGCCGCGGCGCACCAGCCGGTGGCCGACGCCGCCACCCGCACCTACGACGTGGCCACCACGTCGAAGGCCGACATCGACGCGCTGAAGAACAGCCCCGACAAGCAGCAGCAACGCCTGGGCCACACGATCGAGAACCTGCAGAACTCGTACCGCGACCTGCTCGACGGCAAGCAGGTGAACATCAAGGTGACGATGAACGCGGCCAACGGCAACGAGCCGGTCGCGACCATGACCTCCGCCGCGCTCGACCCCAAGCTGCCGGTGCGTGTGCACACCCACTACCACGGCGACAACGCCACCGTCGGCGACCCGGAGGGCTCCAAGGCCGGACAGAACTCGCGCATCCGCGCCACGCTCGCGCGCGACCCGCAGACCGTGTTCGTGCTGCCGGAGTGCCAGAGCGCGCGACGCCGACGCCCGATGGCCCGAAGCACAACCTCGAATACAAGGCCGAGTGGGGCAACGTGAAGAGCCAGGCCGAGACCACCGACCTCGCGCTCGCCGCGGCCGGCCTCTCGAAAGCCAAGATCGAGAAGGAGACGGTGTCGGTGCACTCGCGCGGCGGCAACGTGATCCAAAACATGATGGAGAAAGACGACGGCTCGGGCCGCAAGCTGCGCGCCGACCGGCTCGAACTGCACGACTCGCTGTACGGTTCGCAGGATGCGTGGCGCGCTGGGGCAAGACCGACAACGGCCGGCAGGTGGAGAAAGTGATCTACGTGCACGGCAACAACGGCGGCATCCACGGCGATGGCCGCGACCGCGAGATCGCCAAGACGTTCAAGGGCTCCTACATCCGGATCGACGTGGGCCTGCTCAAGCCGGGCCACGAGACCACGCGCGACGGCCAGCCCGCCTACAACCGCGACCCGCACTACCAGACCACCGGGCGCTTCCTCGGCATCTGGCCGCTGCCGAATTGATCGAGCCCACCCCGGCCCGTGTTCGAGGGGTGGGAGTGACACCGATGCCGAACCCCGGTCCACGCGGCAGCGGCATGGGGCCGCCCCTAGCTGGGAACGGTGCCGACTGTTGCGGTGGCCGGATGCACGTTGCAATGCACGCTCGCGCATCGCAAGCCAAGGACACGCAGCATGGCCACATCCATCGGACCTTTCCAGCCCGCCGGAATACCGGGGCTGGCCACCGCCGTGCTGGAACAGGCCGCAGAGATCTTGCGCAAGGCCTCGAGCGTCGGCGTGCCCAACCTGCGCCACGCGGCCGATGAGGTGGTCGACATCGCCGAGACTCAGCCGGTGCGCACGCGGCCGATCTGCTCGAAGCGATGAAGCCGAGCCTGTCGGCGGGCGAATCCGACCAACTGACGCGCGAGATGGTGCAATCGGCCCAAGCAAAGACCGCACAACCCAAGGACCCCGCGCGCAGCGGCGCCTCGCTGGCGCTGGACACGGCGCAGCTGGCGCTCTCGGCGGCCGGCATCTTCGACCCCACGCCGACCTGCGACGCGATCGACGGCGTGATCTCGCTGCTGCGCGGCGACTACACCGGCGCCGCGATCAGTGCTTTGAGCATGGTTCCGTACGTGGGCGACCTGGCCAAGTTGGGCAAGCTCAACAAGCTGGCCGGCGTGGCCGCCGACGCGGCCGACGTGGCCAAGGCGCTGCCCGGTGGCGACACGGCGCGCGGCGCGCTGGACGCGATGCGCGAGTTGCGCACACCGCGCGACGCCGCCGCAATGCCGCGCACGGCTTCGACCCGCATCGATGACCTGCAGCCCGGCAAGCCTTTCAAGGAAGTGACCGAAACAGATCGGATCGTCGAAGAGATGCTGCAGCAGGGCGAAGACCTCAAGCAGGCCGACACCCTGGCCCGGCTCGACACGCCATCGCGGCGACCCGACGCCGCCCCAGCGCGCCTTGTGAGCACCGGGGCCGTGACACCGTCGCGCAACGCCCTGCCCACCGATTTTGTCGACGGCCTCGCCGGCGCCGGCGGAAAAGGTGGTGTTCCGCGACGCCGATCATCTGCTGTCGCACTTCGGGCTGCAGCGCATCGCCGACCACCCCGAACACGCCGCGCTGTGGCGCACGGCACACGAAGCGGTGAGCAAGCCGGGCAACAACAACGCCTACACCCGTGCGATGGACAAGCTGGCGGCAGGCGAAACACTCACCAGCCGAAGACGCACGCGGCGCGTTCGGCACGGTGCGCAAACAGTTCCGCGACCTCTTCGAAGCGCGCTATGGCTTCCGGCCAGCCGACGTGGAGCATGTGATCAACCTCGCGCGGCAGCCCAACCTGGCACTCGACCCGCGCAACCTGTCGGTCACGCCCTCGGAGCGCGAGCTCGGCACCAAGGTGCACGAACTGCTGCACTGGATCAAGAGCGGCGGCGACTCGGTGAACGACTCACGCGTGTGGTGGCTGCAGATCTACGCCGACGCCACCGGCCGGTTCAATGCCATGACGAAGGGCGAGGTGGAGCAGGCGGTGCGCGAGCTGCTGGAGCAGTACCGCGTCAAGGAGCCGAGCTAGCTGTGGCGTGTACGAGGAGATTTGACAGCGCCGGGGCCTGCGCACGCGCCCCGGCGCGACACGCTGGCTACTGCAGCCGCCGGTACACGCCGCGCTCGAACGCCTCGTACACGCCCATGAAACGCGGCTCGACGAACGGCAACGACTGGGTCATGATGCACCCCGGCCACGTTCTTGGCCGGGTCGAACCAGTAGTGCGTGTTGCACACGCCGGCCCAGAACTGCGAGCCCGCCGAGCGCATGCCCGGCACGTCTTCGTCGATGCGCTGGAACGCCATGCTCTGCGACTTGCGCTTGCCGGGGAAGAACTCGGCATCGGCGGTGATCGGCGGCGCCGTGGTCTTGAGCAGCGGGATCGCGATGGTGCCGATCTGGTTGGCCAGCATCGACTGCACGGCCGCCTTGGCTGAGCACGCGCTGGCCGTCGAGCTCACCCTTGTTGAGGTACATGCGCAGGAAGCGCATGTAGTCGGGCGCGGTCGAGTACAGGCAGTGCCCCATGCCATAGACCTCGGGGTTCGGCGGCGGCGCGAGCTCGAACGGCGCGAAGTGGCCGTCTTCGCCGCGGATGGCCACGGCCGCCAGGCGCGGGGCGATGTCGGCCTCGGGCTCGAAGCGCGTGTCGCGCATGCCCAGGGGCTCGAAGATCTCTTCGCGGCAGAACTGGTCGATGCGACGGCCGTCGACCTTTTCCACCACCTGGCCGAGCCAGTCGATGCCGATGCCGTAGTCCCAGCGCGTGCCGGGTCGAACAGCAGCGGGTAGTTCGAGCGCTTTCGCCAGCCCCGAAAGAATCGACGGCGCGCCGGTGGCCTGCATGAAGCGCGGCATGTCCTCGTTCCAGAACTCATAGGCGAGGCCCGAGGTGTGCGTGGCCAGGTGCCGCACCGTGGCCTGCGTGCGCGGTGCGCGCATGCGGGGTTTGCCGTCCGCATCGAAGCCGTCGAGCACCTGCAATTCGGCAAAGCGCGGCAGGATGCTCGACACCTCGGCGTCGGGGCTCAGCTTGCCGCGGTCCATCAGGATCATGGCCGCGGTGCAGCCCACCGCCTTGGTCATCGAGAAGATGCGCATCACGGTATCGACGTCGGCCTTCTGACCCGGGCTGCGATCGCCCGCCGCACCCGACCAGGTCACGCCGGCGGCATTGCCGGTCATCGCCACCACGAAAGGCACGTGTTCCGCCGCCACTGCGTCGGAGAGCACGCGGTCGAGTTCGCTCATGTCGTTGTCTCCTTTATCGGCTCGCTGCCAGCCACAGCATGTGCGCGGCCGCGAGCCGCGAGCTGGGCCGGTGATCTTGAACCGCAGGGGAGGCGGTGTCCAGGGCAGGCGATGGCGGTCGCAACGCCCGAGGCGGAGCGCTCCCAGCTGGGAAAGGCGCCGACTTACCCGATGCCTCGATGCGCGGTGCAATGCCTCACACACATCGCGCGCGAGGACCGCTGCCATGACCACCTCCATCGGATCGATCGGGCCCAGGGCACGGCGGGCCTGGCCAGCGCCGCAATCGATCAGGCCGACTCAGTGGTCGACGCTGCAGAAGCTCAGCCGGAACACGCAGCCGGTCTGCTCGCGATGATGAAGTCGCAGCCCGCGCGCGCCGAGCGCCAACGCGTTGCACAAGAGCCGGCCGAGTCGGCCGACGACAACTCAGCCGAGCCCGACGACGACGGCCCGCCGCCCAGCGGCAGCCCGGCGCTCGACACGGCCGCGTTGGCGCCGTCGATGGCGGGCCTGTTCGAGCGCGCCGTGCATGTGCCCACGCGCCGGATGCTCGGCGACGGCGCGCCGATCAGGAGAGTCGATTGGCGTCGCAAGCGGAGCTGCTGATCCGATCAGTGTAATGCTGAAAGCCGCGCGCCAGCGCGCGCGGATGCGACCCCTGCGCGTCCACTGTCTCTACGCGCGCCTTGTGTTCGAGAGCAATGCGCGTAGCATGGGTTCTCCACCGACCAGCCCACACCCCTTTGTCGCCCACCGCGACGCGCCAGCCCCCTGGCGCCGACCGCGCCACGGACTGCAGAACAGTCCGCTGAGCAGTGGTCTTGGGCATCGACCGGGGGTCGCGCACGTTCGAGTTGGTTCACCTGGCCCCCGTAGGCATCACAAGGAGAACCACAATGATCACCTACATCGGTTTGCTGAACTTCACCGACAAGGGCCTGCAGTCGATCAAGGACACCACCAAGCGCGCCGCCGCCGCCAAGGAGACCGCCAAGAAGCATGGCGTGAACATGCGCGACATGTTCTGGACGGTGGGCAAGTACGACGCGATCTGCGTGCTCGAGGCCGAAGACGAAGCGTCGCTGGTGGCGTTCAACATCGCCACGGCGCAGCAAGGCAATGTGCGCTCGCAGTCGCTGCGCGCGCTCACGGCCGCTGAGTTCGACAAGATCCTGGCCAAGGTGTCGTAAGACCCTGCGGCAAAAGAACAGACAACACAGAACCGCAGCCAGACCCACGCCGCTGTCCCTGCAACCCAGGGGCGGCGGCGTTTTTCTATGCGGAGCCCGAGCTGCTGGCCTTGCGCTACTTGTGACGCGCCAGATGCTGCGGGCAGAACGCCTCCAGGCTCAAGGCCGCTTGGCATACGCGGCGTCGAAGATCGCACGCAGCGCGCGAGTGCACCGGCGGCAGGCCATCGACCACCTGCCTGGCCCAATCGAAGTACTCGCGCCGGCGTTCGAGCGGCCAGCCCACCGGCGGGTTGTCGGCCATGTCGCGCAGATTGCAGGTCTTGTCGGCCAGCTTGACCAGCGCCGCGCGCTCGCTCTGGTGCGGCGCGTGCACCACCTGCAGCCGCTTGCGCTCGGCCTTGGAGAGCGCCTTGTCGTCGGTGACCTCGGCCACCACGTCGGCCACCTCCTGGCCGAAGCGCGCCAGGAGTTCGTCGTACGTGGTCTTGGTGTCTTCGATCGTGTCGTGCAGCACCGCAGCGACCAGCGTGGCCACGTCGGTGATGCCCGCCTCCACGCTCAACACGCGCGCCAGCTCGATCGGATGGTTGATGTAGGGGCTGGCGTGCGCGTCGCGACGCCGCTGGTCGCGGTGCTTCTGCGCGGCGAAGGCAAGGGCGTCGAACAGGTGGGCGTGCGGCTCGGTCACGGCTGCGCTCTCAATAGATCGGGGTGTTGGCTTGAAGACCCGCCAACCGCATTTGCGATCGATGGCATGTAGCCGACTCTGCTACAAACGAAGCCGCTTTGAGTGTAGGCATCGCGATCTAGCCCCCCCGATCACACAGGCCTCGACTGCGCCGACTGTCGATCATCGGACCGGCCGGCACACTCCGGCGCTGAGCGCGGCAGAGCGCTGGCCGGCCGGCGCATGCGGGCGTAGCATTGGTTCCCTCGCCGATCGGCCGACGCCTTTGTCGCCCGCCGCGACACGCCATCGCATCCTGCCGATGGCGTCGCCAGCGCCCCCGGACCGCAGACCCGCCCACGCTTCGGTAGAGGCTGGTGTGCGTTGCCGGGGCCGCACGCACCCGGCCCATGCATGCGGCCCCTCGACCCAAGGAGACCCTAATGATCACCTACATCGGTTTGCTGAGCTTTACCGACAAGGGGCTGCACGCGATCAAGGACACCACCAAGCGCGCCGACCGCCGCCAAGGAGATGGCCAAGAAGACCGGCGTCCACATGCGCGACATCTTCTGGACGCTGGGCGAGTACGACGTGGATCTGCGTGCCTCGAGGCCGAAGACGAGGCAGCACTCGCTGCCTTCAGCATCGCCACTGCGCAGCAAGGCAACGTGCGCACGCGCACGCTGAGAGGCGTTCTCGGCCAGTGACATGGACAAGATCCTCGCGAAGGTGAAGTAACGCGAAGGCCGGCGAGAGCGCAGCGCGAGTCGCCGGCCGCGCTGCACTCATGCGGAGGGGCCCCGGTGAGGGCGGGCCATCGAGTCCTATCATCCCGCGCCAGCCATGCCCGCGCCGGCTACCGCCTGCACGCCGCCGGCAGCTGGGAGCCGCTGGGCGTGCGGCCCGATCCTTAAGCGCGTGGAGCAAGGCCATCGCCAACGGCCACGCGCTGGCCGCCGTGGCCGGCACCGATGCGCTGCGCGACGCGGCCACGCGCATCTTTTCAACCGGCTCGTTCTGGGCCGGCGGCGTGGCGATGGCCGCCGCGCTGGCCACGCTCACCGTCGCCGACCGCGACGAAGGCCTGATCGCGCACCTGCAGCGCATGGGCAGCCGCCTGCGGCAAGGCATCGCCGAACAAGCCGCAGCGCACGGCGTGAAGCTGCGCCAGAGCGGGCCGGTGCAAATGCCGCTGATCCTGTTCGACGACGACCCGCAGCTACGAGAAAGGCATCGCGTTCTGCGCGGCGGCGCTGCAGCGCGGGGTGTACCTGCATCCGCGGCACAACATGTTCTTGTGCGGGGCGCATGGGGAGAAGGAGATCGATCGGGCGTTGGAGGCGACGGCAGGAGCGTTTGAAGACATCGTCAACGCGCAGCCTCAATAGAACATGCAGAGGGGCTGCTATCGACCCCAGAGCAAGCAGTCGCGGCCCTGCAAAGCTGCCGTTCGAGCGATCACTCGATCAACTCGTATGAGGATGGCCGAAAGAGCGTGAGGCCAGCTGGCTTCAGTTGCGTCGAGGGATGACCTGCGCCTTCTCAAGCTCGGCAATGAGATCGTCAACCTGGGTTAAGAACTCTTCGCGGCTGGCGTGCGGGCAATGCGTGATCAGTTCTGATGAATGCTCAGCCAACTCTTGCTCGCCCGCCAAGCGGGCCCAGCGCCGCACTTCGCAGTACAAGAGCAGTGCCAGGCGACCCAGATCGCCGCGCCTGCGCGCGTAACGAAGATCGCCGAGCAGGTCCTCGAGCCCAAGCTGCAGCTGCATCGACGATGCGCTCATGTCGCACGCTCGCTGCCTCAGCGACGCTTGCTTTTGCTGGCTCCCTTGGTCGCCGAGGCGTAGTTCGCTTCGGCTGCCTCAACCGCTTGGAAGCCGGCCTTGCGCAGACTTTCGAACGCGCTGTTCGCGGTCGCCATTGTCGACTTGATCAACGCGATGCCATCGCTCGAACCCGCGGGGGCATTCTTACCGGCTGCCTCGATCAGAGCGCCGAATGTGGCTTGTGCCGCGGCAGTCTGCTCGGCACCGACCTTCTCGAAGTCAGCTTTGATGTCAGCAACGATGCGGTACACCTGCTTGCCATAAGCGGCCGCCTGCTCGGCAGCGGGTTGCAGCAGGCCCGCCTGCACAGCCAGCAGTGTTTGCGCATCACGCGCCGACAACACGGCCACGCCAGTCTCTTTGACCTGCTCGAGGCTGCCCTTTGCGACTTGCAGATTGAGCTCGGTGAGTTGCTCGACACCCGCGAAAGCCTTGGCGGTCAGCGCCATGAAGGCTTCAAAGTTGGCTTGGTTGGTGGCAGCAAGTTGGGTATTCAGCATGGGGTTCTCCGGTCGGTGAGTTTCGGGTTGAAGTACATTTGCTGCACTGCAGCATGAACTCATCTTAGTCGTTCGTTTCACCAATACAAGCCTCAATTGCTGCATTGCAGCAATCTAGAGGGGAAGGCCTAAGACGCGGCTACTCCGCGGGGCACGCCTCGCGCGCCGCAGCGGCCCTACTTGCCACCGTCGATGGCGAGCGTCTGGCCGCTGATCCAGCCCGCGCGGTCACTGGCGAAGAACAACACGCCATGGGCGATGTCCTCGCGCCGTGCCCAGGCGTCGAGCGCAATGTTGTTCAGCAAGGCCTCTTGGCCGGCCGCGCCCAAGGCTTGCCACTGCCGCTCGGTGTTCGGGTTGGAGCGCACGAAGCCCGGCGCGATGCAGTTCACCGTGATGTCCCACGCGCCCAACTCGTGCCCGAGTTGGCGGGTCAGGCTGATCAAGGCCGCCTTGGCGGCCGCATAGGCCTGGATGCCGGTCAGGCTGATGCCCAACCCGGCCCCGCTGGAGATGTTGACGATGCGGCCCGCGCGCGCCGCCTTCATGCCGGGTGCCACCGCCTGGCAGAGATAGAACGCACCGTTCAGGTTGACGTCCAGGATCGCTTTCCACTGCGCCGGCGTCACCGCCTCCAGCGGCTGGCCGACCTGGCCCAGCACGCCGCCGGCGTTGTTGACCAGGATGTCGACCTGCCCGTGCGCTTGGCAGACTTCATTGACCAGGGCCTGCACCGCATCGGCGTCGGTGATGTCGATCACGCGGGCCTCACACCGCCCGCTGGCTTGCACGCACAGGCGCGCCGTGTCCTCGAGTTCGTCGCCCACGATGTCCAGCGCCCAGACGTGCGCGCCATGCTGGGCCAGCTCGACGCAGATGGCGCGCCCGAAGCCATGGGCCGCGCCGGTCACGATCGCGCTCTTGCCGCGTCAGCTCAGGCGTCATGCCGTGCCGCCACGCAGGTCTCGATCAGGCACTCGAAGGTGGCGAACGACATGTCGCGCCGGCCGTCTTCGATGTCGTGGATCAGTTCGACGAGGCGCCGAATCGCCGGTGTGTCCACGCCCGAGGCGCGGCCGAGTTCGGCGATCACGCCGATTTGCGGATCGATCTCGGTCTTGCGCTTGCGCACGGCCAGGTCGCGGTAGATGCCCGAGTGGGTCTTGGCGGTGTGCCGATTGAATTCGGCCAAGGCCGCGATCGAAGCGCGCGCGCCCTCGCTCGAGGCCCCCGGCGCAAAGCACGACGGATCGAAACCGTTGAAGCCCACCGGCACGATGGCGCGGCTGGAGGCCACGGCCATCACCTCGCGTGCCAGCTGGTCGAACACGATGAAGCGCCGCGGGTCGGCGAAGTTCGTCGCTCATCGAATCGTCGCGTCAGCGCCGTCGCGAACAGCATGGCGCCATAGGCCAGCTTGCCCCACAGGTAGCCCCAGATGTTGTCGGTCAGGACGGCGTCGGGCTCGAACAGCGGCCAGGTCGCGATGCATCTGCCGCGTGCGCTCGCGGATCGAGCCGTCGATCTCGCCGACCACCACGGCGGCGCGGTTGCCGAACAGAATCTCGCCGGGCCCCAGCCAGTCGGCACCGAAGTTGACGAAGCAACCCATCGTGCGCTCGTCGCCCACCGCGCGGGCGATGGCCAGTTCGTTGAGGCCGTTCTGTGCCGACAGCACGAAGCCGTCCGGCGCCAGGTGCGGGCTGCGAGCATGCGCCAGCGCCGCATCGGTCGCGTGCGCCTTCACCGCCAGCACGATGGTCGAGTAGACACCGCGCAGCTCGGCCGGCGTGGCGCTCGCACGACCTGGGTGAACTGCTCGACCGGGCCGCTGATCTTCAGGCCGCTGCTGCGGCAGGCCTGCACATGCGCTTCGACGATGTCGACCATCAACACCGGCAGCCCGGCACGCGCCCAGTAGGCGCCGAGCACGCCGCCGATGGCGCCGGCACCCCAGATCAGGATCGGCTCGCGCTGCACGGTCAGGCTCGCGCCCATGGCGTGCAACTCCTTGTGGGTCGCCACCGTCACCTGGCCGTCGGTGGTGATCCAGCCGCGGTACATGCCCAGCGTGTTGTACGGCGCCAGCGCATCGCCCGTGGCGCCCAGCACCACCATGCCCGCGCCGATGCCGTGGCTGGTCATCGTCTCGAAGACCACCGTGTGCGCCGCCTCTTGCAGCGTTTGCCCGCCGTAGCTCATGCGCGCGGCCACGTCGTAGGCGGCCGACGCGGCGGATGAAGATTTCACCCTGGCCGGTGCACGAGACCGCGCACACGCCATCGCGCGCGTAGGTGCCCGCGCCGATGATCGGGCTGTCGCCGACCCGACCCTGGGCCTTGTTGTTGAAACCACCCGTCGACGTGGCAGCGGCCAGATGCCCGTGGCAGTCGCGCGCGACGGCGCCGACGGTGCCATGTTTCTCGGCCTCCGAGGCGAGCAGGATCTGCCCGGACGCCGCCTTGGCCTGCAGCGAGCGCAATGCGTCGACGCGGCGTTGCGTCGTGAAGTACGCGGGCTCGACCATCGCCAGCCCTGTGGCTTGCGCAAAGTCATCGGCCGCCGCGCCGGCCAGCAGCACCACGCGGCCCTCGTCGAGCACGGCGCGCGCGGCATTGACCGGGTTGCGCGTGCGGCGCACCGTGCACACGGCGCCCGCAGCCAGGGTGGCGCCGTCCATGATCGAGGCGTCGAGCTCATGCTCGCCGGTCTCGGTCAATGCGGCGCCATGGCCGGCATTGAAATGCGGGCTGTCCTCCATCACGACCACGGCGGCCTGCACCGCGTCGAGCGCCGACCCACCGGCGCGCAGGATCTGCCAGCCCGCGCGCAGGGCCTGGGCCAGATGGTCGCGGCTCTCGGCCCACTCGGCGGCGCTCAGCAGGTGGCTGCTCAGCGTGCCGCAACCGCCATGCAGGCCAATCGCGATGTCCGCCATCGGCTCAGAAGCTGTGAAAGAAGCCGTCGCGAGCGGTCCGAGGCTGCGATGAGGAGCGGAGCTGTACGAGCAGTACAGCGAGCACCGGAGTCGCAGGATCGGATCGCGCAGCAGGTTTATTCACAGCTTCTCACTTGGCGGGTTTGATGTTCATCGCCAGCGTGTCTTCGTCGACCCGCGGCTTGATGGTGACCTTGTCCTTCTGCATCGCCCAGGCCGAACCCACCGACACGATGGCCAGGCGCTGATGGTCTTTGTCGATCAGCGCCGCGGCGTCTTCGAGGTGCTTGCGGCGCTTGGCCACATCCATCTCGACCGCCGCGTCCTGCAGCAACTTGTCCACCGCGGGGTTCTTGTAGTTGAGCACGTTGAAGGCGCCCATCTTCTTGTCCTTGTCGTTGGAGTGCGCCAGCGACGACAAGGTGTAGTGCGCCTCGCCCGTCAACGTGCCCCAGCCCGACATCGACATCGAGTATTCGCCGCGCGTGCGCGCCGGAAAGAACACGGCCGCCGGCTGCGCATTGGGCTGCGCGTCGATGCCGATCGCGGCCAGCATCTGCGCGATCGAGGTGCCCACTTCCTTGTCGCCTGGCAGGCGATCCTGCGTGAACGAGAACTGCACCTTGAATCCGCTGGCGTAGCCGGCGTCGGCCAACAGCTTGCGCGCCGCGGCGGGGTCGTACTTGGACTCGGGCAGCGCCTTGTTGAAGCCGAAGATCGACGGCGTGACCATCTGATTGACCGGCCGGCCCAGTTCTTCCATGGCCACGGAGGCCAGGGCCTTGCGGTCGATGGCCAGATCGATCGCCTGGCGCACCCGCACGTCGAGGAACGGGTTCTTGGCCAGCGCCGAGCCGTCTTTCGCGCTCACGTTCAGGGCCTTCTCGCGCATGTCCAACTCGATGTTGAAGACATACACGGTGTCGATGGTCTGCACGTTGATCTTGGCGTCGCGCTTGAGCGCGGCCACGTCGGTGGCAGGCACGCGGGTGATCAGGTCGAGTTGCCCGGCCTTGAGTTGCGCCACCCGCGCGGCGTCGTTGGCGATCTCCTTGCGCACATGGCGGGCCCAGGGCTCCTTGGGGCCCCAGTACGCGTCATTGCGGGCCAGCACCAGGTCGCCCTTGGGCTGCCACGACACGTACTTGTAGGGGCCGGTGCCGACGGCAGCCTTGCCCGAGTTGAAGGCCTCGTTGGCGCTCTCTTTGGTCAGGCCCGCCGCGGCCTTGGCCGACACGATGAACAGGCGGATGAAGTCATTGGGCAGCGTCGGTGCCGCGCCATCGGTGATGACATGCAACGTGAGCGGGTCGATGACCTTGGTTTCCTTGACGCGGCGCACGTAGATCGTGGTCGGGTTCGGGCCGGCCACGGTGGGGATGCGCTCGATCGAGAACTTGACGTCCTCCGCCGTGAAGTCGGAGCCGTCATGGAACTTCACGCCGCGGCGCAGCTTGAACTCCCAGGTGGTGTCGTTGATCGCGCGCCAGCTTTCGGCCAGCCGCGGCTCGAGCTCCAGGCCGTCGCCCGACCAGACCAGCGTGTCGAACACATGCTTGAGCGCCTCGGCATGGGTGCCGGTGGCCGTGAAGTGCGGGTCGATCGAGTCGGGCCCGCCGCGCACACCGATGGTGAGGGTCTGCGCCAGCGCAGAGGCACACAGCACCGTGGTGCACAACACACCCGTCAACAAGGAACGCATGTCGGACCCTCCTGAGTCTGGCGCGGCACATTCCGCAGGCCTTGGTGGCGTGCATTTAATGTCGCGAGCTCACCCTCGTCAATACCTATTGGAACCAATGCGAGATCGACGCGAAGCCGCTAGCATCTGCGCACACGCAACCAAAGTGGTGCGATCTGGAACCAACTCTGAACATCCTGCGCGGCCCGCCCGGTGCTCCCCAGTCCGGCGTCGGCGCGAAGATGCTCGGGCGTCATCGGCTCGACGCCTTCACCCACGCGCGGCTGTGGCGCAACCCCTGCGGCTTTGCCGCGCGCTTCAATTACCTCGGGCTGCGCTACAACACGCCGCTCTACGGCTGGGTGGAAAAGCGCTTCGGCCTCGCGCGGGCCGAGTTCGTGGTCATCTACAGCCTGGGGTTGGTCGACGGCGTGACCGCCAGCGAGATCGCGGCCTCCACCGCATTCCCCAAGAACACGCTCAGCCGCGCCGTCAACCGGATTGCCAAGCTCGGCCTGATTCAGCGCAGTGCCGCTGAGACCGACCGGCGCCAGCAAAACCTGACGCTGACGCGCAAAGGCCGCGCCGTGCTCGACGAGGCCCTGCCGCGGTTCATCGCGCTCGAGGCCGAGATGCTCGCGCCGCTGAGCCTGGTGGAGCAGGAGACGCTGTCCGTGCTGATGGCCAAGGTGGTGCTGGCCATGTTCGACAGCCCGGCGCCCGAGCTGCCGCTGAGCGAGAAGCCTCACAAGGCATAAGGAGCACAGCATTCGCATTGCCGACATGAACTGGATGCAGGTGGAGCGCCATGTGCAGGCCGACCGCCGCGCGGTGCTGCCGATCGGCTCGACCGAGCAGCATGGCTACCTGAGCCTGTGCGTCGACGCGATCTTGTCCGAACGGGTCGCGCTGGAAGCGGCCGCGCCGATCGCCGTGCCGGTGTACCCGGTGATCCCCTACGGCTTCACGCCGAGTTTTGTCGACTACGCCGGCACCGTGTCGCTGCGCCTGTCGACGCTGTGTGCGCTGGTCTGCGACGTGCTCGACAGCATGGTTCGCACGGGCTTCAAACAGATCGTGATCGTCAACGGGCATGGCGGCAACGGGCCGGCGCATGGCGCCATCCTGGAGTGGCTCGACCGCAACCGCGGCGTGCAGGTCAAGTGGCACAACTGGTGGGCTGCGCCGCGGACGATGGGCAAGGTCAACGAGATCGATCCGCTCGCGTCGCACGCCTCGTGGATGGAGAACTTTGCCTGGACGCGCCTGCCCAGCGCCCCGGTGCCCGACCGCGCAAAAGCCGATGATCGACTTCGCGCGCTACCAGCGCATCGACCCGGGTGCCAAGAAGGCGCTGATCGGCGACGGCAACTTCGGCGGCCTGTACCAGCGCTCCGACGACGACATGCAAGCCGTCTGGGACATCGCTGTCGAGGAAACCCGCGCGATCATCGCTCGCGACTGGGACTAAACAATGCTCGCCTTCGTCATCCAGCGCCTGCTGCAGGCCTGCGTGGTGATGATGGTCATTTCGGCGCTGGTGTTCATCGGCGTCTACGCGGTGGGCAACCCGATCGACGTGATGATCGCGCCCGACGTCACGCAGGAGATCCGCGAGCAGACGATTCGCGCCTACGGCTTCGACCAGCCGCTGTGGCACCAGTACGCCACCTTCCTGCAGCGCCTGGCCACGGGCGACTTCGGGCGCTCGTTCGTCTACAACATGCCGGTGCTCAGCCTGATCCTGTCGCGCCTGCCGGCCACGATGGAGATCACGCTGGCCGCCGTGCTGGGCGCCACGCTGATCGGCATACCGCTCGGCATGTTCGCCGGCTACGCGCCGCACAGCCGCGCGGCCAAGACCATCATGGGCCTGTCGGTCCTCGGCTTCTCGGTGCCGACGTTCTGGATCGGACTGATCCTGATCTTCGTCTTCGCCGTCAACCTGGGCCTGCTGCCGGCCGGTGGGCGCGGCGAGACCGTGCTGCTGCTGGGCGTCGACTGGAGCTTTCTCACCGGCAACGGCCTCAAGCACATGCTGCTGCCATCGCTCAACCTGGCGCTGTTCAAGATGGCGCTGATGATCCGCCTGGCGCGCGCGGGCACGCGCGAGGTGATGCTCACCGACACCGTGCGCTTTGCGCGTGCCGCCGGCGAGAGTGAATGGACCATCCTGCGCCACCATGTGCTGCGCCTGATCGCCATTCCGCTGGTCACGGTGTTCGGTCTGGAACTGGGCTCGACCTTGGCCTTTGCGGTGGTCACCGAAACCATCTTTTCCTGGCCCGGCGTGGGCAAGCTGATCATCGACTCGATCTCCACACTGGATCGCCCGGTGATGGTGGCCTACCTGATGCTGGTGACCCTGTTGTTCATCACCATCAACCTCACGGTGGACATCGCCTACGCCGCGCTCGATCCGCGCCTGCGTGCGCGCAAGAACGCATGACCGCCCGCCCGCGTTGCCATCGACAGCCCGTGGCGGGGGTTCGTGCGCGAGTTCACCGAGGACAAGGTGGCGGTGGTCGCGCTCGCGGTGCTGGGGCTGATCGTGTTGCTGGCATTGATCGCGCCGCTGATCACGCCGCAGGATCCTTACGACCTGTCCAAGCTGGTGTTGATGGATGCGCGCCGCCCGCCGGGTTATGTGGGCAGCAACGGCTTCACGCATTGGCTGGGCACCGACGCGCAAGGACGCGACCTGTACTCGGCCATCCTCTACGGGCTGCGCATCTCGCTGCAGGTGGGCCTGATGGCGGGCGCCATCGCGTTCGTGCTCGGCGCCTCGCTGGGCACGCTGGCCGGCTTTGCCGGCGGGCGCACCGAGACGCTGATCATGCGCATCATCGACCTGCAGCTGTCGTTCCCGGCGATCCTGCTGGCCCTCGTGCTGGCCGCGCTGCTGGGCCAGGGCAAGTGGCCCTTGATCGCCGCGTTGGTGACGGCGCAGTACGCGTACTTCGCGCGCACGGCCCACGGCGCCGCCACGGCAGAACGCTCCAAGGACTACGTGGAGGCCGCGCTCTCCACGCCGCTGAGTTCGGCGCGCGTCGCCTTCAGGCATGTGCTGCCCAACTGCATGCCGCCGCTGATCGTGGTGGCCACGGTGCAGGTGGCCAACTCGATCGCGCTGGAGGCCACCTTGTCGTTTCTCGGCCTGGGCCTGCGCGTCTCGGAACCCTCGCTGGGCATGTTGATCGCCAATGGCTTTCAGTACATGTTGTCGGGCCGTTACTGGATCTCGATCTACCCCGGCATCGCGCTGATCGTGCTGATCGTGGCCATCAACCTGGTCGGCGACCAGATCCGCGACCAGCTCAATCCGAGGCTCAGGCGATGAGCAGCGCCACCACGGTCTTGCTGCAGGTGCGCGATCTGGCCACCGAGTTCGCCACGCGCAGCGGCGTGGCGCGCGCGGTGGACGGCGTGTCGTTCGACGTGCACGCCGGAGAGATCGTCGGGCTGGTCGGCGAATCGGGCTCGGGCAAGAGCGTCACGGGCTACTCGGTGCTGGGCCTGATCGATCCGCCGGGTCGCATCGTCGGCGGCTCGGTGCGGCTCGACGGCCAGGAGTTGATCGGCATGCCGCCGGCGCAGTTGCGCGCCTTGCGCGGGCGGCGCATCGCCATGGTGTTCCAGGATCCGATGAGCACCCTCAATGCCGTGCTCACGGTCGCCGCACAGATGGAGCTGGCCATGCGCGCGCATGGCGAGCCCACACGCGCCCAGATGCGCCAGCGCGCGCTCGCGGCGCTGGCCAAGGTGGGCATCCCCGACCCCGAGCGCCGCCTCGACGCCTACCCGCACGAACTCTCGGGCGGCATGCGCCAGCGCGTGGCGATCGCCATCGCCTTCCTCAACAACCCGGGGCTGGTGATCTGCGACGAACCGACGACCGCGCTCGACGTGTCGATCCAGGCGCAGATCCTGGTGGAGATGCGCACGCTGGTGCGTGAGGCCGGCGTCAGCCTGGTCTGGATCAGCCACGACCTGGCCACCGTGTCGGTGCTGGCCTCGCGGCTGCTGGTGATGTACGCCGGGCGCCTGATCGAAGAAGGGCCCACGGCCGAGGTGCTGCGCCGGCCGCACCACCCCTACACGCAGGGCCTGATCCACAGCCTGCCCTCGCGCGCCGCGCCGGGGCGCGACCTGCTGCAGATTCCGGGCTCGACACCTTCACTCACCGCGCTGCCCAGCGGCTGCGCCTTCAAAGACCGCTGTGCACACGCCAGCGCCGCCTGCGACACGGCGCCGCAGCAGTCGACGGAGCAGGCACGCACCTGGCGCTGCCACCACCCGCTGAATCGGGAGCCTGCGTTTACCGCGCCGGCGCATGCGCCATGAACGCAGCACGCGGCTTCATCGAACTGGGCGCCGTCACGCGCCGCTTCACCTCGGTGCCGCCGCTGACCGAGCGGCTGGCCAGGCGCCTCACCGGCATGCGTGCCGACGCGACGGTGGTGCACGCGGTCGAAGACGTGTCGCTGGCCATCGCCAAGGGCGAAACGCTCGGCCTGGTCGGCGAATCGGGCTGCGGCAAATCCACCCTCGGGCGCGTGGCGGCCGGCATCCTGCAGGCCACGCTGGGCCAGGCGCTGATCGAGGGCACGCCGGTGATGGCCGCGGGGCGCAAGCGCACCACGCGCATCCAGATGGTGTTTCAGGACCCCTACGCCTCGCTCAACCCGCGCATGCGGGTGGGCGACATCGTGAGCGAAGGCCCGCTCGCGCATGGCTTGATCACCCAGGCCGAGGCGCCAGGCGATGTGCAACGCTGGCTCGCGGCGGTGGGCCTGGACGCACAAGCGGCGCAGCGGTTTCCGCACCAGTTTTCGGGCGGCCAGCGCCAGCGGGTGGCGATCGCGCGCGCGCTGGCCATGCGCCCCGACGCGCTGGTGTGCGATGAGCCCGTGGCCTCGCTGGACGTGTCGATCCAGGCGCAGATCATCAACCTGTTTCTGCAGCTGCGCCGCGACCTGCGCCTGACCATGCTGTTCATCAGCCATGACCTCAGCGTGGTGCGCCATGTGAGCGACCGCCTGGCCATCATGTACCTGGGCCGCATCGTCGAGCTCGGCCGCACCGAAGACATCTTTCGCGCGCCGCGCCACCCCTACACCCGCGCTCTGCTGGACAGCGCGCCCCGGCTCGCCGCGGCGGGCGAGCCGGTGCAGGACATCAGGCCCATCCGGGGCGAGCTGCCCTCGCCGATCAACCCGCCACCGGGTTGCGCGTTTCACCAGCGCTGCGCCTACGCACAGGCGCGCTGCAAGAGCGAGCTGCCACGGCTGCAGCCCGCGGGCGACCTGCGCGAAGCCGCCTGCCACTTTCCACTCGAGGTCCCCACTGGAGTCCGAACGCCATGAATCCAATCTGACAGCGACAACAGCGACAACATGCAGCCTTGGGCGTGGCCCGAGCAAGAGTGGCGCAGACGAGTCAACCAGGTGCGCGCAGGGCGCAGCCTGCGCCCCCCAAGCTGGCCGGGCGGCGCGCGTTGCGCGGTGGCGTTGTCGTTCGACAGCGACCACGAGACCAACGAGCTGCGCGACGGCGGCAAGTCGATCGGCCGCATGTCGTGGGGGCAGTACGGCAACCGGGTGGGTGTGCCGCGCATCCTCAAGCTGCTGCAGCGCAGCGCGGTGCCGGCCACCTTCTTCGTGCCGGCGGTCACCGCCCTGCTGTACCCCGACGAACAACGCCGCGTCATCGCCGAAGGGCATGAGATCGGCTTGCACGGCTGGATCCACGAGCTCAACTCGGTGTTGCCCGAAAAGGACGAGCGCGAGTTGCACCTGCGCGCATCCGACACCTTGACCGAAATCACCGGGGTGCGCCCGGTGGGCATGCGCACGCCTTCGTGGGACTTTTCGCCGGCCACGCTGGCGATCCAGCGCGAGATGGGCCTGCTCTACGACTCTTCGCTGATGGCCGACGACGACCCCTATGAGCTCGACCAAGACGGCGAGCCCACCGGCATCGTGGAGCTGCCGGTGGAGTGGATCCGCGACGACGCGGTGTACTTCAACATGAACCGCTTCCAGGCGCTGCGGCCCTATACGGCGCCCACCACCGTGCTCGACATCTTCAGGCGCGAGTTCGACCAGGCTTGGGCCGAGGGCGGCCTGTTCGTGCTGACCATGCACCCGCATGTGATCGGCTACCGCTCGCGCATGTTCATCCTGGAAGAACTGATCCGCCACATGCAGGCCCAAACCGGAGTCTGGTTTGCCACGCACCGTGACGTGGCGCAGCATGTGAAGGCGTTGATCTGAGAGGAAGGCCATCGCCAACGGCCCGACGGATGCGGCGCTGCGCTCGGTAGCACAGAGCTTCTGCCGCGCGTAGCACCAGCCCGCGAGCGACGCCACCACGCGCGGAGCCTGGGCAATCACTGCAAGTAGTTGATTCGTCTGTTTTCAGGCGATGGCGCGGTCTCGACCTCAAGTTCCTCTTGAGGCGGCACAATAACTGTCGTAGAGTGCGCCCGATCGACAGAATAACTGCACATCACGCGGCGAAGTGGCCCATCAATTAGCTGCTCGCCCGCCTCTGGTAGTCACCAACTGCTCTACCAGAAAGCGGGCCACTCATCCCCCGGCGTCGCTGGCCGCGGTGCCTTCGGGCGAATCACTCACCCCAACTTGGCCGGCGTTGGTCCGCTGCACTGCAGCGAGCCCCGGAGCGCAGCTCCCGGCGACTGTACGTTGGGCGCGCGATGGCCGAGTGCAAGCAAGTCGTGCGCTGGTTGGGTGCGGATCTCTTCGTGGTGTCGGCTGGCCTTGGGCTTGTTCACGAGGCGCAACTGGCTCGCGCTACGACCTGACGGTTGGCGAAGGGCCACTGAAAGCGGTGCTGGCTTGGAGCAAATCGGCTGGAGCCTGGTGGTCACTGTTGGTGAATCAGTTCGGCCAAGCCTCTCTGACGCAGTTGATCGCGGCGCATTGCAGAACCAGGGCGCCACCCGTACTAGTCGCGCTGCCCGCGAGTTACCTCAAGTTGATCGCAGACGACCTGGCAAGCACTAGTGGTGAGGCCGTCGAGCAGCTGCGTCTTCACATCTCAAGCCGGTCAAGAAGCGGTGCCGGCGCATTTGAAGCGCTGTTCCTGCCGTACGACGAGAGGCTGGAAAGCCTGATTGGCTACGACGGGACTGGCTCCGAGTTCCACAACGCGCGCTGCGTCACTTCGTTTTCACTCTGAAACAGCCACAAGTTGTCGCTGCGTGCCGCCACCTCAAAGGTCACTCAAAAATCTTGAAGGACTGAAGGTTCGGAGCGTTCCAGAGCGACAGAAGCGATCTGACGCGGAGATCAGTCGAATGCTGCATCCGGAGCTGGGAGTCGCACGGCGGGAGTTCCACCCGACTCCTTCGCTTCCTGCGAGACGAAGCCCTTGTCGCGTGCGAGCAGTCCCGGTTTCGAACGCTGTGGCAGCAGGTACGGGCAGAGCATCAGGCACGAGAGGAGCGTACTCGTGCCGCCTAAGAGTAAGAACGAGATCGTCGTCAGGGCGCTCCACACCACGCAAGGCGCGGGGCTCGATGTCTACGCCTTCTTCATCAAGGGCGGTGACATCGTTCGGGTCGCGGACATCTCGCGCATCGAGCGGGATGACACCGACGCGCTCAAGGGCTTCCAGCGCCCGGAGATTCGTAGCACGTCAAGGGCATCGTCGACTACCTGAACCAAGGGAACGTGCTGTTTCCCAACGCCATCATCCTGGCGATGTCGCCGGACGTGAGGTTCGCTGCCTCACGCGGCACCCGGCCGAGCGGCGACGAGGGCATCGCGCAGCGGAACGCTCACCATGCCGATCTACGACGAAGGGCAGCGCGTCGCCTGGATCGTCGACGGACAGCAGCGGTCGCTCGCGCTGGCGCAAGCCAACAATCGAATTTGCCGTGCCGGTGGTCGGCTTCGTCTCCGACAGCCTGTCGTGCAGCGCGAACAGTTCATCCTGGTGAACAAGGCCAAGCCGCTGCCGACGCGGCTCATCAACGAACTGCTGCCCGAGACGGGCGCCATCGTGCTGCCGCGCGATCTGAGCGCGCGAAAGGTTCCGGCCGAGATTTGTGAATCTGCTGAACCAAGACCCCGCGTCGCCGTTTCACAAGCTCGATCAAGCGGGCTCGGACCGAGACGCTCCGGCGCGGTGGTGACGGACACCGCAGTCATCACGATGATCCGGAACAGCATGTCCAATCCGCTGGGGGCGCTGGCGCCGTTCAAGTCGAGTCGGGCGCGAAGGCAGCGGACGTCGAAGGGATGTACCGCATCCTCGTCACTTCTGGACGGCGGTGAAGGCCGTCTTCCCGGACGCCTGGGGCAAGGACCCCGACACAGCCGGCTGATGCACTCGGCCGGGCATGCAAGCGATGGGCGTGCTGATGGACGCGATCTATGCGCGTTGTCGCCGGATGCGGACGTAGCAAGACCGTCCAGCGCGAATCGAGAAGGTCGCGCCGGCTTGCCGCTGGACGAAGGGAACCTGGGAGACGCTGGGCATGGCCTGGAACGAGATCCAGAACACGCCTCGCGACATCAAGAAGCTGCAGGACGCGCTGGTGCGCGCCTATGCCGCCAGCAACCATCCGAAGAAGATGAAGTTTCTGTACTCCGACACGCAGGACTACGTCGATCCCGGGTACGACTTTCTGAATGACCGCAACAGCCCCGGACGCGCGAACGCTATTGGACCGACGTCTACGCGCACGAGATTGATGAAGCCAGTACCGTACGACGGGCTGCTGGTCTCCATGAGCGCCATGCGCCAGGCCGCCGGCGTCGCCTCCTCCAAGGTGCGCTACTCCACCCGCGAAGAGCAGCGCATGCTGCGCGACGGCGCCCGCAAGTTCCTGCGCTATGGCGGCCCGCGATTCAAAGACGCTGATGCTGATGGGCGACTGCGGCGCCTTCGCGTACGTCGACCATCCGGTGCCAGCCTACACGCCCGAGGAGGTGGTCGAGTTCTACACCGAGGCCGGCTTCACGCATGGCGTGTCGCCCGACCACATCATCTTCGACTGCGACCTGAACAATCCGCCAGCGAGGCCGATGGCCGAGGCAGCGTCGGCAGCGCTTCGACATCACGCTGGCCAACGCGGAGGCGTTCCTCAAGCTCACGCGGCGCGAAGGGATGCCCGTTCGAGCCGCTGGGCGCCGTGCAAGGCTGGTCGCCCGAGAGCATGGCCGAGGCGGCCTAGCGACTCGAACAGATGGGCTACCGCTACCTGGCCATCGGCGGGCTGGTGCCGCTGAAGGTCGACGCCATCAAGGCGGTGCTTGCGGCGATCCGCGAGCGCGATCAGGCCGCGACCAAGATTCACCTCTCGGCTTTGCGAAGGCCGACCACATCCACGAGTTCACGTGCGTTCGGCATCACCAGTTTCGATTCGACGTCGCCGCTGATCCGCGCCTTCAAGGACGAGAAGGCCAACTACTACATGGAGGCGCCGGACGGCAGGCTCGCCTACTACACCGCCATCCGCATCCCGCAGGCGATCGAGAACGCCCGGCTGATGCAGGGCATCAAGCGCGGCATCTTCAGCGCAGAAGATCTGCAGCGGCGCGAGCAACAAGGCGCTCGGCGACACTGCGCGCGTTCGACCAAGGCGCATCCACCGTCGACGACACGCTGGACGCGGTGATGGACTACCACCAGTTCTTGGTGCGCGGCGACGGCGACAGGCGCGGCGCAGCAAGACAAGGCGCTCGCCAAGACCGCGAGCGCTGGTCCAGCGCACGCTCGAGGACCAGCCCTGGAAGCGCTGCGGCTGCGACGTCTGCCGAGCCGTCGGCGTCGAAGTGATCATCTTCCGGTCGAGCAACCGCAACAAGCGCCGCGGCTTTCACAACCTCGGCGTCTATCACCGTCATCTACAGAAAACCTTGGAGAAAGCAGCGTGACCATCTACCGATTCAAGGCCGTTCGCGCGCGCCAGGCGGCCGGGCACGACGTGTTTGTGTTTGCCGCGCACCCGCAGGACGTGCTGTCTTCGCCGAGATCGAGCGCGTCGGTCGCAACGACGACGGCCAACTGAAGGGATTCCAGCGCCACCAGATCGCCTCGCACATCAAGCGACATTCGCGACTACCTGTCGCGCGACGACGCGCTGCTGCCCAACGCGGTGATCGTGGCGTTCATCGAAGGCGTGAAGATCAAGGATCTGGCCGACGGCGTCGTCGAGGTCGAGATCGACTCCGCCGACAGGCAAGCCTGGCTTCGTCGTCGACGGGCAGCAGCGGCTGACGGCACTCTCCGGCATCGACAAGCCAGGCTTTCGAGGTGTTCGTGTCGGCCCTGGTCTGCAAGGACTACAACGAACTGCGCCAGCAGTTCGTGCTGATCAACAACACCCGCCCGCTGCCGAAGACTCTGATCTACGAACTGCTGCCCAACGTGGATGGCCTGCCCGAGCGGTTCACGCCGCGTAAGTTCTCAGCGCGGATCGTCGACCGGCTGAATTTCACCGGCGGCAGCTCGCTGCATGGCGAGATCCGGCAGCACACCAACCCGACCGGCGTGATCAGCGACACCGCCATGCAGAAGTTGATCATGAATTCCGCCTCGGACGGCGCCATCCGCGAACTGTTTCAGTTCGAAGACCGCGAGGATCAGGCCTTCCAACTGGTGAACGAGTTCTTCGAGCGCGTGCGCGAGGTCTTTGGCCCGGAGTGGACCGGGATGACGCCACGACTGTCGCGTCTGCGGCATGGCGCCGGCATCGTCGCCATGGGCTTTGTCATGGACCAGCTGTACTCGAGCGAGGGCGCGATCGACGCGCGACCAGTTTGAGCGCGGGCTTGCGGCTCCTGCAGCCGCTACACCGCCTGGACCAGCGGCCAATGGCAGCTGGAGGCGTACGACACTCGGCCCTGGAACGGCATTCAGAACACGCCGAGTGACATCGACCTGCTGACGCGCTATCTCGTCAGCGCTCTCAAGCGGGCACTGCGCAAGCCGCGCCGCGTCGCCAACGGGTGATGCCATGAACTCGCAACGCACTTGTGCTGTTTTCCGGTGGGCAGGACTCCGCCACCTGCCTGGCTTGGGCACTGGATCGCTACACGCACGTCGAGACGATCGGCTTTGACTACGGGCAGCGCCATGTGGTCGAGCTCGAGTGCCGTGGAAGCGTGCTCGAGCGGTTGAGCGTGCAGTTTCCCGCCTGGGGCAGCGAGCTCGGCGAGGACCACATGCTCGACCTTGCTCTGCTGGGGCAGATCAGCGACACGGCA